>NZ_DLMS01000011.1:1032507-1236912 GCF_002479365.1 Pseudomonas sp. UBA7530
AGCCCCCTCTCCCATTTATGGGAGAGGGTTGGGGAGAGGGCAAGCCGCGTCCTATTCTTCAGCCTGCTCCGCCTGCAAGGCTTCCAGCGCCGGGGCGGCGTAGATACCCACTTCCACCGCCAACTCCATTACCCGCGGCAGGTCGCTGGCATACACCAGCACCGCCTGCAACTCGTCATCCAGCGGTTCGCTGAAATCCACCAGCACGTAGCCGCCGGTTTCCGGTGACAGCGCCGAGAGCTGCACCTGGATGCGGTTGAGCGCCTTGAGCGGTTCGGTCTTGGCCAGTTGCTTGGCCTTCAGTACGAACTGCACTTGCGGGCCGAAGGATTCGGTGATGCGCTGGAACAGCTCTTCATAGCTGTCGGCCTGAAACAGCACCGTCTCCGGCAGGCTGCCGATCACCACCCATTCGCCCAGCGGGATAGGGAATTCGTCGTCGTAGTTGACGTCCGGATTGGCGGCGAGGAACGCGGCCGGGTCGGCATAGGCCTGCGCCGCCTCATCGGCGATACGCGCGATCTCGTCTTCGGCCAGGCAGCCGGAGCTTATCTTGGCGATCAGTTCTTCCAGCTGGGCTTGCATCGGGGCATTCCTGTAACGAGGGCGAAGGCGCGCAGGATAACAGGTCGTTTTCACCCCGGTCTTGCCGATGCAGTGGTTTTTCAGCGGCCTGTCGCGGCAAGGCGCGCCGCGCTAGAAGTAGGCCAGCAGGCGGCCGAGGCTCATCGCCAGCAGCCAGAGCAGCAGCGACAGCGCCGCCTGCATCCGGCCGAGCAGCGGTGCGTGCAGGTCCCAATTGGCCAGTCGGGAGTTCCACAGGCGACGAAATAGCAAAGCGTTGCCGATGGCCAGGGCGATCAGCAGCAGCTTGAGCTGCAGTAGACGGTCAACGGTCAGCGGCCCGGCGTCGGCGGCGAATAGGCAGAAGCCGCTGCCTAGCAACAACACCAGACCCAGCACTGCCAGCGGCGTCAGCGTCCGCGACACGGCAGGCAGTGAGAAAGCGCGGCCGGCGCCAAGCAGACGCGCATCAAGCAGCAGCATCGGCCCCAGCAGCAGAACCAGGCCCAGCAGGTGCAGCAGGTTCAGCGCAGGATAGAGCAGTGTCGAGCTGCGCATCTGCGTGCCCAGTGCCGAGGCTTCGAGCCAGGCCGCCCAGGCGATCAGGCTGTCCATCTACCTGAGTTCGATGGTGCGACCGTCGACGATGATGCGTTCGGCGCGGATCTCCGGGGTGCCGTCCTTGCGTGGGTAGCCGACTATGGTCACGGTCTTGCCCTCCGTCAGGTCGGCTTCCGGCAGGCCACGTGCCTGCAGGCGGTTGATTGGGGCGAGGATCACCTGCCAGGTGCGCCCGTCATGCTCGATGCTCACGTCGGCGTGAGGGTTGCGGTAGCTGACGCTCTGCAGCGGCACCTCCAGGGTCAGTGGCTGATCCGAGTCATAGGAGCTCCAACCATGGTGGGCCTGGGCGAGGGAGCCGGCCAGCAGCAGGCCGAGGGCGGTGGCAACGAGCAGCAGTTTCTTCAGCATGGCGATCACCCGGTGGGCTGATTGAACACCGGGTAAACCTAGACGCTGAGACCGGCGCCGGGGCGCACCGGCACATTTGGAAACAGAATGGCGCCAGCCTCAGCCGTAGCGTTTCTTCGCCTCGATGGCCAGGCCACTGCCGATGCTGCCGAAGGTATTACCCTCCACGCTACGCGCGTTGGGCAGCATCGCTGCCACGCTCTGGCGCAGCGCCGGCACGCCACTGGAACCACCGGTGAAGAACAGCGTATCGACCTGATCGGCCGCGACGCCGGCATCGGCCAGTAGCTGTGTGAGGCTGGCGCGAATGCGTTCGAGCAGCGGCTCGATGGCGTTCTCGAACAGCGGGCGGGTCAGTTCGGCGACCAGGCCCGGTTCGACGCGCGACAGGTCGATGGGGCGCGTGTGCTGTTCGCTGAGGGCGATCTTGCTTTCTTCCACCTGCATCGCCAGCCAATGCCCGGCGCGCTGTTCGATCAGACCGAAGAGGCGGTCGATGCCGGTCGCGTCGACGATGTCGTAGCGCATGTTCTGCAGGGCCAGTTGGGTCTTCTGCGCGTACAGCGCATTGATGGTGTGCCAGGTGGCCAGGTTGAGGTGGTAGCTGGTGGGCATGAAGGCGTCGCTCTTCATCCTGCTGCCATAGCCGAACAGCGGCATCACGCCGGCCAGCGACAGCTGCTTGTCGAAGTCGGTACCGCCGATGTGCACGCCGCCGGTGGCCAGGATGTCGCCCTGGCGCTCGGCCAAGTGGTGACGCTCGGGCGCCAGGCGCACCAGGGAGAAGTCCGAAGTACCGCCACCGATGTCGACGATCAGCACCAGCTCCTCGCGCTCCAGGCTCGACTCGTAGTCGAAGGCCGCGGCGATGGGCTCGTACTGGAAGGACACCTCCTTGAAACCGAGCTTATGCGCCACGGCCACCAGGGTGTTCTGCGCCTCCTGGTCGGCGGCCGGGTCGTCGTCGACGAAGAACACCGGGCGGCCCAGCACCACTTCCTCGAAGGCGCGCTCGGCCTGGCTTTCGGCACGCTTCTTCAGCTCACCGATGAAGAAGCCGAGCAGGTCCTTGAACGGCAGGGCGCTACCCAGCACGGTGGTCTCGCTCTTCAGCAGCTTGGAGCCGAGCAGGCTTTTCAGCGAGCGCATCAGGCGCCCTTCATAGCCTTCCAGATACTCGTGCAGGGCCAGACGGCCGTAGACCGGGCGGCGCTCTTCGGTGTTGAAGAAGATCACCGAGGGCAGGGTGATCTTGCCGTCTTCCAGGGGCAGCAGGCTGTCCTGGCCGGGGCGCAGCCAGCCGACGGTGGAGTTGGAGGTGCCGAAGTCGATGCCGCAGGCGCGGGCAGGCGTAGAAAAGGACATGGAAACGCAGGGCCGAAAAAATGGCCGCGTATTCTATGCCAGCGCCGCGGTGGCGGCGAGTCGTCAGGACGGCAGGTTGTTGCCTCGCTGTTTTTCCTTCCACTGGTTCCATTCGAAGCCCAGCACCACCAGCAGCGACAGGGCGAAGGGCAGCAGCAGGTAGAACATGCGGAACACGATCAGCGCGGCCAGTACATCGGCGGCGGGTATCTCCGGCAGGGCGGCGAGAAAGGTCACTTCCAGCACGCCCAGGCCACCCGGCGCGTGGGACAGCAGCGCCAGGGAGAAGGAGGCGAGGAACACGCCGAGCACCACCAGGTAGCCGGGGTGATTATCGGCCGGCAGGGCGAAGTAGATGATCGCCGCCGCGCACAGCAGCTCCAGCGGGCCGGCCAGCAATTGGCGGCTAACGATGGGCAGGCGTGGATATTCCACGTGCAGCTTGCCCAGCGTCCAGGGTTTGAACTGGCGCCACGAGCCCAGCACGTAGAGGCCGACCAGGCTCAGCAATACGCTGCCGATCACCACCGATACCAGCGGCGTGATATTGGCCACCCGGTGGACCAGGTCGGGCTGGGCGATCAGTACGCAGCCGCTGGCGAGCAGGGTGCCGAGAGCGAAGGTAAAGGAGCAGAAGACGATGAGAATGCCGATTTCCTGCGGGGTCAGGCCTTTGCTGCGATAGGCCCGATAGCGCACCACGGCCCCGGAGAACACCGAGGCGCCAATATTGTGCGCCAGTGCGTAGGTGGTGAAGGAGCACAGGGTGATGAAGCGCCAGGGAATCTTCTTGCCCAAGTGAGCGACGGCGATGCGGTCGTACCAGGCCAGTGCCCAGTAAGCGCCGAGGGTGGCCACTGCAGCGAGCAGCCAGTTCATGTGCGAGATCGCCTCGAGGCTGCCCTTGATCTCGTCGAGGGAAATATTGCGCAGTTCGCGATAGAGCAGGAAGCCAGAAAGCACCACGGCACTGAGCCCGATCAGCGTCCAGATCAGGTCGCTGCGCTTCAGTTTGGGTTTGGCTTCTACGACAGACACCGCTATTCCTCGCTCATCAAGCCCCAGAGTTGTGGGGCCGCATGCCTCTGACGAGGCGGCTGTTCACCGGCTGGCCGACCGTTGGCGGATTGTGCCCGCACGGCGCGCTGCGCAGTATCAGGGAGCCGCCGCCAGTACTCAACTGGCAGGCATGCAGGCGCCCCTTAGTAGTTGTGTCAGCGATTGTCCCGATACGTTCATATCCAGGCTAGGGTCAGCGCCGCCAGCACCGCGTAGCGGCTGGCTTTGGCCAGGGTGACGATGAGCAGGAATATCCACAGGCGCTCGCGCATCACCCCGGCGACCAGCGTCAGTGGGTCGCCGATCACCGGCATCCAGCTGAGCAGCAACGACCAGCGCCCGTAGCGCGCGTACCAGGCCTGCGCCTGCTGCAGCCGAACCGGGCTGACCGGAAACCAGCGCCGCTCGCGGTAATGTTCGATCGAGCGCCCCAGCAGCCAGTTGACCCATGAGCCCAGCACGTTGCCCAGCGTCGCAGCCAGCAGCAGCGCCCATAGCGGATGCTGGCCGGCCAGCAGTAACGCCACCAGAACGGCTTCGGACTGCAGGGGTAACAGCGTTGCCGCGCCGAAGGCGGAAAGAAACAGACCCAGGTAAGCGGAAAGCCCGAACATGTTCAGCGCTGCCGACCCGCAGGTCGGCGCGGCTCAGCTCTGCGATTCCTGGCCGGTGTTGGCCATGATCTCTTCCAGGCTCAGCCCGGTCAGGCCATGAATGGTCTTCCACAGGTAGTAGAAGATGGCCATCAGCATGATCATCGAGGGAATGGCGATCATCGGATAGCTGAGCAGCGTCATGCGCCCGAGTTCGTCGTTGAACGCCTCGGTACCGGCCGGGCTGACCACGATCCACTTGGCCAGCACGTAGTTCATGAACGAGGAGAAGAAGAAGGTGCCGCTGAGCCAGTAGGTCGCGCGCATCAGCCGTGTTTCGAAGTGTTCGACATGGCCGCCCTGTTCCAGGCGATCATGGATCTTGTCGACGTTGAGCACGGTCTTGTTGAACAGAAGGGTGCGGATCAGCGGGTAGCGGGTGCGAGTCGAGACCAGCACGGCGATGCCGATCAGACCGGGGATCAGGGCTTCTTTGACCGCCAGCCATTGGGTGTCGAGCTTTAACAGGCCGATGCCGCCGGTGAGCGCGACGCTGACAAGGCCGAGCAGGGCGATGAAATTGAATTTGCGGTATTTGATCAGCTCGAACGCGCCCCAGCCCAGGGGGAACGCCAGGGCCAGCAGCAGCGCGCCGTCGGCACCGAGGCGGTGCTCGCCACTGAGCTTCATCAGAATGAACGAGGGAATCAGGATGCTGATGGCCAGATCGATCAGCGGGCGGGGCTTGTGCGTCGGGGTACGGCTGTCAGTGGTGGCGGTCATGGTAGCTGGAGTCTGCGTAGGAAGCCCGATGATCGCCTGCCCGGCGCGCCAGAGCTAGCCCGACTGTCGGTTTTGAATGTGAAAAAGTATGAGTCGACAGCTTGCCGACAGGAGTAGCACCGTGCAATAGCGCTGCTAAAGTGATGGCGAGGCCCTGGAGTCGAACATGCCAAGAATCATCCCCTTCATTTGCCTGCTGCTGAGCGCCTGGGGCCTGGCGGCGCCACCGTCCTGGGCGCGCGACTGCATCGGCCTGGTGCCGGCCGGCACCTCGTCCTACTGGGCCGAGCTGGAGGCCGGGGCGAGGCGCACCGCCGAGGATCTGCAACTGCAACTCTATACCCGTGGCCCCGCGCATGAGGGTAGCGTCGAGGTGCAACTGCAACTGATCGATCATGTCCTCGCCCATGGCTGCAAGGCGCTGATCATCGCTCCGGCCGGAGATGCCATCGACGACCGTATCGTGGCCCTGCGCGCCGAGGGTATTCCTACCGTCTACGTCGACCGCAGTGTCGCCGGTGAGGGCGCCTATGCGCTGGTGGCGACCGACAATTTCCTTGCCGGCCAGTTGGCCGGGCAGCAGTTGGCCGAACGCCTCGGGCGGGGTGGTCGGGTCGGCGTGTTGCGCTTGCGCCCGGGTCTGCAATCGACCGAGGAACGCGAGCGCGGTTTTCTGCTCGCAGCGCAATCGGCGGGGCTGCAGGTGGTATTCGACACCTACCTGGGCGATGACCGCCAGCGCATCGTCGAGGCCCTGAGTGAGCAATTGCCCAGACTCGACGGCCTGTTCAGCCCCAATGGCAGTGGCAGCCGCGCCACCCTGGCGGCCCTGCGCCAGTTGGGCAAGGCCGGACAGGTAGACTTCGTTGGTTTTGACGGTGGCGAGCCGCTGTTCGGTGCATTGCGTGAGGGGCAGATTCAGGCCCTGTTGCTGCAACAGCCACAAGCCATGGGTGACCATGCGGTGCGCCTGGTGCAGCGCGCTCTGAGCGGCGAGCGGGCCATTACGCGGTTGCAACTGCTGCTCGAGCCGAGGGTGATGACCGCCAGGGAACTGGCCGAGACCGCCGCGCCAGCGCAGCCTTGGTGATGGATGCGCTAGGCGTTTATGATCCTGCGTCGGCCGCCCTGAATTCGCTGTAGGGCGGCCCTTGACGGTATGACGTATGAACCTGAAATACCCGGTTGCCCTGCTGTTGCTCCTTTGCAGTCTTGGCGCTCATCTGTCGGCTGCCGAGTTGCGGCTGTACACCGAAGACTATCGACCGTTCAGCTATCTGCAGGACGGCAAGCCGAGCGGCATGGCAGTGGAGGTGGTCGAGGCGCTGATCCGCCGTACCGGCGAAACCGCGCGCATCGAATTGGTGCCCTGGACGCGCGGCTATCACCAGGCTCGTCATCAGGCCGACACCGCGCTGTTTTCCACCGTGCGCACGGCGCAGCGTGAAGCCGAGTTCCAGTGGGTCGGGCCGATCGCGCGGGGCTACACGCGGTTCTACACGCACAAGGATGCCGGGTTGCGGGTCACCAGCCTCGATGACGTGCGCCAACTCGGTACCCTCGCCGTGCCCAAGCAGTGGTACAGCTACGAAGTGCTTCGCCAGCAGAATCTGGATAACCTCTACGGCGTGCCGACCCCGCAGGACATGCTGCGCATGTTTCGCCATGGCCGGGTCAAGTTGTTGCTGGCCAACACCCTGACCCTCGATGGCATGCTCGCTGAACAGGGTATGAATGCCGAGCAGTTGCAGGAACAGTTCGACCTGATGCCCAACGATTCCTATATCGCCTTCTCCCTGCAGACCGATGCCGCGCGTGTCGCCCGTTGGCAGCGGGCCCTTCAGGACATGCGCGATGATGGCAGCCTGGCGCGTATCTACAGGCACTGGTTTCCAGGCGCCGACGAGCGAGCGTTGGCCGATTTGCTTCGCGCCGAGTGAAGCTGCTGCGTGGCGTAACGCGTCTTGCTAGGTTGCAAGCGGGAGGGGGCTGATGGGCAAGCGCTTGCATCGATGGTTGTGTGTCGTGCTGGTGGTGCTATGTGCGCCAGCGGCGGCGCAGCTGCGTCTGCTCACCGAGGATGCACCGCCGATGAGCTTCATGCGCGATGGTGAGGCCAGCGGCTTTTCCATCGATGTGGTCAGAGCCTTGCTGGCGCGCACCGGTGATAGCGGGCGGATCGAGCTGATGCCCTGGACGCGTGCCCTGCATCTCGCCCAGCAGGACGAAGACATCGCGCTGTTTTCCACCGTGCGTACGCCCGAGCGTGAGGACAGATTCCACTGGGTCGGCCCCATCGTCGTTGGTACCACCAGCTTCTACTCGCTGAAATCCCACCACTTCGTCATCGACACGCTGCAGCAGGCTGCAGCCAGTGGGCCGCTGGCACTGCCCAAACAGTGGTACACCTTCGAGATCCTGAGCGCCAAGGGTTTTGACAACCTGTACGGCGTGCCCAGTTCGAAGCATATGATGACCTTGCTCAAGCATGGCCGGGTCAAGCTGATCGCCACCGAGGACCTGACTCTGGCTGGCGAGCTCGCCGCCGTGGAGCTCAAGCCACAGGATGTCACTGCGCATGTGCCGTTCATGCGCTCGGCCTATTACATCGCCTTTTCCCCGCAAACCTCGGTGGTGCGTGTGGCGCGCTGGCAGCGGGCTTTGCAGCAGATGCACGAGGACGGCAGCCTCGAAGCCATTCTCAGGCGCTGGCTGCCGCACGCAACGATGCCGCCGATGGAACCGTAGCGGCTCGCCTGGCGACTGGTTAACCTGAACGCTGCAATTCACCGAGCCCGATCATGTCGCGTCCCAATGTCACTCTCGATCTACGCAGCCGCGCCGGATTGTTCGCTCACCTGGGGGCGATGGAACGGGCGGGCGTGCCCATCGATCGAGCGCTGGCCAGCCTGGATCTCGGTGTGCGCCATGAAGCCGCCGTGAAGCGCTTGCGACAGATGGTTGGCAACGGACGCGACCTGGCGACTTCCGGCCAGTTGACTGGCGTGTTCACGCCATTGGAAAGCGGCTTGGTGCGCGCTGCGCAGGAGGCCGGCGCGTTGGCGCATATCTACGAGCAATTGGCGCAGCGTTACGATGAGCAGGCACGCCACGCCGCCGAACTCGTCTCACGTTTGCTGCTGCCCGCCGGCGTGTTGATGCTGGCGCTGGCGGTCAAACCCTTGCCCGCCTTGGTCGCTGGAAACCTGAGTGTCGCCGGCTACCTCGCGGCCGTGCTGCTACCCGTATTGTGGCTATCGATATTGCTGTTTGGTGCTCGAGCACTGTGGCGCCGCTGGCAGCAGCGGCGAGCCGATCAACCGGGCTCTTTTGACGATCTGCTGCTGGCCCTGCCAGTGCTCGGCAGCCTGCAGCGCCGCGCGGACCTGCGAAATTTCTGCGATAGCCTCGGGCTGTTGCTGGAGGCCGGCATGCCCGTGCTCGACGCCTTGCCACGCGCCTGTAATACGGTGAGCAGCATAAGGCTACGGCGGGATTTCGCCAGCCTGGCGCCGCGAGTCGCCGCCGGGCAGTCGCTGGTGCGTGCCTTCGATGCGCTGAACTTTCCCGGCAAAGCCATGCTGATCGGCGTGCTTAATACCGGTGAAGCGACCGGCCGCCCGGGCGAGGCATTGCTGCGTTTCGCCCGCCTGCAGGCGCAGCAGCTGGCCGCGAGCCAGCAGATGCTGGCGAGCTGGGCGCCACGGCTGTTCTATCTGGCCGTCGCCATCTGGATGGCATACGGCCTGCTGACCGGCGGCGGCTTCTTTCCGGCGCTGCCCGCGGAGCTGGCTGGCCGATAAATTGCTGGTCATTGACCACGGCGAGCCGTCTGAAAGCTGGCAGCAAGTGCCTTGCGCTAGCATTGGTCACGTCTACGCCATTACTAAAACGAGAAAAAAGCGATTCAACCGACTTTGGAATACGCCCCATGCCCATCCTGCAACGTGCATCCCACCATGAGCTACGCAGCGCCTTTCGTGCACTGCTCGCTTCCGACCGCTGCTACCACACCGCTTCGGTCTTCGACCCCATGTCCGCCCGTATTGCCGCCGATCTCGACTTCGAAGTCGGCATCCTTGGCGGCTCCGTCGCCTCTCTGCAGGTGCTCGGCGCGCCGGACTTCGCCCTGATCACTCTTAGCGAGTTCGTCGAGCAGGCCACGCGCATCGGCCGTGTCTCACGTTTGCCGGTGATCGCCGACGCCGACCACGGCTATGGCAACGCGCTCAACGTGATGCGTACCGTGGTCGAGCTGGAGCGTGCCGGCGTTGCCGCGCTGACCATCGAGGATACGCTGCTGCCGGCCCAGTTCGGCCGCAAATCCACCGACCTGATTTCCATCGAGGAGGGCGTCGGCAAGATCCTCGCGGCGCTGGAAGCACGCGTCGACCCGGAGCTGGCGATCATCGCCCGCACCCATGCCGGTGTGCTGGATGTGGACGAAGTGATCCGTCGCACCCGCGCCTACGAGGCGGCTGGCGCCGATGGTATCTGCCTGGTCGGGGTCAAGGATTTTGCCCATCTGGAGCAAATCGCCTCTGGCCTCAAGGTGCCGCTGATGCTGGTCACCTACGGTAACCCCGAGCTGCGCGACAACCAGCGTCTGGCCCGGCTCGGCGTACGCATCGTGGTCAACGGCCACGCCGCCTACTTCGCCGCGATCAAGGCCACTTACGATTGTCTGCGCGAACAGCGCGGCGCGCAGCAATGCGACCTCAACGCCACCGAGCTGACCCACAAGTACACCATGCCCGAGGATTACATCCGCTGGGCCAAGGAGTTCATGGAAGTCCGCGAGTAGCGACAGGCTGCACTTGCACTTCGCGTCTCCCGGGCGCATATCTGTCCAGGGAACGCGAGGAGGTGGAGCATGGCAGGTGGTTGGGCAAGCGACGACGCAGTTCAGGAACAGATCGACAGCAGCATCGAGGACGCCGTCTCGCGTGCGCGCAGCCAGCTGCCGAAAGGCGAAAGCCTGCGTCACTGCGAAGAATGCGATGCGCCCATTCCCGAGGCTCGTCGCCAGGCGATTCCCGGCGTGCGCCTTTGCGTCAAGTGCCAGGCCGAGCACGACCGGGAAAACGCCGCCTATAGCGGTTATAACCGCCGGGGCAGCAAGGACAGCCAGTTGCGTTGAACAAGCGGTACGGCACCTCTACGAGTCCTGATGGTCTAGTGCTACTACAACCGTGACTCAGGAAGAGGTGCCTGCATGACGATTTTCGAAGCCTTACGCATCAGCCACGACATCCAGCGCGAACTGGCGCATAAACTGATCGCCACCCAGGGCGACAGCGCCGAGCGCCACGCCTTGTTCTCTCAGCTCAAGCACGAGCTGGCCGTGCATTCGGTGGCCGAAGAGCGTCATTTCTACATCCCCCTGATGCAGCAGGATGCGGGCGTCGATCTGTCACGCCACGCCATCGCCGAGCATCACGAGATGGATGAAATGGTCGAGGGCCTGGAGGAAACCGACCCCAGCAGCCCCAGCTGGCTAGCGCAAGCCAAGGCGCTGGCGGAAAAGGTCGAGCATCACCTCAAGGAAGAAGAACACACCTTCTTCCAGATGGCCGGCAAGCTGCTACGCGACAAGGAGAAGCAGCAACTGGCCGGCGACTATCTCAGCGCCTACGACGAGATGAAACAGGCGTCCTGATGTTTTAGCTAGTCTGTATTGCAATGGTGGGTTGCACCCGCCCTACCCATGATCCGTAGGGCGGGTGAAACCCGCCATCGACTATCTGCAACAAGGACGTTGCCATGCCTGACTACCGCCGCGCCGCCGTTCCTGGCGGCACTTTTTTTTCACGCTGGTCAGCGAGCGGCGCCAGCCAATTCTCACCCGCCCCGATATCCGCCAGGCCTTGCGCGAAGCAATCGAGACGGTGCGCCTGAGCCAGCCCTTCGCAATCGACGCCTGGGTATTGTTGCCCGATCATCTGCATGCCATCTGGCGCCTGCCGCCCGGTGACAGGGATTTCTCCAATCGTTGGCGATTGATCAAGCGGCATGTCACCCATGCTTGCGGCAGCGCTTACCTGCGCGACGACCTGATGAGCGAGCGGCGCCGGGTGAAGGGGCAAGGCTCGTTATGGCAGCAGCGCTTCTGGGAGCATCTGATTCGTGACGAGCGCGACTACGCGCGGCATTTCGACTACCTGCACGGCAACCCGCTCAAGCACGGTTTGGTCACGCGTGTGCGGGACTGGCCTTGGTCGTCGTTTCACCGCTGGGTGAAGGTAGGGGTTTACCCCGTGGATTGGGGTGGGGATACAAGCATCGATGATTTGGGTGCCGGCGAATGAATTGGCGGGTTGCACCCGCCCTACAGGTTGCCACAGGCGGGGCAATCGCCTATCCGGTAGGGCGGGTGAAACCCGCCAGGGATGTCAGAACAGAAAATACCGCTGCGCCATCGGTAGCACTTCGGCTGGCTCGCACCAGAGCAACTGGCCGTCAGCCTTGACCTGATAGTTCTGCGGATCGACCTCGATGTTCGGCAGGTAGCCGTTGTGGATCAGGTCGTTCTTCTGCACTTCGCGGCAGCCTTTGACTACGCCGATCTTCTTCTTCAGCCCAAGCTGCTCGGGCACGCCGGCGTCGAACGCCGCCTGGCTGATGAAGGTGATGCTGGTGGCATGCCGGCTGCCGGCGTAACTGGCGAACATCGGCCGGTAGTGCACCGGCTGCGGCGTCGGGATCGAGGCGTTGGCGTCGCCCATCAGGCTGGCGGCAATGGCGCCGCCCTTGAGGATCAGCGTCGGCTTCACGCCGAAGAAGGCCGGGCGCCAGAGCACCAGATCCGCCCACTTGCCCACTTCGATCGAGCCCACCTCGTGGCTGATGCCGTGGGTGATGGCCGGGTTGATGGTGTATTTGGCGATATAGCGCTTGGCGCGGAAGTTGTCGTTGCCGGGGGCGTCCTCGGGCAGCGGGCCGCGCTGCTGCTTCATCTTGTCGGCGGTCTGCCAGGTGCGCGTGATTACCTCGCCGACGCGGCCCATGGCCTGGCTGTCGGAGCTGATCATGGAAAACGCGCCCAGGTCGTGGAGGATGTCTTCGGCAGCGATGGTTTCGCGGCGGATGCGGCTCTCGGCAAAGGCCACGTCCTCGGCGATGCTCGGGTCGAGGTGATGGCAGACCATGAGCATGTCCAGGTGCTCGTCGATGGTGTTCTTGGTGAACGGCCGGGTCGGGTTGGTCGAGGACGGCAGCACGTTGGGGAAGCCGCAGGCCTTGATGATGTCCGGGGCGTGGCCGCCGCCGGCACCCTCGGTGTGGTAGGTGTGGATGGTGCGGCCCTTGAATGCGCCGAGGGTAGTCTCGACGAAGCCGGACTCGTTCAGGGTGTCGGTGTGGATCGCCACCTGCACGTCGTATTCGTCGGCCACGCTCAGGCAGTTGTCGATGGCCGCCGGGGTGGTGCCCCAGTCCTCGTGCAGCTTCAGACCGATGGCGCCGGCCTTGACCTGCTCGATCAGCGGCTCCGGCAGCGAGGCGTTGCCTTTGCCGGTAAAGCCCAGGTTCATCGGGAAGGCATCGGCGGCCTGCAGCATGCGCGCCATGTGCCATGGGCCGGAAGTGCAGGTTGTGGCGTTGGTGCCGGTGGCCGGGCCGGTGCCGCCACCGATCATGGTGGTGACGCCGCTCATCAGCGCCTCTTCAATCTGCTGTGGGCAGATGAAGTGGATATGGGTGTCGATGCCACCAGCGGTGAGGATCATGCCTTCGCCAGCGATCACCTCGGTGCCGGCACCGATGGCGATGGTCACGTCCGGCTGGATATCCGGGTTGCCGGCCTTGCCGATGGCGGCGATGCGTCCGTCCTTGAGGCCGACGTCGGCCTTGATGATGCCCCAGTGGTCGATGATCAGCGCGTTGGTGATCAGGGTGTCGACCACGTCGGCGGCGCACAGCTGGCCCTGGCCCATGCCGTCGCGGATCACCTTGCCGCCGCCGAATTTCACTTCTTCACCGTAGGTGGTGAAGTCCTTTTCGACTTCGATCCACAGGTCGGTATCGGCCAGGCGCACCTTGTCGCCGACGGTGGGACCGAACATGTCGGCATAGGCTTGTCTGCTGATTTTCATATTCGCTTCCCTTGTGGCGCGAAGGCTGGCGCGTATTTTTCTGTCTGTCAGGGGATTAGGCGCTGTGGTTCTTTTGTAGGAGCGGCTTTAGCCGCGAAATAGTTATCGCGGCTAAAGCCGCTCCTACAAGAGTCACCTCAATCCAGGTCGCCCATTACTCGGCCGGCGAAGCCGAACACCCGGCGCGCACCGCTCAGCTCGACCAGCTCCACATCACGGCTCTGCCCGGGTTCGAAGCGCACCGCAGTGCCGGCCGGAATATTCAGGCGCATGCCGCGTGCGGCGGCGCGGTCGAACAGCAGGGCGTCGTTGGTCTCGAAGAAGTGGTAGTGCGAGCCCACCTGGATCGGCCGGTCGCCACTGTTGGCCACGGAGAGGGTCAGGGTGCGGCGGCCGGCATTGAGCTCGATCTCGCCATCGGCAATCTGGTATTCGCCGGGAATCATGGGCTGCTCACTCCAGAGTCAGTTGCATAAAGGTCAGATCCAGCCAGCGGCCGAACTTGCGGCCGACCTGGGGCATTTGCCCAGTGGTGACGAAGCCGAGGCGCTGGTGCAGGCGGATCGAGGCGGCGTTCTCCGACTCGATGGCGGCGACCATGACGTGCAGGCCGGCTGCGCGGGCGCGTTCGATCAGTGCCTGCATCAGCGCCGGGCCGAGCCCTTGGCCACGTTGATCGCTACGCACGTAGACCGAATGCTCGATGGTGTGGCGAAAGCCCTCGATGCTGCGCCAGGTACCGTAGCTGGCGTAGCCGATCACCTCGCCGCTGGTATCGCGCGCCACCAGCACGGGAAAGCCCGCTGCCGTGCGTTCGGTCAGCCAGGCGCGACGGTTGGCCAGGTCCACCAGGGTCTCGTTCCAGATCGCCGTGGTGTGCTGCACCGCGTCGTTGTAGATGGCGAGGATGCCGGGCAGGTCGGCTTCACTGGCGTTCGCTATTTCGTAGCTCATGGTTATGCAATCGGTTGGTGTACGGTCACCAGCTTGGTGCCGTCGGGGAAGGTGGCTTCGATCTGGATTTCCGGGATCATCTCCGGCACGCCCTCCATCACCTGATCACGGGCTAGCAGGGTGGTGCCGAGGTGCATCAACTCGGCGACGGTCTGGCCGTCGCGCGCGCCTTCGAGCAGCGCGGCGGAGATGTAGGCCATGGCTTCCGGGTAGTTCAGCTTCACCCCGCGCGCCAGGCGGCGCTCGGCCACCAGGCCGGCGGTGAAGATCAGCAGCTTGTCTTTCTCGCGTGGACTCAGATCCATCGTTCGCTCCAGTTCATGGGGAGACTGCAGGCAGCCTCCGCCTCAGGTATTCCAGATTCGGGGTGGCACTGCTTCACGCCCCAGCAGCGCCGGACGCAGCAGGCGCCAGAGTTCGATCAGCCAGGCACGCGCCTTGAGCGCTTCACTGGCCAGGCAGCGCGCGACCAGCAGGCCCGCGAGCTGGCTGAGGTCACCGCGTACGCCGTCGATCCTTAGCTCGCGGCAGCGCTCCAGCAGGTCGCCTTCCACTTCACCGCTGACCAGTAGTGTGGCGAACACCGGCTGGCCGTCCAGGCCAATGGGTGAGTCGAGCAGGCCGTCGCCGCCGATCACGCGCTGGCGCTCGTGCCAGAGCAGTTTGCCGTCGCGACGGATATCCAGCGCAGCCTGAAAATGGCCGCTGGCAAAGCGCTCGTCGGCGGCGGGGCGGCCGAGAGCAACGATGTCCCAGTAGAACAGACGAGCATCGCCGTGCAGCTCGATCTGCGTGTGCAGTTCGGCCTGGGCGCCGGCATAGAGGATGGTTTCCTGCGGTAGCCATTCCAGGGTGGCGCCAGCGTCGACACGCAGGCGCAGATCCTGCCGGGCGACACCGGCCGCGCGGTACCACTTGGCCGCGCCGGGGCTGGTGAGTTGCACCCAAGTGTTCTCGCCCGCATGGGCCGAGATATCCAGGATGTCACCACCGGCGATGCCGCCGGGCGGGTGGACGATGATGTGCTGGCACACCTCCGGTCCTTCGGCATACAGGTGCTTCTGCACCCTTAGAGGGCCAAGGTGGCGCCTGCGCACTGGCGTGGTGCGTTCGCCGTGGCGCGCGTAAGCCAGCTCCAGCTCGGCAGGCCAGCTTGGCGTGAACAGGGCGGCAGGCAGATTCATGTTAAGGCAGCGGTTCCGCAGGATAGTTGACCGAGTGGGCAAGCAAGAGGCGTGCCCTGAACCAATTCGGTGCGTGGTTGCCCGCAGGCATGCAGCGCCAGGAGCCGTCGCGGCTAAAGCTCCTCCCACAGGCGAGCGACCTTCAGATGGCCACCAGCCCGCGCACACCTTCGGCTTCCATGTTCTCGCCACGGCCGTGCTGGACGATCTCGCCACGGCTCATCACCAGGTACTGGTCGGCCAGCTCGGCAGCGAAGTCGTAGAACTGCTCCACCAGCAGAATGGCCATGTCGCCACGGGCGGCGAGCTTCTTGATCACCGCGCCGATCTCCTTGATCACCGAGGGCTGGATGCCTTCGGTGGGTTCGTCGAGGATCAGCAGGCGCGGCTGGCTGGCCAGTGCGCGGCCGATGGCCAGCTGTTGCTGCTGGCCGCCGGACAGGTCGCCGCCACGGCGATGCTTCATCTCGCGCAGTACGGGGAACAGCTCGTAGACGAACTCGGGCACGGTCTTGGCCTGGCTGCCGGGAAAGCGTGACAGCCCCATCAGCAGGTTCTCTTCCACCGTCAGGCGGCCGAAAATCTCGCGGCCCTGCGGCACATAGGCGATGCCGGCGTGTACGCGTTGGTGCGGTTTGAAGCCGGTGATGGGCTTGCCTTCCCATTGCACGTTGCCGTCCTTGGCCGGGATCAGGCCCATCAGACATTTGAGCAGGGTGGTTTTGCCCACGCCGTTGCGGCCGAGCAGGCAGGTGACTTCGCCGACCTTCACGTCGAACGACAGGCCACGGAGGATGTGGCTGCCGCCGTAATACTGGTGGAGTTGTTGGACTTGCAGCATGACGTACCTCTCGTGCCCACGCTCTGCGTGGGTATGCAACTGACGACGCTCCGCGTCGTTGGAACGCGGCGCGTTCCGGGAAGGGTTCCCGCGCGGGCGCTATGCCGTCTCGCAGTGGAAACCATCAATTTTCTTCGCGGCTGAAGCCGCTCCTACAGGCATGATGGATGTCTCGTAGGAGCGGCTTCAGCCGCGAATCAGAGAGCGTTGGCTCAGCGCCCCAGATAAACCTCAATCACCCGCTCGTCGTTCTGTACCTGCTCCAGCGAGCCTTCGGCCAGCACGCTGCCCTGGTGCAGTACGGTGACGTGATCGGCGATGGAGCCGACGAAGCCCATGTCGTGCTCAACCACCATCAGCGAGTGCTTGCGTGCTAGCGACTTGAACAGCTCGGCGGTGAACTCGGTCTCGGCGTCGGTCATGCCGGCCACCGGTTCGTCGAGCAGCAGCAGGTGCGGCTCCTGCATCAGCAGCATGCCGATCTCGAGGAACTGCTTCTGGCCGTGGGAGAGCAGGCCAGCCGGGCGGTTGCGCGAGGCTTCCAGGCGAATGGTGGTCAGCACTTCCTCAATGCGATCCTTCTGCTCGCCACTGAGCCTGGCGCGCAGGCTGGCCCATACCGACTTGTTGGTCTTCTGTGCCAGCTCCAGGTTTTCGAACACCGTCAGCGCTTCGAACACCGTCGGCTTCTGGAACTTGCGGCCAATGCCGGCCTGGGCGATCTGCACTTCGCTCATGCTGGTCAGGTCGTACTGCTCACCGAAGTAGGCCACGCCGTTGTCCGGGCGTGTCTTGCCGGTGATCACGTCCATCATGGTGGTCTTGCCGGCGCCGTTGGGGCCGATGATGCAGCGCAGCTCGCCGACGCCGATGTACAGGGTCAGGTTGGTCAGCGCGCGAAAACCGTCGAAGCTGACGTTGATGTCTTCCAGAGTGAGGATAGTGCCGTGGCGAACGTTGACGCCCTTGCCGACGTTCTTGCCGGTGTCCAGCGCCAGGCCGGTGGGGTCTAGAGCGGCTTCGAGCATGGTTTCAGATACCGGAGTGGCTTTCATTGATCCTTCTCCTTGCGCAGCAAGCCCACCACGCCACGCGGTAGATACAGGGTGACGACGATAAACAGCGCACCCAGGGCGAACAGCCAGTATTCCGGGAAGGCCACGGTGAACCAGCTCTTCATGCCGTTGACCAGGCCGGCGCCGAGCAGCGGGCCGATCAGCGTGCCGCGACCGCCCAGGGCGACCCACACGGCCGCTTCGATGGACTGGGTCGGCGCCATTTCGCTGGGGTTGATGATGCCCACCTGCGGCACGTACAGCGCGCCGGCCAACCCGCACAGCACCGCGGAGAGCACCCAGATAAACAGCTTGTAGCCGCGTGGGTCGTAGCCGCAGAACATCAGGCGGTTCTCGGCGTCACGCAGAGCGGTGAGCACGCGGCCGAACTTGCTGCGCGCCAGGCGAAAGCCCAGGTACAGGCTGCCCACCAGCAGCACCACGGTGGCGAAGAACAGCGCGGCGCGAGTGCTCTGCGCGGTGATGTCGAAGCCGAGGATGCGGGTGAAACCGGTAAAGCCGTTGTTGCCGCCGAAGCCGGTTTCGTTGCGGAAGAACAAGAGCATGCCGGCGAAGGTCAGTGCCTGGGTCATGATCGAGAAGTACACGCCCTTGATTCGCGAGCGGAAGGCGAAGAAGCCGAACACCAGGGCCAGCAGGCCAGGCGCCAGTACCACCAGGCACATGGCCCAGAGGAAGCTGGAGGTGCCGTACCAGTACCAGGGCAGTTCGCTCCAGGCCAGGAAGCTCATGAAGGCCGGCAGCCCGTCGCCCGCCGACTGGCGCATCAGGTACATGCCCATGGCATAACCGCCGAGGGCGAAGAACAGGCCATGGCCCAGCGACAGCATGCCGGCGTAGCCCCAGACCAGGTCCAGCGCCAGGGCGACGATGGCGTAGCAGAGAATCTTGCCCACCAACGTCAGGCTGTAGGCCGAGACGTGCAGGGCGTGGTCGGCCGGCAATAGGTGTAGCAGCGGCATGGCGATCAGCACGGCCAGCACCAGCAGGCCGATGGCCAGCGAAACCTGCGGGCCGAGCTTGGCTGTGGCGCGAGCGAGAACGGTTTGGTTCAGTGGCATGGTCATCAGTCGATCACCCGTCCTTTGAGAGCGAAGAGGCCTTGCGGGCGTTTCTGGATGAACAGGATGATCAGCGCGAGGATGAGGATCTTGCCGAGCACGGCACCGATCTGCGGCTCGAGGAACTTGTTCACCACGCCGAGGCCGAAGGCGGCCAGCACGCTACCGGCCAGTTGGCCGACGCCGCCGAGTACCACCACCAGGAAGGAGTCGATGATGTAGCTCTGGCCTAGGTCCGGACCGACGTTGCCGATCTGGCTCAGGGCCACGCCGCCTAGGCCAGCTATCCCTGAGCCGAGGCCGAAAGCCAGCATGTCCACGCGGCCGGTGGGCACTCCGCAGCAGGCGGCCATGTTGCGGTTCTGGGTTACCGCGCGCACGTTGAGGCCCAGGCGCGTCTTGTTCAGCAGCAACCAGGTCAGGACCACGACGAACAGGGCGAAGCCGATGATGACGATGCGGTTGTACGGCAGCACCAGGTTCGGCAGCACCTGCACGCCGCCGGACAGCCAGGCCGGGTTGGCCACTTCGACGTTCTGCGCGCCGAAGGTGACGCGCACCAGTTGAATGAGGATCAGGCTGATACCCCAGGTGGCCAGCAGGGTTTCCAGCGGGCGGCCGTAGAGATGGCGGATCACCGTGCGCTCCAGCGCCATACCGATGCAGGCGGTGACCAGAAAGGCGATCGGCAGCGCGGCCAGCGGGTAGAGCGTGAGGTATTCGGGGGCCAGGCGCTGGAAGCTCAGCTGCACCACATAGGTGGTGTAGGCGCCGAGCATCAGCATCTCGCCGTGGGCCATGTTGATCACCCCGAGCAGGCCGAAGGTGATGGCTAGACCGAGGGCGGCGAGCAGCAGGATCGAACCCAGCGACAGGCCACTGAAGGCCTGACCGAGCAGTTCACCGATCAGCAGTTTGTTCTTCACCTGGGCCAGGCTCTGCTCGGCAGCGGCGCGCACGCTGGCATCGCTTTCTTCGCCATCGAGCAGGCTTTGCAAGCGGGTGCGGGCAAGCGGGTCGCCGGTCTTGCCCAGGCGCTCCACAGCCGCCAGGCGCACTGCGGGGTTGGCGTCGCTTAGCTGCAGATTGGCCAGGGCCAGGGTGATGGCGTCCTGCACGGCTTCGTCCGCTTCGATGCTCATTCGGCTCTCGAGCAGCGGCAGCAGAGCCGGCGGTGTGTTGCGCTGCAGTTGCCGGGCAGCCTCGAGGCGCACGTGTGCGTCGTTGTCGAGCAACTGATGGCTGGCCACGGCGAAGCCGATCAGACCGCGCAGGCGGTTGTTCAGACGCAGTTTGCGTGGCGTGCCATTGGCTTCGGCGTCGCCATCAGCGGCCTGCCAGGCGCCGTCCTGTTCGATGAAGGCGCGTTTGTCGGTATCGCCGCCGACGCGGCCCTGCTGCAGGGCTTGCAGCAGTGGCATACGTTCGGGGCTGGGCGCGGCGGCCCAGTCCTGCAACAGCTTGGCCTGCTTGCTGGCATTGGCGGCGACGAAATCGTCGGCCTCGCCAGCGTTCGCCGCCAGTGGCAGCAAAAGCAGCAGGCTTAGGAGAATTCGGGTAAGGGCAGTGGGCATAAGGGTGTCCTTGGCGTAGCCCGGATGACGTCCGGGGCGAGCTTCCCGGATTGCATCCGGGCTACGGCGGCCCTCTCCCCCGACCCCTCTCCCGCAAGCGGGAGAGGGGAGACAAGCGGGACTGCAAGCCATTGACGAGCTGTGGCTGCCGCTTGTGGAGAAGGGCTTTTGCCTCAGTTCGACTTCACCGGGGTATCGGCTTTCTTGTCGTTGCCTTCGATGAACGGGCTCCACGGCTGGGCGCGGATCGGGCCCCCGGTTTCCCAGACTACGGAGAACTGACCGTCTTCCTGGATCTCGCCGATCATCACCGGCTTGTGCAGGTGGTGGTTCTTCTCGTCCATCTTCAGGGTGAAGCCGCTCGGCGCCGCGAATTCCTGGCCAGCCATGGCTTCACGGACCTTGTCGACCTCGGTGGTGCCGGCTTTCTCGACGGCCTGCGCCCACATGTGGATGCCCACGTAGGTGGCTTCCATCGGGTCGTTGGTGACCACGGTGTCGGCGTTCGGCAGCTTCTTGGCCTTGGCGTAGGCCTTCCAGTCGGCGACGAATTTCTCGTTGACCGGGTTCTCCACGGACTGGAAGTAGTTCCAGGCCGCCAGGTGGCCGACCAGCGGCTTGGTGTCGATGCCGCGCAGTTCCTCTTCACCCACGGAGAAGGCCACCACCGGTACTTCGGTGGCTTCCAGGCCCTGGTTGGCCAGTTCCTTGTAGAACGGCACGTTGGAGTCGCCGTTGACGGTGGAGACCACGGCAGTCTTGCCGCCAGCTGAGAACTTCTTGATGTTGGCGACGATGGTTTGATAGTCGCTATGACCGAAGGGGGTATAGACCTCTTCGATGTCCTTGTCGGCGATGCCCTTGCTGTTGAGGAAGGCGCGCAGAATCTTGTTGGTGGTGCGCGGGTAGACGTAGTCGGTACCCAGCAGGAAGAAACGCTTGGCGCCGCCACCGTCTTCGCTGAGCAGGTATTCCACCGCCGGAATGGCCTGCTGGTTTGGCGCAGCACCGGTGTAGAACACGTTCGGCGACATCTCTTCGCCTTCGTACTGCACCGGGTAGAACAGCAGGCCGTTCAGTTCCTCGTAAACCGGCAGCACTGATTTGCGCGACACGCTGGTCCAGCAGCCGAAGGTCACCGCGACCTTGTCCTGGGTCAGCAACTGGCGGCCGCGTTCGGCGAACAGCGGCCAGTTCGACGCGGGGTCGACCACCACCGGCTCCAGCTGCTTGCCGAGTACACCGCCCTTGGCGTTGATCTCGTCGATGGTCATCAGCGCCATGTCTTTCAGCGAGGTTTCGGAAATGGCCATGGTCCCGGACAGCGAGTGCAGGATGCCGACCTTGATGGTCTCGGCGGCCTGGATGGACCAGGACAGGCCCATCGCGGCGATGGAAGCGGAAAGGGTGAAGGCCTTGATCAGGCTGCGACGTTGCATGGTGCGATCTCCATTCACGAATGTGAGTAAGCGGACAGCGTTGTTATGGGCATGCAGTGAAGGTCATGGCGCGGTTGTTCCGGCATCGGCTCGACGCGCTGGCGAGCGGCGTACAGCCAGGACTTGGTCTGTGCCTTGTTGACCTCTATATGGCCCTTGAGCAATTGCTGTGCCTCTTCTGTGCGTCGGGGCGGGATCGCTCTTCAGAACTGACCCGTGCGCGGTGTGGATTCCGTCTGGCGCGCAGCGCCTGAACGCTGCCCAGCCGCCCTGGAATGCGGATTTTCTCGCTGACTTCGGGCGCGCACGGGCCTCATCGCGACTGTCGATAACGGATGCAAGTTGGCAGTGCAGCGCTTCGTCGAGGCGCGACGGACGTACGCTAATCGCAGGTGCCGCACCATACGGGTGCGCTTCGGCAGTGGTAGTGCAGGCGTATGTTCGTCTGTGGGGCGCTGCGCTCGTCTGCCGGTCGGGCGCGAGATGAGGGCATCGCGAAAGCGCAGCGGCTATCAGAGGGGATCTAATAACGCGGTGCCGGGCCTGGGGGAACCCGCTCAGGCGCGCAGGTACTGCTAGCAGGACGAGTGGAGGGTGGTTATCTCAAGGATGCGCAGCGACTTTTTCAGCGCCGCTGATCCGGGCGCGATGATCGGCAGAGATTAAGGCACGAGGTAGTTCTTCACCCCGGTGAAGATGATCTGCGCCGCCAGGGCACAGACGAACAGGCCCATCAAACGGCTGACGATCTGCAGGCCCTGGTCCCCGAGCAGGCGCTCGAACTGGTTGGACAGGTACAGCACGATGCCCACGGTGAGGCTGGCGAGAAGGATCGCCGCCACCGCCACCAGCTTGTCGTCCCAATGCGGCTGGCTGGCGCCCATCAGCAGCAGGGCACCGATGGTGCCGGGGCCGACGGTGATGGGAATGGTCAGCGGCACGATGGTAACGTCCTGCTGTACGTTGTCGCTCTGCACCGCCGATTTGCCCTGGGCCATGCCCAGAGCGGAGATGAACAGCACCGAACCGGCGCCGATGCGAAACGCGTCGATGGTGATGCCGAACAGGGTGAAGATGTGCTTGCCGAACAGGTACAGCAGTACGCTGGCGATCAGCGTCGCCAGCGCCACCTTCCAGGCCAGGCGCTTGCGCTCCTTGAGGGTGTAGCCACGGCTCAGGCCGATAAAGCAGGACAGGACGAAGAAGGGGCTGTAGAGCACCAGCATCTTCAGATACAGGCTGAACAACTCGGACATGGGGCGCTCGTTTGAGAGTGGGGCATCGATAGTCGGGCGGGTTTCACCCGCCCTACGACACTTCACGCTGGCGGCGCAGTTCGCGTTCGGCGATCCAGTGCTCGATCAGCTCGCGCAGCTGCGACAGCTCCACCGGCTTGGACATATGGCCATCCATGCCTACCGCGCGGGCGCGTTCCTTGTGTTCGCTGAGAATATGCGCGGTCAGTGCCACCACTGGGGTTCGCGGGCGCTTCTCGCTCTGTTCCCAGGCACGCAGCTGTTCGGTGGCGGAGAAACCGTCGAGCACCGGCATTTCGCAATCCATCAGCACCAGGTCGTAGGGCTGCGCCTTGATCGCGCTGAGGGCTTCCTCGCCGTTGCTGGCGGTGTCCGGCTTGAGGTTGAGCTTGCCGAGCATGCCGCGGATGACCTTGGTGGAGATGCTGTTGTCCTCGGCCACCAGGATGCGGAAGTCGGCCGGTACGTTCAGCGGCGTGCTCACCGGCGTCGGCGCGGCCTGCGCGGGGGTGTCGTTGGGGCGCTGGGCCAGCTCGTCGGCCAGAGTGGTCTTGAGCGTATAGCCGGCCACCGGCTTGGCCAGGATGCGCTTGATCCCGGCGTTGCGCGCGATCACCTTGCTCGGCGCGTTGCTGATGCCGGTGAGCATGATGACCAGGATGTCGTGGTTGAGGCTCGGGTCTTCCTTGATCTTGGCCGCCAGCTGCATGCCGGTCATGCCGGGCATATCCTGGTCGAGGAGCACCGCATCGAAGTACTCGCGCATATGTGCCCTGGTGCGCAGCAGCGCCAGCGCTTCCTTGCCGGACGGCACGGCACTGACCTGCATACCCCAGGCGTTGCACTGTTGCATCAGCACCTTGCGGCAGGTGTCGTTGTCGTCCACCACCAGCAGGCGCGCGCCCTGTAACGGGCTGTCCAGGTCGGTCTCCGGCTGCTCCAGGCGGGCGGCGTCCAGCGGCAGGGTCAGCCACAGGGTGGTGCCCTGGCTGCCGCTGCCCTGGATGCCGAATTCGCCGCCCATCAGGCGCACCAGCTGGCGCGCGATGATCAGGCCGAGGCGCCCGCCCAGTTGCGTGGCAGCAAGGAAATCACGGCTTTGCAGTTCGGCATTGAGCAGCGCGTCGCGCTCCTCCGGCAGCAGCGGGCGGCCGCTGTCCTGGACGGCGACGCGCAGGCGATGCTGGCCGTCGCTGCTGTCCAGCGCCGCGACCAGCAGGATCTCGCCTTCGTCGGTCTGCTTGAAGGCATTGTCCAGCAGGCTCAGCAGGGCCTGGCGCAGGCGCGTGGGATCGCCGCTGATCACCCTCGGGACTTGCGGCTGGATGAAGCTGATCAGCTCCACCTTCTGCTGCTCGGCCTTGGCGCGGAAAATATCCAGGCAGTCCTCGATCAGCGCGCCGAGATCGAACTGCACATCATCCAGCTCGATCTGCCCGGATTCCAGCTTGGAAATGTCGAGAATTTCGTTGATCAGGGTAAGCAGCTCGTTGCCCGAGCTGTGAATGGTCTGCACGTAGTCGCGTTGCTTGGCCGACAGCGGCGTGCCCAGCAGCAGCTCGGTCATGCCCAGCACGCCGTTCATGGGCGTGCGGATTTCGTGGCTGATCTTCGCCAGAAACTCGGCCTTGGCCCGCAGCTCGGCGCTGCTGGCCGCAAGCGCTGTGCTCTTCAGCAGGGTGTCACTCTGAATCTGCCGTTGGCGCTCGGTCAGCGACACGCTGAGGATCAGGCCGGCCAGCGTGGCCACGCTGAATACACCGAGCACCAGCCAGCCCGGATTGAGCTGATCGAAACCGAGCAACACCGGCACGAAGAAGCCGAAGCCGAGATTGAACACCACCATGCCGATGGTGATCAGGCGTGCCGGCTGATAACCCGAGCGCCAGTGCAGGCTGCTCACCAGCAGCAGATTCAGTGAGCTGAGGACTACCAGCAGGTACACCAGTGAGCTGTACCAGAACAAACCGGTAACGGTGATGCACAGGGCGTAGGTCAGGATCAGCAGGGCATTGCCCTGCAGCAGGCGATTGAGCGGGCTGTGCTGCACCGGCGTGCCATTCATGAAACTGAGGCCAAAGGCCAGCGCGCTAAACGCGGCGAACAGTGCGGAAAGGTCGGCGATCAGGGACTGGTTGTAACCCAGGCTGGGCAACCACTGGGCGAAGATGCCGAGGTTGGCCGACGAGCACACCGCAAGGCCGATATTTACCCCGGCCAGCCACAGGCCGCTGGCGCTGCGGTTGTAGAAGAAGCGAATGAGGTTGTACAGGGTCAGCAGCAACAGCGCGCCGAACAGCATGCCGTAGAGGTAGGCAGGCTTCTCCAGGCTGACCAGCTCGGCCTGATCCATGACCTTGAACCAGGTCATCAGCGGATGGTTGGAGGTCAGGCGCACATAGGCGACGCGGGCCTGGCCGTCGTTTGGCAGGGGCATGAGGTAGAAACGCGATGGCAGCGGTCGCGAATCCAGTGGCATGGCTTCGCCGGTGTGCAGGTTCTGCTCCAGCTGGCCGTCTTTCAGCAGGTAATAGTCGAGATACTGCACCCGTGGCGAGAAGATCCACAGCCAGGCCGGCTGCTGCTGTGGC
This sequence comes from Pseudomonas sp. UBA7530, assembly GCF_002479365.1. Taxonomy (NCBI): domain Bacteria; kingdom Pseudomonadati; phylum Pseudomonadota; class Gammaproteobacteria; order Pseudomonadales; family Pseudomonadaceae; genus Pseudomonas; species Pseudomonas sp. UBA7530. The sequence continues at coordinate 1,057,913 of NZ_DLMS01000011.1, forward strand.
GCCAGTTCGGCGCGAAGCCAGACCGCGTGGTCACTGGGCGGGAAGGTGAAGGACTGTTTGCTCAGCGGCTTGAACTGCTGGCGCTGGGCGCGCACTTCTTCGAGGCCCAGGCGGGCGCTGGCGTCGACCAGATAGGACCAGCCGTGGGCGATCGTCGGGGCTGAGTTCGCACTGGCTGTCAGGGCAAGGCCGAGCAACAGCAAACTGGCGAGTAGTCCGATGGCAATCCTGAGCCGGCGCACGGGCAAATCCTTCTAAATGAGTGGCCGGATTATAGCCAAGCATTTGCTCGCGGGAATACGGCGCGGCGGGGCTTTTTATGCCTGTCGCGCCGTATTCCCTGAGCGGCCTCAGCCTTCGCCGCGCTCGCGTGCAATGGCCCGATAGCCGATGTCGTTACGGTGGAACATGCCGTTCCAGCGAATTTTCTCGGCCAGGCGGTAGGCCTGCTGCTGGGCTTCGGCCACCGTACGACCGATGGCGGTGGCGCAGAGTACGCGACCGCCAGCGGTGACGATCTGACCATCCTTCAGTGCGGTGCCGGCGTGGAATACCTTGCCGTCGAGCTTGGCGGCTTCCTCCAGACCTTCGATCACGTCGCCCTTGGCGTAGTCGCCCGGGTAGCCGCCAGCGGCCAGCACCACGCCCACGGTCGGACGCGGGTCCCAGGTCGCCTCGACCTTGTCCAGCGCCTTGGCCAGCGCAGCTTCGACCAGCAGCACCAGGGAGCTTTCCAGGCGGCACATGATCGGCTGGGTTTCCGGGTCGCCGAAGCGGCAGTTGAACTCGATGACCTTCGGCGCGCCGGACTTGTCGATCATCAGGCCGGCGTAGAGGAAACCGGTGTAGACGTTGCCTTCGCTGGCCATGCCGCGCACGGTGGGGTAGATCACCTCGTCCATCACCCGCTTGTGCACCTCGGCGGTCACTACCGGTGCCGGCGAATAGGCGCCCATGCCGCCGGTGTTGGGGCCGGTATCGGCGTCGCCGACGCGCTTGTGGTCCTGGCTGGTGGCCATCGGCAGCACGTTCTGGCCGTCGACCATGACGATGAAGCTGGCTTCTTCGCCATCGAGGAACTCCTCGATCACCACACGCGAACCGGCTTCGCCGAAGGCATTGCCGGCGAGCATGTCGCGCACGGCGTCTTCGGCTTCCTGCAGGGTCATGGCGACGATCACGCCCTTGCCCGCGGCCAGGCCGTCGGCCTTGATCACGATCGGAGCACCTTTCTCGCGCAGGTAGGCCAGTGCCGGCTCGATCTCTGTGAAGTTCTGGTAGTCGGCGGTGGGGATCTTGTGGCGTGCCAGGAAATCCTTGGTGAAGGCCTTGGAGCCTTCCAGCTGGGCAGCGGCAGCGGTCGGGCCGAAGATGTCCAGCTTGCGGGTGCGGAACAGGTCGACTACGCCTTTGACCAGCGGCGCTTCCGGGCCGACGATGGTCAGTTGCACGTTCTTCTCGGCGAAGTCAGCCAGCGCTTCGATGTTCAGCACGTCGATGGCGACGTTCTCGCACTTGGCTTCGACGGCGGTACCGGCGTTGCCCGGGGCAACGAAGACTTTCTCGACGCGCTTGTCCTGCGCCACTTTCCAGGCCAGGGCGTGTTCACGACCGCCGCTGCCGATGATCAATACTTGCATGTCAAACCCTCGATGACGCTGAGTTCAGGGGTGTCCGGAGTGCTTTGTGGGAGCGGGCTTGCCCGCGAATATGGCGCTGATTTCGCCATCCTTTCGCGGACAAGTCCGCTCCCACGGTATCTCGACTGGTCCGGATACCTGCGTAACTTTGATCGTGCCCACGCAGAGCGTGGGCACGATCATCAATGGCGGAAATGGCGCATGCCGGTAAACACCATGGCAATCCCGGCTTCATCGGCAGCCGCGATCACCTCGTTGTCGCGCATCGAGCCACCCGGCTGGATCACCGCGGTGATGCCGGCCTTGGCGGCGTTGTCGACGCCGTCACGGAACGGGAAGAAGGCGTCCGACGCCATTACCGCGCCCTGCACCTGCAGGCCGGCATGCTCGGCCTTGATCGCGGCGATGCGCGCGGAGTTGACGCGCGACATCTGGCCGGCGCCGACGCCGACGGTCTGGCGGTTCTTGGCGTAGACGATGGCGTTGGATTTGACGAACTTGGCCACTTTCCAGGCGAAGATCAGATCGTGGATTTCCTGCTCGCTCGGCGCGCGCTGGGTGACGATCTTCAGGTCTTCTGCCTTGATCATGCCGATGTCGCGGCTCTGTACCAGCAGGCCACCGTTGACGCGCTTGAAGTCCCAGCCAGCAGCGCGCTCGGCCGACCATTCGCCGCATTCGAGCAGGCGCACGTTGGCCTTGGCGGCCACCACTTCACGGGCGGCGGCGGAGATTTTCGGGGCGATGATCACTTCGACGAACTGACGCTCGACGATGGCCTTGGCGGTTTCGCCATCCAGCTCGCGGTTGAAGGCGATGATGCCGCCGAAAGCCGACTCGGTGTCGGTAGCGTAGGCCAGGTCGTAGGCCTTGCGGATGCCGCCTTCGTCTTCCGGTACCACGGCCACACCGCACGGGTTGGCGTGCTTGACGATGACGCAGGCCGGCTTGACGAAGCTCTTCACGCATTCCAGCGCGGCGTCGGTGTCGGCCACGTTGTTGAACGACAGTTCCTTGCCCTGCAGCTGGATGGCAGTGGAGACGCTGGCCTCGCCCTTCTTCGCCTCGACGTAGAACGCCGCACTCTGGTGCGGGTTCTCGCCGTAGCGCATTTCCTGCGCCTTGATGAACTGGCTGTTGAAGGTACGCGGGAAGGCGCCGCGGCCTTCGGTGGACAGGGTGTCCGCCGCCTGGTCGATGGTGCCCAGGTAGTTGGCGATCATGCCGTCGTAGGCGGCGGTGTGCTCGAAGGCCTTGAGCGCCAGATCGAAGCGCTGGGCGTAGGTCAGGCCGCCGGCTTTCAGGGACTCGATGATGCCGGCGTAGTCGCCGGTGTTGACCACGATGGCCACATCTTTGTGGTTCTTCGCCGCCGAACGAACCATGGTCGGGCCGCCGATATCGATGTTCTCGATGGCGTCGGCCAGGTCGCAATCAGGCTTGGCCACGGTGGCTTCGAAGGGATAAAGATTGACCGCGACTAGATCGATCGGCTTGATGCCGTGCTCGTCCATCACCGCGCCGTCCAGCGCACGGCGGCCGAGGATGCCGCCATGGATCTTCGGGTGCAGGGTCTTGACGCGGCCGTCCATCATTTCCGGGAAACCGGTGTAGTCGGCGACTTCCACCGCGGCCACGCCGTTGTCCTTGAGCAGCTTGTAGGTGCCGCCGGTGGAGAGAATCTCGACACCGAGGGCGGCCAGCTCGCGAGCGAACTCGAGGACACCGGTTTTGTCGGAAACGCTGATCAGCGCGCGGCGGACGGGCAGAAGGGTGGTCTGGTCGGTCATTTCACTATCCATCAGAGCGGGGATATCAGCAAAAAAGGCGGCTCATGTTGGCCGCCCTTTTCGGAGTTCGGGGTTACAGCAGGTCGTACTGCTTGAGCTTCTTGCGCAGCGTGCCACGGTTCAGACCGAGCAGCTCGGACGCCTTGGTCTGGTTACCTTTCACGTGATTCATGACGGTTTCCAGCAGCGGCGCTTCGACTTCGGTGAGCACCAGGTTGTACACGTCGGTGACGTCCGCGCCCTCAAGATGGGCGAAGTAGTTGTGCAGCGCCTTTTCCACTGCGCCGCGCAGGGTCTGACCCTCTTCGCTTGGCGTGTTCAGGTGCTGTTTAAGGCTGGTGTTGTCACTCACGGGTGCAATTCCACTCACTAGGGTCTCTGTCATCAACGTCATGCGGCCACCTCGTTTTCATCGTTGTGCCGTTCGCGGAAGAACGCGCGAACGTGGGCGCACTGTGCGTCCGTGCTGTCCAGACGGTTGAACTGGGCGCGAAACTCCCTGGCGCCCGGCAGGGTTGCCAGATACCAGCCGACATGCTTGCGGGCAATGCGTACGCCCATCAATTCGCCATAGAAGGCGTGCAGTGCGGCCAGGTGTTCCAGCAGAATGCGTTCCACTTCGAGCAGGCTCGGTGCCGGGAGGATTTCACCGGTACGCAGGTAGTGCTCTATTTCACGGAAGATCCACGGTCGGCCCTGAGCGGCGCGACCGATCAGCAAGGCGTCGGCGCCGGTGGCGTCGAGCACGGCCTTGGCTTTTTGTGGGGAGTCGATGTCGCCATTGGCGAACACCGGAATCGATACCGCCTGCTTGATGGCGGCGATGGTCTCGTACTCGGCTTCGCCGGTGTAGAGGTCGGCGCGGGTGCGGCCGTGTACGGCCAGGGCGGTGATGCCGGCATCTTCGGCGATCTTCGCCACGGTGATGCCGTTCTTGTTCTCGCGATCCCAGCCGGTGCGGATCTTCAGGGTCACTGGCACGTCCACCGCGCCGACCACGGCGTCGAGTATCTCGCGAACCAGCGGCTCATCACGCAACAGGGCGGAACCGGCGGCCTTGTTGCAGACCTTCTTGGCCGGGCAGCCCATGTTGATGTCGATGATCTGCGCACCCAGTTCGACGTTCTTGCGCGCGGCGTCGGCCATCATCTGCGGGTCGCCACCGGCGATCTGCACCGAGCGCGGCTCGGGATCACCGCCGTGCAGCAGGCGCAGGCTGGATTTACGGCTGTTCCACAGGCGCACATCGCTGGTGACCATCTCCGACACCACCAGGCCGGCACCGAGACGACGGCACAGCTGGCGGAACGGGCGATCGGTGACGCCGGCCATGGGAGCCAGGATCAACCGATTGGGCAATGTGTAGGGGCCAATACGTGGGGCCGACATGGGGCGTCCCTGCTTGTTGGTTCGCAGTTGAGACAGTAAGCGATCAACACCTGGCCTCCACTGTGTCCTCAGGGGAAACGATGGTGGGTTGGTGCTCGCGAAAGGGTGGGCATGATACCCGCTCTGGATGACCGGATAAAGGTCGTTTTGAACAAATTCTGAACAGCTATGGGCTTATCGCCAGCAGTTAGATGGAAGCTCTGCGACCACTGGTCGCAGAGCCTTCAGGCTACTCGGGGGAGTGGAAGCTGAGGCTGTAGTTGACCGCGCGGGGGCCCGGGTCGAGGATGTCCAGCGAGATGTGGATGGGCGTTTGCGGCGGCATTTCGCTCTGCCCGGCCAGTTCGCCGGCGAGGTATTCGCTGGGCTTGAAGCGACGGCTGGCGACCAATTGCCCGCCCAGGTCGGCGAAGCGCATTTCCAGCAGCGGGAAGGGCTGGGCGAAGGGCGCGCGGTTGTAGAGGATGGCGTCAACGATCAGCGCACCGGAGAACTCCGGGTGGCTGCGCACCACCAGGTTGCTGCTGCGAATCTGGCCGATATCGACTTTCGACGGCAGGGTGCAGCCGATGTTCGGACACAGCTGTTCGAACCAGGGGCGATAACGCTCCTGACGCGCCAGTTCATCGAAGTTGTATGCCACGTACTGCGCCAGCAGGCCGCCCGCCGCCAGCAGGTTGAGCAGGCCCCAGCCGAACACGCGTCCCCAGGCGATGCCCTGTGGCTGGCGCCATTCAAGTTGCAGAGGTTCGTCGTCCAGTTCGAACAGTCGCTCCTCGCGCAGGCCAGGCTCGTTGCGCGTCACCTTGGGCGCTTCACGCTCGCTGTGCAGCTCTTCATCCTGGTGCTCGCGCTCATCGGGTTCGTCATCGAGATTGCCCAAGCGCGGCTCGTCGGTTTCGTCGAGGTCCTCGTCGATGGCCTGCTTGCGGGGGGAGACCGGCGAGGCGAACTCGGCGTTGACCTTGGGTTCAGGTGCGGCAATCGGTTCGGGCTGGTGGTCGGTCGGTTGCAGTTCGAAGCTGTCGCGCTCGTGCTTCGCCGGCTCGTCACGCAACAGGGCTTCGGCCCAGGCTTCGTCATGCGCTTCTTCGCGTTCATCCGCCGCGTTGCTGTCGAAGTTCTCGCTGTAGCGCGGCGCTCGCTCCAGGGCGAGGAACTGCTGCGACAGTTGCTGCTCCTGCTCTTCCAGCCTGGCCAGTTCCTCGTCCAGATCGAGGCTGTCCAGGTCGAGGTCATCGTGGATCCACAGGGTATCGTCGACCGGCTTCTTTACCGGCTTGGCACTGGTATCGGCTTGAACCTGGCTGACCTGAGCGCTCGTCGCTTTACTTGGCGTTGGCGTCGCCGCGCGGGAACCGAACAACTGTTCGGCGGCGTTGAACACGTGCAGGCAGGCCCCGCAGCGCACGGCGCCATGGGCAGCAGCCAGCTGTGCCTGGCTGACACGGAAGCTGGTACGGCAATGGGGGCACTGGGTGACGTGGCTTTCGCTCATGCGCGGGTCCGGAAAATCCAAGCAGCTAGTCTAAAGGAGCGGCTTCAGGCTGCAAGCCACAAGCTGCAAGTAAGGGCAAAGCAGCCCGGCCTTCATCCGGGCTCGCTTGCAGGTTGCGGCCTCCAGTCTTGCCGCGTGCTTAGCGCTTGACGCCGCTGATGCGCACCCAGCCGTCCTTGGTGGCGGTCGGGTCGAGGTCGAAGGCGCCGGCATAGGCAGCGCGGACTTCCTCGGCCTGTTCTGCGAGGATGCCTGACAGCGCCAGGCGTCCACCTTCTTTGACCAGCGCGGTGATCTGAGGTGCCAGGGAAACCAGCGGGCCGGCGAGGATATTGGCGACGACCACGTCCGCCGGCTGCTGCGGCAGATCGGCCGGCAGGTAGACCGGGAAGCGTGCCGGGTCGATGCCATTGCGCGAAGCGTTGTCGCGCGAAGCCTCCAGGGCTTGTGGGTCGATATCGGTGCCCACGGCCTGCGGTGCGCCGAGCAGCAGGGCGGCGATGGCGAGGATGCCCGAGCCACAGCCGAAGTCGAGCACGCTGCAGTTGTCGAGCGTCTGACCGTCGAGCCATTCCAGGCACAGTGCAGTGGTCGGGTGGGTGCCGGTGCCGAAGGCCAGACCTGGATCGAGCAGCAGGTTCACGGCGTCCGGCTCCGGTGCGGCATGCCAGCTCGGCACGATCCACAGGCGCTGGCCGAAGCGCATCGGCTGGAAGTTGTCCATCCATCTGCGCTCCCAGTCCTGATCCTCGATGCGCTCGACATGATGCTCCGGCAGCGAGCCGCCACACAGCAGTTGCAGGTGGGCGATCAGTGCGGTCTCGTCGGTGTTGGCTTCGAACAGGGCCAGCAGATGGGTGTGCGACCACAGCGGGGTAGTGCCCAGGTCCGGCTCGAAGATCGGCTGATCTTCAGCATCCATGAAGGTCACCGATACGGCGCCTACTTCCAGCAGGGCGTCCTCGTAGGTTTCCGCCTGTTCGGGAGTGATGGCGAGACGGACTTGTAACCAGGGCATGGGAAACTCTCTGTGCGAGCCGCGCGGTCGAACTGGGCGCGGCGTGTTTGGTTCGGACGCCCGAAGGCGGGACAATGGGCTACTCAGGTACTGACGTCGGGATTGTCCCAGTCGTTCTGGCCATCGTTATCGATTAGCCAGTTTAAAGCGGCGTGGCGTTCCATGACTACGCTTGCGTTCATGCCCGCGGGCATCGGCGCCTGTTTCAGGCGGGCGTCGACGCAGGCCCAGTGGTAGCGATAGATAAGATCGGCTTCGTCGAGGATGCTGTGGATGTCGCGTAGCCGAACGTGCTGCAGGAACGCCGCGAAATCCTCATGCCGTGAAACGGCCTCGATGGCGAAATCGCAGTCGATGGTGTGGTCGGGAAAATCCAGCGTCTCGACGATGCCCAGGGCCCAGAGCAGTACCCAGTAGGCTTCGTACTTCCAGACCATATTGATGACGTCCTGCTGCTCGCCCTGATTGCTGAGGATGTGCACCTCGGCGGGAGTCAGCTGGGTGATGCCGTATTGCTCGAGCAGTTGCTGGCACCACTGGGCCGTGTCGGGCGAGTAGTTGCCGGCATTGCGGTCACAGGCGGCCTGGATGGTGATCAGGCAGGCAATGGCGCGCTGGGCGATTTCCTCTGCACTGCGTATGCGAACCTCGCTGGCGGGTTCGATCATCGGCAGGTGGTCGATGTAGGGAATACCGGCTGCCTGGAGTCTGGCGATGGAGGCGGCCTTGCGCTCCGCGGGGGTGAGTCCGTTCATGTGGTTCATCCTTCTGGAGTGGAATGAAAAAGGGAGCGGCCATGGCCGCTCCCTTTCGATGCTACAAGAACCGGCTCAGTGCCTGTCCATACCCAGTTTCTTTTCAAGGTAGTGGATGTTCACGCCACCTTTGACGAAACCCTTGTCGCGGGTCAGGTCGCGGTGCAGCGGCACGTTGGTCTTGATGCCATCGACCACGATCTCGTCCAGGGCATTGCGCATGCGCGCCATGGCTTCGTCACGGTCCTTGCCGAAGGTGATGAGCTTGCCGATCAGCGAGTCGTAGTGCGGCGGCACGCTGTAACCGCTGTACAGGTGCGAGTCGACGCGAACGCCATTGCCGCCCGGAGCATGGAAGTGCTTGACCTTGCCGGGGCTGGGCATGAAGTTGTCCGGGTCTTCGGCGTTGATCCGGCACTCGACCGAGTGACCGAGGATCTTCACGTCTTCCTGCTTGATCGACAGCGGGTTGCCGGCGGCGATGCTGAGCATCTCTTTGACGATGTCGATGCCGGTGACCATCTCGGTGACCGGGTGCTCCACCTGAACACGGGTGTTCATCTCGATGAAGTAGAAGCGACCGTCTTCGTAGAGGAACTCGAAGGTGCCGGCGCCACGGTAGCCGATCTCGATGCAGGCATCGACGCAGCGCTTGAGCACTTCGGCGCGGGCCTTCTCGTCGATCAGCGGGGCCGGCGCCTCTTCGATCACCTTCTGGTGGCGACGCTGCAGCGAGCAGTCGCGGTCATACAGGTGAATGGCGTTGCCCTGGCCATCGGAGAGCACCTGGACTTCCACGTGACGCGGGTTGCCGAGGAATTTTTCCAGATAGACCATCGGGTTGCCGAACGCGGCACCGGCTTCGGTGCGGGTCAGCTTGGCCGACTTGATCAGGTCTTCTTCCTTGTGCACCACGCGCATGCCGCGACCACCGCCGCCGCCGGCGGCCTTGATGATCACCGGGTAGCCCACTTCACGGGCGATGCGCAGGGCCTCTTCCTCGTCTTCCGGCAGCGGGCCGTCGGAGCCGGGAACCACCGGTACGCCGGACTTAATCATGGCGTCCTTGGCCGACACCTTGTCGCCCATCAGACGGATCACGCTGGCGGTCGGGCCGATGAAGGCGAAACCGGAGTTCTCCACCTGTTCGGCGAAGTCGGCGTTCTCGGCGAGGAAGCCGTAGCCCGGGTGGATGCCGGTGGCGCCGGTCAGCTCAGCGGCGCTGATGATCGCCGGGATGTTCAGGTAGGACTGCGCGCCAGCTGCCGGACCAATGCAGACGGATTCGTCGGCCAGGCCCAGGTGCATCAGTTCGCGGTCGGCGGTGGAGTGCACGGCCACCGTCTTGATACCCAGCTCCTTGCAGGCACGCAGGATACGCAGGGCGATTTCGCCACGGTTGGCGATAAGGACTTTTTCCAGCTTCTGCATTGCAGGCTCCCCGTGCATCAAACGATGGTGAACAGGGGTTGGTCGTACTCAACCGGCTGGCCGTTTTCCACCAGGATGGATTCGATCACACCGCTGGCTTCGGCTTCGATGTGGTTCATCATCTTCATCGCTTCGACGATGCACAGGATGTCGCCCTTCTTCACGGTCTGACCGACTTCGACGAAGTTGGCCGAGGTTGGCGAAGCGGCGCGATAGAAGGTACCGACCATCGGCGAGCGAGCCACGGTGCCGTTCAGTTTCGGCGCAGCGGCCGGAGCGGCTTCAGCGCCCGGAGCGGCGGCTGCGGCTACAGGCGCGGCGGCTGGAGCGGGTGCCGGGGCGTAGATCGGCTGGGCGGCATAGGCCGGCTGCTTGCTGTGACGGCTGATGCGTACGGACTCTTCGCCCTCTTTGATCTCCAGCTCGTCGATACCGGACTCTTCCAGCAGCTCGATCAGTTTCTTGACTTTACGGATATCCATGAAGGGTCAACTCCCAGAGGTGAGGTAGGACTTGTCTACCAGGCTACGCATCAGGCGCGCCCGGTCAGTTGTTCGAGTGCTGCTTCCAGGGCCAGCCGGTAACCGCTGGCGCCAAGCCCGCAGATCACCCCTACGGCAACGTCGGAAAAGTAGGAGTGATGGCGGAACGGTTCACGCTTGTGCACGTTGGACAGGTGCACTTCGATGAATGGGATGCTCACCGCCAGCAACGCGTCACGTAATGCGACGCTGGTATGAGTAAAAGCGGCAGGATTGATCAGGATAAAGTCGACACCTTCACCCTTTGCGGCGTGAATGCGCTCGATCAGCTCGTACTCGGCATTGCTCTGCAGGTACAGCAAATGGTGACCGGCCTCGCGGGCGCGCTGCTCCAGATCCTGATTGATCTCGGCGAGGGTGGTGGCGCCATATTTGTCGGGCTCGCGGGTGCCGAGCAGGTTCAAATTGGGGCCGTGCAGCACCAGTAGGGTGGCCATGGTCGCGTTCCTTGTTGTTCGGGCTGCGCCGGACTATGCCGTAGCGCGTACGATATCGGCAATAGCCGACACGATGCCCGGCGTTTGCGGCAGAAATATGACTATAGCGCTGGTTTCGGTCGTTGCCAGGCCGCCTGGCTGCGTGCGACGAGGGCGCCGGACGCTCTAGCGGCCGGCCTGGCGGCTGGCGGCCCGGTCCAGGCGGGTGGCGAAGGTGGCGGCATCGACCTCACCTACGACACGCAGATCGAGCAATTCGTCACCATTGCCGGCGAACAGCTGGATGGCGGGCGGGCCGAACAGCTGGTAGCGGTCGAGCAGGGTGCGCTGGGCGGCGTTGCTTTCGGTGATGTCGAAGCGGATCAGGCGCCAGCCGGCCAGCTTGCTGCCGACCTCGGCATTGCCGAATACCTCGCGTTCGATGACCTTGCAACTGATGCACCAGTCGGCGTACCAGTCCAGCAGCAGCGGCTGGCCGCTGGCTTTGGCCTCGGCCAGGACGGCGTCCAGTTCGGCCGGGCTGCTCAGGGTTTGCCAGGCGCCGCTCTTGGCGCTGCTCTGGCTTACGCCAGCCTGCAACTGGCCGAGCGGCTTGAGCGGATCGGTGGCGCCTTGCAGGGCGCCGACCCAGGCGGCCAGGGCATAGACCAGCAGCGCCAGTCCGGCGATCTGGCCGAGCTTCTGCCGGTGCGTCTTGGGTCCGAACTCCAGCGCGCCGAGGAACACCGCCACGCCGCCGGCCAGCAGGCCCCAGAGTGCCAGGCTGAGGCTGCCCGGCAGGACGCGCTCGAGCAGCCACACCGAAACGGCCAGCAGCAGCACGCCGAAGGCGTTGCGCACGGTGACCATCCAGGTGCCGGTTTTCGGCAGCAGTGCACCGCCGCCTACGGCGAACAACACCAGTGGCGTGCCCATGCCAAGGCCGAGCGCGAGCAGCTTCAGGCCGCCGCCCAGGGCATCGCCACTGGCGCTGATATAAAGCAGCGCGCCGGCCAGCGGTGCAGAAACGCAGGGGCTGACCAACAGGCTGGAAAGGACGCCGAGCAGGGCGGCATTCACGTGCGAACCACCCTGAGTCTTGCCGGCGAGACGATCCAGCGGCTCGCTGATGAAGCGTGGCAGGCGCAACTCGAACAGGCCGAACATGGCCAGCGCGAACACCGCGAAGAAGGCCGCGAAGGGCACCAGCACCCAGGCTGATTGCAGACGCGCCTGCAGATTGAGGCCAGCACCGAACAGACCCATCAGGGTGCCGAGGACGGCGAAACAGATCGCCATCGGCAGCACATAGGCCAGCGACAGCGTCAGGCTGCGCAGGCCACCGAGTTGCCCGCGCAGCACCACGCCGGAGAGGATCGGCAGCATCGGCAGTACGCAAGGCGTGAAGGTCAGTGCCAGGCCGCCGAGGAAGAACAGCGCCAGCTCCTTCCAGTTCCAGTCGGCCGCGACGGGTGCTGCATCGCCGCTGGCGGCGGGCATGTCACCGATCTCGATGAACTCGGTTTCCGGCGGGTAGCACAGGCCCTTGTCGGCGCAGCCCTGATAGCCGACCTGCAGGCGCAGCGGGCGGTTGTCAGGGTTCTCCAGCGGCAGACGAATATCCAGCACGCCGTAATAAACCTCGACATCGCCGAAGAATTCGTCGTGCTTGGCCTGGCCCGCGGGCAACTCGGCCTCGCCGAGCGTGAGGTCGGCCGGCTCGATGCTGAAGTTGAAACGATGGCGGTAGAGGTAGTAGCCCTCGGTGGCGACGAAGCGCAGCGTCACCGACTGCGTGTCACTGCTGACCAGGCTCAGCTTGAAGGCTTCACGCACGGGCAGGAAATCGCTGCTGTTATTCAGCGGGGCGCCAAGCGGCGAGGCGGCCGGGCGCTGATCGAACAGGCCGGCGCTGGCAGGCAGGCTCAGGCAGAGCAGAAGCAGGGGAAGCAGCAGGCGACGCAGTGACATCGGGCGAATATCTCGGCGAAAGGTGGCGGCATGATACCGGAAAGCGCTCAGCCGCATCGCTGTCGCCACGCCGGAGCGTCGAATGCCGGGGATGAGCGGAACCTTGGAGATGGCCGGTCTGCGGGAGTTCCTGCCGAGAGTTGCCTGCGCTGCCGTGTCGCAGGCCCTGTTCGTTCAGTGCCTAGACGCGAAACGCCTGCACGGCGCTGTGCAACTGACCGCCAAGCTGCAGCAGACGTTCGCTTTCGTTGCGTCCGCTGGCGATCAGACCGAGATTTTCATCACCTAACTGATGGATGCGTTCCCCATGTTCGCGGATCTCGCCGACTGCGCCGCTCTGCTGGGCAGTGGCCTCGGCGATGCGCTCGGCCATGCTGGCGATGGTGCGGATGGCGCTGACGATCTCGTCCAGCGCGCCATCAGCCGCCTCGGCCTTGCCGGCGGTGGCTTCGGCATGCTCGACCTGGGCGCGCATGGCCTGCACGGACTGGTGGGCGGCTTGCTGCAGGCGACCGATCACCTCCTGGATTTCCGCTGTGGCACTGCCGGTTCGCTTCGACAACGAGCGCACTTCGTCGGCGACCACGGCGAAGCCGCGGCCGGCCTCACCGGCACGCGCAGCCTCGATGGCGGCGTTCAAGGCCAGCAGGTTGGTCTGTTCGGCGATGCTGCGAATCACCGTCAGCACGCCACCAATGGTCTCGGTTTCGCTGGCCAGGCGCTCGATGGCCTGGGCATTGTCCTGTACCTCGCTGACCAGCGCATGCAGGCCCTCCAGACTCTGGCCGATGACCTGCTGGCCGTGCACCAGGGCACGGTCGGCGTCACGGCTGGCATCCGCGGTCTGGCTGGCGTCCTCGGCGACCTGGCTGATGGTCGCTTCCAGCTCGCCCAATGCATCGCGGATCAGCGCGGTATCCCCGGCCTGGCGTTCGGCGCCGCCGTGCAGACCGCCGCTGAGGTCGGCCAGTGTGCGGCTGGAACCTGCGACCTGTTCGGCATGGCCGCGAATGCTGGCGACCAGTTCCACCAGATAACGACGCAGATGATTGAGGGAGTCTTCGATGTCGCGCAGCTCGCGGGTGCGCGAGTTGATCGAGACCGGCGTGGCGAAATCGCCGCCGGCCCAGCGCGACAGGGCCGGGACCAGGTTGCCAAGCACCTGCGACAGGCGCCGCTGGATGCGGTCGATGAGCAGGGCGATGAACAGAATCAGGCCGATCATCAGGCCCTGGATCACTCGCACTTCGCCCTGAATGCGCGCGTACTCGCCTTTGACCAGCGGCTCCAGCGCAGCCAGAGCCTGCTGCACCTGGCTCACGCGCTCGGTCGTGGTCACGGCCAGTTGCTGGCGCTGCTCGACCAGCTCCCGGGTGCGCTGCAGTTCACCGGGATAGCGGCGCACCAGCGTGCTCAGCTCGCGCTTGAGGTCGATACCGCGGTCCTGCGTCTGTTGCTCCTGCTCGTCGTCATCCAGCCCGAGCAGGGCGGCGAAGCCAGCGCTGGCGGAACTGTCGGCCTGCTGCACGCCAAGCAGTGGCAGGCTGTCGAGCGCTTCCACCTGCTGGCCCAGGGCCTTGAGTTCACGCTCGACGTCACCGAGCAGTTCGCTACGCCCCTGGCTGGTGAAGCGTTCACGAGCATGCGCCAGCTTCAGCAGGCGTGAGCCTGCCTCCTGCAGCGGCTTGCGATAGCTGGCGGCGCCTGGGCTGCTGGTGCTGTCGACGTACTGACCCAGTTGTTCCAGCGTGGCGAGCATTTCGCGTTCGGCCTGTAGCAGCAACCCTTGCGGATCGCCCGCCAGCTTGCCGGCGGCGAGTAACTGGTTGGCGCTGAACTCGCGCAACTGTTGCAGGCTTGGGCGCAGTTCACTGGCCAGCTGTTGCGGGAGCTGTTCGAGGGATTCGTCGAAGGCGTCGATGGCCTGGGTCGCGGCGCTGTGTTGCACGGCATTGCCACTGGCCAGGTAGGCCTGGATGTTGTCCGCCACTTCGTGCTGGAACTGCTGAGACAGCGTCAGGTAGCGCTCCATCAACTGCACCGGCTGCTGCAACGCACGCTGCGACCACCAGAGTGTTGCTGCCAGGGCGACGCAGACGGTGACCAGCAGCAGAGTGTTGAGATTGGTGAGCAGCTTGAGGCGCATGGCGGGCTCGATCGACAACTGAACGATGCGCGCGAGCTTATTGCGGTTTGATTACAGGCTTATGACGACGTGCGCTGCATCACGTTTCGTGGGCAGCCGCAGCGGCCGTCAATCGACGCTGAATAGCTCGACCCGGTTGCGGCCGCCATGCTTGGCCTTGTAAAGCGCTTCGTCGGCGCGCTTGGACAGCGAGTTGCCGTCGAGGCCCGGTTGCAACATGGCAATGCCGCAACTGAAGGTGCAGGACAGGTCCTGCGGCTGCGCCGGGTAGTGGATCTCGGCAAAGCGTTGGCGAATTTCCTCCAGCACCCTGAGCGCCGATTGCTCGTCGGTATCGGGCAGCACTACGGCGAACTCTTCGCCACCGTAACGGCCGATATGGTCGGTCTTGCGCAGGCGCTGCTTGAGGAACAGCGCCAGACTTTTGATCACCCGGTCGCCCATCGGGTGGCCATAGGTGTCGTTGACCTTCTTGAAGTGGTCGATGTCGAGCATGGCGAAGGCCAGCGGCTGCTCTTCGCGGCGCGCGCGGTAGCAGGCGTCGTCGAGCAACTGCAGGGTGTGGGTGTGGTTGTACAGGCCGGTGAGGCTGTCGCGCACCATGCGCGCCTTGAGGTTGCGCGCGCGCGCCGCGCGGTTGCGCACGGTGGCGATCAGATGGCGCGGCTTGATCGGCTTGGTCAGGAAGTCGTCGCCGCCCTCGCTCATGGCGTCGAGCTGCTTGTCTAGGTCGTCCTCGGCCGACAGGTAGATGATCGGCACGCTGACGTAGCGGTCGTTGTGGCGAATCACCTTGGCCAGCTCGGTGCCGTTGCACTCGGGCATATACATGTCGAGGATGATCAGGTCCGGCTGGAACTCGGCCAGCGCATCCATCGCCAGGATCGGCTCGGTGAGCGTATGGGTGAGGATGCCGGCGCTGTTGAGCACGCGTTCGGTGTGAGTCGCCTGGGCCTTGGAGTCGTCGACGATCAGCACCTTGTACGGGTCGTACTGCGAAACGTGGGTCAGCACCTCGATGCGTTCGAGCAGGCTCGAGGCATCCAGCGAGCCGGTGAAGAACTCCTGGCCACCGGCGCGTACCGCGGCCAGGCGCGTGGGCGTGTCGGTGTCGCAATGGCTGAAGAACAGCAGCGGAATCTTCTGTTCCAGGCCTTCCTGCACCGAATTGGCCAGTTCCAGCCCGGCGCCAGCGAAGTCGACGTCCATGACGATGGCCGCAGGATGGCGTTCGGTGATGGCGGCGCGGAAGGCGCGCTCATCGCTCAGCGCCTGCGCGGCGAGGCCGAAGAACTCCAGCTGCTGGGCCAGGCGCTCGCCACGCTGAGCATCCTGCAGGGTGATGTAGACCGGCTTGCGCAGCGGCGGCAGAAAGGTCTGCTCGAAGGCATCGCTGTGGCGCAGTCCGGTACGTGAGAGGCGCTGCATGGCCTGATTGAGCCGAGCGATCAGGCTACTGTTGAGTCGGCCACGGTTTTCCGCTACTTCATCCAGGCTGGCGCCGATGCTTTGCGCCAGCTGTGCGTGCTCGACCTGTTCGAAGCGCTCGGCATAACGCAGCAGGCGCAGGTTGGCCTCGGTCAGCTCGGTCATGCCGACATCGTTCCATTCGCTGCGTTGTAGGCGTTGCCAGACTTCCAGCACCTGACGTGCCTGGTGAATCACGCGCTGGGCGAAGTGATGCTTGAGGCGATCGCGACTGGGGTCGGGGTGCTCGGTCATGGGCCGACTTCTATAAGTGGTTAAGTCCGTGGTGGCTTGATGCTATCACTTGAGGGTGGCGATGACATTGCCGTCGATCAATTGACGTCGGTATTTCTGTCGAATAAGCGACACAAATAGCGTTTTCCCGTACCAACGGTAAGTTTGCCTCTGTTCCCTGCGCTTTGCTGTGGGCTTGTCTTATAGTGCGCAACAGGTCGCAACCCGTTGCCCGGGTTGTGGTCGAACACTCGAATTCGTTTGAAAAGGACACTGCCATGCTGGATTGGAAGAATCGTGCGACGAACTCGCCAGACGGCGCTGCCGCGGCCTCAGGGGGCAGCCGCAGCGGCGGCAGCCTGATCGCCCGGGCGCTGGGCGGCCTGATCGGCGTCTATCTACTGATCGCCCTGGTGGTCGGCTGGTACTGGAGCCAGGAGCCGTCTGCCTTCCAGGTGCAGCAGCACGCGCAGAGCGCGGCGCAGCAGGCGCAGCGGCAGATAGTGACCGGCTACACCACGGTGGAAACCCTCAAGCAGGTCGCCACTACGCTGCTCGACAAACCGGGCGGCTACCTGTCCAACGACCTGGCCCCGCCGGGCCTGTGGCTGGACAACATGCCGAGCTGGGAATACGGCGTGCTGGTGCAGGTGCGTGATTTCTCCCGCGCGCTGCGCAAGGATTTTGCCCGCTCGCAGTCGCAGTCCACGGAGAACCCGGACCTGGCCAAGGCCGAGCCGCGCTTTCACTTCGACAACAAGAGCTGGGCGCTGCCGGCGTCCGAGTCCGAGTATCGCGAAGGCATCAAGTCGCTGGACCGCTACCTGGCCGACCTGAGCCAGAAGAATGCGCAGTTCTATGCCCGTGCCGACAACCTCAACAACTGGCTGGGCGATGCCGGCACGCGTCTTGGTTCGTTGTCGCAGCGCCTGTCCGCCAGCGTCGGCCAGGTGCGCCTGAACGAGAACCTGCAGGTCGGCAACGACGCCGAAGAATCCGGCCTGGTCGGGCGCGACGGCGTATACGAGACGCCCTGGCTGCAGATCGACAACGTGTTCTACGAGGCCCGCGGTCAGGCCTGGGCGCTGGCTCACCTGCTGCGCGCTATCGAGGTCGATTTCGCCGACGTGCTGGCGAAGAAGAACGCCACTGTCAGCGTGCGCCAGATCATCCGTGAGCTGGAGGCTGCGCAGGCGACTCTGTGGAGCCCGATGATCCTCAATGGCAGCGGCTATGGCATTCTCGCCAACCACTCGCTGGTGATGGCCAACTACATCTCTCGTGCCAACGCCGGCCTGATCGACCTGCGCCAATTGCTGAGCCAGGGGTGATGGAAGCGATTTCGGCGACCGAGGCGGCGCATCGCGCTGCTTCGGACCGGGAGCGGGTCGCCTGGGTCGACGAGCGCGATCAGCCCTTGGGCGGCGTCACCCGCGCCGAGCTGCGCGAGCGCCGGCTGATCGGGCGTGGCACCTATATCCTGTTGTTCAATTCGGCCGGTCTGCTGTGCGTACACCGGCGCACCTTGAGCAAGGCGCTGTATCCCGGCTACTGGGATGTCGCCGCTGGCGGTATGGTGCTGGAAGGCGAGGACTATCGGCTTTCTGCCGAGCGCGAACTGGCCGAGGAGCTGGGCATCGTCGACGCCGAGTTGGTCGAGCATGCGCACTTTCTCTACGACGCGCCGGAAAGCCGCTTGTGGTGCATGGCCTACTCGGCGGTGTCCGATGCGCCGCTGGTGTTGCAGCCGGAAGAGGTGCTGGAGGCGCGCTTCATCAGTATCGAACAGGCGCTTGAGGAAACTCGCCACCTGCCATATTGCCCGGACTCGCTGGCGGCGCTGCAGCGCTATATAAACCGGCCGCTTGCGGCCGGCTGATGTCCCTCTCCCATTTATGGGAGAGGGTGCCCGAAGGGCGGGAGAGGGTGGTCGTGTCGGCTCCCGTATTTCGTCGAGTTTTCGCTGTGGCGGGTTGCACCCGCCCTACCAGTTCTCTGGCAGGGTGTCAGGTGCGTCGCCAAAGTGCCGCACAATGACGCAAATCTGGACTTAGCAAGCCTGGCCTTTGCCGTTACACTGCGCGGCCTTTTCGGCGGACGCCTGTCCGCCTGCGCTGCCCCTGCCTGAGTGGGGCTTCGCGGTCGACGCCTGTCGGCCAATCGCTATCCTGACCCCTATGAGGACAAGCCGGTGGTCAAGAAAGCCTCTTCATTCTCGGCCCTTAGCGGTCTCGTCTATTCCACCGATGGCGGTCGCCATTGCCCGGACTGCAATCAGCCGCTGGATGCCTGCATCTGCAAACAGACGCGCATCCCTGAAGGCGATGGCATTGCCCGCGTTCGTCGTGAAACCAAGGGCCGTGGCGGCAAGACCGTCACCACGGTGAGCGGCGTGCCGCTGGCCGAGGAGCCGCTCAAGGAACTGGCCAGTGCGCTGAAGAAGCGCTGCGGCACTGGCGGTGCGCTCAAGGACGGCGTGATCGAGATTCAGGGTGACCACGTCGAACTGCTGCTCGCCGAGTTGAGCAAACGCGGATTTACCGCGAAGAAGTCCGGCGGCTGAGCCAGCTTTTTCTAAACTTTCGACGAGCTTTGGTGGTCGACCGCCGAGCAACCGTCATCTATCGCCTTTAATTTCTGACGCGACCTTCGGTTGCGCAAACCCATTTCCAGGGAGAACTAGATGTCCGCACGACGCACCCGCAAAGACGACGGCAGCCAATGGACCGTAGCCGATAGCCGCAGTGTCTATGGCATTCGCCATTGGGGCGCCGGTTACTTCTCGATCAACGATGCCGGACGTATCGAAGTGCGCCCCAACGGTCCGGACAGCCAGCCCATCGACCTCTATCAGCAGGTCGACGAGCTGCGCCAGAGCGGCCTGTCGCTGCCGCTGCTGGTGCGCTTCCCGGACATCCTGCAGGACCGCGTGCGCCGCCTGACCGGTGCCTTCGATGCCAGTATCGAGCGCCTGGAATACCAGAGCCGCTATACCGCGCTGTACCCGATCAAGGTCAACCAGCAGGAGGCGGTGATCGAGAACATCATCGCCACGCAGAACGTCTCCATCGGCCTCGAAGCCGGCTCCAAGCCCGAGCTGCTGGCCGTGCTGGCACTGGCACCGAAGGGCGGCACCATCGTCTGCAACGGTTACAAGGACCGGGAGTTCATTCGCCTGGCGCTGATGGGGCAGAAGCTCGGTCACAACGTGTTCATCGTCATCGAGAAGGAGTCGGAAGTCGCCCTGGTGATCGAGGAAGCGGCCGAGCTCAAGGTCGCGCCGCAGATCGGCCTGCGCGTGCGCCTGTCCTCGCTGGCATCCTCCAAGTGGGCCGACACCGGCGGCGAGAAATCCAAGTTCGGCCTGTCCGCCGCTCAGATCCTGCAGGTGGTCGAGCGCTTCCGCGCGGCCGGTCTGGATCAGGGCATTCGCCTGCTGCATTTCCATATGGGCTCGCAGATCGCCAACATCGCCGACTACCGCAAGGGCTTCCGCGAGGCCATCCGCTATTACGGCGAGTTGCGTGCCATGGGCCTGCCGGTCGATCACATCGATGTCGGCGGTGGCCTGGGTGTGGACTACGACGGTACGCATTCGCGCAACGCCAGCTCGATCAACTACGACATGCAGGACTATGCCGATGCCGTGGTGGACATGCTCAAGGAGTTCTGCGACCGCCAGGAAATCCCCCACCCGCACATCTTCTCCGAGAGCGGCCGGGCGATGACCGCGCACCACGCCGTGCTGCTGGTGCAGGTCACCGATGTCGAGCGGCACAACGACAAGGTGCCGGAGATCGACCCGAGCGTGGAGCAGCCGGAAGTGCTGCACTGGCTGATCGAGCTGCTCGACGACAGCGACCCGGAAATGGTCGCCGAGACCTACTGGCGGGCCACCCACTACATCGAGGAAGTGGCCGCGCAGTATTCCGCCGGCAAGCTGAGCCTGGCGCAGAAGGCGCTGGCCGAACAGTGCTACTTCGCCATCTGCCGTCGCCTGCACAACCAACTCAAGGCGCGCCAGCGTTCGCACCGTGCCGTGCTCGACGAACTCAACGACAAGCTCGCCGACAAGTACATCTGCAACTTCTCGGTGTTCCAGAGCCTGCCGGACACCTGGGCCATCGGCCAGATCCTGCCGATCCTGCCGCTGTCGCGTCTGGACGAGGAACCGCTGCGCCGCGCCGTGCTACAGGACCTGACCTGCGACTCCGACGGCAAGATCCGTCAGTACGTCGACGAGCAGTCCATCGAGACCAGTCTGCCGGTGCATGAGATTCGCGAGGGCGAGGACTACGTGCTGGGCATCTTCCTGGTCGGTGCCTACCAGGAGATTCTCGGCGACATGCACAACCTGTTCGGCGACACCGACTCGGTGAACATCTACCAGGCCGCTGACGGCAGCGTGGTGCACGCCGGTATCGAGACTCACGACACCATCGAGGACATGCTGCGCTACGTGCACCTGTCGCCCGAGGAGCTGATGACCCACTACCGCGACAAGGTGGCCAGCGCCAGGATCAGCGCGCGTGAGCGTACCCAGTTCCTCGATGCGCTGCGCCTGGGGCTGACCCGCTCGTCCTACCTGGCCTCGTAAGCCACCGACGGCATCCGGGCTACGCTGCTGCTCTGTGGGAGGCGCTTTAGCGGCGAAGCTTTACGTCTCTCGGTTCAGCCAATGATGCCGTGGCCACGTGCCATCAGCGTTGCCAGCAGCGGGATCGCCAGCAACAGCATTAGCTCGACGCGAATGCTCCAGGTTACCAGGCGCACCTGCCGTGCGCTTGGCGTCGGCACCTGGCCGGCCTTCACAGCGCTACGCCACTTGATGAACACCAGGGTAGGCAGGATCGACAGCAAGCCGACCAGGATGAACAGGCCGAGCTTGGCATGGAACAGGCTGTTGCCCATGTAGTAGGCCGCGCCCTTGCCGAACCACAGCACGCGGGCGATACCGGTGATCAGCACCAGGCCGGCGCAGATGCCGTAAGCCAGGTCGGCGATCATCAGGCTGCGTGCCCGCGACAGATCCAGCGGCGCCTTGAACAGCACGTGCTCGATGCTCAGCAGGGCGAACAGGGCGAAGATCGACAGGTAGTGCAGATAGGCGACGAACGCGGCGGCCATGTTTGCTTCCCTTCAGTGGGCGCTGGGGGCGAGCTCACTGCGGTTGCGACCGCCGTGCTTGGCCCGGTACAGCGCCTGATCGGCACGTTTTAGTGCGTCCATGGCGCTCTCGCCTACGCCGAGCAGCGTGCAGCCGAGGCTGGCGGTCTGTTGCAATTCGGCCTTTTCCAGCTGCATCGGCTGGCTGGCGATGGCCAGGCGGATGCGTTCGGCAATTTGCAGCAGCTCCTGCTCATCGTGCACCTGGGTAAGGATGACGAACTCCTCGCCGCCATTGCGTGTGACTACATCCTGCGGGCGCACCGCGGCACTCATGCGTCGCGCACTTTCCCACAGCACGTGGTCGCCACCATCGTGGCCGTACCGGTCGTTGACCTGCTTGAAGTGGTCAAGATCGCAATAGATCAGGCCCAGGCGCCGCTGGTTGTGCTCGGCAGCGGCTTGCTCCAGCGGCAGGAAGTGCAGCAGCCCGGCGCGGTTCCACAGTTGGGTCAGCGCATCGAGCATGCCCTTGCGCTGCTCGCGGCTGAGGGCGTCGCGCAGGTCGCTGGCCTGCTGCGAGCAGTGCAGCAGGTGCAGGTAGTGTTCGGTGAGGTAGGCCAGGTCGCGCAGCTTGAATCGATCCTGGTGGCCGAACTGGCGTGGCTTCGGGTCCGCCAGGCACAGGGTGCCCAACGGCATGCCGTCGGCATCGTGCAGCGGCCAGCCGGCATAGAAGCGTACGTCCGGGGTATTGCGCGCCAGCTCGCTGCCGGCGAAACGTTTGTCTACTTGGCTGTCCTCGACGATCAGCGGCTCGTCGTACAGTACCGCCTGCGAGCAGTAGGACAGGCTGCGCGGCGTTTCCGCGGCGTCCAGCCCCTGGCGGCTCTTGAACCACTGACGGTCGCGGTCGACCAGCGTGATCAGCGCCATCTTCACCTGGAACAGGTCGTGGGCCAGGCGAGTCAGGGTATCGAGATAGGGATCGGCAGGCGTGTCGAGCAGCTCGAGGCGATCGAGTGCCTGCTGGCGTTCGGCTTCATTCGACGGGACTGGCACGCTGAGCATGAGCGATCTCTCCTTAAGCTGGGGAAGGGAACCACAGGTCGCGACGGCTCAATTGCCAAGCATAGCCAGCCAACACCAGGCTGCGCAGCCCCATAAATGCCAGAAATGCCAACCACAGCCCGTGGTTGCCCAGGCTTTGCAGCCACCAGCCCAGCGGCAGCGTCAACGCCAGGGCGATGAGCATGGCGTCGCGCATTTCCCGGGCACGAGTAGCGCCGATGAACAGGCCGTCGAGCAGATAGCTCCACACCGCCAGCAGAGGCAGCAGCGCCAGGTAGGGCAGGAAGTTCAGGGCCAGTTCGCGGACCTCGGCAATGTTCGTGAGCATGCCGACGAACCAGTGCCCGCCGAGCAGGAAGAACAGCGCAAAGCCGGCGCTGGCCAGCAGCGACCAGGTGCCGGCGACCAATAGCGAGCGGCGTAGCGCATCGCGATCTCGCGCTCCCAGGGCATGGCCGCACAGGGCTTCGACGGCATG
The DNA here is from genome assembly GCF_002479365.1 of Pseudomonas sp. UBA7530. NCBI lineage: Bacteria > Pseudomonadati > Pseudomonadota > Gammaproteobacteria > Pseudomonadales > Pseudomonadaceae > Pseudomonas > Pseudomonas sp. UBA7530. Next base: position 1,080,865 of record NZ_DLMS01000011.1, read on the forward strand.
TGCCAGGCCGTCCAGGGCATAGGCAGTCAGGGTCAGGCCATTGAGCAGCAGGGCATTGGCCGCCACCGTGGCATCGCCCAGGCGCGTGCCTTGTACGGTGATGAGGAAGAACACCAGCTGCAGTGCCAGGGTGCGGATGAAGATGTCGCGGTTGACCACCAGCAGCGGGCGCCAGTTGCTCCAGCTTTTCAGCGCGCTGCCGTCGAGTTGGCCTGGATAGCGAGCCAGTGCTCCGCGGGCCAGCCACAGCCCGAGCAGGGCGCCGCTCCATTCGGCGATCACCGAAGCCCAGGCCGCGCCGGCCACGCCCCATTCGAGGCCGAGCACGAACAGCAGATCCAGCGACACGTTGATCAGGTTGGCGGTGAGCAGAATGGCCAGCGGGCCACGGGCGCTTTGTGTGCCCAGCAGCCAGCCGATCAACGCGTAGGTTGCCAGGCTGGCGGGCAGGCCGAACAGGCGAATCTGGAAGTACTGGCGCGCCAGTTGGTCCAGTTCGGCCGACGGCTGCATCAGACTCAGCGCCGCGCTGCTGAAGGGCACGGCCAGCAAACCCAGGAGCAGCGCCAGGAACACGCCCAGGCCGAGCCCCTGCACCAGCACCTGGCGCAAGGCGCCGCCGTCCTCGCGGCCTGCGGCCTGGGCGGCGAAACCGGTGCTGCCCATGCGCAGAAAACCCATGGCCCAGGTGAGCAGGGTATAGAGGCTGCCGCCGACTGCGACCGCAGCGAGCTGGTGAGCATGCGGCAGGTGGCCGACCACGGCGGTATCGACCAGCGCCACCATGGGCACCGAGAGGTTGGAGAGAATCATCGGCGCCGCCAGCGCCCAGACCTTGCGCTGGGTTGGGGCGTGGCGCCAGGCATCGAGCAGGGCGGACATGAGCAGCTCCGGCAAAACGCCGATTATAGGCACAGCGCCGGCGCGGCCCCAGGAGTGTGAGTAGTTTGGCGAATTCGTCGGGATGACTCGTCGCCTTCAGGGCGCCTCGGCTATAGTTGTCGGCCTCTGCGCCCCCCTGATTCCGGAGCCCGCAATGCCGAACAAAGGACTGCTTCTGGCCTTGGCGCTGACCCTGCTCAGCGCCTGTGATTCTTCTGAACCCCCTGCCACGGTGACCCCCGCTGCTCCTGCCGCGCAACAACCACAGGCGCCGAAGCCTGCGGTCAACCGCGAGGCGCTGGCCGAGCGTTACGCCGGGCGCGAGCTGGAGGTGGTCGACGTCTCCGAAGTACAGCTCGATGGTGCCAGTGCGCTGTCGGTGACCTTCTCCATTCCGCTGGACCCCGACCAGCCCTTCGCCGAACGCCTGCATCTGGTCGATAGCGTCTCTGGCAAGGTCGATGGCGCCTGGGAGCTGACCGACAACCTCAGCGAGCTGCGCCTGCGCCACCTGGAGCCGCAGCGCAAACTGGTACTGACCATTGATGCCGGCCTCAAGTCGATCAATGGCGGCAAGCTCGCTGCCGAGCATGTCAGCCGCTTCGAGACTCGCGATTTGCAGGCCAGCGTCGGTTTCGCCAGCCGTGGCTCGCTGCTGCCGACCCGCCTGGCCGAAGGCCTGCCGGTGATCGCGCTGAACGTCGACAAGGTCAATGTCGAGTTCTTCCGCATCAAGCCCGAGGCGTTGCCGAATTTCCTCTCGCGCTGGGGCCGCGCCAGCAATCTGGATACCTGGGAGGCGCGCGAGCTGCTGCCGATGGCCGAGCTGGTCTATGGCGGCCGCTTCGACCTGAACCCGGCGCGCAACACCCGTGAAACCCTGCTCTTGCCCATCGCCGGCCTGGAGCCGTTCAAGCAGCCGGGTGTTTATCTGGCCGTGATGCGCGAGGCTGGCAGTTACAGCTATTCGCAACCGGCCACGCTGTTTTCCCTGAGCGATATCGGCCTCTCCGCGCATCGCTATCGTGACCGTCTGGATGTGTTCACTCAGGCACTGGAAGGTGGCAAGGCGCAGTCCGGGGTGCAGCTGGAACTGCTCGATGGCGACGGTGCGCTGCTCGCCGAAGGCAAGACCGACTCGGCGGGCCATGCGCAGTTGCCGCTGCCGGCCAAGGCCCAGGTGCTGCTGGCCAAGCAGGACGAACAAACCAGCCTGTTGCGTCTCAACACCCCGGCGCTGGACCTGGCCGAGTTCGACATCACCGGCCCCAAGGCGCATGCCCTGCAGTTCTTCGTGTTCGGCCCGCGTGATCTGTATCGCCCTGGTGAGACCGTGCTGCTCAACGGCTTGCTGCGCGATGCCGACGGTAGCCCGGTCAAGGCTCAGCCGGTCAGCGTTGAGGTGCGCCGCCCTGATGAGCAGATCAGCCGCAAGTTCGTCTGGAATGCCGGTGATGACGGTCTTTATCAATATCAGCTGCCGCTGGCCGAAGAGGCGCCGACCGGTCGCTGGCAGTTGTTGCTGGACCTGGGCGATGGCAGTCCGCAGCTCTACGAATTCCTCGTCGAGGACTTCCTGCCCGAGCGTATGGCCCTGGAACTCAAAGGCCGGGACCAGCCCTACGCGCCGGGCGACAGCGCCGAATTCGCGGTGACCGGGCGTTACCTCTACGGAGCGCCGGCCGCAGGCAATCGCCTGACCGGGCAGCTCTACGTGCGCCCGCTGCGTGAGGCGGTGGCGAGCTTGCCGGGCTATCAGTTCGGCGACGTCACCGAAGCCGACCTGAGCCAGGATCAGGAACTCGACGAGGTCAATCTGGATGACCAGGGCCGCGCCATGCTGCGCCCGGAGAACCGCTGGGGCGACGCCAAATCGCCGCTGCGTCTGATCCTCCAGGCCAGCCTGCAGGAGTCCGGTGGCCGCCCGATCACCCGTCGCATCGTCCAGCCGGTATGGCCGGCCGAGCGCCTGCCGGGCCTGCGTGGCCTGTTCGACGGCGAGGAAGTCGACGCCGACAGCCTGGCCGAATTCGAAATCCTGGTGGCCGACGCCGCCGGCAACAAGCTGGCAGCCGACAACCTCAACGTGCGCCTGGTGCGCGAACGCCGCGACTATTTCTGGAGCTTCTCCGACGGTGAAGGCTGGCGTCACAACTACAACGAGAAATTCCTCACTCTCAGCGACGAGCCGCTGAAGGTCGCCGCGGGCGGCACCGCCAAGGTCAGCTTCCCGGTGGAATGGGGCCCGTATCGGGTCGAGGTGGTGGACAACCAGACCGGTCTGGTCAGCAGCCTGCGTTTCTGGGCAGGCTACCGCTGGCAGGACAACGCCGACGGCGGCGCGGTGCGCCCGGACCAGGTCAAGCTGGCGCTGGATAAACCCGCCTATTCCGCTGGCGATGTGGCCAAAATCACCGTCACCCCGCCGGCTGCCGGTAATGGCTACCTGCTGGTCGAGTCCAGCGAGGGGCCGCTGTGGTGGGAGGAAATCAGCGTGCCGGCCGAGGGCAAGACCTTCGAACTGCCCATCGACAAGAAATGGGCGCGCCACGACCTCTACCTCAGTGCCCTGGTGGTGCGTCCGGGTGAGCGCAAGGCGCAGGTCACCCCGAAACGCGCGGTCGGCCTGCTGCATCTGCCGCTGGAGCGTGCTCCGCGCAAGCTGGCGGTGAGCCTGGAGGCGCCAGAGAAGATGCGGCCCAAGCAGCCGCTGAAGGTCAAGGTCAGCGCACGTAATGCCGACGGCAGCATCCCTGACAAGGTGCATGTGCTGGTCGCCGCGGTGGACGTGGGCATCCTCAATATCACCAGTTATGCCACGCCCGATCCTTTCGCCAACTTCTTCGGGCGCAAGGCCTATGGCGCTGACCAGCTGGATATCTACGGCCAACTGATCGAAGCCCAGGGGCGCGTCGCCAGCCTGGCCTTCGGTGGTGACGCCGGCCTTGCCGCCGGTGGCAAGCGCCCCGATACCAGTGTGCTGATCGTCGCCCTGCAGAGCGATGCGCTGAAGCTGAACGACCAGGGCGAAGGCGAAGTCAGCCTGGATATCCCCGACTTCAATGGCGAGCTGCGCCTGATGGCCCAGGCCTGGACCGACGAGCGTTTCGGCATGGCCGAAGCCAAGACAGTAGTCGCCGCACCGCTGATCGCCGAGCTGTCGATGCCGCGCTTCCTCGCCGGTGGCGACGAAACCACCTTGGCGCTGGACCTGACCAACCTGTCCGGTGCCGAACAGCAGCTCGAGGTGCAGGTCGGCGTTGAAGGTCAGCTGCGTCTGCTCAACCAGGGCGAGGCACCGATCCGCCTGAACGACGGCCAGCGCACCACCTTGCGCATTCCGGTGCGAGCCGAAGGTGGTCTGGGGCAGGGACGTATCCACGTCGAGGTGCAGGGGCTGGTGCTGCCGAACGAGACGCTGGGTGGTTTCAGTCGTGAGTGGACGCTGGGTATCCGCCCGGCCTATCCGGCGCAGCTGCAACACTTCCGTGCAGTGCTGGGGGAGGGCGAGCCCTGGACCCTGCCTGCCGGAACCTTGAACCAGTTCGAGCCTGCCGGGCTGGAAGCCGTGCTGGCACTGTCGAGCCGGCCGCCGCTGAACCTCGCCGAGCAGATTCGCGCACTCAAGGCCTACCCCTACGGCTGCCTGGAACAGACCACCAGTGGCCTGTATCCGTCGCTTTACGCCGATGCCGCCAGCCTGAAAAAGCTTGGCCTGCAGGGCGAGCCGGACGAACAACGGCGCAAGAGCATCGAGCTGGGCATCGAGCGCCTGCTCGGCATGCAGCGCTACAGCGGCGGCTTCGGCCTGTGGAGCGCCGAGAGCGAAGAGGAATACTGGCTCACCGCCTATGTCACCGATTTCCTCCTGCGTGCCCGCGAGCAGGGCTTCGGCGTTCCGCCGGATGCGCTGAAAAAGGCCAATGATCGCCTGCTGCGTTACCTGCAGCAAAGCAGCCTGATCGAGGCCAGTTACAGCCAGGACTTCGCTCACACCCGCTTCGCCGTGCAGGCTTACGCCGGCTACGTTCTGGCGCGCAGCCAGCAGGCGCCGCTGGGTGCGCTGCGCAGCCTGTTCGACCGTCGCAACGACGCACGTTCCGGTCTGCCGCTGGTACAGCTGGCTGCTGCGCTGAAGCTGATGGGTGATGCGCCACGTGCCGAGCAGGCGCTGAACCAGGGGCTGATCCAGCCGCGCGATGGCGAACGCTGGATGGCCGACTACGGCAGCCCATTGCGTGACCAGGCGCTGATTCTCGCCCTGCTGGAAGAGCACGACCTGGCGGCCGGGCAGCGCGAGCAGCGGCTGTTCAACCTGGCCGATGAGCTGGCCGGCCAGCGCTGGCTGTCGACTCAGGAGCGCAACTCGCTGTTCCTCGCCGGGCGCGGCATTCTCGGCAAGCCGGAGCAAGCCTGGAGCGCTGCGCTTGCCAGCGGCGCCTTCCAGTTCGAACTGAGCAATCAGCAGCCTGGCATCAAGCTTGAGCGCGGCGAACTGGCCGAGCCGCTTAGCGTGAGCAACGCCGGCAGCTCCAAGCTGTATCAGCAGCTGACCCTGTCCGGTTACCCAAGCCAGGCGCCGCGCGCCGGTGGCGAGAACCTCAGCATCGAGCGTGAGTACCTCGGCATGGATGGCCGTCCGCTCGACCTGCAGCGCCTCGACAGCGGCGAGCTGGTGCTAGTGCACCTGGCCGTGCGGGCCACGCAGCGCGTACCGGATGCTCTGGTGGTGGACCTGCTGCCGGCCGGCCTGGAGCTGGAGAACCAGAACCTCGCGCAAAGCGCGGCGAGCCTCGATGACGCCGGCAGCAACGTCAAGGAATGGCGCCGCTCCATGCAGAATGCGCGGATCAAGCACCAGGAATACCGTGGTGATCGCTACGTGGCGGCAGTGGACGTGGAAGGCTACGGCACCACCCATCTGCTCTACCTGGCTCGCGCCGTGACGCCCGGCAGCTACCGTGTACCGCCACCGCAGGTCGAGTCGATGTACCGACCGAGCTGGCAGGCGCTGGGGAGTGCGCCGGAGAGTCTGGTGGTCAGGGGGCGCTAAAAGCGACTCCGGAATGCATCCGTGCTACAGATCACGTAGCCCGGATGCAATCCGGGGATTTTCGAGCACAAGGAGGTGCCGAATGGTGAAATACCGAAGAGCCAAGTTAGCCGGCGGCTGCTATTTCTTGACGCTGGCTCTGCAAGACAGACGTAGTGATCTGCTGTGCAAAACCGCGGCGCTTTTACGTCGATGTTTGCAGGATACGCAGGCAAGACTGCCTTTTCGCGTACCTGCGTTGGTGGTGTTGCCAGATCACCTGCACATGCTGATGGTTCTACCACCTGATGACGCCGATTTCTCTGCGCGAATCCGTATGCTCAAGGCCTCGTTCGTGGGAGTACTACGCCAGCAGGTTGGCAGCGAAGTGCGCACCAACGCCAAAGGTGAGGCTAACATCTGGCAGCGACGATTCTGGGAGCATCTGATTCGTGACGAGCAGAACTACCGCAACCATGTGGATTACATCCATATCAATCCGCTCAAACATGGTCTGGTCGCTCGTGTACAGGATTGGCCATTTTCCAGCTTTCACCATTATGTGCGCCAAGGCTTGCTACCCATTGACTGGGCTGGTGGAGCAGAAGTTGAGATCCAAGATGCTGGCGAGTGAGGAATTCCCCGGATTGCATCCGGGCTACGGGGCGGCTGTAGCCCGGATGCAATCCGGGAGCTTGTACTGACCATGCGACCCAGCCACTTGCGTCGCTGGCTCATACTCGCTTGCATACCCCTGGCCCTGCTCTGGCTCGCCGACCGCCTGTTCCCGCTGCCCCTGCCCGAGGACGACCTGGCCCGCGTGGTGCTGGCCGAAGACGGCACGCCGCTGTGGCGTTTCGCCGACCATGACGGCGTGTGGCGCTACCCGGTGACGCCGGAAGAAGTATCGCCCTACTACCTCGAAGCACTGCTGACCTACGAGGATCGCTGGTTCCGCCATCATCCCGGAGTTAACCCATTGGCGCTGGGGCGTGCGGCCTGGCAGAACCTGACCGGCGGGCGTGTGGTGTCCGGTGGCAGCACGCTGTCGATGCAGGTGGCGCGGCTGCTCGATCCGCATGGCCGTGACTTGCCCGGCAAGCTCAAGCAGCTATGGCGCACCGCGCAGCTGGAGTGGCATCTGTCCAAGGACGAAATCCTCACCCTGTATCTGAATCGTGCGCCCTTCGGTGGCACCTTGCAGGGCGTGGCCGCTGCCAGTTGGAGTTATCTGGGCAAGCCGCCAAGCCAGCTCACCCGCGCCGATGCCGCGCTGCTCGCCGTGCTGCCGCAGGCACCCAGCCGCTTGCGTCCGGATCGCCATCCCGAGCGTGCCCAGGCGGCGCGCGACAAGGTGCTACGCCGCCTGGGTGAGTTCCAGGTTTGGCCGCAGACCCAGGTGGACGAAGCGCTGGAAGAGCCGGTGTTTCTCGCGCCGCGCCGCGAACCGAGCCTGGCGCCCTTGTTGGCGCGGCGGCTGAACCGTGCCGGCAGCCCGCCGCTGATTCGCACCACCCTCGATGCCGGTTTGCAGCTGCGCCTGGAAGACCTGCTGCTGGGCTGGCGTGCGCGCCTGCCCGAGCGCACCTCGGCGGCGATCCTGGTGGTGGAGCACGAGAGCATGGCGGTTCGCGCCTATCTCGGCTCGGTGGATATCGGCGACACCTCGCGCTTTGGCCACGTCGACATGGTGCGCGCCCTGCGTTCGCCCGGCTCGACGCTCAAACCCTTTCTTTACGGCATGGCGCTGGATGCCGGGCTGATCCACTCCGAGTCACTGCTGCAGGACGTGCCGCGGCATTACGGTGACTACCGCCCCGGCAACTTCGCCGCCGGCTTCATCGGTCCGGTGTCGGCCAGCGAAGCCCTGGCCACCTCGCTCAACCTGCCTGCCGTGCAGCTGCTCGAAGCTTACGGGCCGAAGCGCTTCGCCGGCGAGCTGCGCAGCGCGGGGCTGCCGATTCGTCTGCCGGCGCTGGCCGAGCCGAACCTGGCGCTGATTCTCGGTGGCGGTGGCTCGCGGCTGGAGTCGCTGGTGACCGGCTACAGCGCCTTCGCCCGTGGCGGCATGGCCGCCCGCCCGCGTCTGCAGCCGGATGACGAGCTGCGCGAGCGCCGGCTGCTGTCGCCCGGTTCGGCCTGGATCATCCGGCGCATCCTCAGCGGCCAGGCGCGGCCGGATCGCGATCCGCGCGCGCAGCTGGCGCAGCGTCCGACCCTGGCCTGGAAGACCGGCACCAGCTATGGCTTTCGCGACGCCTGGGCCATTGGCGTCGGTCCGCGCCATCTGATCGGCATCTGGATCGGTCGCCCGGACGGCACCCCTGTGCCCGGCCAGTTCGGTCTGGCCTCGGCCGCGCCGCTATTGCTGCAGGTGCATGATCTGCTGGTCAACCGCGACAGTCAGCGGGGCATCGCGGCGCCGGCCGATCCGCAGCCGGCCGAGGTTGGCGTGGCCGCCATCTGCTGGCCGCTGGGCCAGCCAATGAGCAGGGACGATCCCAACTGTCGACGCCTGCGTTTCGCCTGGACGTTGGAGGGCACCACGCCACCGACCTTGCAGGCCGCCGATCAGCCGCTGGGCAGTGGCTTGCGCGAACGTTACTGGATCAATGCCGAGGGGCATCGCGTCGGGCCTGCCTGTGCGGGTGCCGAGACGCGCGAGCTGGCGTTGTGGCCGGCGCCGCTGGAACCCTGGTTGCCACGACGGGAACGACGTACTGCACGTTTGCCGAGTATAGATCCGGGCTGTCCACCGCCACGCAGTAGCCAGGTGGCGCCGCTTTCCATCGTCGGTGTACGCGATGGTGATCGCCTGCGCCGGCCGCAGGGCAGTCACGAACCGCTGCGCCTCAGCCTGTCCGCTCTGGGCGGCAATGGCCGGCGCTGGTGGTTTCTCGATGGCCAGCCAGTGGGCGATAGTGCCGTGGATGCGTCCTTCAGTCACGCCTTCGACAGTGGCCGGCATCAGTTGAGCGTGCTCGACGAAGGCGGGCAGACCGCTCGTCTGGAATTTAGCGTCGGGCCCTGAGGCGAGTCGTCCGCCAACCCGCGGCCAGCGGCCGCTCTGGCATCAGCACCGGTCAGTGCTGCCCATGGTGCCGAATCTTGTGAATAAAGCCTGGCCGTGCGCCGCCGATATGAAACCAGGCGGTAAGCAATTGCAATTTGTGTACATTTTTGTATCCAATTGCCTGGCCCATTACAAGAACAACCGGGAGAAGCCCCCATGCGCCTCTGGCAACGCAGTATTCAGTGGCAATTGATCCTCAGCATGGGCGCGGCCCTGCTGACCAGCATTCTTATCGTCGTCGGCATCTACTCCGCGGTGGTGGACCGTCTGACCGAGCGCTACCTGATCGAAGAGGCGCTGCCGGCTCGGGTACTGGCGATTCGCAACGACCTGGAGCGAGTGCTGACCGCGCCGATTACCGCCAACGCCTCGATTGCCGAGAACAGTTTGGTGCAGGACTGGCTTGCGGCGGGCGAGGAGGCCGCACGGCGCGACGAGTTCGCTCGTTATCTCGAAAGCGTGCGCGCCCAGCAGAACGCCATGACCACTTCCATCGTCGCCCTGGCCAGTGGCAACTACACCACCGGCGAAGGGCTGGTGCGCACGCTCGACCGCAGCCAGGCGGAGAACCAGTGGTTCTACCGCCTGATCGACGGCGAGCGCGACCGCGTGCTGGAGATCGACATCGACAAGACCACACGGCAGCCCACGCTGTTCATCAACCAGCGCATCAAGCGCGGCGGCAAGACGCTTGGCGTGTCTGGCTTGGGCTATAGCCTGGCGGACATGTCGAAAATGATCAGCGACTTCCGCTTCGGCGAGCGTGGCCAGGTGTTCCTGATCGACAGCCAGGGCAACATCAAGGTCCATCCCAATTCGCAGCTGAGCGGCAGTGGCAAGCTCGGCGAGCTGTTCGGCGCCGATGCCAGTCGCCAGGTTCTGGCTGGCGACAGCCGTGCGTTGCGCTTCGAGCGCAATGGCGAGACCTTTCTTGCCGTGGCGCAGAAGTTCGCCAGCATAGACTGGCTGCTGGTCAGCGAAGTGCCGGAGGCCGAAGTCTACGCCGAGGCGCGTCAGGCGCTGCTGATGACCAGCCTGATCGGCGTGGCCGTGGCACTGCTGTTCCTTGGCCTGGTGGTACTGCTGGCGCGCGGCCTGGTACGGCCGATCCGTCAGGTGACCCAGGCGCTGGTGGAGATCGGGGGTGGTGGGGGCGACCTGACGCGGCGTCTGGATGAATCGCGGGCTGATGAGCTGGGCGACCTGGCGCGTGGCTTCAACCGTTTTCTCGCCAGCCAGCGCGATTTGATCGGTGATGTGCTAGCCACCAGCGAGCGCCTGCGCACTGCTGTCGGTCAGGTGGCGCGGGTGGTGGAGAACACCGCTGGGCGCGCGGGCCAGCAGCAGGATATGACCGATATGGTGGCTACCGCGGTGAACGAGATGGGCTTGACCGTGCAGGAAATCGCGCGCAACGCCAGCGACGCTGCGCAGTCCTCGCACAGCGCCCGCGAAGAAGCGCAGAGCGCGCGTCAGGTGGTCGGGCAGTCCATCGCCCATATCGAACGGATGTCCGCCGATATCGGCAGCGCCGCGGATGCGGTAACCGAATTGGCCGAGCAGGTTGCGTCCATCGATCAGGTACTGGCGGTGATTCGCGGAATCTCCGAGCAGACCAACCTGCTGGCGCTGAACGCCGCCATCGAGGCGGCGCGGGCCGGGGAAATGGGCCGCGGTTTCGCCGTGGTGGCCGATGAGGTACGCACTCTGGCCAGCCGTACCCAGGCCTCGACCGACGAGATCCAGCAGATGATCCAGCGCCTCAAGCAGGGCGCGGAAACCGCGGTCAGCTCGATGCACGCCGGCCAGTCGGCTACCAGCACCGGCGTCGAGTCCAGCCAGCGTACCGGGCAGTCTCTGCGGGCCATCACCGAACAGGTCGAACGCATCAGTGATATGAATACCCAGGTGGCGGCAGCGACCGAAGAGCAGAGTTCGGTGACCGAGGAGATCAATCGTAACGTGCAGGGCATCGCCGATCTGGCGCACGCTACCGCCGGTGAGGTACGCGCCTGTCGCGAGGATTGTCAGACGCTGAGCCGCCTGGCTGACGATCTGACCGGGCAGATGGGCAAGTTCCGTCTCTAGTGGTGATGGCTTTCGTAGGGTTCGCTGTCGCAGCGATTATCACCGCTCGGGTGCGCCCAGCCTGGGCGGCCCTGCGAGCCCTACTTAAACCCCGCGCGATCCTGAGGCCGCCGTGCCTCAGTGATCGGCCGCGACTAGGCGGTTGCGGCCTTCACGTTTGGCGCGATACAGCGCGCCATCCACGCGCCGGAAGAAGGCGTCGGCGTCGCCATCGTGCCGTTTGCTGAAGCAACCGACGCCGAGGCTGGTCGTTAGCTCCAGGCGCTGGCCGGCCAGCAGCAGGCCTTCGTTCTCCAGTTCCTGACGAAAGTGCTCTGCCAGGTCCCATGCCTGAGCCAGGGTGGTGCCGGGCAGCAATACACCGAATTCCTCGCCACCAAGGCGCAGCAGTGCGTCGGCATCGCGACGGAACACCTTACGCATGCGCTCGGCGAACGCGCTCAGGCAGGCATCGCCGCCGGCATGGCCATGCTCATCGTTCACTTTCTTGAAGAAGTCGATGTCCATCAGCACCAGCGATAACGGTTCGCCCTGGCGCACGGCGTTGGCCACCAGGCTGGGGAACAGGTTGTTGAACTGATAGCGATTGCCCAGCTGCGTCAGGCTATCGGTGCGGCTGAGCAGGTCGAGCTGATTTTGCTGCTCGAGCAGCTTCAATTCCAAATCGAGCGTGGCGCGGTATTCGCGGTGATTGCGGCCGAGTACCAGCACCAGATAACCGAGGTAAAAGGTCAGCGTGATCAGCATCGCGTGCTGTTGCTGCCAGTTCAGCGCCATCACCAGCAGGCCTGGCAGGTAGAGCAGCCCCAGCGCCAGCAGCGCGCGGCCACGGCGCATGGCGAAGTTGAAGGTCATCGCCGTGCTGAAGGCCACCGTGGCCAGGGTGGCGACCATTTCCGAATCGTTATAGGCATCGTTGTAAAGCGCCAGGGCGTGAGCTTGGCCCCAGCACAGCGCGGTCAAGAGGATCAGCCCCCAGTGACGATCCAGCCAGCGCTGCAATTGCTCGGGCTTGCTCAGACCATCGGGCCGGTGCAGCAGACGTGCCGCCAGGAGTGCGCCGAATAGCGCGCAACCTAGCACTCCGCCAAGAATCAGCTCGCCCGGCGCAGCGCTGAAGACCCAGGTCAGAAGCCAGGCGAGCAGATAAAAGATACCCCCCAGGCGCGTGCGAATTCGGGTGTCATCCACTTCACGCCACAGGGCAAAGGTATTGGGCTGGAGCGGTACTTCGGCATTGGTCATTTTTGTGATCACAGAAGCTGCTCGCCGGAGCATAGCGCGTTTGACGAGGCAAATCATGTCGCAATGCCAGTATCCGCCGTGCGGTAAGTAGACGTTGGCGAGAGTGCTAATCACGCTTGGTTACCTTTGTTCCGCTTGGCGGGCTGAACCGCTCTAACATCAGGCTGTCCCAAATGTGCCTGGGAGTCGACCAACTGCAACATCGGTCCGGCACACTGCGGCGTATCCACTACTTAATGCGAGAGCTTTCGATGCTGTCCGCCATTATGGGGAGGCTAGGAAGGCTACCTGTCGTGAGTCCATGGAAATGGGCGCTGTTGTTGTTCTCGCTGCTGGCCATTCATCAGGTGCGCGATCTGCATTTGGATGATCGCCTGTATTTCTGGGCCAAGACCATTTGGTACGAAGACACCTGGGAACCGCGCAGTTTGTGGCTACCCGAATACCGCGTGAGCATCGATGCCAAAGCTGTTGGCGGCGTGACCGACAATTTTTCCGGCTTGAGCTACGACGACGATCGTCAGCAGATCTGGGCGGTGGTGAACAATCCGGAGCAGTTGTTGCTGCTCGATCGTGAGGGCGAGCTGCTGGGCCGTTATCCCCTGAGCGGTTTTTCCGATGTCGAAGGTGTGACCTATCTCGGCGACGGCCTGCTATTGCTGGCCGAGGAGCGCAACCACGCGCTGGTCATGGTGCGGGCACCGGAGAAACCGGGGCCGCTGTTTCGCGAGGACTGTCGTGCGCTGACGCTGGGCATCGGCCTGGGGGGCAACGAGGGCTTCGAGGGGCTGGGCTACGACCGTGCGGGTGACCGCCTGTTCGTGGTCAAGGAACACTCGCCGCGCAAGCTCTACGAGATTCGCGGACTCAAGCGCAGCATGGCTGGCGACTTCGACCTGGAAATCATAGATCGACAGGAATGGGTCGAGCAGATGCCGGTCACCGACCTGGCATCGGTGCACTTCGATGACCGCACCGGCCATCTGGTGGCGCTGAGCGACGAATCCAAGCTGTTGGTCGAGCTGGATCGTGACGGCCGCCTGGTCAGCTTCCGCTCGTTGCTTGGGGGCTTTGCCGGCCTGCAGGACAGCGTGCCGCAGGGCGAAGGGGTGACCTTCGATGACCAGGGCACCCTGTACCTCGCCAGCGAGCCCAACCTGTTCTACCGCTTTGAGCGCAAGTGATTCAGCCGCGCCGGATCATCCAGATTCCGGCGACGATCAATGCCAGCCCTGCCACCTTGCCCAGGGTGACGGGGGATTCGCGAAAGCCGGCCCAGCCGAAATGGTCGAGGGTGATGGCCATGGCCAGTTGGCCGGCGATCACCAGCACCATGAACAGCAGCGCGCCAACACGCGGCCCGGCGAAGGCTGCGGTGGCGATGAAGAAGGCGCCGAGCAGGCCGCCGCTCCAGTGCCACCAGGTCAGCTCCTTGAGCGCGCCAAGGCCGGGCAGCTCGCGCTGGCTCAGGGTCATCAGCAGCAACGCCAGGCTGCCAACGGCGAAGGAAATCAGCGCAGCGGCGAAGACGCTGGAAAGGTGACGGGCAAGTTGGCCATTGATACCGGCCTGCAGAGGCAGCACCGCGCCAGCGAGAAAGGGCAGGGCCAGCAACCAGCCGCTGAGATGGTTCATGGGTAACTCCAGGGAGGACAATCGGGTTTTGCGGCGAGGGCGTTACAGCAGGGCTTTTTCCAGCTGCACCAACGCCACGCGGCTGCCGTCCGGCGCGCGGCGTTCGACGATGCCGGCGGCGCGGTAGCCGAGGCGGGTGTAGAGCAGCAGGCCGCCGGCGTTGGCGTTGAAGCAGGACACCTTCATCAGCGGCGCCTTATAGCGTTCCCGCGCGAAAGTTTCCATCACTTCCACCAGGTACTGGGCCACGCCCTGGCTGCGGGCCCAGGGTGCCACCATCAGGTTGCCCAGGGCGCAGAATTCGCCATGCTGCCATTGGTAGAAATTGGCGAAGCCGACGACTCTGCTGGCAAGTTCGGCCACGGTGCTTTCGCGCCGCTCGGCGACGGTGGCGGCAAGCTGGTCGACGCCCAGCGGCCAGGTGGCCCTGGGGTAGCAGAAGAACAGCTCATCGAGGTTCTGCGGGAAACCGGCCACGACGCCGAGGTCGGCGGCCGTGGCCGGGCGGTGTTGCAGGTTCGCGTTCAAACCGGTTGGCCCTGTCAGCGCGGTGGATATTGCGAGAGCACCTGGGCCACGGTTTCGCGGATCGCCCGTTCGCGTTCGGCGGGTGTCGGCGGCTGGCTGCGCATGATCTGCTCGCCGCTGCCGCGCCATACCAGCTTGCCGTCCCTGGCGTCGTACAGGTCGATCTGCAAAGTGGCGACCTTGTAGTCCACGCGGCGCGTTTCGGTGAAGGCCGGGCCACCCCAGTAACCGCCCCAATAGCCACCCCAGCCACCGCCGTACTGGGTGGTGATCTGGTCCTGGCGCTGGTCGACGATCAGCACGCTCTGCACCTTGAGGTCGGCCTTGCCATCGGTGGCCTGACGCAGGCCGCGCTGGTCGAGTTGTTCGGCCACGGCCTGGCTGATGCGCGCCTCGGTGATGTCGCTCTTCAGGCGGGCGTCATCGGGCTGGTAGGCGAGCTTGTCGTCCATCCAGCTCCAGGTGCGATAGGCGGCGAAATCACGACTGGGGTCGAAGTCGCGCTCCAGGCTGACGCTGGCGCAACCACTCAGCAGCAAGGCGAGAAGCAGGTAGGGCAGGGTACGCATGTCGTTCTCCAGAACGGTCGATCAATAAGGGGGATAACCGTCCAGCGCTGCGCGGATAGCCACGCGCATGGCATCGGTCTGGGCCGCCTGATCCTTGCCGGCCACGGCTTCACCGCTACCGGACCAGACCACCTGACGGTCGCGTGGGTCGATCAGTTCGATGCGCACCACGGCCACTTTCTGCTCGTAGGTGCGCACGATGGGTACGCTGCCGTAGGCGCCGTAGCGACGATCCCAGTCGCTGCCGGTGCCATAGTAGCCGCCGACGTTGTCCTGATACTGGCGCAGTCGGGTTTCCTGGCTGATGCGAGCGCTGACCAGCACATCGCCGGGGCCGTTGAGCGCCGGGCGCAGGCCGTATTGATCGAGACCGGCGCTGACGCCGTCGGCCAGTTCACTGCTGGGCACGCGGCCGTCCAGCCAGCTCCAGTTGCGGTAGCGACCGTAATCGCGCGGCGCTGCCGGGTAGGCGCTGCGGTCGAAGGTCGTGGCCGCTTCGGGCGGCGCCGGTGGCATGGGTAGCGACTCGGCCTGGTAGGGGTTCTGGCTCTGGCAGGCGGCCAGCAGCGGCAGGATGAGTATGGCTATGGCAGTGCGCATGGTCGTCTCCGTGGTCGCGCGCGACATCCCCGATGGCTTCAGGCTACGCCGGGCTGTCGGCTTCGTCCAATGTGCTCAGGTCGGCCGACAGATCCAGTGCAGATAGCGGCCCAGGCCGGCGAAAGTGGGGTGGCGCCGATGGGCCAGCTCCATTTCCAGCAGGTCGATCAGCTCGGCCTTGGCCTGGAATTCCTGCGGCATGTAGTCGTGGAATACGCGCACGCCGCTACGGCTTTCGACCTGCCAGTATTCGCTGAGTTGCGTGTCCAGCTCGCGCGGATCGAGCGGGCGCTGCGGGGTCAGGCTCTGGCCTTCGCCAGCGAAGCGTTCCTTGCGCAGTTTGCGGAAGTGCCCCTTGAGCAGGTTGCGATAGATCAGCGCGTCCTTGTTGTAGAAGGCTAGCGACAGCCATCCATCCTTGGCCGTCAGCTGGTGCAGCAGCGGCAGGATGGCCGCCGGCTCGGCCAGCCATTCCAGCACGGCATGGCACAGCACCAGATCGAAGGGTCCCTGCAGCTGGCCGAGCAGCTCCTGCCAGGGCGCCTGGATGAAGGTGGCGCTCTGCCCGGCTTCGGCGAAGCGTTGACGTGCCCCGGTGAGCATGGGTTCGGCAGGTTCTGCCAGAGTGACCTGATGGCCGCGCTGGGCCAGCCACAGGCTCATGTGGCCAAGCCCTGCGCCGACATCCAGCACGCGCAACGGGCGGTCCGGCAGCGCTTCGGCCAGGTCGGCCTGCAGCACGGCGAGGCGGATGGCCCCCTTGGCGCCGCCGTAGATCTTCTCGGCGAAGCGGGTGGCGAGTTCGTCGAAGTGGCGGTCGCTCATTTGAGAAAGCGCCGTTCGTTGTCTGCGAGCTTGTCGAGCACGGCCTGATTCATATCCAGACCCAGCTCGCTGCACAGTTGCAGCAGGTAGAGCACCACGTCGGCCACTTCCTGGCCGGCATGCGCGAGCTGGTCGGGAGGCAACTGGCGGGATTGTTCCTCGCTCAGCCACTGGAAGATTTCCACCAGCTCGGCCATTTCCACGCTGGCGGCCATGGCCAGGTTCTTCGGGCTCTGGTAACGGCGCCAGTCGTTGTGATCGCGAATGGCGTGCATGCGCGCGGTGAGTGCAGCGATGTTCATGGGGCGGCTCCTTTCGAGCCGCATAGCTTCGGCTCGAACGCTACGCGCTGCAAGGTGTGGTGCGCGAAAGGCGGGGCTTGCATGGTGTAGGAGCGGCTTCAGCCGCGATCAATCCAGCCAGCGGCGGGCAGCCCCGGATTTCATCCAGGCTAGAAGGGCGCGCGGGTTGTCTCCCCTCTCCCGCTTGCGGGAGAGGGCCGGGGGAGAGGGTTACCCGGTAATACTGGCGCCGCTTGAATCATTCTCCCCAGCATGGCCCGTAGCCCGGATGCAATCCGGGGGCGCGTGTCGAGAATATCCACCCGGATTGCATCCGGGCTACGTCAGGCAATCAACGGCTGCCAGCTTCCGACCATATGCGGCGTATCGTCTTCACCAATCAGGCGGAACTGGCCGCTTGCAGCCGGTTCGCTGGCCTGTAGCGCCAGGTGAGTGGGCAACAGCACCGGTTTCTGGAAGCGCACCTGCACTTCGTAGCCGGCCTGCGGCAGGTGTGCCTGCAGCGCGCCCAGGCTGCGCGCCTTGTTCCACAGACCGTGGGCGATGGCGCGAGGGAAGCCGAACAGTCGTGCCGTCAGCGCATGCAGGTGAATCGGATTGTAGTCGCCGGCCACGCGGGCGTAACGCCGGCCGGTATCGGCGGGGGCGGCCCAGTCGGTCAGCGGCGCCAGCGGCAGGGGCTCCTGTTCGGCTCGGGGCTGCGGCTGTCCGTCGAGGCGCAGGGCGCGGCAAAGGATGCGGCTGTCGCCTTGCCAGAGCAGGCCGAGCTGGTCTTCCAGACGGGTGATCACGCTGAACGTGGCGCCCTTGTCGTGCGGCTGCAGGTCGGTCGCCTGCACGCTGACCTGGAACGGGCCCAACCCACCCAGCGGGCGCAGCACGCGGATGCGGTTTTCCAGATGCACCAGACCCAGCAATGGGAAGGGGAAGCGGCGGTCGGTGAGCAGCTGCATCTGCAGTGGGAAGGCGAGGATGTGCGGGTAGACCGGCGGCAGATAGGCGCTCTCGGCAAGGCCGCAGACCTGGCGATAGCGCGCCAGGTGCTTCGGGTCCACGATCACTGGGCAGCGCAGGCCAATATCGGGTAATTGACGGCCTGTCACCTTGCGCCGCAGCGCGGCACGCAGAAATAGGCCGGGCAGGGCCGGTGGGGTATCGAGATCGAGCCAGTCGATGGCCATTGGCGAACTCCTTGGCAAATGGATGACAGCAGCTTAACCCTCAGACCTGCGCTGTCATTGGCTGTTCTGCCTGGCGTCTGTGCAGGTCAGTCAATCGGTCTGCTGCGTGTTTGCGCACGGTGGTCCGCAGCCCTAAGATGGTGCGGCCCACGAATAATGCTCACGAATAAGAACAACAGCAGAAATCATGCGTGATCTGACCGACGATGTGGCGCTGATGCGCCCGGTAATCGATGCCCTGCGCGCCAGCGGAAACGATCCTGACCGCGTGCTGGTGCATGTCGGCCTGCCTCCCGGCGGGCTGCCCGCTGGCCGTTTCCCTCATGCCGCCCAGGCCGTGTTCTGGAAGGCCGCCAGCGAAGAGTGCGGCGAGGAGCATGTCGGCCTGTACCTGGCCCAGCACCTGCCGGCCTTTCACGGCCTGCTGCTGGAATACCTGTTCCTCTCCAGCGAAACCTTCGGCGCCGGACTGCGCCATGCGCTGCGCTACGTGCGCCTGCTCTCCGATACCCTCAATGCGCGGCTGGACGTAGACGGCGAGATAGCCGTGCTGACCCTGGGCGTGGAGGCCGATACGCCGCGGCACTTCCCGGAGATGCTCGCCGGCGCGGTGATCCGCCTGTTCGCCGCGCTGACCGAAAACGATTTCCGACCGCGTGAAGTGCGCTTTATACATGCCGAGGGCGCGTCCGCCGAGCGCTACCAGGCGATCTACGGCTGCCCGGTGCGCCTGGGCGCCGAGGACTGCGCGCTGCTGTTCGACGCCGCAGTGCTGGACAAGGCCTCGCGCCACGCGGCACCGGAGCTGCTGCGCATGCATGAGTCGCTGGCGCGGCGGCAACTGGCAGAGGTGGAAAGGCTGGATCTGGTGCGCCAGGTGCGTGAGCTGATCGCCGAGCTGCTGGTCGACGGCGGCGCAACGCTGGAGCAGGTGGCCGCTCGCCTGAACATGCCGGCGCGGCGCCTGCGTGAGCGCCTGGCCATGGCTGGCGTGCGCTTCAACGACCTGATCACCGACTACCGTTGTCGCCTGGCCAAGGAGCTGCTGCTCAAGACCGACGAGCGTATCGAGGTGATCGTCGAGCGCACCGGTTTCTCTGAGCCGAGTACCTTCTACCGCGCGTTCAAGCGCTGGGTCGGCGAAACGCCGGTGGAGTTTCGCAAGCGCGGCAAGGGCTGATGCCATCCTGTGGGAGGGGCTTTAGCCGCGACAGTCGCCGCTGAAGCGCCTCCCACCACAGTCAATCGCCTGGGCGGCGATCCGCTTCAGCCCCTCGCCGCGGTCTCAGGCGCCCAGCAGACTCTGCCCGCACACGCGCAGCACCTGCGCGCTCAGCGCCCCCGAACCGGGCTGGGCGAACCAGGCCACGGCTTCGGCAACATCCTGCGGCAGGCCGCCCTGGCTCATGGAGTTCATCCGTCGCCCGGCTTCGCGGATACCCAGCGGAATGGCCGCGGTCATCTGCGTTTCGATGAACCCCGGCGCCACGGCATTGATGCTGATGCCTTTCTTCGCCAGGGCCGGCGCCCAGGCCTGGGCCAGGCCTATCACGCCGGCCTTGCTCACTGCGTAATTGGTCTGGCCCATGTTGCCGGCGATGCCACTGATCGAGGCGATTAGTACCACGCGGCCGTTGTCGTGCAGCTTGTCGGCCTCCAGCAGCGCCTGGGTCAGCACCTGCGGGGCCTTGAGGTTGACGTCGATCACCGAGTTCCAGAAGGCATCGCTCATCTTCGCCAGGGTCTTGTCGCGGGTGATGCCTGCGTTGTGCACGACGATATCCAGGCCTTCGGGCAGCGCCTCGACCAAGCGCTGCGGCGCGTCTTCGGCGCAGATATCCAGGGTCACCGCCTGCCCACCCAGGCGCGCTGCCAGAGCCTGCAGTGCGTCGGCAGCCTGGGGTACGTCGAGCAGCACCACGTCGGCGCCATCACGGGCGAGCACTTCGGCGATGGAGGCGCCGATGCCGCGCGAGGCGCCGGTGACCAGCGCCTTCTTGCCGGCCAGCGGGCGCGTCCAGTCCCTGACCTGTTCGGTGCAGGCGCCCAGGCGCAGCACCTGGCCGGAGATGTAAGCGCTCTTCGGCGAGAGGAAGAAGCGCAGCGCGCCTTCCAGCTGCTGGTCGCCGCCTTTGCCGACGTACAGCAGCTGCACGCTGCCGCCGCGGCGAATCTCTTTGCCCAGCGAACGGGTGAAACCTTCCAGCGAACGCTGCACGCTGGCGGCGACGGGATCCTTGAGCGACTCGGGGGCGCGGCCCAGCACCACCACGCGCGGGCTGTTGGCCAGGCCTTTGAAGGTTGGCTGGAAGAAGTCGCGCAGCTCGATCAGTTGCTCGAAGCGGGTCAGGTGGCTGGCGTCGAATACCAGGGCCTTGAGCTTCGGACCGTGCTCGGCGGTCCAGCGTGGCAATTGCAGTTGGCCCTCGCGAGCGCTGAACAATTGATCAGTGAGCTTGTTGGCGAAAGGCAGCACGGCCGTCAGCAGTTCGCCGTCACCGCCCAGCAGCAGCGCGCCGTCCACCGGCCTCACGCGGCCGGCCATCCAGCGTTCCAGGCGCACTGGCGCCGGCAGGCCAAGGGCACCAACCAGGCGGCGGCCGGTGGAGGAGTTGGCGAAGGCGAGATAACGATCGGACATGAAAGACTCCTGCGGGCGAATCGAAAGTCGTGTCACTGTACGCGGCGACAGGCAAAGCGCAATTGACTCTGTTGCCTCATGCACCGGCAAGGCGGCCAATGTTCGTGCCTGCCTGAGGTTTAGCCTGTTGGACCAAAAGATGTGGGCGCGAATTCATTCGCGAAAAATTCGCTCCTACAAGGTGTCACAGGTTTTTGCTCAGCCACATTGGCCTTCCGGTCAGGCGATTGCCCTGCCTGTGTGGCCGGCAGGCTAAAGTGTATGCCTGATTTCATTCAGCTCTTCGACCAGCAAGGAGTCCTCATGGCCCAGTTGCGCCGGGTCGCCATCGTAGGCGGCAACCGTATTCCGTTCGCCCGTTCCAACACCGTCTACGCCAGGGCGAGCAACCAGGAGATGCTGACCAGCGCCCTCGAAGGGCTGGTGGAGCGCTTCAACCTGCACGGCGAACGCCTAGGCGAGGTGGTGGCCGGTGCGGTGCTCAAGCATTCGCGAGATTTCAACTTGACTCGCGAGTGTGTGCTGGGCTCGCGCCTGGCGCCGGAAACCCCGGCCTACGACCTGCAGCAGGCCTGCGGCACCGGCCTCGAAACAGCGATTTTGGTGGCCAACAAGATCGCCCTCGGGCAGATCGACTGCGGCATCGCCGGCGGCGTCGACACCACCTCCGACGCGCCTATCGGCGTCAACGAGGGGCTGCGGCAGATTCTGCTGGAAGCCAACCGGGCCAAGAGCACCGGTGACAAGGTCAAGAGCCTGCTGAAGATTCGCCCGCGCCACCTGGCGCCGCACATCCCGCGCAACGGCGAGCCGCGCACCGGGCTGTCGATGGGCGAGCACTGCGAACTGATGGCGCAGCGCTGGGCCATCCCGCGCGACGAGCAGGATCAGCTGGCGCTGGCCAGCCACCAGAAGCTGGCCGCGGCCTACGCCGAAGGCTGGCAGGACGACCTGATGACGCCGTTTCTCGGCCTGACTCGCGACCAGAACCTGCGCCCGGACATCAACGCAGAGAAGCTCGCCTCTCTCAAGCCCTGCTTCGAGCGCGGCCCGCGCGGCACCCTGACCCCGGCCAATTCCACGCCGCTGACCGATGGCGCCTCTGTGGTGCTGCTGGCCAGCGAGGAGTGGGCCCAGGCCCATGGTCTGCCCGTACTGGCCTACCTGCGCGATGGCGAGGCGGCGGCGGTGGATTTCGTTCAGGGCAAGGAGGGCCTGCTGATGGCGCCGGTCTACGCGGTGCCGCGTCTGCTCGCGCGCAATGGCCTGACTTTGCAGGACTTCGATTACTACGAGATTCACGAAGCCTTCGCCGCCCAGGTGCTGTGCACGCTCAAGGCCTGGGAAGACGCCGACTATTGCAAGGAGCGCCTAGGCCTGGACGCGCCGCTGGGTTCCATCGACCGCAGCAAGATGAACGTCAAGGGCAGTTCGCTGGCCGCCGGCCATCCATTCGCGGCCACGGGCGGGCGTATCGTCGCCAACCTGGCCAAGCTGCTCTCGGTGGCTGGAGAGGGGCGCGGTCTGATTTCCATCTGCGCCGCCGGCGGTCAGGGTGTGACCGCGATCCTCGAACGGTAATCCAATACGGGTGAGCGTAAGTCATCGCGTTCACTCGATGTAAGCAACTCCGTGATTCTGGCGGCCCGCTTAGCGCGTGGCCGCTTTTTTTTGCGCGCACGTTCGCGGCGGGGTGCCGCTCCTACAGGTAGGGGCCACCGCTTTTCGTAGGAGCCCCGCGTCGGGGCGAAGCTTTTTTGGTGAACGCTGCGGTGGCCTGTCGCGCGGCAAATCACCACAGCGCTTGCGGTGTCTTTAGCGGCTAGTCTTTTAGTGCGCATTGATCCAGATCAATGCGTCATTTCGTGTTTTGCTCAGTAGCCTTTTGGCTGCAGTTCACTTCAATAAGAACAATTTCAGCTCGTTTGACTCCAAGACTGGAGTCTATGGATCGGCTTTGCGTGCTGGGGCCGAAATAACCCTGAATGAGGATGTGACATGTTCGGCCTAGAGGCGCTCGATCTCGCCCGAGTCCAGTTTGCCTTCACCATTTCCTTCCACATCGTCTTCCCGGCCATCACCATCGGCCTGGCCAGCTACCTGGCGGTGCTCGAAGGTCTGTGGTTGAAGACCAGCAATACGCTGTACCGCGATCTCTACCACTTCTGGTCGAAGATCTTCGCAGTCAACTTCGGCATGGGCGTGGTCTCCGGCTTGGTCATGGCCTATCAGTTCGGCACCAACTGGAGCGCCTTCTCCGACTTCGCCGGTGCGGTGACCGGGCCGCTGCTGACCTACGAGGTGCTGACCGCGTTCTTCCTCGAGGCGGGCTTCCTCGGCGTCATGCTGTTCGGCTGGAATCGCGTCGGGCCGGGCCTGCACTTCTTCTCCACGGTGATGGTGGCCATCGGCACGCTGATTTCCACCTTTTGGATCCTCGCTTCCAACAGCTGGATGCACACCCCGCAGGGCTTCGAGATCGTCGACGGTCGGGTGATACCGGTGGACTGGTTCGCCGTAGTGTTCAACCCGTCGTTTCCCTATCGCCTGACGCACATGGCCACCGCGGCTTTCCTCGCCACCGCCTTCTTCGTCGGTGCCTCGGCGGCCTGGCACCTGCTGCGCGGCCGTGACAACCCGGCGATCCGCAAGATGCTCTCGATGGCGCTGTGGATGGCGCTGCTGGTGGCGCCGGTGCAAGCCGTCATCGGTGACCTGCACGGCCTCAACACGCTCAAGTACCAGCCGGCGAAGATCGCCGCCATCGAGGGCCACTGGGAGAACGTTGGCGACGAGCCGACCCCGCTGATCCTCTTCGGTTGGCCGGACATGGAACGTGAGGAAACCCGCTTCAAGGTGGAGATTCCCGCGCTCGGCAGCCTGATCCTGACCCACAGCCTGGACAAGCAGGTGCCGGCGCTGAAGGACTTCCCGCCGGAGGATCGCGCCAACTCCACCATCGTCTTCTGGACCTTCCGCATCATGGTCGCCATGGGCCTGATGATGATCTTCACCGGACTGTGGGGCACCTGGCTGCGTCGTGGTGATCGGCTGTACACGTGCCGGCCATTCCTGCACCTGGCGGTGTGGATGGGGCCGAGCGGTGTGATTGCCATTCTCGCCGGCTGGTACACCACCGAGATCGGCCGTCAGCCTTGGGTCGTCCATGGCCTGATGCGCACCGCCGACGCCTCCTCCGGTCATAGCGCGACCCAATTGGGCTTTACCCTGGCGTTGTTCGTGGTGGTCTATTTCGCCCTGTTCGGCGCCGGCATCAGCTACGTGATGCGCCTGGTGCGCAAGGGACCGCAGCTCGACGAGGGGGATGAAGCCCCTCAAGAAGGCGGGCCTGGCAAGCCTCGTACTCCGGCGCGGCCATTGTCGGCTGCCGATGAGGGTACGCAAGACGGTGAGTCCGACACGCTGCCGGAAAGGAGTTGAACATGGGTATCGATCTTTCGCTGATCTGGGCAGTGATCATCGCCTTCGGGGTGATGATGTACGTGGTGATGGACGGCTTCGATCTGGGCATCGGCATCCTCTTTCCCTTCGTCAGGAACGAGGGCGAGCGCGATGTGATGATGAACACCGTGGCACCGGTATGGGATGGCAACGAAACCTGGCTGGTGCTCGGTGGCGCCGGCCTGTTCGGCGCCTTCCCGCTGGCCTACTCGGTGGTGCTGAGCGCCCTCTACCTGCCACTGATCCTGATGCTGCTGGGGCTGATCTTCCGCGGCGTGGCCTTCGAATTCCGCTTCAAGGCCAAGGCCGAGAAACGTCACCTGTGGGACAAGGCCTTCATCGGCGGTTCGCTGACCGCCACCTTTTGCCAGGGCGTGGCGTTGGGGGCCTACATCGACGGCTTCGAGGTGGTCGACCGGACCTTTGCCGGTGGCGCCTTCGACTGGCTAACGCCGTTCTCGGTGTTCTGCGGCCTGGCACTGATCGTGGCCTACGCGCTGCTTGGCTGCACCTGGCTGATCATGAAGACCGAAGGCCGCCTGCAGCAGCAGATGCACGATATGGCGCGGCCGCTGGTATTCGTGGTGCTGGCGGTGACCGGCATAGTCAGCCTGTGGACGCCGCTGGAGCACCCGGCGATCGCCGAGCGCTGGTTCAGCCTGCCCAACCTGTTCTGGTTCATGCCGGTGCCGGTGCTGGTGCTGCTGTGCACCTACGCGCTGCTGCGGGCGGTGGCCGACAACCGCAACTACTCGCCGTTCCTGCTCACCCTGGTGCTGATCTTCCTCGGCTACAGCGGCCTGGGCATCAGCCTGTGGCCGAACGTGATCCCGCCATCGATCAGCATCTGGGAGGCTGCCGCACCGCCGCAGAGCCAGGGTTTCATGCTGGTCGGCGCGTTGCTCATCATCCCCTTCATCCTGATGTACACCGCGTGGAGCTATTACGTGTTCCGCGGCAAGGTGACCCAGGACGACGGTTATCATTGAGATCCGGTCCAAAGCCTGCTGTACGTCGTCCCTGCGGCGTTAAAAGCAGGCTCGGCCAGCTTATTTACAGCTCGTCAAACCGAGCGCGACTCCGGCCGATCCTCGCCTGCTTTGATTAGCCGGAGGTCGTTACTTACGTTGTGCCTCGCATGGCTCTAGCGCGAGGCGTTGAATCAGTTCGAAGGAGGCGATATGACCAAGGTCGAGCAAGAGAAGAAACCCCTGTTGCAGCGTCTGGGTTGGCTGGTGCTGATCTGGACGGCCAGCGTGCTGACGCTGGGCGCGGTGGCCTGGCTGCTGCGCCAGTTCATGAGCGCGGCGGGGCTCGGTACGCCGGGTTGAACGCTGGCAAGGCTGGCGCCCCCATGAGTCAGTAGGGGTGCGATAGCCTGTCGGATATGTTTGAAAATCATTTCCAACTGTAATATTTTCTCGGCCTTTCCCGGCACCGAGTAGCGTTCGTGTCCCTGCCTGTCGATCCTCAGCCCCCCGAAGAGCTGTTCCGGCGCCATTCCTCGGAGCTGTTGCGTTTCTTCACCCGGCAGACACGCTGCAGCGAACTCGCCGCCGACCTGCGCCAGGAAACCTGGCTGCGCCTGCAAGGGCGCCGGACCGAGGAGATCGGCAACGTGCGCGCCTTTCTCTACCGTATCGCCCGCAACCTGCTCATCGACCACCACCGCCAGCAGCAGGCTCGCCCGCAACTGGCGCCGCTCGACGAGGCGCTGGAAAGCGAACTCCCCGAACCCGAACGCGCCACCGAGGACAGCCGCCGCCTGGCTCGTCTGCAGACGCTGATGCGCGAGCTACCCGAGCATCTGCGCCAGGCGTTGTTGTGGAATCGCCTGGACGGCCTCACGCAGCGTGAGATCGGCGAGCGCCTTGGCGTCTCGGAAAGTATGGCCGGACGCTATATCCTCAAGGCCCTCGAATATTGCCAGGAACGCATGGATGACAACTGAGGCGGATTTGCGCAGCCAGGCCCGGGAGTGGCTGGTGCTGCTGAACTCCGGGCGGGCCAGCGCGGCCGATCGCGCGGCAGCCGAGCGCTGGCGCCATGCCAGTGCCGAGCACGCCAGCGCCCTGGCTGAAGTGGAACGCCTGTGGACGCTGCTCGGCCAGGTCGAGCGCCCGCCTGCCGTGGTGCAGGCGATGCCGCGTCGTGTGCGGCGCTGGCCGCTGCCCCTGGCCACCGCGGCCTGCCTGCTGCTGGCTCTGTGGCTGGCGCCGCCCGGCTGGCATGCCGACGTGCGTACCGAGGCCGGCGAGGTCCGTGAGGTGACGTTGGACGATGGCTCGCAGCTGCAGCTCAACGGCGCCACCGCCCTGGACTGGGACGCCAACGCCGATGGCCTGCGCCGCGTGCGCCTTTACCGCGGCCAGGTGGATTTCCAGGTGGCCGCCGATGCGGCGCGTCCCTTCGTGATCGAGGCCGGCGAAGCGCGCATCCTCGTCACCGGTACCCGCTTCGACGTCAACCTGCTGGGCGATCAGGTACTGCTCGCAGTCACCGTGGGGCATGTGCAGGTCAGCGATGCTGGCGGCAGCGAGCGGGCCGTGCAGGCCGGCGAGCAGATCGCCTGGCAAGGCGGGCGCCTGCAGTCCCTGGAGCCGCTGGACCGCGCCCGGGCATTGGCCTGGCAGCGTGGCCGCCTGGTGTTCCGCGATCGCCCGCTGCCCGAAGTGTTCGAGGAGCTACAGCGCCAGCAGTCGCAGCAGGTGCTGTTCCTCGACGCGCAGGCGCGTGCGCTGAAGGTGACCGGGGTGTTCGCCCTGGACGATCCGCAGGCGGTTCTGCACGCCATCGAGACCGCCCTGCCGGTCAAGCTGACCCGGCTGCCGGGCGTCCTGCTGGTGTCGTCGCGCAGCTGATGAGCTGGGCGTAGGATCGGACCGCTCGGGCTGCAGCAGAAAAACTCGCGGACAAGTCCGCTCCCACAGGACAAGCGGCGCTGCTGAATTTGTGGGAGCGGACTTGTCCGCGAACTGAGCGCAAGCGAACGGTCATCGCCAGGTCAATCCGTAGCCCGGATGCAAATCCGGGGGAATAATTCGCGCTACCACCCCGGATTTCATCCGGGCCACATATCTGAATTTGTGGGAGCGGACTTGTCCGCGAGCTGAGCGCAAGCGAACGGCCATCGCCAGGTCAATCCGTAGCCCGGATGCAATCCGGGGGGAACAATCGCGCTACCACCCCGGATTTCATCCGGGCCACATATCTGAATTCGTGGGAGCGGACTTGTCCGCGAATCTGAGCGCAAGCGAACGGCCATCGCCAGATCAATCCGTAGCCCGGAAGCAATCCGGGGGAATAATTCGCGCTACCACCGCGGATTTCATCCGGGCCACATATCTGAATTCGTGGGAGCGGACTTGTCCGCGAACTGAGCGCAAGCGAACGGCTATTACCAGGTAAATCCGTAGCCCGGATGCAATCCGGGGAACAATTCGCGCTACCACTCCCGTATTTCATCCGGGCTACGTTCTCGGTGTCGGGCCTCTCTTCGCAAAAATATCGCGCTTCCGGTTCAGGAATGCGAATCGCCTTCGTCTTCTGTTTCTGCAAATGCGACTTCTTCGCATGACTAGCCAGCAGAGCACAGGACACCCGCATGCGTTCGTTTCCCTTCCTCCCGACGTTGATCGCGCTTTCCCTTGGTCTTGCCGCCGCGCAGGTACAGGCCGTCGAACTCGATATTCCGGCCCAGCCCCTGGATTCGGCGCTCACCGATTTCGCCGAGCAGGCCGGCGTCCGCCTGCTGTACGACGCCAGCCTGACCCGTGGCGTGGGCGGCAGCAGCGCGTTGAAGGGCGACTACTCCGTCAGTGACGGGTTGCAGCAGCTGCTACAGGGCAGCGGCCTGACCTTCAGCATCGGCGCCGATGGCACCGTTACGCTGATCCCGCGCCCCGCGGATGACGACGTGTTGGAGCTGGGTGCCACTACCGTCAGTGGCCAGGCCGACGGCCGCCGCGACCTGCCGAGTGAGTACGCCGGTGGCCAGGTGGCGCGCGGCGCCAATATCGGTTTGCTAGGCAACCAGGACATGCAGGACGTGCCCTTCGCCTTTTCCAGCTACACCAGCGAACTGATCGAGACGCGCCAGGCGCGGACCCTGGCCGACGTGCTGGCCAGCGATCCGGGTGTGCGCCAGTCCTACGGTTTCGGCAACTTCTCCCAGGTCTTCGTCGTGCGCGGCTTTCAGCTGTTCAGCGACGATATCGCCTTCAATGGCCTGTACGGCATCCTGCCCCGGCAGATCATCTCCACCGAGTCGGTCGAGCGGGTCGAGGTGTTCAAGGGCGCCAATGCCTTTCTCAATGGCGTGTCGCCCAGTGGCAGCGGCGTCGGCGGGGCGATTAATGTGGTGTCCAAACGCGCCGAGGATACCCCGACGCGCAGTTTCACCCTGGATTACGCCAACGATAGCCGGGTAGGCGGGCACCTGGATCTCGGCCAGCGTTTCGGCGAGGACAACCGCTTCGGTGTACGGGTTAACCTGGCGCAGCGTGAGGGCGAGACGGGCATCGATGACGAACACTCGCGCTTCGGCCTGGCGAGCATGGCGCTGGACTACCGTGGTGAGCGCCTGCGCCTGGCGGCGGATCTGGGCTACCAGAAGCAGCGTGTGAACGAAGGCCGGTCCGTGGTGTACCTGACCACCACTGGCGCGACCTCCACCCTCAACGGCAAGGTGCCCTCGGCGCCGGACTCCAGTCACAACTACGCGCAGCCCTGGAGCTGGTCGCAGCTGGAAGATACCTACGGCATGTTCAGCGCCGAGTATGACCTGTCGCCGTCCTGGACGGCCTACCTCATCGGTGGCGGCAAGTACACGCGGGAGAATGGTGTATACGCCTCCAGCTACGTGTACGGTGCCGATGGCGCGGCGCGCATCGGTCGCCTGTATTCGCCGCTGGATCAGGAAACCCTGAGCGTGGCCACCGGCCTACGTGGCGAGCTGCTGACCGGGCCGGTCAGCCACAAGCTCAACCTGGCAGCCAACGGCATCTGGCAGGAAAAGCGCAATGCCTTCGAGTCCACCGCTGTTGGCAATCGTGGCTACGGCAACCTCTACGAGGGCCTGCCCGTACCGGTGCCCGCGGCCAGCCCGCCTTCCGGCGACCTGCACGATCCGGATACCACTGCCAAGGTGCAGAACAAAAGCCTGGCCGTGTCCGATACCCTGGGCTTCTACGATGATCGTGTGCTGCTGACCCTGGGCGTTCGGCGCCAGACCATCGGTGCCGATGCCTGGAGCGCAGCCAATGGCAGCCGTACCTCCAACTACCAGGAGAGCATCACCACACCGGCCTACGGCCTGGTGATCAAGCCCTTCGAGTACCTGTCGCTCTATGCCAACCGCGTGGAATCGCTGCAGCAGGGCCCAACCGCGCCCAATGCCGCGAACAACCGCGGGACGATGTTCGCGCCATATCGCTCCAAGCAGACCGAGCTCGGGGTGAAGCTGGACTGGGGGCGCTTTGGCGGCAACCTGAGCGTCTTTCGCATCGAGCAGCCACAGGGCGTGATCGATGGCAACGGCAACTACGGCGTGGATGCCGAGCAGCGCAACCGCGGCGTCGAGCTGAGCCTGTTCGGTGAGCCGCTCAGCGGCCTGCGTCTGCTGGGCGGAGCAACCTGGACGGAGGCGGAGCTGCGCGGCACCGCTGGTGGTGCCAATGATGGCAACCAGGCCGTCGGGGTGCCCGAGTTCCAGTTCAACGTCGCGGCCGACTGGGACGTGCCGGGCGT
The DNA here is from genome assembly GCF_002479365.1 of Pseudomonas sp. UBA7530. Lineage (NCBI taxonomy): Bacteria > Pseudomonadati > Pseudomonadota > Gammaproteobacteria > Pseudomonadales > Pseudomonadaceae > Pseudomonas > Pseudomonas sp. UBA7530. The sequence goes on from NZ_DLMS01000011.1 coordinate 1,110,676, forward strand.
GCCCGGTCTGAGCCTCAATGGCCTGTTACTGCGCACCGGTGGCCAGTTCGTCGACGCCGGCAACGACTACAGCATTCCCGCCTGGACCCGCGTCGACCTGGGCGCACGCTACAAAACACGCCTGGACGAGCGCGCGGTGACTTTCAACGCGGTACTGGAGAACGTCGCCGACGAGAACTACTGGGCGTCGGCCAACGGCGGTTACCTGACCCAGGGCGCGCCGCGCACCTTCAAGGTGTCGGCGACCGTCGATTTCTGAGACGCCCGCCGCCGCGCATAAGCTGCCTGTGTTCGCCCGGCGGTTGATCCCGCCGGACGATTGTTTTCATACTGACCTCCTTTGCCGCATGCCGAGGAGGCCCGATGTTCGCCCTCAGCGACACCCTGGAGCGGCGCTTTGCCGCGCTGAGAACCACCGCCGATTTCCACTCGCTGCGCCATGTGCAGGAGAGCCGGGAGTCCTACTGGGTGCGCCGGCGGGTCGCGCAGGCACCGTCCTTCGTCGATGACGCCGGCGCCATGCTCACCGTGCGCATCGCCGGCGTTGAGGCCTATGTGGCCACCAGTGACATCAGCCAGGCCGGCCTGCAGGCCGCGCTGGAGCGAGCCGAGCGGATGGCCCGAGCCCTGGCCGGACATAACCTGCTGGATCTCGCCAGCCTGGCGCAACCGGCCGAGCTGAGCGATGACGTGATGCCCGGTTACGACCAGCCGGTGGCTGGTGCCGCGCACTGGTTCGAGTCGCTGATGGCCGAATCGGCGCTGATTCCCCGCGATGCGCGTCTGGTCGACAGCCATGTCGGGCTGACCTTCACCTGCCATGAACAGATCTACCTCAACAGTGCCGGCGCCCGTCTGCGCCGAGCCCAGCGTTATGTCTTTCCACAAGTCGGCGTGACCGCCAGTGACGAGCGCGACAGCCAGAGCCGCAGCTTCGGCGGCAGCCACCTGGCGCGCCAGGGTGGCGCCGAGGTGCTCGATCAACTGGGTGTGCCGGGCAGTGCCGCGCGCATCGCCGATGAGGCGTTGCAGTTGCTGCTGGCGCCGAACACGCCGAACGACTCGCGTGACCTGCTGCTGATGCCTGACCAGATGATCCTGCAGATTCACGAATCGATCGGCCACCCGCTGGAGCTGGATCGCATCCTCGGTGACGAGCGCAACTTCGCCGGCACCAGCTTCATTCGCCAGGAAGACTTCGGTCACTACCGCTACGGTTCGCCGCTACTCAATGTCAGTTTCGACCCGGGCGTGCCGGGAGAGCTGTCCAGCTATCGTCATGACGACGATGGCACGCCGGCCGAGCGCCAGTTGCTGATCCGTGACGGCATTCTCCAGCGACCGCTGGGCGGCGCGCTGTCGCAGTGGCGCAGCGGCCTGCCGGGCGTCGCCAACAGCCGCGCGTGCAGCTGGAACCGGCCGCCCATCGACCGCATGGCCAACCTCAACCTGGAGCCGGGCGACAAGAGCCTGGCCGCGCTGATCGGCGGCATTGAGCGCGGCATTTTAATGAGCAACAACCGCTCCTGGTCGATCGATGACGCGCGCAACAAATTCCAGTTCGGCTGCGAATGGGGCCAGTTGATCGAGAACGGCGAGCTCAAGGGCGTGGTGAAGAACCCCAACTACCGCGGCATCAGCTCGCGCTTCTGGCGCAACCTGCGTGCGGTGGGCGATGCCAGTACCTTCGAGGTACTCGGCACGCCCTACTGCGGTAAGGGCGAGCCCAACCAGGTGATCCGCGTCGGGCATGCCTCGCCCGCCTGCGTATTCGCCGATATCGATGTATTCGGAGGGGCTGCCTGATGGACGCACGGCAACATTTCAGCGCCTTGCTGGCTCGACTGCAGGCGCAGGTCGGCAGCGAGGAGGGCTTCACCCTGGCCTATGGCGCCGAGGACTCCAGCTTCATCCGTTTCAATCACGGGCAGGTGCGCCAGGCGGGGCAGGTACAGCAGGCGTACGCCACCCTGTCGCTGTACCAGGGGCAGCGTCACGCCGAGCACAAGCTGGCGCTCAGCGGTGTGCTCGACGAGGACGCGTCGCGCCTGCAGCAGGCCTTGCAGCAACTGCGCGCCGTGCTGCCGACCTTGCATGATGACCCTTATCTGCGCTTGAACCGCGAGGCCTGGCGCAGTGAACTGGCGGCCGTGGGCGAGCCGCTGGACAGTGCGGCCATGGCGCAGCAGGTGGTCGCCGCGGCGCGCGGCCTGGACCTGGTCGGATTCCTCGCTGTCGGCCCGCAGTATCAGGGCTTCGCCAGCTCCTGGGGTGCGTTCGGCTGGTACGCGGCGAGCAGTTTCAACCTTGAGTTCAGCCTGTTCCACGACAACGGCCAGGCAGTGAAAAGTGCCTATGCCGGCGAGCAGTGGGACGCTCAGGCGTTCGCCCGCAAGCTCGATGGCGCCCGGCAGCAGCTGGAATTTCTCGGTCGCCCGGCCAGGGCGCTGCAGCCCGGGGCCTACCGTGCCTACCTGACGCCTGCGGCGCTGGAAGAGCTGGTCAGCCTGTTCTGCTGGGGCTTCGGCGCGCAGGCGCTGGCCTCCGGCGGCAGCCCCCTGCAGCGCCTGTTCAATGGCAAGGCTGAACTCAGCCCGCGGGTGACCATGGAAGAGCGCATCGAAGGCGGCCTGGCTCCAGCCTTCACCGCCGAAGGACCTCGCCAGCCGTTGCGCCTGATCAGCCAGGGGCGATCCGGCGAGCGCCTGGTCAGCTCGCGTAGCGCCGCCGAGTACGGGCTGATCGCCAATGGCGCCTGCCGAGGCGAGTACCCGTTGTCGTTGCGCATGCACGGTGGTGAGCTGGACGAGCAGGAGGTGCTGCAACGGCTAGGCACCGGCCTGTACATCGGCAACCTGTGGTACGGCAATTTCTCCGACCTGCCGGCCGGACGCCTGACCGGCATGACCCGCTTCGCCACCTTCTGGGTCGAGGACGGGCAGATCCAGGCGCCCGTCGACACCATGCGCTTCGACGACTCGCTGTTCGAGTTCCTCGGCCCGCAACTGGAGGCGCTGACCCGCGAACCGGAACTGCTGCTGCCCAGTGGCACCTACGGCGCCAGACAGACGGGTTCCATGGCGTTGCCGGGGGCGCTGCTTTCGCGCTTTACCCTGACGCTGTGAGTTTCAACCGAGCATGTGAGCGCGCAGCATGCGCTCCTCTCGCATGATGTGGATGATGAAAACTCTTTCCTCGCTGTGCCGATAGAAGATGCGGCAAGGGGGCACCACGACTTCGCGATAGACGGAGCCAGGAAGCTCCTCTGGTACATGGCCGGAGAGAGGAAACTGAGCTAGCCGCGACACGGTGTCCATGACCCTGCCTACCAGCGCTCTGGCGGCATCGGGGTTATCGAGGGCTATGTATTCGGCGAGGTCGTTGAGCTGCTCCAGGGCGGGGCTTGTCCAGACTATTTCAGCCACTTGCCCAGCCGCTCCCTGGCCTGATCGTGATTAAGGGTATTGCCTTCCACAATGGCCCGTTCGCCGCGTGCCAGGGCATCCAGCAGCGCGAGGCGTTTCTGCATGAATTCATAGTCCTGAACATCCACCAGATAGGCCGAGGGTTGCCCATGCTCGGTAATTAGCACGGCTTCCTTGGTCTGTTGCAGGTCCGCGAGGATCTTGGTGGCATGTCGCTTCAGGTTGGTTACCAACTCGACTTTCATGATGGCTGACCGGCGTTCGATTGAAAGTGCTACTTTAGTGATACTCTGCCATCGTTACAATTCGTCTATCACTTGCTTGCCTTGAGCACCACGAATTTGGGGTTGGCCGCTACCTGCTCAACGCCGCGGAACAGGCGCGCCAGCTTGGCGTGATAGCCGAGGTGGCGATTACCGACGATCCACAGCTCGCCACCGCTGACCAGTGCCGCGCGGGCCTGCTGGAACATGCGCCAGGCGAGAAAGTCGCCGACCACCTGCTGCTGATGGAACGGCGGGTTGCACAGCACCAGATCCAGCGAGTCGGCCGGCTGCTCTGCCAGGCCGTCTCCGGCGCGTATCTCCACGGCGCGCTCGCCGAGCGCCGCGCGCCAGTTCTCCTGGGCTGACTGCACGGCCATGTACGACTCATCCACCAGGGTCAACTGCGCCTGCGGGCTGCCCAGGGCGTAGGCGATGCCGAGCACGCCGTTGCCGCAGCCAAGGTCGGCGACGCGGGTGCGCCCGAGGTGCTTCGGCATGTGCGGCAGGAAGGCGCGCGTGCCGATGTCCAGGCCGTCGCGGCAGAACACATTGGCGTGGTTGAGCAGTTCGATGGCCGGTTTGTCGAGACGGTAACGCGTGGGGTAGGGCGAGCTTGGAGCTGCCTTTACTTCTGGCGTGGCCGTCAGCAGGCGCGCCTTCTTCACCGCCAGCGAGGCCTGGACCGGGCCGACGTATTCTTCCAGCAGATCACCCGCCGCACGCGGCAGATGCTTGACCATCGCCCCGGCCACCACGCGGGCGTTCGGCGTCAACTGGCCATGCAGGCGAATCAGTTGCTCCTCCAGCAGCGCCAGGGTTTTGGGTACGCGGATCAGCACCCAGTCGAACGGTCCCTGCGGTGTTTCGCAGCTCGGCACAAAGGACACTGCATCGCTGCCCAAACCATTGGCCGCGAGGTTCTTCTGCAGTGCGAGGAACCCCAGGTGCGAATCGCTGCTGCTGGTCACCCGGCAACGCCTGGCCAGCGAACAGGCGAGGGCGCCAAAGCTGTCGTTGAGCAGCAGCACCGAGTCCTCGGCTCGCAGGCCCTGCTCGTACAGATGGTTGAGCAGATACTCGTCCGCGGCGTCGAAAGCTTGCAGAGGCTCGTTCGCCTGATGCGGTTGGCGCAGCAGCTCGAGGCTGGCGAAGGGAGTCGTGAAAATAGGCATGGAAACCGTCAGTGTTTGCCGGCCGCACAATGCGCGACACTGGCAGCAGATTCGAACAAGGGGGCGATTATGACCGTCAGCGAAGACAAGTTCACCCGTCAGACGCTACTCGAGGTACACAGCCTGACGCCGAGCCTGTTTACCTTACGCACTACCCGTGATGCCGGTTTTCGTTTTCGCGCCGGGCAGTTCGTACGCCTGGGGGTGGAAAAGGCCGACGGCAGTCTGGTCTGGCGCGCCTATTCGCTGGTCTCGGCGCCGCATGACGAGTTTCTCGAGTTCTTCTCCATCGTGGTACCGGGCGGCGAGTTCACCAGCGAGCTGAGCCGTCTGGTCGTTGGCGACAGCCTGCTGGTGGAGAAAATGGCCACCGGCTACCTGACCCTGGACCGCTTCGTCGATGGTCGCGACCTGTGGCTGCTGGGCAGTGGCACCGGCATCGCGCCGTTCCTGTCGATCCTGCAGGATTTCGAGGTGTGGCAGCGTTTCGAGCGCATCGTATTGGTGTACAGCGCCCGGACCTGTGCCGAGCTGGCGTATCAACCGCTGATCAGGGGGCTTGCCGAGCTTGAGTATCTGGCCGAGTTCGCTGACAGGCTCACCTACCTGCCGGTGGTCACCCGCGAGCAGGCGCCGGATTGCCTGAACGCGCGCGTTACCGATCTGCTCGACAGTGGCGAGCTGGAGCAGGCCGCCGGGCTTGAGCTGACGCCTGAGCATTCGCGGGTGATGATTTGCGGCAACCCGCAGATGATCGACGATATTCGTCAGCGTCTGAAGGCGCGGGGGCTTAACCTGAGCCTGACCCGCAGGCCGGGTCAGGTGGCAGTCGAAAACTACTGGTGATCAATCTTCGCGGATCGATTTGATCCGGTGCTCCCAGCGGCGCTTGGCGAAGCGGCGCATGTTGGGGATATCGTCGGTCTCGTCGAGAATCGGCTTGCCGATGATGGTTTCCATGATGTCTTCCAGCGTCACCAGGCCGCGCCAGCTGCCGAACTCGTCGTACACCAGGCACATGTGCTGACGTTCCTGCATCAACAGGGTCATCAGGTTTTCCACGTTCATGCTTTCCGGCACGACTTTGAGCGGCTTCATGATCCGGGTGATGGGCTCGGCATCGTTCTCCGCGGCCAGGGCGTCGTAACGGAACACCACGCCCAGTGGTGATTCGTCTTCGCCAATGACCGGGTAGCGGGAGAACTGGCTTTCCCGGGCACGTGCCTTGAACGCGGCGATCGACTCATCCGGTGCGGCCGACTCGCAGACGATGCGCGGCGTCATGATGTCGCGCAGACGAATCTCGTGCAGGTCGAGGATATTGCCGATCACCCGCTGCTCGTCTTCGTCGAGCTTGCCCACCTCGCGGCCGAGCAGGGTCAGCGCCTTGATTTCCTGGCAAATGTCATGCTCCGGCTCCTTGCCGCCGAACAGGCGCATGATCAGGTCCGACAGTACGATGAATGGCTTGAGCAGCAGGATCATCGCCCGCAGCAGGCTCGGCAGAAAGGGCGCCAGGGTGCGCCAGTAACGGGCGCCGATGGTCTTCGGCAGAATCTCCGAGAGCACCAGAATCAGCAGGGTCATGACCGCCGAGGCGATACCCAGGTAACCGTCACCGAAGACGATTGCCACCTGCGCACCGACACCGGTCGCACCAACGGTATGCGCCACAGTATTGAGGGTCAGGATGGCCGCCAGCGGCTGGTCGATCTTGTCTTTGAGCTCTTTCAGCCTTTCGTACAGCTGAGGCTTTTCGACCTTCTGCTGAGCGATGTAACTGGGCGTTAGGGAGAGCAGGGCGGCTTCGAGGATGGAGCAGATGAACGAAACCAGAATGGAAAGGACAGCGAACGCTATCAGGAGTGTCATGTAGGGGGATAAGTGACCAAGGGGCAGCCAATTTAGCGGAAATACAGAGGAATATGCAGGAAAGCTGCAACATTTCATTTCATATTGCCGGTCCGGCCTATTCTACCGCGGCTCTCGGCCCGGCATCGCTAGAGGGCTGCACCCGGCTCAGCTTCGGCTAGGCTAAGTAGGAACTATGTCCGGGGAGGATTCTTCATGCCGCTTGAACATCATCCGCTCAATCGAGAATTTCCACAGCATCACGATGCGTTGCGCAAACTGATGCAGGGCGATGCGCGCTTCGCCAGCCTGGCGGCGGAGTATGAAGCGCTGGACAAGCGCATCTACGAGATAGAGGACGGTCGCTCGGCGGCCGATGATCTGACGCTACAGGGGCTCAAGCTACAGCGCGTTGGCCTCAAGGATGAGATTGCCGGCCTGCTGCACGGGGCTACCTGAGGCGGGTTTGATCGGGATCAAGGGAGATGCACGGTAGACCGGCTAGCCTGCGAGCAACACCTTACTCAGGAGCTGCGCCATGCACGTCGATCACCACCCGCTTGTCCATGATTTCTCCGAAGATCGCGAAGCACTGCAACGCCTGCGTCAGGAAGATGCGCTGTTCGCCCGCCAGGCTGAGGAATACGAGGCACTGGACAAGCGCATTTGCCGCATCGAGGACGGTATCGAGCTACTCGACGATGTTTCGTTGCAGGCGCTCAAGCTCAACCGCGTCGCCCTCAAGGACGAACTGGCGAGACAGCTCAAGCGCGCAAGTGGTCAGTGCTGCGGTTGTGGCAATGGTTGTGGCGGCTGACGGCAAACCTCCGTAGGGGCGGCTTCAGCCGCAAATCTCGCTGCACAGCTGTTCGTGGCTGAAGCTACTCCTACCGCCATTGCGGGGTGACCCCGCTTCAATGCACGGGCGGGTTGATCAGGTAGGTGAGCAGCCCGTCCGCCTCTTCTTCCGTCCACACCGTGCGCGCCGGTCTCGGCCACTCGCCCAGAAGCTGCTGCCAGAAGGCGCACGCCAGCTCGTCCTGGCGGTAGTAGCGCAGCAGCCACGGGCGGCCGTCGCCCATGACCTGTTGCATCAGTGCACGGCCGATGCCGCGACGACGATACTTTTTCAGGATGAACAGGTCGGCGAACTCCGGTGCCTCGATACCCGGCAATTCGCTGCGCTCGATCAACAGAAAACCGGCTATGAATCCATCAGCGAGGATCAGTTGCGCGCTCCAGCCCGGCTCCTGCCAGTAGCGCTGCAAGTGTGGCTGGTGGATATAGAAACGACCGTCCGTTTCCACGTCTTCCTGCTCCCAGTCGGAGCTTTCATAGGCATAGAACTGGTACAGATTGGCCAGCAGCGGCAGCTGTTCGGCAGTGGTTGGCAGCAGTTGGATCTGCATGGAAGCGTTCCGAGCGAAGTGGACGTGGTCTGTAAATTTATCCAGTTGTTCGGTATCGTTCCAGCCTTCGTTCAGCGGCAGGATCGATCGCAATGGCCAAGGCAAAACGCATGTACGGCTGCACCGAGTGCGGCGCCACCTTTCCCAAGTGGGCGGGGCAGTGTGGTGAGTGCGGCGCCTGGAACACCCTGGTGGAAACCGTGGTCGAGGGCGCCACGCCCAGCGGGCGCACCGGTTGGGCCGGGGACAAGGCCAATATCAAGACCCTGGCCGAGGTCAGTGTCGAGGAAATTCCGCGTTTCTCTACCGCCTCCAGCGAGCTGGACCGGGTACTCGGTGGTGGCCTGGTCGATGGTTCGGTGGTGCTGATCGGCGGCGACCCGGGCATCGGCAAGTCGACCATCCTGTTGCAGACCCTGTGCAATGTCGCTCAGCATTTCCCAGCGTTGTACGTTACCGGCGAGGAGTCGCAGCAGCAGGTGGCCATGCGCGCGCGGCGCCTGGACCTGCCACAGGACAAGCTCAAGGTAATGACCGAGACCTGCATCGAGTCGATCATCGCCACCGCGCGCCAGGAAAAGCCCAAGGTGATGGTGATCGACTCGATCCAGACCATCTTCACCGAGCAGCTGCAGTCGGCACCCGGCGGCGTGGCCCAGGTGCGCGAGAGTGCGGCGCTGCTGGTGCGCTTCGCCAAACAGAGCGGCACGGCGATCTTCCTGGTCGGCCACGTCACCAAGGAGGGCGCGCTGGCCGGCCCGCGCGTGCTGGAGCATATGGTCGATACCGTGCTGTATTTCGAGGGCGAGTCCGACGGTCGCCTGCGCCTGCTGCGGGCGGTGAAGAATCGTTTCGGCGCGGTCAACGAACTGGGCGTGTTCGGCATGACCGACAAGGGCCTCAAGGAAGTGTCCAACCCCTCGGCGATCTTTCTCACCCGCGCGCAGGAGGCGGTGCCCGGCAGTGTCGTGATGGCCACTTGGGAAGGCTCGCGGCCGATGCTGGTGGAAGTGCAGGCGCTGGTCGACACCAGCCACCTGGGTAACCCGCGCCGCGTCACCCTGGGCCTGGATCAGAACCGCCTGGCCATGCTGCTGGCGGTGCTGCACCGCCACGGTGGTATCCCGACCTATGATCAGGACGTGTTTCTCAACGTGGTCGGCGGGGTGAAGGTACTGGAGACGGCCTCCGATCTGGCGCTGATGGCAGCGGTGATTTCCAGCCTGCGCAACCGGCCGTTGCAGCATGATCTGCTGGTGTTCGGCGAGATCGGCCTGTCCGGCGAGATCCGCCCGGTGCCGAGCGGCCAGGAGCGTCTCAAGGAGGCGGCCAAGCACGGCTTCAAGCGCGCCATCGTGCCCAAGGGCAATGCGCCGAAAGAAGCGCCGCCGGGTCTGCAGATCATCGCGGTGACTCGCCTGGAGCAGGCGCTGGATGCGCTGTTCGAGTAACTAAAGTCGCGGCTAAAGCCCCTCCCACAGGTGCCGGGAGTCCGCTGTGGGAGGGGCTTTAGCCGCGATTCTGGACTGCGGCGTTCTGTCGCCAACTGGGCCTGGCGAAAACTGACGCAGATCAATAGGTAGCAGGCTATCGGCGAGCAGCATGAAGGCGTATCCACTTGAAGGAGACGCCATCATGTTTTTGTTCTTCGATTTCTTTTCCCGCGCTTTCAACTTCGACGCCAAGGCCGCGCAGTCGCACGAGGCGCATGGTGAGGCGCTGCGCATCCAGGCGCTGCGTCAACAGCGCCAGCAGCGTAAGGACGAGGCGGCGCGCAAGCGCCATTGAGCGCGGCTCAGTCGCCTTCGCCGAGCGCCGCCAGTTCCCGTTCCAGCAGCTGCTCATCGCCCAGGTTGAGTTCGACCAGGCGGCGCAGATGGCTGATGGAGTCCAGATCGATATGGCGGCAGACGAAACCCAAAGACTTTGGCTGGGTGCGTGTCAGCACCACCTCCATCTTCACCCTGGCTTCGCCACCCAGTTCGATCACGGCCTCGAAGGGCTGATTCGGATCCCCGCTCCAGTCGCGCGGTGTGGTGATCAGCAGGCCCTTGAGTGAAATATCGTGCAGAGCCGCCGACCATTGCCGCTCGCCCTGTGCGATTACGGTGGGGGCGTCGAAGGCGATGCGCTGAAAGCGCCGACGCTCGTTGGCTGATTCGCTCATGCCGGTACTCCTGAAGGGTTTACATCACTATAGCCAAGGCTGCTGGCCACGTACTCTAACCCCTGTGCCGTGGCGCACAACTGATGCACATCAGTTTGACAGGTAGCCAAGTCTCGCCGAAGCTCCTTATGCGGTTTTTATTACTCGATATTGCGGAGCGATAGATATGAGCAAGCGACTGCTGGGCAAGGGTTTGGTATTTGGTCTGTTGAGCATGGCCAGTGTCGGCGCGTTTGCCGATGCAGCGGGCGGCAATGGCTGCGGCTGGGGCAACATGCTGTTCGAAGGGCAACGCGGCATGGCTCCGCACTTCCTCGCCACCACCACCAACGGTACTTCGGGTAACGCCACCTTCGGTATGACTTCCGGTACCAACGGTTGCGATACCAGCGCCGTGTTGGGTTACGGTGGTCGCTCCATGCTGGCGATGAACGGCATGCTCGATTCCATCGCCGAAGACATGGCCATGGGCCAGGGCGAAGCGCTGGATGCCTACGCCACTTTGCTGGGTGTCGAAGCCGAGGACCGCGCGCATTTCGCCAAGGTCACTCAAGACAACTTCGGGACCATCTTCAGCGAGGCCGATGCCACCAGCGAGCAGGTACTGGCCGCCACTCTCGACGTGATGAGCCGTGACGCGCAGCTGGCGCGTTATGTGAAACAGCCGGCCTGAGGCAAATCCCAGGCAAAAAGAAGCCCGCCAATCGGCGGGCTTCTTCGTTTCAGGTGTCGCCTCAGTTGGCGTACACCGGGAACTTGGCGCACAGCGCCTTGACCTGCTCGCGCACGCGGCCTTCGACTTCATCGTTGCCGATGTTGGCCAGAACTTCGCAGATCCAGCCCGCCAGTTGGCGGCACTCGTCTTCCTTGAAACCACGAGTGGTCACGGCCGGGGTGCCGATACGCAGGCCGGAGGTGACGAACGGCGAACGCGGGTCATTCGGTACGCTGTTCTTGTTCACGGTGATGAAAGCGCGGCCGAGGGCAGCGTCGGCATCCTTACCGGTGATGTCCTGCTTGATCAGCGAGAGCAGGAACAGGTGGTTCTGCGTACCGCCGGAAACCACGTCGTAGCCGTTGTCGATGAACACCTGGGCCATGGTCTGGGCATTCTTGATGACCTGAGCCTGGTAGGCCTTGAACTCAGGCTGCAGGGCTTCCTTGAAGCACACGGCCTTGGCGGCGATAACGTGCTCCAGCGGGCCACCCTGGCCGCCCGGGAAAACCGCGGAGTTGAACTTCTTCTCCAGCTCTTCGTTCTTGCGCGCCAGGATCAGGCCGCCGCGCGGGCCGCGCAGGGTCTTGTGGGTGGTGGTGGTGACCACGTCGGCGAACGGCACCGGGTTCGGGTACAGGCCGGCGGCGACCAGACCTGCCACGTGCGCCATGTCGACGAACAGATAGGCACCGACCTTGTCGGCAATGGCGCGGAAACGCGGGAAGTCCAGCACCTGCGAATAGGCGCTGAAGCCGGCGATGATCATCTTCGGCTTGTGCTCGACGGCCAGGCGCTCGACTTCGTCATAGTCGATCAGGCCGGCGTCGGTGATGCCGTACTGCACGGCGTTGTAGATCTTGCCGGAGAAACTGACGCTGGCGCCGTGGGTCAGGTGGCCGCCGTGGGCCAGGCTCATGCCCAGTACGGTGTCGCCGGCGTTGAGCAGGGCCATGTACACGGCGCTGTTGGCCTGGCTGCCGGAGTGCGGCTGGACGTTGGCGTAGTCGGCGCCGAACAGCTCCTTGGCGCGGTCGATGGCGAGCTGCTCGACCACGTCGACGTACTCGCAACCGCCGTAGTAACGCTTGCCCGGGTAGCCTTCTGCGTACTTGTTGGTGAGCACGCTGCCCTGAGCTTCCATCACCGCCGGGCTGGTGTAGTTTTCCGAGGCGATCAGCTCGATGTGCTCTTCCTGGCGCTGGGCTTCCTGCTCCATAGCGGCAAAGAGTTCGGCGTCAAAACGAGCGAGGGTCAAATCACGGCTGAACATGGCGGTCCCCTGAAATCAGCTGGGCGGTGGAAAGAGGGGGCGGATTCTACCGCAAAGGTCGCATTCAGGCATATGAAGGTCGGTCATGAGCCTGACAAAAGGCCTTCATGCTGGATCCTGGCCGCAACTGGCAGCGCGCCAGCCCAGTCCGCTGTTCCTGTTCAGCTGAACAGGAACAGCGCTGCGTCGCCGAACTCTGCGCTGAACTGGCGAGCGTGCATCGGCCTGCCGAGCAGGTAGCCCTGGACTTCGTCGCAGCCATGCTCGCGCAGGAACTCCAGTTGGGCATGACTTTCCACGCCTTCGGCGATCACCATCATGTTCAGGCTGTGCGCCATGGCGATGATGGCCCGGGCGATCTGCGCGTCCTGTTCGCCATCGGGCAGGCCATCGACGAAGCTGCGGTCGATCTTCAACACGTCGATGGGGAATTGCTTGAGGTAGTTCAGCGAGGAGTAGCCGGTGCCGAAATCGTCCACCGCGATGCACAGGCCGAGGCGCTTGAGCTCGTTGAGCGTCTGCATCGCGCTGGATACGTCGCGCATCAGGATACTTTCGGTCAGCTCCACCTCCAGGCACGCCGGGGCTACGCCGGCTCTTTCCAGAATGGTGGCGATACGCGCCGTCAGGTCGCCCTCGCCGAACTGGCGGGCCGACAGGTTGACCGAAATTTTGGGGATGCGAATCTTCTCTTCGTGCCAGGCTTTGAGCTGCCTGCACGACTCTTCCAGCACCCACTCGCCGACCTGCACCACCAGACCAAGCTCCTCCAGCACCGGGATGAAGTCATCCGGCGGCACCAGGCCGCGGCTCGGGTGATTCCAGCGCAGCAGCGCTTCGACGCCGGTGAGGCGGCGGCCATCGCCGGAAAACTGCGGCTGGTAATGCAGCACAAACTGGCCCTGTTCCTGGGCGTGGCGCAGGTCGCTTTCCAGCTCCAGACGTTCCAGGGCGCTGGCGTTCATGTCGGCCTGGTAGAACTGGAAGTTGTTCTTGCCGCGCTCCTTGGCGTGGTACATGGCGGTGTCGGCGTTCTTCATCAACTGGCTCAGTTCGTTGCCGTCCTGCGGCGCGAGGGCGATACCGATACTGGCGGTGACGAAGAACTCGCGGCCTTCGAGGACGAAGGGGCGGGCCAGGCTGGAGAGAATCTGCTCTGCGACATGAATGGCGCGGTTGAGCGCGCCCTCGCGGGTCGCGCGTGGCTGCAGCAGGAGGGTGAACTCGTCGCCACCCATGCGCGCCACGGTGTCGTCGCCGTCGACGCAGGCGGACAGGCGCACGGCCACGTCCTTGAGCATGCGGTCGCCGGCGGCATGGCCGAGCGAGTCGTTGATCGGCTTGAAGCGGTCAAGGTCGAGGAACATCAGCACCACCCATTCGCTGTGCCGCTCGGCGTGCTGCAGGGCGCTGTGCAGGCGATCCTGGAACAGGGTGCGGTTGGGCAGATGGGTCAGGGCGTCGTAGTAGGCCAGACGGTGGATACGCTGTTCGCTGGCCTTGCGCTCGCTGATGTCGCTGAAGAAGCACACGTAGCTGACCAGGTCGCCTTCCTCGTCATGCACTGCGGTGATGCCGACCCAGGCCGGGAAGTTCTCGCCGCCCTTGCGCTTGAGCCACACCTCGCCTTCCCAACTGCCGCGCTGGTTGAGCTGGCCGAGGATGTACTGCATGTGGGTCGCCTGCTGGCGGTCGGCGGTCAGCATACCGGGCAACTGGTCGAGTACCTGGCCGGCCGAATACCCGCTGACGCGGCTGAACGCCTTGTTGACCTGAACGATATAGCCGGCCGGGTCGGTCACCAGAATCGCAGCGGTGGAGTGTTCGAAGACCGTGGCCGCCATGCGCAGGTCTTTTTCCGCACGGCGTTGCTGGCTGATGTCGCGGCCAACGCCGAGGATGCCTTCGAAGCGACCGTTCTCGTCCCACATCAGCACCAGGCGCAGCTCCACCGGAATCTTGTGGCCATCGGCGCGCAGGCAATCGAAGACGAACAACTGATCCGGCAGTTCGTCGCGTAGGCGATTGAGGCGGTCGCGCTCGCCGAGCGCATCGCGAATGCGATCGAGCAGCAGGTTGAGGCCGTCCAGTTGCTGCGGATTGGCCGCCAGGCCGTAAAAACTGTTGGCCATCATCCAGTTGACGGTATAACCCAGCACCGGCTCGACCGAGGGGCTGACATAGTTGAGGCTCAGCGCGCTGTCGGTGGAGAAGATCACATCGCTGATGCTTTCTGCCAGCAGGCGATAACGCTGCTCGTTATCGCGCAGCGACTGGTTGCGCTCGATCTGTTCTGTGATGTCCTTGGCCACGCCGATCAGACGGCTGACCCGGCCGCGATCGTCGCGTGCCAGGGCCTGCTCGCGGATGCTGAACCAGTGCCACTGGCCATTGCGATGACGCCAGCGCAGCACAGACTCGAGCAGCACGCCGTCGCCGACCACTTTTTGCAAGTTGCGGATGCGCCAGTAGTATTCGGCGTCGTCCGGGTGCAGTACCTGCACCCAGAAGTCCTCGCGCATGGCGCGCAGCTCGGCTTTGCTGTAACCCAGTTGCTGGCCCAGGCTGTGGTTGCTGAACAGCACCTGCCGGCTCTGCATGTCATGCACGTAGAGGAGATCAGGCACCGAGCGCACCACTTCCGACCAGAAGCGCTCACGCTCGATCAGCGACAGCTCGATGCGCTTGCGGCTGGTGATGTCGCTGATGCTCAGGGTGACGGCCTGATAATCCTGGATCATTTCCGGCAGGCGCAGTACCAGCCAGACGTGACGTTGCAGGCCCTGTGCGGTGACCAACTGGGTTTCCAGTTCCACCAGGTTGGGGCCTTCGAGTACGGCCACGGCCAGTCGATAGCGCAGGTCGTCCGGATGAATGGGGCCGTTGTCGATCAGTTGCTGCCAGGCCTGCTCGGTGCTCTTCACCCCGAGCAGGTTGAGGGCAACCTGGTTGGCCTCGGTGATGCGCAACTGCTCGACCAGCAGTTCCTGATGCTCGGCATCGGCGCGCAGCCAACGTTGCAGGCCTGCTGCGTCACGCAGTTTGTGTTGCAGCAACAGGCTGCGCACGCCGGAAAGGTCGAGCACGCACAGGGCCACGCCGGTGCCTTCGAAAATGTCCTGATAGCGCCGGCGGGTTTCCTGCAGCACGCGCATGGCCTGCTGCTCGTTGGTCACGTCGCGCAGCACCCAGACGTAGCCGGCCTGGCGACCGATCTCGCTGATATCGCTGCGGGTCACGGCGAACAGTCGTGCGCGGCCCTCGCTTTCGACTCTGACCAGCTCCGGTCCCAGATCATTGGCCGGTTGCGGGCTATTGAGCAGCAGCGGGTCGAGATCGGGCAGCAGGTCCAGCAGGTGCATGTCCCAGGCCGCTTCGCTGCTGATGCCGAACAGCGTCTCGGCCTGTGGGTTGAGGTAGCGCAACTTGCCGTCGGCCTGGGTCACCAGAATGCGCTCTTCGACGGCGCCGAGGGCGCTGGCGGCCTGGCGCAGAGAGCGGCGCGATTCGGTGTTCAGGCGTTGTAGGCGGCGTTGCTCGCGTTGCAGGCCGTACAAGGCCGCCAGGGTCAGCAGGCTGCACAGGGCGAACAGCAGGAATTTGCCGGCCAGGGTCGGCATCAGCTCGTTGCCGGCGCGCTCGGCATCGAACAGGGCGCGCAATTGCCAGTCGCTGCCGGGCAGGGCGACCAGTTCCAGGCTCTGCGCCTGCTCCGCTGCGGTAACCGGGGCGATGATGCTGCCAACTTGTTGCAGGTCGTCGGCGCGGGCGATTACCCGCTGACTTTGCAGGTCTTCGAGCAACCACTGGTATTCGCTCTGATGCTGTTCGCGCAGCCAGTTACGCAGCGCACTGGCGCGCATGCGCAGAACATACTGGCTGCCGTCTGGCTGGCGCAGCAGCAAGTAGAGCGCGCCACCGCCCTGTGCGCTGAAGGCGAAGTGGTAAGGCGCCGAGCCGCTGCGCCGCTGCAGGTCGCGAAGGAAGCTGAGGTCGCGCGATCCGCTGGCGCTGTCGGCTAGCAACTGCCCCTCGGTATCGAGCCGGGCCATGCTGTCCAGCGTCGGAAAGATACTGCGCAGCGTCGCCACCACTTCGCTTACGCCGCCTTCGTGCGCCGGGGCGTTTTGCAGCATTGCCTGGCCTGCCTGCGCTTTCAGGCGCATGTTCAGGCTCAGATGCTTGGCCAGTTGGCTGGCGTAACCCTGGCTCAGTTGCTTCTGGCTGGCGAGCAACTGGCGATATTCCTGCGTCAACTGCCAGGCCAGTAACCCCAGGATCGCTAACACCAGCACCAACAGCGCGCGTCTCAGCGCTACGCGCTTCGGTGCGCGCGACTCGCCCGGAGTTGATGAAGGCAGGGATGAGGGAGTCGACACGTTTGTGAACCTGCAGCCAGTGCTGAGCTATCTGAGCTTTGAGACATATGAGCCGGCGTATGCTCATGTCAGCCGGGTAGAATGCCTGTAAACGTGGCCAAGTGCCAGCTGCGCCGACGAGCGTAGGTTTGCCCTGTCACGTACATTGCGGTAGCTTTGCGCCGCGCGCGTGAACTGTCCGCGCGGTACTTGGCGTTCGCTCCGGCAGGGGCTAAGGTCTCTGCACATTGCGTACGCGTAGGTGGTGTGAAAACTGATGGCTAGCGCACGTTAACGACCCTGGCCTCTCGGTAGGAGCGGCTTCAGCCGCGAATTTCGCGGATAAATCCGCTCCTGCAGGGTGTACAACAGCTAACGCGAACATAGCCCCTCGACGCATTCATCATGTTTTCACGCGACCTGCATGGCGCGCCGTTTCCAGCTCCCAATTCTCATCAGTCAGGTTCTCCATGGCTCAGTACGTCTACAGCATGCATCGGGTCAGCAAGGTCGTCCCGCCGAAGCGTGAAATTCTCAAGGACATCTCCCTGTCGTTCTTCCCAGGCGCCAAGATCGGCGTGCTGGGCCTCAACGGTGCCGGTAAGTCGACCCTGCTGCGCATCATGGCCGGCGTCGATACCGAGATCGACGGCGAAGCCCGTCCGATGCCGGGGATCAAGGTCGGTTATCTGCCGCAGGAGCCGCAGCTCGACCCGAGCAAGAGCGTGCGCGACATCGTCGAAGAAGCCGTAGGCGAGATCAAGCAGGCCCAGGCGCGTCTCGACGAGGTGTACGCCGCCTATGCCGAGCCGGATGCCGACTTCGACGCACTGGCCGCCGAGCAGGCCAAACTCGAAGCCATCCTGCAGGCCTCCGATGGCCACAACCTGGAGCGCCAGCTGGAAGTCGCGGCCGACGCCCTGCGCCTGCCGCCATGGGACGCCAAGATCGAACACCTGTCCGGTGGCGAGAAGCGCCGCGTGGCGTTGTGCCGCCTGCTGCTGTCGGCGCCCGACATGTTGCTGCTGGACGAACCGACCAACCACCTGGATGCCGACTCGGTAGCCTGGCTCGAGCGCTTCCTGCACGACTTCCCCGGCACCGTGGTGGCCATCACCCACGACCGTTACTTCCTCGATAACGTGGCCGGCTGGATTCTCGAACTCGACCGCGGCCACGGTATCCCGTACGAGGGCAATTACTCCGGCTGGCTGGAATCGAAGGCCAACCGTCTGGCTCAGGAAGCCAAGGCCGAGGCATCGCACGCCAAGGCGATGAAGGCCGAATTGGAATGGGTACGCCAGGGCGCCAAGGCGCGGCAGTCGAAATCCAAGGCGCGTCTGCAGCGCTTCGAGGAAATGCAGTCGCAGGAATTCCAGAAACGCAGCGAGACCAACGAGATCTACATCCCGGCCGGTCCGCGTCTGGGCGACAAGGTCATCGACTTCGTCAACGTGTCGAAGTCCTTTGGCGACCGCGTGCTGATCGACGATCTGTCGTTCAGCATCCCCAAAGGCGCCATCGTCGGCGTGATCGGTGGTAACGGTGCCGGTAAATCGACCCTGCTGCGCATGATCACTGGCAAGGAACAACCGGACTCCGGCAGCATCGAGATCGGCGAAACCGTACAGATCGCCAGCGTCGAGCAGAGCCGCGAGGCGCTCGAAGGCAACAAGACCGTGTGGGAGCAGGTTTCCGACGGCTTCGACATGATCAAGGTTGGCAACTACGAGGTGCCGTCGCGCGGTTACGTCGGGCGCTTCAACTTCAAGGGTGCCGACCAGCAGAAGTTCGTCAAGGATCTCTCCGGCGGTGAGCGTGGTCGCCTACACATGGCGCTGACCCTCAAGCAGGGCGGCAACGTACTGCTGCTCGACGAACCGTCCAACGACCTCGACGTGGAAACCCTGCGCGCTTTGGAAGAGGCGCTGCTGGACTTCCCCGGCGCTGCCATCGTGATTTCCCACGATCGCTGGTTCCTCGACCGTATCGCCACGCACATCCTCTCCTACGAGGACGACGGCAAGGTCAACTTCTTCGAAGGCAACTACACCGAGTTCGAAGCCGACCGCAAGAAGCGCCTGGGCGAAGCCGCCGCGCAGCCGCACCGCGTGCGTTACAAGAAGCTGGCGCAGTAAGCCTTAGCCAGATGAAAAACGGAGCCTTCAGGCTCCGTTTTTTATTTCAGTAGCGCTGCGGACATAAGCTGCGCATGGCCGCGAAAAGCTTCGCTCCGGGGAGGGCTACCGCGAAAGGTTCCTCAGGAGTCCTGTCTGATCGGCATTGGCATTTTTTCATTGGTATTGGCGGGCGCCGTTCCGTCGTCGTCATTCAGGGCAAAAAGCTTCGCGGACGAGTCCGCTCCCACAAGAAAAACTGTGCCAGCGCTGCGAGCGCTGTTCCCCTGTGGGAGCGGACTTGTCCGCGATAACGTAGTCGTCATCCAGGGCAAGAAGCTTCGCGGACGAATTTCCTCCCACAAGGAAAACTGTGCCAGCGCTGCGAGCGCTGTTCCCTGGGGGAGTGGACTTTTCCGCGATAACGTAGTCGTCATCCAGGGCAAAAAGCTTCGCGGACGAATTCCCTCCCAGTGCTGCGAGCGCTGATCTCCTGTGGGAGCGGACTTGTCCGCGATAACGCTTTGGTTCGCGAGCGGCACTCGCAAATGCTCGATCAAGTGAAAGTGCCGCGATCCTGGGCGTTTTTTCTCGCACTGTAGGAGCGGCGCCCCGCCGCGAACACATGCTGTGCTATCTGATGGGTTTGCCGCGCCGTTGTGTTGCCGTAGGGCGCCGCGTACCGGCTACGCTGGAATAGCGTTGCGCACAGCGCACCCTGCCTGCTCAAAGCCTGGCCAGCAAACTCTCCAGCGCCTTGGCCTGGTCCTCGGCCAGGTCGATGATGTGAAAGCCGGCCCAGCAATGCTGACCATCGGCGCCGGGGCGACTCCACAGGCAATCGGCGCCCAGGAGCACCTCCTGCACCACGGCGGCGTTCGAGGTGCAGACCAGGCGGCATTCCAGCACGGCATCGGCGGTATGCGGCGTATCGCTGAACAGCATGAAGCCATCGATGGACAGGTCGACGATGCGGCCAAGGCGCTGGCCGCTGTTCAGGTCGAAGACCTCCAGCTGCATTTCCGTGCCATGGCGGCTGTGTTGGCGACGCTCTTCCATGGAAATTCCTCAGCGGGGTTCGGCTGTGCGTCCAGTGAAACGCTGCAGCACACGGTAGATGGCATTCAATGCGCGATCCATGAGCGGAGTCGTGCGTTCGGGGGTAACGATGCGGGCCAGACCCTGTTCCATTTCGCTGGCCAGCAGGGTCAGCGGCTTGATCGCCACGCGCTGGCCGCTGTTGTCGACGAACATGTAGTTGTGCGTGGTCGGGCTGAACCAGGAGAGCTTGAGTACGCGGCTCTTGCCGCCCTCGACGAACTCGAACCAGGTGCCGAACTCGACATTGGCCAGTTCCCTGACCAGGCTTTGTGCGCGAGCCGAGAGCGCGCTGGGTGAAGGCGCCTGGCTCGCCAGGTCGGCATCCTCACCGAGCATGGCGCCCAGCGGGCTTTGCGGCAGGTCAGGCTTGAGCTGCGCGGCCAGTTGCGGCTGTCTGGCCTGTACTGCCTGCTGGCAGGCCACCAGGTCCTGCAGCAGGCGGCGGATGCCATCTTCGTGGTAGCCGCCGAGCAATTCCAGGCCCTTGCGCAGGTCGCTGAGCATGGACGCGCGTATCTCATGCAGATGCTGCTTGTGCTCTTCACCGAGCGGGGTGCCACTCCAGGCCAGTTGCTCGGCCACTTCGCAGGCGCGCTGCCACTCTGCGCTCTGCTCGCCATGGCGCAGCAGCACGAAAACCAGCACATCGGCCCAGGTCAGTTCGAGAAAGTTGCGGATGATCGCCGGCAATTCGCGCTGGTTCACGCAGCGCTGGATCACCTCCAGGGACTGCTCGCGCGCGCCGAGCAGGCGGTCACGGCCCTTGGCTGCCTCGACCGCGCGGCGTTCGCGCAGCTCGACCTTTTGGCGCAGTGTGAGGACGTACTCGTTGAACTCCTCGATCAGGTTGTCGAACAACCCCAGGTCGCCGCTGAAACCATGAATCACCCGTTCGACCACCCAGTGCATCTTGGCCAGCAGGCCGCGTTCATCGCCTTCATTGCCATACAGCACGCCTGCCTGGGCCATGGTGTTGAGCAGGCGCCTGGCCGGGTGGTGGTGCTGGGTGAACAGGGCCTTGTCCAGCAGGGCGATCTTCAGATAGGGCGTGTGCAGGTGCGAAAGCGCCGTCTTGCAGGCGTCCGGCAGGTTCTCGTCATCGAGGATGAAGTCGAACAGCATGCCGACCAGGTCGATCACGTCGGCTTCCCGGCCGGATACCTTACTGTCGCCCGGCAGGCTGCTGTGCGCTTCCAGCTGCTGCTGCAGGTCAGCCTTGAGACCTTCTACCGCCTGGGGCTTGTGCAGGCGCTGAGCGAGTTCGTGGGCCGACTGCTGCTGCATGCGGTTGAGTGCGGCGAGCAGCTCGCTGGCGCTGTAGGTGCGGTTGGCCTCGCGCGGGGAGAAGCTGACGATGCTGCGTGTGCCACCCAGCAGCGGCTTGTCGGGGTGGCTGTGGCGGCGCTCGTCAAGCAGGCTGGACAGGCCGCTGAACAGCGCGCCCTGGTCACTCGGCGGCGGTGCGCTGAGGTCCAGATCGAGCAGTGCCTGTTCCATAGGCGTGGACACGGTGCCTGGCCTGTCCGCTGCCTGGGTCGTAACCTCTGGCTTGGCGGCAGGGCGGTTGACGCCCGGATTGATCATCGCACTGTACTTGAGATTTGGCAGCACACCGGCATCGATCAGGCGCTGGTTGAGTGCGCCGTAGAGTGAATCGAGGCTGTGCATGACATGCTTATCGAAGAGCATGTAAAGGATCGTCTTGATCTGCAGCGGAAAAGGGCAGGGCGCCAAGGCGTCGCGAAAGGCCTGAGCGATGGCCTGCGGGCCGAAGGGGTTGCTGTCCTCGCCGAGCTTCTGGCCGTTGTTGAGCAGGGCCAGGCGCTGGTCCAGACCGAACAGCGGCTCGGTGCAGCGCGCCTTGACCCGGCTGACCATATTGGTGACCTGCAAGGTCTCCTCGTAATCCTCGTTCTGCACCAGCGCCAGCTGCTCCGGGTCGACCTCGGCGATGGTCGGGTTCTGCAGCTTGCCATCGAGGAAGTCGGAGAAATTGCTGGCGATCTTCTGATGGTAGCTGCGCTCGATCTGAGGGCGCTGCCGGCGAATCTCGCGCATGCTGTCGAAGAACAGGGTCTGCACCTTGTTGTTCTCGGCTTTTTCCGCGCACTCGAACAGGGTGTCATCGACCTGGCCGAACACACCGCCGAGGTGCTCCGCCAGACGGTTCATCACCAGCTTGCGGCAGGCCTGCACCAGATCGCCGAAGCGCGGCTGGATGCCGCGGCTGGCGAGGCTGACCACCTTGGGATGAACGGGGGGCTTGTCCTGCTTGCTCATGGACTGTCCTGGCTGGCGTCATCGGCTGGCGCGTCCTGCACGCTGCCGCAGTTCAATGAAACATATAGTAGTCCATGCTCGCGTCGCAAAGCATTGTCATAAAAGCAGTTTGCGGGGGTTGACAGGGAATTTTTGCTACGTAAAATGGCGCGCCTCTGAAGCGGTAAAGCAAAAGCTGAAACGCAGCAGAGATGGAAGACCGAAGTTCCGCGATAGCTCAGTCGGTAGAGCAAATGACTGTTAATCATTGGGTCCCTGGTTCGAGTCCAGGTCGCGGAGCCAACTTCCTTACGGGGTATAGCGCAGTCCGGTAGCGCGCTTGCTTTGGGAGCAAGATGTCGGGAGTTCGAATCCCCCTACCCCGACCATATTTGGGTCGTTAGCTCAGTTGGTAGAGCAGTTGGCTTTTAACCAATTGGTCGTAGGTTCGAATCCTACACGACCCACCACCACAACGACGAAGCCCGCCTAGTGCGGGCTTTTTCGTTTCTGCGTTGTGGAAACCGTTCAGGTGGTAGCCACGCTGCTTTTGTGGGAGCGGACTTGCCCGCGAATATGAACAGCAAAAGCTCGCGGACAAGTCCGCTCCCACGGGTTCGCATCCCGCATGTCTGCTGACCCTCGCCTATGAATGGCAGTTCGTAGGGTGGGCTGAAGCCCAGCCTACGAGACTTGCTTGTCGCCCCTCTCCCATGAATGGGAGAGGGTCATCAGAAGGCCGCTCTGCGGCTGCTTTTAGTGCAGCTTGAGGCGCGGCTCGGTGCTGCGCCCGATGCGATCGCTGAGCATCAGCAGCAGCGTACGCAGGGTGCCGTACAGCGCCATCTGGTGCATGCGGTAAAGCGATACGTAGAACACTCGCGCCAACCAGCCTTCGAGCATCACGCTGCCAGTGAGATTGCCCATCAGATTGCCGACCGCCGAGAAGCTCGACAGCGAGATCAGCGAGCCATAGTCGCGATAGCGATACTCCGGCAGCGACTGACCACTGATCTTCAAACGCAGCGACTTGGCCAGCAGCGATGCCTGCTGGTGCGCCGCCTGGGCGCGCGGCGGCACGTTGCGGCCGTCGTTACCCGGCTGCGGGCAGGCCGCGCAATCGCCGAAGGCGAATACGTCGTCATCCAGCGTCGTCTGCAGCGTCGGGCGCACCTGCAACTGGTTGATGCGGTTGCTTTCCAGGCCGTCGATATCCTTGAGAAAGCCGGGCGCGCGGATGCCGGCCGCCCAGACTTTCAGGCTCGCCGGTATGAAATTGCCATCGGCGGTCTTCAGGCCATCGGCCGTCACTTCGCTGACTGCCGCGCCGGTCAGTACCGTGACGCCGAGCTTCTCCAGTGTCTGGTGCACCGGGCGGGCGATGCGTTCGGGCAACGCCGGCAGCACGCGCGGCCCGGCCTCGATCAGGGTGATGCGCATGTCTTCCGGGCGAATGCGATTAAGACCATAGGCGGCCAACTGCTTGGCAGCATGGTGCAGCTCGGCTGCCAGCTCGACCCCCGTGGCGCCGGCGCCAACGATGGCGATGTCGATCTTCGAGCCGTCCTCGCTCTCGTTGGCGTGCGCACGCAGATAGTGGCTGAGCATGCGCCGGTGGAAGCGCTCGGCCTGTGCCCGCGTGTCGAGGAATATGCAGTGCTCGGCTGCGCCAGGCGTGCCGAAGTCATTGGTGGTGCTGCCCACGGCGATCACCAGGCTGTCATAGGCGATGCGGCGTTCAGGCATCAGCACCTGGCCGTCGTCATCCAGCGTGGGCGCCAGGGTGATGCTCTTGCCGGCACGGTCCAGGCCGGACATGCGCCCGAGCTGAAACTCGAAATGATTCCACTTGGCCTGGGCCACGTAGTTCAGTTCGTCTTCCGAGGAGTTCAGCGAGCCGGCGGCCACTTCGTGCAGCAGGGGCTTCCAGATATGGGTGAGGTTGGCGTCGACCAGGATGATCCGGGCGGCGCCGCTCTTGCCGAGTTTTCTACCAAGGCGGGTGGCCAGCTCCAAACCGCCGGCGCCGCCGCCGACAATCACGATGCGATGGGACATGGATAATGCTCACAAGGCTTTGAAAAAGACGGAGTGAGTGCGAGAGGGCGAGCGCGAGGCAGCTCATAGCACCAGTCGACTCAGAAAGCGGCTCAGCAGACCCAGGCCGATGACGACGACCAGTACCACGGTGAGTAGGCGCCAGACGCGAAACGGCTGACGTTCGACCTGATGCTGCGGTGCGCTCAGGTAGTGGTCGACTTTCTGCTGGTCTTCGGGGCTCAGGCGGCTGGTCATGGGGAGGCCTCTGCTTGAATGCGGCTATCTTAGCAGGCTGTTGAAAAACTATCTGCGTTGCCACTGCTGCGTTAAAAACAGGCTCGTGCACGAGTCCGATCTAGGCGCCTCCATCAAAATGCTCATTTACAGTTCGTAAAGTCGAGCGCGACTCCGACCGTTTTTCGCCTGTTTTTGCGGGGCCGCCATCGGTATTGCATTGGCTGCCTCGGCTCGGGCTTCCTGCTTCGTTCTACCTCCTGCATTCATGCAGTCGTCGCCTACGTTTTTCAACGGCCTGCTAGGCGTGCCCGCCAGCCTTGGCGAGCGTCGTTGTTCTGCGGGTCAGATATTGGGTCAATGGCTTGCACGCTCACGACGTCGTCCAGGCGGATGATGCCGCCCTCGATTACACGAGCGGTGATGCCGCCATGGCCGCGCATGGCCTGGAAGGTGCCGGGGCCAAGGCGTTCCTCGAGACGCGCACAGGGCTGGCACCAGCCAGTGGTCTCCAGCAGCGCCTGGCCAATGCGAAAGCGCCTACCTTTCAGGCTGAACAGGTTGATGCCGGCGACCGCAATGTTGCGCCGTAGCTCGCTCGGCTGCATGGGCGCATCGCGGCCGAGCAGGGCGGCGACGACTGCCAGGTGCTCCCATTGAATCAGCGTGACCTGCCGTGCATTGCGCGGCCCGGGGCGGCTGTGATCGCCGGTCAGGCCGGCTTCGCGTCGGGCTTCCACGGCCTCGACTTCGAGTATTGCCTCGCGCGCCCTTGGGCGAACGCCTATCCAGCGTACCTGGCCGACCTGCGGCACCGCGGCGAGCAATTCCTGCAGCGGGCTCACAGGTCGATACCGATGTCGAACAGCAGGCTGCGTCCGAGATTCTGTCGCAGAAAGTCCGGCGCGTCCGGATGGGCGAACAGCACGCGGGCGAAGCGCGGGCCGACCAGTGACAACGAGCGCCAGCCCTGGCGCAGGTATTCGGTCGGAGGCGGGAAATGGCTGTTGCAGTCGAGCACGGCGCGCTTGAGGCTGACGAAGGCGACCAGGTCGAGTTCGCCCAGATCGAGGCCGCGCTCACGGTAGTTGTGTGCCTTCTTGCGCAAGGTCGGCGCCAGGCGCGCCTGCATCTCGCTGGCTGCAATGCGCTTGGGGCGTGCTTCGCGGCGTACCAGCTGGCTCAGGGAAAAAGCGCTGCGGCGCCTTTCCAGCTCGGCACGCCACTCGTCATTGAGGCGTCGCCCTTCGTCGAGCACGAAGAACACTTCGAAATTGGCATCTCGAAACAGCACGTCCGGCGGTTCCTGGCCGCTGGGCGTGAAATCTTCGTTATGGTGGCGCACGTTCAGCGCTTGCAGCAGGCGCTGACAAACCCAGCGCTCGCGTTCCCACTTCCTCGCGTTGGAGAGAAAGGCATTGGCCTGTTCGGCCTGGTGCGTAAGTAGGCGCAGGTAATCGGAGTCGTCCATGTCCAAAGCTTAGCCGGAGCGCCGACCTGCCTGCCAGTGCCTGCAACAGCTGACATCGTGCGTAGTGCCTGTCTCCGAAACCTTCCTGGTCGGCGGCGGGAGTCGGTCCAGGCTGTGATTGTCTGCGGGCAATGAAGATGCAGGCGCATTTCCGCTCGCTCCGTTGTCAAAAACCCTCCAGGGCGCCGGTGTAGACTGCCTGCCATGGCAATGAACGAAGAAACGGGTGCGCGCTATGCCTGTCAGATAGACGCCCGTGATTGCTTTACAGGATCGCGGCATTTTCATCTGATCAAGCAGCAGCGGATAGCGATAGCGCTCGTGAATCAAAGAACTGTCGCTGACAAGTCCGCTCCCCAGCTGTTCAGTGCTCTCAGCGTGGCTACGGTGATCCTTGTGGGAGCGGACTTGTCCGCGAAGCCCTTGTGTCCTGGATGACGACTAGATACAGCGGTATCGTCCTAAAAAAACCTTAACTGACAGGCATTAGGGTACGCACGCATGATCGCTTCCAACCTGCTGGCATTTTCCACCTTGTTCGGCGGTTGGCTGATCTACGGGCTGGCACTGCTCTGGGCGGTCGCTCGCGCGCCCTGGGTCGAGCTGTTCAGCGACCTGCGCCGCCAGCATCTGTTGTTCGGCACCATGCTCGGGCTGTTCTTGTTGTGGCTGGTGCGCCGCGATTTCGATTCCGGGCTTTCCTATCACTTCGTCGGCATGACCGCGGTCACCCTGCTGCTCGACTGGCCGCTTGCCGTACTCGCTGGCCTGGCGGCGCAGCTTGGCCTGCTGGCTATCGGGCGCATGGACCTGGCGTCGCTCGGCATCAATGGCGTGCTGCTGGTGCTGATCCCGGTGCTGGTTACCGAGCTTTGCGCCATCCGGGTCGAGCGCGCGCAGCCGCGCAACCTGTTCGTCTACATCTTCTTCTGCGGGTTCTTCCCGGCCGCGCTGGCGACGCTGATGACCCTGCTCGGCGGTCTCGCCTTGCTGTGGATGGACGGCCTGTTCCCCATGCCGCCCTGGCTGGACGACTTCGCCGGCTACCTGTGGCTGGTGGCGTTCCCCGAGGCCTTCATCAACGGCACCATCGTCACGGCGCTGGTGGTGTTCTATCCGGACTGGCTGGAGACCTTCAACCGCAGCCGCTATCTGCAGGCGCCCTGGAAGGAAAACGATCGCGGCGAATGAATGACGCCGTATTGGCCGATTGAATGCCGCTGGCAGGGTTGATCCCGGTCAATGCTCGGAGCGTGCCTGCCGCCATGCTGTGAAAAAGGCCTCCGAGGGATTCGACATGAGTATTCACAGTTGGGCGAGAAAGGCACTCGAGGGCGATCTGCATGACGCCGAGGCTCAGGGCTACGAGCCTGTGATGGCATTGCGTGCACTATTGGCTGAGGTCGTGCAGCAGAACAAGGCGCTGCGTGATGCCCGGGAACTGGCCCACGAACTGCAGTTTCTCGCCGACAACCTCGACGATGATCGCGACTACGCCTTTATGCGGCCCTGAGGCATCCACTGCTTCGCTTGTGTGGGAGCCGCGTCTCGCGGCGAATGGTTGTGTCAAGGCTAAAGTCAGAAGCTTTCCTTTGAGGCGTAAAGCTGTTCACTTAACGTTGCATGCTTTTGGCTCCCCCCTCCCATTTATGGGAGGGGGGCTGGGGCGAGGGCTGGAAACACCGCAAAACTGCCAGTCTTCTCACTCTCCGAACGCGGCCCGTCCTTACCCTCTCCCCAGATGGGCGAGGGGACTGATCGCGTTGGACCGTTACTTATGTGAACAGCATTACTCTCCGTGGCGGGGCTCCTACATCGGGCCGATCAATGCGGCCGTGTCGGCAGATCGCCGCTGAACATCTCGTCTTCCAGATCGTTGCCAGGGATCGCATGTTCTTCGGCGGCCCAGGCGCCCAGGTCGATCAGCTTGCAACGTTCGCTGCAGAACGGGCGATAGGTGTTTTCGGTCTTCCACTCGACGGGCGCGCCACAGGTGGGGCATTGAACGGTCGTAGTCATGGCTGGCCTCCGCGCAGGGTCAGGTAAAAGTTGTGCAGGCGCTCGACCTCGGCGTCCAGCCAGGCCATATCGCGATCATTGACCAGCACGTCATCGGCATGACGCAGCCGCTCTTCGCGGCTAGCCTGTGCCTGCATGATGGCGCGAACCTGCTCTTCCGAGCTTTGGTCGCGGGCGATGGTGCGTTGGATCTGCAATTCGGCAGGTGTATCGACCACCAGCACGCGCTGGGTCATCTGCCGCTGGCCGGACTCGACCAGCAGCGGCGAAACCAGGATCGCATAAGGCGACTCAGCACGTGCCAGCACCTGAATGATTTCCGCGCCGATCAGCGGGTGCAGGAGGCTCTCCAGCCATCGACGCTGCTCGGAGTCGGCGAATATCAGCTTACGTAGCGCGGTGCGGTCCAGCTCGCCGGAGGTCTGCAGCACGCTGTCACCGAAGTGCTCGGCGATCTTCGCCAGTGCCGGTCGGCCCGGCTCGACTACCCAGCGCGCCGCGTGGTCAGCATCGACCACATGCACGCCGCGCTCCATAAAGCCTTGCGCCACCGCGCTCTTGCCGCTGCCAATGCCGCCGGTCAGGCCGAGTATCCAGGGTTTCATAACGCCAATGCAGCCTTGCTATCTCTCAAGGCCGCGATTGTAGGGGGGATTGCTTGATGATGCGAACCGCGTGTGCGCCTCGAGCTCATGTAGGAGCCGCGCCCCGCGGTGAATGATTCTGAGGGGCAGCGCTAAATTCAAAAGCTTCGCCCCGAGGTGGGGCTCCTACAAATACGCGACCGCGGATCGAAACCAGCGAACCTCAGGCGGTAGACCGTGCAATCTGGGGAAATGTATCGGCGATCCCCGGCTTTCATCCGGGCTACGGGCTGTAGGAGCGGCGCCCTGCCGCGAATCCGCACGAGGCGCCGGGAGCTAGAGGAGCGTCAGAACCCGGCGAACTTCAAATAACTCCCGGTAATCACATCGCCCCAAAGCAACGCGATCCACCCGGCGATCGCCAGATAGGGGCCGAAGGGAATCGGCGTGCCTGAATCACTGCCACGCATGCGCAGCATGATTACACCTAGCACCGCCCCGACCAGCGAGGACAGCAGAATGGTCAGCGGCAGAATCTGCCAGCCACCCCAGGCGCCGAGCATGGCCAGCAGTTTGAAGTCGCCGTAACCCATGCCTTCCTTGCCGGTGATCAGCTTGAACAGCCAGTACACCGACCATAGGCTCAGGTAACCGGCAATTGCGCCCCACAGCGCATCCTCCAGGCTAATGAACAGCTCGAAATAATTGACGATCAACCCCATCCACAGCAGCGGCAGCACCAACACGTCCGGCAGAATCTGGTGATCGGCATCGATCAGACTCATCGCCAGCAGCCCCCAGGCCAACACCAGCATCGCCCCGGCCTGCCAGGTAAAACCGAAATGCCAGGCGACGTAGCCGGAGAGCACGCCACAGGTCAGTTCGACGATGGGGTAACGCTTGCCGATTGGCGTCTTGCAGTTCGAGCACTTGCCGCGGAGGAACAGGTAGCTGATGACCGGTATATTCTCCCAGGGGCGAATCTCATGCCCGCAGCTAGGGCAGGATGAGTTGGGCAGGATCAGATTGAAGGTTTCTGTTGTTGGTGTCGCTGGCAATTCCAACACTTCGCGCGCCTGGCTCTGCCAATCGCGCTGGAGCATTTGCGGTAGACGGTAGATCAGCACATTCAGGAAGCTACCGACCAGTAGACCTAAGACCAGAGCGCATAAAACAAAGGCCAGCACATGGCTGGCCAGAAATTCAAGTACGGGCATTGATTAGACCACGGCCCCCAGCTGGAAGATTGGCAGGTACATGGCGATGATCAGGCCACCGACCAGTACGCCCAATACGGACATGATCAGTGGTTCCATCAGGCTGGTAAGGTTATCCACCATGTTGTCCACTTCAGCCTCATAAAAACTGGCCACTTTATCGAGCATTTCATCTAGTGAGCCAGACTCTTCACCGATAGCAGTCATTTGCACGGCCATCGAGGGGAACGTTCCGGTCGTGCGCATGGAGAAGTTCAACTGCATACCCGTTGAAACATCTGCCTTGATCTTGTTGGTTGAGTTCTTGAACACCACGTTGCCGGTGGCGCCAGCCACCGAATCAAGAGCATCTACGAGTGGCACACCCGCTGCAAAAGTAGTGGACAGCGTTCTGGCGAAGCGTGCGACCGCCGATTTATAGAGAATGTCACCCACGATGGGAAGCTTGAGTACGCTGCGGTCAACCGAGTCGCGTAGCTTCTGAGATCGCTTCATTGCCTCTTTGAACGCAAAGGATGAGGCCAATATGGCGACCACGAAGATGAACCACCATCGTTGGAGAACCTCGGAGATATTGATCACCATCTGAGTGAAAGCTGGCAGTTCTGCACCAAAACCGGCAAAAACATCTTGGAACTGCGGCACCACTTTGATCAGAAGAATTGCCGATACGATGATCGCAACCACGACGACTGCAATCGGATAGGTCATCGCTTTCTTAATCTTGGCTTTCAGCGCTTCGGTCTTTTCTTTGTAGGTGGCGATACGATCCAGCAAATTCTCCAAGGCACCTGCCTGCTCGCCGGACTCCACCAGGTTGCAATAAAGCTCATCAAAGTACTCTGGCTTCTTGCGCAGCGAGGCAGCGAAGCTATTACCTGCGGCGACCTCCTGCTTCACTTCATCCACCAGCTTGCGCATATTGGGGTTGTCGAAACCCTCGGAGATGATGTCGAAAGACTGCAGTAGCGGTACGCCAGCCTTCATCATGGTCGCCATCTGCCGGGTGAACAGGGCGATGTCCATGGGCTTGATCTTCTTGCCCTTGCCAAAGGACAGCGATGACTGCTTGCGCACTTTGGTTGGGTTGATACCCTGTTTGCGTAGCTGCGCCTTGACCAGGGCAGGATTCTGTCCATTGATCACGCCGGATACGGCCGCACCGCGTCTGTCTTTGCCTTCCCACTTGAACGCGCTGTTTTTTAGAGCTTTTTCGGCCATGGTTAATCCTTGGTCACGCGGTTGACTTCCTCAAGGCTGGTAACCCCTTGCATGGCCTTGAGCAAAGCGGAGGTGCGTAAGTCATTAAAGCCGTCTTTACGCATCTGCGCGGCAATATCGATGGAGTTGCCTTCCTCCATGATAATCCGCTGCAGGTTGGGCGTGTTTTTAACCACTTCATAAATACCGACACGACCCTTGTAACCCCCCTTGCAATTGTCGCAACCGACCGGGCCGTAGATCTTGAAGCTGCCGATCTTATCCTCGGGGAAACCTTCGGCCAGCAGAGTTTCTCGGGGGACGTTCACTTCCTTCTTGCAGCTGTTGCACAGCTTGCGTGCCAGGCGCTGGGCGATGATCAGGTTGACCGAAGTGGCAATGTTGAACGACGGCACACCCATATTGCGCAAGCGGGTCAGGGTTTCTGCGGCGCTGTTGGTGTGCAGGGTGGACATCACCATGTGTCCAGTCTGTGCGGCCTTGACAGCGATGGAGGCGGTATCCAGGTCGCGGATCTCACCCACCATGATGATATCCGGGTCCTGACGCAGGAAGGCGCGTAGCGCCTGAGTGAAGTCCATACCTTGCCTGGGGTTGACGTTGACCTGGTTGATACCTTCGAGGTTGATTTCCACCGGGTCTTCGGCGGTGGAGATATTCACATCCGGTGTGTTGAGGATGTTGAGGCCGGTATAAAGCGATACTGTTTTGCCCGAGCCAGTGGGGCCAGTGACCAGAATCATGCCTTGAGGCTGCTTCAGGGCTGTCATATACAGCTCCTTCTGCTCTTCCTCGTAACCCAGTGCATCGATACCCATCTGCGCGCTGGTGGGGTCGAGAATCCGCATCACTATCTTCTCGCCCCAAAGCGTGGGCAGGGTGTTAACGCGGAAATCGATGGCCTTGGTCTTGGATATCTTCATCTTGATCCGGCCATCCTGCGGCTTGCGCCTCTCGGAAATATCCAGCGCGGCCATAACCTTCAGGCGGGCGGAAATTCGCGGAGCCAACTGGATCGGTGGGCGAGCCACCTCATGCAGCATACCGTCCGTACGAAAACGTACCCGGTAGGCTTTCTCGTAGGGCTCGAAGTGCAGGTCCGAGGAGCCACCTTTGATGGCGTCCAATAGCATCTTGTTGACGAAGCGCACCACGGGGGCATCGTCTGCGTCTGCACCTCCCTCTCCGACGGGTTTGTCATCATCTACGGCCTCGACATCCAGGCCATCGAGGTCCACGTCGGCAAGGTCGTCCATTCCGCCGTTGGCGGAGTCGAAGAATTTATCAATGGCATCGCCGAGCTTGTCATCTTCGACCAGGATAGCTTCGGTGGTCAGGCCGGTGCTGAATTGAACGTCTGTAACCGCCTGGTGGCTGGTGGGGTCGGAGATGCCTATGAATAACTTGTTGCCACGCTTCCACAGGGGCAGCACGCGGTGCTGTCGAACCAGCTTTTCACTGACGAGATCGCGTGGCTGAGCGTCCTTGTCGATGGAGTTGAGGTCGAAGAAGGCTACGCCGAATTGCTCGGCAGCCACCTCCGCAAGGGCACGGCTTTTCACCAGCTTGTTCTGCACCAGGTAGGTCACCAGAGGCAGCTTGTTGCGCTGAGCCTGTTGCTGAGCCTGTTGGGCTGCCTTCTCATCCATTAGGCCGGCTATCGCCAGTTGCCTGGCCAGGCCGGAAAGGGAAATGCTCTCGTTCATCACGCGCTCCAAACACAATGCCTGCCTTATAACGTAGTTGCAGATGGCCTGCCAAACACGTCTGCCTGATGTGACAAAAAATGGCAGTTATTGCCTTTCATATGGCTTGAGAACTGGCCGCTGCCACGAAGGTAGCTGGAATTCATGGGTGTCGAAGTTGGCACGCCGGCTGCATTGTTGAGTGTAGGTCGCTGGACCTGTCCATTTTTAGGAGAGAAGAATGAAAGCTCAAATGCAAAAGGGTTTCACCCTGATCGAACTGATGATCGTGGTTGCGATCATCGGTATTCTGGCCGCCATCGCCCTGCCGGCTTATCAGGATTATGTGGCTAAGTCGCAAGTGACTGCTGGTCTGGCTGACATCCGTGGTGGTGTGACGGCGTTTGAAGAAATCATTCAGTCCGGCGCTTCGCGTCCATCCGATGCTGAAGATATTGGTCTGCAGGCTAGCACTGCTCGTTGCGACATCACTCTCACCGGTACCGACGGTTCTGAAGAGATCTCTTGTGCACTGAAAGGTAACCCAAAAGTCGCATCCAAGACTGTTGATCTTGTACGTAATAGCTCCGGTGCTTGGAACTGCGTAGTTGACACTACCATTGAAAGCAAATATCGCCCGGTTGGCTGCAACTAATCGCCTTAGCGGTTAACCAGCTACAGATAAACCCCGCTGCGGCGGGGTTTATTTTGCCTGAGTGCAAACGGCACTTTCATAACAACTCATACAGGTATCTGTCATGCAATACGCACGAGGCTTTACGCTGATTGAGCTGATGATAGTCGTCGCCATTATCGGCATTCTGGCAGCCATTGCGCTGCCGGCTTATCAGGACTATGTGTCGAAATCACAGATTACTGCCGGGCTGTCAGAAGTGACCAGCGGTAAGACTGCCTTTGAGGCGAAGATTCTAACTGAAAGTGTTGTCACCTTTAACTTGGCGGATATAGGTCTACCGGCCTCAACGCCACGCTGTAACCTGAGCATGGATCCTGGCGATAACGGCTTTATCCGCTGCACGCTTAAAGGCAACCCTATAGTCAACGGCAAAACCGTGGAAATTGCCCGTGTTGCTTCCGGAGCCTGGACCTGCAAGGTCGACAGCAGTATCCCCGCCAAATATCACCCGGTGGGCTGTGAATAAATAGGGTTACCGGCCAATAGGCATCCTACCTCCACGCCGTGATACAGACGGTGCTTTAAAAAAGTGAATACGCAGTGTTACAGCAAGCCCGCTCGCCAATGAACGTCCGTATTGCCAGGCCCTTGTTGGCATTGGCTATTTTTTTTCTGGTGCTGTTGTTGTTCTGGCCGGGTGTGTCGGGCGGTTTTCTATTCGACGACTACCACAACATCGTCACCAACGCATTTGTCCAAATAAAAGAACTCAGCGCTGCCAGCCTGTGGAAGGCTTCCAAAGGCTATTCCGATAGCACTCGCCAGTTGGCCATGGTCAGCTTTGCCCTGAATGCCTACTGGGCCGGCATTCACCCCTGGGCCTATAAAGTCACCGGCCTGTTGGTGCATGCCGTCAATGCGGTATTGGTGTACTGGCTGGCGCTGCGCCTGCTGGCTTTTAGCCCGCGAATTCAAGCCGGGCACCTGCCAATGGCCGCGATGGCAGTGGCGTTGGTCTGGGCGCTGCACCCGATTCAGGTGTCCTCTGCCCTGTATGTCGTGCAGCGCATGGAGACCCTGTGCTTCACCTTTTTGTTTATTGCCTTGTTGCTGTATTTGCGCATACGCAGCCAGCAGATCATTGGCGAGCCAGTCAAGTTCTGGCTGTGGTTGGGGCTGCTGCTCAGCTTTGTGCTCGCGACCCTGTTCAAAGAGAGTGCGGTTTTACTGCCGCTGTTTTGCCTTGCGCTGGAGGCAACGGTGCTGGGCTTTGCCGGCAGTAGCGGCCAGCGCCGCTTCTGGCGTATCAGCTATGGCGCGGGCTCTGCTTTAGCGCTGCTGGCTTTTGTTTTTTGGGCAGTACCGCATTACTCCAGCCTGGAGCCTTATGGTGGGCGTGACTTTAATACTGTTGAACGTCTGCTGACTCAAGGGCGCGTGCTTTGGCTGTACATTCAGCAAATGCTGCTTCCGCTGCCGCAAACCATCTATTTTTATTACGACGATATGGCTGTGTCTCGTGGTTGGTTGCAACCATTCACCACCCTGCCTGCCGTTGTTGGCCTAGTCTTGCTATTTGCTCTGGCCGTTTACTGGCGTAAGCGTTTTACGTTGGCAGCGCTAGGTGTCTTCTGGTTTTTTGCCGCGCACTTCATTACCAGTAATGTAATCGGTTTGGAAATGGTGTTTGAGCACCGCAATTACTTTGCTCTGCTTGGCACTTCACTGCTGGTGGTTGAGCTGGTTAGCCGCTTACCCGTGCGTGATGGCCCGGCCATTAAATATGTGGGTGTGGCCGTGCTGGTACTGGGCGTGGGTTTTCTGGGTGTAGTGCGGGCTGCCACCTGGGGCAACCCTATTTTGCTGGCCACGGATATGACCTCGAAAAATCCCAATTCGGCGAGGGCAGCAATGGATATGGGGGTAGCTTATTTCGAGCTATCTGATGGCGATGTAAATTCGCCTTTCTACCATTTTGCGGCTAGAGAATTTGAACGCGCGTCAGCATTGCAAGGTGCCAGCACCCTGCCGGATGTCAATCTGATCTTGATGCACGGCGCTGCCGGGTTTCCCGATGATCTTATTGATATTGAGGCCGTCTGGCAGCGCTATTTGCAGCGTTTGCGAGCCCTCCACCTGAGTGTTGAAACCCGTGATTCAGTCTGGTCATTGCTGAAGCAGCGCTTGAATGCCCGTAATATCGACGATGACAGGCTGCAGCAGGCCATGACGATCATTTTTGAGCGCCAAGAGCAACCGGACTACCGCCACGCCATGATGGCCGATTATCTGCTGCTGCATTTGGGCAAGCACGAACAAGCCGAAGCACATTACCGTGTGGCTATCAGCAAGGCGCGAGAAAAAGGCAACCAACAGCTGATTGAGCGCATTGCTGCTGATCTGGCCGCATCCGGCTATTCCCAGCTGGCAAACGAGCTCACCGGATTAACCATCGCGCCCGAAGATATTTTGCTCAACAGATTGAGGCTGGACAGCACTCTGTTGCAACAACTCAATGAGGGGGGTAACTAATGCAGGGTTTATCCATCATTCTACCCGCAAAAAATGAATCTGCCGCCATCGGCGCAACGGTGTCCGGCATTCACCAGCACTGCCCACATGCCGAGGTGATAGTGGTCAATGATGGTTCCACTGACGGCACGGCAACGGTTGCCGAGGCTGCTGGCGCCAGGGTTGTCCATCATCCATACAGCAAAGGCAACGGCGCGGCGATCAAGACCGGTGCGCGAGCTGCCAGTGGTGAGATCATCGTATTCATGGATGCCGACGGCCAGCATGACCCGGCTGATATTCCCCGCCTGCTGGTGTTGATCGAGCAGGGGCACGACATGGTCGTGGGGGCGCGTCAGAAGGGTTCACAAGCCAGTGTGGGGCGCGGCTTGGCCAATGGCTTTTACAACAAGCTCGCCAGTTGGATGACTGGGCATCGTGTCGAAGATCTCACGTCCGGCTTTCGGGCCGTTCGGGCAGATAAGTTTCGCGAGTTTCTTTACTTGCTGCCCAACGGCTTCTCTTACCCAACCACCAGCACCATGGCTTTTTTTCGTGCGGGCTATTCGGTCGCTTATGTGCCGATTCACGCTGCCCAGCGTATCGGCAAAAGCCATATCCGCCTGTTACGTGATGGCACCCGTTTTTTGTTGATAATCTTCAAGATCGGTACGTTGTTTTCTCCGGTGAAAATCTTCGCCCCGGTGGCGCTGGTCATGTTCCTGCTGGCTTCGGGCTGGTATGGCTATACCCTGTACAGTTTCGGTCGCTTCACCAATATGAGTGCGTTGCTTTATAGCGGGTCGGTGATGGTTTTTCTGATGGGCCTGATTTCTGAGCAGATCACGGCCCTGATGTACAAGGGATAGTGAATGAGCGGCAAAAAGACTATGGGAGAGGCTAACCGGGCAATTCACGGTGCGCCGCCTGCATTTTTGCGGCCATTACATGTTGGTCAGCCAAATATCATCAACCGCGATAAGTTTCTGGCGGGCGTCGCTCGTGCGCTGGACAACCGCTGGCTGACCAACAATGGCCCATTGGTGCAGGAATTTGAGCAGCGTGTTGCCGATAAATTGGGTGTCAAGCACTGCGTTGCCATGTGTAATGGAACCATTGCATTGGAAATCGCCATTCGCGCTTTGGGTCTTGGGGGTGAAGTTATTGTGCCTTCTTGGACCTTTGTTGCTACCGCTCATGCTTTGTATTGGCAAGGCATCACTCCTATTTTTGCCGATATTGACCCAGAGACGCACAACCTTGATCCTATCGCCGTACGCCGCATGATTACGCCGCGTACCAGTGGCATCATTGGCGTGCATGTCTGGGGGCGCGCCGCGCCGGTGGACGAGTTGTGCGCCATTGCGGATGAGCACGGACTTAAGCTGATGTTCGATGCGGCACACGCCTTTGGTAGCAGTTACCAGGGGCAGAGCATTGGCCAGTTTGGTGCTTGCGAGGTATTCAGCTTCCACGCCACCAAATCGTTCAACACGATGGAAGGCGGCGCTGTTACCACCAATGACGACGAATTGGCCGAAGCGATGCGCTTGATGCGCAACTTTGGCTTCAAGGGCTACGACAACGTCATCCATCCCGGGACTAACGGTAAGATGATCGAAGTGTGTGCGGCGATGGGGCTGGCGAACCTGGATGGGTTTGATGAGCTGGTGGAGGCTAATCGCCGCAACCATGTTGCCTACAAGCAAGCGCTGGCTGACATTCCCGGCATCAGCGTGCTTGATTACGCGTCGGCTGAACGAAACAACCACCATTACATCGTGCTGGAAGTGGGCGATGAATGCCCTGTCAGTCGTGACAACATAATTGCCGCACTACATGCGGAGAACGTATTGGCGCGCAAATATTTCTGGCCGGGGTGCCACGGTATGCAGCCGTATCGGGATTTGTTTCCGCATGCGAGGTTAATGTTGCCCAATACGATTGCCGTGGCGAAGCGGGTTGTCGTCTTGCCGAATGTCGATCAAGAGTCGATTCGCTTAATCTCCGAGATTATTGCGGACGCGGTGAACACGTGAACCTCACGTTAATGGCACCTAGGCTGCTATATATAGTTGGTGCTGGTGGGTCTGGGCGAGAAGTGGCTTGGCTCGCTTCGGATATCTGGGGCAACAAGACTGCGATTCGTTTTGTCGTGGATCATCCGGACTACCTGACAGACGCAGTAAACGGCATCCCAGTAGAACTACTTTCTAGCCTTAGGCGAGACAAGGATTCATCCTATGTTGTGGCCATCGGGGAGCCGTCGTTACGTAGCAAGCTGGCAACCAAGATGCGAGATGCCGGGTTTCAAGCGCAGACTCTCATCCATCCCGGGACTCGCATGTCGAAGTGCGTAGAGCTAGAGGAGGGGGTAGTAGTTGCCGCAGGCAGCATTCTGACGACTGGCATCAAGCTAGCGAGGCATGTACACATTAATATTGCATGCACGATTAGCCACGACGTGACTATCGGCGAATTTTCCACGCTTTCGCCGGGCGTGCACGTTTCTGGGCACGTGCGGATTGGTAAAGGTGTCTTCATCGGGACAGGTACCAACATCATCAATGGATCTGCCAGCCAACCTCTCGTAATTGGCGATGGCGCCATAGTTGCCGCAGGCGCATGCGTAACCCGTGATGTGGAGCCGGGATCGATGGTAGCTGGGGTTCCAGCGACTCGTCGGCGCTGACATGCTGAAGCAATTCATTGAGCTTCTTGCCTGATCCCATTGAACAAGCATCTTTCAATTCAGGTGCTCCCCTGCAATTTTTGATCATGCTCTATTTTATGATGCCCAGCTTCCAAAGATCCCTGCTTTTTCCGACAGCAAAACGTGTATTTGGATACGCACGTGCGCTCATGCGGCTTTCTCCTGGCTATTGCAACGTTTGTGACAGAAGTGTGCCGGGCTTCCTGCCGTACAGGATCGGTGCGGCTTCAATGTCCCCCATCCTGAGAGATCTGGATTTGGTGGGCTCCGATCTGGAACGCTTCGGATGCCCGCATTGCGGCGCCACTGACCGCGAGCGCCACCTGCTGGCCTACATGCAGCGCACAGGCGTGTTAGAACTGGCGGGCAAGCGCGTGCTCCATTTCGCTCCGGAAAAGAATTTGCGCCTGCGTATTAAGGCAGCCGGGCCAGTTGAATACGTCCAAGGCGATCTGTTTCCCGGGGATGCCCAGATCACACGCGTGGACATCACCATGATGCAGTTCCCTGATGAGCACTTTGATCTGCTCATCGCAAATCACGTGCTGGAGCATGTGCCGGAGGACATCACCGCATTGCGTGAAATCGTGCGTGTCCTCAAGCCTGGTGGACACGCCATTCTGCAAACACCATATGCAGCGAAGCTTGAGCGCAGCCTCGCTCTCTCTCATATCAGTTCGGATGCCGCCCGCCTGGCTCTGTATGGGCAGGAGGATCATGTGCGCCTCTATGGAACAGATATCTTTGAGCGCATCACACATGCCGGCCTGTTGCCCCGTGTACAAGTTCATGGAGACCTGTTGGCAGACATGGATCCGCATCACCATGGCATGAACCCGCGCGAGCCCTTCATGCGCTGGGTCAAACCCTAATTCGCATGCGAGGCCGCCTAGCCCGCAACACGTTGCTGGCCTCTTTCTGGCAGGCTGTCAGGGTGGCCTGTCAAGCCGCATGGATTATCGTCATCGCGCACGCGCTTGGTGCCAGCGGATTGGGCGCGCTGTCCGGCACACTGGGCCTTGCTGTCACGCTAGGAGGTCTGTCCGGTTTGGGCGGAGCCATGCTCCTGCTGAAGAATGTTGCGCGCAAGCCTGAAAGCTTTAGTCGCTATTGGCGGCAATCTCTTGTATTGAGTGCGTGGAGCGGCAGCTTGCTCGTAGTGATCTTTCTGATTTTTTCTCCAGTTCAGTATGGTTGGGTTTTGCTACTGGCGATTGCTTGCGCTGACCTCATCTGCGCGCCGTTCATCGTGCTCTGCAGCCATGCTTTCCAAGCCCATGAAAGGATGGGGTGGCACAGCGCACTTCCGGCGATCAGTGCGTTCACGCGACTGATGGCCGCAATGGCATTCTGGCTTCTCTCGGCGGAACATGGTATTGGCGGCTATGCCTTGCTGCATGCACTAGCCAGTTTGCTGGGTGCAGGGCTTGCATATCTATCGGTTGTTCTACTGCTCAAGCCGCGGCGACACCCATTCGTTTGGTCGATTGGCGAAGCACGCGAAGGCACGGCGTTCTCCGCCTTGTGGGTCACAGGGAATGCCACGACAGAGTTGGATAAAGCCGCGGCTTTGTATGTGGGGGGCGGAGAGTTGGCGGGAATCTATGCCGCCGCCTATCGATTCGCGAGCGTGATGGCTTTGCCGATTGTTTCCCTGATTGGCTCCATTCAGCCGCGCTTGTTCCGCAACGACTCGGCGCGGGGGCGGTTGCTGTGGCACTCGCTTGTAGCGATTATTGGCTGGTCGGCTGTGGGCGGATTGGCCTTGCAGTGGCTGGCACAATTCATCCCCATGCTCCTGGGCGAACAGTTCGCGCAGGCAGCGCAGTTGGCGCGTTGGCTGGCGCTTTGGATGCCTCTTTATGCTCTGCGTATGCTTGGCACCAGCGTCCTGGCCTCACAAGGTAGGCTGGCAACGCGCATCAGCATTGAATGCACAGGGCTTGCAGCCATGGTTGCGCTGGCTGCATGGTCAATCCCGCAATGGGGAGTGATCGGTGCTGTGGCAATGGCTCTGGGCACCGAGGCGCTGCTTGCCACGCTTGCTTGGGCAGCAGTGGCTTGGGTTCAGCGCCGATAGAACACGCTGGCTCTCATGAATCGGCGGCTGTCGTGCCGCTTGCGCAGGTAGCGCCACAGGGACAAAGGTACTCGTAATACGCCAAGCAGCAACGCGCGTGTAACGGGGACAGGGCTTTCTTCGTACAAGCGCCGGGCCCAATACCACGCCGCGTCTATCTTTCCATGCATCAAGTTGGCGACCAGTACCTGTTCGAAGAAGTGAGTGACGGCGGCTTGCTGCGCAGCCTTGCAGACACCGCCTTCGGCCGCGTATTTCAGCGCCTGCCAGAAATTCTCGTGAACCAGGCCACGCATCGCGGCGCGCATTGAGGTACTTGAGTTCCAACGATAGGCGACGAGTGGGGCGCGTAAGTAGCCTATCTTTCCGATCATGGCTAGCCGGATCACGAGCATGTAGTCGATATAAGGTACTGGGACTTCCAGCAATCGCGCTTTGTATGTGGCCCGGTATAAGATGCTGCCGTGACAGATAAAATTTCCTCGGCCGACAAGGTCATCCAATCCGATGTCTTTTTTCGGGTAGTCCGTGAAGAAGCCCAGCGGATTGCCATCGTCGGAGATAACCAACGCGTTGCATACCACCGCTGGCATCAGTGGGTTCCTATTCAGTATGGCAAGTTGCTCAATCAGTTTGCCCGGAAGCCAGTAATCATCACCATCTAGGTGAGCGATATATCGACCCTTGGCAAGTGCGATCAAATTGCTCAAATTGCCGCTGGGGCCGAGATTCTTCTCGTTGAATATCGGCGTCACGATGCCTTGCCAAGTCCTTGCATATGTAGCGACGATTTCTCGCGTTCCGTCCGTTGAGCCGTCGTCGCCAACCAAGACTTCGATTTCTCCTGGGGATAGCTGTGCCACGACGCTTTCCAAACATCTGGCAATATATCGCTCATGGTTGTAGGTGGATATGCAGATGCTGACGAGTGGGCTAGTCATGAACCGTTCCTCAATAGGCCACAGCGGCACTCATTTACGGGGGCAGTTTGTAGCCGTGCGGCGTGCCTGGGCTGCGGTATTATTCGCGGCGTGCTTCGTTGGATTCGGCAAATAACAAACGCTCCAGCAGCTGCATCGATGCAGCATTTGAAAGGTGCTTAACGTAAAAACTTCTAGCTGACTCGGCCAGGCGGATGCGTTCCTGGGGAGAGTCTGCCAGAAGGGCTATGGCGTCAGCCAAGGCGGATGGGTTGTTCACAGGGACACCGAGGAAGGGAGAGCAGAGGGCTGATCCAACAGCCGACTGAAGCCAATCCGTATTGCCTGTTATGATCGCCCGGCCAATTGACGAGTATGAATAAATTTTGTAAGGGCATACCCGCTGGGTTTTGTCAGTATCGCCAAAAATTCCTAGACAAATGTCAGATGCTTTGATTTCTCTGGCCAATTCCTCCGCAGAGTACCATCTTCGCTGCCAAGTCACATTTACAAGATCTGCAATTTCCGCCTGAAGTAATGGTGCATCGGCACCATCGCCTATGATTTGAAACTCAACATCCTGTCGCGAAGCCAGCCGGCGGGCAGCCTCGATTATCGTGCGTATTCCGTGCAATGGAACCAGTGTTCCGATGAATAACACGCGACAACATTTTCCGGATGGAGAGTAAGGTGTGGGTGCATAGTCAACTTCGTTTGTGGCTAATGGCAGTGCCAAAAAATGCGCAGGAGAGAGATTAAATAACTTTGAATAAAACTTGGCGTTCTGCGAAGTGTCAACCAAGACAATGTCTGCCTTGATGAAGGCGTATCGCTCTAACTTGTATAAAAGTCGAGACAGTAGTGAGTTAGGCGACCACAGTTTCCGGTCATTAACTACCGTGTCGTACAAAGAAATGAATCCATCCACGACGATGCGGCGAGGGCGATGCGGCAATAGAGATGCGAGCAATGCGACCAATGGTGCAGGGTAAGGAATATATATAATATTGCAGTGCGACCTGCATCCAACGGCCCATGCCACCTGTAGGTGGGAGGTGATCGCCCGCCACAGTGTGTGTATCGGTGAACGCGTACTTTTCCATCCCCCGCTGGTAGTCGACCACATTGGGAAATTTACTTCGCGTGCATCAAGCTGACTTCGCAGCTGGTTTACCCGATACAGCGTGTTAGGGTACGCCTCGGTTGATTGATGAACCCCTGCCACCAGTAGCGGGGAAGAGTTAGATTCTTTCAAGTGGGCCGCTCCTGCCAATTAATCCGTGCCATAACCCTCGTGTGAAGGCGCAAATTTTGGGAGCTTTATCAGATTCAATGAACGCTATTGCAAATCCTTCGCCGATCAACCGGAATATCTGGCGTGCGGCCCAAAATGGGTATGTGGTGCCGTGCTGTCTTAAAGTAAGAATTGTATTGCGCGCTAGGTAATAGCGTCGAGTTGCATGATGCTGCAGGGACAGGGTCAGGCCGAAAAGGCTGGTGCCTGCGTTCCCCATGCGGTGACGCATAAATGGCTGCACGGTCATTAGTATTTCGGCACCATGGCGATGTGCGCGCAAGCAAAATTCGTGGTCTACCGAGTCAATGAAATAGTCTTCGCGAAAACCACCGATCTCGCGGGCGAAACATGCGGGCATGAAGGTGCCCGAAGTGATGAGTGTTCGACGTACCCAGGCGTCTGTTACCTGATGCGGC
The DNA here is from genome assembly GCF_002479365.1 of Pseudomonas sp. UBA7530. Lineage (NCBI taxonomy): Bacteria > Pseudomonadati > Pseudomonadota > Gammaproteobacteria > Pseudomonadales > Pseudomonadaceae > Pseudomonas > Pseudomonas sp. UBA7530. Next base: position 1,153,834 of record NZ_DLMS01000011.1, read on the forward strand.
GCGCGGTGCGCAACTTTGGTATCGCCATCGTTTAGATAGTTGCATCCAACCAGAACCGGGGTTGGTGTTCGGCGTGCCGAAATGGAAACCACATCTTCCAGATATCCTGGAAGAATTTCGGAATCCTGATCAAAGGTGGCGACCCATTCATGGCCTTTTTCAATGGCGAGGTCTACCCCCTGATTCAAGGCTGCTGCTATTCCGAGGTTGCGATCATTGCGTAAAATATTAACCGACGAGGGCAGATTGGTTAGGGCCGCCTCTTTTGGGGTGTTGTCAACGAGAATGACAGAAGAGAATTGCGTCAGGATTTTTTGTAGTCGACAGCCAAATGCAGCATCCGGATGGAATAGCACCACGATTGCACAGGCCCCAGAACTTGTGGGTGTTGAAACTTTGATTTTATTTTTCACGCTTGCTGTCTTCAATGATCACGAAGGAGGCTATCGTCTTCTATGCTATAAAGATGTGCTCTCCTTCATCGTTGGAGAATGCAGCCATCTCGGCAGCCAGGCCGTTGAGCTAGTTGATTTGGCGTTTGAGTTGGTAGCTGCTTTCTTCACTGCGAGCAAGCAACTCCTGGGCGTCCATGTTAGCTCCTATGCGCTTATCACATTGCCACCGCCGCTATAGCGGCCTCGGGTGTCAATGATTAGGCGGGCCTGTTGTTTTAGCAGGTCGTAGTCGAAGGCGTCGTGGTCAGTAGCGATGAGGAGGCAGTCGAAGCTGCGGATGCTGTCTGCGTCAAGCGGCGTGGATGATAGTGCGAAGCGGTAGTCCCGTTTGTGTGGAAACATCGGTACATGTGGATCCGAGTAGGCGATTTCCGCGCCTTTTTGTTCGAGTAGGGACATGATTTCGACGGCAGGGGACTCGCGGGTATCGTCGATGTTTTTCTTGTAGGCCAGGCCCAGCACCAGAATGCGGCTGCCTTTGACCGCTTTGCCGTGCTCGTTGAGGGCGTCAGCAGTTTTCTGCGCGACCCAGTGCGGCATGTAATGGTTGATCTCACCGGCTAGTTCGATGAATCGGGTATTGATGCCGTACTCCTTCGCCTTCCAGGTCAGATAGAAGGGGTCAATGGGAATACAGTGACCGCCCAGGCCAGGGCCAGGATGGTAAGCGGTGAAACCAAAGGGTTTGGTTGCGGCAGCGCGAATGACCTCGTGAATGTCTATTCCCATTTTGTCGGCGACGATCTTCATTTCGTTGACTAGGCCAATATTCACTGCGCGGTGAATGTTCTCTAGAAGCTTGGTCATTTCGGCAGTGCGGGTGCTGCTAACGGGCACTAATGAACGAATGGCGTGCTGGTAGAGTGCTTGGCCCAGTTCTAGGCAGCTTGGCGTCATGCCGCCGATGATTTTGGGGATGTCATGGGTGCCATAGTCCGGATTGCCTGGGTCTTCCCGTTCGGGGGAGAACACCAGTGCGCAGTTTTCACCGGGGATGAATCCCTTCGTCGCCAAGCGGGGAGCGAGCTCCTCGTCTGTTGTTCCTGGCCACGTGGTGCTCTCCAGGCTGAGGAGTTGGCCGGCTCGGAAGTGGGGAAGTAGTGCTTCTACTGTGTTGATGACGAAGCTCAGGTCGGGTTCGCGGTGCGCGTTGAGTGGGGTGGGAACGCAGATGATCAGTGCGTCGACTTCGCCGCTGCGGGAAAAATCGGTAGTAGCTTCCAGCCCCTGCGCTAAGGCGTTCTTGATGCGCTGAGGCGTTAACCGCTCGATGTAGCTTTGCCCGGCGTTGAGCGTGTCGACCTTGTAATCGTCGATGTCGAAGCCGATGACCTTGATGCCGACTTCGCAAAAGCGCAACGCGAGGGGAAGGCCGACATAGCCCAGACCATAAATACCGACAGTTGCGGTGCCTGAGGTGATTCTTTCTCGCAGAAGAGCTAGCGCTTCGTTCACGGTAGGGCTCATGTTTGATGTGGGCTTCGTTGCTGCATGATGCCAGACCTTTTAGGCTGAGGCCGCGTGTTTAATCACGCTTGTGAAGTGCTGAAGCAGCCGATTTACCGTGCTGTCAGGTATCGATCTGTGCGTACGAAACCAATAGGCCTGCGGCGAATTCATGCCAGGCAGCCAAGTATCACTACATGCTAAGGGTGCGCCCTGCCGTGAATCTATACATCCCTGGTTTGCGAGGTTTCGCCTTGGGGTAGGGCTCCTACGAAAAGCTGTTTGAGGCCCTTATCTGATCGGCATTAAGCAGTGAGCCATGATGCGCTGGAGGCCTAAAACACCAACCGCATCGACAAATCGACCGCCTTCACATCCTTGGTCAGCGTCCCCAGCGAGATGTAGTCCACGCCCGTTTCGGCGACTGTGCGCAAGGTGCTGTCGTTGATGCCGCCAGAAGCTTCGAGTTTGGCGCGGCCGGCGGTGAGGTTTACGGCTTCGCGCATGTCTTCCAATGACAGTTCGTCGAGCATGACGATATCGGCGCCGGCTTCCAGCGCTTCGCGCAATTCTTCCAGGCTTTCCACTTCCACTTCCACCGGCTTGCCGGGGGCGATCTGCTGGGCGGCTGAAACTGCCTGGGCGATGCCGCCGCAGGCGGCGATGTGGTTTTCCTTGATCAGGAAGGCGTCGAACAGGCCGATGCGGTGGTTGTGGCAGCCGCCGCAGGTTACGGCGTATTTCTGTGCCAGGCGCAGGCCGGGAAGCGTCTTGCGGGTGTCGAGCAGTTTGACCTCGGTGCCTTCGACGATGTCGGCGTAATGGCGGCAGCGGGTAGCAACGGCTGACAGGGTCTGCAGGAAGTTCAAGGCGCTGCGTTCGCCGCTGAGCAGGGCGCGGGCCGGGCCTTCGACGGTGAACAGGGGCTGGTCGGCCTGAACGCGGTCGCCGTCCTGCACCTGCCAGTGCACCGCCACGCGCGGGTCGAGTTGGCGAAATACCGCATCGACCCAGGCCGTGCCGCACACTACCGCCGCCTCGCGAGTGATCACCCGGGCGCTGGCCAGGCGCTCGGCTGGAATCAGCTGGGCGGTGATGTCACCGCTGCCGATGTCTTCGGCCAGGGCGCGGCGGACATTGGCTTCGATTTCGCTGCTGAGTTCGGCGAGTGTCAGGTTGGGCATGGTCGGCTCCGGTGTAGGCGAGGGGCGATTATAGAGCCAGGCGGGGACGGGGCAACGGTCGAGTGCCGTTCTGTGCCGTTCGGTTTTCGATGATTGACTGGGCACTTTCGCCCAGTACTACAGCTCTTATCGATGGCAATGCACCGACCACCGGTGCAGCGGCGCGTAGCTGGCAGCGTTAGGCTGTAGAGGTGCGAGGGTGTTGTAGAGCCTACCGCCTGTAAGTGGCGTGAGGCTATCTGTGATGCGGATCATGTCTCTAGAAAAAATTGACTTGGTATGGCGCGCAGCCTCCCTATAATGCCTTTACTTTTTATTTTATTGACGCCAGGCCTTTGACGTTAGGGACGACGCTCGGTTGACGCTGTGCAGACCAGGAAGCCCGGTTCGGGCAGTCTGCGGGAGACTAGAATGAAGACCGACGCGAATGTGGTGCCCCTGACCAAGGCGACCGCTGAGCAATCGCCAACTTCGCCGGTAGGAAGACTGCCCGTGGCGCTTATTCAGGTGCGTGACAAAGCCGCGCAACAGCTCAAGCAGAACCTGCAGAGCCTGTTCGACAATGCTGACGATACCCTCTTCGAGATGGCGGATCGGGCGACTAGCAATGCCGAGCAGAACGCTTTCTTCGAGGCGATGCGCGACCTGCGTCTGAAGCGCAAGAACATCGAGCGCGGTTTCCTGCAGAAGGTTTTCGAGTCTTTCGCCAATCTCAACCAGTATGAAATCGGCAAGCAGCAGCCTGCTCTGGATGCAGTCTCGTTCGACAGCCTGAGCCTGGTGCAGAACGACGAGCTGGAAGAGACGGTGGCGCTGGATGCCATGGTGGCTAAGGTCATGAGCCGTGATGCCATGGCGCTGGGCCACCTCACCACGCGTCTCAATGCGGTGATCAGCAAGAAGCTCGACGACAAGAGCAACCCGCTTGGCCCGACGCTGCTCAGTGAGTACTTCCTCGATGCCTGCAGCGGCCTGGGCGTGGAGATCAAGGTCAAGCTGATCATCCTCAAGCTGTTCGAAAAATACGTGCTGGGCAGCTGCGACGCTCTTTATGCCGAGGCCAACCAGGCCCTGGTCAATGCTGGCGTGCTACCGGAGCTGAAGTCGGCGCCGCCGCGTCGTCAGCAGCGCCCCGCGGCCTCTGTTTATAGCCAGGCCTCGGGCGAGGAAGGCATTCCTCTGCTCGAAGGCGCTGATCAGGGCGTTCAGGAAGTCTTCGGTGCGCTGCAGGATTTGCTCCTGCAGGTACGCGGCACTGCCATGCCGCGCCGCGCCCAGGTGGCCGATGCGCTGCCGATCACCAGCAATGACCTGATGCGCCTGCTGTCGCACATGCAGCAGCGTGCCCCGGCGCAGGTCGATTTTGCGGACTTCGATCTGCGTGATCAGCTCGAGCGCTTGCTCGAACGTGCCAGCGTCAAGAGCGGCAAGACGCGCGTGGTCGGCGAAGTCGATGAAGACGTGATCAACCTGGTGTCGATGCTGTTCGAGTTCATTCTCGATGACCGCACTTTGCCGGATTCGCTCAAGGCGCTGATCGGCCGCCTGCAGATTCCGATGCTCAAGGTCGCGGTGCTGGACAAGACCTTCTTCAGCCGCGGCAGTCACCCCGCGCGCCGCCTGCTCAACGAAATCGCCTCCGCGGCCTTGGGTTGGGGCGATCAGGACGATGCCCAGCGCGACAGCCTGTACCAGAAGATCGAACAGGTGGTGCAGCGCCTGCTTAACGACTTCGTCGATGATCCGGCGATCTTCTCCGAGTTGCTCGCCGAGTTCATGGCCTTCACGGGTGATGAGCGTCGTCGTAGCGAATTGCTCGAACAGCGTACCCGTGATGCCGAGGAGGGCAGTGCCAAGGCCGAACTGGCGCGCCGTCAGGTCGAACAGGCGCTGAATGAGCGGCTGCTGGGCAAGACCCTACCGGAAGTGGTGGTGCGTCTGCTGCAGGAAGCCTGGAGCAAGGTGCTGATGCTCACCTGCCTCAAGCATGGCGTGGACTCGGACGAATGGCAGGCTGCGTTGCAGACCATGGATGATCTGGTCTGGAGCGTTGCCCCGCATGAAGATCCCGAGGCGCGACTGCGCTTGCTGGAACTGGTGCCCGGCCTGCTGAAGGCGCTGCGCGAGGGTATGGTCAGCGCGGCCTTCGATCCGTTCTCCACCAGCGAATTTTTCAGCCAGCTGGAGGCACTGCATGTGCAGGCCTTCCAGCGCTTCAAGCGCGCCACGGCCGAGCCCGAGGTTGCGCTGGACGAATCCGAATCCACCACTGACGCCGCGCAAGCAGGTATCGAGCTGCCGCTGCTGGAGTTGCCGGCAGCGGAAGAGGTCGAAGATGCGCCGGCCATGGTCGAGGTGGTCGAGGAGATCGTCCTGCTGGCCCCGGGTCAGACCCGGCCTCAGGAGCCGGACGTGGCAATGCCGGACGATGACGAGGCGCTGCAGCAGGTCGATAGTCTGCGTGTAGGCAGTTGGGTCGAGTTCCAGGAAGACGATGAGCACAAGCTGCGCTGCAAGCTGGCGGCGATCATCAAACCCACTGGCAAGTACGTGTTCGTCAACCGTACCGGCATGAAAGTGCTGGAAAAGAGCCGCAATGCGCTGGCCGTGGAGTTCCGTCGCAACACCATTCGCCTGCTCGACGATGCATTGCTGTTCGATCGTGCGCTCGAATCGGTGATCGGTAACCTGCGCAAATTGAAGAACGCCTGATTCGTTGCCTGCAACGTTCTGCTGCTGGTAGCGAGTGGCCTTGTAGGAGCCCCGCCTCGAGGCGAATCTTTTGGCTTAGCGTTGCCGCAACCATTCGCCGCGGGGCGCGGCTCCTACTTTGTGCCCCCTCTATTTTCCGTCTTCGCACATCCTGTTGCTGTCTCGCTCTTGGCCGTCTGGGTCGGCTGTTCTAGAGTGGTGCCACGCTCAGGAGTGCCATATGCAGCTCGACCCCACGACCGGCTGGTTTCAGGGTATCCATCATTGCCCCTCGCCGAATTTCAACGCTCGCCCCAGTGGTGAGATTTCCCTGTTGGTGGTGCACAACATCAGCCTGCCGCCCGGCCAGTTCGGCACGGGCAAAGTGCTGGAGTTCTTCCAGAACCGGCTGCCCACGCACGAGCATCCCTTCTTTGCCGAAATCGCCTCGCTGCAGGTTTCCGCGCATTTCTTCATCGAGCGTGATGGCCGGCTGACTCAGTTCGTCTCCTGCCTGGATCGTGCCTGGCACGCCGGGGTTTCCTGGTTCGAGGGGCGTGACAACTGCAACGATTTTTCCTTAGGTGTGGAGCTGGAAGGTGCGGATGACGTGCCTTACAGCGATGCTCAATACGCCAGGTTGGCGGAGTTGACGCGGCAGTTGCTGGATGCCTACCCGGCGCTGTCGGCGCAGCGTATCCGTGGTCATTGCGACATCGCCCCTGGGCGCAAGACCGATCCGGGGCCGGCGTTCGACTGGCCGCGGTTGCATGCCGAATTCAATGAGAGGTAGCAATGAGTTTTCTGGTGATTCTGCTGGTGCTGTGGGTCGAGAAATTTTCCGCCTGGCGCCTGCGCATCCAGCAGGACGGCCCCTGGCTGGCGCAACTGCAACGCCTGCAACAGGGCGGGCTGCAGCAGGCCCCGTGGCTGTGCCTGGCCATTCTGGTGTTGCTGCCGGTGCTGGCGCTGGGCCTGGTGCTGATCCTCGAGCCGCTGGCCTACGGTTGGCTGGCCTTGCCGGTGCATTTGCTGGTGCTGATCTACAGCCTGGGACGCGGCGATTTGCTTGCGGCTTTGGGGCCGTTCCGTGACGCCTGGCGCCGCGGTGATGGTCAGGCGGCCTACCATGTGGCCGAGCGCGACCTGGCATTGCAGCCGGAGGAGGGTGCCGAGTTGCTGCAGCAGGTTCAGGGGCATCTGTTGTGGCAGGCTTATCAGAGCTTCTTCGCGGTGATCTTCTGGTATCTGCTGCTGGGGCCGATGGCGGCGCTGGCCTATCGCCTGCTGGCACTAAGTGCCGAGCACGCCGAGCAGCCGGCCCTGCGTGAGCGCGCCGTGCAGCTGCGCCATGCCTTCGATTGGCTGCCGGCGCGGGTGCTGGCTTCCAGTTTCGCGCTGGTCGGCAACTTCGTCGCCGTCAGCCGTGCCCTGCTGCATGAGCTGCTGAGCTGGGATATTTCCGCTGCGCAACTGGTGATCAAGGCCGGGCGTGCTGCGGGCGAGATGCCGCCGCCGGTGATGGGCGAGGAGGGCGTCGATACCCTGGACCAGCTCTGGCAACTGCTGATTCGCGCGGCGGTGGTCTGGTACGCCGGCTACGCGGTCTGGGTGCTGTTCATCTAAGGCGCCGATCACAGGCAGAACCCGGCAGGGCGGGAGCGGCCGGGCCCGCCTGGTGGCGGGTTTCACCCGCCCTACGTTTTCATCAGGATCATGCGCTGTACCTGGCCGCGCCCGGGACAGCATGTGCGCTGCGCTTGCTTAACCTTAAGTTACAGAGAGGCGTGTCGATAAGCGGTATAAGGAGGCGGCAGTCGACCTGTTTGGTGATTTCCATCACGTTTATCGGCCTGTATTCGGCGCATGTATCCGCATGCCATATGTCGGTCGAAGCAGGATACCGTCACGAGATCGTAAGAGGCTCGGCGGCTGCCAAGCGAGACCTAATAACAATAATGGCAACTGGAGACGTCGAGTGAAGACCGTGTTGTATCCGGCCATCGCGCTGATGAATCGCCTCAGCTTCGGCATGAAGTTCAGCCTGATCAGCGTTCTATTCTTCCTGCCCATGCTCGTCACCAACTTCTATCTGGTGCGAGATTCCTATCGTCAGTTCGTCGGCACCCAGACGGCTCTGGAAAGCCTCGAGCTGCTCGGTAGCAGCCTGCAGCTGCGCCGCGATCTGGAGAGCCTCAACGACCTGGTACAGATCAACTCGATGATCGGTCAGTCCGGGCAGGCGGGGGATCTGGAGGGGCGGATCGGCCAACTGCAGCAGTCGCTCAATGCCGGGCTGCAAGGGCTGCAGCCGGTGACCAGCGATAGCGAGCAGGCAGCGGAGTTTGTCGCCAAGCGCGACGAATTGCTGGCCGAGTTGAAAAGCGCGGAGGCCGAGACGTCGCTGCAGAGCAAGACGGTCATCGTCGAGAAGCTGCTGGGCTCTTCCCAGGTTTTCATCAAGCTGGTGGCCAGTCAGGCCGGGTTGAGCCAGGACCCGCAACGTCAGGTACGGCAGATCACCGAGCTGATCACCAATGTCACCCCGCAAATTACCGATGTGCTCAGCCAGGGCCGAGCGGTTGGCGCCTATTCCCTGGGCCAGGGTTATCTCAACTCTGCAGCCAGCACCAAGTTCGACGACCTGCTGCTGCAGTTGGAGAAACTGCACGCCGAGTATGGGTTGAACCTGCAGGATGCCCTGGCCGGCAACGTCGCCGCGCAGAACGGCCTTGGCAGCCTGGCCGAGGCGAGCCGCCAGAGTTTGAAGGACAGCGCCGTGCTGTTCGAGGATCAGGTCATCATCGCCGACAGCCTGGATACGCCCTGGACGCAGTTCTATGAGCAGACCAGCCAGCAGATGGCCAGGACCTACGCGTTCAACGACGGTCTGTTGGCCTTCCTCGACAATCAACTGAGCAAACGACTCAGCGAAAACCGTGCGCAGATGGTGCTGCTGGCGGTGGCGCTGGTGGTGGTGTTCCTGCTGATCGTCTACCTCTACAGCGGCTTCTACGTTTCCACGCGTGCGACCCTGAAGAACCTGGGGCGGGTGATGGACAAGGTGGCCGCAGGCGACATGACGGCCAACTTCCAGGCGCAGAGCCGCGATGAGCTGGGTGAGCTGGGCCAAGTCTTCAACCAGACCGTGCAGCGTATTCACGATCTGATCGAGCGCGTCGGCCATACCGTGGGCGAGGTTGGCGGACAGGCCGACCGGGTCGAGCTGGTTTCGGGCGAGAGCAACCAGGCGGTGGCCAGCCAGCGAGCGCAGATCGAACAGGTGGCCACGGCGATGAACCAGATGTCCGCCACCGCCCAGGAAGTCGCGCGCAGCGCAGCCGCCGCGGTGGGCAGTGCGCAAAGCGTGAATCAGGAGACGGTCAGCGGTCGTGCCCTGGTCGAACAGCAGGTGGGGGCGATCCAGCGGCTGGCCGGTGAAATCGACCAATCGGTGTTGGTGATCAACCAGCTGGCCAGCGACAGCGCCGCGATCAGCCAGGTGCTGGACGTGATCAAGGGCATTGCCGAGCAGACCAACCTGCTGGCGCTCAACGCCGCGATCGAGGCGGCGCGAGCCGGCGAACAGGGCCGTGGTTTCGCCGTGGTGGCCGATGAGGTACGCAACCTGGCCAAGCGCACCCAACAGTCCACCGAGGAAATCGAGGCGATGATCGCCAAGCTGCAGGGCGGAGTTGGGGCTGCGGTGAAGGCGATGAATGCCAGTCACCAGATGGCCGATGGCACCGTGAGCGAATCAGCCAAGGTGCAGCTGGCGCTGGAGAATATCCTCGGCGCCGTGGGCATGATCGTCGACCAGAACCAGCAGATCGCCGCGGCGGCCGAGCAGCAGACGGCGGTGGCCCATGATATCGATCAGAACATCGTCGAGATCAATCATGCCGGTGAACGCACGGCGCAAGGTGCCAGCCAGACCGAGCAGGCCAGTCGCGAGCTGAGCGAGTTGGTGGCGCGGCTCCGGCAACTGATCGGGGCGTTTCGTGTGTGAGTGAGGATTGGCCTCGTGGGAGACGCTTCAGCGGCGACGTTTTTTGATAGTCGCGGCTAAAGCCCCTCCCACAACATTCCCGCGGCCGTCGCGCTAGCCTGGTAGGAACGGCGCCCCGCCGGGTTTGAGTCGTGACTTCATAACGCTTCGCCCCGGTGCGCAATGCTGTTCACATAACAAGGGACGCGCACAATCAGTCCTCCAGCCCCTTTGCGGAGAGGGAAAGCTGACGGTCTCGCGGCGTTTTCAGCCCTCTCCCCCAGCCCCTCTCCACTAGGCGTGCCGCCAATAAATGGGAGAGGGGAGCCAAGCGCGTACAGCCTTCAAGTACACAGCATTATCTCCACAGGCTGTGTTATAGGAGCGGCGCCCCGCCGCAAACGTTTCGCCCCGGGGCGGGGCTCCTACCCAGAGTTGCTCACCTATCCCCAGCCGAACAACTCATCGGCGTTCCGGCTGCTGGCCGTTGCCAGTTCTTCGGGCGTAACGCCGCGCAGTGCGGCCAGCTCGGCGCAGATGTCCGTCAGGTATTCGGGGCTGTTGCGCTGGTTCGGGTGCATCGCCGGTGCCATGTCCGGGGCGTCGGTTTCCAGCACGATGGATTCCAGCGGCAACTGAGCCACCACCTTGCGCAGGCGGTTGGCCTGCGGCCAGGTGGCGGCGCCGCCGAGGCCGAGGCGAAAGCCCAGCTTGATGTATTCGCGCGCTTCTTCAAAGCTGCCGGCGAAGGCGTGGATGATGCCGCCATGTGTCGGGCGAAAGCGCTTGAGCGTGGCGATGGTGGCGGCATGGGCGCGGCGCACGTGCAGCAGCACCGGCAATTCGAACGCCACCGCCAACTCCAGCTGCGCTTCGAACAATTCCTGCTGACGTTCGCGATCCAGCTCCGCCAGGTAATAATCCAGACCGAACTCGCCAATGGCGCAGAGCTTGCCATGTCCGGCCAGCTTGCCCAGCCAGTCGCGCAATTCGGCAAGGTGTTGCGGCTGGTGATCGTCCAGATACACCGGGTGCAAACCGAACGCGGCATACAGACCCTCGTTCGCCTCGACCAGTCGCCACAGACGCTGCCAGTTGGCCTGGTACACCCCGAGCACCACCATACGCTGCACGCCCAGGGCGCGGCTGCGTGCGAGCACTTCGTCGCGGTCGGCGTCGAAGTCCGGGAAATCCAGGTGGGTGTGAGTGTCGATCAGGCGCATCGGTCGGCTCGCGAATGGGCTTTCAGGGTGGGCTATTTTCGCCATTGCTGCCAGTGTCGGGGAGCGTTGGCTAATCTTTTCAGTCGTATGGCTATGGACGGGTTTCACTCGAACGTCAGATGAGGAGGTCGCCGGGTGCGTCAGGTACGCAAACTGATGGGCGCGTTGTTCGCTGTTTTCCTGCTGCTGGTGGCGGCGCTGATGCTGTTTCTGGTGCTGTTCGACTGGAATCGCGCGCGGCCGCTGATCAACGAGCAGGTATCGGCGGCGTTGAACCGGCCGTTCGCCATCGAGGGTGATCTGCGCGTGATCTGGCAGCGCGAACCTGGCCAGCAGGGGTTGAGCGCCTGGATGCCCTGGCCGCATTTCTCCGCCGAGCGCCTGCGTCTGGGCAATCCTGACTGGGCGCAGGGCGATACCTTCGTCAGCCTCGACCGCGTGCGTTTGCGTTTGTCGCCCCTGCCGCTGCTGTGGAAGACAGTAAGCATTCCGAGCATTGAACTCGGCGCACCGAATGCCGATTTGCAGCGCCTGGCCGATGGTCGTGCCAACTGGGTGTTCGACCTGGGTAGCGAACAGGCGGACGACGAGCAGCCCAGCCCCTGGACGCTGGATATCGGCACCATCGCCTTCGACCAGGGGCAGGTCAAGCTCGTTGACAAGGTCAGCAACACCGCTCTGGAGGCGGTCATCCAGCCGCTGGGCGAGCCGATTCCCTTCGCCGAGATCGTTGGCAGGAGCGCTGCCGAGCGGCTGGCCGAAAGCGATGCCAGCGCCCAGGACTACGCCTTCGCCTGGCAGACCAAGGGCAGCTTTCGCGGTCAGCCGCTGACCGGTAGCGGCAAGGTCGGTGGTTTGCTGGCGCTGCATGACGCCTCGCAACCTTTCCCGCTGCAGGCGGATGTGCGCATCGGGGCCACTCGCATCCAAGTCGCCGGCAGCCTGACCGACCCGCAGAATCTGGGCGCCCTGGATCTGCGCCTGCAGCTTGCCGGGGCCAGTTTGGGCCATCTCTATCCATTGACCGGCGTTACCCTGCCGGACACGCCGCCCTACAGTACCGACGGTCGTCTGCAGGCCGATCTGCGTGATGCTGACGGGGCGACCTTTCGCTACCTCGGTTTCAACGGGCGTATCGGCGACAGCGATATCCATGGCGACCTGACCTTCGTCGCGCGCCAGCCGCGGCCGAAACTGTCCGGCCGCCTGACCTCCAACCAGCTGTTGTTCGGTGATCTTGCGCCCCTGATCGGTGCTGATTCCAGCGCTGACAAACGTGAGCGTGGCGAACGCGACACGCAGCCGGCGAACAAGGCCTTGCCGATTTCGGAGTTTCGTACCGACCGTTGGCGCGCCATGGATGCCGATGTGCGCTTCGTCGGCAAGCGCATCGTGCACAGCGAGCAACTGCCGATCAGTGACCTGGATACCCATGTGGTACTCAACGACGGCATGCTCAGCCTGGAACCACTGCGTTTCGGCATGGCCGGTGGCGTGCTTGATGCGCAGATTCGCCTCAATGGTGCAAACACGCCGTTGCAGGGGCAGATGCGCCTACGCGCGCGCGATCTCAAACTCAAGCAGCTGTTCCCCACCTTCGCGCCGATGCAGACCAGCTTTGGCGAGTTGAACGGCGATGCGCGTCTCAGTGGTCGCGGCAACTCGGTGGCAGCCCTGCTGGGCAGCGCCGATGGCGAGCTGAAGATGTTGATCAACGATGGTGCGGTGAGCCGCGGGCTGATGGAAATCGCCGGGCTGAACGTCGGCAACTACCTGGTGGGCCGGCTGTTCGGCGACGAGGAGGTAAAGATCCACTGCGCAGCGGCCGATCTCGGCATCGAGCAGGGGCTGATGAGCACGCGGCTGTTCGTCATCGACACCGACAATGCGGTGATCAAGGTGGACGGCAGCGCCAACTTCGCCAGCGAGCAGCTGGATTTTACCGTCACCCCGGCCACCAAGGGCTTTCGCATCTTTTCCCTGCGTTCGCCGCTCTACGTGCGCGGCACCTTCAAGGAGCCCGCGCCAGGCGTGCAGGCCACGCCGCTGGCGCTGCGCGGTGCCGGGCTGGTAGCACTGGGCGTGGCCGTGGCGCCGGCCGCCGGCCTGCTGGCGCTGGTGGCGCCCAGTGCCGGTGACGAGCCGAGCCAGTGCGAGCCGTTGCTGCAGAAGATCCAGGGCGGCTGATGCTGTTCGCAGTGTTCTACCGTGCATGGGATTGAGGCCGGTAGGCGCTCGGCGATGCCTTCGTGCCTCGGTTACACTGAATTGAACAGCGCCTGGAAAGCAGGAGTCTGTTGAATGGTCCGTGCGTCGATGCGCAGCGATGGATCATCGCCGGCTCCCTGGCGCAGTCGCCCTCACAAAGAAAGGATCTTTTGTAGATGACTCAAGCTCTCGCGCATCGCTGGCGCTTCTTCCGTGCTGGCGGCTTCGACCAGGTGCAACTGGAAATCCCCGCCGACCTCGCCGCGTTGCGCGGCCTTGACCAGAAACTCTGGGCCAGCCTGGCCTGTCCGGTGAACAACCTGGAGCTGGATCGGCGCATGCTGCAGTACATCGACCTGAACAATGACGGTCGTATCCGCGCGCCGGAAATTCTCGATGTGGTGGACTGGACGCTGGCGCGTCTGCGTGACCCCTCCGTGCTGTTTGAGGACGGGCCGCTGCAGCTTTCCTCGCTCCCTGACGATGCCGTGGGCGGGCACCTGCGTCTGGCCGCGCAGCGCCTGTTGGGCGTGCTCGGGCGGCCTGATGGCGACAGCCTGACGCCGCTCGATACCGCCGATCTGGCGCAGCTGTTCCCGCCGCAACAGCCCAATGGCGACGGCCTGGTGCCGGCAGCCCTGACCGAGGATGCCGAGCTCAAGGCCGCCATCGCCGACATCATCGCCTGCCTCGACGCGCAGACTGACCGCAGCGGCGAGCCGGCCATCGGCGTCGAGCAGATCACTGCCTTCTTCGATCAGGCGCGCCAGCTGCATGCCTGGCATGCCCGCGCTGCCGAGCAGGGGCTGGACGCCTTTGGTGAAAGTACGGTGGCGGCGGTCGAGGCACTGAGCGCAGTGCGCGGCAAGATCGACGACTATTTCACCCGCGTGGCCATGGCCGAGTTCGATCCGCGTGCGGCGGCACTGATGAACGCCCAGGAAGAAGAGCTGGTGCGTCTGGCCTCGCTGTCTCTGGCCGATGCCGGCGAAGTAGCCGGCCTGCCGCTGGCCGTGGTGCAGCATGGCGACGAGTTGCCGCTGGGTAAGGGGCTCAACCCGGCCTGGCAGCGCGCCATCGACGAGTTCCACCAGCGTGTGGTGGTGCCGGTCTACGGCGAGCAGGACAGCCTGTCGCGCGAGCAGTGGCAGCATCTGGTCGCGCTGTGCAGCAACTACCTGGCCTGGCGCGCCGAGACGCCGAAGGTGGCGATTGCCGAGGTTTTGGAACGTGGGCGTATCCTCGAACTGGTGGAGCAGGGCGCCGAGGCGCGCCTGCTGGCGCTGGTGGAAGAGGACAAGACCGTGGCCGAGGCGGCGGACGGCCTGGTCGAGCTGGACAAGCTGATTCGCCTGCGCCATGGGCTGGTCACGTTGCTGCGCAACTTCGTGTCCTTCCAGGCCTTCTATTCGCGGCACGAGAAAGCCGTCTTCCAGGCCGGCGTGCTGTATATCGACGGCAAGAGCTGCGAGCTGGTAGTCGAGGTCGACAACGTCGAGGCTCACGCCAAGATTGCAGCAGCCAGTGATTGCTTCCTGCTCTACTGCGCCTGCACGCGCCGTGGCGAGCCGGTGCGAGGCAAGGAGACCCTGAACATCGTGGTGGCGCTGACTGCCGGCAGCGAGGGCGATATGCAAGCCGGGCGCCATGGCCTGTTCTACGACCGTGACGGCAATGACTGGGATGCCACGGTGGTCAAGGTGGTGCAGAACGCTATCAGCATTCGCGAGGCGTTCTGGTCGCCGTATCGACGCGTTTCCAAGCTGGTTTCCGATCAGGTCCAGAAGCTCGCCGCCAGCCGCGATGCCGACATGGTCAACAAGACCGCGGCCAAGGTTGGGGAAACCGGGACAGCGCCAGCGGCGGCATCGACACCCGCGTTCGATATCGCCAAGTTCGCCGGTATCTTCGCGGCCATCGGCTTGGCGGTCGGCGCATTGGGTACGGCATTGGCGGCCGTGGTCACGGGCATCCTGTCGCTGGCATGGTGGCAGGTACCGTTGCTGCTGCTCGGCGTGCTGCTGGCGATTTCCGGCCCGGCCATGCTGCTGGCGTGGTTCAAGCTGCACCGCCGCAGCCTGGGACCGATTCTCGATGCCAATGGCTGGGCGGTGAACGCCAAGGCGCGTATCAGCATCCCCTTCGGCACCGCGCTCACTCAGATGGCGGAACTACCCAAGGGCAGCGACCGTGCGCTGCGCGATCCCTACGCCAACAAGCCGGTGTTGTGGCCCTGGATCATCGCGCTGCTGCTGGCGCTGGCTGTGGGTTACTACGCCTGGAACAACGGCGCGTTCAGTCCGGAACCCGAGGTGCCGACCGAAGCGGCGGCGCCCGTTCAGGATGCGGCAGGCTGAACGTTGCCCCTGCTCGCGTAGGAGCGGCTTCAGCCACGAAAGCTGTTCGCGGCTGAAGCCGCTCCTACGGGTGGAATGCTTAGTCGGCCAGCCATTTGCGTTTTGGCGGGTTGCCCGGCCCTACGTTTAGCTAGCCAACAGCTCGGCCACCCAGCGCGGCAATTGCTCGGTAGCCGGGCCGTAGCGTTTCTCGGCGAACAGCGAATGGCCCTGGCTCGGCTCCAGATTGATCTCCAGCGTATGCGCGCCGGCGCGGCGCGCCTGCTCAACGAAACCCGCTGCCGGGTAGACATGGCCCGAAGTGCCGATGCTGACGAACAGCTCGCACTGCTCCAGCGCGTCATGGATGCGCTCCATGTAATAGGGCATCTCGCCGAACCAGACGATATCCGGGCGCAAGGTACCGACCTTGCCGCAGCAGGTGCACGCCTGGCTGACCGGCATGTCTTCCAGTAACGGGAAACGCTGCTGGCAGTTGCTGCACAGCATCGACTGCAGCTCGCCGTGCATGTGCAGCAAGCGTTTGGAACCGGCGCGCTCGTGCAGGTTGTCGACGTTCTGCGTGACCAGCAGGAACTCGCCCTGCCAGTTGGCCTCCAGCTCAGCCAGGGCCAGATGCCCGGCATTCGGCGCAATGGCCGGATCACGCAGCTGGGCGCGGCGCATGTCGTAGAACCGCTGCACCAGCGCCGGGTCGCGGGCGAAACCTTCGGGCGTGGCCACCTCTTCGATGCGGTGGTCTTCCCATAGGCCGTCCGCGGCGCGGAAGGTGCGGATGCCGCTCTCGGCGGAGATACCCGCGCCGGTCAGGATGACGATGTTCGGGTGGGTCATTGCTGCTCCAGGGCGGGTCGGGGTCAGGCGCCACTTTATGCCAACACGGGCGATGTGGGGGAGGGCCAGGCAGGGCTGCTTGTCATTCTTGGCGCGAGAGAATCGCTGAACTCTCACCATCACTTCGTATCCACAGATCACGGCCCTGGTATGGACGGGGCAGTGGTTCGGGGAGCGAGCGATGACTGAGAACAACAACGCAAAACCTCTGCGCATCACCCTGACGGCCTGGGTGGCCGTTGTTATGGGTGCGCTGCTGGCGCTCGGTGGCGCCTATCTGCTGTGGCTGGGCGGTTCCTGGTACTACCTGCTGGCCGGCCTCGGTCTGCTGCTGGTGGGCGTACTGATGTATCGCCGCCAGCGTGCGGCGCTGTGGCTGTATGCCTTGGTGTTGCTGGCGAGCCTGGCCTGGACGATCTACGAGGTGCGCTTCGACTGGTGGCAGATGGCGCCGCGTATCGACCTCTGGTGCGTGTTCGGTCTGTGGCTATTGCTGCCCTGGATCAACCGGCACATTGCGCCTGAAAAGCCCTGGCGTGACGGTGCCAGCGTGGTGCTGGGCATCGGCCTGCTGCTCGGCGCGGGCATGGCGGTTTATTCGCTGACGCAGGATTATCATCGCCTGCCTGGCCGTTTCGACGAGCCGCGCATGGCCGCTGCTGACGGGGCACCAGCTGGCCGTTCGGCCAGCGAATGGACTGCCTACGGTGGCTCGTCGCTTGGCGAGCGCTACGCCAGTGCGGAGCAGATCACCACGGCCAATGTCGGGCGGCTGAGGAAGGCCTGGGAGTTTCACACCGGCGACCTGCCTGGCGAGGGCGATCCCGGCGAAATCACCAACCAGGTGACGCCGCTGAAGGTCGGCGACAACCTGTTCATCTGCACGCCGCACAGCATCGCCATCGCGGTCGATGCCGACACCGGCGAGGAGCGCTGGCGCTTCGACCCGGCGATCAACCGCCAGGCCGACTACTACCAGCACATGACCTGCCGCGGCCTGGCCTATCACGATGCAGCGGCCTACCGCGGTGCGCCGATTGCCTCGCAAGATGGCGCGGCGCCGGAGCCATCGCCGGCAGCGACGCCGCGCTGCACCCAGCGCCTGTTCCTGCCGACCAACGATGCCACGCTGTACGCGCTCGATGTGCACGACGGCAAGCCCTGCGAGGATTTCGGCGAAGCCGGCATGGTCGATCTCAAGATCGGCCTGGGCGATGACGCGCTGGGCGTCTACCTGCCCACCTCGCCGCCGGTGGTGACCGAGAAGCTGGTGATCGTCGGTGGCTCGATCACCGACAACGGTTCGGTGGACTCGCCGGGTGGGGTGATTCGCGCCTACGACGTGCGCAGCGGCGAGCTGGTGTGGAACTTCGATCCCGGTCGCCCCGAAGCCACCGAGCCGCTGGCCGATGGCGAGACCTACGTGCGCAGCACGCCCAACTCCTGGACCATCGCCACGGCGGACGAGGCGCTGGGCCTGGTGTACATCCCCATGGGCAACCAGACGCCTGACCAGTGGGCGGTAGAGCGCAGCCCCGAGGCCGAGCGCTTCACTGCGGCGCTGGTGGCGCTGGATCTGGAAACCGGACGGGTGCGCTGGGAGTTCCGCACGGTGAACCATGATCTCTGGGACCGCGACCTGCCATCGCAGCCCAGCCTGGTGGACGTCGAAGGTCCTGAGGGGCCAGTGCCGGCGATCATCCAGGCGACCAAGCGCGGCGATCTGTACGTGCTCGATCGGCGCAGTGGCGAGCCCATCGTGCCGGTCAACCAGCGGCAGGTCCCACAGGGCACGGTGGAAGGCGACTTCGCCGCGCCGACCCAGCCGGTCTCCGCGCTTACCTATGCGCCTGACGAGCCGCTACACGAGCGTGACATGTGGGGCGGTACGCCGTTCGACCAACTGATCTGTCGTATCCAGTTCCACCGCCTGCGTTACGAAGGCGACTTCACCCCGCCATCGGAGCAGGGCTCGCTGATCTACCCGGGCAACGTCGGGGTGTTCAACTGGCCCTCGGTGGCGATTGACCCGCAGCGGCAGATACTCTTCGGCGCGCCCAATTACCTGGCGTTCGTCTCGCGTCTGGTCAAGCGTGAGGAGGGCGGCGGGCAGGCCGGTTCCGGTGGCAGCGAGGTGGGTCTGCAACCCAACCTCGGCGCGCCTTACATGGTCAGCCTGGAACCCTTCCTGTCACCGCTGGGGCTGCCCTGCCAGGCGCCGCCATGGGGCTATGTCACGGCGGTTGACCTGCGCAGCATGGACAAGGTCTGGCAGCGCAAGAACGGGACCAGCCGCGACAGCGCGCCGCTGGGCATCCCCCTGACCGTCGGCGTGCCGAATCTCGGTGGCCCGCTGATTACAGCCAGCGGCCTGGGCTTTCTCAGCGGCACGCTGGACTACTACCTGCGCGCCTATGACATGCGCACCGGCGAGGAACTGTGGAAGGACAGACTGCCGGCAGGCGGCCAGGCCACGCCCATCAGCTACGTTTCTGAAAAGACCGGCAAGCAGTACGTGGTGGTAATGGCCGGCGGGCACGGCTCGTTCGGCACGCGCATGGGCGATTCGCTGGTTGCCTGGACGCTGGAGGAAGAGGAGTAGCGGGTACAAGGCCCACTAAGCGGTGATGCGGTTCATTTAGGGCCGTGTGCGCTTAGCTCCCCTCTCCCATTTATGGGAGAGGGGTTGGGGGAGAGGGCTGAAAGTAGCGCAGAGCCGCGGTCTTTCCCCTCTCCCTAGCCCTCTCCCCAGGAGGGCGAGGGGACTGACCACGTTCCCCCCATCCCCTATGTGAACAGCATTGCCGTAGAACGGGCCTTGTCCGCTATTAGTGATGCTCGCGGGTGGCGCGGAATTTCACTTCCGGCCAGCGCTCTTCCATCAGGCTGAGGTTGACGCGGGTCGGGGCCAGGTAGGTAAGGTGGCCGCCGCCGTCGACGGCGAGGTTCTCGTAGGCCTTGTCCTTGAATTCCTTGAGCTTCTTCTCGTCGCTGCATTCGATCCAGCGCGCCGACCAGACGTTGACCGCCTCGTAGGCGCACTCAACCTTGTATTCCTCCTTCAGGCGGCTGGCGACCACGTCGAACTGCAGCACACCGACGGCGCCGAGGACGATGTCGTTGTTGCGCTCGGGGAAGAACACCTGGGTGGCGCCTTCTTCGGCCAGTTCCTGCAGGCCCTGGCGCAACTGCTTGGATTTCAGCGGGTCCTTCAGGCGCACGCGGCGAAACAGTTCCGGGGCGAAGTGCGGGATGCCGGTGAAGCCCAGGCTTTCGCCTTCGGTGAAGGTGTCACCAATCTGGATGGTGCCGTGGTTGTGCAGGCCGATGATGTCGCCAGCATAGGCTTCGTCCAGGTGCTCACGCTCGCTGGAGAAGAAGGTCAGGGCGTCGCCGACGCGCACGTCCTTGCCCAGGCGGGCGTGGCGCATCTTCATGCCCTGGGTGTACTTGCCCGAGCAGATGCGCATGAAGGCGATGCGGTCGCGGTGCTTGGGGTCCATGTTCGCCTGGATCTTGAACACGAAACCGGAGAACTTCTCCTCGGTCGGCTCCACGCTGCGCTCGTTGGCTGCACGCGGCAGCGGGCGCGGCGCCCAGTCGACCACGGCATCGAGCACATGGTCGACGCCGAAGTTGCCCAGTGCGGTGCCGAAGAACACCGGGGTCATCTCGCCCTTGAGGAAGGCATCCGGCTCGAACTCGTGGCAGGCGCCCTGCACCAGCTCCAGCTCCTCGACGAAGCGCTCGTACATGTCGCCGAGGTGCGCGCGGGCTTCATCGGAGTCGAGGTTCTGAATGATCTTGGCTTCGGTGCGCTCGTGGCCGTGGCCCGGGGTGTAGACGATGATGTAGTCGCCGGTCAGGTGGTAGACGCCCTTGAAGTCCTTGTAGCAGCCGATCGGCCAGGTGATCGGCGCGGCCTTGATCTTCAGCACCGCCTCGATCTCGTCGAGCAGCTCGATAGGATCGCGGATGTCGCGGTCGAGCTTGTTGATGAAGCTGACGATCGGCGTATCACGCAGGCGGCACACATCCATCAGGGCGATGGTACGCGGCTCGACGCCCTTACCGCCGTCGAGCACCATCAACGCGCTGTCTACCGCGGTCAGGGTGCGGTAGGTGTCCTCGGAGAAGTCTTCGTGGCCGGGGGTGTCGAGCAGGTTGACGATGTGCTCGCGATAGGGGAACTGCATCACCGAGGTGGTGATGGAGATGCCGCGCTGCTTCTCCATCTCCATCCAGTCGGAGGTGGCATGACGGTCGGATTTACGCGACTTCACGGTACCGGCGACTTCGATGGCCTTGCCCATCAGCAGCAGCTTCTCGGTGATGGTGGTCTTACCGGCGTCCGGGTGGGAAATGATGGCGAAGGTACGGCGCTTGGCGACTTCGGCGGCCTGGGTGGTCATGAATATGTGCCTGGATTGAATCGTTGAGGGCGCCTCAGGCGTCCGGAAAACTGGCGATTATACCGATAACTGCGGGCGCTGGCGGAGGCACGGCCATCGGGTTTGCGTCGCGCTGACAGGCAACGCAGGTTGGGCCAATCGGGCGATGCGTAAATATCGCGTAAAAGAATGGTTATGAAAATTATTCCCATATAGAGTAGCCGCCCGTCGCAGTGGGTCAGGGTAAGGGTGGCTCCGTCGTGTTGAAGAAAATCATCTTCCAGTTGCACTGGTTCTTTGGCATCAGTGGCGGTCTGGTGTTGGCTATCATGGGCATCACTGGCGCCCTCTATAGCTTCGAAGGCGAGATCATCCGGGCGCTTAACGCAGAGCGCTGGCAGATCCAGCCCAGCGAGCAGGGGCACCTGACTCCGGCCGAGCTGGCTTCGCGGATCGAGACGGCCACCGCTGACCGCGTCACCGGGTTGTGGGTCGATGGTCGGCACGACGGGCCAGGCATGGCATTTCTTTCCCCTCCACCGGGTGAGCGGCGCGGGCCGCGCATCGTGTTCGACCCTTACACCGGTGAGGTGCTGGCCAAGCCGATCGGCCAGGACTTCTTCCAGTTGATGCTGATGCTGCACCGCTTCCTGTCCATGGGCGAGGTGGGCAAGCAGATCACGGCGGCCAGTACCCTGGCGCTGCTCTTTTTTTGCCTGTCCGGCCTTTATTTGCGCTGGCCACGCAAGGCGCTGAGCTGGCGCACCTGGCTGACCCTGGACTGGAAGAGGAAAGGCCGCAGTTTCAACTGGGACCTGCATGCCGTCGCCGGTACCTGGGCGCTGCTGTTCTATTTGTGCGCCGGGCTCACAGGCCTGTATTGGTCCTATGACTGGTACCGCGAGGGGCTGACGCACCTGCTTTCCGATACGCCACCGGAAAAACGCGAAGGCCGTGGTCGCGGTGGCCGCGAGACGCCCAACGGTGCATTGCCCGAAGTCGACTATCACACCATGTGGCAGAGCATCCAGCAGGCAGCGGGGCCCAAGCTGATCGCCTGGAACCTGCGCCTGTCGCCGGTAGCGGGGCAGCCGGCGACGGTCTTCTACATGCTCGACGATGCCGACCACGTAAGCGCATTCAACCAGTTCCAGATCGATCCGCAGAGCGGCGTAATCAGCCGTCACGAACGCTATGTCGACAAGAGCTTCAAGGCGCAGCTGCTGGCCAGCGTCTACGCGCTGCATGTCGGTGAGTACTTCGGCCTGCCGGGGCGCATCCTGATGATGCTGGCCACGGGCGCGCTGCCGCTGTTCTTCGTCACCGGCTGGCTGTTGTACCTGGATCGCAGGCGCAAGAAGCGCGCGGCACTGGCCGCACGAGGCTCGCTCAAGGGGGATGATGCGGCAGGCGGTTGGCTGGTCGGTTTCGCCAGCCAGAGCGGTTTTGCCGAGCAACTGGCCTGGCAGAGCGCCGGGCAACTGCAGGCCGCCGGTATCCCGGTGCGGGTAGAGCCGCTTTCGCGGGTCGATGCCGACAGCTTGCGCCAGGCGCGCAAGGCGCTGTTCGTGGTCAGCACCTTCGGCGATGGCGAAGCGCCGGACGCGGCCCTGGGTTTCGAGCGCAAGGTGCTCGGCGCCTCGCTGCCACTCGATCAGTTGAGCTATGCCGTGCTGGCCCTGGGCGACCGGCAGTATCAGCACTTCTGTGGCTTTGCCCGGCGTATCAACGACTGGCTGGGTTTGCAGGGCGCGCAGCGCCTGTTCGACAGCGTCGAGGTCGATGGCGCCGACCAGGCCGCGTTGCAGCGCTGGCAACAGCATCTGAGTGACCTGACCGGCGCTGCGCCGGTTCGCTTCGAGGAGGCGCCCTGGCAGAACTGGACGCTGAACGAGCGGCGCCTGCTCAACCCTGGCAGCCAGGGCGCGCCGGTATTCCTGCTCGGCCTGACGCCGCCCGAGCAGAGCGCCTGGCAGGCTGGCGACATCCTGGAGATCCGTCCGCGTCACGACGCCGCTGCCGTGCAGACCTGGCTGCAGCATTCGGGCTTCGACGGTCTCGAACCGGTGGTGCTCGATGGCCAGGCGAGCAGCCTGGGCGAAGCGCTGGCCGAGCGTCAGCTGCCGGAAAGCTTCGCCCATCTGGTTGGGCTGCATGCCCAGGCGCTGGTCGACGCGCTGGTGCCGCTGGGTACGCGTGAATATTCCATCGCCTCGGTGGCAGCCGATGGTGTGCTGCAACTGATCGTGCGCCAGGCGGTGCAAGCCGATGGCCGTCTCGGCCTGGGCTCAGGCTGGCTGACCGAGCACCTGCCCGACGGCGGCCAGTTGCTGGCGCGAGTGCGGCGCAACAGCGGTTTCCATCTGCCGGATGATGATCGCCCGCTGATTCTGATCGGCAACGGCACCGGTCTGGCCGGGCTGCGCTCGCTGCTGCGCGCGCGCGCACTGGCAGGGCAGGGGCGTAACTGGCTGCTGTTCGGTGAGCGCAATCGCGCCTGCGATTTCTTTTGTGGTGACGAGCTGCAGGCGGCGCTGGAGGCAGGCGAGCTGCAGCACCTGGATTCGGTGTTCTCCCGCGACCAGGCCGACAAGCGCTACGTACAGGATCTATTGCGCGAGCGGCACGAACGCTTGCACGCCTGGCTGGCCGAAGGAGCTGCCATCTACGTCTGCGGCAGCCTGCAGGGCATGGCCGGTGGCGTCGATGCGGCACTGCGCGAACTGCTCGGCGACGAGGCGGTGCAGTATCTGGTCGAGGAAGGTCGCTATCGCCGCGACGTGTATTGAGCCGAACTGGCCACGATGCGCGGGGGGAAGTTGCCGAAGTGATTTTTATATATGAGAATCATTCGCCTACATCGCCCTGAGTAAGCCACATGACTGCCAGCCTGGCTCGCATCCTGATCGTCGAGGACGATCGCACCCTGGCCGCTCAGCTAGGCGAGCTGCTGCGCGGTCAGGGTTATGCCACCAGCGCCTGCCATCTGGGCGAGGCGGGCCTGGAGACGGCGCTGCGCGAGTCGCCGGATCTGCTGTTGCTCGATGTGATGCTGCCGGACGTCAATGGGTTTTCCGTGTTGCGGCGCCTGCGTGAGCAACAGCAGACCCCGGTGATCATGCTCACCGCCTGTGGCGCCGAGGAGGAGCGCATTCGTGGCCTGCGCCACGGTGCCGATGACTACCTGCCCAAGCCCTTCAACATCACCGAGCTGCAGTTGCGCATCGACGCCGTGCTGCGCCGCACGCGCCCGCAGGAGGGCACGCGCGGCGGCCAGGCGCAGCAGTTGCAGGTCGACGAGTTGCAGCTGGACCGCCACGCTCAGCAGGCGCGGGTCGGCGACTGCGACCTGGCGCTGACGCCGTTGCAGTTCCGTCTGCTCTGGTTGCTGGTCAGCCATCGTGGCGAGGCGCTGAGCAAGCCCTATCTGTACCGCATGGCGCTGGAGCGCGAGTACAGCCAGTACGACCGCAGCCTGGACATGCACGTCAGCCGCATTCGCCGCCGCCTGGCCGAAGCCGGCCTCGGCGCCGACCGCTTGCAGACGCTGCACGGCCGCGGCTACGCCTTCACATGAACCGGCGCCTGTTCTGGAAGCTGTGCCTGGTCATCGCCTTGGGCAGCGTGGTGCTGTTCTGGATCATCGCCCGTGTCGCCTGGCAGACCGAGGAGCGCATGAGCTTCATCGATGCCGAGCACCAGCAGACCTTGCGTCATTACGCCCAGCAGGCCGAAGCCATGTATCGCTCCGGCGACCATGCCGCGCTGGGGCGTTGGCTGGATACCCTGCAGCAGCAGGAGCAGACCTGGGCGGCGCTGGTCGAGGCCGAGGTGCGGCCGCTGGCCGGCAGCGAGCTGTCGCGGCGCTTCACCGACAGTTTCGGTCTGGGCCGGGATCTGAGCTGGAAGATTCACCTGTACTTCCAGGAAAACCCGATCATGGACATTCCGTTCAGCGACGGCAGCGCGCACTTTCTCATCCAGTTGCCGCAGCGCATGCGTCCCGGCCTGTATTGGCACTACGCCAAGCTGCTGCTGCAACTGGTGGTGCCGCTGGTGTTGCTGGTGATTCTCTGCCTGATCCTCTATCGCCACCTGATGCAGCCGCTGAGTCGCCTGGAGCAGGCCACCCGGCAGTTCAGCGACGGCCGTCTGGACGTGCGCGTGCGCTCGCTGCTCGGCTCGCGCAACGATGAGCTGGCCAGCCTGGCGGACACCTTCGACGCGATGGCCGAGCGCACCGGCCAATTGATCATCGACCAGCGCCAGCGCCTGGCGGACATGTCCCATGAGCTGCGCACGCCGCTGACGCGCATCGAGATGGCGGTCAGCCTGGCCGAACAGAACGGCGGCAGCCAAGGCTTGCTCGAACGCATTCGCGAGGACTGCGCCGGTATGCGCCGCCTGGTCGAGGATGCCCTGACCCTGAGCTGGCTGGAGAACGAACGTCCCGAGTTGCGCGACGAGAACCTGGATCTGTCCGAGCTGATCGACAGCATCCTCGACGATGCGCGTTTCGAATATCCCGATCGAACG
This sequence comes from Pseudomonas sp. UBA7530, assembly GCF_002479365.1. Taxonomy (NCBI): domain Bacteria; kingdom Pseudomonadati; phylum Pseudomonadota; class Gammaproteobacteria; order Pseudomonadales; family Pseudomonadaceae; genus Pseudomonas; species Pseudomonas sp. UBA7530. The sequence continues at coordinate 1,179,147 of NZ_DLMS01000011.1, forward strand.
ATCACCTGCCAGACACCGGACAGCGCACCGCTGCACGGCAGCAGCAGCCGGGCGCTGGGCCAGGCCATCGAGAACGTGGTGCGCAATGCGCTGGGCCACACGCCGGCCGGTGGTGAGGTCGAGGTCTGCCTGCAGGAGACAGGCGGCGACTGGTCGCTGACGGTCGCCGATCAGGGGCCAGGGGTCGCCGAGCACTGGCTGGAACGCATCTTCCAGCCGTTCTTTCGCGGCGGCAGCGAGCGCGCCGGCTTCGGGCTCGGCCTGGCCCTGGCGCAGCGCCAGGTCAATGCTACCGGCGGCAGTATCCGTGCGAGCAATCGCAGTGGCGGCGGCTTGCTCATGGACATTCGGTTGCCACGCACGGCGGTGTAACAGTTGTAAAAGTGATTCCCTGGCGCAAGGCATGTGATGAAAATTCGCAAATGCGAAGTATTCACATTTCTTTCGGGGAGGATTGAACATGCAGCGTTGCCCTTACCGCCTGAGCCTGCTCGGCGCCATGACCTTCGGAGGTCTGCTCGGCGCATCGCATGCGCACAGTGCCGAGTCTCTGCTGGAGCTGGACGCCCAGGAAATCACCGCCGCCGCGCTGGACCGCAGCGAAAGCGTCGAGGCCGAGCAGCTCGAGCGTTACCAGGCCAGCGACCTGCAGGAAGTGTTCGAATCCAACCCCGAGGTAGCGGTAGCCGGCGGCTCCACGGCTGCGCAGAAACTCTACCTGCGCGGTCTGGAAGACACGCTGCTGAACATCACCATCGACGGTGCCAGCCAGCCGGGGCAGACCTTCCACCACACTGGTCGCATCAGCATCGAGCAGGAGTTGCTCAAGCGCGCGGAAGTGCAGGCCGGTACCGGTGATGCCACCGCCGGGGCGGGGGCGCTGGGCGGCGCGGTGCGCTTCGTCACCAAGGACCCGGATGACCTGCTGCGCGAAGGCGAGCAGCTCGGCGCGCTGCTCAAGACGGGTTACTTCAGCAATGGCGAGGGCTACAGGAGCAGCGCCAGCGTGTTCGGTCGTTTCAATGAAAACTGGTCGGCGCTGGCCATGGCCAGCTATCAGGATCAGAACGATTACGAGGACGGCAACAACGACGACGTGCTCGGCACTGGCGCACGGCAGAAGTTCGGCTACGCCAAGCTGGTCGGCAAGCTCGATGAAGCGCAGACCCTGCGCCTGAGCTACGAGCGCCGTCTCGATGAAGGCGAGCGCCCGCAACGTCCGCAGTGGGTGGTCTCGGTGCCGCGCAATGCGGCGTATCCATTGCAGACCGAGCGTGAAACCTGGACGCTCAATTACGCCCTGCAACCGCTGAACAACGACCTGCTCGACCTCGAGCTGACCACCTACTACACCACCAACGAGCTGCAGCAGGATGGTCGTTTCGGTCTGTATTTCGGTGAAACCCGCAGCAGCGGCTTCGACCTGCGCAATACCAGCCGCTTCGCCGCGCACAAGCTGACCTACGGCGTGGACTACCGCGACGATCGCACCACCCTGGGCCCGGAAGGCGACCGTGAACTGGACGATGAGAACGGGGAGGTGCTTGGCTTCTACGTGCAGGACGCTTACCAGATCACGTCGCGCCTGCTGCTCAACGCAGGTCTGCGCTATGACCGTTATGAGCTGGACGACCGCGACAAGCAGACGTTCAAGGAAGAGGGGTTCAGCCCCAACCTGAGCCTGCGCTACCAACTCACCCCCGAACTGGCGGTGTTCGCCGGGCATTCCCAAGCGCTGCGCGGCCCGCAGGTTCGCGATGCGTTCAAGCTCGACGTGGCCGGCAACGACCCCAGCCTGAAAGCGGAGAAGGCGCGCACCGAGGAGGTCGGCTTCGACTACCGCCTGGGTGGCCTGGAGTTCATGGGCAAGGCCTATGTCACGCACATCCGCGATGCCATTTCCTATACGCCTGAGCGGGCCAACCTGTATCGCAACCTAGGTGACCTGGAAACCAAGGGCGTGCTGCTGCAAGGCGCCTATCACTGGCAGCAGGTCAGCCTGGGGCTCAGCTTCCATCGCAACATCGCCCGCCTGGATGATCGGCGACTCAACGCCTACGAGCACAACGGCCTCGGCACCAGCCTGGGCAATACCTGGACGACCTTCGCCGACTACCGTGCCAGCGATAGCCTGACCGTCGGTTGGCAGGGCCGCTTCGTGCGCGGTATCGATAAGCTGCATACGATCGATGGTGACGTCTCCAAGCCGGGCTACGGCGTGCATGACCTCTACGCCGAATGGCAGGCGCTGCCGGAGCAGCTGACCCTCACCCTGACCCTGAAGAACCTGCTGGACAAGCAGTACCTGGATCACGCCAGCAACGAGGACTTCACCCATATTCCCGGCTACGGCATCGTGCGCGGCTCCTACGAGCCGGGGCGTGAGTTGCGTCTGGGGGTTGCGTGGCGTATCTGATGCAGCGGTTGATTCTTGGCGTCTTGTTGGGACTGGCCTCGCTGGCGTCGGTGCAGGCACAGGTGTTGACTGACCTGGCCGGGCGCGAGGTCGAGGTGCCCGACAAAGTCGAGCGCATCGTGCTCGGTGAAGGGCGCCTGCTGCCGGTGCTGGCCATCCTCGAAGACGAGCAACTGCTGGAGCGTCTGGTGGGCATGCCGGCCGACCTGGCGCTGGTCGATCCGGGCAGCGCGCGGCAATACCAGCAGGCCTTTCCCGCCCTGGCCAAGGTGCCGCGCATTGGCCAGGGCGCGGCCGATACTTTCAGCCTCGAGCAGGTGCTGACGTTGCGCCCTGACCTGGCCATCTTCAGCCTGTCCGGGCATGGCCCCGGGAGCACCCAGGGGCGGATGATCGAGCAGTTGCAGCGCGCCGGTGTTGCGGTGCTGTTCGTCGATTTTCGCGAGCAGCCTTTGGCCAACACGCCGCGCAGCATGACGCTGCTTGGCCGCGCGCTGGGCCGCGAGGCGCGTGCCGAAGCGTTCAATGCCGCGCATGCCGAGGCCCTGGCCGCGGTGCGCGAGCGGCTGCCGCAAGGCGCTGGGCCCAAGGTGTTTCTGCACAGCCGCGCCGGACTTGGCGAGGGCTGCTGCGAAAGCATGGCGCGCGGCATGTTCGCCGATCTGCTGGTCGAGGCCGGCGGCGACAATATCGCCCGTGAGCGTCTGCCCGGGCATGCCGGCGTCCTGAGTCTGGAGCTGCTGCTCAGCCAACCGCCGCAGCTGTATATCGCCAGCGCCGTGGGTTCGGCCGATAGCCTGGCTGCGGGTGCGTCCTATATCGCCCTCGGCCCTGGGGTCGACGCCGATCCGGCGCGCGCCTCGTTGCAGCGCCTGGTCAGCCGCGGCGGCCTGCAGCATCTGGCTCCGGTGCGCGACGGGCAGGTGCATGCCATCTGGCATGGTTTCTACAACAGCCCGTTCAATGTGGTGGCGGTGCAGGTCTTCGCCAAATGGCTGCATCCGCAAGCCTTCGCCGATCTCGATCCGCGGCGCACGCTGGAAACCTTCTACGGCCAGTTCCAGCCCGTAGCGTTGGACGGCCAGTACTGGATCAGCCTGTGAGCGCGCACGCTATGCAGACGCTGAACCGCGCCTATCGCCGCACGCTCTGGCGGCGCTGGGCGTGCCTCGGCGTGCTGGCGGCACTGCTGCTGGCCAGCTTCATTGCCGACCTGGCCACCGGACCGGCGGGCCTGGGCTGGTGGGATGTGGCGCGCGGGCTTTTGCAGCCGCAGCACCTCGAACCGTCGCAGGCGGTGATCATCTTCGATATCCGCGTGCCCTACGCGCTGATGGCGCTGGTGGTCGGCGCCAGCCTGGGCCTGGCCGGCGCCGAAATGCAGACGGCGCTGAACAATCCGCTGGCCAGCCCCTTCACTCTCGGCGTGGGCGCGGCCGCGACGCTGGGCGCGGCGCTGGTGATCCTGTTTCGGCCCGCTATCGGCGGGTTGGGCGCCGATCTGCTGTTGCCGCTGGCGGCCTTCGTCTGCGCGTTCATTTCCTGCCTGCTGCTGCTTCTGGTAGCGCGGATGCTGGGCGAGGCGCTGCACACCCTGGTGCTGTTCGGCATCGCCCTGCTGTTCGGGATCAATGCGCTGGTCGGGCTGCTGCAGTTTCTCGCCGATGCCGATGCGCTGCAGCAGATCGTGTTCTGGACCCTTGGCAGCCTGGCCCGCGCCGATCTGCAGCGGGTGGCGCTGGTGGCTATCGTGCTGGCTGTCTGCCTGACGCTGGCGCTGCGCCAGGCCTGGGCCATGACCAGCCTGCGCGGCGGCGAGGAGCAGGCGCGCAGCCTGGGCATTCGCGTCGGCCGTTTGCGCACCTTTGTATTGCTGCGGGTCAGTTTGCTCACCGGCGTGGCTACGGCCTTCGTCGGCGAGGTCGGCTTCATCGGCCTGGTCGGCCCGCACGTGGCGCGCCTGCTATTGGGTGAGGATCATCGTTTCTACCTGCCCGGCAGCGCCCTGGCCGGAGCCTTGCTGCTGTCGCTGGCGTCCCTGGCCAGCCGCGCGTTGCTGCCCGGGGTGATCCTGCCGGTGGGGCTGGTCACCGCAGTGGTCGGCGTGCCGCTGTTCATCGGCCTGATCCTGGCGCGGGGGAGCAGCCTATGAGCCTGCTGATCGAGGGGTTGGGGCTGAACTATGGCGCGCGCAGCATCCTGCAGGACCTGACCCTGGCTGCCGTCGAGGCGGGCAGCCTGGTTGGCGTGCTCGGCCCCAATGGTGTCGGCAAGTCGTCGCTGCTGCGCGCCATTGCCGGTCTGCAGGCGTGCGGTGGCGTGGCGCGATTGGGCGAAGCGGTCTTGAGCGGCGTGCCACCCTGGCGCCAGCAGGCGAAGGTGGCCTACCTGCCGCAGCAATTGCCGCAGGCGGTGTCGCTGCTGGCGTACGAAAGCCTGCTGGCGGCCACGCGGGCGCGTTGTCCGCAGCTTGCCTCGCACGAGCTGGCGGCGCGGGTCGAAGCCATTCTCCAGCGCCTGGGCATCGAGCATCTGGCCCTGCAGCGCATGGATCGTCTGTCCGGCGGGCAGCGACAACTGCTCGGCCTGGCGCAGGCGCTGGTTGGTGAGCCGCACCTGCTGCTGCTCGACGAGCCCACCAGTGCGCTCGACCTGCACTGGCAACTGCGTGTGCTCGACTGCGTCGCCGAGCGTTGCCGCACTGAACGCACCATCGCCCTGGTGGCCTGCCATGACCTTAACTTGGCGCTGCGTTTCTGTACTCATCTACTGTTGCTGGCGCCGGGCGGGGGGTACCGCTTCGGTGTAGCCGACAAGGTGCTGGACACCGCCTGGCTGCGCCGCGCCTATGGCATCGAGGCGCGTATCGAACATTGCTCCCTCGGTCAGGCACTGGTGCTGGCTGACCGTCCACTGCTCAAGGAATCATCCAGTCATGCCGAACAGCCATAGTTCGTTCACCTGCACCCAGGCGCCGCGCCTGCTCGGCCGCCTGTGCAAACATTTTTCGCACAAGATCGAGGCGCGCTGGAGCGAGCAGGAAGGTCTGCTGCGTTTCTCCATCGGCGAGTGCGTGCTGCGCGCCGATGAGCAGGCCTTGCATCTGGCCTGCACGGCGCCGAGCGCAGCCGAACTCGATGAGTTGCAGGAGGTCATCCGGCGACATTTGCAGGGCTTCGCTCAGCTGGATCAGTTGGTGCTGCAATGGCACTGAAACACGGCTGCGCCAAACTGGCTGAAAGCCCCGCCTGTTCAGCATTTCAGGGCGTTTTGTGTGATATCCGGAACGAGACGAAATTAGGCAGAATTTCCGGTTGATCTGCGCGGCGCATGGTCTTAAAGTCCGCGCCCGAACGTCCATGCTGGAAACGATCCATCCGGCTCAAGTACTGACGACGAGAGGTTGCCGGCCGGCCAGGTCGGTACCGGTGATGCTCGGCGACATGCCTTGGGAAGTAGGCGAACCAAAGTGGGGAAACTGTCAGACGTTCAGGCCGGCGCATGGCGCGGCCAGCCCCGACACGTGGCGGAACCTGCAAGCGGTTCTGCTGCCCGAATCAATGTGTTCCCGGTTTTGCCAATGGAGTCCCCAGCATGTCGATCAAGGTCGAAGACTACTACGCACCCGCCACTTTCCAGCGCATGAAGGCGTTCGCCGATCAGCACGAAACCCCGTTCGTGGTGATCGACCGGCAGATCATCAGTGACGCCTACGATCAGTTGGGCAACTGCTTCCCGTTCGCCAAGATCTACTATGCGGTCAAGGCCAACCCAGCCACCGAAATCATCGAGCTGCTGCGTGACAAGGGCTCGAGCTTCGATATCGCCTCGATCTACGAGCTGGACAAGGTCATGGCCACCGGCGTTGGCCCCGAGCGCATCAGCTACGGCAACACCATCAAGAAATCCCGCGATATCCGTTACTTCTTCGACAAGGGCGTGCGCCTGTTCGCCACTGACTCCGAAGCCGACCTGCGTAACATCGCCAAGGCCGCGCCGGGTTCGAAGATTTATGTGCGCATCCTCACCGAAGGCTCGACCAGCGCCGACTGGCCGCTGAGCCGCAAGTTCGGCTGCCAGCCGGACATGGCCTTGGATCTGCTGATCCTGGCCAAGCAACTGGGCCTGGTGCCTTACGGGATTTCCTTCCACGTCGGCTCGCAGCAGCGCGACATCGACGTCTGGGACGCCGCCATCGCCAAGGTCAAGGTGATCTTCGAGCGTTTGAAGGAAGAGGACGGCATCACCCTGCAGATGATCAACATGGGCGGCGGCTTCCCGGCCAACTACATCCAGCGCACCAATGATCTGGAAACCTATGCCGAGGAAATCACCCGCTTCCTCAAGGAAGACTTCGGTGACGAACTGCCGGAAATCATCCTTGAGCCGGGCCGCTCGCTGATCGCCAACGCCGGCGTACTGGTCTCGGAAGTGGTGCTGGTAGCGCGCAAGTCGCGTACCGCGGTCGAGCGCTGGGTGTATGCCGATGTGGGCAAGTTCAGCGGCCTGATCGAAACCATGGACGAAGCCATCAAATTCCCCATCTGGACCGAGAAGAAGGGCGAGATGGAAGAGGTGGTGATCGCCGGCCCGACCTGCGACAGCGCCGATATCATGTACGAGAACTACAAGTACGGCCTGCCGCTGAACCTGGCCAGCGGCGACCGCCTGTACTGGTTGTCCACCGGTGCTTACACCACCAGCTACAGCGCGGTGGAATTCAACGGCTTCCCGCCGCTGAAGTCCTACTACCTGTAAGGCCCCACGCAAACTGAATGCGCCCACCTTGTGTGGGCGTTTTCATTTATGACGCAGTGGCTGTTGTTTGTTGCGCAAGCTATTTAGAATCATTATCACCTTACACCTGTGGAGAGCGCGCATGCTGCTGATCATCCCTGACGTGCTCGACGCCGAGCAATTGCGTCAGTACCGTGCCGCGCTCGAAGCGGCAAACTGGCAGGACGGGCGAGTCAGTGCCGGGCATCAGGCGATACAGGCCAAGAGCAATCAGCAACTGGCGCAGGACGATCCACTGGTGACCCAGCTCGGCGACTTTCTGCTCGACTGTCTTAGCCGCCATCCGCGTTTCATGGCTGCCGCGCTGCCGCTCAAGGTGGTGCCGCCGCGTTTCAACCGGTATGCCGGCGGCGGCCAATACGGCGATCACATCGACAATGCCATCTTCAGCGTACCGGGCACTGCGCATCGTATTCGCGCGGACCTCTCGGCCACCCTGTTCTTCAGCGAACCGCACGAATACGACGGCGGTGAACTGGTGATGCAGGACCGGCGCATCAAACTGCCGGCCGGGCACATGGTGCTTTATTCCAGTGGCTGCCTGCATCGCGTCGAACCGGTGACCAGTGGTGCCCGTCTGGCCTCGTTCTTCTGGGTGCAGAGCCTGGTGCGTCAGGATGATCAGCGCAGCGTTCTGCTGGAGCTCGATGACAGCATCCAGGCGCTGCGTCAGCAGGTACCGGACAGCGCCGAACTGCTGCGACTGACCGGCATCTACCACAACCTGCTGCGGCAATGGTCGCAAACCTGAAGCGCCGGGAGTACCCCTATGTCCTCGCCCAAGCTGGCACAGATTCCTGCCGATATCGCTGCCGTGGCCGATTACAGCGCCTATGCCCGCGAGCGCCTCGGCGAGCAGGCCTGGGCTTATCTGGCCGGAGGCGCAGCCGATGAGCTGACCCTGCAGGACAACCGCCAGGCCTTCGACCGCTTGCGCCTGCGCAGCCGGGTCCTGCAGGACCTGCAGGGAGGGAACACGCGCCTGCGGCTGTTCGGCGATGACTTTGCTCACCCGATCTTCGTCGCTCCGGTGGCCTACCAGCAGCTAGCTCACCCGGACGGCGAACTGGCATGCGTGCTGGGCGCCGGTGCCATGGGAGCTGGCATGCTGGTCAGCACCCAGGCCAGCGTCGAACTGGAGGCCATCGCTGCACAGGCGCAGGCGCCGCTGTGGTTTCAGCTGTATATCCAGGCCGACCGCGACTTCACCGTAGCGCTGGTACGTCGTGCCGAGGCGGCCGGCTACCGCGCTCTGGTGGTCACCGTGGATGCGCCGGTGAGCGGCATTCGCAACCGCGAGCAGCGCGCAGGTTTCGTTCTGCCGCCCGGTATTGAGGCGGTCAATCTACGGGGAATGCGCCCGCAGCCCAGTGGCGCCCCGCCTGGCGATAGTCTGCTGCTCGGCGGTCCGTTGCTGGCGGCGGCGCCGACCTGGCGCGACCTGGCCTGGCTGCGAGAGCAGACTCGCCTGCCGATTCTGCTTAAGGGGATTCTGGGCGCTGCCGATGCCGAGCAGGCGCTGGCAGCCGGAGTCGACGGGCTGATCGTCTCCAATCATGGCGGACGTACTCTTGACAGCCTGCCGGCGACCATCGATGCACTGCCGGAGGTGGCGGCAGTAGTGCAGGGCCGCATTCCTCTGCTGCTCGACGGCGGCGTGCGTCGTGGCACCGATGTCCTCAAGGCGCTGGCGCTGGGTGCCGATGCCGTGCTGGTGGGCCGGCCCTGTGTCTTCGCCCTGGCCACGGCCGGTGCTCTGGGGGTGGCGCATGTAATGCAGATTCTGCGCGCCGAACTGGAAGTAGCCATGGCACTGACCGGCTGCAGGGACCTCGCCAGTATCGGCCCGCAGCTGATCTTCACTCGGTCCCATCACTGAGCGGGCGCCTGCGCAGAGCCTATTCGACGGGGCCCTCAGTGGTTGGTCGGCGTTGCGAAAAGCTGGCTGCGCGAGGCGCACGAGCCATCGATAAATGCGAATGTACTTAAGAGCGCTTCTTATTTGACTTTGAATTATTTACAAATAATATACGTTCGCTTTTAGCTGCTGGCCTCGTGCAGGTCTGTTGGCTGGGCGTCGACGCGCGGATTCGTAAGAGAGTTAATGCGCGATCGAATGTAAATAATTATTAATAATTAAGAGTTCGTATTCTCGATGAGTGCCAAGAATAATCTGCATGCTCTGCCTACCAAGCGCCTGCTCGCCACCGCCGTCGGCCTAGCCATCGCCACGCTGGCCCTGCCGGCCCTGGCCGACGATTCGGTCAAACTCGACAGTGTCACCGTCAAGGGTGAACGTGACGGGGATTACAAGACCGAGTCGGCATCCTCGGTCAAATACACCGCACCGCTGTTGGATACCCCGCAGACCGTGACCGTGGTACCGCAGAAGGTAATCGCCGAGCAGCAGGCGCTGAGCCTGCGCCAGGTGCTGTCGAACGTCTCCGGTATCACCTTTACTGCCGGGGAGGGCGGCGGTGGTTCTGGTGACAGCATCAACATCCGTGGCTTCAGCGCCAACGCCAACATGCAGATCGACGGCCTGCGTGACAGCGCGCAGACCAACCGTACCGACACCTTCAACATCGAGTCCGTTGAGGTCATAAAGGGGCCGAACTCGGTGTTCGGCGGCAGCGGCACTACGGGCGGCAGCATCAATCAGGTGACCAAGGCGCCCGTGCAGCGCGACTTCACCCGCATCGGCGCCGGCCTGGGCACCGACAGCTATCATCGACTGACGCTGGACAGTAACCAGACCCTCGACGGTATCGGTACCGACAGCGCCTTTCGCCTCAACCTGATGGCCCACGAGAACGACGTACCGGGCCGTGACGAAATCGACCGCAAGCGCTGGGGTATCGCGCCATCGCTGGCTCTGGGGCTGAGCGAAGACACCCGCCTAACCTTCAGCTACTTCCATCAGACGGACGACATCCTGCCGGACTATGGTGTACCGGCGCGCGATGGCAAGAAGATCGCCGGCGTTGATCGCGAGGCTTACTTCGGCTGGAAGAACCTGGACAAGGACGACATCCGGACCGACTCCTTCACCATCAAGCTGGAGCACAGCTTCAACGACAGCCTGAGCCTGCAAAACCTCACCCGCTACAGTCAGATCGACCGCAATACGGTGGTTTCCGCCTCCCACGTCAACATCACCGGTGTGCCGGCTGGCAATTACCTGCCTGCCGGGCCGCAGGCCTATGGGCGTGACGTGAACAGCGAGATGCTGATCAACCAGACCAACCTGCGCGCCGACTTCGAAACCTTCGGCCTGCTGCACAGCCTGGCCGCTGGTGTGGAAATCTCCCGGGAGAATTACGACCTGCTGGTCTACAACCACGGCCTGGGCGGTTATCCAGCCGGCGGCTACCCGCTGGGTAATCCGCCGGGCTACTGGAACGGAGCGGCGAACAAGACACTGACAGCCGACAACTCGACCCGTCTCGACAACCAGGCAGTGTACGTTTTTGACACCATCGCCCTGAGTCCGGACTGGGACCTGAGCCTGGGGCTGCGCTACGACTGGGTGGAGGGTGACTACAAGAGCACCGCACTGCCGGCCGGTACCCTGACCAAGCTGGACACACGCGATGAGGAACTCAGCGGGCGCGTTGGGCTGGTCTACAAACCTGCTGACAATGGCCGGATCTACGTGGCCTACGGCACCTCCTTCAACCCCTCGGCCGAGAACCTGGTGACGACCGGCGGTGGCGTTTCGGCCGCGACGGCCGATCTGGCGCCGGAAAAGAACAAGACCTGGGAGCTGGGGACCAAGTGGGAGCTGCTCGACCGTCGCCTGGAGCTGGATGCTGCGATCTTCCGTGTGGAAAAGACCAACGCCCGTGAAACCATGCTTGACGGCAGTACCCAGCTTGCTGGCGAGCAGCGCGTTGACGGTATCGAACTGGGTATGACCGGTCACATCACCGAGCGCTGGGATGTATTCGCCAACTACACGGTGCTCAGCAGCGAAACGCTCAAGGCATCCGACACCGCTGCCGGTATCGCGCGCGAAGGTCAGGCCCTGGCCAATACCCCGCCACGTTCGTTCAACCTGTGGACCTCCTATCAACTGCCGGCCGGCTGGAGTCTCGGCTATGGTGCGCGCTATGTCAGCGAACGCAACGTCAGCTCCAGTGGCGGCGCCAAGCTCGACGCCTACTGGCTGCACAACGCCATGGTCGGCTACCAGGTCAACGACAATCTCGATCTGCAGCTGAACCTCAACAACCTGTTCGATGAGGACTACGTCGAGCGCGTGCGCCAGACGCCCGGTGCCGACAACCGGTCTTCGGCTATCGAATACGGCGATGGTCGCTCGGCCATCCTCTCGGCGACTTACAGCTTCTAAGCACTCACCGCTTGTTTCCGTAGTCCGCAATGCAAAACGCCAGCCCTGGGGCTGGCGTTTTGCCTGGGGGGGCGTGAGTCAGAACTCGATCACAGTCGACAGCCACAGGCGGCGTCCTTCCTCCAGGGTGCCGGTGGTCGACTGGGCGATCTGCGTATAGTCGGAGGCCCAGCCGGTAGTGCCGGTATTGGTGGTGTAGTAGCTACCGCTGGTGAAGTCCTTGTCGAACAGGTTGTAGATCGTGGCGCTGACCGTGACGTTCTCCGAGGCCTTGAACGAACCTCCAAGGTGGAAGACTTCGTAGGCTTTCAGATCATCGGCTGCGTCGTACAAGGCCTTGTTCGCGGCAGTCAGGTTTTCGTAGCGATCAGTGAACCGCGCACGCTCGCCGCGATATTCACCCTTGAACCATAGCGTCAGGCGATCATTGGCTGCCCAGCTCAAGCGTGCATGAGCCATATGCTCAGGGGTATTGGTCAATGGCGCGCCCTTGTTGATACCGCTCTTCTGCTCGCTGTCGGTGTAGGTGTAGTTGACGGCCAGTGCCCAGGCTGGAGCAAACTCCCAGCGACCTGCAACCTCGACACCCTTGGTGACGGCTTCGCCGATGTTCACGCTCTGGGAGAAGTTCTCCTGAGTGAAGCCCGAGCCGTAACTGACGCAGCCTGGCTGGTTCGGGTTCGCAGTGTAGAAGCAGTTGGCCAAAGGCGTGCCGTCGTCGATCTTGTCCTTGAATTTGTTATGGAACAGGGTGACGTTGGCGTTGAAGTCGGACAAGTTGTCGTAGTAAGCACCGATCTCGGTGTTGGTGGTGATTTCCGGATCAAGATCGGGGCTGCCGATGGTGATGGTCGAGCCCTGGCCGGTGACGCCATTTATGCCGCTGTGCAGTTGATTGAGTGTCGGAGTCTTGTAGCCACGGCTTACGCCGCCCTTCAATGTCCACATATCCGTGGTATTCCACACCAGATAGGCGCGCGGGCTGACATGACCACCAAAGGCCTCATGATCTTCGTAGCGGGCGCCCAACGTCAGTGCCAGGTCGTCACGTAGACGCCATTCATCTTCTGCGAACAGCGCCCAGGAGGTTTGCTGGAAATCGTCATCGGCGATGCCGTCGGTGACCTTGGCGTCCCACCACTGTGCACCGACGGTTGCGATATGCGATTCGCCGACTGGAGCGACCAACTTGGTATCGACGACCAGGTCGGTGGACTTCAGTTTGCGGTCGTCGCCGATGATGATCGACGGAAAACCGGTGTACGCGTTGCCGATCGGGTTGCCTGGAATGGTGCGACCGAAGGTTTCCGTAGTGTTGTGGGTGATGCTGCTTTCCAGCGTGCCGAAGCTGAAACGTCCGGTATGGCTGAGTGCTAGCTGGTCTCGCTCGAAACGCAGTTCATCTTTGTAACCATTGGCACGTGAAGGTGCATCGGTTGTACAGCCATCGGTGGCGCTGCCGCCGTTCTTGCCATCCAGATTTCCGAGTTGGCAATTGTCGTTGTTGTAGACCTGGCGACCGCGTTCGACATCGAGTGCGAAATCATGGGCTTCGTTCGGGGTCAGCGTCAGGCGAGTACCGAAAGTGGTATTGCGTCCTTCGACTGGCGATGCGCCGCGTTTGCTGACGGTGCTGTCGTTATCGAACTGCAGATCGGATTCGCCACGGTCATACAGGCTGCCGCGTACGGCAAGCCCCAACAGCCCTTCGATCAGCGGACCACTGGCGTAGAGGCTGGTGCTGCTGGCCTCGCCGTAATCGCGGTTTTCCTGGAACGTGTGGTCCAGGCTCAGGCTGGCTCCCCATTCCTTGGCTACCTTGCGGGTGATGATATTGACCACGCCACCCATGGCATCAGAGCCATACAGGGTCGACATCGGGCCACGAATCACTTCGATGCGCTCGATGGCGGACATCGGCGGCATGAAGCTGGTAGCAGTCTCGTTGAAACCGTTGGGCGTGACGTTGCCTGCCGTGTTCTGGCGGCGGCCGTCGATCAGAATCAGGGTGTAGTCGCTAGGCATACCGCGAATGCTGATGTTCAACCCGCCCGTCTTGCCGGTGCCCTGGCGTACGTCGATGCCTTCGACATCCTCGAGTGCCTCGGCGAGATTACTGAAGCTCTTCTGCTGCAACTCTTCGCGACTGATCACGCTAATACTGGCGGGGGCTTCGGTGATCTTCTGCTCGAAGCCGGAAGCACTGACGACCACGTCGCCCAGGGCGATGGGCTCGTTGGCCTGGGCGCCGAAGCTGGCGGCCAGAGCAATGGCGCTAGCCAAGGCGGTACGGGAATTGAGGGCGGACATCGATCTACTCCTGGCAGTAAGAAAGTGCAGGCGGAACGGTTGCAAACGGCCGGGATGATAGTGATTTGCATATAAGGTTCAATCGCGGGTGATTTCAACGACCACTCGGTTCAGCTACAGAGGGCGCGGCTACTGGGCTGCAGACAGATGTAAATTTTGTAAATGCGATCGGTTCTCGAATGAGTCAGCTCGCTTTACGCCTGTATTCCAAGCGCTCTAAGCTGCCGGTATGAACCTGATTCTTCTCAATTGCGACATGGGCGAGGGCTTCGGCGCCTGGCGCATGGGCGACGACCGACTGGCCATGCCGCTGATCGATCAGGCCAACCTGGCCTGCGGCTTTCATGCCGGTGACCCGCTGATCATGGCGCGCAGCGTCGAGCTGGCGGTGGCGCATGGCGTGAGTATCGGCGCGCATCCGTCCTATCCCGACCTGCAAGGCTTTGGCAGGCGGCACCTGCAGTGCTCGCCGGAGGAGGTGCGCGCGCTGGTGCTGTATCAGATCGGCGCGCTGGATGCCTTCTGCCGCGCGGCTGGCTGCCAGCTGGCCTACGTCAAACCGCACGGCGCGCTGTACAACGATCTGGTTCGAGACGATGCGCTGCTGATGGCGGTGCTCGATGCTTGCGCCAGCTACCGCAAGGGCCTGCCGCTGATGGTGTTGGCGCTGGCCGACAACGCTCGTGAGCTGCGCCTGGCCGACGAGGCCGACGTGCCGCTGATGTTCGAGGCGTTTGCCGATCGCGCCTATCTGTCGGATGGGCAGCTTGCGCCACGCCGCCTCGCTGGCGCAGTGCACCAGGACCCCGAGCGCATCCTCGCCCAGGCCATGGCCATTGCCCGTGGCGAGCCCTTTGCCGATATCGACGGCAAGCCGCTGCGTCTGCGGGCCGACAGCCTGTGCGTGCATGGCGATAATCCCGAGTCGCTGGCGGTGCTGCGCCGTTTGCGCGCCTGCCTGGATGCGCTCTGAGGGATCAGGCGGGCTGCCAGTCCAGGGTCAGCGCTTCCTGCCAGGCAAAGCGTTCAAAGTGGCTGGCGACCACGCCTTGCAGGCGCTGCAGGTCCTCGCTGCTTGCGCTTTGCACCTGCAGGCGCAGGCCGCGCTCCTCGGCGCTCAAGGTCGCCAGGCCGGCGCCGAACTCGATGCGCCCCTGTTGTTCGTCGAAGCTGACCGGGATCTTGTGCGCGAAGTGCTTGCACAGCCGGCTGATATAGCGCGCCGGCGTGTCGGTGGCGACGAAGGCGCTGCTGCTGAATGGGTTCATGAAAAATTCCTCTGGTTTCCAGCGTTCGGAGCGGCCACCCGAGCAGCCGCGTGGTTCAGTACGCCAGGGTGAAACGCTGGCGGATATGTTGCGGTTTTTCGACTTCGTCGATCAGCGCCACGGCCAGATCGGCGACCGAAATGCTGCCCGGCTCGTCACCGTTCATCAGCAGTTCGTCATGGCCCAGGCGGAACTTGCCGGTGCGCGGTCCTGGAACGAGCTGGGCGGCCGGCGAGAGAAAGGTCCACTCCAGCGCCTGCTCGTTCCGCAGCATGTTAAGTGTCTGGCGCGCGCCTTCGGCACCTTCCTTGTATTCGGCGGGAAAGCCCGGGGTATCGATCAGTTGCACCCCGGGGGCGACGTACAGACTGCCAGCGCCGCCGACCACCAGTAGGCGTTTGACGCCAGCTTGCTTGCTCGCGGCGATGATCGCGCGGCTGCCGGCGATGAACTGCTCGCGAATATCCGCAACACTCCAGCCCGGGTTGAACGCGCTGATCACGGCGTCATGCCCGCGTAATTGCTCGGCCAGCGCCGCGCTGTCCTGAACGTCTGCCTGGACGGCGGTGAGGTGCGGGTGTGCACCGAGTTTCTGTGGGTGGCGCGCCAGGGCCGTGACCTGATGTCCGCGCTCCAGCGCTTCCTGCAGCAGCGGGGCACCGACATAGCCGGTGGCGCCGATCAGAGCGATCTTCATGGGTTCGTTCTCGAAGGGTTGAGGGTGGACACATGATCGCTGCTGGATAAAGACCGGAAAAAGTGGCTTTATGCACTTGGATAATTAAGCGGAGCTTCATAATGGAGCAGCTCAAACGCATGGCCCTGTTCGCCACGGTGGTGGAAAAAGGTTCGATGGTGGCCGCGGCAGAAGCGCTGGGCATGACGGCTTCGGCAGTCAGTCAGCAGATCCGCCGCCTGGAGCAGGCCACCGGCGTTACGCTGCTGCATCGCACCACGCGCAAGCTGACCCTGACCGAAGCGGGCGCCGCGTTCTACGACAGCTGCCGGCAGATCGTCGAGCTGGCTCAGCAGGCTGAACAGCGGCTGGCCGAACAGCGCGACGCGCCGGTAGGAGAGTTGCGTGTCGCCGCGCCGGTGGGTTTTTCCGGGCCCATGCTGTGCGAAGCACTGGCTCCACTGCTCAGCGCTCATCCGGGCTTGAGCCTGAGCCTGTTCTTTCAGGACGAGCAGATCGATCTGATCGAGTCTCGAATCGACCTCGCCATCCGCGTCGGCAACCAAGAAGATTCCAGTCTGATCGCCCGTCACGTGACCGACTGGCGCATGCTGTTATGCGCGGCGCCGGCTTACCTGGCCCGCGCGGGTGTGCCGGTCGAACCGCAGCAATTGCTCAGGCTGGACTGGATCGGCCTGCATCTGGAGCGCAGCCAGCACCTCACCCTGCATGGCCCCGGCGGGGCGCAGCAACGCCTGCGCCTGGAGACGCGCATCAGCTGCAATAACATTCTGGCCGCGCGTCAGTTCGCTCTGGCGGGCATGGGCGTTTCGTTGCAGCCCGAGCCGGAAATCCGTGAATTGCTGACTCGCGGCGAACTCCTGGCGCTGCTGCCGGACTGGCAGCTGGAGCCTTTCGGCCTGTATATCGTCACCCCGCGCCGCGATGCGCAACCGGCCAAGGTACGCTATGCCATCGAAGCGCTCAGGCGTCATCTGGTGAGCGCATGATGATCGACAGTCGGCATCCGCCACTTTGTGGGTTCTCGCCCTGCCTGGCCGTAGCTCGCGAGCCTTTGAACAGGTTCCTGGCTGTGCGAGGATGGTCGCCAAATAATCTCTCCGTCAGAAAGGACCCGTGATCCACACCGATGAAGACGCCCAAACGTATTGAACCCCTGGTCGAGGATGGCCTGGTGGACGAGGTGCTGCGACCGCTTATGAGCGGCAAGGAAGCAGCGGTCTACGTGGTGCGCTGTGGCGACGAGCTGCGTTGCGCCAAGGTCTACAAGGAAGCCAACAAACGCAGTTTCCGCCAGGCATCCGAATACCAGGAGGGGCGCAAGGTGCGGGGCAGCCGCCAGGCGCGGGCCATGGCCAAGGGCAGCAAGTACGGGCGCAAGGAGCAGGAGCAGGCCTGGCAGAACGCCGAAGTCGCGGCGCTGTTCCGCCTGGCCAATGCCGGCGTGCGAGTGCCCAAACCCTACGACTTTCTCGATGGCGTGTTGCTGATGGAGCTGGTGGACGACGGCGAGGGCGATGTGGCGCCACGGCTCAATGACGTCGACCTGCACCCGGACGATGCCCGCGAGTTTCACGCCTTCATGATCCAGGAGATCGTCAAGATGCTCTGCGCCGGCCTGGTGCATGGCGACCTGTCGGAGTTCAACGTGCTGCTCGGCGCAGACGGTCCGGTGATCATCGATCTGCCGCAGGCGGTGGATGCCGCTGCCAACAACCACGCCTTCAGCATGCTCGAACGTGACGTGCGCAACATGGCCGAGTACTTCGGCCAGTTCGCCCCGGAGCTGAAGTACACCAAGTACGCCAAGGAAATGTGGGCGCTCTACGAGGCCGGCAAGCTGCAGCCCGATACGCCACTGACCGGTGAGTTCGCCGAGCCTGAGGACGCGGCCGATATCGACGCGGTAATGCGCGAGATCAAGGCTGCGCTGGCCGAAGAGGCGAAGAAGCAGGCGCTACGCAACGCCGAGGACGAACCCAAGGACGCCGAGCCGACGCCGCCCTGGATGCGTTGATAAGGCTTTTGCCGGGCTCCGCTCCGCAGGGTGCCGTGCGCACCCTCCTCACACGACGCCCCGGGGCATTAGAACTGGGCGCCACTGACGTAGGGCGGGTGCAACCCGCCATTGTCGGTCTGGCGGGTTTCACCCGCCCTACGGCTGACGGTGCGACGAACACTCCGCCGCGCCGCAGCTCACGCCTTGTTCGATTCCCTTCAGAATCGGGCAGTCAGGCCGGTCATTGCCCTGGCAACTGTTCGCCAGTTCCACCAGCGTGTCGCGCAAGGCGCTCATCTCGGCGATCTTGCGCGAAAGCGTGGCGATATGCCCCTCGGCCAGCGCCTTCACATCGGCACTGGCGCGTTGCTTGTCCTGCCACAGGGCCAGCAGCTTGCCGACTTCTTCCAGAGAAAACCCCAGATCCCGCGCCCGCTTGATGAATGCCAGGCGGTGCAGATCCGGCGCGCTGTACTGCCGATAGCCACTCTCCGTGCGCCCGGCATGGGGCAGCAGGTCGATGGATTCGTAGTAGCGAATCATCTTGGCACTCAGGCCGGTGTGCCTGGCGGCTTGGCCGATGTTCATGCGCGTGGTCTCCAGCGATTGAGCAGCAGTGCGTTGCTCACCACACTGACGCTGGACAGCGCCATCGCGGCGCCAGCGAACATGGGATTGAGCAGGCCGGCGGCGGCCAGCGGGATGCCGATCAGGTTGTAGATGAAGGCCCAGAACAGGTTCTGGCGGATCTTGGCGTAGGTGCGCCGGCTGATGTCCAGCGCGGCCGGCACCAGGCGCGGGTCGCCGCGCATCAGCGTGATGCCGGCGGCATGCATGGCCGCGTCGGTGCCGCCGCCCATGGCGATACCGACGTCCGCGGCGGCCAGAGCCGGCGCGTCGTTGATGCCGTCGCCGACCATGGCCACGGTCCCCTGCTGGCGCAGTTCGCCGATCAGTCGTGCCTTGTCCGCCGGCAGCACCTGCGCATGAGGTTCGTCGATGCCCAGCGTGCTGGCGACCGCCGCTACGCTGCCCTGGTTGTCGCCGCTGATCAGGTGGCTTGTGATGCCCTGTGCACGCAGCTCGGCGATGGCGTCGGCCGCACCTTCCTTGAGCTGATCACCGAAGGCCAGCAGGCCGAGCAGGCGAGGGGCGTTGCCGGTTTCGATCAGCCAGGACAGCGTGCGCCCCTGCGCTTCCCAGGCCTTTGCCGATTCGGCCAGTGCACCAGCCTGCAGATGGTTTTCTTCCAGCAGGCGGCTGCTGCCCAGTTGCAGGGAACGGCTCTCGACCTCGCCGGCGATGCCGCGACCGGCCAGCGCTCGGCTCTCGCTCAGCGTTGGCAGGGCAATATGCTGCTCGGCGCAGCGCTGCAGCACGGCCTTGGCCAACGGGTGTTCGCTGCCCTGTTGCAGGCCGCCGGCCAGGCGCAGCAATTCCTCTTCGCTGGCCTCGCCCAGGCCGATATGGACGATGCGCGGCTTGCCTTCGGTAAGGGTGCCGGTCTTGTCGAAGGCGATGTGCTGAACGGCGTGGGCGACTTCCAGCGCCTCGGCATCCTTGATCAGGATGCCGTGACGCGCGGCGACGCCGGTGCCGGCCATGATCGCGGTCGGCGTGGCCAGGCCCAGGGCGCAGGGGCAGGCGATTACCAGCACGGCGACGGCATTGAGCAGGGCGTTTTCCAGCGAGGCGCCGAGCGCCAGCCAGGCCAGCAGCGTGGCCAGGGCGACCAGCAGCACCGTGGGGACGAACACCTGGCTGACCTTGTCTACCAGCTTTTGGATCGGCGCCTTGGCCGCCTGGGCGTTCTCGACCAGGCGGATGATGCGTGACAGCACGGTTTCCGCGCCCAGGGCGGTGGTCTCCAGCAGCAGGCGACCTTCGCCGTTGATAGCGCCGGCGGTGACCTTGTCGCCCGGCTGCTTGGCTACCGGCAGGCTTTCGCCGCTGATCAGCGCTTCGTCCGCATGGCTATGGCCCTCCAGCACCTGACCGTCGACCGGGAAGCGCTCGCCGGGCTTGACCAGGATGCGGTCGCCCAGCGCCAGGGCGTCGATGCCGACGCGCTCCTCGCGGCCGTCCACCAGGCGTACCGCGTGGTCCGGGCGCAGGGCCTGCAATGCGCGAATGGCACTGGCGGTCTGGCGCTTGGCGCGGCTTTCCAGATACTTGCCGAGCAGGATCAGGCTGATGATCACCGCCGAGGCTTCGAAGTACAGGTGCGGCATCTGCCCGGCCGGTGTCACGGCCCATTGATACAGACTCAGGCCGTAACCGGCGCTGGTGCCGATTGCCACCAGTTGATCCATGTTGCCCGCACGGGCCTTCAGCGCCTGCCAGGCCGCGCGATAGAAGCGTGCGCCGAAGATGAACTGCACCGGCGTGGCCAGCAGGAACTGCGCCCAGGCCGGCAGCATCCAGTGCAGGCCGAACGGCTCGACCAACATCGGCAGCACCAGCGGCAGGGTCAGGGTGATGGCAGCCAGCAAGGTCAGGCGCTCACGCTGCAAGCGGCGCTGCGCCTGATCCGTGGCCGGGCGCTCGCCAAGCAGCTGCGCCTGGTAGCCGGCAGTGACAACCGCCTGCACCGCCAACTGCGGGTCGAAACCGGCGAGCACCTGCAGGCGTGCCTTCTCGTCGGCGAGATTGACGGCGACCTGGCTGATGCCCGGCACCTTGTTCAGAGCGCGCTCGATACGACCCACGCAACTGGCGCAGGTCATGCCTTCGATGCCCAGTTCCAGAGGCTGGTTGGGCACGCCGTAACCGGCGCCTTCGATGGCGGCGATCAGCTGCGGCAGGCTGTCGGCAGGTGCTTCGATGCGCGCCTGTTCGTTGGCCAGGTTGACGCTGGCGCCGGTCACCTGCGGCAACTTGCGCAAGGCGCGTTCGACACGGCCGGCACAGCTGGCGCAGGTCATGCCCTGGATCGGCAGGTCGTAGGTGGTCATGGTTCGGCTCCCTGTAACGGCATGGCTACAGGATCAACCTTGACCCCATGGTAAGGTCAAGCCTTCAGTTCAGCGCAGGCGCGGCATGCAGTCGCAGGCCGTCGCTGCCCATGGCGATGCGGTAACGGCGCACTTCGCCGGCAAGAAGCTCCAGCGATTGTCCGTTCAACTGGGTGATGCCGTTCTGGCATGGGCCGGTGCCGGTCAGGCCGAGGCGCAGCGAGACCTTGCCCGGCGGCAGGTTGAAGGACACCGACTGGCCCTGGTACAGGCGTGCGGCCAGCTGATCGTGCACATACAGCGCTACTTCGCAGGTGGTCGCCACCTCCAGGCGCTCGCGCGAAACGATCAGCACCGCGTAACCCTCGCCCTGTGTCGTCGAAGGTAGCGGTGCCAGTGGGTCGGCCAGTGCCAGAGGCGCCAGCAACAAGGCGAAGGCAGAAAACAACAGGCGCATGACGAGGATCCTCTTGCAGAAGCCGGAGTGGCAGGACTTGACCTTGCCATCGTGGCAAGGTCGAGACTACACCCATCTTCCATCGGTTTAAGGAGTCAGCAGATGCAACAGTTCAAGGTTAGCGGAATGTCATGCGGTCATTGCGTGCGTGCCGTCACCCAAGCGATCCAGGCGCTGGATCAGGCGGCCAGGGTCGAAGTCGATCTGGCCGCGGGGCTGGTACATGTGGAGGGCAGTCTGGACGCCGCGCAGATTCAGGCCGTGATCCATGAAGAGGGCTATGAGGTTGTGCCCGCGTAGGACCCGGGCCGGCTAAGAACCTGTTTTTGCCTTGCATTGCTCTAGCTCGCGAGACTGAACAGGTTCTAAGGCCACTGCCGCAGCAGACCGCGAAAGCAACTGTCGATCATGGCCGGGGTGTCGGTCTGGGCATCGAACAGATTGGGATCGCGCAGCCAGTCGCTGAACAGCCCGACGATCAGCGCGTGCAGCGTGCGCGAGGCCAGACGCGGGGTAATGCCCGGCTGCAGATGCGCTTGCACCGTCGGCAGTGCGAACTGCTGCTGGCACAGGTCGATGAACTGATTGACGAAGGTTTCGTGGCGCTCTTCGGCCTCGCGTAGTTCTTCGGTGAACTCGCAACGACGCAGCAGCACGGTGAGGATGCGCCGCCGCTGTTCATCCAGCACCAGATTGGCCATGGCCTCGATGCACAGATCGCGCAGCAACTGCAGCGATGACAGGCCGTCGACGGCCGCCAGTTGCTGAGCCAGCGGCTCCAGCGGCAGGCGTACCTGGTTGAGCATTTCGTGGAACAGATGTGCCTTGTTCTGGAAGTGCCAATAGACCGCCCCGCGAGTCACCCCGGCATGCCGGGCGATGTGCTCCAGGCTGGTATGGGCGACGCCACGCTCGAGGAACAATTGTTCCGCAGCGGCGAGGATGGCGCAGCGGGTTTTCTCTGCATCTTCTTTGGTTCTACGCATGGCGATCCGGCTAATTGGAGCTAGGCTCGATTGTACCGATTATGCCCGCCTGCTGGTGGCGCGCTTCTTTGTGCGGCTTCTGCTCTGCGTCTAGCCAAGGAGAGGGATGCATCATGTGGTTCGTTCGCCTGGATCGTTTCTGCCTGTCCGCAACGCTTATTTTCACCCTCGGTGCACAGGCCGCCGACGCGCCGCCCACGGCGGTGACGGTCGAACAGGCCAAGGTCGGCGACTTGCCTATCGTGCTGGAGTATCCCGCGCGGACCGCCGGTTACCGTGAGGTGCAGGTCAGGGCCCAGGTTGGCGGCATCCTGCAGGAACGCACCTACCAGGAGGGGAGCAGGGTACAGAAGGACCAGGTGCTGTTTCGTATCGATCCGCGCCCCTACGAGGCTGCCCTGGCCCGCGCCAAAGGCGCACTGGCACAGGAGCAGGCGCGTTTCCGGCAGACCGATCGTGATCTCAAGCGTATCCGCGAACTGCAGAAGAAGGGCTTCGCCAGCGAGAGCGAGCTGGACAACGCCATCTCCAATTTCGAGCAGAGCAAGGCCAATATCGAGGCGGCCCAGGCCGAGGTGCAGTCGCGCCAGATCGACCTCGATTACACCACGGTGAAGGCGCCGATCACCGGCATCACCAGCAAAGAAAGCGTCTCTGAAGGCAGTCTGATTGTCGCGGGCGACCCCAGCGCCAGCCTGCTCACGCAGATCACCCAGCTCGATCCGATCTTCGTCAACTTCGCCTATCCGGATGCCGAGGCCGAGCGCCTACGTCGCGAGCTGTCCGAGGGCAGCCTGGTGCCGCCGGCCAGCGGCAAGCTGAATGTGGAGGTGCATTTCGGTGATGGTTCGGCGTATCCGACGGTGGGTGAGGTGGACTTCACCGACAGCCTGATCGACCGCGGCACCGGCACCGTCAGCGCCCGTGGCGTGGTGCCCAACCCCGAGCAGAAACTGCTGCCGGGGCAGTTCGTACGGGTGCAGGTCAAAGGCCTGACCCGCCCCAATGCCATTACCGTGCCGGAGCGCGCCGTCGCCCAGGGGCCACGCGGTACTTTCGTCTACGTCGTCGACGATCAGAACGTCGCGCGCATGCGTCAGGTCGCCACGGGCGACACCGCAGGTGGGCGCTGGTTGATCCTTTCCGGGGTCAGCGATGGTGAGCGGGTGATCGTCGACGGCCTGGCCAAGGTGCGGCCGGACAGCCCGGTCAAGGTCGAGGAGGCGCAGGCAGCCAAGCCCGCCAGCCAGGCGCAGGAGTAACGGCCATGATCTCGCGCTTCTTCATCGACCGTCCGGTGTTCGCCACCGTTATCTCCATCGTCGTCGTGCTCGCCGGGTTGGCCGCGATGCGTGCGCTGCCCATCGCCCAGTATCCGGAAATCCTGCCGCCGCAGGTGTCGGTCAGCGCCTCCTATCCCGGCGCCAGCTCGCAGGTTATCGCCGAAACCGTGGCGGCGCCGCTGGAGCAGGAGATCAACGGCGTCGAGAATATGATCTATCAGCTGTCGAACTCCTCCAGCAGCGGAGCGATGAGCCTGACGGTGTACTTCGAGGTCGGCACCGATCCGGACCAGGCCACCATCAACGTCAACAACAAGGTGCAGGCGGCGCTGGCCAAGCTGCCGGAAGAAGTACGCCGCCAGGGCGTCAAGGTGGAGAAGAAGTCCTCGGACATCCTCCAGGTGATCACTCTGTACTCGCCGGATGACTCACGCGACCCGATCTTCATCAGCAACTATGCGCTGATCAACGTCATCGACGAACTCAAGCGCCTCAAGGGCGTGGGCGATGCCAGTCAGTTCGGCTCCAAGGACTACTCCATGCGCATCTGGCTGCGCCCGGACAAACTGGCGCAGTACAACCTCACCCCCACCGATGTGGTGAACGCCATCCGCGAGCAGAACTCGCAGTTCGCCGCCGGCAGCTTCGGCCAGCAGCCGCTCAAGGAACCGCAGGACTTCACCTACACGGTCACCACCCAGGGCCGCTTCACCGACCCCAAGGAGTTCGAGAGCGTCATCCTGCGCACTGACGACACCGGGGCCAGCCTGCTGCTCAAGGACGTGGCGCGGGTCGAACTGGGGGCACAGGATTACTCGCTGGTCACCACCCTCAATGGCCAGCAGAACGCCGCCTTCGGCATCTACCTGCAGCCCGGCGCCAACGCGCTGGACACCGCCGAAGCGGTCGAGCGCACCATGCAGCGCCTGAGCCAGCGCTTCCCCGAGGGCATCGCCTACAAGATCCCCTACGACACCACCAAATTTGTCCAGGTCTCTATCGAGGAGGTGATCCACACCTTCTTCGAGGCGCTGGTACTGGTGGTGCTGGTGGTGTTCATCTTCCTGCAGAACTGGCGCGCCACGCTGATTCCGGTGCTGGCGATTCCTGTGTCGCTGGTCGGCACCTTCGCCGGCATGTACATGCTGGGGTTCTCCATCAACCTGCTGACCCTGTTCGGCATGGTGCTGGCCATCGGCATCGTGGTGGACGACGCCATCGTGGTGATCGAGAACGTCGAGCGGGTCATGCGAACCGAACATCTCAACGCGCGGGATGCCTCGATCAAGGCCATGGAAGAGGTCACCGGGCCGATCATCGCCATCGTTCTGGTGCTCTGCGCCGTATTCGTGCCGGTGGGCTTTCTCGGCGGCCTGGCGGGGCAGATGTACAAGCAGTTCGCGATCACCATCGCGGTCTCAGTGGTGATTTCCGGCATCGTCGCCCTGACCCTGTCGCCCGCGCTCTGCGCGCTGCTGCTCAAGCCCGGCCACCACGAGCCGGCTGCGCCGTTTCGCGCCTTCAACCGCTTCTTCGAAAAGGCCACGGAGGGCTACGGCGCCGGCGTGAGCTTCTTCCTCAAGCGCTCGCTGATCGGCCTGTTGCTGTTCGGCGGGATGATCGCGCTGATCATGCTGCTGTTTGCGCAGGTGCCCGGCTCCCTGGTGCCCGACGAGGATCAGGGCTACGTGATCAACGCCTACTACCTGCCGCCGGCGGCCTCGCTCAATCGTACCGAGGCGTTGAGTGGCGCGGTGACCCGGCAATTGATGGAGCACCCGGCGGTGCAGGACGTGGTGACCTTCGCCGGTTTCGACGTGCTCACCTTCGGCGTGCGCAGCAATGCCGGGGTGTCCTTCGTGCCGCTCAAGGACTGGAGCGAGCGCACCACCGATGAGCTCGATGCGCGCAACCTGACGCGCGAGTTCATGGGCATGGGCGCCGCGCAGAAGGACGGCCTGGTGTTGTCGTTCAACCCGCCGCCGATCACCGGCATGAGCACCACCGGTGGTTTCGAGTCCTACATTCAGGACCGCTCCGGTGGCAGCGTCGAGCAGCTTGGCGATAAGGTGCAGGCTTTCGTCGAGGCGGCCGGCAAGCGACCTGAGCTGGCCGGTGTGCAGAGCACCTTCAGTGCCAACGTGCCGCAGTACTACATCGACCTGGACCGCACCAAGACGCGTGCCTTGAGCGTCAGTGTCAGCGACGTGTTCACTGCGATGCAGGCGACCTTCGGCAGTTACTACGTCAACGATTTCACCCTCTACGGACGCACCTGGCAGGTCAGTTTGCAGTCCGAATCGGAGTTCCGCCGCAAGCCGGAAGATCTCGGCCAGGTCTACGTGCGCTCCAGCGGTGGCGATCTGGTGCCGCTGTCGACCCTGCTGCGGGTGCGGCGCATCCTCGGCCCGGATTCCTATGACCGTTTCAACGTCTACCCGTCGGCCAAGGTGCTCGGCGGCCCGGCACCGGGCTACAGCTCCGGGCAGGCGCTTGCGGCGATGCAGGAAGTCGCCGACGAGGTGCTCGGCGAGGACTACAGCCTGGGTTGGATCGGTTCGGCCTATCAGGAGCTGGCCACGCAGGGCTCGGGCGCCCAGGCCTTCGTCTTTGGCCTTATTCTGGTATTCCTGATCCTGGCGGCGCAGTACGAGCGCTGGACGTTGCCGCTGGCGGTGGTCACCGCCGTGCCCTTCGCGGTGTTCGGGGCGATTCTCGCGGTGTGGCTGCGCGGCATTCAGAACGACGTGTACTTCCAGGTCGGCCTGGTCACCCTGATCGGCCTGGCGGCGAAGAACGCCATTCTCATCGTCGAGTTCGCGGTGATGCTGCGTGCCGAAGGCAAGGGCATTTTCGACTCGGCGCTGGAGGCGGCCAAGCTGCGTTTCCGTCCCATCGTGATGACTTCGCTGGCGTTCATTCTCGGTTGCGTGCCGTTGGCCATCAGCTCTGGCGCCGGCTCGGCCAGCCGGCATTCCATCGGCACCGGGGTGATCGGCGGCATGCTCGCGGCCACGCTATTGGCCACGTTCCTGATCCCGATGTTCTACCTGCTGGTAGAGTCGGCCGCCCAGCGTGTGAGTCGACGCGGCAAGACAACGGCAGAACCGCATTGAGCTACGCGGGCCGTCGTTCGGCGGCCCGCGCTTTCGCAAGCAGCTGGTCGGTGAGAAGATTAGCCGGCTAACAATAGTCCGGACTGTTCATGAACCTGCGAACCTTGCTGATTCTGGGCGCGCTATGCGCCTTCGGCCCTCTGGCCATTGATTTCTATCTGCCGAGTTTCCCCACCCTGGCCCAGCAGTTCGGCACCGATGTCGAGCATATCCAGCTGTCGCTGGCGGCCTATTTCGTCGGCATCGCCATCGGCCAGCTGTTCTACGGACCGCTGGCGGATCGTTTCGGTCGCCGCGTGCCGCTGCTGGTCGGGGTCGCCCTGTTCACCGTGGCATCGCTGGCCTGCGCCCTGGCGCCTAACCTGGAATGGCTGGTGGCCGCGCGTTTCGTGCAGGCCCTGGGCGGCTGCGCCGGCATGGTCATCACCCGCGCGGTGGTGCGCGATCTGTGCGACCCACTGGCTTCGGCCAAAGTGTTCTCGCAACTGGTGCTGGTGATGGGGCTGGCGCCGATTCTCGCGCCTCTGGGCGGCGGCTTGCTGCTCAATACACTGGGCTGGCCTGCGATCTTCCACAGCCTGGCGATCTTCGCCGGACTGTGCCTGCTGGCCGTACTGCTCTGGCTTCCGGAAACGCGCCCGAAGGATCTGCAGCCGGCGCCGCTGAGTGGTGCCTTCGGCCAATACCGCGCGCTGCTGGGCAATGCGCCGTTCATGGGCTATAGCCTGGCCGGTGGTGTTGCCATGGCTGGCATGTTCGCCTATATCGCCGGCTCGCCCTTCATCTTCATCGAACTGTACGGCGTGCCGGCCGAGCACTATGGTTGGTTGTTCGGCAGCAACGCCGCGGGCTTCGTAATCATGGCGCAGGTCAACGCGCGCCTGGTGCGCAACGGCGGCCCGGCGCGGTGGCTGCGGCGCATGGTGCTGGTGTATCTGGCCAGCGGTCTGAGCCTGCTGGCGCTGGCGTTGTGGCAGCCGGCGCAGCTGTGGCCGCTGCTGATTCCGCTGTTCATCTGCGTCGCCAGCCTCGGCTGCGTGCTGCCCAACGCCACGGCCTGCGCCATGGCCGGGCAGGGCCGTCATGCCGGCAGCGCTTCCGGACTGCTGGGCAGTATGCAGTTCAGCGTGGCGGCCGGCGCGTCGGCGCTGGTGGCCTACCTGCATGATGGCTCGGCCATGCCCATGGCGCTGGTGATCGCGCTGTGCGGCGCTGCCGCCTGTGGTTTTGCCTGGTGGAGCAAGCGCTTCGCGGTCTGACCCAGCGCGTTACAGGCGGGCTGCCTTGAAGGTGTCGCAACGCCCCGGCTGACCGCTGTCGAAACCGGTACTGAACCAGCGCACGCGCTGCTGCGAAGTGCCATGGGTGAAGGCATCCGGCACCACCTGGCCGCGAGCCTGCTTCTGCAGGCGGTCATCGCCGATGGCGCTGGCGGCATTCAGCGCCTCTTCCAGGTCTCCCGCCTCTAGCCAGTCATGTCGTCTTTGCGCGTGATGCGCCCAGACTCCGGCCAGGCAGTCGGCCTGCAACTCCTGACGCACCAGCAGGCCACCATCGCCCTCGACGCGTTCGCCGCGCTGGCGCGCCGCGTTGACCTTGGCCGACACGCCCAGCAGCGTCTGCACGTGATGGCCGACCTCATGAGCGATCACGTAGGCCTGGGCGAAGTCGCCGGCAGCGGAGAAGCGCTGCTCCATCTCGCGGAAGAATTCCATGTCCAGGTACACGCGCTGATCGCCAGGGCAGTAGAAGGGGCCGACCGCCGAGCTGGCGAAACCGCAGGCGGAATTGACGTTACCGGAGAACAGCACCAGTTGCGGGTCGCGATACTGCTGGCCGGCCTGCTGGAACAGCTCGCGCCAGGTGTCCTCGGTGTCGCCGAGAATGGCGCGGACGAACTCGCTCTGCTCGTCGTTGGCCGGCGCTGCGCTTTGTGTCTGCGCGACCTGTGGCTGGGTGGCCTGGCCGGCGATCTGGCCGAGGATCTGCAGCGGGTCCTGCCCGGTCAGCAGGCCGAATATGACGATCAGCGCGACGCCGCCGAGGCTCAGGCCGCCACCGAGGCGCCTGCCGGAACGGCCGCGCGCGTCCACCACGTTGTCACTGCGTCTACCGCGTTGCCAGCGCATGGCTGCACTCCCGGGTTACTGATCGCTGCAGTGTAGCTGCCTTGGCGCCGACTCAGTTGGCCGGGTAGTCACTGAGCAGTTGGTCTTGGCGCTCGCGATCCAGGCCGATCACCTGATAGGCATCGACACGGTCGCCATATTCCATGCCTGGCGAGCCCATGGGCATGCCGGGGACGGCGGCGCCGATCAGGTCCGTGCGCTCGCGCAGCTTGAGAATGTCAGCGGCCGGTACGTGGCCCTCGACAAACTTGCCGTCGATCACGCCGGTGTGACAGGAGGCCAGGCGCGGCGGCACGCCAAGCTTCTGCTTGACGGCGCTCATGTCGGCCTCGACATGGTCGTTGACGGTGAAGCCGTTGTCCTGCAGATGGCTGATCCAGGCCTTGCAGCAGCCGCAATTGGCGTCGCGATGTACATCGATGGTCAGCGGCTCGCTGGCGTGCGCCAGGCCGGAGAAGAGGAAGAGGGCGAGCAGGGAACGACGCATGGCAAGGCTCCAGATTAACCAGCGCCCAGCATAGCGCCGCGGCAAGCACGGCCCAAGTGCTTGCGACCATGCGTCGCGACCGGCGGCGCTACGTGGCATCCAGCGCGAGCCAGGCTCAGCGCCTTTCCAGCAGCACGCCGGCTTCCATGTGGTGGGTATAGGGGAACTGGTCGAACAGCGCGCAGCGCGTCACCCGGTGCGTGTCGGCGAGCTGGGCGATGTTGGCGGCCAGGGTTTCCGGGTTGCAGGAGATGTACAGGATGCGCTGGAAACGACGGGTCAGCTCGCAGGTGTCAGGGTCCATGCCGGCGCGTGGTGGGTCGACGAAGACGCTGCCGAAGTCGTAGCTTTTCAGGTCGATACCGGCCAGGCGACGGAATGGGCGTACCTCGTTCAGCGCCTGGGTCAGCTCCTCGGCGGACAGGCGCACCAGCTCGACGTTGTCCACGCCGTTGTCGGCCAGGTTGGCCAGGGCGGCGTTCACTGAGGTCTTGCTGATTTCTGTGGCCAGCACGCGGCGCACGCGGGTGGCCAGCGGCAGGGTGAAGTTGCCGTTGCCGCAGTACAGCTCCAGCAGGTCGTCGTCGCGCTCGCCGAGTACGTCATGGGCCCAGCCCAGCATCTTCTCGCACACCCGGCCGTTGGGCTGGGTGAAGGCGCCTTCCGGTTGGCGGTAGCGGAACGTGCGTCCGGCCACGCTCAGCTCCTCTTCCACGTAGTCGCGGCCGATCACCAGGCGCTGGCCACGGGAGCGCCCGACCAGGCTGACGTTGAGCTCGGCTGCCAGCTTCTCGGCCTCGGCCTGCCAGGCGTCGTCCAGCGGGCGATGGTAGGCCAGGGTGATCAGTGCATCGCCGGCCAGGGTGGTGAGGAACTCCACCTGAAAAAGCTTGAACGACAGCGCCTCGCTGGCTTGCCAGGCGGCGCGCAGACGCGGCATCAGTTCGTTGATGCGCAGGCTGGCGATGGGGAAATCGTCGAGCAGGATGGGCGTGTGCTTGTCGCCCGGCGCGAACATCGCATAGTGGCGCTGGCCGTCTTCACGCCACAGGCGGAACTCGGCGCGCATGCGGTAATGCTCGCGCGGCGAATCGAACACCTCGGGCTCGGGGGCGGCGAAGGGTGCCAGCAGTTCGACCAGGCGGCCCTTCTTCTCGGCGAGTTGGGCGTCGTAGGTGGCGGGGTCGAATGCGGGGCGGCTCATCGGTCACTCATGGGGCAGGAAAACGGGGCGCCATTGTAGCGGAGGCGGTAGCCGCGTGCCTTGGGTTACTCGTCGGCGCTGCGCCGTAAGTGGATTGTGCTTTTCATCTACCCTTTAATGATGGCCACAAGGACGCTATTGGTGGACATGAAAGGCGATGTCCACCCTGCGTGTTGGCCAGCTGGGTGTCGTAGGGTGGATGACGCTTTTTTCATCCACCGCTGTGCGGCCGGAGAGAGGGTGTTGGTGGACATGAAAGCGATGTCCACCCTACACCTGTTGCCGCCTAACTTGTGTGCTGATCAGGCGAAGTAGGCCAGCTTGACGATGAACAGGGCGGACAGCACCCACATCGCGGCATTCAGCTCGCGGGCACGACCGGACAGCAGCTTGATGCCGGTCCAGGCGATGAAGCCGAAGGCGATGCCGTTGGCGATGGAGAAGGTCAGCGGCATGGCCAGGGCGGCGACCACCACGGGAGCGGCGACGGTCAGGTCGTCCCAGTCGATCTGCGCCAGGCTACTCATCATCAATACCGCGACGAACAGCAGCGCCGGAGCGGTGGCGTAAGCCGGTACCGAACCGGCCAGCGGGGCGAAGAACAGGCTGAGCAGAAACAGCCCAGCGACCACGCAGGCGGTCAGGCCGGTGCGCCCGCCAGCGCTGATGCCGGCGGCGGATTCGATGTAGCTGGTGGTGGTGCTGGTGCCGAGCGCGGCGCCGGCCATGGTCGCGGTGCTGTCGGCCAGCAGGGCGCGGCCCAGGCGTGGCATCTTGCCGTCCTTGTCCAGCAGGTCGGCCTTCTGCGCGACGCCGACCAGGGTGCCGGAGGTGTCGAACAGGTCGACGAAGAGGAAGGCGAAGATCACGCTGATCAGGCCGATATCCAGCGCGCCGGCGATATCCAGCTGCAGCAGGGTCGGCATCAGCGATGGAGGCATGGAAATCACGCCCGGCAGCTCGGACAGGCCGAGCGCGATGGACAGGCCGGTGACCAGCAGGATGCCGATCATCACCGCGCCGGTGATCTTGCGATAGGCCAGGGCGGCGATGACGAAGAAGCCCAGGCAGGCCAGCAGCGCGCCGCCCTGGCTCATGTCGCCCAGGCCGACCAGAGTGGCCGGATGATCGACCACGATGCCGGCGTTCTTCAGCGCGATGATCGCCAGGAACAGGCCGATACCGGCGGCGATGCCGGCGCGCAGGGCCAGAGGGATGCTGTTGATGATCCACTCGCGGATCTTGAAGATCGACAGCAGGAAGAAGATCGCACCGGAGAGGAACACCGCGCCCAGGGCGGTCTGCCAGCTGTAGCCCATGGTCATGACCACGGTGTAGGTGAAGAAGGCGTTGAGGCCCATGCCCGGCGCCAGGGCGATCGGGTAGTTGGCTAGCAGACCCATGATCAGCGAGCCGATGGCGGCGGCCAGGCAGGTGGCGACGAACACCGCGCCGTGATCCATGCCGGTCTCGGCCAGCATGTTGGGGTTGACGAAAAGGATGTAGGCCATGGTCAGGAAGGTGGTGATCCCGGCCAGTACCTCGGTGCGCACCGTAGTGTTGTGGGCTTTGAGTTGGAACAGTCTTTCCAGCATGGTGGCTCCCCGAGGCGCGAGCGCGCCGAAAAATTGGTCTGCAGAAAGCAAAGCACATTCGTCCGTACGGGCCGGAAAATTGCTCGATCGTGCAAAAGCCGCGCATCATACCAGCAAGGTTTTGCCGGGTGAATTTATGGTCTTTTCGGCCTTTTCATGACCGGGCGGACAGTTTCGCTTTATGCCTGGAGGAGTTGAAAGATGAGCAAGCGTGCACTGATTGCCGTCGCCGATGGCGTCGAGGAACTGGAATGCGTGACCCTGATCGACGTGCTGCGCCGCGCCGATGTGGAGGTGCTGGTGGCGAGCGTCGAGGAGCGGCGGATGATCACCTGCGCCCGTGGTACGCGCCTGACGGCCGACGCCATGCTGGTGGACGTGCTGGCCCAGGACTTCGACCTGATCGTCCTGCCCGGCGGCATGCCTGGCGCGCAGCGCCTGGCCGATTTCGAGCCGCTGGCCGAACGGGTGCGCCAGCAGGCCAAGGGCGGCGAACTGTTCGCCGCCCTGTGCGCTGCGCCTGCGGTGGCGTTGCAGAACTACGGTGTGCTCAGGCAGCGGCGCATGACCTGCTACCCCGCGTTCAGTGATCGTCTGAGCGGCTGCACCTTCGTCGACGAGGCGGTGGTGGTCGACGGCAACTGCATCACCAGCCAGGGCCCGGGCACGGCATTGGCCTTTGCGCTGACCCTGGTCGAGCATCTGGTCGGGCGCGGCACGCGCAGCGAGGTGGCCAAGGCAATGCTGGTGTAAGGGGCGCGCGCTGAATCCGTTCCCCGGATTGCATCCGGGCTACGTCTCCTGGCCTTCCTGCTCCAGCAACTGACGCTTGCGCTGCAGCTATGTAGGGCGGGTGCAACCCGCCATCAGCGGCCTGGCGGGTTACACCCGCCCTACGAACGACGACCTCCGGGTGCGTCGGGAAGCCGCCGATGGGTTACGACTGCTCCTGCTCCAATAGTCGCCGCTTGCGCTGCAGCCCCCAGCGATAGCCGCTGAGGCTGCCATCGCTGGCCACCACGCGGTGACATGGCAGCAGCAGGCCGATGGCATTGCTGGCGCAGGCGCGGGCAACCGCTCGCGGATGACTATCCAGTTGCCCGGCCAGCTCGGCATAACTGCGGGTCTCGCCGCTGGGGATGTGCTGCAGGGCCTGCCAGACGCGCTGCTGGAATGCGCTGCCGCGAATGTCCAGGGGCAGATGAGCCGCGCGCTCGGGTTCTTCGAGCTGCGCCAGCACCTGCTGCAGCCAGCTGTGCAGGCCTGCCTCGTCCTCTTCGAGCTGCGCCGCGGCAAAGCGCTGTTGCAGTTCCTCGCGCAGGGCCGCCGGCTGATCGCCGAACAGCAGCGCACAAACGCCCTTGTCGCTGGTGGCCAGCAGCACCTGGCCGAGCGGGCAGGGCGCGATGCTGTAACGCAAGCGCTCGCCGGCCCCGCGTTGGCGGCGTTGTGCCGGTGACAGGGCCTGGGGCTTTTCGTACAGGGCGCGGGTGCCGGAATAGCCGGCGGCCAGGGCCGCATCGAGCACGCTATCGGCCTTTGGTAGATGAGCCTCCAGGCGCTGGCGCCGTTGCGCCGTGGCCCAGGCGTTGGGCGTCATGCCGGTGCGCGTCTTGAACGCTCGGGCCAGATGCGATGACGACAAGCCGATGCGTGCGGCCAGTTGCGTCAGTGTCAGGCGCTGTTCGCCGCGCAGCAATTCACAGGCGGCCGCGACCAGTGCGTCGAGTTGTTGTGCCGGGCTCTGGCCTTGCGGCGAGCAGCGCTTGCAGGGGCGAAATCCAGCGGCTTCTGCACTTTGCGCATCGCCATGAAAACTGACGTTGTCGCGCCGTGGTCGCCGCGCCGGACAGTTCGGTCGGCAATAGATGCCGGTGCTGCGTACGGCGAAGACGAAGCGTCCGTCGAACGCCTCGTCGCGTTCGCAGACGGCCTGCCAGCAACGTTCCTGATCGAGCATGGGGATGCCTTGCGCTAAGGATCATGGTGTCGATTGTCGGCTGGCGCCGCTGCTCTGCCAATCCGTATTGCACTTTCAAACCCCAGGCAAGGTCATTTGTATGACGGCCTGAGCGCAACTACAGCCCAGCACCGTCGATCAGGGTAGACGGGTGCAAACGGAGGTCGCCATGCGCGGGATGCTCGACAGGTCGGAGCAGGAACTGATTCTGGTGGTGGATGATGCGGTGGATGCACGACAGCGGCTCGGCGCGCTGCTGGTCGATCGCTATCAGGTGCGACTGGTCGGCAACGAAGAGGCCCTGCAAGCTGCCAGGGCACGCCCGCAACCGGATCTGATCCTGCTCAACTGGCAGGATGACTATGCATTGTGCCGCGAGCTGAAGAGCGACCCGCAAACCCGCTATATCCCGCTGATCCTGGTGACGGCCAGAAGCGATGCCGCCGACGAGCAGTTGGGCTTCGACCTCGGCGCCGCCGACTACATCACCAAGCCGGTCAGCCCGCCCATCGTGCTCGCCCGCGTGCGGGCGCAGCTGCAGCTCAAGGCCGCAACCGATTACCTGCGGGACAAAAGCGAATACCTGGAACTCGAGGTCAAGCGCCGTACGCGTGATATCCAGCGTTTGCAGGACGTCACCATCGAGGCCATGGCCAGCGTCGCGGTGATGCGCGACAACCCGCGCAGCCGTCGCCTGGCGCGGATCGAGCGCTACATGATTGGCCTGTCCACCGCCCTGGCGCGGCAGCAGCCTGCCCTGTCGGAGCTTTTGAGCGAGGAGCGCATCGCCCAGTTGGGCAAGTCGGCCATGCTGCATGTGATCGACAGGCTGACCCTGCCCGATCGTATCCTGCTCAGCCATGGCGAGCCGGACGAGAGTGACCTGCACCTGTTGAGCGAGGGGGTGATCGCCGGCTGTGATGCGCTGGAAAGGGCCGAGCGCAAGCTGGGCAGCATCACCGACTTCTTGTCCGACGCCAAGGACATCGTCTACGGCCAGCACGAACGTTGGGACGGCAAAGGCTATCCGCAGGGCCTGTTCGGCGAGCAGATACCGCTGTCGGCACGTCTGATGGCGCTGGTCGGCCACTTTGAGGAGCTGACCTGCCAGCATGCCTACCTGCCTCCTGTCAGCCCGGAGCAGGCGGTGGCGCAAATCTGCGCGGCCAGCGGCACGCGCTTCGATCCGCTGGTGGTGTTGGCCTTCGTCGAAGCAGCGCCGGAGTTTCTGCATATCGCCAAAACCCTGGCCGATGATGCCGCTGTGGTCGGCGTCGAGCTGCAGCGCCTGGAGGATTCGCTGGGGGAAAGCATCGAGATGACTCTGCCGCCAGCGCCTTGACGTAAGACGGCTCCGGCAGTTGCGCGTCTCTATCCACGCTTTCGAGCAAGTGTCGGCAAGGAATGCGAAACGCCGTTATCCGTCGATAACGGCGTTTTCTCGTTTTCGCTCGGGGATCAGGGCATCTGCACTTCGATGACGCCATCGGCGCTGACCGTGACCTGGCTGGTGCCAGCCTCTATCTGCGGCGTGGGCGCTGCATCCATCATCGCCATGCTCTTGGCTTCGAAGTTGCGTATGGCCATCGGCGGTTGGAATCCCCCGGTGCTGATGCTCAGGTTGACCAGCTTGTAACTCTTGCCGCCCAGTGCTTCCGTGGCCAGTTGCGCGCGTGCCTTGAAGGCGTCGACGGCGTCCTTGAGCATGGCGTCCTCGCGGGTCTTGCGGGTGTCGGTGGCGATGCTGAAGTCCATGCCGGCCATCTTCATCGATTGCAGCAGGTCGCCGGTCAGAGCCGACAGACGAGCGAAGTCGGCACTTTCCATGCGCACCTCGGCGCGCTCGCGCCAGGCGGTGATCTTCTGCCCCTTGTCGTCATACACCGGATAGCTGTTGCGGCTGCCCAGCTTGACCGAAACGCCGCGCACCTGGCGTACCCGCTCCAGGGTCTTGTTGAGGGTATTGGTGATCTCGGCTGCCAGTTTGGCCGGGTCGCTGTTCTGCGCTTCGGTGTAGAGGGTAACGTGCATCAGGTCGTGGGCGACCTCCTGGTTCACCTCGGCGCGCAGGGCGATCTGGTTGTAGCGCGCCTCGTCGGCAAGCAGACCTGTACTGGTCAGGCCGGCGATGGTCAGGGCGAGGATGGAGGCGATACGGGGCATGGTGCGCATGTGCAGTTCCTTTTTCAGTGGCCTTGATGGCCGTTTCCCGAGGGTAGACGAAGACGGGTGACGATTCGGGTTAACCTGTTTGAGTTTTTTTGCGCGTTCAAACAGGGGGGCAGAGGTGTGCGTCCGGTTGCCGCAGCGGCGCAGGGCCGCAGCAGGCTTGGTTATACTCGCCGCGATCAATTGGAGTCGCCATGCTCGAACCTGTGCAGTTACTCTCCGCCAGTCGCCAGAATCTCTGGCGCCTGACCCTCATTCGAATTCTGGTGCTGGCCGCCCAGGCAGGCTCGGTCGGGCTTGCCTACAAATCGGGCATGATACCGCTGCCGTGGTTGCAGTTATCGGTCACCCTTGGCGTTTCT
The DNA here is from genome assembly GCF_002479365.1 of Pseudomonas sp. UBA7530. Taxonomy (NCBI): domain Bacteria; kingdom Pseudomonadati; phylum Pseudomonadota; class Gammaproteobacteria; order Pseudomonadales; family Pseudomonadaceae; genus Pseudomonas; species Pseudomonas sp. UBA7530. The sequence continues at coordinate 1,215,690 of NZ_DLMS01000011.1, forward strand.
CTGCTGCTGTGCCTGGGCACGGCGCTGCGCCTGCGCGGTCCCTGGCCGGTGACCGAGGTCGAGTACGCGGTACAACTGGGCTGCGACCTGATCATCCACAGTGTGCTGCTGTATTACTCGGGCGGTTCGACCAATCCCTTCGTCTCCTATTACCTGGTGCCGCTGACCATCGCCGCGGCGACGCTGCCCTGGCTATTTACCATCGTGCTATCGGGCCTGGCCCTGACTGGATATACCCTGCTGCTGGTATGGACGCACCCGCTCGAACTGCCCGCCGCTCGCGAGAGCCTGCTGGTCTACGGCATGTGGCTGAGCTTCGCCCTGGCGGCATCGTTGATCACCTTCTTCGTAGCCAAAATGGCCGAGGAGCTGCGTCGGCAGGACGAGCTGCGTGCCGAGCGCCGCGAGGAAAGCCTGCGTGATCAACAACTGCTGGCCGTGGCCACCCAGGCCGCTGGCGCCGCCCACGAACTGGGCACGCCGCTGGGCACCATGAGCGTGCTGCTCAAGGAACTGCGCCAGGAATACCGCGACACGCCCGCCCTGCAGGACGACCTGGCCCTGCTGCAGGAGCAGGTCAAGCTGTGCAAGTTCACCTTGCAGCAGTTGGTGCGCGCCGCCGAGAACGATCGGCGCCAGGCGGTTATCGAGCAGTCCAGCGTGGAGTGGCTGGAAACCACCCTCAATCGCTGGCACCTGATGCGCCCCGAGGCCAGCTACCGCTACCAGTGCCTGGGCCGTGGCACGCCGCCGCGCATCATGCCGCCGGCAGACTTGACCCAGGCGCTGCTCAACCTGCTCAACAACGCTGCCGATGCCTGCCCGGACAAGCTCGACATCTGCCTGGACTGGGACCATCAGTGGCTGCGCCTGAGCATTCGTGACCATGGCGTCGGCGTGCCGCTGGCCATCGCCGAACAGCTGGGTCGACCTTTCTTCACCACCAAGGGCAAGGGCTTCGGCCTGGGGTTGTTCCTCAGCCAGGCCAGCGTGACCCGTGCTGGTGGCACGGTTAAGTTGTATAACCATGAAGAAGGCGGCACCCTCACCGAATTGAAGTTGCCGCGTGCCTATGGCGTGGCCTGATTAGGAAAACCAAGCATGAGCGAAGAATCCCTGTTCGAAGGCGAAGAGCATCCGCATCTGCTGCTGGTGGATGATGATCCCACCTTCACTCGCGTGATGGCGCGCGCCATGAGTCGCCGCGGCCTGCGCGTCTCCACCGCGTCCAGCGCCGAAGAGGGCCTGGCCCTGGCCAAGGACGATCTGCCGGATTACGCCGTGGTCGACCTGAAGATGGAAGGCGACTCCGGCTTGGTACTGCTGCCCAAGCTGCTGGAGCTGGACGCCGAGATGCGCGTGGTGATTCTCACCGGCTATTCCAGCATCGCCACCGCGGTGGAGGCCATCAAGCGCGGCGCGGCCAACTACCTGTGCAAGCCGGCCGATGCCGACGACGTGCTTACCGCGCTGCTTTCCGAGCACGCCGACCTCGATAGCCTGGTGCCGGAAAACCCGATGTCGGTGGACCGCCTGCAATGGGAACACATCCAGCGCGTGCTGGCTGAGCACGAGGGCAACATCTCTGCTACTGCCCGCGCCCTCGGCATGCACCGCCGTACCTTGCAGCGCAAGCTGCAGAAGCGCCCGGTTCGCCGCTGATGCGCTGCAGCGTATCGGGCGTGCTGCGCGCTTTTTTGTAGGAGCGGATTTAGCCGCGAAACGTCTGGCTCACCGGCCTAATCGCGGCTGAGGCGGAATGCCGCCCAGCCGTCCTGCGCGAGCGAATATTGGCGTTCTGTGCCCATAGCCTAGAAATGCTTAGCCAGCTAACATAGGTCGTCAGACAACCTGCTGGTGTCGTCATGCTCGCCGTCGCTGCACAAACCCTCGCCATTACTGCGCCCGTTTTCGCCATGCTGTTTCTTGGCGTGGTGCTCAAACGTGTGCGCTGGATCGATACGTCCTTCATCGACACAGCCTCGAGCCTGGTGTTTCGCGGCACCATGCCGACCCTGTTGTTTCTTGGGGTGGTCAAGGCCGACCTGGATGCGGCCATGCAGCCGCAGTTGCTGACCTACTTCTTCCTGGCCACCGTGGCCTCGTTCTTCGTGGCCTGGGCCTGGGCGATCTGGCGGGTGCCGTTCGAAGACCGCGGCATCTACACCCAGGGCGCCTTCCGCGGCAACAACGGCATCGTCGGCCTGGCACTGGCCACCAGCATGTACGGTGACTACGGCCTGTCGGTCGGCTCGTTGCTCGCGGCATTGGTGATCCTCTGCTACAATGCGCTCTCGGCCGTCGTACTGGCCATCTACAGCCCCGGCGTCAAGCCCGGTGCCAAGGCCATCGTACGCAGCATCGTGACCAATCCGATGATCATCGGCGTGCTGATGGCGGTGCCGATCGCCTACTGGAAAATCCCCCTGCCGCAGTGGTTCCTGACCTCAGCTGAATATTTCGCGCAGATGACTTTACCGCTGGCGCTGATCTGCATTGGTGGCACCCTAAGTCTGGCGTCACTGCACCGTAGCAGCGGTACCGCCATCGGCTCGGGCATGATGAAAATGGTCTGGCTGCCCCTGCTGAGTACCTCTGGCGCCTGGCTGCTGGGCTTTCGCGGCGCGGACCTGGCGATCCTCTTCCTCTATTTCGCCAGCCCGACGGCGGCGGCCAGCTTCGTCATGGCCCGTGCGGTGGGGGCCAACCATGAGCTGGCGGCAGCCATCATCGTCATCACTACCCTGGCGGCAGTGGTCACCACCAATATCGGTCTGCTGTTGCTGCAGTGGGGTGGCTGGATCTAGCGTTTCGGTAGTCGCCTGAACTCGGTTTTCAAGGAAAAGAAAAATGAGTGATTCCATCCACTGGTTCGTTGTGACCTGTCCCAGTGACGAGCAGGCGCGTGTGCGGGGGCGGGCGCTGCTGGGCTGGATGATCGAGCGAAAGATCGTCGCGGCGCAGGTCTGCCCGCGCAGTGGCCTCTATCTACCGGGGGATAATGCGCAGCGATTCGACCAGGGTATCGACTACTGCGGCGTTCAGCTCGTACAGGAGCGTACCGTATTCCATGCGGGCGACAGTGGCGTGGAAGGATTGGCCTGCCCGAGCTGTCAGCAGGTCAGCGCGGCTGATGAAATCGTCTGGGACGAGGCTGTCGGCAACTGGTTCGCCGGGCACGACGATGCGACGCTGAACTGCCCGGCCTGTAAACGGGCCGGACGCCTGCACGACTGGCAGTTCCTGCCCATGCCCTGGGCCTTCGGCAATCTGGGGGTGGGCTTCTGCAACTGGTGGCCCGATGAGCCGATGATCCAGGCACTGCTGGCTGAACTGGGGTCTGATACGCGTCAGGTTCGCCAGCACATCTGAGGTTTTGCCTCAGAGGCTGAGCCAGAACGCCCGATGCGCCTCATGTTCCGCCGCATGGGTACGCAGGCGGGCTGCTAGGTTTCAGATGCGTTGCGCTGCCATTCGTCGATCACCTCCTGCGCCGCGCGGAAGGCATCGATGCTGGCCGGCACACCGGCATACACCGCGCAGTGCAGCAGGGTTTCGCGAATTTCCTCGACGGTGCAGCCGTTGTTCAGCGCGCCGCGCACGTGGCCCTTGAGTTCCTGCGGGCATTTCAGTGCGGTGAGCGCAGCCAGGGTGATCAGGCTGCGCGTCGCGCGCGGCAGGCCGCTGCGCGTCCACACGCCGCCCCAGGCATGCTCGTTGACGAAATCCTGCAGCGGCTGGGTGAACTCGGTGGCATTGCCCAGGGCGCGGTCGACGAACGCATCGCCCATCACTTCACGGCGTACCTGCAGGCCGCGTTCGTGGCTGTCGCTCATGCTCAGACCTGCTCGCCACGTTGTTTGTGCCAGGCACGCCCAGCAATGATCACCAGGGTAATGACGGTTAGCGGCAGCACATAGCCGATCATTGCGTCACCGAAGGTTTCGGCCTGCGGGCGGCCCGTGCTGAACAGCACCAGATACAGGGTGTAGGCCACGTAGTAGGCGAGGAACAGCAGACCTTCCCAGCGGTTGATGCGATAGCCGGTGAAGAAGATCGGCAGGCAGGCCACCGCCACGGCAATCATCACCGGGAAGTCGAAGGCCAGCGCATTGGCGGCTACCGGAATGGCTGCCGGCGAAACCAGCGAGGCCAGGCCCAGCACGCACAGCAGGTTGAAGATGTTGCTGCCGACGATGTTGCCCACGGCGATGTCGCGCTCGCCCTTGAAGGCCGCGATGATCGAGGTGGCCAGCTCCGGCAGCGAGGTGCCGATGGCGATCACCGTCAGGCCGATCACCAGCTCTGAAAGCCCCAGGGCGCGAGCCAGTTGCACGGCGCCTTCGACCAGGAAGTTGGAGCCCACCACCAGCAGCACCAGGCCCGCGATGACCAGGCCCAGGTTGATCGCCCAGGCATAGGGTTTGGGCGCTTCGTCGAGGCCGAACTCCTTGGCGAACTCGTCATCCTCGTTCTTGTTCTCCTTGCGCGCGCTGTAGATCAGAAAACCGGTGTAGGTCAGCACGCCGGCGAACAGCAGGGCGCCGTCGAGGCGACTCAGCGCGCCGTCCCAGGCCAGCGCATAGACCACCAGGCTGGCGCCGATCATGATCGGCACATCGAGGCGGATCAACTGGCGCGAGACGATCAGCGGCGCGACCAGGGCCGTCACACCGAGGATCAGCAGGACGTTGGCGATATTGCTGCCGATCACGTTGCCGATTGCCAGGTCGCCGCTGCCGTTGAATGCCGATTGCACGCTGACCGCGGTTTCCGGGGCGCTGGTGCCGAAGGCCACCACGGTCAGGCCGATTACCAGCGGTGGAATGCCGAACTGGGCGGCCAGCTTGGCGGCGCCGCGCACCAGCACTTCGGCGCCAGCGACCAGCAGCACCAGGCCGGCGATCAGGTAGACATAGGTCATCAGGGTCATTGCAGGGTAGCTCCGGAAAAAGTGCGGCTAGTGTAGCGATGGCGTTGTGCGCCGCCAGATGCTGCAGAAAGTTTTTGTTGCCAATTGTTGGTCAGTCCAGCGCCTCGACCCGTACCGGCACCACGCCTGCGCGCAGCATGTCCAGGCGCACGGCGGCGGCGCGTGAAACGTCGATCACGCGGCCGCGTACGAAGGGCCCACGATCATTGATGCGCAATACGACGCTACGTTCATTGTTCAGGTTGGTCACCCGCACACGTGTGCCGAACGGCAGGGTGCGATGCGCAGCGGTCAGCGCGCTCTGATCGAAACGCTCGCCGCTGGCGGTGCGTTTGCCGTGGTGCGCCTGGGCGTAGTAGGAGGCCTTGCCGGTTTCGCTGCCGCCTGCGCCGCCGCCGAAGGTGGAGCAGCCGCCGAGTGCGGCGAGTGCGGCAAGTAGAATGCAGGTGCGTAGCCCGGATGCAATCCGGGGCAATGAAGGTTCCCGGATTGCATCCGGGCTACGGATCGTCATCTGTTGTTTCCCCATAAAAAACGCCGGCGGAACCCGGCGTTTTTCAGTATCAAGCGAACCGGTCTGGCTCAGCCTTCGAGCTTCTTCTTCAACAGTTCGTTCACTTGCCCCGGGTTGGCTTTGCCCTTGGAGGCTCTCATGGCCTGGCCGACGAAGAAGCCGAACATCTTGCCGCGCTTGGCTTCGTCGCTGGCGCGGTACTGCTCGACCTGCTCGGCGTTGGCCGCCAGCACCTCATCAAGCATCTTCTCGATGGCGCCGCTGTCAGTAACCTGCTTGAGGCCCTTGCTCTCAATGATCGCATCGGCGCTGCCTTCACCGGCCGCCATGGCCTCGAACACCATCTTGGCGATCTTGCCGCTGATGGTGTTGTCCTTGATGCGCAGGATCATGCCGCCCAGTTGCTCGGCGGACACCGGCGACTGCTCGATCTCCAGACCCTCTTTATTGAGCAGGCTGGACAGCTCGCCCATCACCCAGTTGGCGGCCAGCTTGGCATCGCCGCAGGTTTTCGCGACCGCTTCGAAGTAGTCGGCCATTTCACGGCTGGCGCTGAGCACGCTGGCATCATAGGTGGACAGGCCGAACTGACTCTCGAAACGCTCGCGCTTCTGCGGTGGCAGCTCGGGCAGCGCGGCACGCAGTTCGTCGAGGAAGCTGCGCTCGATGACCACCGGCAGCAGATCCGGGCAGGGGAAGTAACGGTAGTCGTTGGCTTCTTCCTTGCTGCGCATGGAGCGGGTCTGATCCTTGTTGGGGTCGTACAGGCGGGTTTCCTGCACCACCTTGCTGCCGTCTTCGATCAGCTCGATCTGGCGTTGCACTTCGTGGTTGATGGCTTTCTCGATGAAGCGGAACGAGTTGACGTTCTTGATCTCGGCGCGGGTGCCGAACTCGGCCTGGCCCTTCGGCCGTACCGACACGTTGCAGTCGCAGCGCAGCGAGCCTTCAGCCATGTTGCCGTCGCAGATGCCCAGGTAGCGCACCAGGGCGTGGATGGCCTTCACATAGGCCACCGCTTCCTTGGCCGAGCGGATGTCCGGCTCGGAAACGATTTCCAGCAGCGGCGTGCCGGCGCGGTTCAGGTCGATGCCGCTCATGCCGTGGAAGTCTTCGTGCAGGCTCTTGCCCGCATCCTCTTCCAGGTGCGCACGGGTGATGCCGATGCGCTTGACGGTGCCGTCTTCCAGGGTGATGTCGAGGAAGCCCTTGCCGACGATGGGATGATCCATCTGGCTGGTCTGGTAGCCCTTCGGCAGGTCCGGGTAGAAGTAGTTCTTGCGCGCGAAGACGTTACGCTCGGCGATCTCGGCGTCGATGGCCAGGCCGAACTGGCAGGCCATGCGCACGGCTTCGGCGTTGAGCACCGGCAGGGTGCCGGGCATGCCGAGGTCGACCAGGCTGGCCTGGGTATTGGGCTCGGCGCCAAAGGTGGTGGCGCTGGCCGAGAAAATCTTCGATTGGGTGCTGAGCTGAGCGTGAATCTCCAGCCCGATGACGGTTTCCCACTGCATGTCTTGATCCTTCCTCAGAAGCCGCTCGGTGCGTGTTTGTGCCAGTCGCTGACCTGTTGGTACTGGTGCGCGACGTTGAGCAGACGACCTTCTTGGAAGTAGTTGCCAAGCAACTGCACGCCCACCGGCAGGCCATCGACGAAGCCGGCCGGCATCGACAGGCCGGGAATGCCGGCCAGGTTGGCGGTGATGGTGTAGATGTCTTCCAGGTAGGCGGAAACCGGGTCGGCGTTCTTCTCGCCGAGCTTCCAGGCCAGGTTCGGCGTGGTCGGGCCGAGGATCACGTCGACGTCATTGAAGGCGGCGACGAAGTCGTTCTTGATCAGTCGGCGGATCTGCTGGGCCTTGATGTAGTAAGCGTCGTAGTAACCGGCAGACAGCGCATAGGTGCCGACCATGATGCGGCGCTTCACTTCCTCGCCGAAGCCTTCGCCCCGGGAGCGCTTGTACAGGTCCTGCAGGTCTTTCGGGTTCTCGCAGCGGTAGCCGAAGCGCACGCCGTCGAAGCGCGACAGGTTGGAGCTGGCTTCCGCCGGGGCGATCACGTAGTAGGCCGGGATGGCGTGCTGCAGGTTCGGCAGGCTGATGTCCTTGACGGTGGCGCCGAGCTTTTTCAGCTCCTCGACCACGGCCATGACCTTCTCGCCGATGCGTGCATCGAGGCCGGCGCCGAAGTATTCCTTCGGCAGGCCGATGCGCAGGCCGGCCAGCGGCTGGGTCAGCGCCGCCAGGTAGTCATCGACCGGCTGATCGACGCTGGTCGAATCCTTGGCGTCGAAACCGGCCATGGCGCCGAGCAGCAGGGCGCAGTCCTCGGCGGTGCGGGCCAGTGGGCCGCCCTGATCAAGGCTGGAGGCGTAGGCGATCATGCCCCAGCGCGAGACGCGGCCGTAGGTCGGCTTGATGCCGGTGAGGTTGGTCAGCGCCGCCGGCTGGCGGATCGAACCGCCGGTGTCGGTGCCGGTGGCGGCCGGAATCAGGCGCGCCGCTACGGCTGCAGCGGAACCACCTGAGGAGCCGCCGGGCACGCGGCTTGTGTCCCAGGGGTTCTTGACCGCGCCGTAGTGGCTGGATTCGTTGGCCGAGCCCATGGCGAACTCGTCCATGTTCAGCTTGCCGAGGGTCACGGTACCGGCGTTGGCGAGTTTCTCAACCACGGTGGCGTCGTAGGGCGCCTTGAAGCCGGTGAGGATCTTCGAGGCGCAGGAGGTCAGCACGCCGTTGGTGCAGAACAAGTCCTTGTGCGCGATCGGCGCGCCGAGCAGGGCGCCGTTCTCGCCAGCGGCGCGGCGGGCGTCCGCGGCCTTGGCCTGTTCGATGGCCAGCTCTTCGGTAATGGTGATGAAACTGTTGAGCTGGGGGTCGAGCTGATTGATGCGCGCCAGCAGGGCGCGGCTCAGTTCTTCGGCGGAGAATTGCTTGTCGGCGAGGCCGCGGGCGATCTCGGCCAGGGTCAGTTGATGCATGTCGGGCCCTTTCCTTTATTCGATGACTTTCGGCACGAGGTACAGGCCGCTTTCCACGGCCGGGGCGATGGCCTGGTAGGCGTCGCGCTGGTTGCTCTCGTTGACCACGTCGGCACGCAGGCGCTGGGTCGCTTCCAGCGGGTGCGCCATGGGTTCGATGCCCTGGGTATCGACGGCCTGCATCTGGTCGATCAGGCCGAGGATGTTGTTCAGGGTCTCGGTGGTTTGCGGAATATCGCCTTCGTTCAGACCCAGGCGGGCCAGGTGGGCGATTTTTTCCACCTCGGAGCGTTCAAGCGCCATCAGGGGTTCTCCAGGGGAAGTGTGACAGAGAGGACAAGCAGGGAACGGATGCCGCGAGCCGGCGGTCAAAGGCCGCGCTGTGCAGCTGCAAGGCCCGGAAAAACAGGCAATCTACCATATTGCCGCCTTGCTCAAAATCCCTGCCGTTGTTAGAGTTTGCCGCACTTTTTACCCGCGCGTTTTTCCGCGTCTGACTTTTACCCACGCGTTGCCTAGGGTCCCTTCCTAATGTTCAAGAAACTGCGTGGCATGTTCTCCAGCGATCTGTCGATCGACCTGGGTACTGCCAATACCCTTATTTATGTGCGCGAGCGCGGTATCGTCCTGAATGAGCCGTCCGTGGTCGCCATCCGTACCCACGGCAACCAGAAGAGTGTCGTGGCTGTGGGCACCGAGGCCAAGCGCATGCTCGGCCGTACCCCCGGCAACATTTCCGCGATTCGTCCGATGAAGGACGGCGTGATCGCTGACTTCAGCGTCTGCGAAAAGATGCTGCAGTACTTCATCAACAAGGTTCACGAGAACAGCTTCCTGCAGCCGTCGCCGCGCGTGCTGATTTGCGTGCCGTGCAAGTCGACCCAGGTCGAGCGCCGCGCCATCCGTGAATCGGCCCTGGGCGCCGGTGCCCGTGAAGTGTTCCTGATCGAAGAGCCGATGGCCGCTGCCATCGGCGCCGGCCTGCCGGTCGAAGAGGCCCGCGGTTCGATGGTCGTCGATATTGGCGGCGGTACCACCGAAATCGCGCTGATCTCCCTCAATGGCGTGGTTTACGCCGAGTCCGTACGTGTGGGCGGCGACCGTTTCGACGAAGCCATCATCACCTACGTGCGCCGCAACTACGGTTCGCTGATCGGTGAAGGCACCGCCGAGCGCATCAAGCAGGAAATCGGTACTGCCTATCCGGGTGGCGAAATCCGTGAAGTCGACGTACGCGGCCGCAACCTGGCCGAGGGCGTGCCGCGCAGCTTCACCCTGAACTCCAACGAAGTGCTCGAAGCGCTGCAGGAATCGCTGGCGACCATCGTCCAGGCGGTCAAGAGCGCCCTGGAGCAGTCGCCGCCCGAGCTGGCCTCGGACATCGCCGAGCGCGGCCTGGTGCTGACCGGTGGTGGTGCGCTGCTGCGCGACCTGGACAAGCTGCTGAGCCAGGAAACCGGCCTGCCGGTGATCGTCGCCGAAGACCCGCTGACCTGCGTCGCCCGTGGCGGCGGCAAGGCCCTGGAAATGATGGACCGCCACGCCATGGACCTGCTCTCCACCGAGTGAGTCCCGCGGCTGTGGACGCTTGCCGTGCCGCCTCCGGGCGGCACGCGCATATTCGAGCATTGCAGTACACTCGGCCCAACCTTCGCCAGACCGGTTCGCCCTTCGCATGAATTCGCGCGCTTTCCGCCCTCGTGGCGCACAAGGAGCAGCTTATTAAGCCGCTCTTCGCCAAAGGTCCCTCGCTGGGCATTCGCCTACTGGTATTTGCCGTGCTGTCGGCAGTGCTGATGGTGGCCGACGCCCGCTTCGACACGCTCAAGCCCGTGCGCAGCATGATGGGCACGGTGTTGACGCCCCTGTACGAGCTGGCCGAGCTGCCCGTGCGGGCCTGGGAAGGCGCGACCCAGCAGATTTCCTCGCGCAGCGAGCTGGTGGCCGAGAACGAGAAGCTCAAGGCCGAAGCCCTGTTGCTGCAGCGCCGCCTGCAGAAGCTGGCGACCCTGACCGAGCAAAACGTGCGCCTGCGCGAGCTGCTCAACTCCGCGGCGCTGGTGGATGAAGAGGTGCTGGTCAGCGAACTGATCGGCGTCGACCCCAACCCGTACACCCACCGCATCCTGATCGACAAGGGCGAGAAGGACTGCGTCGACGAGAGCAAGCAAAACTGCGTGTTTCTCGGTCAGCCGGTGCTCGATGCGCGTGGCCTGATGGGCCAGGTGGTGGAGGTCATGCCCTATACCTCGCGCGTGCTGTTGCTCACCGACAACACCCACAGCATCCCCGTGCAGGTCAACCGTAACGGCCTGCGCGCCATCGCTGTCGGCACTGGCAATCCGGAGAGCCTCGAGCTGCGCCATGTCGCCGATACCGCCGATATCAAGGAAGGCGATCTGCTGGTCAGCTCCGGCATGGGCCAGCGTTTCCCGGCCGGCTACCCGGTGGCCACGGTCAAGGAGGTGATCCACGATTCCGGCCAGCCGTTCGCCATCGTCCGCGCCACACCGACCGCGGCGCTCAATCGCAGTCGTTATCTGCTTCTGGTGTTCTCCGACCGGCGCAGCCCCGAGCAGCGCGCTTCCGATTCGGCCCAGGCCCAGGAGGCCGCTGACCGCGAGGCCGAGCAGGAACGTACCCAAGGCGAGCAGGCGCCCGCGTCGACCGCCACTCCGGCCGCAGACGCTCCCGCACAGGAGGCGAACTGATGGTCGGCGTAAAGTCTCGTAACGGCTGGGTGATCTGGTTGAGTCTGGCCTTCGCGCTGCTGCTCAGCGTCGCGCCGCTGCTCGAGTTCATGCAGATCGGCCGCCCGCTGTGGGTCGCCCTGATCCTCACCTACTGGGTGCTGGCGCTGCCGCACCGCGTCGGCCTGACCACCGCGTGGATTCTCGGCCTGGCGCAGGATGTGCTGTTCGGCACGCTGCTCGGGCAGAACGCGCTGATCCTTACCTTGATCACCTTTCTGGTACTGAGCCTGCACCAGCGCCTGCGCATGTTTCCCATGTGGCAGCAGAGCATGGTGCTGATGGTGGTGTTCGGTCTCGCCCAGCTGGTGCAGCTGTGGCTCAATGCGCTGACCGGCAGCCGCCCGCCAACCCTGGCCTTCATCCTGCCGGCGCTGGTGAGCGCCCTGCTGTGGCCGTGGATCTGCGTCATCCTGCGGGGGCTGCACCTGCGCCTCAACGTCAACTGAACGCGGCCTGGCATGGCTGGCCGCGGTTCGCCAAGGGAGATACCCGCATGGCCGAGCTGTTTCTGGCCTCCGCTTCGCCCCGTCGCCGTGAGTTGCTGGCCCAGATCGCTGTGCCATGCGTCACGCAAATCGCCTCGATAGATGAAAACCCGTTGCCAGACGAGCCGGCAGCAGCCTATGTAGAGCGTCTGGCTCGCGAGAAGGCGCGGGCCGGCCTGCGCGCATTGGGCGAACGTGTCGATGCCGTGGTGCTGGGCGCTGATACCGCCGTGGTGCTCGATGGGCGCATTCTCGGCAAACCGGCGGATTTCGCCGAGTCGCGGGCCATGCTGCAGGCCCTGTCGGGGCGCAGCCATCAAGTACTGACAGCCGTTGCGCTGGTCGGCGATGGTCGCGAGTCGGCTCGTGTGGTCAGCAGCGAAGTGAGTTTTCGCCCTATCAGCGAGGCCGAAATCGAGGCGTACTGGGCCAGCGGCGAGCCATGCGACAAGGCGGGCAGTTATGGTATCCAGGGGTTGGCGGCCGTGTTCGTCAGCCAATTGCAGGGCAGCTATTCGGCGGTGGTCGGTCTGCCGCTGTGCGAAACTGCCGAGCTGCTTGGGGAATTCGGTATTGCCTGCTGGCAATTCCCGGCGCCAGGACATTTTCAGAAACCAGGCGACGGCAACGCGGCTGCGGGATGAGGTGTCCGAAAAGCTTGAGTCCGCGGGGCGGTGCAGTAGCCCGGCCGGCATGATCACCAGGATGGATGCATGAGCGAAGAGATTCTGATCAATATCACGCCGATGGAGTCGCGCGTGGCCGTGGTGGAAAACGGCGTGCTGCAGGAAGTTCACGTCGAACGCACGCAGAAGCGCGGCATCGTCGGCAATATCTACAAGGGCAAGGTGGTGCGCGTGCTGCCCGGCATGCAGGCGGCCTTCATCGACATTGGCCTTGAACGTGCGGCCTTCATCCATGCCTCGGAGATCTCCACCCGCGAAGGCGCTGCGGTGGAGCCGATCAGTGCGCTGGTCCACGAAGGCCAGAGCCTGACGGTGCAGGTCACCAAGGACCCCATCGGCAGCAAGGGCGCACGCCTGACCACTCAGCTGTCGATTCCCTCGCGTTACCTGGTGTACATGCCGCGCACCAGCCATGTCGGCATCTCCCTGAAGATCGAGGATGAAGGCGAACGCGAGCGCCTCAAGCAGGTGGTCGCCGATTGCGTTGCCGCCGAGGGCATCGAGGAGGCGGGCGGCTTCATCCTGCGCACCGCGGCCGAGGGTGCCGGCGCCGACGAGATTCTCATCGACATCCGCTACCTGCGCCGCCTGTGGGATCAGATTTCCGCGCAGGTGCAGACCGCCAAGGCGCCGTCGGTGATCTACGAGGATCTGTCGCTGGCCCTGCGCACGCTGCGCGATCTGGTCAGCCCGCGCACCGAGAAGATTCGCGTGGACTCGCGGGAAACCTTCCAGAAGATCACGCAATTCGTCGCCGAACTGATGCCGGAAATCGCCGATCGCCTGGAGCACTATCCGGGCGAGCGGCCAATCTTCGACCTTTATGGCGTCGAGGACGAGATCCAGCGCGCCCTGGAGCGCAAGGTGCCGCTGAAATCCGGCGGTTACCTGGTGGTCGACCCGGCCGAGGCGATGAGCACCATCGACGTCAATACCGGCGCCTTCGTCGGCCATCGCACGCTGGAAGAGACCATCTTCAAGACCAACCTGGAGGCGGCCACCGCGATCGCCCGCCAACTGCGCCTGCGCAACCTGGGCGGCATCATCATCATCGACTTCATCGACATGGAAGACGAGGAGCACCAGCGCCAGGTGCTGCGCACCCTGGAAAAGCAGCTCGAGCGCGACCATGCCAAGACCAACATCATCGGCATCACCGAGCTCGGCCTGGTGCAGATGACCCGCAAACGTACCCGTGAAAGCCTCGAGCAGATTCTTTGCGAGCCGTGCACCGCGTGTCAGGGGCGCGGCAAGCTGAAGACGCCCGAGACCATCTGCTACGAGATCTTCCGCGAAATTCTGCGCGAGGCGCGTGCCTACCAGGCGGAAAGCTATCGCGTGCTGGCCAATCAAAAGGTAGTCGATCGCCTGCTCGATGAAGAGTCGGGCAACGTCGCCGATCTGGAAGCCTTTATCGGGCGCACCATCAAGTTCCAGGTGGAAACCATGTATTCCCAGGAACAGTACGACGTGGTGCTGCTCTGAGCGCCGCAGGCACCGAGGGCGCTCTGGTGCGCCTGTTCTCGGCCTTGATGCGCTGGGGGCTGGGGCTGTGCGCGGCCGTGCTGGTGCTGGCCGCGCTGTACGTCAGCCTGGGGCGTGAGCTGGTGCCGCTGGTGGCCGAATACCGCCTCGAACTGGAAGATCGCGCCACCGAGCAGTTGGGCGTGCCGGTGCGGATCGGCAGCCTCAAAGGCCATTGGCGGGGCTTCGCGCCGGTGCTGGTGGCGCGCGATGTACGCCTCGGGGACGAGGGGGCAGGGCTGAGCCTGGAGCGCGTGCAACTGCTGCCGGATGTGAGCGGCAGCCTGCTGGCACGCCAGCCGCGTATCGCCCATCTGCAGATCGACGGTCTGCAACTGAACGTGCAGCAGAACACCGAGGGCGGCTGGCAGTTGCAAGGGTTGCCACAGCGCGACGGCCCCGAGCTGAACGTCGAACGACTGCTCAAGCAATTGCAGGTGGTGCATCGCATCAGCCTGCTCGACAGCCGCGTGGTGGTGCAGCCGCTCAATCAGGAGCCGTTGCTGCTCAGCTACGTCAATCTGAGCCTGCGCTACGGCAGCAACAGCCAGCGCCTCGACGGTCGTCTGCTGCTGCCCGACGGCCAGCCGGTGGCGCTGAGCCTGCGCACGCGCATGCAGCCGAAGACCTGGCGCGAAGCCGAGTCGCAGCTCTATCTGAGCCTGCCGCAGAGCGATTGGGCGAGCTGGCTGCCGAAAACGCTGCTCGGCGACTGGCAGCTGCAGCGTCTGCAGGCCGGCGGTGAGCTTTGGCTGGAAGGGCGCGGCCTGGCCCTGCACAAGGGCGCCCTGCGCCTGCACGCTCCTGCAGTGGTTGGCGGTCAGGTCAGGCACGAGGCCGTGACGCTCAAGGACCTGGCCTTCAACGCCTTCTTCGCCCAGGACGAGCAGGGCGTACGGGCACAGATCGATTCCCTGGCCATGAGCCATGGCGAGCAACGTATCGGCGAGCTGCACCTGAACCTGAAACAGAACAATGTGGGCGAGGCTGACGAGCGTTGGGCGCTGACGGCCGATCGTCTCGACCTCGCCGCCTGGGCGCCGCTGGTGCAGGCGCTGGCGCCGATGCCCGACAAGGCGCGCGAGGTTCTGGTGGCGCTGGCACCGGTTGGCGCGGTCAACAACCTGCTACTCGATTATTACCCGCAGCGCGAGGGCGCCGAGCGTCTGCAGTTCGCTGCCAATCTGGACAAGGTGGGCATCCAGGCCTATCGCGGCGCGCCGGCGGCGGAGAATGTCAGCGGTAGCGCCTCGGGCGACATGTTCAAAGGCGAGCTGCGCCTGAATACCGAGGACTTCGCCCTGCATCTGGATCAACTTTTCCCCAAACCCTGGCGTTATCGCCATGCTCAGGCGCGGTTGAGCTGGGACTGGAGCGAAACCGACTTGACCCTCTACAGCCCCTATATGCGCGTGGACGGCGAGGAAGGGCAGGTCGCAGGGGACATGCTGATCCGCCTGCTGCGCGATCCTGAGGCGGAAAGCTACATGGACCTGCGGGTCGGCCTGCGCGACGGCGATGCGTCCTATACCGAGAAGTATCTGCCGAGCCGCGCCCCCGGCATGAGTGCCGAGCTCGATCATTGGCTGAAGACAGCGATTCGCGCCGGCCATGTCGAGGAAGGCTACTTCCAGTACCAGGGCTCGCTGAACAAGGGCGCAGCGCCGGGGGCGCGCAGTCTCAGTCTGTTCTTCAAGGTCAGGGACGCCGAGCTGGCCTTCCAGCCCGGCTGGCCGTCGCTGCGTGAAGGTGTGGGCGAGGTGCTGATCGAGGACGATGCCGTGCGCGTGCGCCTGCAGAGCGGACGTCTGCAGGAAAGCGAGGTCCGCGACGTCATTGCCAATATCCCGCTGCTGCACGATGGTAAACCGCCACGTCTGCACCTCGATGGCAAGGTGCAGAGCAGCCTGAGCGACGCGATCAAGCTGCTGCAGGAGGCGCCGCTGGGGACCTCGGAAATCTTCGCTGGCTGGCAGGGGCAAGGCCCGCTGACCGGGCGGCTGCAACTGGATATTCCGCTGCAGAAGGGAGCCAAGCCCGGTGTGGTGGTGGATTTCGCCACCGAGGGCGCCAGCCTCAAGCTGGCCAATCCGGATCTGCAACTGAACAAGGTGAAGGGCGCCTTTCGTTTCGACAGCAATGCCGGGCTGAGCGCGCCGGATGTTCGCGCCGAGGTCTTCGGGCGTCAGGTAAGCGGCAGGATCAGCGCCGAAGGCTCACGCGGACAAGCGCGCAGCGGATTCGATCTGCGCGGCCAGGTGCAGGTCGATACCCTGAGCGAATGGCTCGGTGGGCCGCAGAAGCTGCCAGTCAGCGGTTTGCTGCCTTATCGCCTGCGCCTGACCCTGGACGGCGACGACAGCAAGTTGCGTGTCGACTCCAACCTGCGCGGTGTGACGATCGATCTGCCGGCGCCGTTCGGCAAGACGGCGCAGCAGGAGCGTGATGCCAGTTGGCGCATGACCCTCTCGGGGCGTCAGCGTCGCTACTGGGCGGATTATGGCGAGCTGGCCAGCCTCAATTTGGCCGCACCTGCCGATGCACTGGCCGAGGGGCGTGGCGAGGTGGTGGTTGGCGGTGGCGCGGCGGGACTGCCGCCTGGCCAGGGCCTGCGCGTGCGCGGACGCCTGGATGAGCTGGATCTGGATGCCTGGAAGCAGCTCGGTAGCGATCATCCGGTCGAGGTGGACGCTGACAGCCAGCGTTTCTTGCGCAGTGCACGGCTGGAAATCGGACGGTTGCGCGGCTTCGGCCAGGAGGTCGAACAACTGACCGTCGGCCTGACACGAGAGCCTCAGGGCTGGGCCCTGCGACTCGACAGCGAACTGGCCGCCGGCCAGGTGCTGCTTGCGGACGCCGAAGGCGTGCCTATCCGTATCGATCTGCAGCATGTCAGGCTGCCAGCTCCCGAGCCCGAGCCCGATGCAGAAAGCGATGCACCCGATCCCCTGGCCGACTTCGATCCCAAGTCGCTGCCGCCGCTGGATATCAGCATCCAGCGTGTTCAGCGCGGCGACAAGGTGCTGGGTGCCTGGTCGCTCAAGGTGCGCCCCGAGGAACAGGGCGTGCGTTTCGATGAACTCGATATCGACCTGCAGGGGTTGAAGATCGGCGGCAGCGCCGGTTGGCGAAGTGCTGCCGGCAATACCCAGAGCTGGTACAAGGGGCGCCTGCAGGGCAAGGACCTTGGCGCGATCCTGAAAGCCTGGGATTACGCCCCTAGCGTCACCAGCGAAAGTTTCCGCGTCGACGTCGATGGCAGCTGGCTCGGTTCGCCTGCCTGGTTCTCGCTCAAGCGCTTCTCGGGCAATCTCGACCCCTCGCTGCGCAAGGGGCAGTTCGTCGAAGTGCAGGGCTCGGCCCAGGCGTTGCGCGTATTCGGCCTGCTCAACTTCAATTCCATCGGCCGCCGCCTGCGTCTGGACTTCTCCGACCTGCTGGGCAAGGGGCTGAGTTATGACCGGGTCAAGGGCAACCTGCAGGCGACCAATGGCTTCTTCGTCACCCATGAGCCCATCACCATGACCGGGCCGTCGAGCAATCTCGAGCTCAACGGCAATCTGGATCTGCGTAACGAGCAGATCGATGCCAAGCTCCTAGTGACCCTGCCGGTGACCAACAACCTGCCACTGGCTGCTCTGATCGTCGGTGCACCGGCGATTGGTGGCGCCCTGTTCGTGGCGGACAAGTTGCTGGGTGACAAGGTCGCCCGTTTCGCCAGCGTGCAATACGACGTCAGAGGCCCGCTGCAGGACCCGGATATCCGTTTCGACAAGCCCTTCGAAAAACCGCAATGACGGGGCGTCTTGGCGTAGGCTGTCACCTTGATAACCGATGAGTGCCGCCATGAATCTCGCTGTAATCCAGATGGTCAGTCAGGATGACGTGCAAACCAACCTGCGCCTGGCGCGTCGCATGCTGGAGCGGGCGGCGCAGGGCGGTGCACGCCTTGCCGTGCTGCCGGAGAACTTCGCCGCCATGGGCCGTCGAGACTTGGCCGCCATCGGTCGTGCCGAGGCAGTCGGCGAAGGCCCCATCCTGCCCTGGTTGAAACGCGCCGCGCGTGACCTCAGTTTATGGATAGTGGCCGGCACCTTGCCGCTGCCGCCTGACGACGATGCCGAGGGCAAGCCGAACGCCTGCTCGCTGCTGATCGATGACCAGGGCGAGCGCGCGGCTCGCTATGACAAGCTGCACCTATTCGACGTCGACGTGGCCGACAACCGTGGCCGTTATCGCGAGTCTGACGATTTCGCCCATGGCCAGCGTGTCGTGGTGGCGGACACGCCCGTGGGGCGCCTGGGTCTGACCGTGTGTTACGACTTGCGCTTCCCCGAGCTGTTCGGCGCGCTGCGCGAAGCCGGTGCCGAGCTGATCAGCGTGCCGGCAGCCTTCACCGCCGTGACCGGTGCGGCGCACTGGCAGGTGCTGACGCGGGCGCGTGCCATCGAGACCCAGTGCTACGTGCTGGCAGCCGGTCAGGGCGGCGAGCACCCCGGGCAGCGCCTGACCTTTGGCCATTCGGCGATCATCGATCCCTGGGGCAGCGTTCTGGCCGAGCAGGATCAAGGCGAAGCCGCACTGTTGGCTTCGCGCGATGTCGCCGAGCAGGCGGCCATTCGCCAACGTATGCCGGTGCAGCAGCACCGCCGATTTTATTCATCGGGCGCACCGCGTCCGATCGTTGTGGAGTGATCATGAATACGATGTTGCAATCTGTCAGCGAGCACCTGTTGGCGCCCGGTAACCTGACGCTCGACAGCCTCAGCAGCGTGCTGGGTGAGGTCGCAGGTCCCGGCATCGATGCCGCCGATCTCTATTTCCAAAGCCAGGTTTCGGAAACCTGGGTACTGGAAGATGGCATCGTCAAGGAAGGCAGTTTCAATCTTGATCAGGGCGTTGGCGTGCGCGCCCAGTCCGGTGAGAAAACCGGTTTCGCCTACAGCAATGCGATCAGCCTCGATGCGCTGACCCAGGCTGCGCAGGCTGCGCGTTCGATCTCCCGCGCCGGCCAACAGGGCCGCGTGCAGGCTTTCGTCAGTCCGCAGGTGACCCAGCTTTATGCCGAAGGCAACCCGCTGGATGTCATGAGCCGCGCCGAGAAGGTCGAGCTCCTGCAGCGTATCGATCGTGCCACCCGGGCGCTCGACCCGCGCATCAAGCAGGTCACCGTAAGTCTGGCCGGTGTGTGGGATCGCATTCTGGTCGCCGCTCATGATGGCAGCCTCAGCGCCGATATCCGCCCGCTGGTGCGCTTCAACGTCAGCGTCATCGTCGAGCAGAACGGTCGTCGTGAACGTGGTGGGCATGGCGGCGGTGGACGTACCGACTACCGCTATTTCCTGGAGGAAGACCGAGCCATGGGTTACGCCCGCGAGGCGCTGCGCCAGGCGCTGGTCAACCTGGAGGCTATCGCCGCACCCGCTGGCAGCATGCCGGTGGTGATGGGCGCCGGCTGGTCCGGCGTGTTGCTGCACGAGGCGGTCGGCCACGGCCTGGAAGGCGACTTCAATCGCAAGGGCAGCTCCAACTACAGTGGCAAGATTGGCCAGCAGGTGGCGTCCAAGCTGTGCACCATCGTCGATGACGGCACCCTGGTCGGTCGTCGCGGCTCGCTCAGCGTCGACGACGAAGGCACGCCGACCCAGTGCACCACGCTGATCGAGAACGGCGTGCTCAAGGGCTACATGCAGGACAAGCTCAACGCGCGCCTGATGGGCGTGGCTGCTACCGGTAACGGTCGTCGCGAGTCCTACGCGCACCTGCCGATGCCGCGCATGACCAACACTTACATGCTGGCCGGCGAGAGCGACCCGGAGGAAATCATCCGTTCGGTGAAGAAGGGCATCTACTGTGCCAACCTCGGTGGCGGCCAGGTGGACATCACCAGCGGCAAGTTCGTTTTCTCCACCAGCGAGGCCTACCTGATCGAAGACGGCAAGATCACCGCGCCGGTCAAAGGTGCCACGTTGATCGGTAACGGTCCGGAGGCTATGAGCCGCGTATCCATGGTTGGCAATGACCTGGCCCTGGACAGCGGCGTCGGCACCTGTGGCAAGGATGGCCAGTCGGTGCCGGTGGGCGTTGGTCAGCCGACGTTGAAGATCGACGCGATCACCGTCGGCGGCACCGGTGCCTGAGGCGATGCCGGCTCAGCGCAGGCCGCGCTGGATTTCGTCAAGCTCGCGGATGTACTTGAACACCTTGCGCGCGGCGGCCGGCGGCTTGTTGCGCGCGGCTTCATGCAGGGCATGACGAACCAGGCCGCGCAGATGCTGGACGTCGGCATCGGGGTAAAGCTCGACAAAGCTTTCCAGCGCACTGTCGCCTTCGCCGATCAGGCGGTCGCGCCAGCGCTCGAGGGCGTGGAAGCGCTCGTTGTATTCGCGGGTGGAGCTGTCCACCTGGTCGAGCATGGCGACGATCGCCTCGACATCCTGTTCACGCATCAGCTTGCCGATGAATTGGATGTGGCGTTTGCGCGCGGCGTTGGCGGTGTGTTTCGGCGCTTCGGCGAGGGCGCGGCGTAGTGCGTCGGTCAGCGGCATTTTCGCCAGCAGGTCCGGCTTGAGCGCAGTCAGGCGCTCGCCGAGTTCCTGCAGGGCATGCAGTTCGCGCTTGACCTGAGATTTGCTCTTCTCCAGGGAGAAGTCGTCGTAGGAATCAGACATGGGGTGGGTCCAGAGGGAAACGCCGCCATGATAGCAGTAACCGTGACCGCCGGCCCGTAGCCGGCAGTCGAGAGCAGGCCCCAGGCTACGTGTGCGAGGGGGCTGCGCCAGAGAATCGGGAGTGGTTATGAGTGAAGTAGAACGCATCGGGCCGCAGGCCTTGCCAGCGCTGCAGGAGCAGGTCGAGGCGATTCTCGCCGAGGCCAGGCGCCAGGGTGCCAGTGCCTGCGAAGTCGCCGTCTCGGCGGGCCAGGGGTTGTCCACCACCGTGCGCCAGGGCGAGGTGGAGACCGTCGAATTCAATCGCGACCAGGGTTTCGGCATCACCCTGTACGTGGGTCAGAGCAAGGGCTCGGCCAGCACCTCGGCCACCGGTATCGAGGCCATTCGCGAGACCGTGGCGGCAGCCCTGGCGATTGCCAGGCACGCATCCGAAGATGAATGTGCCGGCCTGGCCGATGCGGCGCTGATGGCCCGCGAGCTGCCGGAACTGGACCTTTATCACCCCTGGTCGATCACCCCGGAGCAGGCAGTCGAGCAGGCGCTGGCCTGCGAGGCGGCGGCATTCGCTGCCGACACGCGGATCAAGAACGCCGATGGCACCAGTCTCAACACCCATCAGGGCTGCCGCGTTTATGGCAACAGCCATGGTTTTATCGGCGGTTATGCGAGCACCC
>NZ_DLMS01000011.1:1237097-1237618 GCF_002479365.1 Pseudomonas sp. UBA7530
CGGCGGTTAGGCGAGCCCCCGCCACAGCCTGAGTTGCGTGATGATCGCCGAAGGCGAAGGCCAGATGCAGCGCGACTACTGGTACGACGTCAATCGCCAGGGCGAGCTGCTGGCCGACGCCGCTGGGATCGGCCAGCGCGCTGCCGAGCGCGCGGTCAGCCGCCTTGGCGCACGGCCGGTGCCGACCTGCGAGGTGCCGGTGCTGTTCGCTGCCGAACTCGCCGGCGGATTGTTCAGCCACCTGCTGGCGGCAATCTCGGGCGGCAATCTGTATCGCCATTCCTCCTTCCTCGAAGGTGCGCTGGGGCAACGTCTATTCCCCGAGTGGCTAAGCCTCGACGAGCGCCCGCACCTGCCGCGGGCGCTGGGCAGCGCGGCCTTCGACGGCGATGGCCTGGCCACTTACGCCAAGCCGTTCGTGGAAAAGGGCGAGCTGGTTTCCTACGTACTCGGCACCTACTCCGGGCGTAAGCTGGGCCTGCCGAGCACCGCCAACTCCGGCGGCGTGCACAACCTGTTCG
>NZ_DLMS01000011.1:1237906-1389515 GCF_002479365.1 Pseudomonas sp. UBA7530
GGCCTGCTGGTGACCGAGCTGATGGGCCAGGGCCTGAATCTGGTCACTGGCGACTATTCCCGTGGTGCGGCGGGCTTCTGGGTGGAGAACGGCGAGATCCAGTTCCCGGTGCAGGAAGTGACCATCGCCGGCAACCTGCGCGACATGTTCCGCCAGATCGTCGCGGTCGGTCGCGATCTGGAGCGGCGCGGCAATATCTGCACCGGCTCGGTGCTGATCGAGAAGATGACCGTCGCTGGTAGCTGACAGCCGCTGATGCGCGGCCCGACCGGCCGCGCACGTTCTGCCATTGACGATCCCGCTTGAGCGGCGGGTCGCCTTGCACATGAAAGCCCACACATTCTATGTATTGATTATTTTTCTCAAAAGAGAATTAATATCATTAATTGATTGGGTGGGTGTCCATGTTCTATCCCTTTTTCACGCCTTGTCCGAACTGCTGGCGTTGGCAGGGTTTTCTCGTGCGCTGCGCCCTGCGGCCCGATGAGCCGCGCCTGCTCGATTTCCACGAATGGCATGGTCGGCAGCTGGTGGAGCGCGGCCTGCTGGATGCCTGGCGCGTCTCGCGCATCACGCTCGAACTCTTGCTCGACACCGCCTGCGACCCGGCGTTGCCCTGGCACTGGCGCTCCCTTTGCCTGGATCGCGCCTACCGGCCGTTGCGCGTGATGCAGCAGCAGGCACTCGATCCCGCGCGTCAGCGCAGCCTGGGCATGCTGCTCAATCGCCTGGCAACGCTGCGCCTGGAACCCTCCCTCTCTTTCACCGAATCGGCAAAAGGACATCCTTATGAGTGAAACCCTCAGCGGCACCCGCATCGAACGTGACAGCATGGGCGAGCTGGAGGTGCCGAGCGCGGCGCTCTACGGTGCGCAGACCCAGCGTGCGGTGAATAATTTTCCGGTTTCAGGGCAGCGCATGCCGGGGCCCTTCATTCGTGCACTGATCCTGGCCAAGGCCGCTGCAGCGCGGGCCAACGTCGAGTTGCAGCAACTCGATCCGCTGATGGGCGATGCCATTGTGGGTGCCTGTCAGCAGTTGCTCGACGGCGATTTCATGGCGCATTTTCCGGTGGACGTGTTCCAGACCGGCTCCGGTACCAGCTCCAACATGAACGCCAACGAGGTGATCGCCACCCTGGCAAGTCGCATCCTTGGCGATAGCGTCAGTGCCAACGATCACGTCAATTGCGGCCAGAGCAGCAACGACATCATCCCCACGACCATCCATGTCAGCGCAGCCATCGAACTGCATGAACGTCTGCTCCCGGCGCTCGGCCACCTGCTCAAGGTGCTGTGCGAAAAATCCCTGGAGGTTCAGCCGTACATCAAAACCGGGCGCACGCATCTGATGGATGCCATGCCGGTGCGCATGAGTCAGGTGCTGGACGGCTGGGGGCAGCAAATTCAGGCCAATGTCGAGCACCTGCGGGCATTGCAGCCCAGCGTGCAGGCGCTGGCCCAGGGTGGCACCGCGGTCGGTACGGGCGTCAATGCACATCCTCGTTTCGCCGAGCAGTTCTGCCTGGAGTTGGGCCGCCTGACGGGGGTTGATTTCACCTCCGGCAACAACTTCTTCGCGCTGATCGGCTCGCAGGACACGGCCGTGGCCGTATCCGGCCAGCTCAAGACTACCGCCGTATCGCTGATGAAGATCGCCAACGATCTGCGCTGGATGAACTCGGGGCCGCTGGCCGGACTGGCGGAAATCGAGCTGGAAGCCCTCCAGCCCGGCTCCTCGATCATGCCCGGCAAGGTCAATCCGGTGATACCCGAGGCGGTAGCCATGGTGTCGGCGCAGGTGATCGGCAACGACTCGGCCATCGCCATCGCCGGCCAGTCCGGCAATTTCGAACTCAACGTCATGCTGCCGCTGATTGCCGACAATCTGCTCTACAGCATTCAGTTGCTGACCAACGCCAGTCGTCTGCTGGCTGATCGGGCCATTTCCAGCTTCAAGGTCAACCAGCCCAAGCTCAAGGAAGCACTGGATCGCAACCCGATTCTGGTGACGGCGCTGAACCCGATCATCGGTTACCTCAAGGCCGCCGAAGTCGCCAAGTAGGCCTACCGCGAGGGACGGCCGATCATCGAGGTGGCGCTGGAACATACCGACCTGTCGCGAGTGCAGCTCGAGCAGCTGCTCAACCCGGAAAAACTCACTGAAGGCGGCCTCTGAGTCGCTTTCGTCCCGGAAACTGCTCACGTGCCCGCTCGGCCAGACAGCGTGCAGCCGGGCCGGTAAGTCGTGGACGGGTTCTTACCAGGAGGTCTGTCATGGAGCACTGGAAAACCATCATCGAAACCGGCAACCGCTGTTTCAGCGAAGGCGACTGGGTCACGGCCCGCGAACTCTATCTGCAGGCGTTGGCCGAGGCTCAGGTGATGTTCGGGCGCTGGCCTGATCACAACATGGCGGTGGCAGCCTTCGTAATTTCCCATCACAACCTGGCCGATTTGCATTTGGCGCTGGGACAGCCGGAGGAGGCTGCGGAAAACCTCTGCGCCAGTCATGAGCGCCTGTTGCAGACCCTGGCCGACAGCCAGCAGCCGCAGGCTCTGCGCGAAGTCGCCCTGCACCACAGCCGCCGCACCTACGTCGAGCTGTTGCAGTTCATCGGCGAGCACGGCGCCTTCCCTCGCACCGATCGTTTGCTGGGCGCTTCGCAGCGCCATGCCTGGCAGCGCCAGTCGGTCAATCCGGCCAGCCAAGGCCGCCACTATCACTGAAGGAGATCGTCCATGCCCTATAGCCTGCCCGCACTGCCATACGCTTACGATGCCCTGGAACCGCATATCGATGCGCAGACCATGGAAATTCATCACGTCAAACACCACCAGACCTACATCAACAATCTGAACGCGGCCCTGGAAGGGACGTCCTATGCACAAGAGCCGGTGGAAGAGCTGCTGAGCCGCTGGAAGGAATTACCGCAGAACCTGCACGCCGCATTGATCAACCAGGGTGGGGGACATGCCAACCACACACTGTTCTGGACGGTCATGTCGCCTTCTGGTGGGGGTAAGCCCGACGGTGAGCTGGCGACAGCGATCGATGCCGAGCTGGGCGGCTTCACGGCGTTCCAGGACGCCTTTACCAAGGCCGCTCTGAGCCGGTTTGGCAGTGGCTGGGCATGGCTCAGCGTGACGTCGGAGAAAAAACTCGTGGTAGAAAGCAGCGCCAACCAGGACAGCCCCTTGATGCATGGCAACACTCCGATCCTCGGGCTGGATGTGTGGGAGCACGCTTACTACCTGCGCTATCAAAATCGCCGGCCGGAGTACATCGGGGCCTTCTACAACGTCATCGACTGGCGTGAAGTGGCGCGTCGATACCGGCAGGCCCTGAGTTGAATGTACGGATATCCCAGGTGATGCGAGCCCCGCTGACTTCCCTTCCCAGCCTCAATGGCCGAGTTCTGCGTTATTTGCTCGGTGGTGCCATCCTGTTTTGCGGTGGGTTGTTGCTCTTCGTTCAGTCGGCCGCGCTGATCGACCAGAGCGTGCAGCCGCAACTCATGCGAGCGATGCAGGCTGGCCTGCTGTGTGCAACGGGGACAGCGCTGGGCGCCTTGCCGGTGCTGTTCATGGGCGAGCTGTCGCAGCGCTGGCGCGACAGCCTGCTCGGTTTCGGCGGCGGCGTCATGCTGGCAGCGACAGTGTTCTCCCTGCTCACCCCGGCATTGGACGTGGCGGCGGAGCAGGGATTTACGCCTTGGGGGGCGGGCGTCATGGCCAGCATCGGCCTGCTGCTGGGCGCCGCAGCACTGCTGGGCCTGGGTAAGCTGCTCGAGGAACGGCGTTACCTGTCTGATCCACAGGCGGGGCCGGGACCGGGCGCGCTGCTGTTCGTGATTGCCATCATGTTGCACAACGTGCCGGAAGGCATGGCTGTCGGAGTCGCTGCGGGAGCCGGACTGGCTGGCGCCGGTGGCCTGGCGATCGGCATTGCCCTGCAGAACGTCCCCGAAGGGCTAATCGTCGCTTTGGTGCTGGCCAGTGCGGGAGTGAGTCGCGGCAAGGCGGTACTGATCGGTGCCGCGTCCGGATTGGTCGAACCGCTGTTCGCGGTACTCTGCGCATGGCTGGTCAGTGTCTCGCAGGTGCTGTTGCCTTGGGGGTTGGCGCTTGCCGCTGGCGCCATGCTGTTCGCGGTCATTCACGAAATCATCCCCGAGTCGCACGGTAACGGGCACCGTGGCGATGCCAGCCTGGCGCTGACGGCGGGCTTCTGCGTAATGATGGTGATGGATACGGCGCTGGCTTGAGGCGGTCTCGGTGCGCCTCATTCGCCTTCGTCGAAGTAGTTTTCGATGAGGCCGACCAGAGCGTCCATGGCCTGCTGGTCCTGCTCGCCTTCGGTATGCAGGTGCACACAGGTGCCCTTGCCCGCAGCCAGCATCATCACTGCCATGATGCTCTTGCCGTCCACCAGGCTTTCGGCGCTACGGCCGATTCGCACCTGGCAGGGGTAGGTGCTCGCCACGCCGACGAACTTCGCCGCGGCGCGGGCGTGCAGGCCGAGCTTGTTGATGATGGTGATTTCACGTGCGGGCATCGCGGCATGGCTCCTTAGCTGAGGTCGCGGTGGCGCACCTGGACGTTCTTCAGCGAGTCTTTGAGTGCCTGGCTCAGGCGGTTGGCCAGATACACCGAGCGGTGGTGACCACCGGTGCAACCAATGGCGATGGTGACGTACGCGCGGTTGCTGGCGGCGAAGCGCGGCAGCCATTTTTCCAGGTAGGCGAGAATGTCCTGATACATCTCCTCGACCTCCGGTTGCGCCGCCAGGTAGTCGACCACTGGTTGATCCAGGCCGGAATAGTCGCGCAGCTCAGGCTTCCAGTAAGGGTTGGGCAGGCAGCGTGCATCGAACACCAGATCGGCGTCGACCGGCATGCCACGCTTGAAACCGAAGGACTCGACGAGAAAGGCGGTGCCGGTCTGCGTCTGGCCGAGCAGGCGCAGCTTGAGCGTATCGCGCAGCTGATAGAGGTTCAGCCTCGTGGTATCGATCTTCAGATCGGCGCGATCGGTGATCGGTGCCAGCAGCTGACTTTCGTAGGCGATGGCCTCGCCCAGCGAGCGGTTGTCGTTGGTCAGCGGGTGGCGTCTGCGGGTTTCCGAGAAGCGTTTGAGCAGCGTCTCGTCTTCGGCGTCGAGGTAGAGCACGTCGCAGCGGATGTTGCGCTGGCGTACTTCTTCGAGCAGCTCCGGGAAGCGCTTGAGCTGGCTCAGCAGGTTGCGTGCATCGATGGAAACGGCCACCTGCGGCAGCAGCATATCGCTGTGTGGCAGGAAGCGCTCGGCGAGGTCGGGCAGCAGGCCGGCCGGCAGGTTGTCGATGCAATAGAAACCGTTGTCCTCAAGTACATCGAGGGCGGTGCTCTTGCCCGAGCCGGAGCGACCGCTGACGATGATCAGGCGCATGTCATTGACCGTTCTGAATGTCCACCACGACCTGATAGAGATCTTCGCCGCTGTTGGCCTGGCGCAGACGTTCGCGTACTTCCTGGCGATCGAGCATGCTGGCGATCTGGCGCAGCAGTTCGAGGTGCGCGTCGGTTGCCGCTTCCGGCACCAGCAGGACGAACAGCAGATCGACCGGCACGCCGTCGATGGCGTCGAAGTCGACCGCGGTGTCGAGGTGCAACACGGCGCTGATCGGTGCACTGCAGCCGGCCAGGCGGCAGTGGGGAATGGCAATGCCGTTGCCGAAGCCGGTGGAACCGAGCTTCTCGCGGGCGATAAGGCTTTCGAAGATGTCCTGGGCATCCAGGTCGGGCAGGTCGCGGGCAACCAGGTTGGCGATCTGTTCGAGCACGCGTTTCTTACTGCCGCCCGGCACGTTCACCAGGGAACGGCCGGGGGTCAGGATGTTTTCAAGTCGGATCATGGATGGGGAATGTTAGCGGGCCGTGGCGCCTTGCAGACGCTCGAGCTGCTTTTCCTTGTGCTTGATGAGTTGACGGTCGAGTTTGTCGGCCAACAGGTCGATGGCAGCGTACATGTCCTGATGTTCGGCATTGGCGACGACTTCGCCGCCGGCGACATGCAGGGTGGCTTCGATCTTCTGCTTGAGTTTCTCGACCTCCATGGTCACCTGAACGTTGGTGATCTTGTCGAAGTGGCGTTCCAGTCGGCCCAGTTTCTCGCCGATATAGTCACGCAGGGCGTCGGTCACATCCAGCTGATGTCCACTGATGTTGACTTGCATACCGCTTTCTCCTTGTTGCCTTGTGTAAGAGACGGGTCTGGTTCGACCCGCCGCCGGAACACTCTGGCCTGAAGACCCTGGGCCTTCAGTCGATCTGGCCTACATCAGTCGCTTGCGCTCACTGGAGGGCGCGATACCGAGGGACTCGCGATACTTGGCGACCGTCCGACGGGCGACTTGGATGCCTTGTGCCTCCAGTAAACCAGCGATCTTGCTGTCACTCAACGGCTTTTTCGCGTTTTCTGCCGCAACCAGTTTCTTGATGATCGCGCGGATCGCGGTGGACGAGCATTCGCCGCCTTCGGAGGTGCTGACGTGGCTGGAGAAGAAATATTTCAGCTCGTAAATGCCGCGCGGGGTGTGCATGAATTTCTGCGTGGTCACGCGCGAAATGGTCGACTCGTGCATGCCGACCGCTTCGGCGATGTCGTGCAGCACCAGAGGCTTCATCGCCTCGTCGCCGTAATCGAGAAAGCCGCGTTGGTGCTCGACGATCTGCGTGGCCACCTTCATCAGCGTCTCGTTGCGGCTCTGCAGGCTCTTGATGAACCAGCGCGCTTCCTGCAGCTGGTTGCGCATGAAGGTGTTGTCGGCGCTGGAGTCGGCGCGTTTGACGAAGCCGGCATACTGCGGGTTGACCCGCAGGCGCGGCATGGCTTCCTGGTTCAGCTCCACCAGCCAGCGGTCGTTGTGCTTGCGCACGATCACGTCCGGAACGACGTACTCCGGCTCGCTGGATTCGATCTGCGACCCCGGGCGCGGATTCAGGCGCTGGATCAGGTCGATGACCTGGCGCAGTTCGTCTTCCTTGAGCTTGGTGCGGCGCATCAGCTGGGCGTAATCGCGGCTGCCGAGCAACTCGAGATAATCGCTGACGACGCGCTGGGTCTCGTTCAGCCAGCTCGTATTGGCAGGCAGCTGGCGCAATTGCAGCAGCAGGCATTCGCGCAGGTCGCGGGCACCGATACCGGCCGGTTCGAACTGCTGGATGCGGTGCAGCACCACTTCCACTTCGTCCAGCTCGATATCCAGCTCTGGGTCGAAGGATTCGGTCACTTCCTCGAGGGTTTCCTCGAGATAACCATCGTTGTTGATACAGTCGATCAGGGTGGCGGCGATCAGCCGGTCCTTGTCCGACATGGGGGCCAGGTTCAGTTGCCAGAGCAGATGGCTCTGCAGGCTCTCGCCGGTGGAAGTGCGGGTGGTGAAGTCCCACTCGTCATCATCGTTGCTGGGCAGGCTGCTGGCGCTGGTCTGGTAGATGTCTTCCCAGGCGGTATCGACTGGCAACTCGTTGGGGATGCGGTCGCCCCATTCGCCATCCTCCAGGTTATCCACCGTCGGAGTGGTCTCCTGGTAGCTCTCTTCCTTGCTCGGGGCGGGAGCGGCGCTTTCGGCGCCATCAGCCATCGGGTCGCTGTTGTCGAAGTCGTCGCCATCTTCCTGGCGCTCGAGCATGGGATTGGATTCCAGCGCCTCCTGGATTTCCTGTTGCAGGTCCAGGGTCGACAGTTGGAGGAGGCGGATAGCCTGTTGCAGCTGCGGGGTCATCGTCAGCTGCTGGCCCATCTTGAGGACTAGCGATGGTTTCATTGCAGACCTTAATTTACTGGCGAGTTACGCCTTCCACATCAGGGCGCCGAAGCGCCGCCAGGAAGCAAATTATATGCCTGAATTTCTCGTTCTTGCCTAGGGGTTGCAATATTTCTGTAGCGAAATAGCGGCGATCTACAGGCAGTGTGAAGGCGCAGTATTTTCACGCAGCCTGCTACAGGCGGAACTCGTGGCCCAGATAAACTTCCTTCACCGTCTGGTTGGCGAGGATGGTCTCGGCGTCACCTTCGGCGATCAATTGCCCATCATTGACGATGTAAGCGGTTTCGCAGATATCCAGGGTCTCGCGCACGTTGTGATCGGTGATGAGGATGCCGATGCCCTTGGTCTTGAGGTGATGGATGATCTGCTTGATGTCGCCCACCGAAATCGGGTCGACACCGGCGAAGGGTTCGTCGAGCAGGATGAACTTGGGATTGGTCGCCAGGGCGCGGGCGATCTCCACGCGGCGTCGCTCGCCACCGGACAGGCTCATGCCGAGGCTGTCGGCGATGTGGTGGATATGGAACTCCTGCAGCAGGCTGTCCAGTTCCGCCTGCCGCCCGGCGCGGTCCAAGTCCTTGCGCGTTTCCAGAATGGCCATGATGTTGTCGGCCACAGACAGTTTGCGGAAGATCGAGGCTTCCTGCGGCAGGTAGCCGATGCCGGCGCGCGCGCGGCCGTGCATGGGCTGGTGGCTGACGTCGTGGTCGTCGATCAGCACGCGGCCCTGATCGGCGCGCACCAGGCCGACGATCATGTAGAAGCAGGTGGTCTTGCCGGCGCCATTGGGGCCGAGCAGGCCGACGATCTGACCGCTTTCGATGCTCAAGCTGACGTCACGCACGACCTGGCGGCTCTTGTAGCTTTTCGCCAGGTGTTGGGCTTTGAGAATGGCCATTACTGTTGCTGATCCGCGGGTTTGTTCTTCGGCTGGATGACCATGTCGATGCGCGGGCGCGGCGTGCTGACGTTGCCGCCCGTGGCGCGACCGGCATTGACGATCTGGCGGCGGGTGTCATAGACGATCTTCTCGCCTTCGAAGGTATTGCCTTCCTGAATCACCTTGGCCTGGTCGATCAGTACGATGCGCTCGTTGCTGGCGAAGTACTGGATGGTCTTGCCGTAGGCCTTGACGATGTCCTTGTCCACGGCTGGCTTCTGCTCGTAATAGGCCAGGTTGCCCACCGAGGTGAAGACGTCGATATCGCCACTGGCGGTCTGCGTGATGGTCACGGTGTCGCCGGTGATCTTCAGGGTGCCCTGGGTGATGATCACGTCGCCGCGATAAACCGCGACGCCCTGCTTGTCATCCAGTTCGGCGCTGTCGGCCTGGATGCGGATCGGCTGGTCGCGATCCGATGGCAGTGCCCAGGCAGCCGCGCTTCCCAATGCGGCGCTGAGGCTGAGAATCAGGGGGAGGGTATTAACGAACCTCATGCTGGCCTCTTACGTTGGACTGCAGGAGCATCCTGCCGTCATTCAAGTACGCTTTCATTCCTTGTGCCGTGGTCACCCCGTTGGCCGCGACGATTCTAACGGCTTGCTCGGTCTGCGCATATTCCTTGTCGGGAATAACGGTCATGCGGCTACTGGTGATGATGGTTGGACGGTCCTTGGCATCGGTGCGGGCGATGCGCACGTCGTCGATCAGTTCCACCTCGACGCCGCCGGGCGAGACTTCGGCACGCTGGCTGGTCACTTTCCAGGGCAATTCGGTGCCGCGGTAGAGGTCCAGCTTGGGCGTGTCGATCAGGGTGATGTCGGTACTCTTGACGTGTTCGAGCTTGTCCGCGGTCATGCGGTAGTGCAGTTTGCCGTCATCCTGGAACTGCACGGTGCGTGCGCCGACCACATAGAAGTCGATGACATTGTCATCGCCGTTCTGCTGGGCTACGCGGGCGCTGTCCGGCGCGAGGTTCCAGTAGCCGAGAGCGGCCACCACCACTGCGATCAGCGCGAAGATCAGAGTATTGAGAAGTTTACGCGGCATGCTGTTCTCTATAGATAGGCGGCCTGGGCCGCTTCCAGTGTGCCCTGGGCACGCATGATCAGTTCGCAGAATTCCCGCGCCGCACCGTCACCGCCACGCGCCTGGGTCACGCCATGGGCATGCTGGCGCACGAAACTGTCGGCGCTGGCCACGGCCATGCCCAATCCGACACGGCGAATCACCGGAAGGTCCGGCAGGTCGTCGCCCAGATAGGCAACTTCTTCATAGCTTAGGCCGAGTTCGGCGAGCAGGCCGTCGAGCACCACGAGTTTGTCCTCGCGGCCCTGGAACAGGTGCTGGATGCCGAGGTTGTTGGCGCGGCGCTCCACTACCGGGGTCTTGCGGCCGCTGATGATGGCGGTGCGCACGCCCGAGTTGATCAGCATCTTGATGCCGTGACCGTCGAGCGTATTGAAGGTCTTGAACTCGCTGCCGTCTTCGAGAAAGTACAGGCGGCCGTCGGTGAGCACGCCATCGACGTCGAAGATCGCCAGTTTGACGGCGCGGGCGCGTTGCAGCAGGTCGTTCATCACATTACTCCGGCGCGCAGCAGGTCGTGCATGTTGAGGGCGCCGACCGGCTTGTCTTGGTCGTCGACCACCACCAGCGCGTTGATCTTGTGGTCTTCCATGATCTTCAGGGCTTCGGCGGCGAGCATCTCGGCGCGGGCGGTCTTGCCGTGCGGGGTCATGACCTCGTCGATCGACGCCTGGCGTACGTCGATGCCCTTGTCCAGGGTGCGGCGCAGATCGCCATCGGTGAAGATGCCGGCCAGGCGGCCGTCTTCTTCCAGTACCACGGTCATGCCCAGGCCTTTCTGGGTCATTTCCAGTAGCGCGTCGCGCAGGCTGGTGCCGCGGCGCACGCAGGGCAGCGCATCGCCCTTGTGCATGACGTTTTCCACCTTGAGCAACAGGCGACGGCCAAGGGCGCCGCCCGGATGGGAGAAGGCGAAGTCTTCGGCAGTGAAACCGCGCGCTTCCAGCAAGGCGATGGCCAGGGCATCGCCCAGCACCAGGCTGGCGGTGGTCGAGGAGGTCGGCGCCAGGTTCAGCGGGCAGGCTTCCTGCGATACGCGGGCATCGAGATTAACCTCGGCGGCTTTGGCCAGGGGCGAGTCGGGGTTGCCGGTCATGCTGATCAGGCGGATGCCGAGGCGCTTGATCAGCGGCAGCAGGGTGACGATCTCGGCGGTCGAGCCCGAATTGGACAGGGCCAGGACGATGTCGTCCTTGGTGATCATGCCCATGTCGCCGTGGCTGGCTTCGGCCGGATGGACGAAGAATGCCGTGGTGCCGGTGCTGGCCAGGGTCGCGGCGATCTTGTTGCCGATGTGCCCGGACTTGCCCATGCCGACCACGACCACGCGTCCCTTGCAATTCAGAATGAGCTCGCAGGCCTTGATGAAATCGGCATCGATACGGGGCAACAGCTCCTGCACCGCTTCGAGTTCGAGGCGAATGGTGCGCTGCGCGGAGTCGATCAGGTCGCGGGTCTGGTTCATTGGGCTGAGCTGTCGGGCGAAAAAAGACGGGGATTATAACGGGAAAAGCTTTCTGCGCTCACCTCTGCTTTAAGCAGCCTATGTCGAAGCTGTCGCAAGTCTGAACGCCGTATTGTGGCGCTATTGGGCGGCATGTCCGGCAAATGCTATAGTTCGCGGCCATTTTGGCCCCCTCTGGCCGGCGCGTGTCCTGGCATCGGGAGGCGGCGTCTGCAAGGAAGGCCTGGTTTTCGAGGAGTTCAGATGAGCGCCGAGCACGAGTACGTGATCGAGTTGCAGGGCGTCAGCTTTCAGCGCGGCGCGCGGTCGATTTTCGATAAGGTCGACATCCGCATTCCGCGCGGTAAGGTCACCGGCATCATGGGCCCCTCCGGCTGCGGCAAGACTACCTTGTTGCGTCTGATCGCCGCCGAGCTGCGCCCCTCCGCAGGCGATGTTCGCGTCGAGGGCGTGAGCCTGCCGAAGCTGTCGCGGGACGAGCTGTTCGACATGCGCAAGCAGATGGGCGTGCTGTTTCAGAGCGGCGCGCTGTTCACCGATCTCGACGTGTTCGAGAACGTGGCGTTCCCGCTACGTGTGCACACCAAGCTTCCGGAAGAGATGATTCGCGACATCGTCCTGATGAAACTGCAGGCCGTTGGCCTGCGCGGCGCGCTGGAACTGATGCCGGACGAGCTATCCGGCGGCATGAAACGTCGTGTGGCGCTGGCCCGCGCTATCGCTCTCGATCCGCAGATTCTGCTTTATGACGAGCCGTTCGTCGGCCAGGACCCCATCGCCATGGGCGTGCTGGTGCGCCTGATTCGTCTGCTCAACGATGCGCTGGGGATCACCAGTGTAGTGGTCTCTCACGATCTCGCGGAAACCGCCAGCATCGCCGACTACATCTACGTAGTCGGTGACGCTCAAGTATTGGGGCAGGGCACGCCGGCCGAGCTGATGGAGTCGGATAATCCGCGTATTCGTCAGTTCATGAAGGGCATTCCGGACGGCCCGGTGCCGTTCCATTTTCCAGCGCCGGACTACCGCGAAGATCTGTTGGGGAGAGGTTGATGCGTAGAATTTCACCGCTCGAACGGCTGCGGCTGTTCGGTCGTGCGGGTATCGATGTGGTCGCGACGCTGGGGCGCTCGGTGCTGTTCCTGGTCGGCGCGCTGTTCGGCCGCAGTCGCGCCGGCAAGCCGTTGCAACTGTTGATCAAGCAGCTGTTCGCGGTCGGCGTGATGTCGCTGGCGATCATCGTCGTTTCCGGCGTTTTCATCGGCATGGTGCTGGCCCTGCAGGGCTACAACATCCTGGTCAGCTATGGCTCCGAGCAGGCGGTCGGGCAGATGGTCGCCCTGACCCTGCTGCGTGAACTGGGGCCGGTGGTCACTGCGCTGCTGTTCGCCGGTCGCGCAGGTTCGGCGCTGACCGCCGAGATCGGCAACATGAAGTCGACCGAGCAGCTCTCCAGCCTGGAGATGATCGGTGTCGACCCGCTCAAGTACATCGTCGCGCCACGGCTGTGGGCCGGCTTCATCTCGATGCCGCTGCTCGCGATGATCTTCAGCGTCGTCGGCATCTGGGGCGGGGCGATGGTCGCCGTGGACTGGCTGGGCGTCTACGAGGGATCGTTCTGGTCCAACATGCAGAACAGTGTTTCCTTTTATGACGATGTGCTCAACGGCGTGATCAAGAGCATCGTCTTCGCCTTCGTGGTGACCTGGATCGCCGTGTTCCAGGGCTACGACTGCGAACCCACTTCCGAGGGCATCAGCCGCGCGACCACGCGCACCGTGGTGTATGCCTCGCTGGCCGTGCTTGGCCTGGATTTCATTCTGACCGCTTTGATGTTTGGAGACTTCTGATGCAAAACCGCACGCTGGAGATTGGTGTCGGCCTGTTCCTCATGGCCGGTGTGCTGGCCCTGCTGCTGTTGGCCCTGCGCGTCAGCGGCCTGAGCGTCGGCAGTGCAGGCGATACCTACAAGGTCTACGCCTACTTCGACAACATCGCCGGGCTGACCGTGCGCGCCAAGGTGACCATGGCCGGCGTGAGCATCGGCAAGGTCACTGCCGTCGATCTGGATCGCGACAGTTACATGGGCCGAGTGACCCTGGAGCTCGATGGCAACGTCAATAACCTGCCCGAGGATTCCACCGCGTCGATCCTGACTGCAGGTCTGCTCGGTGAGAAGTACATCGGTATCAGCGTCGGTGGTGACGAGGAGGTGCTCAAGGACGGCAGTACCATCCACGACACGCAGTCCTCGCTGGTGCTGGAAGACCTGATTGGCAAATTCCTGCTTAATTCGGTCAATAAAGATGAAGCCAATTGATGAGGGCTCCTGACATGTTCAAGACCGTGCGTAATTCCCTGCTGGCGTTGCT
Source organism: Pseudomonas sp. UBA7530 (assembly GCF_002479365.1). Classification (NCBI taxonomy): domain Bacteria; kingdom Pseudomonadati; phylum Pseudomonadota; class Gammaproteobacteria; order Pseudomonadales; family Pseudomonadaceae; genus Pseudomonas; species Pseudomonas sp. UBA7530. The sequence continues at coordinate 1,251,585 of NZ_DLMS01000011.1, forward strand.
TGCCGCCATGCCGCTGCTAGCCGTCGCCGCGCCAAGCGCCCACGAGGTGGTGCAGCAGACCACCGATACCCTGCTGGCCGACCTCAAGGCCAACAAGGAGCGCTATCGCAGCGATCCCAATGCGTTCTATGAGTCGCTCAACGAGATTCTCGGCCCTGTGGTCGACGTCGATGGCATCTCCCGTGGCGTGATGACCGTGCGCTACTCGCGCCAGGCCTCGCCCGAGCAGATGAGCCGCTTCCAGGAGAACTTCAAGCGCAGCCTGATGCAGTTCTATGGCAACGCCCTGCTCGAATACAACAACCAGGACATCCGCGTACTGCCGGCCAGCGGCAAGCAGGACGCCGAGCGCACGTCGGTCGGCATGGAAATCCGCGACGGCAAGGGCGTGGTCTATCCGCTGTCCTACACCATGGTTTCCCAGGATGGCACCTGGAAGCTGCGCAACGTGGTGATCAATGGCATCAACGTCGGCAAGCTGTTCCGCGACCAGTTCGCCCAGTCGATGCAGAACAACCGCAACGATCTGGACAAGGTCATCGACACCTGGGCCGATACCGTGGCCAGGGCGCGCCAGGCTCGGGGCGAGTCGTGAGTCAGGCGAGCATCAGCGAGCGCGCCGCTGGGCAACTGCAGCTCAGTGGTGTGCTCGATTACCGCACCGGCCCGCAGTTGCGTGAGCAGGGCGCGCGTTTGATCGCCGCCAGCAGCGCCGCGCAGCTGACGCTCGACTGCAGTGCGGTGGAGAAATCCAGCAGCGTCGGTCTGGCGCTGCTGCTGGCGTTCGTTCGCGATGCGCGCAAGGCAGGGCGTGAGCTGTCGATCGGTGCGCTGCCCGAGGACATGCGCGAGATCGCCCAGGTCGGCGGTCTGCTGGAATTGCTGCCGCTGCAACCGTGAAGCGCTTCCCGTCGTTCCGTCAGCACCGCTGCTGGCGGGGTTCGCAGGCGGGAGGCTTTTTTGTATGATGGCCGACCCGCGGGCGTAGGTAGCCCGAATGCGTCAGTCGAGGTCGAGCATGCAGGCTGCAGAAGTAAAAAGCCTCCTAGAGGAAAAACTCCCGAACACCCAGGTGGAAGTCGAAGGCGAAGGCTGCAACTTCCAGCTCAACCTGATCAGCGACGAGCTGGCTGCACTCAGCCCGGTCAAGCGTCAGCAGCAGATCTACGCCCATCTCAATGCCTGGATCGCCAGTGGCAGCATCCACGCCGTGACCATGAAATTCTTCAGCCAGGCCGATTGGGCCGCGCGTTCCTGAGCCTGCGGGCGACGAGATTCCTATGGATAAACTGATCATTACCGGCGGCGCTCGCCTCGATGGCGAAATCCGCATTTCCGGTGCGAAGAACTCTGCGCTGCCGATTCTGGCTGCCACCCTGCTGGGCGACGCTCCCGTCACCATCTGCAACCTGCCGCACCTGCACGACATCACCACCATGATCGAGCTGTTCGGTCGCATGGGCATCGAGCCGGTGATCGACGAGAAGCTGGCGGTGGAAGTCGACGCCCGCGCGATCAAGACTCTGGTTGCACCTTACGAGCTGGTAAAGACCATGCGCGCCTCGATCCTGGTGCTCGGCCCGATGGTCGCCCGTTTCGGTGAGGCCGAAGTGGCGCTGCCGGGCGGTTGCGCCATCGGTTCACGTCCGGTCGACCTGCACATCCGCGGCCTCGAGGCGATGGGCGCGATCATCGATGTCGAAGGCGGCTACATCAAGGCCAAGGCGCCGGAAGGCGGCCTGCGCGGCGCGCACTTCTTCTTCGACGTGGTCAGCGTGACCGGTACCGAGAACATCATGATGGCCGCGACGCTGGCCAAGGGCCGCAGCGTGCTGGAAAACGCCGCGCGCGAGCCGGAGGTGGTCGACCTGGCCAACTGCCTGATCGCCATGGGTGCGAAGATCCAGGGTGCCGGCACCGATACCATCATCATCGACGGCGTCGAGCGCCTGCATGGCGCGCGCTTCAGCGTGATGCCCGACCGTATCGAGACCGGTACCTACCTGGTCGCCGCTGCCGTCACCGGTGGCCGCGTCAAGGTCAAGGATGCAGACCCGTCGACCCTGGAGGCCGTGCTTGCCAAGCTGCAGGAAGCGGGCGCCGAGATCACCACCGGCCCGGACTGGATCGAGCTGGACATGAAGGGCAAGCGGCCGAAGGCCGTCAACCTGCGCACCGCGCCGTACCCGGCGTTCCCCACCGACATGCAGGCGCAGTTCATCGCTCTGAATGCCGTGGCCGAAGGCACTGGCACCATCATCGAAACCGTTTTCGAAAACCGCTTCATGCACGTCTACGAGATGCTGCGCATGGGCGCCAACATCCTGGTCGAAGGCAACACGGCTGTTGTCACCGGCGTCGAGATGCTCAAAGGCGCCCCCGTGATGGCGACCGACCTGCGTGCGTCGGCGAGCCTGGTGCTGGCTGCGCTGGTGGCCGAAGGCGATACTCTGATCGACCGCATCTACCACATCGACCGTGGCTACGAGTGCATCGAAGAGAAACTGCAACTGCTCGGTGCCAAGATCCGCCGAGTGCCGGGCTAAGTCTCCATTGCTGTAAGACCGCACCGATTGGTGCGGCCGCTTCCGCTCAAGGAAACCGTTTCATGCTGACCATCGCCCTGTCCAAAGGCCGCATTCTCGATGACACCCTGCCGCTGTTGGCGGCTGCCGGTATCGAGCCGACCGAGAACCCGGACAAGAGCCGCAAGCTGATCATTCCGACCACTCAGGATGACGTGCGCCTGTTGATCGTGCGTGCCACCGACGTGCCGACCTATGTCGAGCATGGCGCCGCCGACCTCGGCGTGGCAGGCAAGGACGTGCTGATGGAGTACGGTGGCCAGGGCATCTACGAGCCGCTGGATCTGCAGATCGCCAAGTGCAAGCTGATGACCGCCGGCAAGGTCGGTGCGCCGGAGCCGAAAGGACGCCTGCGTGTGGCCACCAAGTTCGTCAACGTTGCCAAGCGCTACTACGCCGAGCAGGGCCGCCAAGTCGATATCATCAAGCTGTACGGCTCGATGGAGTTGGCGCCGCTGGTGGGCCTGGCCGACAAGATCATCGACGTGGTCGACACCGGCAACACTCTGCGTGCCAACGGCCTGGAACCGCAGGAAATGATCGCCACCATCAGCTCTCGGCTGATCGTCAACAAGGCGTCGATGAAAATGCAGCACGCGCGCATCCAGGCGCTGATCGAAACCCTGCGTGGCGCCGTCGAGGCGCGACACCAAGGCTGACTCTTTTCGCGACCTCTGGTCGCGGCAGCCTATCCGTGTCATAGCCATTTTTCTTGGGTGCCCGCACGGTGGGCTTGCTACATTACGGGCGCCCGAGAAAAACGCCATTTAATGAGGCTTTCGCTATGACCGCACCCGTTGCCATCCGCCGACTCAACGCCGCCGACACGGACTTCGCGCGTCATCTGGATCATCTGCTGTCCTGGGAAAGCGTCTCCGACGATGGCGTCAACCAGCGCGTGCTGGAAATCATCCAGGCCGTGCGCGAGCGCGGCGATGCCGCTCTGGTCGAGTACACCCAGCGTTTCGATGGCCTTGAGGTCGCCTCCATGGCCGACCTGATCCTGCCGCGCGAGCGTCTGGAGCTGGCCCTGACCCGCATCAGCGCCGAGCAGCGCCAGGCCCTCGAGGTCGCCGCTGAGCGCGTGCGCAGCTACCACGAGAAGCAGAAGCAGGACTCCTGGCGCTACACCGAAGCCGACGGCACCGTGCTGGGTCAGAAGGTCACGCCGCTGGACCGCGCCGGCCTTTACGTGCCGGGCGGCAAAGCCTCCTATCCGTCTTCGGTGTTGATGAACGCGATTCCTGCCAAGGTCGCCGGCGTGCCCGAGGTGGTCATGGTGGTGCCGACCCCGCGCGGCGAGATCAACGAGATCGTCCTGGCTGCGGCTGCCATCGCCGGCGTCGACCGCGTTTTCACCATCGGTGGCGCCCAGGCCGTCGCCGCGTTGGCGTATGGCACCGAGAGCGTGCCGCCGGTGGACAAGATCGTCGGCCCCGGCAATATCTACGTGGCCACTGCCAAGCGCCACGTGTTCGGCAAGGTGGGCATCGACATGATCGCCGGCCCGTCGGAAATCCTGGTGGTCTGCGACGGCCAGACCGATCCGGACTGGATCGCCATGGACCTGTTCTCCCAGGCAGAGCACGACGAGGATGCTCAGTCGATCCTGGTCAGCCCGGATGCCGCTTTCCTCGACAAGGTTGCCGAGAGCATCGCCAAGCTGCTGCCGACCATGGAGCGGGCCGAGATCATCCGCACCTCGCTGGAAGGCCGTGGCGCGCTGATCCAGGTGGCGGACATGGCCCAGGCCATCAAGGTGGCCAACCACATCGCGCCGGAGCACCTGGAGCTGTCGGTGGCCGACCCGGAAGCCTGGTTGCCGCAGATCCGCCACGCCGGCGCCATCTTCATGGGCCGCTACACCGCAGAAGCCCTGGGCGACTACGTGGCCGGCCCGAATCACGTGCTGCCCACTTCCGGTACTGCGCGCTTTTCCTCGCCGCTGGGGGTGTATGACTTCCAGAAGCGCTCGTCGATCATCTTCTGCTCGCCGGACGGCGCATCGGAACTGGGCAAGAGTGCTTCGGTGCTGGCCCGTGGCGAGTCGCTGACCGCGCACGCACGCAGCGCCGAGTACCGCATCAAAGAGTGACCCGAACCGCGTAGGAGCGAGTTCTGCTCGCGAACGCCATTTTCGCGAGCAAGCTCGCTCCTACAAAAGCAACGCGAACCGCATTCGAGGAGAGAAGGGCAGATGAGCAAATTCTGGAGCCCCTTCGTCAAAGACCTGGTGCCCTACGTGCCGGGTGAGCAGCCCAAGCTGAGCAAGCTGGTCAAGCTCAACACCAACGAGAACCCCTATGGCCCGTCGCCCAAGGCTATCGCGGCGATGCAGGCCGAGGTCAACGACGACCTGCGTCTGTATCCGGACCCCAACGGCGAGCGCCTGAAGCAGGCGGTGGCCGATTACTACGGCGTGCAGCCGGCCCAGGTGTTCGTCGGTAACGGTTCCGACGAAGTCCTGGCGCATGCCTTCCACGGCCTGTTCCAGCACGATGCGCCGCTGCTGTTCCCGGATATCAGCTACAGCTTCTACCCGGTTTACTGCGGCCTGTATGGCATCGACTTCGAGCAGGTGGCGCTGGATGATGAGTTCCAGATCCGCGTTGAGGATTACGCCAAGCCGAACGCCGGCATCATCTTCCCCAACCCCAACGCGCCGACCGGCTGCCTTCTGCCGCTTGAGGCCATCGAGCGTCTGCTGCAGAACAGCCCGGATTCAGTGGTGCTGGTAGACGAGGCCTATATCGACTTCGGCGGCCAAAGTGCCATCGCTCTGGTCGACAAGTACCCGAACCTGCTGGTCACCCAGACCTTGTCCAAGTCGCGTTCGCTGGCCGGTCTGCGCGTCGGCATCGCGGTCGGTCACCCGGATCTGATCGAGGCGCTGGAGCGGATCAAGAACAGCTTCAACTCCTACCCGCTCGATCGCATGGCCATCGCCGGTGCGGCAGCAGCGTTCGAAGATCGTGATTATTTCGAAAAGACCTGCCAGCAGGTGATCGCCAGCCGCGAGGTGGTGGTCGCCGGCTTGCAGGGTCTGGGCTTCGACGTACTGCCGTCAGCGGCCAACTTTGTCTTCGCCCGTCATCCGGGCAAGGATGCCGCGAGTCTGGCGGCAGGATTGCGCGAGCAGGGCGTGATCGTGCGTCACTTCAAGCAGCAGCGCATCGCTCAGTTTCTGCGTATCACCATCGGTACGGCGGAGCAGAATCAGGCTCTGCTGGACGCCCTGCAAGGCCTGTAAGCCAGGCAGCAGGTTGCAAAAAAGCCGGTGACGCTCACGCGCCACCGGCTTTTTCATGCGCTTTCCGCGGGGATCACTCGTGATGCGGTTCGCCGAGGAAAGTCAGCGAGGTGAACAGACCGCGGCTTTCGATGTTCGGATCGTTCTTCACCGGCAGGTAGACCGAAGCGCTGATGATGTTCAACCCTTCGTTGCGCACCATGACCTGAGCGCGGCCCTCGGCATCGGTCTTGGCGCTGACCTGGTGCGGCGCGCCACGGTAATCACCAACCAGCTCGACGCCTGCGAGCGGCTTGCCGTCGGCCAGCACGCGTACCGGCAGCGGCTTGCCCGGGCCGACCTTGAGCGGATCGGTCTCCGGAACGATGACCAGTTTCAGCGCCTTGAGATCGGGGAGCTTGGCGCCTTCGGCGTAGATCGCCAGGCTGTATTTGTAGGTGTGCAGTGACTCGGTGGAGTCCGGCACCTGGCTGCGACCCTGGTTGACCCACTTGCCGTCGGGGGTTTTCGACCAGGCGCCATTGTCCAGCGCCACACCGAGCACGGCGGGTTTCTTCAAGGGCTGCAGGCGGGCGTGGTCGGCCAGGCGTTCGACGGTTACCGGAATCATCTTGCCGGCAACATCGTAGGCCCAGGCGCCGCTGATCTTTTCTGCCTTGAAGGCGTTATCTTCGGCACCGTGGCCATAGACCACTTCGATGTTGCCGCGTCGCTCTTCGGTCCACAGGCCGTGGGCGAGAGCGCCGCTGCTGGCGAACAGGCCGGCGAGGAGCAGGTAGGCAGGAATACGCATGTGAATCTCCGATTCAGAGGTTGAGGGTCAGGCTGACACTGAGGTTGCGTGGGTCGCCGGGTATTACCCAGACGTTGTTGAACGCGCGTTCGTAGTACTTGCGGTCGAACAGGTTATTGAGATTCAGGCCCAGGCTCAGATCGTTCGTCGCCTGCCAGCGGGCGAGCAGGTCGACCGTGGTGTAGGCCGGCAATTCGAAATCGCTGCCGGTCTGCCCGGAACGGTCGCCAACGTAGGTGATCGCTGCCCCCAGTTCGGAACCCTGCAGCGCGCCGCCCTGGAATTGGTAAACGCTCATCAGGCTGGCGCTGTTGCGAGCGATACCAAGCAGGTCGCTGCTCTCGGGGATGCTGTTGTCCTTGGTTACCTCGGCGTCGATATAGGCGTAGGCGCCGATCACCCTTAGGGCGTCGCTGAGCTGGCCGCTGACCTGCAGATCCAGGCCCTGGCTGCGGGCCTTGCCGGCGGCGACACTGTCGCCGGGGTTGTTCGGGTCGGCGGTCAGCACGTTTTCCTTTTCGATATGGAACAACGCCACGGTGGCGCCGATGCGCCCGTCTGCCAGGTCGAGCTTCAGGCCGGTCTCGTAGCCGAGACCTTTCTCCGGCTTGAACACCTGGCCCTGGGCACCGATGGCGTTGGGCTTGAACGACATCGAGGCGTTGGCGAACACGCCGACTTCCGGAGTCAGCTGATAGAGCACGCCGGCGCGCGGTGTGGCGACATCCTTGCTCTGCTCGTTGCTGACCCGTGTGCTGCGGTTCAGCGCGGTCTGCTCGAAACGCTCCAGACGCACGCCGAGCAGGCCGCTCCAGCGCTCGCTGAAGCTGATCTGGTCCTGCAGGTTGAGGGCGTAGCTTTCCGTGTGCTCGTGAAAGTCGTTGGGGTTTACGATGGGGGGCTTGGGCTGGCCGTAGATCGGGTTATAGATGTCCAGACCGTAGCCCAGGCCGGTGACGCTTTGCGGGTATTTCTGGCTGTTACGGTAGTTCTCGTATTCGAGGCCCAGCAGCGTCTGGTGCTGCCAGCCGGCCCAGTCGAACTGACCGTGCAGCTCGGCCTGGGTGATGCTGTCGTTCCACTCGAAGCTGCGCTCGCGGTAAAAACGAGTGACCTGATCACCGATCAGCCGCGACGTCTCGGAGCTGTTGCCATCCAGCGTGCCCTGGCTGTAATGGCTGGCCAGACGCATTTTCCAGGCATCGTTCAGGTAGTGTTCGAGGCTCACCTGCAGCAACTGGTTGTCGTTGCGAATCTTGCCGTCGTTGGGCTCGCCGAGGAAGGTAGAGCGCTTGACCACTCCCGTCTTGCCGTCGACGGCGGGAATGCCACGGTCGAATACCGCATCGGTGCGCGAGAACTCGCTGTCGATCATCAGCAGGGTGTCAGGCGACAGTTGCCAGCTGAATGTCGGGTTGACGATCTGCCGTTGATTGCCGACGTGATCGCGAAAGCTGCCGTTGTCCTCCACCGCCAGGTTGACCCGCGAGAGCAGCGTGCCCTCATCGTTCAGCGGGCTGTTGACGTCGAGGCTGCTGCGGTAGCGATCCCAGCGCCCGGCACTGGCCTTGAACTGAGTGAAAGCTTCGAGCTGCGGGCGCTTGGTGACGATGTTGACCAGCCCGCCGGGATCGCCACGCCCGTACAGCGCGGCGGCCGGCCCCTTGAGCACTTCCAGGCGCTCGATGGCCGAGGCGTCCGGCGAGCTGTAGCTGCCGCGGTTGATGGCGAAGCCGTTGCGATACAGCTCGCCAGTGGTGAAGCCGCGCACGCTGTAGTTGAGAAAGGTCAGGCCGCCAAAGTTGTTCTGCCGCGACACGCCGCCGGCGAAGTCCAGGGCGCGATCGATACGGCTGCTGCCAAGATCTTCCAGCACCTGCGCGGGCACCACGCTGATGGCCTGAGGAATCTCGCTGATCGGCGTATCGGTGCGGGTGGCGCTGGCCGAGCGTTTGGCGCGGTAGCCCTGCACCGGCCCATCGGCCTGTTCGCTGGGGGCGCTGATGATGCTGTCAGCGAGTTGGGCCGGAGATTCTGCGGCAACGACCCAAGGTGTTAGCAGGCTGCCGGCAAGCAGGGCGGTGGTGGCGCGCAAGGGAATCTCCCGAGAATTGTAATTAATGTAATAACATTACAATAACCTCAACCGAGAAAAGTTCCCACCTGAAAATGCTGGTTGATCAGTTGCCGTTAACGGGAGGGCGGATACCGATCTCGGCGGTCAGCTGCAGCGGCTTGCCGTTGCGTAGCACCTCAATGCTGATCTTGTCACCTGGCTTGGTGCGCGCCACCTGGTTCATCGAGCGGCGGCCGTCGCTGGCCGGTTCGCCATCGATGCTGAGAATCAGGTCGCCCGGTTGCAGACCGGCCTTCTGTGCCGGGCCGTCACGGTAGACGCCAGCGACGACGATGCCGGGGCGGCCATCGAGGCCGAAGGATTCGGCCAGTTCCGGCGTCAGCGGCTGCACCTCGACCCCCAGGTACCCACGAATTACCTGGCCATGCTCGATGATGGCGCGCATCACCTCCATCGCCAGCTTCACCGGGATGGCGAAACCGATGCCCTGCGAGCCGCCGGACTTGGAGAAGATCGCCGTGTTGATGCCAACCAGGTTGCCGTGCGCATCGACCAGCGCGCCGCCGGAGTTGCCCGGGTTGATGGCCGCGTCGGTCTGGATGAAGTCTTCGTAGGTGTTGAGGCCCAACTGGTTGCGCCCGGTGGCGCTGATGATGCCCATGGTCACGGTCTGGCCCACGCCGAAGGGGTTGCCGATGGCCAGGGTGACGTCGCCGATGCGAATGCTGTCGGAGCGGCCTAGGGTGATGGCCTGCAGATTGGGCAGGTCGATCTTCAAGACTGCCAGATCGGTTTCCGGGTCGTTGCCGATCACCCGCGCCAGGGTTTCGCGCCCGTCCTTGAGGGCCACGACGATCTGATCGGCGCCACTGACCACATGGTTGTTGGTCAGCAGGTAGCCTTCCTTGCTCATCAGCACCGCTGAGCCCAGGCTCGACTCCATACGCTGCTGGCGTGGCAGGTTGTCGCCGAAGAAGCGGCGGAATGTCGGGTCTTCGAACAGTGGGTGCGCCGGTTTGCTCACCAGCTTGGTGGTGTACAGGTTGGCTACCGCCGGCGAAGCAGTGTCGACGGCCTCGGCGTAGGACACCGGCCCTTCCTGCAGGCGGCTGTAGATGGGTGCCTGCACCAGTTGCACGTCCTGGCTTGGCAAGCCTACCCATTGCGGGTAGCGCTGGATCAGCAGCAGTGCGAGCAGCACACCAACCAGCAGGGGCCAACCGAGAAAACGCAGTGCCTGGGGCATCGAGACAATCCTGAGAGTTGCAGGGGCCAAATTCGGCCCTTAAGGTGGCGCATTATAGTGAGGTGCTCGCCAATTAGGCAGCGGCCCGCAACAGCTTGAGAGGAATCTTAATGGCCATTGCCCTGTCCACGTTGGTGGAAGAAGCTGACGCTTTTCTGAACGCGTCGCGCATCAGCGATTACTGCCCTAACGGCCTGCAAGTCGAGGGGCGTCCGCAGGTCAGTCGTATCGTCAGCGGCGTCACCGCCAGCCAGGCTCTGATCGAAGCCGCCATCGACGCCGAGGCCGATGTGCTGCTGGTCCATCACGGCTATTTCTGGAAGGGTGAAAACCCCTGCGTCACCGGCATGAAACAGCGTCGTCTGAAAGCGTTGCTGGCTCATGACATCAGCTTGCTGGCCTATCACCTGCCGCTCGATGTTCATCCCGAAGTGGGCAATAACGTGCAGCTCGCTCGGCAGTTGGGCATCGTCGTCGAGGGCCCGCTGGAGCCGGAAAACCCGCGCACCGTTGGCCTCGTCGGCTCGCTGACAGAGCCGATGAGTGCTATCGATTTCGCCCGTCACGTACAGCAGGCGCTGGGGCGTGAGCCGCTGCTGGTGGAAGGCGAAGGCCTGATCCGCCGGGTCGGCTGGTGCACGGGGGGCGGGCAGGGCTATATCGATCAGGCGATCGCCGCTGGTGTCGATCTTTACCTGACCGGCGAAGCCTCGGAGCAGACATTCCACAGCGCGCGGGAGAATGGCGTGAGCTTCATCGCTGCAGGCCACCATGCCACAGAGCGCTATGGCGTGCAGGCGCTGGGCGATTATCTGGCGCGGCGTTTCGCCCTTGAACACCTGTTCATCGACTGCCCGAATCCGGTCTGAAGCGTCTGAACGCGCAGGTATAACCCTAGATCGTTTCGGTCTAACCAGCGTCCTGAGTATAAGCAGACGCTGTGATAGAGTGCGCGCTCGTCCACGGCCCGCCGGCCCCATAACAGCAAACCGTGAGTAGCCATGCTCGACAAACTGACGCACTTGAAACAGCTCGAGGCGGAAAGCATCCACATCATTCGTGAAGTGGCCGCCGAATTCGACAACCCGGTGATGCTCTATTCCATCGGCAAGGATTCAGCCGTGATGCTGCACCTGGCCCGCAAGGCATTCTTCCCCGGCAAGCTGCCGTTCCCGGTGCTACACGTCGATACGCGCTGGAAATTCCAGGAGATGTACCGCTTTCGCGAAAAGATGGTCAGTGAATACGGCCTGGATCTGCTGACCCACATCAACCCCGACGGTGTGGCACAGGACATGAACCCCTTCACCTACGGCAGTGCCAAGCACACCGACGTGATGAAGACCGAAGGTCTCAAGCAGGCGCTGGACAAGTACGGCTTCGATGCCGCCTTCGGTGGCGCGCGCCGCGACGAAGAGAAGTCGCGCGCCAAGGAGCGCGTGTATTCCTTCCGCGACAGCAAGCACCGTTGGGACCCGAAGAACCAGCGCCCCGAGCTGTGGAACGTGTACAACGGCAAGGTCAAGAAGGGCGAGTCGATCCGCGTCTTCCCGCTGTCGAACTGGACCGAGCTGGACATCTGGCAATACATCTACCTGGAGCAGATCCCAATCGTGCCGCTGTACTTCGCTGCCGAGCGCGAAGTGATCGAGAAGAACGGCACGCTGATCATGATCGATGACGAACGCATCCTCGAGCACCTCACCGACGAGGAAAAGGCGCGCATCCAGAAGAAGAAAGTGCGTTTCCGCACCCTGGGCTGCTACCCGCTGACCGGCGCGGTGGAGTCCGAGGCGGAAAGCCTGACCGACATCATCCAGGAAATGCTCCTGACCCGGACTTCCGAGCGCCAGGGCCGCGTGATCGATCACGACGCCGCCGGGTCGATGGAAGAGAAGAAACGTCAGGGCTATTTCTGAGGATCACGCACCATGAGTCACCAATCCGATTTGATCAGCCAGGACATTCACGCCTACCTGGCTCAGCACGAGCGCAAGGAACTGCTGCGCTTCCTCACCTGCGGCAACGTCGATGACGGCAAGAGCACGTTGATCGGCCGCCTGCTGCACGACTCCAAGATGATCTATGAAGATCACCTGGAAGCCATCACCAAGGATTCCAAGAAGAGCGGCACCACCGGCGAGGAAGTCGACCTGGCGCTGCTGGTCGACGGCCTGCAGGCCGAGCGCGAGCAGGGCATCACCATCGATGTCGCCTACCGCTACTTCTCCACCGCCAAGCGCAAGTTCATCATCGCCGACACCCCCGGCCATGAGCAGTACACGCGCAACATGGCCACCGGCGCCTCGACCTGCGACCTGGCCATCATCCTGATCGACGCCCGTTATGGCGTGCAAACCCAGACCAAGCGCCACAGCTTCATCGCGTCCTTGCTGGGCATCAAGCACATCGTCGTCGCCGTCAACAAGATGGATCTGAAGGATTTCGACCAGGGCGTGTTCGAGCAGATCAAGGCCGACTACCTGGCCTTCGCCGAGAAGATCAACCTGCGTCCGACCACCCTTGAGTTCGTGCCGATGTCGGCGCTCAAGGGCGACAACGTGGTCAACAAATCCGAGCGCTCGCCCTGGTACAGCGGCCAGTCGCTGATGGAAATCCTCGAAAGCGTGGAAGTGGCGGGTGATCGCAACTTCGACGACCTGCGCTTCCCGGTGCAGTACGTCAACCGCCCGAACCTCAACTTCCGCGGTTTCGCCGGCACCCTGGCCAGCGGCATCGTGCGCAAGGGCGATGAGGTCATGGCGCTGCCTTCGGGCAAGACCAGCAAGGTCAAATCCATCGTCACCTTCGAGGGCGAGCTGGAGCATGCCGGCCCGGGCCAGGCGATCACTCTGACTCTGGAAGACGAGATCGACGTTTCACGCGGCGACATGCTGGTGCATGCCGACAACCGCCCGCAGGTCACCGACAGCTTCGAGGCCATGCTGGTGTGGATGGGCGAAGAGCCGATGCTGCCGGGCAAGAAATACGACATCAAGCGCGCCACCAGCTACGTGCCCGGCTCGATCCCCAGCATCGTTCATCGCGTTGACGTGAACACCCTGGAGCAGGGCGCGGCAAGTGAGCTGAAGCTCAACGAGATCGGCCGGGTGAAGATCGCCCTGGACGCGCCGATTGCCCTGGATGGCTACGAGTACAACCGCACCACCGGTGCCTTCATCGTCATCGATCGCCTGACCAATGGCACCGTCGGCGCCGGCATGATCATCGCCGATCCGGTCGCCCATGGCGGCGGTCAGCATGGCCGTCTGGCCCATGTGTCGACCGAGGAGCGCGCCTCGCGCTTCGGCCAGCAGCCGGCCACCGTGCTGTTCAGCGGCCTCTCCGGCGCGGGCAAGAGCACCCTGGCCTATGCGGTCGAGCGCAAGCTGTTCGACATGGGCCGCGCCGTGTACGTGCTCGACGGGCAGAACCTGCGCCATGACCTGAACAAGGGTCTGCCGCAGGATCGCGCCGGCCGCGCCGAGAACTGGCGCCGTGCCGCCCATGTAGCGCGCCAGTTCAACGAGGCGGGGCTGATCGCCCTGGCAGCGTTCGTCGCCCCGGATGCCGAGGGCCGCGAGCAGGCCAAGGCGCTGATCGGCAGCGAGCGTCTGGTCACCGTCTACGTCCAGGCCTCTCCGCAGATCTGCGCCGAGCGTGACCCGCAGGGGCTGTATGCCGCCGGTGGCGACAACATCCCCGGTGAAGGCTTCCCCTATGACGTACCGCTGGATGCCGATCTGGTGATCGACACCCAGACTCAGTCGGTCGAGGAGGGCGTCAAGGCGGTGCTGGATCTGTTGCGTAGCCGCGGCGCGATCTGACGGTCGCCTGCTGAACGAAAGCCCCGCCCTCGTGCGGGGCTTTTTCGTTCTGGGGGGCGGTGAGGATGCAGTGCAGGGGGGCCGACAGGCGTGCGGCAACCCTCTAGCGCCTAGGGCACTATCGATGGGCCGACGAGCATTCGCGGACAAGTCCGCTCCCACAACAGCACCACCGCTCCCCCTGTGGGAGCGGACTTGTCCGCGAAGGTCATGGCGCCTGGCTGGAGGCTGAGGCTGTTCTTGCAGGGGGCGCGGCGATCCGCTTTTCCACAGACTCTTTGAGCGGATGACCGGGATGAAGCTGCGCGCGACTGCGGATGACCCGCCGCCGGTGCCAACGAAAAAGCCCCGCATTGCGGGGCTTTGTGTTCTAGCCGGACGTGCAGGTTGGTTACTTCTTCAACCCGTAGCTTTCGTCCAGCATGCCGGGGCCATCGCTCTTCGGCGCATAGTCCTTGGGCATTTCGTGGTTCTTCGGCGGCGTCAGGCGCTCGCGCTTTTCACTCGAGTCTGTGCTGTTCAGGGTGGCCAGCAGGCGCTGGCGGGTCAGTTCGTCCAGGGCCAGGCGGTTGGCACCGTCGGACAGGTGCTCCTGCACGTCCTGATAGCTCTGGGTAAGTTTCTTAACCAGGCTGGCGGTGGTGTTGAAGTGGGTCACCACTTCGCTCTGGTAGGCCTCGAAGCGCGCCTGCATTTCATCCATCTGCCGCTGCGTACGGCCAGGTGCAGCATTGGGGGCCAGGCGGGCGAGCACAAAGCCCACGGCGATGCCGACCACCAGGGTCAGAGCGGGTATCAACCAGGCTGTAACGGTCTGTTCCACGAGTCCTTCCTCTCAAAACGGCTTTGCTTTACGTTAGCGGCTTGAGCCTGTGCTGTATACGACCAGAACCTGCTCGGAGTTTATTGCATGTTGGCAATGCTGGGTAAAAACAGGTTCGGAATGCTCATGTACAACAGTACACTGCGTTTCCTCTCCTGTTTTGCCTTGCATTGCGCGAGCGTGTGAAACGCTGAACAGGGTCATTTGCCGCACAGGCAGTTTGCTAGACGAGTCGACCCGATGTGGGGTCACGGAGTTCAGTGTTGCTCAGTCGCGAAACCCCTCTTTTCATTCAGGGCCCGGTAGGCCAACTCGAAGCCCTTCTACTGGAGGTGCCTGACGCCCGGGGCGTGGCGTTGGTCTGCCATCCCAACCCGGTACAGGGCGGCACCATGCTCAACAAGGTGGTGTCCACGCTGCAGCGTACCGCGCGTGACTGTGGTTATCACACGCTGCGGTTCAACTACCGCGGTGTTGGCGCCAGTGCCGGCAGTCACGACATGGGCACTGGCGAAGTGGACGACGCCGAAGCCGTCGCTGCCTGGCTGCAGGAAAAGTACCCGAATCTGCCTATCACCCTGCTGGGCTTCTCCTTCGGCGGTTTCGTGGCGGCTGCGCTGGGCGCTCGCCTGGAGGCACAGGGCGTTACGCTCAGCAAGCTGTTCATGGTCGCACCGGCGGTGCATCGTCTGACGGCCGATACGCCACCGGCCAGCCAGTGTCCGCTGGTGGTGATCCAGCCTGACGCCGACGAAGTGGTCGAGCCGCAGGCGGTCTACGAGTGGTCGGCCAATCTCGGGCGTGCCCACGAGCTGTTGAAAGTGGCAGAATGCGGTCACTTTTTTCACGGCAAGCTGACGGATCTGAAGGATCTGCTGTTGCCTCGACTGTAAGTTTTCCAGCCATTTCTAAGCGAACGTCATGACCACCCGTATCCTTACCGGTATCACCACCACCGGCACGCCGCACCTGGGCAATTATGCCGGCGCCATCCGCCCGGCCATTGCGGCCAGCCGCGACCCGCAGATGGACTCGTTCTACTTCCTCGCCGACTACCACGCGCTGATCAAGTGCGATGACCCGGCGCGCATCCAGCGCTCGCGTCTGGAGATCGCCGCCACCTGGCTGGCGCTGGGCCTGGATACCGACAAGGCGACTTTCTACCGTCAGTCCGACATTCCCGAGATTCCCGAGCTGTGCTGGCTGCTGACCTGCGTCGCCGGCAAGGGCCTGCTCAACCGTGCCCATGCCTACAAGGCCTCGGTGGACAAGAATATAGAAGCCGGTGAAGACCCGGACGCCGGCGTGACCATGGGCCTGTTCAGCTACCCGGTGCTGATGGCGGCGGACATTCTGATGTTCAACGCGAAGAAGGTGCCGGTGGGGCGCGACCAGATCCAGCACGTGGAAATGGCCCGTGACATCGGCCAGCGCTTCAATCACCTGTTCGGCAAGGGCAAGGACCTTTTCGTGCTGCCCGAGGTGGTGATCGAGGAGGAGGTGGCGACGCTACCGGGCCTCGACGGGCGCAAGATGAGCAAGAGCTACGACAACACCATCCCGCTGTTCGGCACCGCGAAGCAGCTCAAGGATGCCGTGGCGCGCATCGTTACCGATTCCAGGCTGCCGGGGGAACCCAAGGACGCCGAAGGCTCGCACCTGTTCACCCTGTACCAGGCCTTCGCCAGCCAGTCGCAGCAGGCCGAGTTCCGCGCTGACCTGGAAGGTGGCCTGGCCTGGGGCGAGGCGAAGAATCGCCTGTATCAGCTGCTCGAAGACACTCTGGGCGAGGCGCGCGAGCGCTACAACGCGCTGATCGCCAAGCCGGCCGATTTGGAGGACATTCTCCTCGCCGGCGCCGCCAAGGCGCGCAAGATCGCCACACCATTCCTCGGCGAACTGCGCGAGGCGGTGGGCTTGCGCTCGTTCCGTGAGCAGGTGCAGGTGGCTACTGGCGAGAAGAAGAAAGCCAGCAAGAGCGCACGCTTCGTCAGCTTCCGCGATGACGACGGCAGCTTCCGCTTCCGTCTGCTGGATGTCGATGGCGAGCAACTGCTGTTGTCGAAATCCTTCGCCGATGGCAAGTCGGCCGGTATGGTCAACAAGCGCCTGCAGTCCGGCGAAGCGCTGGATGTGCGTGCCGATGGTCTGGCGTTCTCGGTATGGATTGACGGTGAAAACGTGGCAGGCAGCCCCGAATTTGCCGACGGTCAGGCCGTGGAAGCTGCCATCGCCCGCCTGCGTGAGGCGCTTGCGCCGCAGGATTGAAGTAGCCTGGATGAAATCCGGGGCGGGTACCGCCAAGACTCCCGGATTGCATCCGCGCTACGGCCATGATTGCCAACAAACGGGGGCGTCGCTAAAGTGACGCCCCCGTTTTTACTTGCCGGCCGAGAGCCTGTTTAAAGGCTCGCGAGCTAGAGGCATGCAAGGCAGAGACAGGCGAGGACGCGGAGTGTACTGGTGTACATGAGCATTCGACCGGGCTGGCGTTCCAGACTGTTTCTAACGCAGCAGGCCCGACGCGCAGCAGACTTTGAACAGGCTCTAACGAATCATGACCCCTCTCGAGCGTTATCAGGCCGACCTCAAGCGGCCCGACTTCTTCCATGATGCGGCCCAGGAAAATGCCGTCCGCCATCTGCAGCGTCTATACGACGATCTGATCGCGCGCGACCAGGGCAAGTCCGGGCTGATGGGCAAGCTGTTCGGCAAGAAGCCGCAGGGGCCGGTCAAGGGCCTTTACTTCTGGGGCGGCGTGGGACGCGGCAAGACCTATCTGGTCGACACCTTCTTCGATGCGCTGCCGTTCGAGCAGAAGATGCGCACCCACTTCCACCGTTTCATGAAGCGCGTGCACGAGGAAATGAAGACCCTCAAGGGCGAGAAGAATCCGCTGACCATCATTGGCAAGCGTTTCGCCGACGAGGCGCGGGTGATCTGCTTCGACGAGTTCTTCGTCAGCGACATCACCGACGCGATGATCCTCGCCACACTGCTCGAAGAGCTGTTCAAGAACGGTGTGTCGCTGGTCGCCACCTCCAACATCGTTCCGGACGGCCTGTACAAGGATGGCCTGCAGCGTGCGCGCTTCCTGCCAGCCATCGCTTTGCTCAAGGAACATACCGATATCATCAACGTCGACAGCGGCGTCGACTACCGCCTGCGTGCACTGGAGCAGGCCGAGCTGTTCCACTACCCACTCGGGCCGACGGCGGAGGAGAGCCTGCGCAAGAGCTTCCAGAGCCTGCTGCCCGACTGCACGCACATGGTGGAGAACGAGGCGCTGATGATCGAGAACCGCGCGATCAACGCCGTACGTGTGTGCGAGGACGTGGCCTGGTTCGAGTTCCGCGAACTCTGCGACGGCCCGCGCAGCCAGAACGACTACATCGAGCTGGGCAAGATCTTCCACGCGGTGATTCTGGCCAACGTCGAGCAGATGGGCGTGGCCAAGGACGACATGGCGCGGCGCTTCATCAATCTGGTGGACGAGTTCTACGACCGCAACGTCAAGCTGATCATCTCTGCCGAGGTGGAGCTCAAGGATCTCTACACCGGCGGCCGCCTGAGCTTCGAGTTCCAGCGTACGCTGAGCCGTCTGCTGGAAATGCAATCGCACGAGTTCCTCTCGCGGCCACACCGCCCCTGAGAAACTGACGAGCCACGATAAATAGCGACCAAGTCAACGCTGTTCACCAAGGCTGCATGTGCCTGGCTCCCCTCGCCCGTTTGTGGGAGAGGGGTTGGGGGAGAGGGCTGAAATACAGCAAGGCTGTCAGTTCCTCCGCCCCAACCCTTTTTCCGAAGAGGTGAGGGACTGATCGCGTTCGGCCGCTTACGTGAACAGCGTTACGCCTGCGGGCGTGCCTTACGGCCTTCGGTTTCTCGCTAGCTTCTGCTGAGGCTAAGCCAGCAGATTTGCACATAAGCCATTTCCCGCTTCCATGGCAGTGGCCGCCTTGCTCGTTGCCGCGAGTTGTCTTTGCTGTCGCCTTACACCTACGTCAGATAGCTGGCGAACTCGACGGGCAGGGCGACGCTTACTCCTGTTTTTCCTTCTGCTGAAATTGCCGGCGGTACTGGTTCGGCGACAGGTCGGTGTGCTGGCGGAACAGGCGTGCGAAGAAGCTGGCGTCGTCGTAACCAACTTCGTAGCTGATGGTCTTGATGCTCTTGCGTGTGGAGGAGAGCAGGCTCTTGGCGGTTTCGATGCGCAGGCGCTGCAGGTAGTGCAGCGGTTTGTCGCCGGTAGCGCCCTGGAAGCGGCGCATGAAGTTGCGGATGCTCATGCCATGTTCACGGGCAACATCCTCGAAGCGGAACTTGTCGGCGTAGTGCTCCTCTAGCCAATGCTGGATCTGCAGCACAGTGACGTCCTGATGCAGCTTCTGCCCGCCGAAGCCGATGCGTCCCGGCGTATAGCTGCGCTGCACCTCGTAGAGGATGTCGCGTGCCACGCCTTGGGCCACGCCTGCGCCGCAGTAACGCTCGATCAGATAGATGTACAGATCGCAGGCCGAAGTTACGCCGCCGGCGCAATACAGGTTGTCGGCATCCGACAGATGCTTGTCCTGGTTGAGCAGGACCTTGGGGAAGCGCTCGGCGAACTCGCGGAAGAAGCGCCAGTAGGTAGTGGCCTCCTTGCCGTCGAGCAGGCCAGCTTCGGCCATCCAGAATACGCCGCTGGCTTCCCCGCAGATCGCCGTGCCGCTTGCATGCTGACGCTTGAGCCAGTCCAGCACCTGCGGGTAACGACGGCTGAGCGCATCGAAGTCGTCCCAGAAGGCCGGCAGGATGATCACATCGCAGGCGTCCAGGCCGCTATCGACCGAAACGCGTACATTGCTGAAGCTGTTCACCGGCTGGCCGTCGGGGCTGACCAGGTGGATTTCGAAAGGCGGCTTAAGGTCAAGACCCTGTTGCTTGGCATAGCGAACGCCAGCCATGTGGAAAAAGTCTTTGGCTTGCATCACCGTAGAGGCGAACACACCGTCGGTGGCGAGAATGCTGACGCGCCGTAAGGCGCCTGACTGATGATTAACCATATGTTGTTTTTATAAAGGCTAAGTGGTCACTGGGTGGCTGGATCGTCTTATTTTTTGGCGCTTGTGTCCAGTGTAAGCAAGCGTTTGCTTGGCTAAAGTCGAGCGCTGATTCCTCGATGACTACAGGTAGCGCCATGATTCCCAGAACCCTATTCAGCTCCGACCATGAACTGTTCCGAGACAGCGTGCGCAAGTTTCTCGAGCAGGAAGCGGTGCCTCATCATCATCAGTGGGAGAAGGACGGCCATATCGATCGGGCGCTGTGGAACAAGGCGGGTGAGGCCGGCATGCTCTGCTCGCATATCCCCGAAGAGTACGGCGGCATGGCCGCTGACTTCCTCTACAGCACCGTGGTGATCGAGGAGATCGGTCGTCTGGGGCTGACCGGTATCGGCTTCTCGCTGCACTCGGACATCGTCGCGCCGTACATCCTGCATTACGGCAGCGAGGCGCTGAAGCAGCGCTACCTGCCCAAGCTGGTGAGCGGCGAGATGGTCACCGCCATCGCCATGACCGAGCCGGGCGCCGGCTCCGACTTGCAGGGTGTGAAGACCACCGCTGTGCTCGATGGCGACGAGTACGTCATCAACGGCTCGAAGACCTTCATCACCAACGGCTGGCTGGCCGATCTGGTCATCGTCGTGGCCAAGACCGACCCCAAGGCCGGCGCCAAGGGCACCAGCCTGTTCCTGGTAGAAGCCAGCACGCCGGGCTTCTCCAAGGGCAAGCGCCTGGAAAAAGTCGGCATGAAGGCGCAGGACACCTCCGAGCTGTTCTTCCAGGATGTACGCGTACCCAAGGAAAACCTGCTGGGTCAGCCGGGCATGGGCTTCGCCTACCTGATGCAGGAATTGCCGCAGGAGCGTCTGACCGTCGGCATCGGCGCGCTGGCTTCGGCCGAGGCGGCGCTCAAGTGGACACTGGACTACACCCGCGAGCGCAAGGCTTTCGGCAAGGCCGTGGCGGATTTCCAGAACACACGCTTCAAGCTTGCCGAGATGGCGACCGAAATTCAGGTCGGCCGGGTGTTCATCGACCGTTGTCTGGAGCTGCACCTGCAGGGCAAGCTCGACGTGCCGACTGCGGCGATGCTCAAGTACTGGACCACAGACCTGCAGTGCAAGGTGCTCGACGAATGCGTGCAGCTGCACGGCGGCTACGGCTTCATGTGGGAGTATCCGATTGCGCGCGCCTGGGCTGATGCGCGGGTGCAGCGTATCTATGCCGGTACCAACGAGATCATGAAGGAGATCATTTCCCGCTCGTTGGTGTAATGGGGTAGTGGTTCACGGGGCGAACTCAGGCGTCGCCTCGCGGCTCCAAGGCAGAAATGCCTGGAGAACCTCATGACCCGATTGAGTGATCTGGCCGCCGCCCCCTTCGCCGATTGGGACGGCAGTCCGGCGACTGCCCGCGAATTGCAGACGCAACTGGCCCGGCAAGTACGGCTGGAGGACGATTATCCGCCGCTACGGCGCCTGGCGGGCGTGGATGTCGGCTTCGAGGAGGGCGGCGCCATCACTCGCGCTGCCGCAGTGCTATTGGACGCCGATACTCTCGAACCGCTGGCCGAATGCGTGGCGCGCATCCCCACCAGCATGCCCTACGTGCCGGGGTTGCTGTCCTTTCGCGAATTACCCGCTTTGCTTCGAGCATTGGCTGATCTGCCGCAGGAGCCGGATCTGGTCTTCGTCGACGGTCACGGCATCGCCCATCCGCGCGGCCTGGGCATCGCCGCGCACCTGGGCGTGGTCAGCGGCTTGCCGACCATTGGCGTGGCCAAGAAGATTCTCACCGGACATCACGCCGAGCTGGATGAGGCGCGTGGTGCGCGCGTCGAGCTGCTGAGCAGGAGAGGCGAGCGAATCGGCTGGGTGTTGCGCAGCAAGGATGGTGTGCGACCGCTGATCGTCTCTCCGGGCAATCGGGTCAGTCTCGAGCGAGCGCCGGAGCTGGTCATGGCCTGCGTCAGGCGCCACCGCCTGCCCGAGCCGACCCGCCTTGCTGATCGCCTGGCCTCGCGACGCGATGCCAGGAACGATCAGCCCTCTCTTTTTTAGGGCGCGGGGTTGGGCTGCGCCTTGTGAATCGCCTCGATACCGGCAAGCACCTCTTCGGAGAGTTTCAACCCGGCGCTGGCGATGTTGCTGTCCAGCTGCTCCAGGCTGGTGGCACCGATGATGTTGCTGGTCACGAACGGCTGTGCGGTAACGAAAGCCAGGGCCATCTGCGCCGGGTCCAGGCCATGCTCGCGGGCCAGGGTCACGTAGCGGGAGGTGGCTGCGATGCTCTGCGCATTGTTGTAGCGCTGGAAACGTTCGAATAGTGTCAGGCGCGCGCCGGAGGGTTTCTCGCCACCTTCGTACTTGCCGCTGAGCATGCCGAACGCCAGCGGTGAATAGGCCAGCAGACCGCATTGTTCACGGATGGCCACTTCGGCCAGGCCGACCTCGAAGCTGCGGTTGAGCAGGTTGTACGGGTTCTGGATCGATACCGCGCGCGGCCAGCCGCGGCTCTCGGCCAGTTGCAGGAATTTCATGGTGCCCCAGGGTGTTTCGTTGGACAGGCCGATGTGGCGAATCTTGCCGGCCTTGATCTGC
The DNA here is from genome assembly GCF_002479365.1 of Pseudomonas sp. UBA7530. Classification (NCBI taxonomy): domain Bacteria; kingdom Pseudomonadati; phylum Pseudomonadota; class Gammaproteobacteria; order Pseudomonadales; family Pseudomonadaceae; genus Pseudomonas; species Pseudomonas sp. UBA7530. Next base: position 1,273,834 of record NZ_DLMS01000011.1, read on the forward strand.
TCGTCGAGCACTTCGAGCGTTTCTTCCAGCGGCGTGAAATCAACGTCCTTGTGTTTGTAGTCGAGCTGACCGAAGAAGTTGGTCGGGCGCTCAGGCCAGTGCAGCTGATACAGGTCGATCCAGTCGGTCTGCAGGCGCTCGAGGCTGGCATCCAGCGCGGCGACGATGTGCTGGCGGTTGAATTTGAGCTGGCCATCGCGGATGTGGCTGATGCCGTTGCCGGGGCCGGCGATCTTGCTGGCCAGAATCCAGTCGGCTCGGTCGCCGTGGCGCCTGAAATAGCTACCGATGATCTGCTCGGTCTTGCTATAGGTTTCGGCGCGTGGCGGTACCGGGTACATCTCTGCGGTATCGATGAAATTGATGCCGCTGGCCTTGGCCCGCTCGATCTGGGCATGGCCTTCGCTCTCGCTGTTCTGCTCGCCCCAGGTCATGGTGCCCAGGCACAGTGCGCTGACATCGAGATCGGTTCGGCCTAGCTTGCGGTATTCCATGAAGTGCTCCTTGGCTAAAAGAGTCATACAAGCAGGTTGAAATTTTTTTCGCAATCCGGATAATCCGGCACCTCTTTCTGCGGTGGAAGTGATGCGCCGCCTGCCGAAGAATCTTGCCGTATTGTGGACGCGCTGACCCGAGCCCCCGATAGCGTCCGTATGCGGCTGCCTTTGACTTGTCAAAGTACGCACTATCCAGTAAGATCCGCCGTCTATTTTTGCTGGGCGGCCCCTGAGGCTATAAAGAATGAAAACTTTTACTGCTAAACCGGAAACAGTAAAACGCGATTGGTTCGTCGTTGATGCTGCTGGTCAGACCCTGGGTCGTCTGGCCACCGAAATCGCGAGCCGTCTGCGTGGCAAGCACAAGCCTGAGTACACCCCGCACGTTGATACCGGCGACTACATCGTCGTGATCAATGCCGAGCAGGTGCGTGTAACTGGTGCCAAAGCCAGCGACAAGAAGTACTACTCCCACTCCGGTTTCCCGGGCGGCATCAAAGAGATCAACTTCGAGAAGCTGATCGCTCGTGCTCCTGAGCGCGTGATCGAGACCGCGGTCAAAGGCATGCTGCCGAAGAACCCGCTGGGTCGCGACATGTACCGTAAGCTGAAGGTGTACAAGGGTGCCGCTCACCCGCACACCGCTCAGCAGCCCCAAGAACTGAAGATTTAACGGAATAGTTCATTATGTCGGCGACTCAAAACTACGGCACTGGCCGTCGCAAGACCGCAACCGCGCGCGTTTTCCTGCGTCCGGGCACTGGTAACATCTCGATCAACAATCGCAACCTGGATACCTTCTTCGGTCGCGAAACCGCTCGCATGGTCGTGCGTCAGCCGCTGGAGCTGACCGAGACCGTCGAGAAGTTCGACATCTTCGTCACCGTTGCCGGTGGTGGTGTCAGCGGCCAGGCCGGTGCCATCCGTCACGGCATCACCCGCGCTCTGATCGAGTACGACGAGACCCTGCGCAGCCCGCTGCGTAAAGCCGGTTACGTCACTCGTGACGCCCGTGAAGTCGAGCGTAAGAAAGTCGGTCTGCGCAAAGCGCGTAAGCGTCCGCAGTACTCGAAGCGTTAATCGCGTCTACGCTTCCAAAAGCGCCCAGTTTCCTTACGGAGCTGGGCGTTTTTTATGGGTCTGGATAATTGCTGCGACAACGTGCCGCATACGCGCAAGCCGCACGCGCCAAGGCTTTCGCCAGTCTCTTCGGGGGTAATTACCTTGTCAGAAAAGGGGCTTTTCTTTACCATTTGGCGAATTTTTTGCGCGGCCCGATTTTTACTTAGTAGAGGCCTGAACAACAGGCCACAAAGCTGATGGGAGACGACTGAATGAGCAATGACGGCGTGAATGCAGGCCGGCGTCGCTTCCTGGTTGCAGCCACCTCCGTGGTGGGTGCAGCAGGGGCGGTAGGTGCTGCGACTCCGTTCGTGGGGTCATGGTTCCCCAGTGCCAAGGCCAAGGCGGCCGGTGCACCGGTGAAGGTGAACGTCGGCAAGATCGAAGCAGGTCAGCAGATGGTTGCTGAATGGCGCGGTCAGCCGGTGTTCATCGTGCGCCGTACCGAGGAGATTCTGGCCAACCTGACCAAGATCGAAGGTAGCGTTGCGGATCCCGAGTCGGCTGCTTCCGTGCAGCCTGAGTACGTGGATAAGAAAACCCGCTCGATCAAGCCGGAACTGCTGGTGCTGGTAGGTCTTTGCACCCACCTTGGCTGTGCGCCGTCCTTCCGCCCGGAAGTCGCCCCGGCTGACTTGGGCCCGGACTGGGTAGGTGGCTATTTCTGCCCCTGCCACGGCTCGCGTTACGACCTCGCCGGCCGCGTGTACAAGGCCCAGCCTGCACCGCTGAACCTGCCGGTGCCGCCGCACACCTACGAAACGGATGATGTAATCGTCATCGGTGTGGACCAGGAGAACGCGTGATGAGCAAATTCATGGAATGGGTGGATGCGCGCTTCCCCGCCACCAAGATGTGGGAAGACCATCTCTCCAAGTACTACGCCCCGAAGAACTTCAACTTCTTCTACTTCTTCGGCTCGCTGGCACTGCTGGTGCTGGTCAACCAGATCGTTACCGGTATCTGGCTGACCATGAGCTTCGAACCTTCGGCCGAAGGCGCTTTCGCCTCCGTCGAATACATCATGCGTGACGTCGAATACGGCTGGATCCTGCGCTATCTGCACTCCACCGGCGCTTCGGCGTTCTTCGTGGTGGTCTACCTGCACATGTTCCGCGGTCTGCTCTACGGCTCCTATCAGAAGCCGCGCGAGCTGGTGTGGATCTTCGGCATGCTGATCTATCTGGTGCTGATGGCCGAAGCCTTCATGGGCTACCTGCTGCCGTGGGGCCAGATGTCCTACTGGGGTGCCCAGGTGATCATCTCGCTGTTCGGTGCCATCCCCGTGATCGGTGACGACCTGACCCAGTGGATCCGTGGTGACTACCTGATTTCCGGCATCACCCTGAACCGCTTCTTCGCCCTGCACGTGATCGCGCTGCCGATCGTCCTGCTCGGCCTGGTGGTGCTGCACATCCTGGCGCTGCACGAAGTCGGCTCGAACAACCCGGACGGCGTCGACATCAAGAAGTTCAAAGACGAGAACGGCGTGCCGCTGGACGGTATCGCGTTCCACCCGTACTACACCGTGAAGGACATCGTCGGCGTAGTGGTCTTCCTGTTCGTGTTCTGCTTCGTGGTGTTCTTCTTCCCGGAAATGGGCGGTTACTTCCTCGAGAAGCCGAACTTCGAAGCGGCCAACCCGTTCAAGACCCCTGAGCATATCGCTCCGGTTTGGTACTTCACTCCGTTCTACGCGATTCTGCGTGCGGTACCGGACAAGCTGCTCGGCGTCATCGCTATGGGTGCTGCCATCGCCGTGCTGTTCGTGCTGCCTTGGCTCGACCGCAGCCCGGTCAAGTCGATGCGCTACAAGGGTTGGCTGAGCAAGATCTGGCTGGTGGTGTTCTGCATCTCCTTCGTCATCCTGGGCGTGCTGGGTGTGCTGGCTCCGACCCCGGGTCGTACCCTGCTGTCGCAGGTGTGCACCTTCCTGTACTTCGCGTACTTCATCCTGATGCCGTTCTACACCAGGATGGAGAAGACCAAACCGGTTCCGGAAAGGGTGACTGGCTGATGAAAAAGCTCTTTGCTGCATTTGTTTTCGCTGCGCTGCCGGCCCTCAGCTTTGCCGCCGGTGGTCATGATGTGCAACTGGACAAGGTCGACATCGACCTGACCGACAAGGCTGCCATGCAGGACGGCGCACGTACTTTCGCCAACTACTGCATGGGCTGCCACTCGGCCCAGTACCAGCGTTACGAGCGCGTTGCCGATGACCTCGGCATCCCGCATGAAATCATGCTGGACAACCTGGTGTTCAACGACGCCAAGATCGGCGACCACATGAAGATCGGCATGAAGCCGGACGATGCCAAGGCCTGGTTCGGCGCAGCGCCGCCTGATCTGACCCTGGTCGCTCGTGTGCGTGGCAACGACTGGCTATACACCTACCTGCGTACTTTCTACGCCGACCCGACCCGTCCGCTGGGCTCCAACAACAAGGTGTTCCCGAACGTCGGTATGCCTAACGTGCTGGTCGGCTTGCAGGGCAATCAGGTCATCGGTTGCAAGCAGGTTCAGGTCGTCACCGACGGCAAGAAGCAATTCGACCCGCTGACCGGTGCGCCGATCACTCACGAGGCCTGCGATCAGCTCACCATCGAGCCGAACACCGGCAAGCTGAGCGAGGCGGAGTTCGACGAGAAGATCAAGAACCTGGTGACCTTCCTGGCCTACTCGGCCAACCCGGTCAAGCTGAAATCCCAGCGCATCGGCACCTACGTGCTGCTGTACCTGGCGTTCTTCTTCGTGTTCGCCTACCTGCTCAAGCGTGAGTATTGGAAGGACGTTCACTAAGTCGTTCGAGCTGCATGAGACCTGCGCGCCCTGAGGGGCGCGCAGGTTTTTCTGCCCTGCCATTTCTGGCGGCTGCCTTAGGGCACCGTGTCTGCGACGAAAAAATTGCTCCGGCAATTTTTCCTGTTTCTGAATAATCAAAAAGCGAGGAGGATCGCCATGGCGGTGACCAACAGGTTGACCTGCTACTCCGACCCCGCCGACCACTATTCCCATCGCGTGCGTCTGGTGCTCGCCGAGAAAGGTGTCAGCGTCGAGATCATCGATGTCGAGCAGGGCCGCTGTCCGCCCAAGCTTGCCGAAGTCAATCCCTATGGCAGTTTGCCGACCCTAGTCGACCGTGACCTGGCGCTGTACGAGGCGTCCGTGGTGATGGAGTATCTCGACGAGCGCTATCCGCATCCACCGTTGTTGCCGGTCTATCCGGTGGCGCGGGCCAATAGTCGCCTGCTGATGCACCGCATCCAGCGCGACTGGTGCGTGCTGGTCGATCGTATTCTCGACAAGCGCAGCAAGGAGGCTGAGCGCCAGCTGGCGCGCAAGGAGCTGCGCGAGAGCCTGACAGGTGTATCGCCACTGTTCGCGGACAAGGCATTCTTCCTCAGCGAGGAGCTGAGTCTGGTGGATTGTTGTCTACTGCCCATTCTCTGGCGTTTGCCGGTGCTGGGTATCGAGCTGCCGCGTCCGGCCAAGCCGCTGCTCGACTATATGGAGCGCCAGTTCGCCCGTGAGGCCTTTCAGGCCAGTCTTTCCGCAGCCGAGCGCGCAATGCGCTGAGAAGGAGGAACTCATGAATTCCAGTCGTCCCTACCTGGTTCGCGCCCTGTACGAATGGATCGTCGATAACGATTGCACGCCGCACCTGCTGGTCAATGCCGAGCACCCCGGGGTGCAGGTGCCATCTGGCTTCGCCAGTGACGGCCAGATCGTGCTCAATGCCTCGCCCAGTGCCGTGCGCCATCTGCACATGGACAATGAGGCGGTGAGCTTTGAAGGGCGCTTCGGCGGTGTGGCGCACAGTCTCTATATCCCTGCTGCAGCGATCCTGGCGATCTATGCGCGGGAGAACGGTCAGGGCATGGTTTTCGATATGGAGCCGTCGATTGCTGGCGGCCCGGAGGAGCCGGGGCCGGATGATGACGGTCCGTCCGGTGACGAGCCGCCGCGTCCCAGCGGCCGACCCAGCCTCAAGGTGGTGAAATAGGGTTGGAGCGTAATGCTGTTCACATAAGAAAATGGTCGAGCGCGATCAGTCCCTCGCCCCTCTGGGGAGAGGGTTAGGGCGGGCCGCGTTCGGCGAGGGGAAAGCTAGTAGTTTGCGGTGCTGTCAGCCCTCTCCCCCAGCCCCTCTCCCATAAATGGGAGAGGGGAGCCAAACGCATGCAATCTTAAGTGAACAGCGTTAGGGTAGGAGCGAGCTCTGCTCGCGAATCCGCTCGACGCAAAAGCTTCGCGAGCAGAGCTCGCTCTTTCAAGAAGCAATCTTTGCCGCACACGAAAACGGGCGCCCTAGGGCGCCCGTTCTTGTTCCGCAGCTTAAGACGGCTTCAGTTGGTGTATTCGAACAGGCGCACGACCCGCTGTACGCCTGATACACCCTGTACGACGCGGGTGGCAGCGTTGGCTTCTTCACGCGTCACCAGGCCGAGCATATAGACGATGCCGTTCTCGGTGACGACCTTCACGCGTGCGCTCGGCACATTACTGTCGGCCAGCATCTGGGTCTTGATCTTGGTGGTCAGCAGCGAGTCGTTGCTGCGCGCCAGCAGGGATGCCGGTTGCTGCACCTGCAGTTCGTTATAGACCTTCTTCACGCCCTGTACGCCACGAGCGGTCTGCGCGGCGCGATCCTTGAGCTCACTGCGTGGGGTTTGCCCGGCGAGCAGAATCACGCCGTTGTAGCTGGTGACCACGATGCGCGAGGTCGGGCTGGACAAGTCGGCATGAGCGTTGCTGATACGCGAGGCGACCTCCGGGCCGAGGAACTGGTCGTCGATCTTGTTGCCGATGCTGCGGCTGCCGCAGCCCGCCAGGCTCAGGGTAACGGCCAGGGCGGCCAGAATCAGGGCGGAACGCTTCATTCTTCACTCCCAAACAATTGACTGTCGATCAGGTCGCACAAGCAGTGGATGGTCAGCAGGTGGACTTCCTGGATGCGTGCGGTGGCTTTGGCTGGAACGCGGATCTCGACGTCTTCCGGCAGCAGCAGCGAGGCCATGCCCCCGCCATCGCGGCCGGTGAGGGCGACGACGATCATTTCGCGGTCATGCGCAGCTTGAATGGCCTGGATGACATTGGCCGAGTTGCCGCTGGTGGAAATTGCCAGCAGCACGTCGCCGGGTTGGCCGAGCGCGCGGATCTGTTTCGAAAAAACCTCGTTGTAGCTGTAGTCGTTGGCGATCGAGGTGATGGTCGAGCTGTCGGTGGTCAGGGCAATGGCCGGCAGGCTCGGGCGCTCACGCTCGAAGCGATTGAGCAGCTCGGAGGAAAAGTGCTGGGCATCGCCGGCAGAACCGCCGTTGCCGCAGGAAAGAATCTTGCCCTCGTTGAGCAGCGCCTGGACCATCACCAGGCTGGCGTGCTCGATATAGGGTGCCAGGACTTCCATGGCCTGTTGCTTGGTGTCGATGCTGGCTTGGAAGAGCTGGCGGATTCGGGATTGCATGTCCATCGGTTAAACCTTGAATGTACGGCCGTCAGGCGTCGAAGGCGTTCTTGATCCAGTCGAGGCGAGTGGCGCCGTCAGTGCTGATGGCGACCACATCGAAGCGGCAGGAGTAGCGGGCCCAGCGTGAGTGTTGCTGGAGGAAGAGTTCTGCGGCGATGACCAGCTTGCCACGCTTGCGCGCATCGATGCTCTCCAGGGCGCCGCCCCAGGCGCTGTGGCGGCGGGCGCGGACTTCGACGAATACTACTGTATCGCCGTCGAGCATGACCAGATCGAGCTCGCCACGCCGACAGCTCCAGTTCTGTTCGATCAGGCGCAGGCCGTTACGTTCCAGATGCTGACGAGCCGCCTGTTCGGAGGCTCGGCCCAGATCGTTGTGTGTGCTCAATTGATGCTGTCGGGTAGGCGCTGAACCTGGCCGTCACGGAACTCGGCCCAGGGCAGCTGGCGTTCGATGCGCTGCGTGGCATTGAGGCTGAGACTGCCGGACAGGCCGTCGATGCGCGACTCAGGCAGCGCCTTGAGCTGGCCCAGGCGCGGGGCCAGGCGATAGGCGTCGACGCCCATGGCGTACAGGCGACCCAGGCTGCCGCCTGCCTGCGGCCACTGGTTCATGACTTCCTGGCGCAGCGGTGCGTGAGTGTCGAGCAGCCAGGGGGTTTCGCAGAAGCGAATGCCTTCGAGGTCCTGATACTGAGCCTGGCTGTGCGCGCCGGTGAACAGGTGCGAGGTGGCGTAGACCGGCACGTCGCCGGCGTACTGGAAGGCCAGGGTGGGCTTGATCTGCTGCGCCTGTTGCGGTGTGGCGGCAAGGAAAATGAAGTCGATGTCCTGGCGGCGCGCCGGTTGCGCGTCCAGGCTGGTGCCCAGGGTGTTTTGCAGGCGGCGTGCACGGGCCTCGCTCTCGCGCAGTTGGAACAGGTCGGCGATCTGGCGGGCCAGCTCCACGGGCTGGTCGACGTGCTCGGCGGCGATCAGCGTACCGCCCTGGGCTTGCCAGCTCTGGCGGAAGGCATCCAGTACACGATCACCCCAATCACCACGCGGCACCAGGGCGACGGCGCGGCGCATGCCGTCGTTCCAGGCGCGGCGCGCGACCTCGCGGGCCTCGTCCTCGGCCGCCAGGCCGAACTGGAACAACTGCGCGGGGCCTTCCTGGCCAGCATCGCTGTAGTTCAGGGCGAGGGTGGTGATGGGCAGTTGCTCGCGATCGCTGAGTTGCTTAACCAGTGGTTTTTCCAGTGGGCCGACCACCAGTTGCACGCCGTCGGCCTGCGCCTGCTGGTAGAAGGCGTCAAGCGAGCCGATGCGCGAACTGTCATAGAGTTTGATATCCGGCGGGTTCTGTCCGGCCTGCTGGGCTTCGTAATGTGCGGCGAGGAAACCGTCGCGCAGTGCGCGGGCAACACTGGCAAGCTGACCTTCCTGTGGCAGCAGCAGGGCGATGCGGGTCAGCGGCTGGCTGGCCAGTTCGCGCAGCTTGCCCAGTGCTTCGGGCAGTTGCTCGGCAGCCGGGTGCTGCGGGTTCTGCGCGACCCACTGGTCGATGGCGGCTTGCTGCTGTTCGAGCGTGGCGCTGCTCTTGGTCAGCTGAGCCAGCGCCAGCCAGCCGGCCAGGTCGCTGTCGGCGCCGGCAGAGGTTTGCGCTGGCAGAGTGGACACCAGTGCCCAGATATTCTCGTGGTTGTCATGGGCGGCCTGGCCACTCAGCAGTGGGGCGATGAACACGCGTTCGCGGGCGGCGGCCAGAGTCTGGCCGTCGGCTTCCAGGGCGCGTGCGCGAACCAGCTGGGTGCGAATCTGTTGCTCGACCGGCAATTCGCCCAGGCGCTCCAGGCTGGGATGCTGCAGCGCTTTCAGCGCGCTTTGCGGTTGCCGGCGGGCCATGGCCAGCTCCGCCTTCAGGGTACTGGCGAAGATCTGCTGCGCGGGCTGCAGGCTGGTGATATCGAGCTGCTCGAGAATGCGTGTGGCACGCGCCACGTCATTTTGCTGGTAGCTCTGGTCGGCTGCCGACAGGCGCAGCAGGGCGGCCTGTTCCGGTTTGCTCTCGGCGGCTTGCTGGAGCATCTGCTCGATGCTCGCTTGTGGCGTACGCGGCAACTGGCCCAGGTCGTTGGAGGGCGAGCTGGCGCAGGCGGCGAGCAGGCCAGCCAGGAAAAGAGCGGAAAGAGGACGCAGGCTAGCGATCATCGGGTCATCCTGATACTTGAGCAAATCAAGCGGCGATTGTACCCAAGCCCCGAGATCGGTGCGATGCCGCAGGGGCGGAACCGGCTAGAATGAGCGCTCATTCAATTAACGAGGTGTTTCCAGTGAGTCAGCCCGCAGTCGCAAGCGTCCAGCCCGGCAGCCTTTATGTGGTCGCCACGCCGATCGGCAACCTGGATGACATCAGTGCGCGGGCCTTGCGGATTCTGCGCGAGGTAGCGCTGATCGCCGCGGAGGACACTCGGCATTCGGCGCGCCTGCTGCAGCACTTCGGCATCGCAACGCCGTTGGCTGCCTGCCATGAGCACAACGAGCGCGACCAGGGCGGCCGCTTTCTGGCGCGATTGCAGGCAGGGGAAGATGTGGCGCTGATTTCCGATGCCGGTACGCCGCTGATTTCCGATCCGGGCTATCACCTGGTGCGCCAGGCGCGTGCCGCCGGCTTCGCAGTGGTACCGGTGCCGGGTGCCTGCGCGCTGATCGCGGCGCTGTCGGCCGCTGGTCTGCCATCCGATCGCTTCATCTTCGAAGGTTTCCTGCCAGCCAAGGCGGCAGGTCGCCGGGCGCGCCTGGAGCAGGTGCGCGAGGAGCCGCGCACGCTGATCTTCTATGAGGCGCCGCACCGTATTCTGGAGTGCCTGCAGGATATGCGCGACGTATTCGGCGCCGAGCGCCTGGCATTGCTGGCGCGTGAGCTGACCAAGACCTTCGAGACTCTGCAGGGGCTGCCGCTGGCCGAACTGTGCGAGTGGGTGGGCGCAGACAGTAATCAGCAGCGTGGCGAGTGCGTGGTGCTGGTGGCGGGCTGGCAGGCGCCGGAAGGCGAGGAGGCGGTCAGCGCCGAAGCGCTGCGCGTGCTCGATCTGCTGATGGCGGAAATGCCCCTCAAGCGGGCGGCAGCGCTGGCGGCGCAGATCACCGGCGTGCGTAAGAACCTGCTGTATCAGGTGGCGCTGGAGCGCCAGCTGTAGGAGCGGCTTTAGCCGCGAATAGGGCAGGAGCGATGGTGGCCCATTCGCGGCTGAAGCTGCTCCTACGCCAATGGTCGCGGCGTGCTTTTTCTTGCAGCTTGTAGCTTGGCGCTTGCCGCTTTGTTACCCTTGCCGGCGGAGAGTCGATCGGACAGTCGCTGCCTTCGCAAGAAGGGGGAGGAAAGTCCGGGCTCCATAGGGCAGAGTGCCAGGTAACGCCTGGGAGGCGTGAGCCTACGGAAAGTGCCACAGAAAATAACCGCCTAAGCGTTTCGGCGCCGGTAAGGGTGAAAAGGTGCGGTAAGAGCGCACCGCACGGCTGGCAACAGTCCGTGGCTAGGTAAACCCCACTCGGAGCAAGACCAAATAGGGTTCCATCGGCGTGGCCCGCGCTGGAACCGGGTAGGTTGCTAAAGGCGTGCAGTGATGTACGTCGTAGAGGAATGGCTGTCCTCGACAGAACCCGGCTTACAGATCGACTCTCCTCCTTCCTCCCTTCTTGTTTTGCGCTTCTATCCCTCGCTGTTCTGATACCGAAAAATTCTTACTCTTAATAAATTACTTTAAGTTCGATTTTCAGCTCGCTGGAATGGCTGGAATTTGCCTGTCCTAGGCCGGCCCTGGCATCCCTTTTCCCCTCGCTTTTGTTCGCTAAATCTCCGTCCTGTAAGGATTTTTCCCTTTCGTGGCGCCTTGACGGTGGGGCGTAGGCGTTTCTATAGTGTGCGCAAGTGGTGAAAAGTGGCATGAAGTGGGTTTTTATGGGCAAGGAAAGCTAATTACAGGGGAAGCGCAGCCGTGTTTCGCGGAGCTAACGCCATCAGTCTCGACGCCAAAGGGCGCCTCGCGATGCCGAGTCGGTATCGTGACGAGCTCGTTTCGCGTTGTGCAGGCCAGCTCATCGTAACCATCGACATCAATGACCCCTGCCTGAACATCTATCCCCTGGTCGAGTGGGAGCGGATCGAGGAAAAGCTCAGCGTGCTGGCCTCTCTGGATGAGAAGAACCGGATCCTGCAGCGCCTGCTGGTGGGGAACGCGGTAGATCTCGAAATGGACGGCAGTGCGCGCATCCTGATCCCGCCGCGCCTGCGTGAGCACGTCAAGCTGGACAAGCACGCAATGCTGGTCGGCCACCTGAACAAGTTCCAGTTGTGGGATGAAGAAACCTGGAATGCCCAAGCTGCAAACGACCTGGCCGCCATCAAGCTGCCGGGAGCCCTTTCCGATGAACTGCGTAGCCTGATCCTGTGACCATGACCGACAGCAACTTCCGCCATATCACCGTGCTGCTCGACGAAGCCGTCGAGGGGCTCGCCGTGCGCGCTGATGGTTGCTATATGGATGGCACCTTCGGACGAGGGGGGCATAGCCGGCTGATCCTGCAGAAGCTCGGGCCGGGAGGGCGGCTACTGGGGTTCGACAAGGATCCCCTGGCGATAGCCACCGGGGAAGCATTGGCGGCCGAAGACGGCCGCTTTGTCGTTGTGCAGCGCAGTTTTGCGGAACTCGGCGACGAAGCTGTTGTCCGCGATCTTCGCGGTCAGGTCTCCGGCATCCTTCTGGACCTCGGTGTGTCCTCGCCGCAACTGGATGACCCGGAACGCGGCTTCAGCTTTCTCAATGACGGCCCGCTGGACATGCGCATGAATCCGGATGCCGGCGTGAGTGCCGCTGACTGGATCGCCACGGCGGATGAAGACGAAATCGCCCGCGTGATGAAGGACTACGGCGAGGAGCGTTTTGCCAAGCGCATGGCGCGCGCTGTGGTGCAGCGCCGTGCCGAGCAGCCGTTCACCCGCACCGCTGATTTGGCGAAAGTCCTGACCGATGCCAATCCCGCCTGGGAAAAGGGCAAGAACCCGGCGACTCGCGCTTTTCAGGGTATCCGCATTCACGTCAACAACGAGCTCGGCGATCTCGAGCGCGGGCTCGAGGCTGCGCTGGAAACGCTGGAGGTGGGCGGCCGTCTGGTGGTGATCAGCTTCCATTCGCTGGAAGACCGTATCGTCAAGCAGTTCATGAAACGCCAGGCCAAGGGCGAAGCGGACAAACTGCCGCGCGACCTGCCGATCATCCCGAAAGCCTTCGAGCCGCGTCTGAAGCTGATCGGCAAGCCGGTCTATGCCGCCGAAGCCGAACTCAAGGCCAACCCGCGCTCGCGCAGCGCGGTGATGCGCATCGCGGAGAAGTTGCGGTGAGCCGCCGGCTGATCAAATCCATGCCCAATGGCAGCTTTCTGATGCTGCTGTTGTTCGTCGCCATTCTGGTTTCTGCCGTGGCCGTGGCCTACAGCGCGCACTGGAATCGCGTATTGCTCAACGAGCTGTATGGCGAGCTGAGCGTGCGCGACAAAACCCAGGCCGAGTGGGGCCGGCTGATTCTCGAGCAAAGCACCTGGACTGCGCACAATCGCATCGAGGCTTTGGCCAGCGAACAGCTGAAAATGCACATTCCCGACCCTGCCGCCGTGCGCATGGTGCGTCCATGATCGGTCTCGAAGGCGCACTCTATCCCTGGCGTTTCCGCCTGGTGCTGGTGCTGCTGGCACTGATGGTCGGTGCCATCGCCTGGCGCATGCTCGATCTGCAGGTGCTCGACCATGATTTCCTCAAGGCTCATGGCGATGCCCGTAGTGTTCGGCATATCCCGATTCCTGCCCACCGCGGCCTGATCACCGACCGCAACGGGGAGCCGCTGGCGGTCAGTACGCCGGTGACCACCTTGTGGGCAAATGGCAAGGAGCTTCAGGTCGGTCGTGAGCAGTGGCCGGCGCTGGCTGCGGCCCTGGGTCAGGACCCGGCCAACTTCGCCGCGCGCCTGGAGCAGAACAAGGAACGCGAGTTCATGTACCTGGTGCGCGGCCTGACCCCGGAGAACGGTCAGCGCGTGCTGGACCTGAAAGTGCCGGGCGTCTATGCCATCGAAGAATTCCGCCGTTTCTACCCTGCAGGCGAAGTTGCCGCACATGTCGTCGGCTTCACCGACATCGACGATCGTGGTCGCGAGGGTATGGAGCTGGCCTACGAAGACTGGCTGGCCGGTGTGCCGGGCAAGCGCCAGGTGCTCAAGGACCGTCGCGGCAAGCTGATCAAGGATGTACAGGTCGCGCAGAACGCCAAGGCTGGCAAGGCCCTGGCGTTGTCCATCGACCTGCGCCTGCAGTACCTCGCCCATCGCGAGCTGCGCAATGCGCTGCTGGAAAACGATGCCAAGGCCGGCAGCCTGGTGATGGTCGACGTGAAAACTGGCGAAGTGCTGGCGATGGTCAACCATCCGACCTACAACCCGAACAACCGCCGCAGCCTGACACCGGCCGCCATGCGCAACCGCGCCATGATCGACGTGTTCGAACCCGGCTCTACCATCAAGCCGCTGTCGATGGCCGCTGCCCTGGAGTCCGGCCGCTGGAAGCCCAGCGATATCGTCCAGGTCGGCAATGGCACCCTGCAGATCGGTCGCTACAGCATTCGCGACGTTTCCCGTACTCAAGGTCCGGCGCTGGATCTGACCGGCATCCTGATCAACTCCAGTAACGTCGGCATGAGCAAGATCGCCTTCGACGTAGGCGGAGAGAACATCCATCACGTACTGAGCAACCTTGGCTTCGGCCGTGACACCGGCCTGGGTTTCCCAGGTGAGCGGGTCGGCAATCTACCCAATCACCGTCAGTGGCGTCAGGCGGAAACGGCCACGTTGTCCTACGGCTATGGCCTGTCGGTGACCGCCGTGCAGCTGGCGCATGCCTATGCAGCACTGGCCAACGGTGGCGGCATGACGCCGCTGTCGATGATTCGTGTGGACAGCAAGCCGAGCGCGTTGCAGGTGGTGCCGCCTGAGGTGGCCAAGACCCTGCAGGGCATGTTGCAGCAGGTGGTCGAGGCGCCGCGTGGTGTGTTCCGCGCTCAGGTGCCGGGCTACCACGTCGCTGGCAAGAGCGGCACGGCGCGCAAGACCAACGCCGGGGCCAAGGGCTACCAGACCAACTCCTATCGCTCCCTGTTCGCGGGCTTCGCCCCGGCACAGGACCCGCGCATTGCGCTGGTCGTGGTGATCGACGAGCCCGGCAAGGGCGCCTATTACGGCGGCCTGATCTCCGCTCCGGTGTTCAGCCGGGTGATGGCCGGCTCGCTGCGCTTGATGAACATTGCGCCGGACAATCTGCCGCCGCCCGAGCAGAAGATGGCGGCCGCTGGCCAGGGAGGGCGCAACTGATGCCCATGCCACTCAACCAGTTTCTGCCGGCTGCCGAGAGCAGCGTGCTGATTCGTGAACTGACTCTGGATAGCCGCAAGGTGCGTCCGGGTGATCTGTTCCTGGCCGTGCAGGGTACCCAGCAGGATGGTCGCGTGCATATCGCCGATGCCATCGCCCGTGGCGCAGCCGCCGTCGCCTTTGAGGCAGAAGGCGCCCCGGCTCTGCACGCCGATAGCACCGTGCTGATCCCGGTAAAAGGTCTCGCCAAACAGCTTTCGGCCATCGCCGGGCGCTTCTACGGTGAGCCGAGCCGTGCCCTGTATCTGGTCGGCATTACCGGGACCAACGGCAAGACCAGTGTCAGCCAGTTGCTGGCGCAGGCGCTGGATCTGCTCGGCCAGCCGTGCGGCATCGTTGGTACTTTGGGCAACGGTTTCCATGGCGCGCTGGAGCAAGGCAAGCACACAACGCCCGATCCGGTCGGCGTGCAGGCCACTCTCGCGTCGCTCAAGCAAGCCGGTGCCCGCGCCGTGGCCATGGAAGTGTCTTCCCATGGTCTGGACCAGGGCCGTGTCGCCGCACTGGAGTTCGACGTTGCGGTGTTCACCAACCTGTCGCGTGATCACCTCGATTACCACGGCAGCATGGAGGCTTATGGCGCAGCCAAGGCCAAGCTGTTCGCCTGGCCAAATCTGCGTTGCCGGGTGATCAACCTCGATGACGCCTTCGGCCGTGAGCTGGCGGCGCAAACGCACGAGTCGCGCCTGATCGGCTACAGCCTGAACGATGCTGGCGCCTTCCTTTATTGCAGCGAAGCGCACTTCGATGATCACGGCGTGCGCGCGCGGCTGGTGACGCCGCGTGGCGAGGGCGTGCTGCGCAGCAATCTGCTCGGCCGTTTCAACCTGAGTAATCTGCTGGCCGTGGTCGGTGCGCTGCTCGGGCTGGACTACGCACTCGACGAGATTCTCAAGGTTCTGCCGCAGTTGCAGGGCCCGGCTGGCCGCATGCAGCGCCTCGGTGGCGGCGACAAGCCGCTGGTAGTGGTCGATTACGCACACACCCCCGATGCTCTGGAGAAAGTCCTCGAAGCCATGCGCCCGCATGTGGAAGGGCGTCTGGTTTGTCTGTTCGGCTGTGGCGGCGATCGCGATAGTGGCAAGCGTCCGTTGATGGCCGCCGTTGCCGAGCGCCTGGCCGATGTGGTGTGGGTGACTGATGACAACCCGCGTACCGAAGAGCCGGCGCAGATCGTTGCCGATATCCGCGCGGGCTTCGCAGCACCGGAGCAGGTGCAGTTCATTCACGGTCGTGGCGATGCCATTGCGCGTCTGATCGCCCAGGCCGAGGCTGCCGACGTGCTGGTGCTGGCAGGCAAGGGTCACGAGGATTACCAGGAAATCATGGGTGTGCGTCAGCCGTTCTCCGACCTGATCGAAGCGAACAAGGCCCTGGCGGCCTGGGAGGCGGCTCATGCTTAAGCCCTGGCTGCTTAGCGAAGTCGCCGCGGACCTAAATGCGAGCGTGATTGGCGCCGATGTCGCGTTTTCCGCCGTGGGCACCGACAGCCGCACCATCACCGCTGGCCAGTTGTTCGTGGCGCTGACCGGGCCGCGTTTCGACGGCCACGACTACCTGGCCGAAGTCGCCGCGAAGGGCGCAGTTGCTGCACTGGTCGAGCGTGAAGTGGAGGGAGCACCGCTGCCGCAGTTGCTGGTGGCAGATACCCGCATGGCGCTCGGTCAACTGGGCGCGCTGAATCGCCAGGCCTTCACCGGCCCGCTGGCGGCTGTTACCGGCTCCAGTGGCAAGACCAGCGTCAAGGAAATGCTCGCGTCCATTCTGCGCGCCGGCCTGAACGGTGCGGTGCTGGCCACCCGTGGCAACCTCAACAACGATCTCGGCGCACCGCTGACCCTGTTGGAGTTGGCACCGGAGCATCGCGCCGGCGTGATCGAACTCGGCGCCAACCATGTCGGCGAGATCGCCTACACCGTCAGCCTGACCCGGCCGCAGGTGGCGATCATCACCAATGCCGGCAATGCCCATGTCGGCGAGTTCGGCGGTCCGGAAAAGATTGTCGAGGCCAAGGGCGAGATTCTCGAGGGCCTGCCGAACGATGGCGTGGCCGTGCTCAACCTGGATGACAAGGCCTTTATCACCTGGCAGCGCCGCGCGGCTGGCCGACAGGTATGCAGCTTCGCGCTGCGCGATACCCGCGCCGACTTCCACGGCAGCGATCTGGCACGCGACGAGCGTGGTTGCCAGGGCTTCACTCTGCGCAGCCCGCTGGGCAGCGCGCGTATTCAACTCAACCTGCTGGGCGAGCACAACGTGGCCAATGCACTGGCTGCCTGCGCCGCGGCTCATGCCCTTGGCATGCCGTTGGTCGCCATGGTTCAGGGGCTGGAAAATCTGCAGCCGGTCAAGGGCCGCGCCGTAGCGCAGCTGGCGCCGAACGGCGTTCGGGTTATCGATGACAGTTACAACGCCAACCCCGTGTCTATGTGCGCGGCGGTGGATATACTCGCCGGCTTCTCCGGTCGCACCGTCCTGGTGCTGGGAGACATGGGCGAGCTGGGCGAATGGGCCGAACAGGGTCATCGCGATGTCGGCCGCCATGCCGCGGGCAAGATCGATGCGCTGTATGCCGTCGGCCCGCTGATGCGTTTTGCTGTCGAGGAGTTCGGCTCAAAAGGCCGCCACTTCGTCGAACAAGCCGAGCTGATCGAAGCGCTTCACGCCGAGCAGGCCGGCAGCACACTACTAATCAAGGGTTCACGCAGCGCAGCCATGGACAAGGTCGTGGCGGCGCTGTCTGGCATATCTGTATCTGGGGAGAGTCACTAAATGCTGCTGCTGCTGGCAGAGTACCTGCAACAGTTTTACAAGGGCTTCGCGGTCTTTCAGTACCTGACCCTGCGCGGCATCCTTGGCGTGCTCACCGCCTTGGCGCTGTCGCTGTGGCTCGGTCCGTGGATGATCCGCACCCTGCAGGTGCGTCAGATCGGCCAGGCCGTGCGTAACGACGGCCCGCAATCGCACCTGTCGAAGAAAGGCACGCCGACCATGGGCGGCGCGCTGATCCTCACCGCCATCGCCGTCAGCACCCTGCTCTGGGCCGACCTGTCCAACCGCTACGTGTGGGTGGTGCTCGCCGTTACCCTGGCGTTCGGCGCCATCGGCTGGGTCGATGACTACCGCAAGGTGATCGAGAAGAATTCGCGCGGCTTGCCGAGTCGCTGGAAGTACTTCTGGCAGTCGGTGTTCGGCCTGGGCGCTGCCTTCTTCCTTTATATGACCGCGCAGAATCCGGTGGAAACCACGCTGATCCTGCCGCTGCTGAAAGACGTCAGCATTCCGCTGGGCATCGGTTTCGTGGTGCTGACCTACTTCGTCATCGTTGGCTCGAGCAACGCGGTGAACCTTACCGACGGCCTCGATGGCCTGGCCATTCTGCCCACCGTGATGGTTGGCGGCGCCCTGGGTATCTTCTGCTACCTGTCGGGCAACGTGAATTTCTCCGAGTACCTGCTGATCCCCTACGTGCCGGGTGCCGGTGAGCTGATCGTGTTCTGCGCCGCGCTGGTTGGCGCCGGCCTGGGCTTTCTGTGGTTCAACACCTATCCGGCGCAGGTCTTTATGGGCGACGTCGGTGCGCTGGCGCTGGGCGCCGCACTGGGCACCATCGCCGTGATCGTGCGCCAGGAAGTGGTGCTGTTCATCATGGGCGGCGTTTTCGTCATGGAAACCCTGTCGGTGATCATCCAGGTCGCCAGCTTCAAGTTGACCGGCAAGCGCGTGTTCCGCATGGCGCCGATCCATCACCATTTCGAACTCAAGGGCTGGCCCGAGCCACGCGTGATCGTCCGTTTCTGGATCATCACCGTGATTCTCGTGCTGATCGGCCTCGCCACCCTGAAACTGAGGTAATTGAGCGTGTCGTTGATCGCTTCCGACCAGTTCCGCATCGTTGTCGGTCTCGGCAAGAGCGGCATGTCCCTGGTGCGCTTCCTGGCGCAGCAGGGCGTGCGCTTCGCCGTGGCCGATACGCGCGCGAACCCGCCGGAGCTGGAAACGCTCAAGCGCGATTACCCGCAGGTGGAAGTACGTTGCGGTGAGCTGGACGTGGATTTCCTCTGCCGCGCCTCGGAGCTGTACGTGAGCCCGGGCCTGGCCGTGGCCACGCCGGCATTGGCCGAAGCCGCTGTGCGTGGGGTGAAACTGTCCGGCGACATCGACCTGTTCGCGCGTCATGCCAAGGCGCCGATCATCGCCATCACCGGCTCCAACGCCAAGAGCACCGTCACCACCCTGGTGGGCGAAATGGCGACTGCCGCCGGTAAGCGCGTGGCCGTAGGCGGCAACCTCGGCACGCCGGCGCTGGACCTGCTGGCCGACGACGTCGAGCTGTACGTGCTGGAGCTGTCCAGCTTCCAGCTGGAAACCACCGATCAGCTCAACGCTGAAGTAGCCACCTGCCTGAACATCAGCGAAGACCACATGGACCGCTACAGCGGCCTGCCGGCTTATCACCTGGCCAAGCACCGGATCTTCCGTGGCGCTCGTCAGGTGGTGATCAACCGTGACGACGCGCTGTCGCGTCCGCTGATCGCCGACCAGGTGACCAGCTGGGAATTCGGCCTGGGCAAGCCCGACTTCAAGCGCTTCGGCCTGCTCGAAGAGAGCGGCGAAAAGTGCCTGGCGTTTCGTTTCGAGGCGCTGCTGCCGGTGAGCGAATTGAAGATTCGCGGCGCACACAACCAGTCCAACGCCCTGGCAGCCCTGGCGCTCGGTCACGCCGTCGGCCTGCAGATGGAGGCGATGCTCGCCACGTTGCGTCAGTTCGCCGGTTTGCCGCACCGCTGCCAATGGGTCGGTGAGCGCGCCGGGGTGAACTACTACGACGACTCCAAGGCCACCAATGTCGGTGCTGCACTGGCGGCCATCGAAGGCCTCGGCGCGGATATCGCCGGCAAGCTGGTGCTGATCGCAGGTGGCGATGGCAAGGGTGCAGATTTCTCCGCACTGAAGGCGCCGGTTACGCGCTTCTGCCGCGCCGTTGTGCTGCTGGGTCGTGATGCCGAGCGCCTGGCCGGGGCATTGGGCGATGCTGCGCCGCTGGTGCGGGTGGCAACGCTCGATGAAGCCGTGCAGCGCTGCAGCCAACTGGCCGAGGCCGGCGATGCCGTGCTGTTGTCGCCAGCTTGCGCCAGCCTGGACATGTTCAAGAACTTCGAAGAGCGCGGACGCCTGTTCGCCCAGGCCGTGGGAGGGCTGTCCTGATGCTGGCCTTCCTGCGCGTTCGCCCTTCGCCGCTGCTGGGTCGCGGCTTCGATGTCGACTTCCCGATGCTGGCTGGTTGCCTCGGCCTGCTCGGCCTGGGCCTGGTTATGATCACCTCGGCTTCGTCGGAAGTGGCGGCGGCGCTGTCCGGCAACCCGCTGTATCACATGATTCGCCACCTGGTTTATCTGGTCATCGGTCTCGGCGCAGCCGGCATCGTGCTGATGATTCCGATGAGCTTCTGGCAGCGCTATGGCTGGATGCTCCTGCTGGCGGCGTTCGGCCTGCTGGTGTTGGTGCTGATCCCCGGTATCGGCCGAGAGGTCAACGGTGCGCGGCGCTGGATTGGCTTCGGCGCCTTCAACGTGCAGCCATCGGAAATCGCCAAGGTCTTCGTGGTGGTCTACCTGGCCGGCTATCTGGTGCGTCGCCAGGAAGAAGTGCGCGAAAGCTGGATGGGCTTCTTCAAGCCGTTCGTGGTGCTGCTGCCGATGGCTGGCCTGCTGCTGCTGGAGCCGGACTTCGGTGCCACCGTGGTGATGATGGGCTCGGCCATGGCCATGCTGTTTCTCGGCGGCGTCGGCATGCTGCGCTTCGGTTTGATGGTGGCCTTGGCGGTCGGTGCCGTGTTCGTGCTGGTGCAGACCCAGGAATATCGCCTGCAGCGTCTGATCACCTTTACCGACCCCTGGGCCGACCAGTATGGCTCGGGCTACCAGCTGACCCAGGCGCTGATCGCCTTCGGTCGCGGCGAATGGTTCGGCGTGGGCCTGGGCAACAGCATCCAGAAGCAGTTCTACCTGCCGGAAGCGCATACAGACTTCGTTTTCTCGGTCCTGGCCGAGGAGCTGGGCTTTGTCGGCGCGCTGGCGACCCTGGCGCTGTTCGTCTTCGTCTGCGTGCGCGGCCTGTATATCGGTTTGTGGGCGGAGAAGGCCAAGCAGTTCTTCTCCGCCTATGTGGCCTACGGCCTGTCCTTCCTGTGGATCGGCCAGTTCCTGATCAATATCGGGGTGAACACCGGTCTGCTGCCGACCAAGGGCCTGACCCTGCCGTTCCTCAGCTACGGCGGCTCGTCGCTGGTGATCTGCTGCGTCAGCCTGGCGGTTCTGCTGCGTATCGAATGGGAACGGCGCAACGTACTGGGCAACGAGGATATCGAGTTCAGCGAAGAGGATTTCGCCGAGCCGAACAAGGAGGTCGCCCATGCGCGGTAATGTCCTGATCATGGCTGGCGGCACCGGCGGCCACGTGTTCCCGGCGCTGGCCTGCGCGCGCGAGTTCCAGACCCGCGGTTACAGCGTGCACTGGCTAGGCACGCCGCGTGGCATCGAGAACGAACTGGTGCCGCAAGCCGGCTTGCCGCTGCACCTGATCAACGTCAGCGGTCTGCGTGGCAAGAGCAAGCTGTCCCTGCTCAAGGCGCCGTTCCAGTTGCTGCGCTCGCTGCTGCAGACGCGCCGAATCGTGCGCGAGCTGCAGCCGGTATGCGTGCTGGGCATGGGCGGCTATGTCACCGGCCCAGGTGGTCTGGCTGCGCGTATGGCCGGAGTGCCGCTGGTGATCCACGAGCAGAACGCCGTGGCCGGTACCGCCAACCGCGTGCTGTCGCGTATCGCCACGCGCATCTGCGAAGCCTTCCCGAATACCTTCGGCGCATCCGACAAGCGGCGCACCACCGGTAATCCGGTGCGTGAAGAGCTGTTCCTGGAAACGCCGCGCGAGCCGCTGGTCGGTCGCAAGCCGAAACTGCTGGTCCTCGGCGGTAGCCTGGGGGCCGAGCCACTGAACAAACTGTTGCCGGCCGCGCTGGGGAAAATTGCCGCTGACGTTCGTCCGCAGGTGTTCCACCAGGCCGGTAAACAACATGCCGAAATCACTGCGGAGCGTTATCGCGATGCTGCGGTCGAAGCCGAGGTCGCGCCCTTCATCAAGGACATGGCTCGCGCCTACGGTTGGGCCGATCTGGTGGTTTGCCGCGCTGGCGCACTGACCGTCAGCGAGCTGGCCGCCGCAGGTCTGCCGTCGTTTCTGGTGCCGCTGCCGCACGCGATCGACGACCACCAGTCCCGCAATGCCGAATACCTGGCGAAGGAGGGCGCAGCTGTCCTTCTTGCGCAACATGCCACTGACGCGGACACGCTTGCCGCGCAGCTCACCGAGGTTCTGATGCACCTGGAAAAACTCAATGTCATGGGCGCCACCGCGCGTCGCCTGGCCAAGCCCGATGCAACCCGCACGGTGGTCGACATCTGCCAGGAGGTGATGCGTGGCTAAGTCGCCTGCTGCGGTCAAGGCTGAAGTGCGGCGCATGCGTCGTATCCGCCGCATTCACTTCGTCGGTATCGGCGGCGTCGGCATGTGCGGGATCGCCGAAGTGCTGCTCAACCTAGGTTACGAAGTGTCCGGCTCGGACCTCAAGGCCTCGGCCGTGACCGAGCGCCTGGAAAAGTTCGGCGCGACCATTTTCATCGGGCATCGCGCAGAGAATGCCGAGCAGGCTGACGTGCTGGTGGTCTCCAGCGCCGTCAACACCAGCAACCCGGAGGTTGCCACCGCACTGGAGCGCCGTATTCCCGTGGTGCCGCGCGCCGAGATGCTCGCCGAACTGATGCGCTACCGCCACGGTATCGCGGTGGCCGGCACCCATGGCAAGACGACCACCACCAGCCTGCTGGCTTCGGTGTTCGCCGCCGGCGGCCTGGACCCGACCTTCGTCATCGGTGGCCGCCTGAATGCGGCCGGTACCAATGCCCAGCTCGGCTCCAGCCGCTTCCTGATCGCAGAAGCGGACGAGAGCGACGCCAGTTTCCTGCATCTGCAGCCGATGGTTTCGGTGGTCACCAACATCGACGCCGACCACATGAGCACCTATGGCGGCGACTTCAACAGGCTGAAGAAGACCTTCGTCGAGTTCCTGCACAACCTGCCGTTCTATGGCCTGGCCGTGCTCTGCGTCGACGACCCGGTGGTGCGCGAGCTGCTGCCGCAGGTCGGTCGCCCGACCGTGACCTATGGCTTCTCCGAAGATGCTGATATACGTGCGATCAACGTACGTCAGCAAGGCATGCGCACCTATTTCACCGTGCTGCGCCCGGACTGCGAGCCGCTCGACGTGTCGGTGAACATGCCGGGCAATCACAACGTGCTCAATGCACTGGCAACCATCGCCATCGCCAGCGACGAAGGCATCGACGATGCCGCCATCGTCAGCGGCCTGGCGGACTTCCAGGGCGTCGGCCGGCGCTTCCAGGTCTACGGCGAACTGCCGGTGGATGGCGGCAGCGTGATGCTGGTGGACGACTACGGTCATCACCCGCGTGAAGTGGCTGCGGTGATCAAGGCCGTACGCGGCGGTTGGCCGGAGCGTCGCCTGGTCATGGTCTACCAGCCGCACCGCTACAGCCGTACCCGCGATCTGTACGACGACTTCGTGCAGGTGCTCGGTGAGTCCAACGTGCTGTTGCTGGTTGAGGTGTACCCGGCCGGCGAGGAGCCGATTCCGGGCGCCGACAGCCGTCAGCTGTGCCACAGCATTCGTCAGCGCGGCAAGCTCGACCCGATCTACGTCGAGCGTGGCGCCGACCTGGCGCCGCTGCTCAGACCCCTGCTGCGCGCCGGCGACATTCTGCTGTGCCAGGGCGCTGGCGATATCGGCGCGGTGGCGCCGCAATTGATCAAGCACCCACTGTTCGTGGGGGAGTCGAAATGAGTTTGCACAGTACCCTCGATCCCAAGGCGTTCGGCCGCGTCGCCGTGCTGTTCGGTGGCAAGAGCGCCGAGCGCGAGGTGTCGCTGAAATCCGGTAATGCGGTGCTCAGCGCCCTGCAGGCGGCTGGCGTGGACGCCTTCGGCATCGATGTGGGTGATGATTTCCTGGCTCGCCTGAACAGCGAGAAGATCGACCGTGCGTTCATCGTGCTGCACGGTCGCGGTGGTGAGGACGGCTCCATGCAGGGCCTGCTCGAATGCGCCGGCATTCCCTACACCGGTAGCGGCATCCTCGCTTCGGCGCTGGCCATGGACAAGCTGCGCACCAAGCAGGTCTGGCACAGCCTCGGCCTGCCGACGCCGCGTCACGCCGTGCTGACCTCGCAGGCCGATTGCGAAGCCGCCGCGGCAGAGCTGGGCTTCCCGCTGATCGTCAAACCGGCCCATGAGGGCTCGAGCATCGGCATGGCCAAGGTGGAAAGCCTGGAGGCGTTGATCGCTGCCTGGCAGGACGCCGCCCGCTATGACAGCCAGGTGCTGGTCGAACAGTGGATCGCCGGCCCCGAGTACACCATCGCCGTGTTGCGTGGTGAAGTGCTGCCGCCCATTGGTCTCGGCACTCCGCACACCTTCTACGACTACGACGCCAAGTACCTGGCCGATGACACCCAGTACCGCATTCCTTGTGGCCTGTCCGCCGAGAAGGAAACCGAGCTTAAGGCGCTGACCGCACGCGCCTGCGAGGCCGTGGGCACTCAGGGCTGGGCGCGCGCAGACGTGATGCAGGACGCCAGCGGCCAGTTCTGGTTGCTGGAAGTGAACACCGTACCGGGCATGACCGATCACAGCCTGGTGCCGATGGCCGCACGCGCTGCGGGTCTGGATTTCCAGCAACTGGTGCTGGCGATCCTGGCCGACAGCGTTGAGGCGAGGGGTTAAGTCATGATAGTGGCTTTGCGTCACCAGGACACGCTGAGGGCTCCGCTGCGCGGTAAGCCCGCGCCGCGTGGCGCCAGCCGTCTGGTGGCCAAGGAGCCGATGCGCCTGCGCATGCCCAAACCGGATTTCTCCTGGGTCGGGCGTGTGCTCTGGCCGCTGCTGCTGGTCGGTTTGGGCTTTGGCGCCTACGAAGGTGCACAGCGGCTGCTGCCTTACGCTGACCGCCCGATCGCGCGCATCAGCGTGCAGGGTGATCTGGCTTACGTCAGTCAGCAGGCGGTACAGCGGAGGATCGCGCCGTTCATCGAGGCGAGCTTCTTCAGCGCCGACCTGCGCGGCATGCGCGAGGAACTGGAGCGCATGCCCTGGATAGCCCACGCCGAAGTGCGTCGCGTTTGGCCGGATCAGATCGACGTGCGCCTGGAAGAACAACTGCCCATCGCTCGTTGGGGTGACGAGGCGCTGCTCAACAACCAGGGCCAGGCGTTCGCGCCGCAGGAGCTGGACAACTACCAGCACCTGCCGCAGCTGTCCGGCCCCAAGCGCGCGCAGCCGAAGGTGATGCAGCAATATCAGATGCTCAGCCAGCTGCTGCGGCCGATGGGCTTTACCGTGGTCGGGCTGCAACTGCGTGAGCGCGGCAGCTGGTTCCTCTCGGCTACCGAGAATGCCAGCGGCCAGCGTATCGACATCCTGTTGGGGCGTGATCACGTGGTGGAAAAAATGCGTCGGTTCGCCGCCATCTACGAGCGGGAGCTGAAGGAACAGAGCGCGAACATCGCGCGCATCGACCTGCGTTATGCCAACGGTCTGGCCGTGGCCTGGCGTGAGCCGGTGGAGCCGGCTGCGGCCGAGCAGAAAGTGAATTGAGAAGAGGCAGGACTAAATGAGTAGCGCGCAGAGCGGCAAGATGATCGTTGGCCTGGACATCGGCACCTCCAAGGTGGTGGCGCTGGTGGGCGAGGTGACGGCCGACGGCCAGCTGGAAATCGTCGGCATCGGCACCCATCCGTCGCGCGGGCTGAAGAAAGGCGTGGTGGTCAATATCGAGTCCACCGTGGCCTCGATTCAGCGCGCCGTGGAAGAGGCGCAGCTGATGGCCGGTTGCCGCATCCATTCGGCGTTCGTCGGCGTGGCCGGCAATCATATCCGCAGCCTCAACAGCCACGGCATCGTCGCCATCCGCGATCGAGAAGTGAGCCCGGCCGATATCGAGCGCGTGCTCGACGCTGCACAGGCCGTGGCCATCCCGGCGGACCAGCGGGTATTGCACACCCTGGCGCAGGATTACGTGATCGATAATCAGGAAGGCGTGCGCGAGCCGCTGGGCATGTCCGGCGTGCGCCTGGAAGCCAAGGTGCACGTGGTCACCTGCGCCGTGAACGCCGCGCAGAACATCGAGAAGTGCGTGCGCCGCTGTGGCCTGGAAGTCGATGACATCATCCTCGAGCAGCTTGCATCCGCTTATTCGGTGCTGACCGAGGACGAGAAGGAGCTGGGCGTGTGCCTGGTGGACATCGGCGGTGGCACCACCGATATCGCCATCTTCACCGAAGGCGCGATTCGCCATACCGCAGTCATCCCGATCGCTGGTGATCAGGTGACCAACGACATCGCCATGGCCTTGCGTACGCCGACCCAGTACGCCGAGGAGATCAAGATCCGCTACGCCTGCGCGCTGGCTAAGCTGGCCGGTGCCGGCGAAACCATCAAGGTGCCGAGCGTCGGTGATCGTCCGCCGCGAGACCTGTCGCGTCAGTCCCTGGCTGAAGTTGTCGAGCCGCGTTACGACGAGCTGTTCACTCTGGTTCAGGCCGAGCTGCGTCGCAGTGGCTACGAAGACCTGATTCCAGCCGGCATCGTCATGACTGGCGGTACGGCGAAGATGGAAGGCGCGGTGGAGCTGGCCGAGGAAATCTTCCACATGCCGGTACGCCTCGGCGTGCCGCACAGCGTCAAGGGCATGGCCGATGTCGTGCGCAACCCGATTTATTCCACCGGTGTGGGCTTGCTGATGTACGGGCTGCAGAAGCAGAACGACGGCATTTCCATGTCGGTGGGTAGTCCTTATCAGGACGAGAGCAAAACCCCGGTACTCGAACGCATCAAGCGTTGGGTGCAAGGCAATTTCTAAATTTTGCAGTAGGCGTTACACAACTAGAAAGGAAGGAGAGGGATCATGTTCGAACTAGTAGACAACATTCCACAAAGCGCGGTGATCAAAGTCATCGGTGTCGGTGGTGGCGGCGGTAACGCGGTCAATCACATGGCTGTCAGCAACATCGAGGGCGTCGAGTTCATCTGCGCCAACACCGATGCGCAGGCGCTGAAGAACATCGGTGCGCGCACCGTGCTGCAGCTCGGCCCGGGCGTGACCAAGGGCCTGGGTGCTGGCGCCAATCCGGAAGTCGGTCGTCAGGCCGCGCTGGAAGATCGCGAGCGCATCGCCGAAGTGCTTTCCGGCACCGACATGGTGTTCATCACCACCGGCATGGGTGGTGGTACCGGTACTGGCGCCGCGCCGGTCATCGCTGAAGTGGCCAAGGAGCTGGGCATTCTCACCGTGGCCGTGGTTACCCGTCCGTTCCCGTTCGAAGGCAAGAAGCGCATGGTCATCGCCGATGAAGGCATCCGTGCGCTGGCCGAGAGCGTCGACTCGCTGATCACCATCCCCAACGAAAAACTGCTGACCATCCTCGGCAAGGATGCCAGCCTGCTGTCCGCCTTCGCCAAGGCTGACGACGTGCTGGCCGGTGCCGTGCGCGGTATCTCCGACATCATCAAGCGCCCGGGCATGATCAACGTCGACTTCGCCGACGTGAAGACCGTGATGAGCGAAATGGGCATGGCGATGATGGGCACCGGCTGCGCCAGCGGTCCGAACCGTGCGCGTGAAGCCACCGAGGCGGCCATCCGCAACCCGCTGCTGGAAGACGTCAACCTGCAGGGCGCTCGCGGCATCCTGGTCAATATCACTGCCGGTCCGGATCTGTCCCTGGGCGAGTACTCCGACGTGGGTAGCATCATCGAGCAGTTCGCTTCCGAGCAGGCCACCGTCAAGGTCGGCACCGTGATCGACGCCGACATGCGTGATGAGCTGCACGTTACCGTGGTTGCCACTGGTCTCGGCGCGCGCATGGAAAAACCGGTCAAGGTGGTCGACAACACCGTGCAGGTCGCCGTCAGCCAGCCGGTTGCCCAGCAGCCCGTCGCGCAGCCGCGCAGCGAGCAGTCGGTCAACTACAAGGACTACGAGCGTCCGACCGTGCAGCGTCAGAGCCACAGCGGCGCGGCCACTGCAGCCAAGCTCAATACCCAGGACGATCTCGATTACCTGGATATTCCGGCTTTCCTGCGTCGCCAGGCTGATTGATGAAATTTATCAGGAGTATATGGGTGATTGGTGTTCAGCAAAGGTCGGTTCTGCTATCATTCCCGACCATTGTTGAAAACAGTTCGCAACTAGCGATATAGCGGCCAAGCCATGATCAGACAACGCACCCTGAAGAACATTATCCGTGCCACCGGCGTTGGCCTGCATTCGGGGGAAAAGGTTTACCTGACCCTGAAGCCGGCTCCGGTGGACACCGGTATCGTGTTTCGTCGCACCGATCTCGACCCGATCGTGGAAATCCGCGCATTGGCCGGGAATGTCGGTGAAACCACCATGTCGACCACGTTGATCAATGGTGATGTCAAGGTGGACACGGTAGAGCATCTGCTTTCGGCCATGGCAGGCCTGGGCATCGATAACGCCTACGTCGAGCTCTCCGCGTCCGAAGTACCGATCATGGATGGCAGCGCCGGTCCCTTCGTATTCCTGATTCAATCCGCCGGCCTGCAGGAGCAGGAAGCGCCGAAGAAGTTCATCCGCATCCTGCGTGAGGTAACCGTGGAGGAGGGCGACAAGCGCGCCACCTTCGTACCTTTCGACGGGTTCAAGGTGAGCTTCGAGATCGACTTCGATCACCCTGTGTTCCGCAACCGTACGCAGAGTGCCAGTGTGGATTTCTCCAGCACGTCTTTCGTCAAAGAAGTCAGCCGGGCCCGCACTTTTGGCTTCATGCGTGACATCGAGTTCCTGCGTTCGCAGAACCTGGCGCTCGGTGGCAGTGTGGAAAACGCCATCGTGGTCGACGAGTATCGCGTGCTTAACGAGGACGGCCTGCGTTACGAGGACGAATTCGTCAAACACAAGATTCTCGACGCCATCGGCGACCTGTACCTGCTGGGTAACAGCCTGATCGGCGAGTTCAAGGGCTTCAAGTCCGGTCACGCACTGAACAATCGTTTGCTGCGCACCCTGATCGAGCAGACCGATGCCTGGGAAATGGTGACCTTCGAGGACGCCAAGCTCGCACCGATCTCTTACATGCGCCCGGTTGCGGCAGTGTAAACCTACTCTCTTTCCAGCTTTATTTGAGGCCACCTTCGGGTGGCCTTTTTTATGGTTCTTCGCATAGTTTGGGGAAGTTGCGGTTTGACACCGTACTGGCAAGCTTGTGTGCGTATCGCTTACTGACTTAGCACTATTACCGCGTGCGTTGAGCGTTTGGCTTTTGCCCTTGAAGCGCGATCTCATAGACGACGCACAAGTCCCCTTCAGGAGGCCGAGTGGAATCGCCGTGGAAGGGGGTGAGCGACATGGATGTCGCGAGAGCCGTGATGGGCCAGGGATGGCCCTTCACGGCGTGCCCCTGGAGCGGTGATGGAGCGAGGGAACCCCGGCGCAGCCGAGGCCGGATGGCGGGGTGCCCTTCTCTTTGGTTACTTTCTCTTGGGCAAGCAAGAGAAAGTGACTCGCCCGTAAGGGGCGAAACCCATCAGATCAGGCGACGCGCCAATGGATAGTGCCAACACCGAAAGCACACATTTATTTGCCAGTCTTGTGGCAAGCCTAATAATTGTAGGGAAATTTCTGGCGCCATTTGCCTGGCGTAGGGCGCGAGCGGGAGTTTGCCGACGAACGGAGCGAGGCGTTATTCGCCTTTCTGGGTATGACTGGCCAGGCGCTCCAATGCGGCGCGCAGCCTGGGGTCGCTGATACCTTCGGCGGTCGCCTGAATGCTTTGGGCGGCGCTATTGGACAAGTGCAGGGTGCGACCGGTTCCACGATTCTGGCCGCCTTGAGGTTGCACCTTGAACAGGATTTTCGTTAAGGTCGCGAATTCTTCGAGTGCCTGCAGTTGTCGTTGCAGCCTTCTTTGCTGATAACGCAGGCGTGTTGCCCAGTGGCCATCGGTCACGATCAATAGCAGACAGCCTTCACGCCAGGACGCTACATGACAGTGTTCCCGGGCAGCTGGTTGTAGCTGGCTTTCGACAAGACGCTGCAGGTGGGTAAGGCGTTGCGCCTGACCGAACAGCGCTTTCAGGGGCTTGGCTTCGCGTAACAGCTTAGCGGGTGCCTGAGCCGGCAAGGGACGAAACGTCATGGCAGGAGGCCTTTGATTGCAGAGCCGTCATGGTAGCAGAGCGTGCTGCCGGCCTGTGTTCTGCGAAATGGGGAAACCATGCATATCATTCTGCTCAACAGCCGTCACGGTTCGGCGCGAACGATCCATCTAAACCTGCGCTGGTTGCTGCTGTCGGCCGTCCTATTGCTGGTCATGAGCCTGGGCGCTGGTGCCGCGCTGGGCGCCAAGTGGCTGACAGCCGAGCCTGTGGTCGACGCCTCGCTGGTAGACGCGCTCGACCAGCAGCGCGAGCAGGTCGGTGCAGTACGTAAGGACGCCCAGCGTCAGCTCGATGCGTTCGCCGTGCACGTCGCCGAACTGCAGGCGCGCCTGACCCGGCTCGATGCCCTGGGCGAGCGCCTCACCGAGCTGGCAGAGCTGGATGCCGGCGAGTTCGACTTCTCCCTGAGCGTTGGCCAGGGCGGTGCGGAAGATGCCCTCGGCGCTTCGGCGTACACGCCGCCACCCTTCATGAACGCGCTGGATGAACTCGCCCTGCGTGTCGAAAGCCGCGAACAGCAGCTGGAAGTGCTGGAGCAATTGCTTGGCGAACGTCGCCTGAACGAAGCTGAAACACTGTCCGGACGTCCGGTTTTGCAAGGTTATGTGTCGTCGCCTTTCGGCCGGCGCGTGCATCCGCTGACCGGCCGTTCGAGCATGCACAAGGGCATGGATTTCGCCGCCAAGCCCGGTAGCGATGTGGTTTCCGTGGCGGCGGGGGTGGTGACCTTCTCGGGCAAGAAGAGCGGTTACGGCAATACCGTGGAAATCAGCCACGCCGATGGCTACGTCACGCTCTATGCGCACAACCAGAGCAACACCGTGCAGATCGGTGATCTGGTGCAGCGCGGTCAGACCATCGCCAAGGTCGGTCGCACGGGGCGCTCCACCGGTTATCACGTGCATTTCGAGGTCAGCAAGGATGGCCGTCAGGTCAACCCTGCGCTGTACATCGCGCGTGCCAGCAGCGTCGAGTGAGCATGCCGCTTTTGCGCTGCCCTTGAATTGCCAGCATGCGACCCTCATATAACGTTTCGCGCCGCGCCCCCGGTTCGCTGGGGATGCGTGGCCTGCGCCATCACGCGGCAGCAATGGGCTGACAACGTCACTTTCCTCACCGGGTTTTCCGGGTAGAATGCCCCCTTCGCCCGCAGCCATGCAGGCTGCCAGGTCGCGATTTGCGCCGACCTCCATCCATTCGCCGGAAGATCCTGTCGATATGTTTGCGCCTCTGTTTAAAAAACTTTTCGGAAGCAAGAATGAGCGTGAAGTCAAACGCATGCTCAAGGCGGTGCAGTCCGTCAATGTCCTCGAAGAGCAGATGATCGCCCTCTCGGACGAGCAGCTGCGTGGCAAGACCGAAGAGTTCAAGGGCCGTCTGGCCAAAGGCGAAACCC
The DNA here is from genome assembly GCF_002479365.1 of Pseudomonas sp. UBA7530. Lineage (NCBI taxonomy): Bacteria > Pseudomonadati > Pseudomonadota > Gammaproteobacteria > Pseudomonadales > Pseudomonadaceae > Pseudomonas > Pseudomonas sp. UBA7530. The sequence goes on from NZ_DLMS01000011.1 coordinate 1,305,088, forward strand.
TCGACAAACTGCTCCCCGAAGCTTTCGCCGTGGCCCGTGAGGCCGGCAAGCGGGTCATGGGCATGCGCCACTTCGATGTGCAGCTGATCGGCGGTATGACCCTGCATGAAGGCAAGATCGCCGAGATGCGTACCGGTGAGGGCAAGACCCTCGTAGGTACCCTGGCGGTCTACCTCAACGCACTGTCCGGCAAGGGCGTGCACGTGGTCACGGTCAACGAATACCTGGCCCGCCGCGACGCCAACTGGATGCGTCCGCTGTACGAATTCCTCGGCCTGTCCGTGGGCATCGTCACCCCCTTCCAGCCGCCGGAAGAGAAGCGCGCCGCCTACGCTGCCGACATCACCTACGGCACCAACAACGAATTCGGTTTCGACTACCTGCGCGACAACATGGCCTTCAGCCTGGAAGACAAATTCCAGCGCGAGTTGAATTTCGCCGTGATCGACGAAGTCGACTCCATTCTCATCGACGAAGCCCGTACCCCGCTGATCATCTCCGGTCAGGCCGAAGACAGCTCCAAGCTGTACATCGAGATCAACAAGCTGATCCCGCGCCTCAAGCAACACATCGAGGAAGAAGAGGGCGTGGTGACTCAGGAGGGCCATTACAAGGTCGACGAGAAATCGCGCCAGGTCGAACTCAACGAGGCCGGCCACCAGTACGTCGAGGAGATGCTCACCGCAGCCGGCCTGCTGGCCGAGGGCGAAAGCCTCTACTCTGCGCACAACCTCGGCCTGCTTACACACGTCTACGCCGGCCTGCGTGCGCACAAGCTGTTCAATCGCAATGTCGAATACATCGTGCAGAACGGCCAGGTGATCCTGATCGACGAACACACCGGCCGTACCATGCCGGGTCGCCGCCTCTCCGAGGGCCTGCACCAGGCCATCGAAGCCAAGGAGGGGGTGAACATCCAGGCCGAGAGCCAGACGCTGGCCTCGACCACCTTCCAGAACTACTTCCGTCTCTACAACAAGCTGTCCGGTATGACCGGTACCGCCGATACCGAGGCGTTCGAATTCCGCCAGATCTACGGTCTGGACGTGATGGTGATCCCGACCAACAAGGCGATCGCGCGCAAGGACTTCAACGACCTGGTCTACCTGACCCAGGAAGAGAAGTACCAGGCGATCATCGCCGACATCAAGGACTGCCAGGCTCAGGGCCGGCCGATCCTGGTCGGTACCGCGACCATCGAGACCTCCGAATACGTCAGCCTGCTGCTGAACAAGGAAGGTATCGAGCACAAGGTGCTTAACGCCAAGTTCCACGACAAGGAAGCGGAGATCATCGCCCAGGCCGGCCGTCCGGGTGCGCTGACCATCGCCACCAACATGGCCGGTCGGGGTACCGACATCCTCCTAGGTGGCAACTGGGAAGTGGAAGTCGCTGCCCTGGAGAACCCCACCGACGAGCAGATCGCGCAGATCAAGGCCGAGTGGCAGAAGCGTCACCAGCAGGTGATCGAGGCTGGCGGCCTGCACGTGATCGCATCCGAGCGTCACGAATCGCGCCGTATCGACAACCAGCTGCGTGGCCGTGCCGGTCGACAGGGCGACCCGGGTTCGAGCCGCTTCTACCTGTCGCTGGAAGACAACCTGATGCGTATCTTCGCCTCGGATCGGGTGAAGAACTTCATGAAGGCCCTGGGCATGCAGTCCGGTGAGGCCATCGAGCACCGCATGGTCACCAATGCCATCGAGAAGGCCCAGCGCAAGGTCGAAGGCCGCAACTTCGACATGCGCAAGCAACTGCTCGAATTCGACGACGTGGCCAACGAGCAGCGCAAGGTGATCTATCACATGCGCAACAGCCTGCTGGCTGCCGATAACGTCGGTGACACCATCGCCGAGTTCCGCGAGGAAGTGCTGACCGCCGCGGTCAACAACCACATTCCGCCGCAGTCGATGCCGGAGCAGTGGGACGTCGCCGGCCTTGAGTCCACCCTGCAGAGCGACTTCGGCATCAAGCTGCCGATCCAGCAGTGGCTGGACGAAGACCACAAGCTGTACGAGGAAACCCTGCGCGAGCGCATCCTCGCCGAGCTGCTGGCGGCGTACAACGAGAAGGAAACTCAGGCCAGCGCCGAGGCCCTGCGCACCTTCGAGAAGCAGATTCTGCTGCGCGTACTGGACGACCTGTGGAAAGACCACCTGTCGACCATGGACCACCTGCGCCACGGTATCCATCTGCGTGGCTACGCGCAGAAGAACCCCAAGCAGGAATACAAGCGCGAGTCCTTCGCCCTGTTCCAGGAACTGCTGGAATCGATCAAGCGCGATGCCATCCGCGTGCTCAGCCACGTTCAGGTGCGTCGCGAAGATCCGGCCGAGGAAGAAGCCCGTCTGCGTCGCGAGGCCGAAGCCATGGCCGAGCGTATGCAGTTCCAGCACGCCGATGCCTCGGCGCTGGCGGCTGAAGAGAATGAAGGCGAAGAGGGCGATGTCGCCGTGGCTGCCGCGCCGGTGCGCGCCGAGCCGAAGGTAGGGCGCAACGAGCCGTGCCCTTGTGGCTCGGGCAAGAAGTACAAGCACTGCCACGGTCAGATCGGCTGATCACGGCAGGTGAGCGCCGCCAAGGCGCTTGCAGTAGAAGGGGCTTCGGCTATGCTGTTGCCGCCCCGATGACGCCGCGACGGCTCTGCCGCTCGCGGCGTTTTAACATCTTTCAGACCGCCTGGCGGTCGGTAATGTCTCACAAGGAGCTCACCTTATGGCTGTTGGTCTTGGCCCGCTGTCTACCCTGCACCCGGTTCCTGGTTTCGAGTTGGGCATCGCCTCGGCCGGCATCAAGCGCCCCGGGCGCAAGGATGTGGTGGTGATGCGCTGCGCCGAGGGCTCGCGTATCGCCGGGGTGACCACCACCAATGCGTTCTGCGCTGCGCCCGTGTTGATCACCCGTGAGCGTCTGGGTGGCGAGGTGCGTTACCTGCTGACCAATACCGGCAATGCCAACGCCGGTACCGGTGCGGACGGCCTAGCCCGTGCGCGCCGCGCCTGTGCGCGTCTGGCCGAATTGACCGGCGTTACCGAAGGCGCCGTGCTGCCATTCTCCACCGGTGTGATCGGCGAGCCGCTGCCGGTGGAGAAGATCGAATCCGCGCTGCAGGCCGCGCTGGATGACCTCAAGGTCGACAACTGGGAAGCCGCCGCCACCGGCATCATGACCACCGACACCCTGCCCAAGGGTGCCAGCCGTCAATTCCAGCACGATGGCGTGACCATCACCGTCACCGGCATCTCCAAGGGCGCGGGCATGATCCGTCCGAACATGGCCACCATGCTCGGCTACATCGCTACCGACGCCAAGGTTGCCCAAGGCGTGCTGCAGGATCTGGTGCGCGACGCGGCGAACAAGTCGTTCAACCGCATCACCATCGACGGCGACACCTCCACCAACGACTGCTGCATGCTGATCGCCACCGGCCAGGCCGCGCTGCCGGAGATCAGCGAGGCTTCCGGTGAGCTGTTCACCAAGCTCAAGCAGGCGGTGTTCGACGTGTTCATGGAAGTGGCGCAGGCCATCGTGCGTGACGGCGAAGGTGCGACCAAGTTCGTCACCGTGCAGGTCAACGGCGGCGGCACCCATCAGGAATGCCTGGACGTGGCTTATGCCGTGGCCCACTCGCCGCTGATCAAGACCGCGCTGTTCGCCTCCGACCCGAACTGGGGACGCATCCTCGCGGCTGTCGGTTATGCCGGCGTGCCGCAACTGGACGTGAGTAAGATCGACGTATTCCTCGGTGAGGTCTGCATCGCCAGCAAGGGCTGCCGTGCCACCACCTACACCGAAGAGCAGGGCGCAGCGGTGATGGCCCGTGAGGAGATCACCATCCGCATCGAGCTGGGTCGCGGCACCTGCAGCGAGACCATCTGGACCACCGACCTGTCCCACGAGTACGTCAAGATCAACGCCGAATACCGGACATAAGCGGTTACAAGCTGCAAGCCACAAGCGGCAAGTTAGAGCCAGGGCCTTGAGCCCGAGTTGGGAACGGCACTCGCTGATTAGCTTGCAGCTGTTCTGTCATTCCCGCGCCTCATGACCCCATGACGCGCGGGAATTTGCTATTCGGAGGACGGGCTTTTAACGTCGAGCGACTTCAGATCATTTCCAAGACCCTAGGCGAGGACGCGCAAGATGGCACTGCAACTGGTGATTGGCGACAAGAACTATTCCTCCTGGTCGCTGCGTGCGGCGTTGGCGGTCGATCTGGCCGGAGCCGACTGCGAAGAGCTGCGGGTACGTTTGTTTCAGCCGGACAGTCGCGCACAACTGTTGCGCTATTCGCCCACCGGTAAAGTGCCGGTTCTGCTGACTGAGCAGGGCGCCGTCTGGGATTCCCTGGCGATTGCCGAGTATCTGGCCGAATGTTATCCCGAGTCGCAGCTGTGGCCGCAGGAGCGTCAGGCTCGCGCGCTGGCGCGCAGCATTTGCGCTGAAATGCACAGCGGTTTCAGCGCGCTGCGCAGCCACCTGGCCATGGACCTGGCGCGAGACAAGGCACTGGCCGAACTGCCTGACGCGGCGCAGGCCGATATAGACCGCATCTGCGCGATCTGGGCCGGCTGCCGCGAGCGTTACGCCAGCGCCGGCAACTACCTGTTCGGCCAAGCCGGCATCGCCGACGCCTTCTATGCGCCGGTCGCCGCGCGACTGCGCAGCTATCGTGTGGCGCTGCCGACAGCAGCAGCGGCCTATGTCGAAACCATCTATCGCTGGCCGGCGTTCCAGCGCTGGTATCAGGCGGCATTGCAGGAGGTGAAGGGTTGAAGCGTGTGCATGTCGCCGCAGCGGTGATTCGGGGTGTCGATGGACGCATCCTGATCGCCAGGCGGCCCGAGGACAAACATCAGGGCGGCCTGTGGGAATTTCCCGGCGGCAAGGTGGAAGAGGGCGAGGCGGTGCGTGTCGCTCTTGATCGCGAACTGGAGGAGGAGTTGGGCATTCGTCCACAAGCGGCGCGTCCGTTGATCCAGATTCGCCACGACTACCCGGACAAGCAGGTGTTGCTGGATGTTTGGGAAGTCTCGGCCTTCGGTGGCGAGCCGCATGGCGCAGAAGGCCAGCCGCTGGCCTGGGCCAGCGAGCGGCAGTTGCTGGAATATGAGTTCCCGGCTGCCAACAAGCCCATAGTCGCCGCCGCGCGCCTGCCGGATCGCTACCTGATCACCCCGGATGGCCTGGAGCCGAGTGAGCTGCTCGCCGGTATCCGCAGTGCTCTGACGCAGGGAGTACGGTTGATTCAGTTGCGCGCGCCGAACATGTTCGATCCGCAGTATCGCGACCTGGCTGTCGACGTGCAGGGTCTGTGCGCCGGCAAGGCGCAACTGATGCTCAAGGGGCCGCTGGAGTGGCTGGGAGACTTTCCTGCTGCCGGCTGGCACCTGACTGCCGAGCAAATTCGCAAGTATGCCGCGGGTGGCCGGCCTTTCCCGGAGGATCGCTGGCTGGCGGCCTCCTGCCACAGTGCCGAGGAGCTGGCGCTGGCGGCGCAGATGGGTGTGGATTTCGTCACCCTGTCGCCGGTGCAGGCGACCGCGACGCACCCTGAGGCACAGCCGCTGGGCTGGGAGGCTGCGCGCGAAATGCTGACCCATTTCAACCTGCCTGCCTATCTGCTGGGCGGCGTTGCCCCGGCCGATATCGAACGCGCCTGGCAGACCGGCGCGCAAGGTGTAGCGGGTATCCGCGCGTTCTGGCCGGCTAACAATGGTCTGTAGGAGCGAGCTCTGCTCGCGAACATCGGCTATGTCCAAGAAGCTTCGCGAGCAGAGCTCGCTCCTACCGTCTATATCTGAGGTATCGGACACGCTGGAGGCAAGGAATGCCCCGTTACCATACGTCTCATCTGCGAAGCGGCCGCTTTTCTGAGTCTGGTCGCATATATTCGATTACAGCCGTTACCCACCGGCGACAGCCGTGGTTTCACGACTTTTTTGTGGGGCGGCTTGTGATCGACGAATTACGTCTAGCTGAGGAGCAAGGGCTAGCCAACTCGCTGTGCTGGGTTGTTATGCCGGATCACTTTCACTGGTTGCTTCAACTGAGGCAGTGCGACTTGGAGAGGCTGTTGCAGCAGGTCAAGTCGCGCAGTGCCAAGGCGATCAACCAGCGTTTACAGCGCAGTGGCAAGATATGGCAATCCGGCTACCACGACCGGGCTTTACGCCGGGAGGATGATGTACGTGACATCGCTCGGTATATCGTCGCCAACCCTTTGCGCGCCGGCTTGGTCAAGCAGCTCGCCAATTATCCCTTGTGGGACGCCGTATTCCTGTAGGAGCGAGCTCTGCTCGCGAACGTCGGCGAGTCTAAGAAACTTCGCGAGCAGAGCTCGGTCCTAACCCTCTCCAAATTTGAGGTTTCAGGCGTATCGGGCTGTCCCTAAGGCTTGTCAACCGCCTTCCACAGTACCTCGGCAACGCCCTGGCGTCTGGCAATCAGACGGGCGGCCACGAACAGCAGGTCGGAAAGACGGTTGACGTAAGCCAGGCTCTCGGCGCGTAGCGGCTCGACGGCGTTGAGGTGCTGGCAGCGGCGCTCGGCGCTGCGGGCGAAGCTGCGGCAGACATGGGCCTGAGCGATCAGTCTCGAGCCGCCAGGCAGGATGAAGTTTTCCAGTGGCCCCACCTCTTCGTTCCAACGGTCGATAACAGCCTCCAGGCGTTCGATTTCCCCCGCTTGCAGCGCCTGGTACTCAGGCATCGCCAGTTCGCCGCCAAGATCGAACAGGCGGTGCTGGCAGGGGCTCAGCACCTCGCTGATCTCCTTGAAGCCCGGTCTGGTCGCTGCCGCTTCATCCAGGTCGGCGAGCAGCAGGCCGAGCTGGCTGTTGAGCGTGTCCAGCTCGCCGATGGCGTCGATACGTGGGTGGTCCTTGCCGACTCGGCGGCCATCGGCCAGGCCTGTTTCCCCTTTGTCGCCGGTGCGGGTGTAGATCTTCGAGAGGCGAAAGCCCATGGCTCAGAGTCCTGTGTTCTCGGGCAGCGAGGCCAACGGCAGGCGCAGGGTGAAGCAGGTGCCCTGGCCCGGCGTGGAGTGCACCTCCATCTGCCCCTTGTGATTGTTGGTGACGATGAAATAGGAGACCGCCAGGCCGAGGCCTGTGCCCTGGCCGACCTCCTTGGTGGTGAAGAACGGCTCGAAGATGCGCTTGCGCACCGCTTCGTTCATGCCTGTGCCGTTGTCTTCCACCTGAACTTCCGCCCAGTTGCCGGCTTGCCGGGTGCGCAGAATGATGCGGCCGGGCTCGGCCTCGTCATCGCGCTGATGGATGGCCTGGGCAGCGTTCTTCAGCAGGTTGAGCAGCACCTGCTCCAGTTCGTTGGCGGTACCGGCTACCGGTCCCAGCATCGGGTCGAACTGGCGCACGATCTCCAGTGTTCTGAAATCGAAGCTGTCGGCCAGGTCGAAGTCGTTGCCGGCGATATCCAGAGCCTGATCGATCAGCGCCGGCAGGTCGCAGGGCGAGAGCTGGCGGTCGCTACGTCGGCTGAAACTGAGCATGTGGCTGACGATCTTGGCGGCGCGCTGGCCGGCCTGCTGGATGCCGTCGAGCAGGCGCGGTATCTCGCGCGCCGTCATGTAGTGCTGGATGACGGCCAGGCTGACGCCAGCCTGCTCGGCCTGTTCGAGGTTCCTTTCCAGGTCCGGTGACAGGCGTCGGCGAATGTTCTGCACGTTGTGCAGGATGGCGCCGAGCGGGTTGTTGATCTCGTGCGCCATGCCCGCGGCCAGGCCGCCGACCGACAGCATCTTCTCCGACTGCACCATCATTTCCTCGAGGGCCAGGCGCTGGGTGATGTCGTCGATACGGATCACCACACCGCGCCCGGCGCTGCCCATCAGCGGATAGAAGGTCAGCGCGTAGTGGTGGGGATCCTCGCCCCTGTGCCAGGTCACGCGCTCGATCTTTTCCACCCTGTGCTGTTCGGCGGTGTGCTTGAGTTGCGAGAGAAACGGCTTGAGCGGTGGGAATGCGAGAAAGAACGGTTGGTTCAGCGCCTCCTCCAGGCGGGTGCCGGACAGGGCGCTGGCCTCCTGATTCCATTGCGTCACGTAGAGCTGTTCGTCGAGGGCGATCAGCGCCGAAGGCATGGAGTCGATGATGCTGTTGAGGTAGTTCTGAAAACCGGTGAGCTTCTTCTCGATCTTGCTGCGCACCTGTACTTCCAGCTCCAGCTTGCGATTGGAGTGGCGGGTTTCCTCGGCCAGGCTCTGCGCCTGGTCGAAGGCCTGCTGGGCGTCGTCGCGGGCGCGCTTGAGCTGCTGCTCGCGTGCCTCCATACGCATCAGCATGGTGTTGAAGGCGTCGGCCAGGCTGCCGATTTCATCCTGATTGCCGCGATTGGCACGCAGTGCATAGTTCTCTTCGCGGGTGACCTGGCGTGAGAGCTCTTCCAGACGCCGGATGGGTTTGGTCACCAGGCGTTTGATCTGTTTGGCCACCAGCAGCCAGAGCAGCACGCTGAAGGCCAGGATGACCAGGCTGGCGGTCAGGGTGCCGGTATAGAACGCGCCAGGCAGCTCGCTGGAGGCGACCAGCAACAGCGCTCCGGGGCGGCCGCTTGGATGCGGCAGCTCGACCAGCAGGTTGGTACGGAAGGCGGTTACGCGCCAGTTCTGCAGTTCGTCGAGCTCTTGCGGCAGCTGCAGTTTTTCACCGCGCTGCAACTGCGCCACGCTGTTGCCGTTGCCGTCGTAGATCACCGCGGCACGCAGCGGCGCGTATTCGTCCAGGCGTTTTAGTAGTGCTTCGGCCGAGTCCGGCGAGCGCAGCGCCTGCGCGCTCAGCGCCGGGCTGGCGATGAGCCGGCCGAGGGTGTGCAGGGCCTGTGGCGCCATGCTCTCCTGAGTGATCCAGTACGCCGCGCTGATAAAGGCCAGGTTGGCCACCAGCATCACCGCGGCGAGCAACACCAGCAGCGCAGCGAGCAGTTTACGGCCAACCGGCAGGTTTTCCAGGCGCTGACGCAGTCTCATGAGGTTATCGCTGTGGTGAATGAAAAGGGCAGGTTAGCGCGCCGGGGCAGCCATTGCCACGGCCTGGGCCGCTAGTTCACGGGCAGGCCGCGTGCTTGCAGGTGGCCGAGCAGGCGTTGTTGCAGGTGCTGCAGGTGTGGCAAGTGCAACTGATGGCGCTGCGCCGCGGCGCAGGCGTAGCCCAGCAGATAGCTGATCTCGGTGCGGCGACCCTGGGCTACGTCCTGATGCATGGACGAGTAGTTCGCCGCGGTGGCGTGAATCACTCGCCGTACTTCCTCGAGCAGATCTTCCGCCGCAGCCGGTTGGCCACAGCGCTGCAGCAGCTCGGCGAGTTCGGCGCATAGGGTGGCGACCTCGGCCGGATGTTCGGCCAGCCCGCCGTTGCGGCAGTCGTGCAATACGGTGAGCGGATTGATCGCGCAATTGAGCGCGAGCTTGCGCCACAGGCGCGCGAGGATGTCCGGGCTCCACTGGTGGGCGATGCCGGCGCGCTGCAGCTCGTTCAGCCAGGTGGGCGGCTGGGGATTGCCCGGGTCGCCCAGCCAGTTGTGGCCATGTCCGGCGAACTCCACCTGGAAGTCGGCAGGGCGAAAGGCGCCTTCGGTGCTGGAGACGAACAGGCAGCGCTGGCCGGGTAGACGTTGCGCGACCTCATCCTGGCTGCCCAGGCCATTTTGCAACAGCAGCAGCTCGGCACCGGGGGCCAGACGCGTGGCGATACTGGTCACCGCGTCCTGCGCGCCATAGGCCTTGCAGGCGAGCAGCAGGCGTTGGATTGGCGTGTCCGTCTGTGGCAGTTCCGCGGCAATCGCGTACTGCTGGGCGTGGCCCGCTTCGATCAGCGTCAGGCCGCCGGCCTGGCGATAGGCTTCGAGGCGTCGCCGGTTGCGCAGGATCAGCCTGACCGGCAAGCCGGCGCGGGCCAGGCGAGTGGCCCAGAGACTGCCGAGGCTGCCGGCGCCGAGGATGTGCCAGGTCACGGCAGAGGCAGGCGCATGGCGGCGACCCGGCCGCTGGCGTAGGACTCTGCGAGCAACTTCTCCGCGTGCTGGATCAGCTGCTCGGGGTCGGTTGGCAGGGCCTTGGCGTCCAGCCCGACCAGGCTGATACCGGCCTTGAGGGTGATGAAGCCCTCGCTGGTCTTGAATGCCTTGAGATTTAGCCCCTCATGCAGGCGTTTGAAGCTACTCGGCGAGCATTCGTGCAGGTCTTCGAGCAGGGTGATCAGGCCGAAGTGGTTGTCATCCAGGCGGGTCAGCACGTCCAGTGGCCGCACCAGTTGCTGCAGGCGGCGCGCGACGCCATGCAGCAATTCGTTGAAGAACCGGTCGCCATACTGGCTGCGCAGCTGCCCGGCATCCTGCAGGCCGATCAGCAGGTAGCACACGGCGCCGCCGCGCGATTCGATCTGGCGCAGGCTGTCGCCGAGCTTCTGGCGCAGGTAGCGCGGGTTGCCCAGGCCGGTGAGCGGGTCGACCAGATTGCGCCGCTCCAGGCTGGCGATGTTCTGCGTCAGCATGCGGTTCTCGTGCAGCAGGCGCTGCAAGGTATTGCACAGCCGGTCGGCGGCGTAGACGCGTGGCACCAGTTGCTCGTTCATCGCCGCCTTGCTGATGAAGTCATCGACGCCACGGTCGAAGGCTTCGCCGAGGACGTTTTCGCCTTCCTTGCCGGTCAGCAGGATGATGTAGGTGTAGTGATCGGCCGTCTCGTCCAGCTGGCGCACCCGCGCGGTCAGCTCCAGGCCGTCGATCTCGGGCATCAGCCAGTCGGCCAGCAATACGCTGGCCGGGCGCTGCTCCAGCAACTGCAGCGCTTCGCTGGCGCTGCTGGCGAAGCGCACGTCCTGGTAGCCGGCCTGGCTCAGGGCACGACCGATCATGGCACTGGAAAACTTGGCGTCGTCCACCACCAGGATGCTGAGATGGGGGTTGGGCATGGTGCAGGCTCGCAGGCAGAGAGGAAGGACGCCAAGCGGCGTATATCAGACTGGGTATAATGGGCCCGCCAAAGTTATCGTCAAGTCAGGCGCGCTCACTCCGTGAAGAGGATCGCGCCGTCCATCAGGAGCCCACTCATGCCTTCGTTCGACGTCGTGTCTGAACTGGACAAACACGAACTGACCAATGCGGTCGACAACGCCATCAAGGAACTCGACCGCCGTTTCGACCTGCGCGGCAAGTGCAGCATCGAGAGCAAGGACAAGGCGCTGACCTTGACCGCCGAAGCCGAGTTCATGCTCGAGCAGATGCTCGACATCGTGCGCAGCAGCCTGATCAAGCGCAAGATCGACTGCCAGTGCATGGAAACCAAGGAACCTTACGCCTCCGGCAAGGTGATGAAGCAGGAAGTCACCTTCCGCGAGGGCATCGACAAGGAGCTGGCGAAGAAGATCGTCGCCCACATCAAGGACGCCAAGCTCAAGGTGCAGGCCGCCATCCAGGGCGAGCAGGTGCGTGTCACCGGCAAGAAGCGCGATGACCTGCAGGAGGCCATCGCCCATCTGCGTGGTCACGAATTCGGCATGCCGCTGCAGTTCAATAACTTCCGCGATTGAATGGGTGATTGAACCCGCGCGTCTGCCCGGCGTCGCATTCATCATGCCCATAACGCCATGGCTGTAGGCGCAGCCATGGCGTTGTCGTTTCGCCCCAACCAAGGAGCAATCCCTATGGATCTCAATGCTGAAATCGATCAGCTCCTGCGTGAATCGCAAACGTGGATCCCTCTGATCATGCAATACGGCAGCAAGCTGCTGTTGGCCCTGGTAACCCTGCTGATCGGCTGGTGGTTCATCAATCGTCTGACCGGCAACATCAGCAAGCTGCTGGCCGCGCGCAAGGCCGATCCGGCGCTGCAGGGCTTCATTGGCAGCATGGCCAATATCATCCTCAAGGTGCTGCTGATCATCAGCGTGGCCTCGATGGTCGGCGTGGAAACTACGTCCTTCATCGCTGCGATCGGTGCTGCAGGCCTGGCGATTGGTCTGGCCTTGCAGGGCAGCCTGGCGAACTTCGCTGGCGGTGTGTTGATCCTGCTGTTCCGCCCGCTGCGTATTGGTGACTGGATCGAGGCTCAGGGCGTGATGGGCACGGTCGACAGCATTCAGATCTTCCATACCGTGCTGCGTACCGGCGACAACAAGACGGTCATCGTGCCGAACGGCAACCTGTCCAACGGCATCATCACCAACTACAACCGTCAGCCGACGCGCAAGGTAGTGTTCGATGTGGGCGTTGATTACGAGGCCGATCTGCAGGCAGCCCGTGAAGTGCTGCTGGAGCTGGCACAGGACGAGCGTGTGCTCAGGGAACCGGCGCCGGTTGTGGTAGTGAGCGCCCTGGGTGACAGTGCCATTACCGTGTCCCTGCGTCTTTGGGTCGATACGCCCAACTATTGGGATGTGATGTTCATGCTCAACGAGCAGGCCCGTGACCGACTCAAGATGCGTGGCATCGGCATCCCATTCCCGCAGCGGGTGGTGCATATGGTGCACGAGAGCGCGCCAGCCGAATAAGCGCGTCTATTGCGGCAGAACGAGACCGGCCAGGCGAGATTTGGCCGGTTTTTTTATGCCTGTTTTCGAGACTGCCAGTGCTCTTGCGGCAGGTGCCGTGGCGCATGTGCGGTGGCGCCTAGCTTTGTCTGCTCTGGCGCTGCCACTGCAGCAGGATCAGCAGCAGCGTCGGAATGCCCATCAGCGCCGTGGTTAGGAAGAAGTTGGCGTAGCCGAGGTGCTCCACCATCACCCCGGAATAACCGCCGATCAGACGTGGCAGCAGCAGCATGATGGAGCTGAGCAGGGCGTACTGGGTAGCGGAGAACTTCAGGTTGGTCAGGCTCGACAGATAGGCGACGAACGCTGATGTAGCCAAACCTGCACTGAAGTTGTCGCAGCTGATGGTGACGATCAGCATGTTTAGGTGCGGGCCCATGCCCACCAGCAGCATGAACAACAGGTTGGTCGCGGCCGACGCCGCCGCGCCGATCAGCAGGATCGGCATAATGCCGAAACGTACGATCAGCAGGCCGCCTACACCTGCGCCGAGCAGGGTCATCACCAGGCCGAAGACCTTGCTGACACTGGCGATCTGCTCCTTGGTGAAGCCCTGGTCGATGTAGAACACATTGGCCATCACGCCCATTACCGTGTCGGAAAGGCGATAGGTGGCGATCAGGCTCAGCAGCAGCAACGCCTGCCAGCGATAACGCACGATGAAGTCGTTGATCGGTGTGAGCACCGGGGCCATGCCGCCCCAGAACAGGCTGGATATCGACAGGCCGGTGAGCAGGGTATAGAGCAGTGCGCGAAGGAAGGCTCGGTCGTAATACAGCAGGTCCTGCAGGCTCATCTGGCCCTGGAACAGCAGCGGCAGGTCGCTTTCGTAGAACTGGGTGACCATCGCCGGAATGGAAATCAGCAGGATGATCAGCAGCAGCACGGAAAGTAGCTGGTGGAAGAAACCGTATTTCGCCGCGGCGGTTTTCAGCACCGGCGCCAGCCCGCCCCAGAACAAGCCGGAGGCGCACACGCAGGCCAGTGTGCTGTAGAGCATGGCGCGCAGGAAGGCGCGGTCGTTGTAGAGCAGCTCCTGCATGCTGACATCGCCGAGCAGCATGAGCATCAGGTCGCTTTGGTAGAACTGGATGAACATGGTCGGCACGGCGATGACCAGTACGATCACCGCGAGGATCGCCAGCAACTGATGGAAGAAGCCGTGCTTGGGCGGTGCGACATGAATGTGTGGTGGCGCCGGCGGCTCACGCATCCACAGGGAGGTAAGCAGCCCAGGCAGCATGAGCAGGGCAAAGACCAGGTAGGTGCCGGTCCAGGCGCCGAACTGGTAATCCTTGGCGGTCGAGCCGAAGCCTTCGGCGAAGTACAGCGCGCCGGCGGTGGCCAACAGTGCGGCGACGCGGTAGCCGGTCATGTAGGCGGCGGCCAGCGCAGCCTGATGTTCGTCGCCGAGAATCTCCAGGCGATAGGCGTCGACGGCGATGTCCTGGGTGGCCGAGGCGAAGGCCACCAGCACGGCGAGGGCGATCAGCGAGGACAGGTGCGTTTGCGGGTCGTAATTGGCCATGCCGATCAGGCCAATGGCGACCAGGCCTTGCGAAAGCACCAGCCAGGAGCGACGGCGGCCGAGCTTGCCGAGCAGCGGCAGGCGCCACTGGTCGAGCATCGGCGCCCAGACCCACTTGAAGGCATAGGCCAGGCCGATAAGGCTGGCGAAACCGATGGTCTCGCGCGCCACACCGGCTTCGCGCAGCCATACCGAAAGGGTCGAGAACACCAGCATGTAGGGCAGGCCGGCGGCGAAACCCAGAAGCAGAAGAGCCAGTGTGGCGGGATTGGCATAGGTGGCGAGGGCTTCTCGCCAGGATTTGCGTGGCATCAGGCTCGAATCTGGGCAGGGGTGGTTCGTAGGGCGCACTCTAACTGCTGTGCTCCATCGGGCGCCAGCCGTGACGACGCATATCCACACGTTCGTTCAGGATGCTGATGCCTTCTGCGCGCAGGCGCGCGCGTTGTTCCGCGCCAGAAGGGCTCCCGGCCGCCAGACTGAGGCGACCGCCCGCGGCGATTACCCGGTGCCAGGGCAGGGTGGTGCCGTCGGGCAACTGGCTTAGCGTGCGGCCGACCCAGCGCGCTGCGCGGCCAAGGCCGGCCAATTGCGCCAGCTCGCCATAGCTGACGACCTTGCCTTGCGGAACCTGCGCCAACACCAGGTACAGCGCTTCGCGGCGCGCCTCCACGCTTGCCGGTGGCGATGCCGGCCATGCAGACTCTGGCGGTTTCGTCTTGCCCATAGGGTGTGCCCTCATCATGCGCGTACTGATCGCCTTGTTCCTGTTTACCCTGGCAGCCCCGCTCTGGGCCGATACCGTATGGTTGAACAACGGTGATCGCCTCAGCGGCGAGATCATCCTGCTCGATGGCGGCAAGCTGGCCCTGAAAACCAAATACGCCGGCCAGGTGCTGATCGACTGGAAGGATATCGATACCCTCAGTTCGGACAAGCCCCTGCTGGTGCGGCGCAGCGGTTTCGACAGCGAGCGCAGCGAAAGGTTGGCCGCGGCCGGAGCGGGCATGGTCCGGGTGCAGGGAGAGCGCGAGTACACCCTGCCTCTAGCAGAGATCAAACGCTTGGTGCCGCCACGGCCGCTGCTGGAGGATCACCTCTGGGAGGGCAACCTAGACGCCAAGCTGGACATGAAGCGCAACCAGAACGATGTCGATGAGTGGAAGCTCAAGGGCAATACCCGTTTTGAGCACGGCCGCTGGCGTCATGTGCTCAGCGGCGAGCTGGAGCGCGAAACCAAGAACGACAGAAAGGTCGAGGACAATTGGGAGCTGGAGTACGACCTTGATCGCTTTTTCACCGAACACTGGTTCTGGCGGGTCGGGGTTGAGCAAGCCGAGGATGAGTTCGAGACGGTCGATCGCCAGCGCATCGCCGGTACTGGCCCCGGCTATCGCTTTTGGGACGATGAACTGGGGCGCTTTGATCTGATCGGCCAAGTCAATCGCGTACGCCTGGAGTCGGATGTCGCTGACCTGGCCTTCAGCACCACATCGCTGGAGTTGGACTACAAGCGCTTGCTTTGGGGCACGCGGCTGGAGTTTTACGCTAACGCCGAATTGCAGATTCCGCATGTCGATGAGATCGACTACGTGCTCGATAGCGAGTTCGGTCTGCGCTACCGACTCAATCAGTGGGCGCGGCTGTCGCTCCTGTATGAGCTGGATCAATTGCGGGGGCAGGGGCAGACCGTTTCAGATCGACATTATCTGATCGGTATTGGCGTGGGCTGGTGAAGTCGCCCCGCGAAATGCCGCCCAGCGGAAAAACCTGAACTCTAGCTGTCTGGATCGGTCAGCTGTTGCTCTGGCGTCGGGCTTGCGGATAATGCCCGGCTTTCGCTCACGAACCTCTATATCTCCCTTATGCCTCGCTCTACATCGCTGTCCCTGCTCGGGTTGAGCATCGCCTTGTGCAGTTCAGTTACCTTCGCCGATACCGTCTGGTTGAAGAACGGTGATCGCCTGACTGGCACCATCCGCTTCTTCGACGGCAGCAAGCTGTTGCTGGAAACCGACTACGGCGGCTCCATCCCGCTGGACTGGAAGAAGATCGCCACCCTGGAAAGCGAGCATGAGCTGCTGGTCAAGCTCGGCCCCGTAGATGGTGAGCGCGCCAAGTCGCTGCTGGCCGCCGAGCCCGGCAAGGTGACGCTGGCCAATGGCGAGGCGCCCAAGACCATCGAACTGACGCAGATCGAGCAGATCATGAAGCCCAAGCCGTTGGTGGAAGATTTCACCTGGAAGGGCAATATCGATCTCGGTCTGGACTACAAGCGCGGCGAGCGCGATTCCGACGATTACGATGTCGATCTGAAGACCCAGGCCCGTCACGGTCTTTGGCGGCACAATGCGCTCGCCGATTACAACCGTGAGTTGAAGGATGACGTCGTCAGCACCGACAACTGGAGCGCCGAATACGCGCTCGATCGCTTCCTTACCGAGAAATGGTTCTGGCAGGGGCGCTTCGAATACAAGCGCGACCGCATCGAAGAGGTCGAGCGTCAGCGCACCCTCGGTACCGGCCCCGGTTACCAGTTCTGGGATGACGAGCTGGGCGCCTTCTCTGTTGCCACCCTGGCCAACCGCAGCGACTACCGCTATAGCAATGGCGAACAGGATCGCTTCTACGCCATGAGCGTGAAGTGGGACTACAACCGCTATCTGGTCGGCAAGACCGTCGAATTGTTCAGCGTCGGCGAAGTCGGTCGCCCGCTGAGCGGTGCGGCCGATTACAGCCTGGATGCCGAGATCGGCCTGCGCTACAAGGTGACCGACTGGGCTTCGCTGAACGTGAAAGCCGAGAAGGACATGGTCAGCGGCGCCGAGGGTGACCTGGATGAAACCCGCTACACCTTGGGCTTCGGCGTTGGCTGGTAAGTCGTAACGCCGTGCAGACGAAAAGCCCGCGATGATCGCGGGCTTTTTCATTGGGCGACGGAATCAGGCTTCTTCCACGTCCCGCTTGCGCCAGCCGGCGCTGCCCGGCAACACCAGATTGAGCAGCAGGGCGCTGATCGCGCACAGGGATATCCCCGACAGGGCGAATTCCTTGCCGCCGATGACCATGCCGCCGATGCCGAACACCAGGGTCACCGAAACGATGATCAGGTTACGCGCTTCGGACAGATCGACCTGGTGACGAATCAAAGTGTTCAGGCCGACCACGGCGATGGAGCCGAACAGCAGGCAGAGAATGCCGCCCATCACCGGTACCGGAATGCTCTGCAGGGCCACGCCGAACTTGCCGATAAAGGCCAGGGCGATGGCGAATACCGCAGCCCAGGTCATGATCTTCGGGTTATAGCTCTTGGTCAGCATCACCGCGCCGGTGACTTCGGCATAGGTGGTATTGGGCGGGCCACCGAACATGCCGGCGGCCGAGGTGGCGAGTCCATCACCCAGCAGGGTGCGGTGCAGCCCGGGGTTCTTGACGAAGTTCTTGCCGGTGACGTTGCCGATGGCGACCACGCCACCGATGTGCTCGATGGCCGGCGCCAGGGCCACGGGCACCATGTACAGGATGGCGCCCCAATGCAGCTCCGGTGCGATGAAGTTGGGCACGGCGAGCCAGGAGGCCTGGCTCACGGCGCTAGTATCGATCACCCCGAGCACGGCGGCGATGGCGCAACCAACCGCGATACCGGCGAGGATCGGCACCAGGCGAAAGATGCCGCTGCCCAGCACGGCCACCAGCAGCGTGGTGATCAAAGCTGGCATCGAGATCATCATCGCGGTGTTGTACGGCACCAGCTCGACGCTGCCGTCACCAGCTTTGCCCATGGCCATGTTCACCGCCACCGGCGACAACGCCAGACCGATGGAAATGATCACTGGTGCGATCACCACCGGGGGCAACAGACGGTCGATGAAGTTGGGACCGCGCAGTTTGACCAAAAGCGAAAGCAGGATGTAGACCAGACCAGCGGCGATCACACCGCCCATCACGGCAGGCAGGCCGAACTCGCCCTTGGCTGCCAGGATCGGCGCGATGAAGGCGAAGCTGGAGGCGAGGAAAACCGGAACCTGACGCTTGGTCACCAGCTGGAACAGCAGGGTGCCGATACCTGCGGTGAACAATGCCACGTTGGGGTCCATGCCGGTGATCAGCGGCATCAGCACCAGGGCGCCGAAGGCCACGAAGAGCATCTGTGCGCCGGCAATGCCCTGGCGCCACAGCGGATCGTTGAAGTCCGTCTGCGACATGTCAGGCGTCCTTCTGCTTGGTGCCGAAGATCTTGTCGCCGGCATCACCCAGCCCCGGAATGATGTAGCCGTGCTCGTTCAGACGCTGATCGACGGAGGCGGTGAAAATGGTCACGTCCGGGTGAGCCTGCTCGACCGCCTCGATGCCCTCGGGGGCGGCGACCAGTACCATGGCGCGAATGTCCTTGCAGCCGGCCTTCTTCAGCAGGTCGATGGTGGCGACCATCGAGCCGCCGGTGGCCAGCATCGGGTCGATGATCAGGGCCAGACGCGAGTCGATTTCCGGTGCGAGCTTCTCCAGGTAGGTGTGCGCCTCGAGGGTTTCCTCGTTGCGCGCGACGCCCACGGCGCTGACCTTGGCACCTGGAATCAGGCTGAGCACGCCATCGAGCATGCCGATGCCGGCACGCAGGATGGGCACGACGGTGATCTTCTTGCCGGCGATCTTCTCGACCTGCACGGTGCCGGCCCAGCCTTCGATGTTGTAGGCTTCCAGCGGCAGGTCATTGGTGGCTTCATAAGTCAGCAGGGCGCCCACTTCCTGGGCCAGCTCACGGAAATTCTTGGTGCTGATATCGGCGCGGCGCATCAGGCCGATCTTGTGACGGATCAGCGGGTGGCGGATCTCGCGAGTGGGCATGGGCTGGGATCTCCAACGGGGCTCTGGGAAAAATCGCGTTAGATTAAAGCATTGCTCATGCCAAGTGGTGGGTGATTGATAAGTCACGACGTCCGGCATGGCGCATCGGCTACGCTGGTCTGCCGATACTTGGCAAGCGCTGCACGGGTCTGTACCTTTGCCCGCTTTTATTTGACGAGTCGATCAGCTTTCAGGCTGCTCGCCGCCATTCATCCGCCCGATCAAGAGAGAGTCTCATCATGTCCGCCGATCTCGCGCACATTCGCCAAGTCATGGCGGAAGCCGACTGCCTGTACACCGAAGCCGAGGTGGAAGCGGCCATCGACAAGGTCGCCAGCCAGATCAACGACGAGCTGGCCGAGCGCAACCCGGTGGTGTTCTGCGTGATGAACGGCGGCCTGATCTTCTCCGGCAAGCTGCTGACCAAGCTGAACTTCCCGCTTGAGGCGTCCTACCTGCACGCGACCCGTTACCGCAACGAAACCAGCGGTGGCGAACTGTTCTGGAAAGCCAAGCCGGAAGTGTCGTTCATCGATCGCGACGTGCTGATCATCGACGACATTCTCGATGAAGGGCACACCCTCGGTGCGATCATCGATTTCTGCCGCCATGCCGGCGCACGTGCCGTGCATACCGCGGTGCTGATCGACAAGGATCACGACCGCAAGGCACGTCCCGACCTGAAAGCCAATTACGTAGGCCTGCAGTGCATCGATCGCTACATCTTCGGTTACGGCATGGACTACAAGGGCTACTGGCGCAACGCCGCCGGCATCTTCGCGGTCAAGGGCCTGTAACCCGCCTCTATTTTGTAGGAGCGAGCTCTGCTCGCGATCTTGGGCCATGACGAGGCCGTGTGCGCCGCGCATTGGTCTTTTCCGTGCGCATGGCGCACGACGCCTACCCGGGGTGTGCCGCTTCCGGCGTACCATCCAGCCAGCGCAGGGCTTTCTCCCGCGCCTGCGGCAAATCATGAACGTAAGCCAACTGCCCGGCGCGTCGGTGAATGCCGGCGCGGCGCAGTTGCAGTCGCACCTGTGCTGAGGGACCCGCGAGGATCAGGGCAATGCCCTGTTGGTGATAGTCACGCAGCACATTGTCCAGCGCGGCGATGGCGGTCATGTCCAGCAGCGGCACCGCGCTGATTTCGACGATCACGACTCGCACCCCTGGGGTGAAGCGGCGTAGCACGCTCAGCGCCTTTTCGGCCGCGCCGAAGAACAGTGGGCCGCGGATGGCGTAGGCCAGCACATGCTCGGGCAGGTCCTGCAGCGCCTCGCGCTGATTCCGATTCAGTGCCGCGGTATCGGTCAGTTCGCTCATACGCTTGATGAACAAGCCGGCCGCCAGCAGCAGGCCGACGCCCACGGCAAGCACCATATCGAACAGCACCGTCAGCACCAGGCAGGTGAGCAGCACCAGCACATCGCTGCGTGGTGCGATGCGCAGGGTGTGGGCGACATGCTGCGGCTCGCTCATGTTCCACGCCACCATCAATAGCAGCGCGGCCAGGGCGGCCATCGGCAGGTAGCTGAACAGCGGCGCGAGCAGCAGAATCGCTGCGAGTACCACGCCGGCATGAACCAGCGCCGCCAGTGGGGAAAACGCGCCGGCACGCACGTTGGCTGCCGTGCGTGCAATGGCCGCGGTGGCGGTGATGCCGCCGAAGAACGGCGCAGCGAGATTGCCCAGGCCCTGGCCGATCAATTCGGCGTTGGGGTCATGCTTGCTGCCGGTCATGCCATCGGCCACCACTGCGCACAGCAATGACTCGATGGCGCCGAGCATGGCGATGGCGAAGGCCGGGGCGAGCAGTTGGCGGATCAGTTCGAACGACAATATCAGTGGTTGGCCGTCAGGGCCCGGTAGGTTCCAGGGGAGCGCGAGGTCCGGCAGGAAAGGCGGGATGCCGGGATGCTCGATGCCATCGAGCTGATAGCTGAAGCGCTCGCCCAGTGTCGCCACCGGCATTCCCAGGTGCTCCAGCGCCAGTGCCAGCACTGCGCCGATCGCCAGGGCTACCAGATGCGCAGGGATCTTCGGCACCAGGCGCGGCCAGATCAGCAGTATCGCCAGGCACGCGGCGCCAACCAGCGTGTCGCCGGGCTGCAAGCCGGGAAGTGCACGTACCAGTAGATTCAGCTGTTCCAGCAGGTGTTGCGGCGCTTCGGCCAGGTGCAGGCCGAACAGGTCCTTGATCTGCAGAACGGCGATGACAATGCCGATACCGGCGGTAAAACCCAGCGTCACCGGGTAGGGCACGAATTCGATCAGGCGACCGGCGCGCAGCAGGCCCAGGCAGATCAGGATGACGCCGGCCATCAAGGTGCACAGCAGTAATCCGCCGAGTCCGTACTGTTGGGTGATCGGCAGCAGAATCACCACGAAGGCGGCAGTGGGACCGGATATGTTGAAGCGCGAGCCGCCGCACAGTGCGATCAAGGGCGCGGCGATCAGGACGGTATAAAGACCGTGCTGCGGCGCCACGCCTACGGCAATGGCCAGCGCCATGGCCAGCGGAATGGCGATGATGCCGACCGTCAGGCCAGCGCTCAGATCCCCGCGCAGGGCCTTCCAGGAATAGCCCGTACGCAGGGTCTGGCGCCAGGCGGCGAACAGCGGTAACGATGGGCGTGACATGCTGGCTCCCTAATGGCTTGGCGCATTATAGGGGGCGGTTTGCGTGTCGCGGCATGACCTAGGTCGGCTGTCGCGTCGATTGTTTGCGTGTTAGCTTGCCCGGCTGCGCGTTGAGCCGCGCGCGGCTCGGCGGTAAACTGCCGGCCCTCTGTAATGCTGGCGGGAGCGGGCGATGCGTAAAGACAAGAAGCAGGTGATTGGCGAAGAAATCAGCGATGACTCGATCAAGCTGTTCCTTGCGGTGGAACCAGCGGACGCCACGCCGCCTTCGCTGCACAAGCTGATCAAGGCTTACCGCGGTCTGCGTGTCGATGACTTCGAGCGTTTCGTGGGTTTCTTCAAAGCCGAAGGCTACGACCTCTTTGCCACCGATGCGCAGGGCAATGATTTCATTGCGCTGATTCATGATCAGCGCAACGCCGAGCCTTATATCGAGGTGATCAAGGCCGCTCGCGGCTGATCTGTCCTGATAATGAAAATGCCCGCTCTCCATCGAGGAAGCGGGCATTTTTTTGCTTTTGTGCGGACTCTGACTGCTACTCGTGAGCGCGGGCCAGGCTGTTTGTGGGAGCGGACTTGTCCGCGAATCGTGGCAGCAAAAGCTTCGCGGTCAAGACCGCTCCCACGGGGAACGGGTAAGCCGGCAGACCAAGGGGCAGGTCGAGCTCAGGCTTTTTGTAGGAGCGGGTTTGCCCGCGAATCGCGACAGCAGAAGCTTCGCGGTCAAGACCGCTTCCACGGGGTTCGGGTAAGCTGGCAGACCAAGGGGCAGGTCGAGCCCAGGCTTTTTTGTAGGAGCGGACTTGTCCGCGAATCGCGGTACCAAGAGCTTCGCAGTCAAGACCGCTCCCACGCGATTCGGGTAAGCCGGCAGACCAAGGGGCAGGTCGAGCCCAGGTTTTTTGTAGGAGCGGACTTGTCCGCGAATCGCGGTAGCAAGAGCTTCGCGGTCAAGACCGCTCCCACGCGATTCGGGTAAGCCGGCAACCCTGGACGCAGATCGATCCTGGCTTCTCGACAAAATGCAGGCAATAAAAAACCGGCCTCAAGGGCCGGTTTTTCAAGAACCTGTCGCGATTAGGCGGCAGCAGCTTCGCCCAGCGCCTTGATGTGCGCGTTCAGGCGGCTCTTGTGACGAGCGGCTTTGTTCTTGTGGATGATGCCTTTGTCAGCCATGCGGTCGATGACCGGAACGGCTGCAGTGTAAGCGGTCTTGGCAAGCTCGAGATCCTTGGCAGCAATAGCCTTGACCACGTTCTTGATGTAGGTACGAACCATCGAGCGCAGGCTGGCGTTATGGCTACGGCGCTTCTCAGCCTGTTTGGCGCGTTTTTTGGCAGAAGGTGAGTTGGCCACCGTCAAGCTCCTCGAAAACTGGGGGGTTACGACAAATAAGGCCGCGAATCATGCCGACCCATCTGCCTGCTGTCAAGTCCGATGACGCTTTCCTGTGCTGGCCTGACCAGTGGTGGCTCGCTACACTCGTCGCCTTCGTTGGGTGGCGGATTGTCCGCTACTGCAACCCTTTATGGAAGCCGAACCCCCCATGAATTTGCTCAAGTCCCTGGCTGCCGTCAGTTCCCTGACAATGGTCTCGCGCGTGCTGGGGTTCGTGCGCGATACCACCATCGCCCGTACCTTCGGCGCTGGCGTGGCGTCCGATGCCTTCGTGGTGGCGTTCAAGCTACCCAACCTGTTGCGCCGCATCTTCGCCGAGGGGGCCTTCTCCCAGGCCTTCGTGCCCATTCTCGCCGAATACAAGATGCAGCAGGGGGAGGAGGCCACACGCACCTTCATCGCCTACGTTTCCGGTTTGCTGACGCTGGTGCTGGCGCTGGTCACGGCTCTTGGCGTGCTTGCCGCGCCCTGGATCGTCTGGGCTACGGCGCCGGGTTTCGCTGACGAGGCCGAGCGCTTCGATCTGACCGTCGACCTGCTGCGGGTGACCTTTCCTTATATATTGCTGATATCCCTGTCATCGCTGGCTGGGGCTGTGCTCAATACCTGGAATCGTTTCTCGGTACCGGCATTCGTGCCGACGCTGCTGAACGTCAGCATGATTGTCTTCGCATTGTTCCTGACGCCTTATTTCGATCCGCCAATCATGGCGCTGGGGTGGGCGGTGCTGGCCGGTGGTTTGGCGCAGTTGCTCTGGCAACTGCCGCACCTGAAGAAGATCGGCATGCTGGTGCTGCCGCGCCTGAGTTTCGGCGATCTGGGCGTCTGGCGTGTGCTCAAGCAGATGGGGCCGGCGATCTTCGGCGTGTCGGTCAGCCAGATTTCGCTGATCATCAACACGATTTTCGCCTCCTTCCTGGTGGCCGGCTCGGTGTCCTGGATGTATTACGCCGACCGCCTGATGGAGCTGCCTTCGGGCGTATTGGGCGTGGCGCTGGGCACCATCCTGTTGCCGGCGCTTTCCAAGACCTACGCAAGCAAGAACCGCGACGAATACCAGCGCCTGCTCGATTGGGGCCTGCGCCTGTGCTTTTTGCTGGTGCTGCCCTGCACCCTGGCGTTGGCGATCCTCGCCGAGCCGCTGGTGGTCTCGCTGTTCCAGTACGGCAAGTTCACCGCCAACGACTCGCTGATGACCCAGCAGGCGCTGATGGCCTACGCGGTCGGCCTGTTGGCGTTGATTCTGGTGAAGATCCTTGCGCCGGGCTTCTATGCGCAGCAGAACATCAAGACGCCGGTACGGATTGCCGTGGTCAGCCTGTTGGCGACCCAGGCGATGAACGCGCTGTTCGTTTTCGGCCTGGAGATGGCGCACGTCGGCCTGGCGCTGGCGATCAGCCTGGCGGCCTGTCTCAATGCCGGCCTGCTGTACTGGCAACTGCGCCGCGCCGACATCTTCCAGCCGTTGCCGGGCTGGGGCGTGTTCCTGTTCAAGCTGGTGGTCGCAGTCGCGGTGATGGTCGCCGTGTTGCTGGGGCTGCTGCAGGTCATGCCGGCCTGGGCGGAAGGCGAGATGTACGTGCGCCTGTTGCGTTTGGGCGCCCTGGTGGCGGCTGGGCTGGTCGCCTACTTCGGCATGCTGCTGCTATTGGGATTCCGCCCGCGCGATTTTGCCCGACGGGCGTTGTAGCGGTTTCAGGCGTCGCGATGCCTGTTGTGCATGGCCTGCTGTGCGTATAATCGGCCACTTTGTGAACAAGAAGCGTGCTATGCAGCTGGTTCGAGGTCTTCATAACCTGCAGCCCCAGGCGCGGGGCTGTGTGGTCACCATCGGTAATTTCGACGGCGTTCATCGTGGGCACCAGGCCATCCTGGCGCGTCTGCGCGAGCGCGCCGCGGAACTGGCCGTGCCCAGCTGCGTGGTGATCTTCGAGCCGCAACCGCGTGAATTCTTCGGTCCCGACACTGCGCCAGCGCGCCTGACCCGCCTGCGTGACAAGCTTGCGCTGCTGGCCGCCGAAGGCGTCGACATGGTGCTGTGCCTGGCCTTCAACCGCCGCTTGCGCGAGTTGTCGGCCGCCGAGTTCGTCCAGCGTGTGCTGGTCGACGGGCTTGGCGTCAAGGACCTGGAGATCGGCGATGATTTCCGCTTCGGCTGCGACCGGGCCGGCGATTTCGAGTTTCTCAAGGCCGCAGGCCTTCGCCACGGTTTCAGCGTCGAGGCCTCCACCACGGTGGAAGTGCTGGGCGGCCGGGTCAGCAGCACGCGTGTGCGTCAGGCCCTGGCCGATGGCGATTTCGCTCTGGCGGAAGCCTTGCTCGGCCGACCGTTCCGCATCGCCGGTCGGGTGTTGCACGGGCAGAAGCTCGGCCGCCAGCTCGACGCACCAACAGCCAACATCCAGCTCAAGCGGCGCAAGGTGCCGCTGACCGGAGTCTATTTGGTGAGCTGTGAAATCGATGGCGTGATTCAACCGGGCGTCGCCAACATCGGCGTGCGCCCCAGCGTTGCCGGTGACGGCCGCGCCCATCTGGAAGTGCACCTTCTGGATTTTGCCGGTGATCTTTATGGCCGGCGCCTCTCGGTGGCTTTCCACCACAAGCTGCGTGATGAGCAGCGTTTCGCCTCGCTGGAGGCCTTGAAGGCGGCGATTGCCGCTGATATCGCCGCTGCCCGTGAATACTGGCAGAGCCACCCGCTGATGAAGAGCCCGAAATGACCGACTACAAAGCTACGCTGAATCTGCCCGATACCCCGTTCCCGATGAAGGCCGGCCTGCCGCAACGCGAGCCGCAGACCCTGCAGCGCTGGAACGAGATTGGTCTGTATAGCAAGCTGCGCAAGATTGGCGAAGGTCGGCCGAAGTTCGTCCTGCACGACGGCCCGCCCTATGCCAACGGCAGCATTCATATCGGTCATGCGCTGAACAAGATTCTCAAGGACATCATCACCCGCTCCAAGACCATGGCCGGCTTCGACGCGCCTTACGTGCCGGGCTGGGACTGCCACGGCCTGCCGATCGAGCACAAGGTGGAGACCACCTTCGGCAAGAACCAGCCGGCGGACCTGACCCGTGAGCGCTGCCGTGCCTATGCCGCCGAGCAGGTCGAGGAGCAGAAGGCCAACTTCATCCGTCTTGGTGTGCTGGGCGATTGGGACAACCCTTACCTGACCATGAACTTCGCCAACGAGGCCGGCGAGATCCGCGCCCTGGCGGAAATGGTCAAGAACGGCTTCGTGTTCAAGGGCCTCAAGCCGGTCAACTTCTGCTTCGACTGTGGCTCGGCGCTGGCCGAGGCCGAAGTCGAGTACATGGACAAGAAGTCCGAAGCCATCGACGTGGCCTTCCCGGTCGAGGACGCAGGCAAATTGGCCGCAGCCTTTGGTCTGTCCAGCCTGAGCAAACCGACCGCCATCGTTATCTGGACCACCACGCCCTGGACCATCCCGGCCAACCAGGCGCTCAACGTGCACCCGGAATTCACCTACGCGCTGGTGGACGTGGGCGACCGCCTGCTGCTGCTGGCCGAGGAAATGGTCGAGAGCTGCCTGCAGCGCTACAACCTGCAAGGTCAGGTGATCGCCACCGCGCCGGGCGCAGCGCTGGAGTTGATCCGTTTCCGTCATCCGTTCTACGAGCGTTTTTCGCCGGTGTATCTGGCCGAATACGTCGAGCTGGGCGCCGGTACCGGCATCGTCCACTCTTCGCCGGCCTACGGTGAGGACGACTTCCGCACCTGCAAAGCCTACGGCATGAGCAACGACGAGATCCTTAACCCGGTGCAAAGCAACGGTGTGTACGTCGACTCGCTGCCGTTCTTCGGCGGCCAGTTCATCTGGAAGGCCAACCCGGCCATCATCGTCAAGCTTGAGGAAGTCGGTGCGCTGCTCAAGCACACCACTATCAGCCACAGCTACATGCACTGCTGGCGCCACAAGACGCCGCTGATCTACCGCGCCACCGCGCAGTGGTTCGTAGGCATGGACAGTCAGCCAAAAGAGGGCGGCACCCTGCGTGAGCGCTCCCTGGCAGCTATCGAACAAACCAAGTTCGTCCCGGCCTGGGGCCAGGCGCGTCTGCACAGCATGATCGCCGGGCGCCCGGACTGGTGCATCTCACGTCAGCGCAACTGGGGCGTGCCGATCCCGTTCTTCACTCATAAGGAAAGCGGCGAGCTGCACCCGCGCACCGTCGAGCTGATGGAAGAAGTTGCCAAGCGTGTCGAGCAGGAAGGCATCGAAGCCTGGTTCAAGCTCGATGCCGCCGAACTGCTCGGCGCCGAGGCCGATCAGTACGACAAGAGCCGTGACACCCTGGACGTTTGGTTCGACTCCGGCACCACTCACTGGCACGTGCTGCGCGGCTCCCACGCCGAGCTGGCGCATGCCGATGGCCCGGTTGCCGATCTGTACCTGGAAGGTTCCGACCAACACCGCGGCTGGTTCCACTCATCCTTGCTGACCGGCTGCGCCATCGATGGCCACGCGCCGTACAAGGAGCTGCTGACTCACGGCTTCACCGTCGACGAGCAGGGCCGCAAGCAGTCCAAGTCCCTGGGTAACGTGGTCGCGCCACAGAAGGTGATCGACAGCATGGGGGCCGACATCCTGCGCCTGTGGGTCGCTTCCACCGACTACTCCGGTGAAATGGCTGTCTCCGACCAGATTCTGCAGCGCAGTGCCGATGCCTACCGGCGTATCCGTAACACCGCACGCTTCATGCTGGCCAACCTCAATGGTTTCAACCCGGCGAAGGACCTGCTGCAACCCGAGCAGATGCTCGACCTCGACCGCTGGGCGCTGGATGCCACTGCGCGCCTGCAGGAAGAGATCATCGAAGCCTACGCCGACTACCGTTTCTGGAACGTCTACTCCAAGGTGCACAACTTCTGCGTGCAGGAGCTGGGTGGCTTCTACCTGGACATCATCAAGGACCGTCAGTACACCACCGCTGCCGACAGCGTCGCGCGTCGCTCCTGCCAGAGCGCGCTGTATCACATCAGCGAGGCGCTGGTGCGCTGGATCGCGCCGATCCTGGTGTTCACTGCCGAGGAGATCTGGCAGTTCCTGCCGGGCGAGCGCGACGAATCGGTGATGCTCAACACCTGGTACGCCGGTCTGGAGCGCCTGCCGGAAGGCTTTGAGCTTGATCGCGCCTACTGGGATCGGGTCATGGAGGTCAAGGCTGCAGTCAACAAGGAGCTGGAGAACCTGCGCTCGGCCAAGGCCATCGGCGCGAGCCTGCAGGCCGAAGTCACCCTGTTCTGCGACGAGGCCAAGCAGGCCGACCTGGCCAAGCTCGGCGACGAGCTGCGCTTCGCTCTAATCACCTCGGCGGCGCAGACCGCGCCGCTGGCCGACGCACCAGCCGACGCGGTGGTGACCGAGGTCGAAGGCCTGAAGCTGAGGATCCTCAAGTCTGCCCATGCCAAGTGCGGCCGCTGCTGGCACTTCCGCGCCGATGTCGGCAGCCATGCCGAGCATCCAGAGCTGTGCAGCCGTTGCGTGAGCAACATCGAAGGCGAGGGTGAGGTGCGCAAGCATGCCTGAGTCCTCGCGTTTCGGGCACCTGCCCTGGCTGCTGTTGAGCGTGCTGATCCTAGTCGCCGACCGGGTGACCAAGGACATTTTCGAGGGCGGCCTGAGCATGTATCAGCGCATCGAAGTGATCCCGGGCTATTTCGACTGGACCCTGGCCTACAACACTGGCGCGGCGTTCAGCTTCCTCGCCGATGCCGACGGCTGGCAGCGCTGGTTCTTCGCCGCCATCGCCATCGTCGTCAGCGTCGTGCTGGTGGTCTGGCTCAAGCGCCTCAAGCGTCATGAAACCCTGCTGGCCGTGGCCCTGGCCATGGTCCTGGGCGGTGCGCTGGGTAATCTGTATGACCGCGTGGTGCTCGGCCACGTGGTCGACTTCATTCTGGTGCACTGGCAGAGCCGCTGGTTCTTCCCGGCCTTCAACCTGGCCGACACCTTCATCACTATCGGTGCCATCCTGCTGGCACTGGATATGTTCAAGAGCGACAAGTCCGCGAAGGAGGCTGCGCAATGACAGACGTACGCATTGGTCCGGACAGAGAAGTGACCCTGCACTTCGCCCTCAAGCTGGAAAACGGCGATGTGGTCGACAGCACGTTCGACAAGCAGCCGGCGATCTTCAAGGTCGGCGACGGCAACCTACTGCCCGGTTTCGAGCAGGCGTTGTACGGTTTCAAGGCCGGCGACAAGCGCAGCGTCCAGGTGCAGCCGGAGCAAGGCTTCGGCCAGCCCAACCCACAGAACGTGCAGATCATGCCGCGCAGCCAGTTCGAGGGTATGGAGCTCTCCGAAGGGCTGCTGGTGATCTTCAACGATGCCGCCAATGCCGAGCTGCCGGGCGTGGTCAAGGCATTCGATGACAAGCAGGTCACCATCGACTTCAACCATCCGTTGGCTGGCAAGACCCTGCAGTTCGACGTGGAAATCATCGAGGTCAAGGCGCTCTAGTCTGCAGGGGCGCTCTTGTAGGAGCGGCTTTAGCCGCGAAGTGCTTCTTGCAGCCTGCGCATATCCCGCGCAGGCTGTACCTCCGGGATCGACACATCGCCATGTCGATCCCCGATCAATACCGAGACAGCCAGCATGCATATCAAACTCGCCAACCCCCGCGGCTTCTGCGCCGGCGTCGATCGTGCCATCGAAATCGTCAACCGCGCCCTGGAAGTCTTCGGCCCACCGATCTACGTGCGCCATGAAGTGGTGCACAACAAATTCGTGGTCGAGGATCTGCGCGCACGCGGTGCGGTATTCGTCGAAGAGCTGGATCAGGTGCCGGACGATGTCATCGTCATCTTCAGTGCACATGGCGTTTCCAAGGCCGTGCGCGACGAGGCGGCAAGGCGTGGCCTGAAAGTCTTCGACGCCACTTGCCCGCTGGTGACCAAGGTGCATATGGAAGTGGTGCGCTACAGCCGTGAAGGCCGTGAGTGCATCCTGATCGGTCACGAAGGCCACCCGGAAGTCGAAGGCACCATGGGCCAGTACGACGCCAGCAACGGTGGCGCCATCTATCTGGTAGAAGACGAGGCCGACGTCGCCGAGCTGCAGGTGCGCAATCCCGAGAACCTCGCCTTCGTCACCCAGACCACCCTGTCGATGGACGACACCAGCAAGGTCATCGATGCCCTGCGCGGCAAGTTCCCGGCCATCGGCGGCCCGCGCAAGGACGACATCTGCTACGCCACGCAGAACCGCCAGGACGCGGTCAAGCAACTGGCCAGCGAGTGCGACGTGCTACTTGTGGTCGGCAGCCCCAACAGCTCCAACTCCAACCGCCTGCGCGAACTGGCCGAACGCATGGGCACCCCGGCCTACTTGATCGATGGGGCTGAAGACCTCAAGCACGAGTGGTTCGAAGGAGTGGGCGGCATTGGCATAACAGCTGGTGCCTCTGCGCCGGAAGTACTAGTGCGGGGGGTAGTTGATCAACTGCACGCTTGGGGAGCAGTGGGGGAGACGGAGTTGGATGGAAGGCCGGAGAACATTACGTTCTCGATGCCGAAGGAGCTGAGGGTGAAGGCCATATAGGAAAAAGCCCGAGCAGTCGCTCGGGCTTTTTTATCTTCCGTGTCCCGTCCTGAATAAGGTTTACACCTTTCGTCCGAGACTCTGGAGGTTTCGATGGAGCAAGGTGTTAAGCGTACGCAGCGTGATTATTCGCTGACTTTTAAATGGCCGTGGTCGATCAGGTCGAAAAGGGCGAGTTGACCTACAAGCAGGCCCCGGATCTTTATGGCATCCAAGGCCGGTCCACCGTTTTGGTATGGTTGCGTAAGCATGGTCGGCCGGATTGGAGCCAGGGGGCCTCGCTTCGCGCCGATAGGAGCCAAACCATGACCGATCCCAAAGACCTGACGCCTGAGCAACGCATCAAGGAACTGGAGCAGCAGCTGCAGTTCATAAGCCAGAAGGCCCAGTTCTTCGAAGCCGTGGTCGATGTGTTGAAGAAGGATTACGGCGTTTCGATCGTAAAAAAGCGACCCGGCAAGTCCTCTCGCAAGTCCAAGGGCTGACTGTCGTTAGGGCTTGCCAGTTTCTGTCCGTCAGCCGCCAGGCTTACTATAAGTGCAACCGTGTTGCCGACCAGCGTCATAGACAGGGTGAACAGGTCGCGCAGTATGTCCGGTTCCTAAGGCTGCGCCAGCCGCGGATCGGCACGCGCAAGTTGCATCACCTTCTGCGCAGCCAGTCCAACGCCAGCCTGAAGGTCGGTCGTGACTGGCTATTTACGATCCTGGCCGAGCACGGCGGCAGCGCCTGAGCATGTGTGAGTGGCGGATATCACGTATCTACCGGCGCGAAGCGGCCCTTTGTATCTGAGCTTGGTCACTGACGTCTACTCACGAAAGATCGTCGGCCATCATGTCCATGAGAGTTTGCATGCCGAGTCGGCGCCACGGTGTGCAGTGCTCGATGACCGACGGCTACAACTGCTATCAGAACGCGCTTGCGGAACGGGTCAATGGAATCCTCAAGCATGAGCTACTGCTGCGCAGGCCCAATGACTTGGAGCAGGCCAGATCAATGGTCAGCGAGGCAATCAGGATCTATAACACAGAGCGGCCACATCTGGCCCTGAATACAGAACGCCCGGCGCAGTGCATCGGGCGTTCTAGGTACCGCAAATCTAGCTGAAACGGTGTAAACCTATTTCAGGACTAGACACCGTGCTCTTACGCACGGATCTATTTCCAGCAATCCTCAACGCTTTTTCCACTGCCGGAGCGGTCCTTCTTGCCCAGCGCATTTAGGCTCAGGTCACCACATTTCGTATCACCAAATGCTTCTTCCGCGGTCAAGGTATAACCACCGTCATCATCAACACTGGCGACGGAAAGATTGTACTTACCGGTTTCTGATGCTGTTCCGCCAAGCCCAAGCTTATCCAGGTCATCGTTGTCGGTGATGTATGCATTGTTTTGCGCAAAGTAGCGCTCCTGGCGGGCGGAGGCGTCAGCCAGTAATGCCTGGCCTTCGCTTCGGTTGGCGCGCTGCACGTACTCCGTATAGCTCGGGTAAGCGATCGCGGCCAGAATACCTATGACCACGACCACGATCATGACTTCAATCAGTGTGAAGCCGTTTTGAGCGGGTTTCATCGAATACTCCCTGGGCTGTCTGTTTGTCTTCATTCCTGTTCGACTCTCCGCCAGCTCTGACGTCCAATGCTGGAGGGGTCTGGGTAAATATTGGTGCATTCTTGCCCTGTGCAGTATTGGAACGAATTGTCAGAGTTTTGCGAAAGCGTGCCGCCGCCCTCACCATCCTGGCGAATGGCCGAGATATTGTCGGTACCAACATCTGACGTAGGTTTGTAATCGAAAGCGTTGTGCGGTGTTCTCCCGCCCGTGAATGGATTGATGGCGAAGGTCCAGTTGGTTGCACCGTCACCACAGGGATCATCGTTAGGGATGAGGGTCTGGAAGAAAACTGTACGACCCAACTGGGACATGTTCTCGACCACCATTTCACCGTCGTTCTGGCGAAGATCGAGCCACCAGCCATTTTGTGCGCTTTGAGTATCTGAGCCGTACCAGTCTACCGCGTTGTTGCTGATGACTAGCCCTTGGCGGGATGAGCCATCGGCTGCCACTGTTACCTGGGTAGTAATTTCCTGCTCTTGCAGGCTGCTTCGGCTGATATTTGGATCGCTTGCTTCCTCGCCAAGCGTTTGCTTGTCCCAGATGCCATAAACGGTCTGGGGCATCGTTTTGTCACCATCCTTGTCATTGGTTTCGAAGAACTTACCCGTTCCGAAGATCACTAGGTATCCGCTACCAGTCGGATGGCGAACCAAACTTGGTGCGGAAGTAATGGGTTGACGGCTATCGTTGTTACTGGAGGTCGCGCTAAACAATGGCTCACCGCCATAGGCCACTTCGAAGTCACCAATAGCCGACTCCCCATCATCTTCCCGAGTGAAGGGGGCGCTGTCGCTGCGACCGTTTCGCAGCAGGTCGAAACGCCAGATATTACCTTGCAGGTCGCCCGCATAGGCGTAATCCGCTACGCCATCGGCGTTATAGTCACCAAGTTTGGGTGTTGAAAGCCCGTTGGCTACACCCTCTGCTCCTGAAACTTCCAGGCGTTTGAGAAGGGTACCTTCCATTGCGTCGACGATGAACAGCGCAGCTTTGCCGTTAGTGTTATTGGAGCTTTCGTAGCCGTTGCCGAACACAACTGCCCATGTGCCGGTGTGTAGGCGAGCGATGGTGGGTTGAGAAAAGCTGTAGCCCATCTTGACTTGAGCGTCTGCTGGCAGGTCAGTGTCATCGAACTCCCAGAGGAGCTTTTCTTGTCCGGGGGTTGTCACATCCAGGGCGAATATGGATTTGCCGCCGGCCTTGAGTGTACCCACCAAGATGGTGCGCCACTCAGTACCATCGAACACATCCGCAACAGTGGGCGGGCCATCGACATAGAATTCGTGGCTGTAATTGGTGCCGGTAAGCTTGTTCAATTTTGGGAACACAGCGGTCGGGATGAACGCAAACTCTTCAACGCCGGTGGTGGCATTGAATCCATGCAGCATACCATCGTTGCCGCCCACGTAGACCCGCGGCCGTCGCTGCGCAATGCTCTCTGCAAAGTCACTGTAGGCTGCGTTGCCTTCCAGTTGGTTGGAAAAATTGATCAGATAGCGTGGTCCGGAAACCACCGCAGGCGTCGAGGAATAGAAGTCTCCCAGCACACCACTGCGCTGGCGAAACGTAGTGCCTTCACCTGTACGGACTCCACGCAAGTAACTGAGCCGTAGGGACCCTCTATTATCCACGACGTTGCCATTTTCTGGATCACGGCTCAGGAAATAGGCGAGCGTACCGACGGTTGTGCTTGTACCCGCATTCGCCCAAACGAAATCCGCGAGCCCACTATTAGTGTTACCAGCAATCTTGATCGTTCGGCTTGCTGCGCCAGGAACCTGGGCCTTCGCGCTCCAGATTTCTTGCGTCTCGAAGGCATTGGTTTGTGAATTCCATCCTTTCTCGAAGCGTTTTACATCTCCAGACCAGTTGTCATCGCTGGCATAGGAGGTTTGATAAGAAACTGTTTTTACGACGCCATTTTCATTTTCATCCGTGCTGATTTGCCCTGAGTTCACCGCTGGGCGAGCGGCCGTAGACTTACGGTCGGCGATACGGGAAAGGACATCATCGAAAGCCTGAACCATTGCCTCAGGGCTGTCGGCACTAAAGAACTCTCCGCGAGAGTTGATGGCAGAGTGCCATAGATCGTAGACATTGTTATTGCTACCGCTGGATGCTTGTGGCCAGTTCACCGTTCCTGCGGAAAGAGCCTCATAACCTGCTCCTGAATATGTACTGCCCGCCCATGGAATATTAGAATTATTCAGAGAGTTAGTTAAGCCCAGTCCCATGATGAAGTTAGACATGTGCTGCCAAGTTGCAGGGTCGTTACGAGCATCCCAGTAATCCGTGGTGCTGTTTCCACTTTTAAAAGGGATATAAGCAGGAAGATTATTGTCTAGGTTCGGGTTGAGGTCGGTTGCCCAATAATGCATAGCCAAGTCTGCAAGTGTGCTGCCTTGGTTGTCACGATAAGGGTGCTGGCCTGTATACCGCTTACCATCCGGGAGGTCTATGTTTGTCGCATCGTGGCGGAATGGGTTGGGATCGCTAGTTGTGGTATTCCACATGCCATCAGTCATTAGGATGTGGTAGCTGGCTCGGCAGGCATAGGTGTTGTCAGCTGTATTTCTATCCGCAGAGTTACGGCTGTTTGGGTACTTGTACCAAGCAACATCTTGCTTTAGAAATTCACCTGCTCTTTTCAGTGCTCCAGGAAGTGGCGTCCCACTGTTGAAATAAATGTCTTTCAACCAGCTGTAAAACTGCCCTTTGTGTTGTGCGTCATATTGCCGGAGTCGGTTGTCTTTACAGTTTGTTGTGTCGCCGCCATTGAGTGTGGTGCATGTAGCAAGGTTTTGCCAGGTCATACGGATCGCTGGTGAAAGCTCCGCAAATGACAAGCTGGTGGCAGAGAGAGTTGCAAGAGCTCTGGTTCTATAGAAGGAATACCAAACGGCAAAGTTTTGCTTTTCGCTCTCTGTAACAAAGGTAAGTTTGTAGCAGCTTGCATTTGTTGTTGAGTTGTTGCAATTTGATAGCGTGCGGTCGAATGTGTAGTAGTAAGCCGGGGTTCTGGCTGTATATGTATTGTTATTTCTTGTGCAGGAAAAATTTGTGGTGTCTGTGACCGGTCCGGATGCACTGATTTGGCAAGTATAGGTGTATGAGTTGGATCGTCCTGACCTTGTTACTTGAAATCTAATTCCTGCTGCGCTCGTTGCGCTTAAAGTCGTGTTTGATGAGAATGCTATATCGACTTGGAAGTCAGCGCTGGGGCCATTGAGTCGGTTGTGAGCGCCACTGGGCATGCGATACTCCTTGCCCGTTGGTCGATAGTAGTTGGAAAGGTCAAGTGTTCCGTCATTAGGTCTGAAGCCGTTGATAGGGGCGTTGGTAAAGCTAGTGGATAGTTGTACTTCACTGCCATTGACGTCAAAAAATGGCGGGATTGTGTATTTGGTGTTGGGGTTGTAATACATTGGGTTAAATGTATTAGCCGCATAGAGTCGGGTAATATTTGAACCACTGATTACACTGTTCTCAATCGAGTCAGGAACGTATCCCCAAGACATACTGCCAGATTCGTCCAATGTCAGAATAAGATTTGGCGGAACGCCAACAGTAAGGCTCAGCGGGCTTTGCGAGACAGTTGCATAAGCATCGGCAGCGCTCAACAGCGCAGTGCCAAGCAGAGCATATGAAATTGTCTTGGCGCGAGGGGAATTAAGAAAACGGTTCATGATATCGGCGCTCAGTTGTTGATGCCAAGGTAGATGTTGGCGTTTGTCGACTGCAGAAACAGTGTTTCTCCAGCCTTGCCATTGTTCATGTAAAAATAGGTGCCCTGGCCTTCGGCGACCATTCCATATTCGGCATTGACTGCGGCATTACCCGCTTCGCCAGCTCGGATGCTGTTCCAATGAGCGTCTGCCTGTGCGCTCGCTTGCGTGCTCTCTTGGGCATCGGTACCGCGATAGGGCATCCAAAGCAGGCCACCCGATGAGTCATCGCCGAGGTAATCATCAGTCGCCCCATCAGGGTGATTCACAAAGTCGAGTAATTCGTCGATCTGGATGGCAAGAAGACACGGCTTGTTAATGCCATTTACATTCAATGTATTATCCGTGCTGCAGTTGGCTGCTTTAGGCTCAAGCTTGTCTGGAATATTGCCTGGGCCGTAATAACGGAACTCGGCCTCACGTAAAGCTGCGTCGGCGACGTTGATCAGCTTTGTTTCCTGAGCGCGATTTGCAGTAATACGTGTTTCTAAGGTTACACCGCGCATACTGTTGATTGCCAATAATGTCAGGACCAGTAACATGACAAGGGCGATAAATAAAACCGCACCTTTTTGTTTTTGATACGTTATAGCTGTCATGGCATGAGATTCCTGACGGTTTGGGTGCTACTCATTACTTGGTACAAACGCCGGCTATCGGCTGTTTGTAAACGTGTCTTATCGTCGTCTGTTGCCGTTGCCAGCCAATCGTCCAAAATCTTCGAGTCATCGCTATCACGTTGACCGCTTCGGCTGGCCATTAGCAGGGAATAACGCACGCTTCGTATTGAGCCGCTTGCGGGCGTCCAGTCTTCTTGAGGAACGTAGCTGGAAACTTCTTTTTCTAGAACGTCGGAGTTACCAACCCCAAAATCCAGGCGCATATCGGCAACCCCGCGAAGCAACTCACCATACTGAGGGGACGAAACGTTCAGGCTCTTGCAAAGCAGACGACCTTTGGGAAGTTCATTGTCGGTGCTAGGTTCATACTTGAATGCCAGTACTATGAGGCTTGATGTCGGAGGTGATGAAAAGGCTACCTCGTCATTAAAGCTCGCACTGGCTGCACCCTGACAATCCAGCTCGCCACTGGTTTTTGGTTGATAGCGTATGCAAAAGCCTCGGCCCTCATCTGGGTCCAAGCCGGTAATAGAATGCCCTGCACCGAATGCTTGGCAATCACCGCCGGCATTTCTGCTGGGGAACGCTTCTTCAACCAATATCACCGGATCACGTCTATATCCGGCTTTGCCTAAATATTCGTTCAGCATCAAGCCGGCAAAGCGGCCGTTCTCCAGATTCCCGGCCTGATTCTGCTGGAAGACGTAGTTGCGCTTGTTGTCGATGTAGACCTGGGTAATGCCAAGTATCAACAGACTGCTAATAGCCAAGGCAATCAACAGCTCGATAAGCGAAAGTCCACGCTGGCGTTTTATTGTATTCATGGTTCTACCCGAACGGTGTAGGTACATACAGTGGCGTCTGGATCTTCAGCATCTAGGCACGCGCCATCGCGGACTTGCCAGGCAAGACGGATTTC
This sequence comes from Pseudomonas sp. UBA7530, assembly GCF_002479365.1. NCBI lineage: Bacteria > Pseudomonadati > Pseudomonadota > Gammaproteobacteria > Pseudomonadales > Pseudomonadaceae > Pseudomonas > Pseudomonas sp. UBA7530. Next base: position 1,342,493 of record NZ_DLMS01000011.1, read on the forward strand.
GAGCATCGAGCCTGCCCCGTCACAGTCGCCAGGGCTCGAACTACGGCAGATGCTGACATCGCTTTCGAATACAGCGGCTCCACCAGGCAGCATTGCTTCAACCTTGTCGGCCCAGCAGTCGCGTTGCTCCTTCGGGGTTTCGGCAAGGCGCGTTTTGGTAGTGACGCACGTGTCGCGGTCCGCGAAGTCGTCGCCTTTCTCCTTGTAAAAAAGAGAGTCCTCTTTCATTCCACTATTAATCGGGAATTTCGGGACCGGCGAGTTGTAGAGCTCTTGCGGATTTGCTCGCGCTATTTCAATCAGTTCATTGGCCAGCGAAACGGCCGTGTTGCGCTGCACCGAATCCTGTGTGTACTGAATGCTGCGTCCTTGCAAGGCGACCATGCCAAGCACGCCGATGGTGGTTAGCAGGAGGGCTACAAGTACCTCGATGAGGCTGAAACCTTTGTTATTGCTCATATGCATCCTCATAAGGTGCAACTGTCGAGAGCTGTGTGACTGGTATCCTTTTCCCCTGGCAGGTAGAGGCTGGTTGCACCGCTGGCTTGGATTTCCAGGAAGTACCCCCGAGTAGGATCGTCGTCGTGGCAGACGGTGAACGTCGCTGCGGTTGCCGTACCATTGCCTCTGAAGGTGATTGTCTCTGCACTCGAGCGAATCGTTGCTAGCTCAGGGTTGTGCTCGAACTGACGAATGGTGGTACCGCCTCGCTCGATAACCCACGCTTCTTCGTCATCCGTCTCGACGGTGACGGTTGATCTCAGGGTTACAGCCTCGCCCCGGGCATAGGCGAGAAACGACCTAAGTTCTTCTGCCTGACTCTGCAGGCGATTGCGTTCGATCATGTCGGTAAAGCTCGGTGCTGCGATCAGCGCAACGATAGCGAGCAGTGCGATGACGATCATCAATTCGACCAGGGTGAATCCGCTGGCTCCCGTTTTGCCTGGCATGACTGACTCCACTCATAACTTTGAGGGAATGATTGCCGATAGGGATCAGGGAAGTCCCGCGCAGCAGGACGGTTGGCTTCTTTGGAATGACGGTCGGTTGTCTGCTTCGCGGTTGTGTGCTCCAGTTCACGCTGGCTGTGGCGGTGTAAATCAGTTGCAACGGTGGGCGTCTTTGATATCTTCCCTGGCGTCCGACCGTCGAATACGACCCTGCCGGCTAATGATCAGTTGCCATGCCAAACCGTGCTGGGTACATAGAAAAAAACGACCGTTGCCTGTGGGGCTGGTGCCGTCGCTTCTGAATAGAATCTCTTTCCGATATCCCGTCCAGTGCAGTATCCCGTCAAGCCCTGAGAGCTTGTCTCGACTCAGTATTTCGTCGCTTGTCGGTGACTTCAGGATCCATCCCTCATTCCAATCTTCCATGCACTCGACATTGGATGAGGGGCAGAGCAGCACCGCTCTGTTTTCCGCAATTGCTTTGGTTCTGGCAATTTGCAGATGGCGTAATAGCAGGTCCCCCGAAGCCTGTAGTCGGTTTTTTTCGATCAACCGAGTCGTGTGGGGAATTGCAATGGTCGCCAGAATGGCGAGCACGGTGAGGGCCGTGAGGAGCTCGGGCAGGCTAAAGGCGCTTTGTTGAGAATGGCGCATCTCTGCATCCTTGTATGTATGTTTACCGTCCTGGTGTTGAAAGGTTTAGACCGGCAGCATGGAAAGGGCAAGATGGAGTTTCGATGTCGGAAAAAATTCTGATTGTGGGTGGCGGTGCTATTGGCATGCTCTCAACACTATTGCTTGCGCGAAGTGGGGCAGATGTGTGTTTGCTTGAGGGGCGGGCTCTAGGGCGCGAATCCTCCTGGGCCGGCGGCGGTATCGTTTCTCCGTTGTATCCTTGGCGCTACAGCGCGGCAGTGACGGCGTTGGCGCATTGGTCGCAGGATTTCTATCCGGGATTCGCTCAGCGCTTGCTGGATGAGACTGGTGTCGATCCCGAGGTGCATGTCACCGGGTTGTATTGGCTGGATCTGGATGATGAGGCCGAGGCACTGGTCTGGGCGCAGCGTGAGGGACGTCCGCTTTACTCGGTGGATATTGCCGAGGCTTATCGGGATGTGCCTGTGCTGGGCAGCGGTTTCGAGCGCGCCGTTCATATGCCGGGTGTGGCCAATGTGCGTAACCCGCGTTTGGTGAAGGCGCTGCGGGCGGCGCTGGCGGCCATGCCGAATGTGGAGTTGCGTGAGCATTGTCCGGTCACCGGCTTTATCCAAGAGCGCGGGCAGATTTGTGGTGTGACCACGGCTGATGGCGAGATTCGCGCTGATCGCGTGCTGCTTGCTGCCGGCGCCTGGAGCGGCGAGTTGCTCGAGACGTTGGGGCTGGAGTTGCCAGTCGAGCCGGTGAAGGGGCAGATGATTCTCTACAAGTGCGCCGAGGACTTTTTGCCGAGTATGGTGCTGGCCAAGGGGCGTTATGCGATCCCGCGGCGCGACGGGCATATTCTGGTTGGCAGCACGCTGGAGTACGCCGGGTTCGACAAGACGCCGACCGACACCGCGCTGGACAGCCTCAAGGCTTCAGCCGAGGAGTTGCTGCCTGCGCTCAAGGGCGCGGAAGTGGTAGGGCACTGGGCCGGTTTGCGGCCTGGCTCGCCGGAGGGCATTCCTTTTATCGGCGAGCTGCCTTCGCATCCCGGCTTGTGGCTCAACTGCGGGCATTTCCGCAATGGTTTGGTGCTGGCGCCGGCGTCATGCCAGCTGCTGGTCGACCTGATGCTCGGCCGCGAGCCGATCATCGATCCGGCGCCTTATGCTCCGGCGGGGCGGTTGGGGCAATAGTCTGGAGAGGGCGTCAATCGATGCCCAGTTTCTTCAGGCGATAGCGCATCGAACGAAAGGTCAGGCCCAGGCGCTGGGCCGCGGCCGTGCGATTCCAGCGCGTCTCTTCCAGTGCCTGCATGATCAGCTTGCGTTCGATCTCCTCGAGATAGTCCTCGAGGTTGTCAATCTGCGCCAGGCTGGCTTCGCCGCCTTCGATGCTCGGCCCGCTCGCGTCGGCCAGGCGCAGGTCGCCGGGCGTGATCTGGTCGTCCTCGCAGAGGGTGTAGGCGCGCTCGAGCATGTTTTCCAGCTCGCGCACGTTGCCCGGGAAGCGATAGTTCTTCAGCTTCTCCAACGCATCGGCGTGCAATTTTGCGGCAGCCAGGCCGGTGCCTTCGGCCAGGCGCGCGAGCATCACCTCGGCCAGTTGTGCGATGTCTTCGCGGCGCTCGCGCAGCGGGGGCACGCGCAGTTCGATGACGTTGAGGCGGTAGTAGAGGTCCTGGCGGAAACGCCCGGCGGCGACTTCGGCAGCCAGATCCTTGTGAGTGGCGCAGAGGATGCGCACATCGACCACCACTTCCTGCTGGCCACCGACGGCGCGCACTGCCTTTTCCTGAATCGCGCGCAGCAGTTTGACCTGCATCGGCAGCGGCAGATCGGCCACTTCGTCGAGGAACAGCGTGCCGCCATTGGCGGCCTGGAACAGGCCCTGCTTGTCTTCGATGGCGCCGGTGAAGCTGCCTTTCTTGTGGCCGAAGAACTCGCTTTCCATCAGTTCCGAGGGGATGGCGCCGCAGTTGACCGGCACGAAGGGCTGTTCGATACGTGGGCCCTGTTCATGGATCAGGCGGGCCACCAATTCCTTGCCGCTGCCCGATTCGCCGCTGATGTAGACCGGCGCCTGGCTGCGCGAGAGCTTCTGGATCTGTTTGCGCAGCGACTTCATCGGCGGCGAGTCACCGAGCAGGCGGCTGTCGACCGGGGTTTCCTCGCCCTCCGGGGAGCGAATGCGCAAGGCGGTGGCGACCAGCTCGCGCAGACGGCCGAGGTCCACCGGTTTGGTGAGGAAGTCGAAGGCCCCGGCCTTGAGCGAGTTGATCGCGGTATCCAGGCTGCCGTAGGCGGTGATCATCGCCACCGGCACTTGCGGGTGGCGCTGCTGGATATGTTGCACCAGGTCCAGGCCGGTGCCGTCGGGCAGGCGCATGTCGGTCAGGCACAGGTCGAAGGGCTCGCGCGCCAGCCACTCGCGCGCTTCCTTGACGTTGCGGGCACTACGCGTGTCCAGCTTCATGCGTCCGAGGGTGATTTCCAGCAGCTCGCGGATATCGGGTTCGTCGTCGACGATCAGGGCTCTCTGACGGTTCATGTTCAGCTCAGTTTGCGCGGATGGGCGAAGGTGATGCGGAAGCAGCTGCCGCCGCCGTCACGAGTTTTATAGTCGAGGCGGGCCTGGTTGCTCTGGCACAGCTCGCGGGAGATATACAGGCCGAGGCCGGTGCCCTTGTTCTCGGTGGTGTAGAAGGGCTCGAAGATGTGCTGTTCCTGCTCGGGCGGCACGCCGGGCCCGTCGTCGAGAATCTCCAGCACCGGCAGGTCGCTGGCCTCGTCGCGGAACAGGCGCAGCCAGACCTGACCGAGTCGGTGTTTCTGCGCGCTGTAGCGCAAGCCGTTCTGCACCAGGTTGGTCAGCACCTGAGTCAGCTGGTGTGGGTCCATGCGCGTTTGCAGGCTGCCACCCTGGGTTTCCAGGTGGATCTGCCGGTCAGTCGGTGCCGAACTGCGGAACTCGCTGGCAAAACGGTGCAGCCAGTACTTCAGGTCCAGCAGTTGTGGCTCGGCCTGGCGCCGACGCGACAGTTGCAGGACGTTCTCGATCACCAGGTTCATGCGCTTGGAGTGATCCTGGATGATCTGCGCCAGACGCTGGTCCGGCCCCTGCAGGTCTTCCGACTCCTGCAGCAACTGCGCGGCATGGCTGATCGCGCCGAGCGGGTTGCGGATCTCGTGGGCGATGCCGGCGGTCAGGCGGCCCAATGATGCCAGTTTGAGCTGTTGCGCCTGCTGGGCGATTTGCGAGATGTCGTCGAGAAACACCAGGATGTGCTGCTGCTCGCCGCGCTGCAGGGAAATAAAGCTGGGTTGCAGCATCGGGCCATCGACTTGCGCCTGCAGGCTGTCCGGGCGCAGGGTCGGGTTGTGCAGCCACTGTTGCAGACGCTTGACCAGCTCGGGGCAGTGCGGGTCGATGATCTTGCCGCTTAGCTCGCCGCGCCCCAGCAATTGCGTGGCGCCCTGGTTAGCCAGCAGCACCCGATGCTGGGTGTCGAGCACCAGGATGCCGGTGCGCATGCGCTGCAGGATCTGCTCGTTGAGTTCTTCCAGGTTGGCGACGTCGGCCGCGCGTTGCTCGGCCAGGCTTTCGCTGACCTGCAGGCGGCGGGTGATGCCCTGGATGAACAGCGCGCCGGCGAAGCACAACGCGCCGAGGGCACCGGCCTGCACGTATTGGGCGGCAGCGGCGGGGCGGCTGAGGCTGAGATAGAAGGTCAGGTAGATCAGTGCGATGGCGGCGATGGCGGCGATCAGCAGGCCGACGCGGCCGCGCAGCAGGATGTTGGCGATGGCCACCGCCACCACCAGCAGGTTGCCGATGCCGCTGGGCGTGCCGCCGGCCGCGTAGAACAGCGCGGAGAGGAAAATCACGTCCACCAGCGCCAGGCTGAACAGCTGCATCAGGTGCTTGGGCTTTTGCACCAGCACGGCGATGAAGATATTGAGGATCAGGTAGACCCAACTGCCGGTCCGAAACAGCTCGATATGCACCACATCCAGAAACTGTTCATCGAGGTTGCTGGAGATCAGCAGGATCAGCGCCAGACCGATGCTCAGGCGATAGAAATGATAGAGCCTGAGGATGCGCCGCCCCTGAATTCCGCCTTGCAGGCTGAACTCAGCGGTCACCGGCGTGCGGGCCTTGTTGCAGATGGGCCTGGCTGCAATACCAATGCTGATCATGGCTCAGGGCCTGAGGCTTGGGCACATGCACGCCGCAGTGAGCGCAGCGCACCATTGGGGCGGCGGCGCCTTCGGTGGGACGAGTGCGTTCAGGTTTGCTGATGTAGCGGCGCCAGATCCAGATCGCGGCGAAGATGACGGCGACCCAGAACAGCAGGCGAAAAAGACCCATATCGTGCTCTTTTGTTCGTTCAAAGCCGGCAGTTTAGCCAAGCCGAGTGCATCGGCACAGTATCGGCGTGGCAGCCTGTGCGCTGTTTCCGAGCTGGATGGCTGGCCTCAAGGGCGCCCCATGCCGGGAACGGGCGACAGAAACGCCAGGCAATAAAAAGGGAGGCCGTGGCCTCCCTTATCAATAACGCTGCGATCAGTCGAACAGACCGAAGGTCAGGTAGCTCCAGATCGAACGCTTTTTCGCGGTTTCGCCGGTCTTGGCGTCCTGCTGCAGTTCGGCCGGGATCTGTTGCTCGGCGTCTTCGTACTGGCGGATCACGTCCTGGCTGGCGCGGGTTTCGCCTGGCGGCAGCGGCGTGTCGGTTTCGATCAGGCCCAGGGTGGCCTTTGCCAGCCACGAACGGTTGTCGGCTTCTTCTTCACGCGGGACGAATTCGCCGCTTTCCAGCGACGGGTGGTCAGGGTAGTTGAGCTTGAGGGTTTCCAGGCTGGTGGCAGCCAGGTCGTCCATGGACAGGCGCTGGTAGGCCTCGGTCATGATCGCCAGGCCGTCACCGACCGCCGGGGTTTCCTGGAAGTTTTCCACCACGTAGCGGCCGCGATTGGCAGCGGCGACATAGGCCTGGCGGGTCAGGTAGTAGTGGCCGACGTGTACTTCGTAGGCGGCCAGCAGGTTGCGCAGGTAGATCATGCGCTGCTTGGCGTCCGGGGCGTAGCGGCTGGTCGGGTAGCGGCTGGTGAGCTGGGCGAACTCGTTGTAGGAATCGCGCGCGGCGCCCGGGTCACGCTTGGTCATGTCCAGCGGCAGGAAGCGCGCCAGCAGGCCGCGGTCCTGGTCGAACGAGGCCAGGCCCTTGAGGTAGTAGGCGTAGTCGACGTTGGCGTGCTGCGGGTGCAGGCGGATGAAACGCTCGGCCGAGGATTTGGCAGCCTCCGGCTCGGCGTTCTTGTAGTAGGCGTAGATCAGCTCCAGCTGCGCCTGCTCGGCATAACGACCGAACGGGTAGCGCGATTCCAGCGCCTTGAGCTTGGAAATGGCCTGGGTGTAGCTGCGGTTGTCCAGGTCGGCCTGGGCCTGCTGGTACAGCTCCACCTCGCTGAGGTTTTCATCGACCTCCGGCTGCTTGGAAGAGCAGGCGGCGGTAAGGGCGAGGATGGCGATCAGCAGCAGGTGTTTCACTTGCATGGCGGCTTGCGTCCCTGTGACGGCCGCGCGGCCGTCCTGTTATGATGAGCGCCCCCGGAAAACCCTGGGGCAAAGACGCCGTATTTAACCACAAGCCTGTCGCCGAAACCAAAGGCCAGGCTCCCGCCGTTGCCGAACATGACTTCTATAGACAAACAGCTTATTCAACTTCAAGCCGTCGTCCCCTTCGAACAGGGCGGTCAACGCCTCGACCAGGTGGCTGCGCAGCTGTTTGGCGAGTACTCCCGTTCGCGTCTTTCCACCTGGATCAAGGAAGGTCGGCTGACCGTCGATGGCGCCGTGGCACGTCCGCGCGACACCGTGCACGCCGGCTCGACCCTGGCGCTGGACGCCGAGCAGGAAGCGCAGGGCGAGTGGGTGGCGCAGGACATCGAGCTGAATATCGTCTATGAAGACGAACACCTGCTGGTGATCGACAAGCCGGCAGGTCTGGTGGTGCATCCGGCGGCCGGGCATGCCGACGGCACCCTGCTCAATGCCCTGCTGCATCATGTGCCGGACATCGTCAACGTGCCGCGTGCCGGCATCGTCCACCGTCTGGACAAGGACACCACCGGCCTGATGGTTGTGGCCAAGACCCTGCAGGCGCAGACCAACCTGGTCGAGCAGCTGCAGAAACGCAGCGTCAGCCGCATCTATGAATGCATCTGCATCGGCGTGATCACCGCCGGCGGCACCATCGATGCGCCGATCGGCCGCAGTTCCAGTCAGCGCCAGCGTATGGCGGTGACCGATGGCGGCAAGCCGGCGATCAGTCATTACCGCGTGCTTGAGCGCTACCGCTCGCACACCCATGTACGGGTCAAGCTGGAAACCGGACGTACCCACCAGATTCGCGTACATATGAGCCACGTTGGTTATCCGCTGGTGGGCGATCCGGTCTACGCCGGGCGCTTCCGCATTCCGCCTGCTGCCAGCCAGAGCCTGGTACAGAGCCTCAAGGAGTTTCCGCGCCAGGCCCTGCATGCACGCTTTCTCGAACTGGACCACCCGGCCACCGGCAAGCGTATGAAATGGGAGTCGGCGCTGCCGGATGATCTGGTCTGGCTGCTGACCCTGTTGCGTCAGGATCGCGAGGCTTTCGTTGGGTGAACGCGCACGACTGGTTGACGCCCGACTGGCCGGCCCCGGCCAACGTGCGTGCCTGCGTGACCACGCGTAGCGGCGGTGTCAGCGTCGCGCCGTTCGATACCTTCAACCTCGGCGATCATGTCGAGGACGATCCGGCTGCGGTGGCGAGCAACCGTGCCCATCTGGTCGATGTGCTCGGTTGCCAGCCAGCCTGGCTGCGCCAGGTGCACGGCATCGTCGTGGCGCCAGCCGATCCTGCCGTGGTCATCGAAGCCGACGGCAACTGGACCGACAAACCCCGCATCGCCTGCACGGCAATGACCGCGGATTGCCTGCCGGCATTGTTCTGCGACCGCGCCGGTACTCGCGTGGCGGCGGCCCATGCCGGCTGGCGCGGGCTGGCCGGTGGTGTGCTGGAGGCGACCGTCAAGGCACTGGACGTTGCACCGCAGGAGCTGCTGGTCTGGCTCGGCCCGGCTATCGGGCCGGCTGCATTCGAGGTGGGCGCCGAGGTGCGTGAGGCCTTCGTGAGGCAGCATGCCGAGGCTGGCGGTGCATTCGTGCCCAGCGTCAATGCCGGCAAGTTCATGGCCGATATCTACCAGCTGGCACGCATTCGCCTGGCTGCCATCGGTGTGTCCGCCGTCAGCGGTGGTGGGCTGTGTACCTACAACGACCCGCGTTTCTACTCCTATCGCCGCAGCGCTCGTACCGGGCGTTTCGCTTCGCTGATCTGGCTGCAGCCCTGATAGTTGAGGCGGACTTGTGCGCGAGGTTAAAAAACTCGCGGACAAGTCCGCTCCCACATTACTTAGCTGTTCTAGGTGTTAATCACCAATATCAATAGTGCTATGCCGAGCGAGACGACCGGTCATATGCTCGACGCCATGAACAGCATTCGACTCGACAAGCGCGACCTGATCCTGAGCAAAGGCTCGGCGGTGATGACCCGGCGCGGTTATCACGGTACCGGCGTGCTGGAAATCGTCCAGGCGGCCGGGATTCCCAAGGGCAGCTTCTATCACTATTTCGCCAGCAAAGAAGACTTTGCCCTGCAGGCACTGACCTTCATCTACGGGCCGCGCCTGGCGCGCTATGCCCAGGCGCTGAATGATCTGGCGCTGAGCCCGCGTGCACGCATCCTCGCTTACTACCGCGACCTGCTGGCGCACTTCGCCCGGCAGGAGACGCCGCAGTACCACTGTTTCATCGGCAGTCTGAGTTTCGAGATGAGCGAGATGCTGCCGGCGATCGGCGCCGAGGTCGCGGCTATCCAGCAGGCTTCGGTGGACATCCTGCGTGACTGCCTGGAGCAGGCGCAGACCGCCGGTGAACTGCCGGCCGACGAGGACTGCGAGAATCTCGCCACCTTTATCAGCGACGCCTGGCAGGGTGTGCTCAGCCGCCTCAAGGTCGGCCGCAACCTGCAGCCGCTGGAAGCTTTCGTCACACGCCTGGAGCGTTTGCTGCAGGCCTGATTACCCTTCAACCCAGAGGAAAGATGATGAGCGCTCCCGTTCAAGCCCTGTTCGCCCCGTTCCGCCTCGGTAACCTTGAGCTGCCGACCCGTGTGGTCATGGCGCCGATGACCCGCTCCTTCTCGCCCGGTGGCGTGCCCAATGCCAAGGTTGTCGAGTACTACCGTCGCCGCGCTGCCGCAGGCGTGGGCCTGATCGTCACCGAGGGCACCACGGTTGGCCACAAGGCGGCCAATGGCTATCCGAACGTGCCGCGTTTTTACGGCGAGGACGCCCTGGCCGGCTGGAAGCAGGTGGTCGATGCCGTGCATGCCGAAGGCGGCAAGATTGTCCCGCAGCTCTGGCACGTGGGTAACGTGCGGCGTCTGGGCACTGAGCCGGATGCCAGCGTGCCCGGCTATGGCCCGATGGAGAAGGTCAAGGACGACAAGGTGGTGGTGCATGGCATGACCCAGGCCGATATCGACGAGGTGATCGCCGCTTTCGCCCAGGCCGCGTGCGACGCCAAGGCCATCGGCATGGACGGTGTGGAGATCCACGGCGCCCACGGTTATCTGATCGACCAGTTTTTCTGGGAGGGCAGCAACCAGCGCACTGACCAGTACGGTGGCGATCTGGCGGCGCGTTCGCGTTTCGCCATCGAGCTGATCCAGGCCGTGCGCGCGGCGGTCGGCCCGGACTTCCCGATCATCCTGCGTTATTCGCAGTGGAAGCAGCAGGACTACACCGCGCGCCTGGTGCAGACCCCGGAGCAACTGGAAGCCTTCCTCAAGCCGCTGTCCGATGCCGGTGTGGACATTTTCCACTGCTCGACCCGCCGCTTTTGGGAGCCTGAGTTCGAAGGCAGCGACCTCAACCTGGCCGGCTGGACGCGCAAGCTCACCGGCAAGCCGACCATCACCGTCGGTAGCGTCGGCCTGGATGGCGAGTTCCTGCAATTCATGGTCAAGACCGACAAGGTGGCCGAGCCTGCCAGCATCGAGAACCTGCTCGAGCGCCTGAACAAGGAAGAGTTCGACCTGGTCGCCGTGGGCCGCGCGCTGCTGGTCGACCCGGACTGGGCACTGAAGGTACGCGAAGGCCGCGAGCAGGACATCCTGCCGTTCAGCCGCGAGGCGCTGACGTCACTGGTCTGAGTTCGTTTCTGCCGGGCGTCGCGAGTCGACGCCCCGTTTTCAGCCCCGGCACATCGGGGCTTTTTTATGATTTTTCGCGGACAAGTCCGCTCCCACGAAGCCTGTTCCCAGACATGTCAGGTCTGTGGGGGCACTGTGGGAGCGGTCTTGACCGCAAATGCTTTCTGCTTTGCAACGCGAAGGTGGATTCAGTCGATACGCTCAGATTCAGGGCTTGCTGCGTTTTCGCGGACAAGTCCGCTCCCACGAAAGCCTGTTCCCAGAGGTGTCAGGTCTGTCGGGTACGCTGTGGGAGCGGTCTTGACCGCGAATGCTTTCTGCTTTGCAACGCGAAGGTGGATTCAGTCGATACGCTTAGATTCAGGGCTTGCTGCATTTTCGCGGACAAGTCCGCTCCCACGAAGGCCTGTTCCCAGAGATGTCAGGTCTGTAGGGGGCGCAGTGGGAGCGGTCTTGACCGCGAATGCTTTTCTGCTTTGCAACGCGCGGGTGGATTCAGTCGATACGCTCAGGGTCAGGGCTTGCTGCGCACTGCTGCTGCATCGACCATCCCGGCCGGCCTTGCACGTTGCGGCGCGGGCTGGATCACGCTGTGCAGATGCTGCTCGAACTGCTCCACGATGCCGTCCCAGCTGAGGTGGCCGGCGTGGCGGCGGGCATTGAGGCGGATGTGCCGCAGCACTTCTGCATCTTCCAGCAGGCCACAGGCCGCTTCGCAGAAACCGACTTCGTCGCCTGGGCGGGCGAGCATGCCATTGTGTCCATGGTGGATATGCTGGGCAGCTGCCGCCTGATCGTAGGCCACCACGCCGAGGCTCGAGGCCAGGGCTTCGAGCACCACATTGCCGAAGGTTTCCGAGAGGCTGGGAAACAGGAACAGGTCGCCTGACGCATAGTGTGTGGCCAGCGTCTCACCACGTTGCAGTCCGCAGAACAGTGCGTCCGGCAACTGCGTCTGGAGGCTGGCGCGCTGCGGCCCGTCGCCGACCAGAATCAGGCGCATGCGCCGTTGCGGGTGCGCCTGCTGCAAGGCGTGAAAGGCCTTGACCAGCAGGCCGAGGTTCTTCTCCGCTGCCAGGCGGCCGACATGCAGCACCGCCAGGTCATCCGGCGCCAGGCCCCAGCTAGCGCGCAGTTCGTCGCTGCGCCTGCGTGGGTGGAATAGCTGGCTGTCGACGCCGCGCGCGAGCAGGGCCAGGCGTTCGAAATCACGGCGCTCGAGGTCAACCTGCTGGCCGATGCTCGGCACCAGGGTCAGCTGCGTGCGGTTGTGGAACCAGCGCAGGTAGTTGGTCATCGCCCGCGTCAGCAGGCCGAAGCCGTAGTGCCCGGTGTACTGCTGGAAGTTGGTGTGAAAGCCGCTGACCACCGGAATTGCCAGGCGCCTGGCGGCGCGCAGGGCAGAGAAGCCCAGAGGACCTTCGGTGGCGATATAGAGCACGTCGGGGCGTTGCCGCTGCCAGCGCCTGAGCAGCTTGTGCAGCGACGACTGGCCCCATTGCAGGCCAGGATAACCGGGCAGCGGCCAGCCACGGGTCAGCAGCAGGTCAGCATCGGCCGCAGATTGCTGATCGGTGTCCTGGCGCGGCCGTATCAGTTGCACGCGATGGCCGCGATTGCGCAGACCGTCGACCAGGCGGCCGAGGGTATTGGCCACGCCATTGATTTCAGGGGGGAAGGTTTCGCTGATCAGGGCGACATGCAGAGACTGTGCGTTCATGTACGCAGTCTCCGCCTGTGCGATGTAACAACTGTGACGGTTGGATTGCGATTTTGTGATGGGGCGCGGCTAGCCGCGCTCGCGTACCCAGAACAGCGTCGCACCGGCCACGGCGGCCGGCATCATCAGGATATTCAACCCCGGTACCAGCAGCGCGGCGTAAGTGATGCCACCGAAGCTCAGGCTCTGCCAGCGCTTCTCGCGAAGCCAGGCAAGCATGTCCTGCCAGCTCATCTTGTTGTTGTCGGCGGGATAGTCGATGTACTGCACGGCCATCATCCACACGCCGAACAGCAACCACAGCGGTGCAGCGACCAGGTTCACCACGGGGATGAAACTGAGGATCAGCAGGCCGATGGCGCGCGGCAGGAAGTAGGCCAGCTTGCGCATCTCGCGGCCCATGGTGCGTGGCACCATCGCCGCCAGTTCGCCCCAGCTGAACGGCGGGAAGTGATCCTCGCCGCGCGCCACCACCTCGACCTTTTCCGCGAGAAAACCGTTGAACGGCGCGGCGATGATGTTGGCCAGCAGGGTGAAGGTGAAGAACACCATCAGCAGCACCAGCACCACGAACAGTGGCCAGAGGATGTACTGCAGAAAGCTCAGCCAGCTCGGCAGGGTCGGCATGAAGGTGTCGACCCAGCCGCTGAACTGCTGCACGGCGAAGCCGATCATGGTGGCGAACAGAATCAGATTGACCGTCAGCGGCAGGAGCACGAACAGGCGCAGGCCGGGGCTAAGGACCAGCTTCAGGCCTTCGCGCAGGTATTGCGGGCCGGAGAGGACGGGGGCGGCGGGCATGAAGGTCTCCTGAGTGGTGGATGCGCGCGACCATACCGACTTCGCGGGCGCGGCGAAAGTTCAGCGGCCGGGTGAGCTGCGATTCTGACGGCAATAGGCGGATTCTATCCGTCAAATTGGTAATGGATATTTCCGCTTCCCGGGCGGCCTGGATAGCCTTGCACGCAGTTCCTGTTTCGTGGGGCTCTCACCCTTCAAGCCTTCCCCTAGTGCTTCGAGAGTCCCTTTTTATCTGGCCTGCCGGCCCTGGCCGGCGAGGAGTTAGCGATGTCTGTCGTTCGTCACGCCCGCGTCATCATCCTGGGTTCCGGCCCCGCCGGTTACAGCGCTGCGGTCTATGCCGCGCGGGCCAACCTGAAGCCGCTGCTGATCACCGGCATCCAGGCGGGCGGTCAGCTGACCACCACCACCGAGGTGGACAACTGGCCGGGCGACCCGCATGGGCTGACCGGGCCGGCGCTGATGCAGCGCATGCAGGAGCATGCCGAGCGTTTCGAGACCGAGATCGTCTTCGACCACATCAATGCCGTCGATCTGGCCGGCAAGCCCTTCACTCTGGTCGGTGACAGTGGCACCTACAGCTGCGATGCGCTGATCATCGCCACCGGCGCCAGTGCACGGTATCTGGGGCTGCCCAGCGAGGAGACGTTCATGGGCCGTGGCGTTTCGGCGTGTGCGACCTGCGATGGTTTCTTCTATCGTGGCCGCGAGGTGGCGGTGGTCGGCGGCGGCAATACTGCGGTGGAGGAGGCGCTGTATCTGGCCAATATCGCCAGCAAGGTCACGCTGATCCATCGGCGCAACGCCTTTCGCGCCGAGAAGATCCTGCAGAACAAGCTGCAGCAGCGCGTTGCCGAGGGCAGGATCGAGTTGCAGCTCGAAGCCGAGGTCGACGAAGTGCTGGGCGATGCCAGCGGCGTCACCGGCGTGCGCCTGAAGCAGTACGGCGGCGCTTATCGCGAACTGAAGATGGACGGCCTGTTCGTCGCCATCGGCCATACGCCCAATACCAGCCTGTTCGAAGGCCAGCTGGCACTGAAGGATGGCTACCTGGTGGTCAATGGCGGGCGCGAGGGCAATGCCACCGCAACCAGCATCCCCGGCGTATTCGCTGCTGGCGATGTGGCCGACTCGATCTATCGCCAGGCGATCACCTCGGCCGGTGCCGGCTGCATGGCGGCGCTGGATGTCGAGCGCTATCTAGAAGGGCTCTGAGTCCGATTGCGGCTGTAGGAGCGGCTGGGCGGCATTCCGCTTCAGCCGCGAAAGCGCTGATAAACGTCCCCGGATTTCATCCGGGCGACGTGGCAGTTGGGGGGGCGTGGGAAGGAGTTTCCCAGCATCAATCGAACTCCCGCACCTATACGGCCGTAGCCGCGACTGCTAAAGCTCGCCGCTAAAGCGCCTCCCACTATCGTTGATTCAATCCGGCCAATGCCAGGCCGGCTCGTCCAGCATGCCTTGGCCACGAATGCAGGTCTGGCCGAGCTGCTTGTCCAGCTCCAGGGTGTTGCATTCGGGGCTTTCCTTGAGCGTGGCGATCAATCGGCTGGCGTGGGACACGACCCACACCTGAGTATTCCGAGAGGCGGCGATGATCAGGCGACCGAGTGCAGGCAGCAGGTCCGGGTGCAGGCTGGTTTCCGGTTCGTTGAGCACCATCAATGACGGTGGTCGCGGCGTGAGCAGGGCGGCCACCAGCAGCAGGTAGCGCAACGTGCCGTCGGACAGCTCGGCGGCGCTCAGGGGGCGCAACAGCCCCTGCTGATGCAGCTCGACGACGAAGCGTCCGCCCAACTGGAAGTCGATATGCAGGCGACTGCCGGGAAAGGCGTCTTCGATGGCGGCATCCAGCGCGGCGCGGTCGCCGATTTCGCGGATGGTCTGCAGCGCGGCGGCGAGATCGCGGCCGTCGTGGTGCAGCACCGGTGTGCGCGTGCCGAGCTGCGGCTGGCGTGCCGGGGCATCGGCATCGCTGCGAAAGTGATCGTAGAAGCGCCAGCGGCGGATGGTTTCACGCAGCTGGAACACCTCCGGGCAGTTCGGATCGTTGCCGATCTGGTCGAACAGGCTGTCGTAGTTCGGCACGTGCTGGGCCAGGACCTGCCAGTCGCGCCCCTCACGCAGCCTGACCATGGGCCCGGCGCGATCCACCAGCAGCGAGGCCGGGCGATAGCTGGCGCCGGCCCAGATGCACTCGCGCTTGATTTCCGGATCGAGGGCGAAGGCCGAAGGGTTGAGCCGGGGCGGCAGTGGCAAGCCCAGCGAAATGGCGTAGCCGAAGTCCTCTCCGCAGAAGCCAAGGCGCAGCCGCACGCTTTCCTGACGCGGCCCGCCCTCTACCGGCACCTCGCCGTTGCGCATGCGCCGGGAAATTTTCTCCGGCCCGGCCCAGAAACTCGACTCCAGCCCACCTTCGCGGGCCAGTGCGTTGACCACGCCGCCCTGGGCGGTTTCCGCCAGCAGACGCAGGGCGCGGTAGAGATTGGATTTGCCGCTGCCGTTGGCCCCGGTGATCAGGTTGAGCCGGCCCAGCGGCAGGATCAGGCTGTTGATCGAGCGGTAATTGGCGACGGCGAGGGTATGCAGCACGGCGAAGTCATCCTGACGAGAAGATCAGCGGCCATGGCGTGGCGAAAAGGCCAGCCAGGCCAGCACGGGGTAGCACAGGTAATGCAGGCTGAATAGAAACAGGCCCATGGGGCTGGGCGTGTCCTGCAGGTACATCATGCCCAGTAAACCCAGATAGAGCAGCCCAAGTACGCCGCCATAGAGCAGGGTGAAGCGCCAGCGTTCGGCGTTGCTCGGCGCGCGCCCGCTTCGCCAGTGAAATACCAGCGCCAGGCCGGCTGCGATGGCCGCGGCGATCAGCAGGGTGGTGAACACGCCGCCCAGACGCACGAAGGTACGCAGCAGCAGGTTCAGCACGATGGCCGCGACGACCCCGGCAGCCGCGTAGTAGCGCAGGTGCAGGCCCTGGTTCATAGGTTTTGCACCAGGCCAAAGCGTTTGCGCAGCACGCGTTCGAGCAGCGCCTTGGGCAGCAGGGTGGCGAGCAGCGGCAGGGCGCGGCTGCCATTGCCCAGGCGTAGCAGGCGCGGGCGTTTGTCGCGCTGTACGGCGGCCAGCAGTTGCGCGGCGAAGTCGCTGGCTGGCGTCGGGTTGTCCTGCGAGGCGTTGGCGCGAGCGCGGATGCCTTCACGCAGCGGCCACCAGGGCGAGTCCTGGCGGATCAGCGACTCGGCCTGCTGGCTGGCGCTGGCGCCGAAACTGGAGGCGATGGCGCCGGGCTGCACTTCCATCACCTCGATGGAGAACGGCGCCAGCTCCATGCGCAGGGCATCGCTCAGGGCGTGCACTGCGGCCTTGGAGGCGCAATAGGCACCGGCGAAAGGCGTGACCAGCAGCGCCGACACGCTGCCGATATTGACCACCAGGCCGCGGCTGCGGCGCAGCAGCGGAAAGAATGCGCGGGTGACACCGACGATGGAAAAGACATTGGTTTCGAACTGCTTGCGCATGGCCTCCACGCCCCCGTCGAGCAGCGGCCCCATGGCGCCGTAGCCGGCGTTGTTGATCAGCACGTCGAGGCCGCCGATCTCGCTCTCCAGACGCTCGGCCAGGCGCTGCGCCGCATCGGCGTCGTTGACGTCGAGCGCCACGGCGTGAAAACCGGCCTCGGCCAGCGCTGCGAGGTCGCCGTCCTTGCGCGCGGTGGCCCATACGGCGTAGCCGGCGGCCTTGAATACATCGGCCAGGGCGCGGCCGATGCCGCTGGAACAGCCAGTGATCAGAACGCTGGGTTGGGGCATTGCGGGGTTCCCTGAGCGGCGAATGGGTTTGCAGCTTAGCAGGCTGGGCTTGAGGTGACTGGCGGACTATTCGCCTGGGCTCCTGAGTCGCCCTACGCGCTTAATGCCGTAGCCCGGATGCAATCCGGGAACAGTTACAGGCAACTTCCCCGGATTGCATCCGGGCTACGAAGCTGAGTCCGCCCTACGCACTGGCCGGCGTACGCGCTTTGGTAGCCCGGATGAAATCCGGGAATCGTCATAAGCAACGCCCCGGACTGCATCCGGGCTACGATGTCGAGTCCGTCGCAGGCTTCGCTCGCGAGGCTCCAACGAGTTAACGGATGAACTTGCCCTGCAGGCGCTCGGCGCGAAACTCCAGCGTAGCCGGGCGATAGCCGCTGCGTAGGTCAGGCAGCGGCATGCAGTCGCTCCAGCTGGCGCCGGGCAGCAGCTCGCCCGGGCCACTGTAGCGCGGCGATTCATATAGGCGCTGGGCCAGGTTGGTGGCATTGCCGGGGCGGTAGGCGGCGACTTCCCAGCGCAGTTCCAGCAGGGCGGCATCGCTGCCGTTCTTCAGGTCGATGGCCAGCGGGCGGTCGCCTGGGCAGCGCTGCGGGTCGTAGCTCAGGCGCAGTTCGAGATGGGCGAGGTAGCGCTCGTCCTGGCTTTCCTGCCAGATCACCCAGGTGGCCACCAAGCCCAGACCGACCAGCGCGGCCATGGACACCGGCAAAGCCTTTGTCGGGTAGCGGATCAGCAGGATCAACCAGGTGATGACGAGTACGACACCGAACAGCATGAGGGCAGCCCTTTGCAAAGTCTGCGCTCATCCTACACAAGGTGCTTGGTCAGGGTAACCGCGTGGGCTGTCGCAGGGTGTGACAGCTTCCTTCGCCTGGCGGGAAGGGCGGCGGGGAAAACAGAGCCTTCAATGCCGTGGGCGTATTCTGCCCTCTCCCCAACCCCTCTCCCATAAATGGGAGAGGGGAGCTCACTGCGTATGCCCCGGATGAGCTTGCGCTTGAGCAGGTCGTCAGGCGCTCTGAGAGCTTCGCGGACAAGTCCGCTCCCACTACCTGAGTGCTGTCAGCCACCTGTGTAGGCCCTTGCACCCGTGGGAGCGGACTTGTCCGCGAACGAGAGTGGCTAGCTCGCGGCGCGCACGGTCACGGCATCGCTGCGACCATAGACGTCTTCCAGGCGCTCGATATCGTCCTCGCCCAGGTAGGTGCCGGACTGCACTTCGATAATTTCCAGCGGGATCTTGCCCGGGTTGGAGAGGCGGTGCACCGAGGTCATCGGGATGTAGGTCGACTGATTTTCGGTGAGCAGGAACTCCTGGTCGTCGCAGGTCACCTTGGCGGTGCCGGATACGACGATCCAGTGCTCGGCACGGTGGTGGTGCATCTGCAAGGAGAGCTGCGCGCCGGGCTTGACGGTGATGTGCTTGACCTGGAAACGGCCGCCCATGTCCACCGAGTCGTACGAACCCCACGGGCGGTAGACCTCGCAGTGGTTCTGGGTCTCGCAGCGGCCCTGCTCGTCGAGCTTGCCGACCAGTTTCTTGACGTCCTGCACGCGGTCCTTGTGCGCCACCATCATGGCGTCCTTGGTTTCCACGACGACGATGTCGTCCAGGCCGAGTACCGAGACCAGCTTGCCGTTACCGTGGATCAGGCAGTTGCGGCTGTCCTCGACCACCACGTCGCCCTTGGTGACGTTGCCGGCCTCGTCCTTGTCGTGCACTTCCCAGATCGAAGACCAGCTGCCGACATCGTTCCAGCCGGCGGCCAGCGGTACCACGCAGGCGCGGCTGGTCTTTTCCATCACCGCGTAGTCGATGGAGTTGTCCGGGCAGCAGGCGAAGGTGGCCGGGTCGATGACGATCTGCGTGCCCTCGCGCTGGCTGCGTTCCAGCGCCAGCAGGCAGGTGTCGTAGATATCCACGTCGTGATGCTTGAGCTCTTCGAGGAAGCGGCTGGCGCGGAACAGGAACATGCCGCTGTTCCAGTAGTAGTCGCCGCTCTTCACGTACTCGGTGGCACGTTTGGCATCGGGTTTCTCGACGAAATTGGCAACGCGTGCCACGCCATCGGGCAGGGTGCCGTCGGCCTGGCCACGGATGTAGCCGTAGCCGGTTTCCGGGCGATTGGCCGGTACGCCGAACAGCACCATCTCGCCTTTTTCCGCGGCCACGGTGGCCAGCGCCAGGGCCTGGCGGAAGGCCTGCTGATCGTCCAGCACGTGGTCGGCCGGCAGCACCAGCATCAGCTCGTCACGGCCCTCGGCGATCAGCTGCAGGGCGGCCATGGCCACGGCCGGTGCGGTGTTGCGGCCGAAGGGTTCGAGCAGCAGCATCTGCGCCTGTTGGTCGATCTGCTCCAGCTGTTCGAGCACGATGAAACGGTGCTCCTGGTTGGACACCAGCACCGGCGGCTGCATGCCCTCGATGGAAAGGCGTTGCAGGGTCTGCTGGAACAGCGTCCGCTCACCGGTCAGGGCGAGAAACTGCTTGGGATACAGCTTGCGCGAAAGAGGCCAGAGTCGCGAGCCGCTGCCACCGGAAAGGATGATGGGGGTCATGGTTGTGTCTCTCCTGAACGATTGATCAAGTGGTTTGCCCGTGTCGTGTCGGTGCGACGTGTACCCGCCGTTTTCCTTGTTCTAGAAAATCCATTCACTGCATCAACCGTCGATGGGGCGCTTGACCCACACCGGCGAAAACTTGCCCTGGCCACCGGTGACGAACAGGCTGACCACTTCGCCGCGTTCCAGGGTGACCGGCTTCAGGTCAGCAACCTTTCGCTCGCCGTCGAACAGCGCCAAGCCAACCTTGACCGGGTTGATCTCGCGATCGCCACGGCCGTCCGGCTTCACGTCGGCGACCACGGCGGTCTTGCCGTCAGCGGTCTTCACGCTCAGGGTGCTGTCGGTCAGGTTCTGTACGCGCAGCAGGGCTTTCTGGCGGCTGGTGAAGGGCGGCTCCTCGACCAGGCGCGGCTTGTCGCCGGTCTGGCTGACCAGGGTGTAGTAGTGCTCGGCTTCCAGGTCCACCGGCATCTGTGCGTTGCCGACCTGGGCCTGATAGCTGCCGGCCGGGAGGAATTTGAAGTCGCTCGAACCCAGCGGCGAGATCTGCTTGAGCTGGGTCTGTCCGACGCTGACATCGAGCTCGGCGCTGCTGGCGTTGTAGGCGCGGACGAAGGCCGAGCCCTTGGGCGCTTTGGGCCCATAGAGGGCACCGTCATCGGCCTGTGCCTGGATCATGCCGAGGCCCAGAGCCAGGGCACAGGCGCCCAGAGTGCAGCGGCGTAGAGTAGTTTTATTGGTCATCGGATAGTCCTCCTTGGGGGATGAATCAGTGACTGGCGGCGGCCAGCCCCTGGCGCTCGCCGCCGTCTTTAAGAGTGGCGAGCCATTGCGGGTCGAAATCGGTGAAATCGCTGGTCATCGGCAGGTAGCGCTCGGGGAATTCCCAGATCACCAACTGCGGCGGGTTGTTCTCGAATTCCTCGCTCTGCAGGTACTTGAGCATCGGCACCAGCGGGCCGCCGCCTTCCTCGGCGTGGTTGGACAGGTCGCGCTGCAGGTGCTGGCGCAGGGCACCGGCGAAGTTCCAGGCCGGGTTGGCGCTGTAGCTGGTGCCGACCAGCGTCACCGGCAGGTCGCTGTCGCCGAACAGGTCGTCGCCGCCACCTTCGGCGGCATGGGTTTCGCGCTGCTGCAGGCGATCGGCCTGCGGCATCAGGCTTTCGAACAAGGGGGCCAGCGGCAGGAAGCGGGTCAGGTCGCCCTGGTGCGCGCGGGTTTCCACGGTTTCGGTGACGAACTGCTGCGGCTCACCACGCAGCTGGATGGCGCTGCGCACCACTTCGCTCAGCGCCTCGGCAGTGACGTCGGCGCCTTCCGGGGTCCAGTGGGTATCGGTGCGCAGGAACACCGGCGCCTGGTCCTTGGCCGCCTGCAGCGGTTCGAGCAAATCCGGCGCGGCGATCCCGGCATTGCGCACCGCACGGTGGAAGCGCGGGTACAGGCTGCGCTGAAGGGCGCTGGGACGATGGCTGCCGGTGTGCTCGGGGTACAGGCGGGTCTTGGCCGGGACAATGGCCAGCAGCAGCTGGACATCGCGTTCTTCCAGCTGGCGCTGCACGCCACGAATCAGGGCCAGGTTGTCGCGCATCTGGCGCTGGCCGTCGGCTACCGGGTCGAACTCTTCGTCCGAATACAGCCAGCCGTCCTCGCCGATCACCAGGCCGCTGCGGCCTTCCCCGAAGAGCAGGTATTCCGCGGCTGCCCAGAGATTGATGCCGGCCTGCTTGAGCGGGAAGTTCTCGTCGTAGTGGCGCTCGACGCTCTTGGCCAGGCCGCCGTCGAGCACGCTCGGCTGCGCCGGCAGGTGGTAATCGGCGAGCTTGCTCAGGGCGAGCAGGCTGACCGGCAACAGCAGCAGGGCGAACAGCACGACATAGAGGGTCTTGATGGGGCGATTCATGCTTGGCCTCCGCTCAGAACTGGAAGTAGAGGAAGGGGGAGTAGCTCTGCGCCGAGAGCTTGAGCAGCGACACGCAGAACAGCACCAGCAGGGCGCCGCGCAGGGCCACCATGCGCAGGTCGATGGCTTGCAGGGCGACGCCGGCACTGGCCAGGGTCAGGCCCGGCTCATGGCCGCGGCTGGCGAGGAACTGGCGCGCGCCGTTGACCGCGATCACCACCCACGCCAGCGCCAGAGTTGCCATCTGCAGCCCGGTGATATGCGCCTGCGTCAGCTCGCTCAGGTGCCAGTCGCCGAAGGCGAACAGGGCGGCGTACATGCGCCCGGCCACCTCCAGGTTCTCAGCGCGGAAGATCACCCAGCCGAGCATCACCAGCAGCAGGGTGAAGGCCCATTTCAGCGGGTTGAACAGGGTCGGCGCAGCCTTCACGCCCATGGCCCGCTCGATGGCCAGCCACATGCCGTGCCAGGCGCCCCAGATCAGGAAGGTCCAGTTGGCGCCGTGCCAGAAGCCGCCCAGCAGCATGGTCAGGAACAGGTTGCGATAGGTGTTGAAGGTGCCGTGGCGGTTGCCGCCCAGGGGCACGTACAGGTAGTCGCGCAGCCAGGTGGACAGGCTGATGTGCCAGCGCCGCCAGAATTCGGTGATCGACTGGCTGATATACGGCTGGTTGAAGTTCTCCATGAAGCGGAAGCCCATCATCAGGCCCAGGCCGATGGCCATGTCGCTATAACCGGAGAAGTCGAAATACAGCTGCGCGGTGTAGGCGATCATGCCCAGCCAGGCGTCGCCGGTGCTGGGGTTTTCCAGGGCGAAGCAGTGGTCCACCAGCGGCGCCAGGCTGTCGGCGATGAACACCTTCTTGACGAAACCCTGCATGAAGCGCGTGGCGCCTTCGCTGAACTTGTCGATGCTGTGGGTACGGTCGGTGAACTGGTCGGCCAGGTCCTTGTAGCGCAGCACGGGGCCGGCGATCAGTTGCGGGAACAGGGCGATGAAAGCGGCGAAGTTGATCAGGTTGCGCGTCGGCTCGGTGTCGCGGCGGTACACGTCGATCAGGTAGCTGATCGACTGGAAGATGTAGAAGGAGATACCGATCGGCAGGATCACCGAGGTGAGCACGAAGGGCTCCATCCCCATCGATTCGAGCACGGCGTTGATGTTGGCCACACCGAAGTTGGCGTACTTGAAATAACCCAGCGTGGCCAGGTTGCCGACCACCCCGGCCACCACCCAGCGGCGCGCCGCCTGGGTGCCGGCATGGGCCTGAATGCGCAGGCCGAAGACGTAGTTCCACAGCGTCACGGCGGCGAACAGCAGGAGGAAGTCCACCCGCCACCAGGCATAGAAGGTGTAGCTGCCGATCAGGATCAGCAGGTTGCGCCCGCGATTCGGGCACAGGTAGTACAGGCCGAGGAAGATCGGCAGGAACAGAAACAAAAAGACGTTGGATGAAAAGACCATCCGTGCTTCTCCGTGAACAGACGGGGCAGCGCCCCCCTTTCCCCCCGCGAGCGGAGGGTTTGTTTTTTCATGTCACGCAAACCCGTAGGAGCGGATTCATCCGCGAAAATCGCGGCTAAAGCCGCTCCTACGGTTTTTCGAACACCCGCGTCACCTCGCCACCCAGACGGAAGCTGTTGAACGGCCCCTTCTCCTGGTTCAGTTCGCGGGTTTCCTCACTGCAGGCATAGAGGCTGCAGTAGGGCGCCAGCCAGGCGTACTTGAAGTCCTTGCGCAACTCCTTCATGTCCTGCTTGGCGCCGGTGCGCTGGGCGAAGGTGGACGGGTCGCGCGCCCCTTGCAGCACGCGTTCGGCCAGGCGCTGCAGGGCACCATGGTTCTCGCCGCGCAGGTCGACTTCGTTGGCCTCGGCGAACGCGGCGATCATCGCCAGCGGCGGCAGGGCGTAGTTGTGGTAGGCAAGGGCACGCTGGCTGCGGCGCATCTCGTTGGCCAGGTAGCCTTCGTCATCGACCTGATTGGCGGCGATGCGGAATTGATCCACGGACCAGTCGAACAGGTCGCGGCGATCATTGATCACCGCCACCGCCATCACCGACCAGGCAGCCCAGTAGCTGTGGTTGTTGATCTTGCGCAGCGGCAGGTCGCTCCACTCGCGCACCGTGTGGTCGGCCAGGCGGGTGAACCAGGCTTCGATGCGTGCGCTCTGCTGCGGGTAGGCCGCCAGCGGCTGCGACTCGGAGAACTTCAGGCGCAGCCAGGCGCCGGCCAGGCTGCCCAGCGCCCATTTGCGCATCGACTTGCCGGTGTGGTTGAACTGCTCGGACTCCAGCGCATCGGCGCTGGCCCATTTGTCCAGCCATTCGATGGCGCATTCCAGCCGCTCCGGCTGGCCGGTGCGCATGTAGCCGGTGATCATCCGCCCGGCTTCCTTCTCCAGGCGGGTGATGTGCGCGGTCTGCTCGCGGAAGTTCTTCTCGGCCTTGCGGTTGAGCGTGGCGCGCGCGCTGTCTGAGCCCTGGTATTTGCTGGTGAACTGCAGCTCGCCGGTGTACGGCTGCGGCACTGTCGGGCAGGCCGGCGCCTTGCCCTCGCGTTGGCCCACGGCCGCATAGTAGCCGGCCGGCGGCTGCAAGGCGGCGAAGGCCGGGCCGCTGAGCAGCAGCGCCATGAGGGTGAGGGGAGCGAGTCGTTTGGGCATGGTGGCCTCCTCAATTGCCCGCGACTTGCTGGCTGGCGCCGCTGGGGCGCTGGCACAGGCTGGCCTGGACCTTCAGGTCGTCGGCACTGTCCTCGGGCTTCTGGATTTCCAGGGCGAAGAAGTTCTGATCGCCCCAGCCCGGTTCGTCGCGCAGTTCCACGGCGAAGCGGCCGTCGGTATCGACGGTGTTGGGTTTCTCCAGCTTGATCTGCTCGCGGCGGCCATTGAGGTACCAGATGGTGGCGTCGACGCGCTTGACCGATGGATCGCTGAAGCGCAGGTCGAGTTGGTGGCGGTTGCCGCGCAGGGTCAGCAGCTTGTTCTCGCCGTTGACCAGCACCTCGTTACTGCCCGGGCGCAGGCGCTTCTCGCTGGCGAGCAGCTCGGTCTGGCCGCTGCAGCCGTTGTTCAGGGTGGCCATCAGCTGGCGGTGGATCTTGTCCGAGGCCAGGTCGTAGAGCGGCGAGAATTCCCAGATGAGGATCTTCGGCGGGTCGTTCTGGAACGACTCGCTGGCCAGGTATTCGAGCATCGCGCCTTCCAGGCCACCGCCGGGGAAGGCCGCGTTGAGCACGTCGGTGCCCAGGTACTGTTCGAGGAAGCCGCCGAAGTTATAGTTCTTGCCGCTGTGGCTGGTGCCGATCAGGGTGATCTGCGGGCTGCTGTCGTCGCCGAACAGCGCGTCGCCATCGCTGGCCTCCTTCGGCTCGGTGACGAACTGATCGACGTACTGCACCGCATAGCCGGTGCCGCACAGCTGGCTGGCGACGTTCTGCATGGTGCCGGTCTTGCCCATCAGGCCGACGCGCTCGGTGACGAATTCCTTCTGCGCAATGTCCTCGAAGCCGGGGATGCGCTTGACCGTCTCGGCCACCAGGCGCGCGGTGCGCTCGGCGCCGTAGGGCGTCCAGTGCTGGTCGCGGCGGAAGTAGAACTCCTTGTCGCTGTCTTCGTCGGTCAGCGGGGTCAGGTCCGGTACCCAGATGCCCAGCTGTTCGAAGCGGGTCAGCGCCTGGCGGTAGTTTTGCAGCGCCTTGTCGTAGTCGAAACGCTGATAGTCGGCCGGGCGCAGCTTGCTGCGATTGACCAGGCCGCGGGTCGGTTGATAGACCACCACCAGCTCCACGCCGCGCTGCTTGAGGCCGTCGCGCAGCTCCTTGAGGCGCTGGTAGCCGACCTCGCTGGTGCCGAACTCGGTGCGCAGGTCCTCGACGCTGCGGAACAGCCAGCCCTCGTCAGCATCCATCAGGGTGACGAAATTCTTCATGTAGTTGGTGGTGTAGCGGCTGGCATCGTGCGCAGCCGGGCACAGCGAGCAGCAGTCTTCCACCTGGTACTGCGGCGCCTGGCGCTCTTCGGCCTGCAGGCTGCCGGCGAAGGCAGCGCAGGTCACTGCCAGGGCCAGGGTGTTGAGTTTGGATACGCGCATTCTGGGGCCTCGTCAGTTGGTCATCTGCTCGGGATCGATCGGGTCGATCAGCACGGGCTGGCGCTGGCGCACCATGAGGTCGAGGATTTCGTCCTGTTTCTCGCCGAGGATGCCGGCGAGCTGGATGCCGCTGCTCTTGCGCGGCGCGAGCATCTTCACGCGGTACAGCTCGACCGACAGCGGCGAGTCGATGTTGATCGGGCTGGAGCCATTGCCGGCCAGGGTGCCGCCGACGATGATCATCGAGATCTTGGTATCGAACGGGTCGAGGTCTAGGTCGCGGTCGGTGTCGGACAGATCCTTGATATGGCCGTACACGCCGGTCAGCTGGTTCATCGCCGAGAGGTTTTCGTAGAGGCGGATGTTCTCGCTGTTGCGAATGCGGATGCCATGGCGCTGGTTGCGCATGACCTGATTGCCCCACAGCAGGTTGTCGCCGCTCTCGTACAGGGTGATGCCGTCGGCATGGTTGCCGTGCACGCGGTTGTAGGCGATCAGGTTGTTCTCGCTGCTGCGGTCGATAACCACGCCGGAGAGCTTGTTGTCATAGCTCTCGTTATTGATGATCCAGCTGTCGTTGACCTCGCGCGAAATGATGATGCCGTGCTTCTTCTTGGTACCGAACACGGTGTTCTCGGCGATGATCAGGCCGTGCGAGCGGTCATGCGGGTCGATGCCGTAGACGATGTTGTCGCGGTAGGTGTTGCCCTTGATCACCACGTTCTGCGCTTCGTAGCAGTAGAAGCCGTACCAGTGGTCGACGAACTCGGAATCGATCAGCCAGCCGGTCGGCTCCTCGCGCTGCAGACGCGCGTGCATGTTCGGCGTGTACTGGGTGATCGATACGCCATAGGACTTGGAGTTGTCGTAGCCCAGGCTGGTCAGCACGCTGTTGGCGATATACAGCTCGCTGCCACCCCATGAGACCAGGAACGGGCGGAACTCTTTGCCATCGTCGCGCAGGGTGGCCGGGCCGTTATCGGCCTCGCGCCAGGCGGTGACGCGGGTGTCGGTGAGAAACATCAGGCCGTCGTTGACCAGGAACGAGCCGCGCTCCTGCGACAGACGCAATTCGCGGGTTGCCTTGCCGACATGCAGTGCCGCACCTTCGGCGACGACGATGGGCAGGCGAGCGATGTACACGCCCGGCTCCTGTTCGGCGAACTGGCTGTCGGGCAGCGCCTTGGCGAGGTCCTCGGCGGTGACCGTGCCACCTTCGATGAAGATCGCCTGGGGCATGCCCTGCTGGCGCTTGATCCACTCGCGCAGGCGTTCGTTGCCGCCGGTGAAGTCCTTCAATGCGTCCTGGCGCAACATGCGCCGCACTACCACCTGGCCTTTGGCCTGGGGAATCTTGGCCAGCACCGCCTCCTTGGTGTAGCCGGACAGGTCCGGCAGTTCCGGCGCCTCCATGTGCAGCTCTTGCGCCGGGGCGCTGCGTACGCGGTAGTCGAACTGGTGCTGCTCCGGGTTGGCCTGGGCCAGGGGCGCTGCGAGATACAGCGCGCCGAGCAGAATGGGTAGGGCTAAGCCGTTGGGTTGCATGGTCCGATCCCTCAGAAACGCCAGATGAAGTCGACGAAGGCGCGGTGCATCACCGAGTCGGTGCCGCTGCCGTAGGCGTCGCCCGGCAGGAACACGCCGGCGCGCAGGCGCACCAGGGCCGAACGATCATCCAGCTGTTCGGCGACGGTGGCGGGCAGCAGGCCCTGCTTGAAGTAGCGGGTCAGCACCAGGTCGACTTCCTGGCCGATGTCTTTCTCGCCCGCCACCAGCGGCGCGGTGATGCCGCTGTCGCCGACGTCCTGATCGCCATCGACGCGCCAGAAACGGTGGTAGACGACGCTGGCGTCGTAATCCTCGCCCAACTGCCAGGAGCTGAACGCGCTGGCTACCTGCAGGTTGGAGAGCTCGCCGCGGAAGGCCTCGCCGTAGCGGTGCAGGCGCGATTCGACGCCGGTGAAGTTGGCACGGTTGCTGTGCAGGCCGGTCTGCATGAACTGGCGCGACTCGTTCTCGTCGCCACCGCCGCTGCCACGGGCATAGGCGGCGCCGATCTTCCAGTTGTCGTCGAGGCTGTAGCGCAGGCCAAGGTCCATTGCCCAAGCGTCGACATCCTGGCTGCGCGAGCCGGTGGCGATGCGCTCGTTGCCGACCACTTCCTGCTGCAACTGATCGGTATCGCCCTGCAGCCAGGTCAGCTGCGCCCAGTAGTTGAGGCGGTTGCGCGAATTGCGTTCGAAGAAGCCACCGTCGGCATGCAGGCCGAACCAGGTCAGGTCGCCGGTGTAGCGCTTGCTCAGCTCGTCGACGCGCTCGCCTGGATTGGCCAGGCGGCCGTCGTCACGGCTGTGATGCAGCTTGGCGCCGATACGGTGGCCGGGCGTCCACTGGTAGTCGAGGCCGGCGAAGAAGTGCTGGCGATCTTCGTCTTCGGGCGCCAGGTCATCGAGGTCGGTGCGGTAGTCGGAGAAACGCTCGGCAACGCCGACCGTGGCTTGCAGCAGGGTGGTGTCGAAGCGCCAGTTGACCGCTTCGATGTTGGTATCCCACCAGCTGCCTTCGTCGCTACGCAGGCGCTGGCGGCCAACGCGCAGGTGCTCGCCGGGGTAGGCGGTGAGGCCGGCGTAGTCGACCCAGAATTCGCGCATTGCCAGGTAGCTCTTGTCCGGCTGGCGGGCGTCGCTGCGCTGCGTGCTGTCTTCGCCGTCGTCCTGCAACGGGTCGGTTTCGATGGTGTCGGTGGCGGTGACCGCCTGGCCCATGGCGAAGGCGCTCCATTCGCCGCGCTCGCCGTAGGCCCAGGGGCGTACGTCGAGACCGATACCGCTGACATCCCCGCCGCTACGGGTGCCGAGGTCGCGGTCGTCTTCCGATTGCGCGGTGATCTTCACATCCAGGCCGAAATTCTTCGGCGCATCCGCTGCCCAGGCAGTGCTGGCGGCCAGTAGGCAAGTACTCAGCCCAAGCTGGCTGACGATACGGTTTAGCTGCATGCGTGCATCCCTGTTCATGGCTGGCTGACCTGCAAGGCGGCCTGCTGCTGCAGGACGATGCCGCGGGCATCGCGCTCTTCACGCAGCAGGCGCTGGCCTTCGGCGAGCTGCGCCGGGGTCAGGCTCTCGGCCACCGCGTGCGCCAGCTCGAAGGTCGGCGGCGTGTTGCGCGGCAGGGCCAGTTGGCTGAAGACATAGGCATTGACCGGGTTGGGCTTGACCCCGCGACCCTGGCTGTACATCTGTGCCAGGGCGAAGTCGGCGCTGAGTTGACCAGCGCGGGCGGCGCTGAGCAGGTGGTCGAGCGCCTGCTGGGCGTACACCTCGCCGAGGTAGCCGCGCAGGTAGATTTGCCCCAGGTAGTAGCTGGCGCTGGGTTCGCTGGGCGCGGCCTTGCGCAGGTGTTCCTCGGCTTTTTTCGGCTGCTGCGGCAGCAGCTTGCCTTCGTAGTACAGGCGTCCGAGCAGCAGTTCGGCGCGTGGCAGGGCGGCTTCGCGACCCTTTTCCAGATAGCCGAGCAGGGTGTCGATATCGCCTTGTCCCGGGTAGTCGTAGAGCAGACGCGCCAGGCTGACCCAGGCGGCCGGGTAGTTCGGCGCGATGGCCTCGAGCAGGTCCTGCGCTTGCTGCGGTTGCGGCTGGCCCAGCTCGGGGTCGCTGAGTACCTGCGCCACGGACTCGACCTGATTGGGTGACACGCTGCCGGCGCGGTAGCCCGCCAGCAGTTGGTCGATCAGCACCTGGCGGTCGTCTTCGCGGTTCTGCTTCTGGTACACGGTGGCCAGCTCGGCGTAGCAGGCGTCGTTGCTGGCCAGGCGCGCCTGGCAGATACGCTCGATCTCACCCAGGTGCTGGTCGTAGGTGCCATCGGTGCGATACAGAAGAATCTGCGCCAGCTCTGCCTGTGGCAGGCCCTGCTGGCGCCAGTCTTGGATACGTTGCGCGAGGTTCATGGCGGGAAAGTCCTGTGGGTAGAACAGGTAGAGTTCGGTCAGAGGCAGCAGCGCGCTCGGCTCGTGGGCCTGGGCTGCGCTCTCCAGCAGTTCGGCGGCCTCCTGGCGCTCAGCCAGAGTGCTGCCGGGCTTGCGCGCCAGCAGCTTGCCGAGGCGCGCCTTGGCACGCGGCGAGCCGTCCAGGGCCTGGCGGTAGATGCGCTCGGCCTCGTCCAGGTCCTGGGTCTGGCCGTTCGCCGCGTAGATGTCGGCCAGGCCGATCTGCGAGTCGCTGTAGCCCATCTCGGCGAGCTGGCGGAAATGCCATTCGGCAGTCTGCTGATCGCCGCTCTGCAGGGCTTCGCGGGCCAGGCGCTCATCCGGCAGACCGGCGCAGCCGGCCAGCGTGGCGCTGACGGCGAGGCCGAGCAGGGCAGGGCGAAGAAGGGGCATGCTCACGGCTGAACCTCCTCAGCGCCCGGCGGCTACGGCGCGGTCGACCAGGCCGCCGAAGGACGGGCCACGGTCGATGACCACGTCCACCGGCTGGCCGGCGAGGCTGGCCGGCAGGGTTTCTTGCGGCTTGATCACCACGCGGATGTCCGAACTCAGGCCACCGTCGTGCAGCGCGCTGCTGACGATCTCGCCATGGCGCGCCTGGTCTTCGCCCGCCACCTTGAAGGTCACTGGTGTGCCGGGGCGCGCCTGCTCCAGGTTGCGGTAGGAGAAGCTGGCGGCGACGGTGGCCACACCATCCTGTGGCACCAGCTCGAAGATTACGTCGCCCTTGCTGGCGAACTGGCCGTCGGCCACCAGTTGGCGGGAGATCTTGCAGTTGCACGGGCTGGTCAGGGTGCCCTGCATCTCGCGGGCGAACAGCGCCTCGATCTGGCTCGGTTCGAGCTGGTCTTCGCCCAGGTGGCCCTTGAGCATTTCCAGCATGCTGGTGGTGAAGGTGGCGATCGGTGCGCCCTTCTCCACGATGCCGTCGGGTTGCGCCAGGCTCTGCACGCTGCCTTCACGCGGCATGGTGACCTGCAGCGCCGGCAGGCTGATCTGCGCCGACTTCGCGTGGGTGACGAAGTACAGACCGTAGATCGACTTGCCAATGTAGCCGAACGCGGCCAGGCCAATGACGAAGATCGCGGCGCTGAAGGTCACGGCGCGCAGGCGCCCGAACATGCCCATGCCACCGCCGGAACCGTTCTTGCGCGCTTTGGTGAAATTGTCGCGCTGGAGGATGTGCAGCACCTCGCCGACGTTGACCAGCTCACCGGCCAGATGGCTGCTGATCAGGTGGCGCAGGGCGGCAGCTTCGCGTGCGCCGAGGCCATGGAACTGGCAGCCGACGCGGTTGTGCTCCGGCTGTACCGAGTTGACCTGAAACTCGATGTCCAGGCCCAGCACCAGGCTGTCGAGCTGGAACTGCAGCTGGCCGCGATGAAAGTCCCCGACCTTGTGCGTGGCGTTTTCGCTGGTGAAGCTGAAGCCGCCGGCAGAGACATCCTGCAGGCGTGCATCGATGCGTTCGCGCTGGGCATTGGTGTAGCGCAGGCGCCCTGGCAGCTTGACGCGGGCGTGCTGGCGCTGGGCCTCGGACTCATGGACGACGTTGAGATTGGCGACGGAGTTCATGGTGGCTAATTCCTATTCGAGTAGGGTCATACCAGCGCCAGCAGCGCGGCGATAAAGACAGAGGCAGCAGAAAAAGTCATGGCACGCGACGACCAGCTGTTGAACCAGTTGGCGAAGCTGGACAAGCCGCGGTTGAGCTTGGTGTTCTGGCGCGTCCAGGACTGTTGGTCGAGGCGGAAGAACACGTAGATCTTCACCATGGCCCCGACGATCTGGTTGTAATAGAGCAGCGCCGGGTAGGCCGGGCCGATGCGGTGCCCGGAGAGCAGCAGCAGCAGGGTCAGGATCAGCCGCGTAGTACCGATCCACAGCAGGTAGATCAGCAGGTACATCACGCTGTACTTGATGCTGGCGATGATCGCCACGCACAGGCCAAGCAGGCAGGTCCACATCGACACGCGCTGGTCGAACAGCACCAGGGTGGTGAAGGCGCCGAGGCGGCTCATGCCCAGACGCAGGGCTCGCGAGTTCTGCCGCAGGTTGTTGCCGTACCAGCGGAACATCAGCTTGCGGCTGGCCTTGATGAAGCTCTTCTCTGGCGGGTGCTCGACCGTGTTGATGGCGGCGTCCGGCACGTAGAAGGTGTCGTAGCCCAGGCGCATCAGGCTGTACCAGCTCGACTTGTCGTCACCGGTGAGGAACTGGAAGCGGCCCAGGCGCCAATGCTCGAGGTGGTCGGCTTCGACATCGCGGATGAACTCGGGGTCGGTCACCACGCTGGCGCGGAACACCGACATGCGCCCGGTCATGGTCAGCACGCGCTTGGAGAGTGCCATCGAGCACATGTTGAGGTGGCGCTGAGCGAAGCGCAGCTTGTGCCATTCGCTCATCAGGTAGCTGCCGCGTACCTCGCAGAACTCGTTGGTGGTCAACCCGCCGACATTGGGGAAGAGCTTGAACCAGGGCACGCATTTACGGACCACGTCAGGTTCGAGAACGGTGTCGCCGTCGATCACCGCCACCACCGCATCGCGGTCCGGCATCTGTCGGGATATGGCGCGGAAGCCATGAGCAAGGCCATCACGCTTGCCGGTGCCGGGAATGCGCACGATGTCCAGGGTGACATGTGCCGGCGGCTCGGCCTGGGCCCAGAGGTTCTTGATCAACAGCTCGTCGGAGAGCTCGACGATCGAGCACACCACGGTGGTCGGGTAGCCGCAGTCGATGGCTTCGCGAATCACCGAGCGGTAGACCATGGCGGTGGTCAGCGCCTCGATGCGGAAACTGGTGACCAGCAGGAACACATGAGAGGGGTCGGCGTCCTTGCCGAGTTTTGTAACCTTGCGGCGATACCAGGGGTATACCAGGTAGAGGAACAGGCAGCCGCGCACGAAGTGCATGGCGCCCATGGAATAGCGCCAGATGCCGACGATACCGATGAGCAGGAGGAAGTCCCGCGATTCAGGGTCGAACACCGTGCGTGGCAGAGCCAGTGCCAGGAGCATCAGCAGGCTGAGATAGAGCATCCAGCCGCTGGCTTGGTTGAGGCCGTTCTTGAGCTTGTCCATATGCGTCTCCGAGTACCTGCACGCTCGAGGCGTGCAGGTACGCTCGGCCTTTACCAGCAGATGCCTTCGGCCACGCCGTTGCTGGCGTTGGGCATGAAACCGACCAGGTCGATCACCCGCTTGCCGCTCGGCGCCTGCTCAGCCAGCTTGGCGAAACGCTCGTCGCTGTTGCCCAGGACGATGATGTCGGCCTTCGCCACAACGTCGTCCAGGTCACTGTTGAGCAGCGAGGACACGTGCGGGATCTTCGACTCGATGTAGTCCTTGTTGGCGCCGTGTACGCGGGCGTACTCGACGTTGCGGTCGTAGATGCTCAGGTCGAAGCCCTTGCCGATGAGCATTTCCGCCAGCTCCACCTGCGGGCTCTCACGCAGGTCATCGGTGCCGGCCTTGAAGCTCAGGCCGAGCAGGGCGACCTTGCGCGAATCCTGGCTGGCGATGATGTCGAAGGCTTTCTGCACCTGAGCAGCGTTGCTGCGCATCAGCGAGCCGATCAGCGGGGCTTCCACGTCCAGGCTGCTGGCGCGGTAGTTCAGCGCGCGCACATCCTTGGGCAGGCAGGAGCCGCCGAAGGCGAAGCCGGGCTTCATGTAGTACTTGGAGAGGTTCAGCTTGTGATCCTGGCAGACCACGTCCATCACCTCGCGACCGTCGACGCCGACTGCCTTGGCGATGTTGCCGATCTCGTTGGCGAAGGTGACCTTGGCCGCATGCCAGACGTTGCAGGTGTACTTGATCATCTCGGCGACTTCGATGTCCTTGCGGATGATCGGTGCGTCCAGCTCGCTGTAGACGCTTTCCAGCAGGTCGCCGGAAGCCTTGTCCAGCTCACCGATGACGGTCATCGGCGGGAAGTCGTAGTCCTTGATCGCGGTGCTCTCGCGCAGGAACTCGGGGTTCACCGCCAGGCCGAAGTCGACACCTGCCTTCTTGCCCGAGCAATCCTCGAGAATCGGCAGCACCACGTTCTTGGCCGTGCCCGGCAGCACGGTGCTGCGCACCACCACGGTGTGGCGCTCGTTCTTGTCGCGCATGGCCATGCCGATTTCGCGGCACACGCCTTCGATGTAGTCCAGCTCCAGGTCGCCGTTCTTCTTGCTCGGCGTACCGACGCAGATGAACGACACATCGCTCTCCAGAACGGCAGTGGCAACATCGGTGGTGCCACGCAGACGGCCCTGACGCAGACCCTGTTGCAGCAGTTCTTCCAGACCTGGTTCGACGATGGGAGATTTGCCGTTGTTGATCAGGTCGATCTTGTGCGCGGAGATGTCCACGCCAATCACGTCGTGACCCCGTGCCGACAAACAGCCGGCACAAACGGCACCTACATAACCCAAACCGAAGATACTGATTCGCATGGTATTCACCTCGTCCGTTCGATGCAGTTTCAAATACTGGCCTTTTGGCCAAAACTAGTCCGTGAACTTGCTTTTAATGGCGAGCAAGTTCATTCAGGCATAAGTAGAGGGTGGCGCCGGAGTTGGCACCAAGTGCGGGCCGTTATATATAACAGTGGCCCTTTGGTATTGTTGTCTCTGCCTCGCGTGAGGCCTCTGGTTCAGTGCTGTGGCGGGTTGTGCTGTCTCCCTTGGAACTGCATAAACTTTTCTCGGGGTGAAACGCTCCGGCGAAAATCAATCCGCTATCTGGCAGTCTCGGTTGTTGAAAAGTTATGTATTGAAATGTGTTACGGGCTGTATGAGTAGCGGCACTTTGGGATAGTTCCTACCGTTCGTCCTGAACCTGAACCGGAGCTGAACGAATTTTCTGATCGCAATATAGTGGCAACTTGCAAAATGCACGATGGCACGCGGCGAGTTAACTAATGCGAAACTATCCGATAACTAAGCGACGCAATAAGTTCTGCGCGAAGTGCGGCCGCGCTGAAACTGTGATGCCAAAGAGTTTTTTCAGAGGTAAACGCAGCGACTAAGGAATTTTTCTCGGGCGTTGCGCTCGGCGCCAGCGAGGCGGCCGGCACGGGGAACGAGCGGAAAGGAGGGAATTGCCCAGCGCAGCGGCCAAACCCATGCAGCAACCGATGAGCGGCGCATGGGTTTTTGCCGTTTGGCGATCAGTCCTGCGGATGGTCGCGCAGGAAAACCAGGCTGTCGGCCTTGGAATGTTCGGCCGAGTAACTATAGCCCTGATAGTCGAAGTCCTTCAGGCCTTCGGGGTTGGTCAGGCGTTCCTTGATCACGTAGCGGGCCATCAGGCCGCGGGCCTTCTTGGCATAGAAGCTGATGATCTTGTACTGACCGTTCTTCAGGTCCTTGAACTCGGTGTCGATGATGCGCGCGTTCAAGGCCTTGCGCTTGACCGCGCCGAAGTATTCGTTGGACGCCAGGTTGAGCAGCACGTCGTCACCCTGGGCGGCCAGCGCTTCGTTGAGCCAGCCGCTGATGCGCTCGCCCCAGAAGGCGTACAGGTCCTTGCCGCGGCCGTTGACCAGCTTGGTGCCCATCTCCAGGCGATAGGCCTGCATCAGATCCAGCGGGCGCAGCACGCCGTACAGGCCGGAGAGCATGCGCAGGTGCGTCTGGGCGAAGTCGAAATCGTCCTCGGAAAAATCCTCGGCATTGAGCCCGGTATAGACGTCGCCCTTGAATGCGAGCAGCGCCTGCTTGGCGTTGGAGGGGTTGAACGGCCGCTCCCAGCTGCCGAAACGCGCGGCGTTGAGGCCCGCGAGCTTGTCCGACAGGCCCATCAGTTCGGCGATCTGCGCCGGGCTGAAGTCGCGCAGCTGCTCGATCAGTTCCTGGGCGTGGTCAAGGTGTTCGGGTTGGGTGAAGTGCGGTGTGGCGGGCGGTGTCTCGTAATCGAGGGTCTTGGCCGGTGAAATCACCATCAACATGGGCTAGGTCTCCAGAAAGCGTGACGGCGATTCTAGAGGGCAGGGATCGGCAAGGCCACCTATCGGGGCGATTGAGAAGAGCCGATCACTGCTTTGGTAGGAGCGAGCTCTGCTCGCGAATGAACCGATACCGCCCCTGGGAAGGCAGAACATTCATGGCCAAGCGAAAGGGCGCTACACCTGATTGGCGCGGCGTGCTGCAAGTGAGGGCGGGTAAGCGAAGCGGGCGACAGCCGGTAGGACTTCCGACTGTAACGGGGCGCTGGCGGCACGCCAAGCGTTATCTGTCGCGTGTGCAAATAAACCCGCATGCCGAGAAAAAAACGTTTTTCTGTCATGTGAATTGGAGTAATAAAAAAGCAAGACCGCCGAAACCTGCAGACAGGTGGCGGCCATTGGCCCTCACCTTGCTTGCCACCTTTCGGCCCCGATCTGAAAAATCGGCGGTCTCTGTCCGGCGCAGCACCGCCCTGGTATTGCGTCGCCTGGCTACTACAAGAAGGTGACCGAGTATGGATGACCACGGACGCTCCAAGCCCACCGCTCCAACCCTCTACGCCCTCGACACCAATGTTCTGATCCACGATCCCAACGCCTTGCTCAACTTCGAAGAACACCACGTCGCCATCCCGATGACGGTGTTGGAGGAACTCGACAAACTGAAGTCCGGCAAACACGGCGTCGCCGCCGAATGTCGCCAGGCCATCCGCCTGATCGACCAGATTCTCGCTGGCGCCGAACCCGAAGACGTCGAATATGGCGTACCGATCCAGCGCGGCAAGAGCGGCCCCTGCGGGCGCCTTTCCATCCTTATGAGCAAGAGCGCGGCGCCGGTCACCTGGCTGCCGGAAACCCTCAACGACAACAAGATCATCAACCAGTTGGTGGAGCTGAAGTCACGCAACCCGGGCCTTTCCGTGGTGCTGGTGACCAAGGACATCAACATGCGCCTGAAGGCGCGCGCCTGCGGCATCGACGCCGAGGACTACCACACCGACCAACTGGTCGATGACGTCTCGCTGCTGTCAAAGGGATATCACGACATGCCCGGCTCGTTCTGGGACCGCGTGAGCAAGGTCGACACCCGTCAGGACCACGGCCGCACCTGGCACCGCGTGCAACTCACCGACAACCTGCCGGCCGTGCACATCAACGAGTTCATCCTTGATGAGCAGGGCTTCGTCGGCTGGATCAAGGCGATCAAGGGCGATGAGCTGGTGATCCTCGACATGCACCAGGAGCCGCTGCTGCACCAGGAAGCCTGGGGCCTGAAACCGCGCGACATCCACCAGGCGCTGGCGCTGTTCGCGCTGCTCGACCCGGACATCCATCTGGTCAACCTGTCCGGCGCTGCCGGTTCCGGCAAGACCATCCTGGCGCTGGCCGCGGCCATCGAGCAGACCATGGTCAGCAAGCGCTACCGGAGGATCATCGCCACCCGTAGCGTGCAGGGGCTGGATCAGGAAATCGGTTTTCTGCCCGGCACCGAGGCGGAGAAGATGGAGCCCTGGCTCGGCGCCATTACCGACAACCTCGAAGCGCTGCATATGGAGGACGAGAGCACCCACGGCAGCGTCGACTACATCCTGCAGAAGGTGCCGCTGCAATTTAAGTCGCTGAACTACATCCGCGGGCGCAGCTTCCAGCAGAGCCTGATCCTCATCGACGAGTGCCAGAACCTCACCCCGCACCAGATGAAAACCATCATCACCCGTGCCGGCAGCGGCTCGAAGGTGGTCTGTCTGGGGAACCTGGCGCAGATCGACACGCCGTATCTGTCAGCGCCCAGCTCGGGTCTGACCTACCTCACCGAACGCTTCAAGGACTTCCCGCACGGCGTTCATATCACCCTGCAGGGCGTGCCGCGTTCGGTCCTGGCGGAATACGCGGAAAGTCATATGTAGTGCTCCTGGCTCCCCTCTCCCGCTTGCGGGAGAGGGGCGATAGTGCACCAATATCTCGACGCCCCTGCTCGCAAGAGCCGGGGCGTTTTTTGTCGGTATCAACGCGGTAATCCTGTAGGAGCGGCTTCAGCCGCGATGATCGCGGATAAATCCGCTCCTACAGTTGTGTCGCCGGATGTAGTCAGTATGTAGTCAGTAGCCCGGATGAAATCCGGGGATTTTTGCCGCTCTGGCCCCGGATTTCATCCGGGCTACGAATTCCTGACCTGCAGGTTTACAATCGGTCGATTCCCGCCAGGAGCTTTCCCGTGCTGACCCACCTCGATTCCCAAGGCCGCGCGCATATGGTCGACGTCACCGACAAGGCGACTACCTTCCGTGAAGCCACCGCCGAAGCACGCGTGCGCATGCTCCCCGCCACCCTGAAGATGATCGTTGCCGGTGAGCATCCCAAGGGCGATGTGTTCGCCGTAGCGCGTATCGCCGGCATCCAGGCGGCGAAGAAAACCAGCGATCTGATTCCTTTGTGTCACCCGCTGATGCTCACCGGCGTCAAGGTCGAGCTGAGCGCCGAAGGCGATGACTGCGTCCATATCACCGCACGCTGCAAACTGTCCGGGCAAACCGGTGTCGAGATGGAAGCACTGACTGCCGCCAGCGTCGCCGCGCTGACCATCTATGACATGTGCAAGGCCGTGGATCGCGGCATGGTCATCGAGCAGGTACGCCTGCTGGAAAAGCTCGGCGGCAAGAGCGGTCACTACAAGCTGGAGGAGCAAGCATGATCCGCGTGCAGTATTTCGCCCGCTACCGTGAGGCCCTGGGCCGTGACGACGAACAGCTCAGCGGCGACTTCGCCACTCTTGACGATTTGCGTCTGCACCTGGTCGCCCGTGGCGGCGAGTGGGAAGTGCTGGGCGAGCAGAACCTGATGTGCGCGCGCAACCAGGAACTGTGCAGCCTCGACGAGCCGCTGGCCGAAGGCGATGAAGTGGCCTTCTTCCCCACCGTCACCGGCGGTTGATACGGCTGTAGGAGCGGCCGGGCGGCGTTCCGCTTCAGCCGCGATGATGAACCGCTCCGCGTAGGGTGGGCTTCAGCCCACCAAACCGACTCTGAAAACGCCTCATCAAACGAGACCCCGCATGACCATCCGCGTCCAAGCCCAGCCCTTCGACCCCGGTACCGAGCTCAACGCCCTGCATGCTGCCAACCTCGGCATCGGAGCGGTGGTCACCTTCGTCGGCTACGTGCGTGACTTCAATGATGGGCGCGAAGTGGGCGGCATGTTCCTCGAGCATTTTCCCGGCATGACCGAAAAGGCCCTGGCCAAGATCGCCGATGAAGCGAATGAGCGCTGGTCGCTGCTGGGTATCGAGATCATTCACCGCGTCGGTCGGCTGGAGCCGGGCGAGCCCATCGTCTTCGTCGGCACCAGCAGCGCCCATCGCCAGGCCGCGTTCGACGCCTGCAACTTCGTCATGGATTACCTGAAGACCCGCGCTCCTTTCTGGAAGAAGGAAGACACCAGCGAAGGTCCGCGCTGGGTCGAAGGCCGCTGCAGCGACCAGAGCGCCGCCGAGCGCTGGAAGCAGTAGGGAGTCATGGGGCTGTTACCTGAGCCACCTTCGGCGTGGGGCCATCAACCGCCCGGTGGGTTACGCGGCGCACGGCCTTCACCTGCGTCTTGAAGACCGTCATTCAGCGCCGCTAACCCACCCTTCGAGTGACCGCGCGCTGAACCGTAGGGTGGGTTAGCCGCCTGGTAAGTCTGTTGAGCGAATCGCAATGCCTGCTGCGGCGTAACCCACCATTGGCGCAACGCCATCTACTGTCTGGTAGGGTTGCGCGGCGCGCGAGCAGCATCTGCATCGAACGTCCCCCCGAGCGCTGCACGCCTACGCCAACGCCAGATGCACCCGCAACGCAATCGGCACCAGCATCACCAGCACACCCAGGCCTAGTACCAGCACGCCCCATTCGTGTTCGCGAAAGTTGAAGCCGACCCCCAGCATCAGGAATCCGCCGATCAGCAGCACCAGCATCAGGTCGTAGTGGTCCATCGTTCTTCTCCGCTTTGCCGTCCTGTATGCAGCCTAGCCCCTTCGTCTGGCTTGGGGCTGACCTGAGGCAATGAATGGCTGACTCGATTGGCGACAAAAGGCGTCTCGATCGGTCGCTGTCTGGCGTCATGGCCTGTTCCATACTGTGCGCAGTCATCGTCAAGGATCGTCCATGCGCCTGCTTTCCTCCCTTCTCTTCGCCGGCCTGCTGGCTGCAACGCCGCTGACCGCTGCCGAGCGCAGTTTCACCATCCTGCACAGCAACGATTGGCAGTCGCGCCTGCTTGGTTTCGGTCCGAACAACGAATACAGCCCGGCAACGGTGAACGACGATGGAACCGTTGGCGGTGTCGCGCGCCTGGCCACCTTGTTGAACGAGCGCCGCGCGGCAGCCGGGGATGAACCTCTGCTGCTGCTCGATGGCGGCGACTTCACCATGGGCACGCTGTTTCACACCATCGCTCGCGAGATGGGCAGCGAGCTGCGTCTGATGACCGAGCTGGGCTACGACGCCGCGGTGATCGGCAACCACGAGTTCGACTTTCGTCCGGCAGGCCTCGCCGCGATGATCAGCGCCGCGCACAAGGTCAAGGGCGATGCGCTGCTGCCGCTGCTATCGAGCAACATGCGCTTCGATCCGACGAGCAAGGCTGACGACAGCCTCGAGGCGCATGCCGAGGCCGGGCGCATCCTGCCTTACACGCTGATCGAGCGTGGCGGCATCCGCTTCGGCCTGTTCGGTCTGCTCGGTAACGACGCCGTGGCGGTCAGTCCGATGATCAAGCCGGTGACCTTCGCCGACCCGGTGGCCACCGCCCGGGAAACCGTGGCCAAGCTTCGCGAGGAGGGCGCCGAAGTGGTCATCCTGCTCTCGCACATGGGCGTCACCCAGCAAGCCGATACCAGCTGGCGCGGCGAGGAGGTGGAGCTGGTCGAGCAGGTGCCGGGCATCGATATCGTCGTCGGCGGCCACTCGCATGTGGCGCTGCCGCAGCCGGTCTTGGTCAATGGGCACACCCCGGTGGTGCAGGCCGGTTCGGAAATCCAGTACCTAGGCGAGCTGCGCATGACCCTCGGTGACGACGGCGTGCCGCGAGTGCGCGACTACCGCCTGCATCCGGTCAATGACAGCATTGCCGGCGATGCGGCCATCACCGCCAGGGTGGAGGATTTCAAGCAGGTGGTCAGCGAGCGCATGCTGGCGCCCAAGGGCTATCGGTTCGACCAGGCGCTGGCCAAGGTCGACCAGAGCCTGGGCCGCGATTTCAGCGACCATACCCTGGCTAACCTGGTGACCGATGCCCTGCGTCATGCGGTGGACGCCGACCTGGCCTTCACCGGCAACGGCACCATCCGCGATGACCTGCTCAAGGGCCGCAACGGTGTGCAGGATGTTTCCGACCTGTTCCGCATCGCGCCGCTGGGCATCGGCCATTTCGACGACGAACCCGGCTACCCGATGATCAAGGCCTACGTCAGCGCCCGTGAAATCAAGTCGCTGCTGGAGGTGCTGTTGCTCGCCTATCAGTTACGCGACAGCCAGAGCTATTACCCGCGGGTCTCCGGCGTGCGCTTTACCTACAACCCCTGGCGCGTGCCGTTCGACCGCGTCAGCCGCATCGAGATAGGTGACTCGGTCAGGGGTTACCGCGACCTGGATCTGAACGACACGCGCCTCTACAGCATCGGCGCCACCAGTTACGTCGGCAGCTTCACCTGGCTGGTGCCGGACCTGACCAAGGGCCTGCTCAACGTGATCCCCAAGGATGCCGAGGGCAAGCCGCTGCCACGTATCGAAGATGCCATCGTCGATCAGGACCCGGAAACCGAAGGCATGCAGGAACTCAAGGAATGGCAGGCGCTGCTCGACCATATCCGCAGCCTGCCGGATCTCGACGGCGATGGCCTGGCCGACATTCCTACCACCGGCATCGCTGCCGAAGTACGCATGATTCGCGCGCCGAGCCTGCATCCGGCCGAGATGTTCCGCCTCGCCGGGCCGCTGCAGTGGGGCACCAGTACGGTGATCCTGGCTTGCGGGTTGC
This sequence comes from Pseudomonas sp. UBA7530, assembly GCF_002479365.1. Taxonomy (NCBI): domain Bacteria; kingdom Pseudomonadati; phylum Pseudomonadota; class Gammaproteobacteria; order Pseudomonadales; family Pseudomonadaceae; genus Pseudomonas; species Pseudomonas sp. UBA7530. The sequence continues at coordinate 1,384,192 of NZ_DLMS01000011.1, forward strand.
TGATCCTCTGGCTGCTGAGTCGCCCGCTGCGGCGACGGTATTGAGTGTCCAGCGCGCGCTGCGTGCCGACTCCGGTACGCAGCGCGCCTTTGCTCATCCGCCGCGATCTTGCCAAGCCTGGCCTGCCTCCGTATGGTGCAAAGCCGCCTGCTTCGGAAGCTATGCAATGATCGCTCAGCACTGCCCGCACGCTGACCGTGCTCAACCGGGCCGTTCCCGTTCGGATAAACCTGGCGCGGCAATCGCCTTATGAACGCACTCCAACACTCGCGCCCGCTGGCGCTGTTCGGCCTGTTGCTGGCCAACCTCTGCTGGTCCGGCAATGCGCTGGTGGCGCGTGCCTTCGCCGGCGAAATCGCGCCGTTCACCCTGTCGTTCTGGCGCTGGTGCCTGGCCCTGGCGCTGCTACTGCCCTTCGTCGCCATGCCGCTGTGGCGTCACCGCGTGGCCGTGGGCAATGCCGGCTGGCGCCTGCTGGTGCTTGGCGGCCTTGGCATCGCCGGCTACAACTCATTGCTCTACAGCGCCGCGCAGACCACGGCGGCGATCAACATCTCGCTGGTCAACACCTGCCTGCCGCTGGTGACCTTCATCGGTGCCGGTCTGTTGCTCAATGAATGGCCGGCTCGCCGTGCCTGGTGGGGCATGCTGGTGGCCGTGGCGGGGTTGGCCGTGCTCATCAGCCAGGGGCAATGGAGTCGCCTGGCCAGCCTGTCGTTCAACCAGGGCGACCTGATCATGCTGCTGGCCGTGGTCGACTGGGCGCTGTACTCGCTGCTGCTGCGACGCTGGTCGGCGTACCTGCAGCCAATTCCGCCGCTGGCCTTGCTCGGTGTGTTCATTCTGCTCGGCGTACCGCTGATCCTGCCTTTCTACCTCTATGAACTGAGCCAGGGCGCACACCTGACGCTCAATACCGCCAATCTCTCGGCCATCGTCTACACGGCGGTGTTCGCCTCGCTGGTGGCCTACCTGGCCTGGAACCATGGCATCCGCGTGATCGGCGCGGCCAAGGCGGCGCTGACCAATTACGTAATGCCGGTCTTCACTGCGTTGCTGGGCTGGGTGCTGTTGAACGAGAGCCTGCAGCTCTACCACTGGCTGGGCGCCGCGATGATCTTCGGTGGCCTGCTGCTGGCCACGCGACCAGGCAAAAGCGCCTGAAAAAACTCCCCTCTCCCGCTTGCGGGAGAGGGGCCGGGAGGGTGCTTACTCCGGCTTCATCATTACCAAAGCTTCGCCGCCCTTGCGATCGTGCGTCAGGATGAACGGCTGCCCGGCGATCATCATCTTCACCGGCACCCTGCGCGGTACCGTGGTGCCGGCATTGACCGCGGCGGCGGTCAGCAGCTGGCGGGTCAGCGTGTCGTCCTGCTGCGTCTCGCTGGTCACCACGCATTCATGGCTGACCTTCACCTGCATGCTCAGGCTCTTGTCCGCGTTGAAGCCGATGGTGGCGAAGCCCATGTCGGTCATTTCGGTGATGCCATACTCCCGCGCCACGCGATGCGCCTCGGCAAAGCTCGGCGCCGTCTGCAGGCAGATATCGCGAAAGGCCTGCACCACCGGCGAGGTAACCGGCACCGGTGGCTGCGAACCCAGGTTGGCGCAAGCGCCGAGAAGGCCAAAGCTGACAAGCAAGGCGAACTTTTTCATCACATCTTCCTTAATGAAGAGTCGTTCAGGGTTGCTGGCAAAGATCATGCCCCAGCAGCTTCGAGGCCAGGCCCTTGGCAAGGTAGGTTTCCACCACGCGACCATCGCCGCAATCGGTCTTGTGGCCGATGGCGATACCGATGGAAAGCACGACGAATAGCGCCAGGCCGATATTCTGGATGGGCGTCATGACAGGGCTCGTTTGGTCAACAAGTGGGGCAGGATGAAGAGGTGGGCAGGGGATGGCAAGTGCCAACCCCACCCTCGGCACCTCCAGTGATGCAGGGATGTGACCGTTACGGCAGGGTGATCGACAGGCTACTAAGCGCGACCTGGGCGACAAGCATCCAGACAACCGCGCTAATGATGCCCAGCACGCTGTAGCCGACAACGATGCCTATCGCGATCTGCTTCCACAGCCCGGCGAAGCGGTTGGGTTCGTTGCGGTAATGCGTCGGCATATCACGCTCCGCCCGCAGATCGTCGAAGTCGTCTCTCGCTCTCAAGGTGTTCTCCTGGTTCATGGGCCAGCGCGCGGCGGCGCTGCAGCCTGCTGGAGGTGGATTTTCCGGGATCGTCCGACAGCCCCGCAAGCACCGTCCGAGCAATTGAGCGGTGAACCGCAGGCTCGGAAACGAGTAATTGGGCGCGTCGCCAGCGGCGAAGCCTAACCGCTTGATAAAACGTAAATTTATCGTTGATCTGGGGTTGACAGCAGTGGGCTAGACGCGGACAATGCGCGCCGTTGGCTACATAGCTCAGTCGGTTAGAGCGCAGCATTCATAATGCTGATGTCCCAGGTTCAAGTCCCGGTGTAGCCACCATATTTTCAAAGGGTTAGCTTAGGCTAGCCCTTTGTCGTTTCTGGGGTAGTGACTACGAAGTGACTACACCCCGACTACTTCTCAGCGGCGTCCTGCTGAAACTGAGCCAGAAAAGACCTTTCCTTAGTCTGCCAAATCTTGGGGGCCGCATAGCCCACAACGAATGAAAGAGCCCAAATTTTGGCAAATACGGCAGAGGTCTGATGAAGGGCACCTACGAAGTAAAGTCCGAATACAAAGCCAAGAATTGCACCGAGCATACAGCGCATCGTAAGCCATGCCAGTCTCGCTTTGCTTAGCTCTGGAGAGGCTCTTTTGAGAATGCCTTCTCTATTTGGCGGGCCGTCAGGCTGAATGGTTGCTGAAATTGCTTGGGCAAAGCTGCCAGCTATCGAGCCTATGGTGCAGGCAATAAGTAGGTAAGTGTCGAAGGGAGTAAACCCTATAGCGCTGAGTGCCATTAACATCCCTGCCAATGCTGAAATCAGTGCCAACAGTATCAGATTGAAGCTGTTAATTAGCATGCAGATAACCTAACTGGGTGAGGGGGGATAGTCGAAGCGCCGACTCCAGATGATCGGGCGAAAGATGCGCATAGCGCATGGTCATCGTGATGGTGGAGTGCCCGAGGATGCGTTGCAGACCCAGGATGTCACCACCGCCCATCATGTAATGGCTGGCGAAGGTGTGCCGCAGGATGTGAGTCATCTGGCCAGGTGTGTGGAAGCCGCAGCGCTGATAGGCAGATCGGAATGCCGACCGGCAAGGCATGAACAGCCGACCATTCCCCGGCATCCCCACCTTTAATGCAATCTCTTCGACCTCTTTGGGGATCGGCACCGACCGGGACTGGCGGTTTTTGGTCCGGTGAAAGTGGGCCTTGCCGCCGAACAGGGCACCACGTGGCAGGGATTCCGCTTCATCCCATCGTGCGCCCGTGGCCAAGCAGATCAGTGCGACAGGGTAGGTGTGATTGTTGGTGGAGCGCTTGCACTCTTCCAGCAGTTGTTCGACCTGTTGCAAGGTCAGAAACGTCAGCTCGGTCTGGTCGGTCTTGATCTGGCGAACCTTAGCCAACGGGTTGTTGCCGACCCAGGCACCCAGGCGGATCAGTTCGGAGAAGACCGCCGACAGGTAGCGCTGTTCATGGTTGACGGTGTGCGGGCTGACGTCCTTTAGGCGTGTCTGGCGATAGCGTGCCCAGGCGAGGGCATCGAAGTTGGAGGCCATCGGATTGCCAAGGCGTTCGACAGTGGCCAGGGTGCGTGCAAGACGATGCTTAGAATCCTTGAGCGAGCAGCCGTGCAGGTCATGCCAGAGTGTCACCAGATCAGACAGGCGATCATCGAGCGGCCGGCCGGTAATGTTCAGGCTGGCGAAGAACTCGGATTCATAGCGCTGGGCTGCGGCTTTGGTCTTGAAACCCTTCTTGCGAATACGACGACCCGAGCGACCGTTTTCGTAGAAGTCAGCGGTCCAGGTGTTGCCGTCTTTCCTGGCCGTCATACAGCGCGCCCCCAACGCACATGGCGTTCCTCCAGGATGCCTTTGATGTGCTTATACAGCCCGTCTTCATCCATGCCTTTGGCGGCATAGTGGTCGCGGATCACCGGCCAGCACTCCCAATCCTTGAGCCGATAGAAAGCCTTTCTAGCGCCCACTCGCTCCCGTGCCAGCAGGCTGACGAAGTTTCCCAGGAATAACTCGACGTTCTTGCCCGAGAAGCCCCGCGAGGTCTTGTATTGACGCTTGTACTCGGTTTCATCCACCAGGGAATCGACTGGCAGATCGACGCGCACGTCATCACGAATCAGGGTCCAAACGGGCTCAAAGTAGCCAGGGCGAGCCAGCAACTTGAATTGGCGCAGGCCATAGCGCCACAGGCCGTCTAGGTGCGGTGCGAAAGCGGCATAGCTGTTGGTTTCAATGGTCTGGCCGGTCTGCAGATCGAACGAGCCGGAGGCGAATTGTTGGATGACTGAGTGGTGGTAACGCAGCTCGACACGCCAGACGTCTTGCTCTGGGTTGTAGTTGTCCGGGTCAGCTTCATCGAAGCTATCGCGACGTCTCCAGACGCCTTCACAGTAGTCGAGCTTGTCGATGGAGCGGGCCTGCTCGGTCTTGTTGTAGATACCCAACTGGACGCCACCAGCGGAGCCGAACAGATAGGACTGGCCTTTGCCGTAGGTGGCAGACTCCAGCGTCCACTGGATTTCCTTGATGCCGGAAATATCACGGGCAGCACGTGCGCGGCAATGCATACGAGCGACCAGATCAGCAGGCGGTTGCCATCCTTGCAGGTCTAGCGCGAGGTGGACAGCGCATTGGTTGCGTTCGACGTTGGTCAGGACGTGGCTGGCGTAGTAGTCCAGGCGTTCCTGCAGGCGCTCGGGGCAGAACTGGTCGATGGCATGGGGCGACACTTCGATTTTCAGGTGTGGCCCGATGTTCTCAATTTTGGCGTTGAAGTTCTTCACCAGCAGGATGATCCCCAGGTCAGCATTCTGGAGCTTGTACTGGTAGCCAGAGTCTTTGCTGACACGACCCGAGTGCCAACGCTGGCCAGCGAAGTCGACGATGGTGCCGGGCTTCTCGAACAGGCACATGATTTCAGGACGGATCAGGCCGCGATACAACTGGCGGACGGTATCGACGCTGCAGGCCAGGATTCGGACGTTGGACAGATCCACCAAACCACCCGCCCGGGGATCACAGAACAGACGACTTTTCGGGTTCTCTTTCCCGGTTTCGATATCAATGCGGTAGTAGTCCTTTGGTGCGCTCATTCTCTGTATCTCTCTGGTGTAACGTGGTTACTAAAATTGGTTTATCTGACGTGCTACA
>NZ_DLMS01000003.1:0-95941 GCF_002479365.1 Pseudomonas sp. UBA7530
CCCAGAAGGCCTCGCGGGCGGAGCGCAGCCACTCGCGGAAGCTGGCGCGCGGCAGGGCCGGCAGCTTCTTGATGCGCGCGACGATGTAGATCGCGATCATCAATGCCAGGCCGAGCATCACACCGGGAATCACACCGGCCATGAACAGCTTGCCCACCGACTGCTCGGTAGCGGCGGCGTACACCACCATCACGATCGACGGCGGAATCAGAATGCCCAGGGTGCCGGCGTTACACACGATGCCGGCGCCGAACGCCTGCGGGTAGCCGGAGCGCACCATACCGGCGATGGCGATCGAGCCCACTGCCGCTACGGTAGCGGGCGAGGAGCCGGACAGCGCGGCGAACAGCATGCACGCCAGTACCGCACCGATGGCCAGACCGCCACGGATGTGGCCGACGCAGGCGTTGGCGAAGTCGATCAGGCGACGCGCCACGCCACCGGTGGTCATGAAGGCACCGGACAGCAAGAAGAACGGGATCGCCAGCAGGGTGTAGTGCTCGGAGGTCTCGAACAGCTTGATCGCCAGCGAGCGCACCGAGTCGGGGCTGAACAGCATGATGGTGATCGAGCCGGCCAGGCCGAGCGACGCGGCGATCGGCACGCCGATGAACATCAGCAGGAACAGCAGCAGGAAGAGGAACAGCACGGTCATTATTTGGCCTCCTCGTGCTCGTTGATTTTCAGCGCATCGGCGGCTTCGTCAGCCAGGCCGAGGCCGGTCTGCTCGTTGCGCAGGATACGCACGAGGATTTCCAGGAAACGGATGAACACCATGGCGTAGCCGAACGGCACGATCATGCCGATATGCCATTGCTGGATGCCGTAGTGGCCCAGGTCTTCGGCGCCGATGCCGGCGATGAACAGGGTGCGGACCCAGTCGAAGCTGCCGACGGCGATCAGGCCGGCGTAGCCCAGGCAGCACAGGCAGGCGATCACGCCGATGACGCGCTGCACGCCGCGCGGAGCGAGTTTGACCAGGGCGTCGACGCCGATGTGGCCGGCGGTGCGCACGCCGTAGGCCAGGCCGAAGAAGATCAGCCAGCCGAACAGGGCCTTGGTCAGGGCGTTGCTCCAGGTCATCGCCTGGGCAAGGTCGAGAATGAAGTCGCCGATAGCGAGCAGAGCCTCGTTACCGCCGAAGAAGTCACCCAGCCAATAGAACAGGGTGTAGAAGTTGTTGAGGATCACGTAGACGAAAGTGATCAGCGTCATGGCCGCCAGGAGAAAGGCAATGAAGCCTTCCTCGAAGTGCTCCCAGACGCGCCGCAAGGCGTTCATGGCATCTCCGCGAAGTTCTTGTGATTGTCAGGAGTCGGACGAATCTAACCGAGCCAGGACCAGCGCGATATTCGTCATTGGCAAACGCCGTCTTAGGCGACGGCGAATGAAAGACCGCCCCGGGTGCGTGGGCCCGAGGCGGTCATGGGCTCATTGCTGATTGGCGGCTTGCGCAGCCTCGATCACATCAGTGCCGATCTCGGCCTCGAACTTCTTCCACGCTGGGCGCACGGCGTCACGCCAGGCGGCGCGCTGCTCGGGCGTGAGGGTGATGATCTCGCTCTTGCCGGTATCGAGAATCGCCTGGCGCGCTTCGGCGTTCAGCGCTTCGGCCTGCTTGTTCACCTCGACGGTCACCTCGTCGACGATCTGTTCCAGCTCGCTACGGATGTCCGCCGGCAGGCCGTTCCAGAACTGGGTATTGGTGATCAGCAGGTAGTTGCCGATGGCATGGTTGGACTCGGTCATGTACTTCTGCACCTCGAAGTACTTCTGCGAGTAGATGTTCGACCAGGGGTTGTCCTGGGCGTTGACCACGCCGGTCTGCAGGCCCTGGTAAATCTCGGCGAAGCTCATCTTGCGCGGTACCGCACGCAGGGCGCTGTACTGCGCGGCCTGCAGATCGGACGGCTGCACGCGGAATTTCTGCCCACGGGCGTCGCTTGGCTCGACCAGCGGCTTGTTGGCTGTGAGCTGGCGCATGCCGTTGAGCCAGTAGGCCAGGCCGGTGATGCCCTTGCTCTCCATCGACTTGAGCAGTGCCTTGCCCTTTTCCGAGGACTGGAAACGCTGCGCGGCGGCCACGTCATCGAACAGGAACATCATGTCGAACAGCTGCAGCTGCTTGGTGTACTGCTCCAGCTTGGACGGTGCCGGCGCCAGCATCTGCACTTCGTTGAGCAGCAGGGCTTCCATTTCCTTGCCATCGCCATACAGCGAAGAATTGGCATAGACGTCGACCTTGACCTTGCCGGCCAGGCGCTCCTCCACCAGTTTCTTGAACATCAGCGCGCCCTGGCCCTTCGGCGTGCTATCAGCGGTGATATGGGAAAACTTGATCAGGATCGGGGCGGTCGGCTGCGACTCGGCTGCGTGTGCCGAGAGTGCGCCAAGCAGTGCGCAACCGGCGAGCACACCGGCTAGGCCACGACGGACGAAAGAAAACTTCATGGAAGGCTCCTGTTGTTTTTGTCTGAGCGTCGAGGGAGAAACCCCTTCGATTGGCCCGGACTCTACTCCGCCGCCCCCCCGGCTGAAATTCACATTTGAACAACCGAGCCTTCGGCATTCACGAAGGCAGTGCTGAATATCCCTCTGTCGCGCCACTGTTTCGCAGGTGATCGAGCATCTGCTTCGCGGTCAGCGAAAGGTTGTCCTGATTACGTACCGCCACCTTGAGCTCACGCCGAGCCCAGGGATCGTGCAGCGGGATCACCCGCACATCGAGCGCCGGCAGGTAGGTACGCACTGCCAGATCCGGCAACACGCCAACACCCATGCCGGTATGGATCATCCGGCAAATGGCCTCGAAGCTGCGTACCTGAATGCGCAGGCGCAAGGCCACGCCCTGGCTGTGCGCCGAGTGCTGCAGCAGGCTATGCAGGGAAGCGTCCTGCTGCAGGCCGATGAAATCGAAGCCCACCGCCTCGCGCAGGAACAGGCCGTCGCGTTCGGCCAGGGGATGCTCGCGCGGGGTGACCAGCACCAACTGATCGTGACGGTAGGTGAAAACCTGCAGATCCTCGGCCGGCACATGCCCGGCGAAGATGCCGATATCGGTCAGCCCCTCGCGCACGGCGCGGATGGTCTCGCTGCTGACCCGCTCTTCCAGGTCGATCTTCACCTGCGGGTGCAGGCGACTGAAGCTGGCCAGGTCCTCGGGCAGAAATTCGATCACCGCCGAGGTGTTGGCGTGAATGCGCACATGGCCCTTGACCCCTTCACTGAACTCACTGAGGTCGGCGTTGAGCTGTTCGAGGTTGTCCATCATGTTGCGCGCGTGGTGCAGCAATGCATGGCCGGCCGGAGTCAGTTCGACGCCCTTGGGCTGGCGATAGAGCAGCGCGATGCCGAGCTGGTTTTCCAGGTCGCTGACGCGCTTGCTCACCGCCGCCAGGGCCAAGTGCTCGCGCTCGGCAGCGCGGGTCAGGCTGCGCTCATCGGCGATGGCGACGAACAGCTTGAGGGTGACGAAATCGATGCGGCGCATAAAGGTCTCCATTTCGTGCCTGGCGAAGCGAAGCCGCCAGAAAGCTGATTTACAGCATGCCACTTCGCAATACGCGAAGCCTAGCTTGGCCATTGAGCAATTGTCGGCACCGCGCCGCTGCGCCATTCTGCGCACCACGAGAAACGCACAGGCAAATCAGGTGCAGCCATGACTCAACACAACACCAGCAACATGGCCCTGCAGGGGCTCAAGGTGATCGAGATGGGCCAGCTCATCGCCGGTCCCTTCGCCAGCAAGCTGCTCGGCGAATTCGGCGCCGACGTGATCAAGATCGAGCCGCCGGGCGTCGGCGACCCGCTGCGCAAATGGCGCAAGATCAAGGACGGCACCTCGCTCTGGTGGCACGTGCAGTCACGCAACAAGCGCTCGCTGACCCTCGACCTGAAACAGGCCGAAGCCCAGGACATCGTGCGTAAGCTGGTGGCCGAGGCCGACGTGCTGGTGGAGAACTTCCGCCCCGGCACGCTGGAAGGCTGGGGCCTGGGTTATGAGGCACTGAAGGCGATCAACCCGCGCCTGATCATGCTGCGCATCTCCGGCTATGGGCAGACCGGCCCCTACCGCGACCTGCCCGGTTTCGGCGTGATTGGCGAAGCCATGGGCGGCCTGCGCCACCTCTCCGGCTACCCCGGCCAGGCGCCGGTGCGCGTCGGTATCAGCATCGGCGATTCGCTGTCCTCGCTGTACGGCGTGATCGGCGTGCTGCTGGCCCTGCAGGAGCGGGCGCGCAGCGGCGAAGGCCAGGAGATCGACGTGGCGCTGTACGAGTCGGTGTTCGCCATGATGGAAAGCCTGATCCCCGAATACGACGCCTTCGGCTACGTTCGCGAGCCAGCCGGCAGCGCCCTGCCCGGTATCACGCCGTCCAACTCCTACCCGTGCAACGATGGCAGCTACGTGCTGATCGCCGGCAATGGCGACAGCATTTACAAGCGCCTGATGAGCCTGATTGGTCGCGAGGACCTGGGTAACGACCCGCGCCTGGCGCAGAACGACGGACGCAGCCAGCACGCCGAACTGATCGACGGCGCCATCGCCGAGTGGACTGCCCAGCGCAGCCGCGATGAGGTGATCGAAGCACTCAAGGGCGCGCGCGTGCCGGCCGGCTATCCCTACACCGCCGCCGACATCGTGCAGGACCCGCACTACCTGGCGCGGCAGATGATCGAGCAGGTGCAGACCAGCGTCGGCCCGCTCAAGGTGCCAGGCGTACTACCCAAGCTCAGCCGCACACCGGGCCGTATCGGCACCGGCGGCCCGCAGCTCGGAGAGCACAACGACGACATCCTCGAAGGCCTCGGCCTGAGCGCGGAACAGGTCGCAGGGCTGCGCGAGCGCGGGATTATTTAAAAGCAGCTGCAAGCTTCAAGCGGCAAGCCTCAAGCAAGCGGCTTCGGGCCTTTACTTGTAGCTTGAAGCTTGCGGCTTGCAGCTCCTCCTGAGGATTACCATGAGCAAACGCCTTTATATCCAGGACGTCGCCACCCGCGACGGCTTCCAGATCGAAGCTTCCTTCGTACCCACCGAAGACAAGATCACCCTGATCGACCGCCTGTCCCACACCGGCCTGGCCAAGATCGAGGTCACCTCCTTCACCTCGCCCAAGGCCATCCCCAACCTGCGCGATGCCGAGGAAGTGATGCGCGGTATCCAGCGCGTGCCAGGCGTCGAATACACCGTGCTGGTGCCCAACGTGAAGGGCTGCGAGCGCGCGCTGTCCTGCGAGGTGGACGAGATCAACCTGGTGATGTCGGCCAGCGACACCCACGGCCTGGCCAACCTGCGCATGACCCCGGAGCAATCGTTGGCGCAGTTCGCCGAGATCATCGAGGTCACCCGTGGCAGCGGCGTATTTATCAACGCCTCGCTGTCAACCACCTTCGGCTGCCCCTTCGAGGGCGAGGTACCCGAGGCCCGCGTGCATGAGCTGACCGAGCGCCTGCTGGCAATCGGCGTGCAGGGCGTGACCTTGTGCGACACCACCGGCATGGCTGATCCGGCGCAGGTCGAGCGCATCTGCCGCGAGTCACTGCGGCGCTGGCCGGAAGCGGTGTTCACCGCGCATTTTCACAACACCCGCGGCATGGGCCTGGCCAATGCCCTGGCGGCGCTGAATGCCGGCATCGATCGCTTCGACGCCTCCCTCGGCGGTCTTGGCGGCTGCCCTTACGCGCCGGGCGCCAGCGGCAATATCTGCACCGAGGACCTGGTGCATATGTTCCAGCGCATGGGTTTGGAGACGGGGGTGAACCTCGACGCCCTGCTCGAAACAGCCGCCACCCTGCCCGGCCTGATCGGCCACGACGTACCCGGCGCCATCCTCAAGGCCGGCAAATCCGATCGCCGCTATCCCAAGCCGAAGTGGATGCAGGAAGCCGGGCTCTAAGGCTCGGCTACCAAATCGCGGCTAAAGCCCCTCCCACAGGATGACGCGGTTCTGAGGGAGGGCGTGCGGCTTTAGCCATATCCCCATCGCCTACCCAAAAGGCTACGCCCTTCCAATGTTGTGGGAGGGGCTTTAGCCGCGACAAAAAACCCGGTGCAAGCACCGGGCTTTTTCGTTTGCAGCACAACATCACTGCTGGTTGGACTTCTCCGCCGCCTGGATCAGCTGGGCGCCGATCTCCTGCTCGAATTTCTTCCACACCGGGCGCATGGCCTCACGCCATTCGGCGCGCTGCTGCGGGGTCAGCTCGATGATCTCGGTGGTACCGGCCTTGGCGATGTCCTGCTTGGCCTTGCGGTTCAAGTCATCAGCTTGCTTGTTCACCTCGACGGATACCTCGGCCATGATGGTTTCCAGTTCGCTGCGCACGTCATCCGGCAGGCCCTTCCAGAACTTGGTGTTGGTGATCACCATGTAGTCGATCAGGCCGTGATCGGACTCGGTCATGTACTTCTGCACCTCGTGCACCTTCTGGCTGTAGTAGTTCGACCAGGTGTTCTCGGTGCCGTTGACCACGCCGGTCTGCAACCCCTGATAGACCTCGGCGAAGCTCATCTTGCGCGGGTTGGCGCGTACCGCCTTGAACTGTTCCTCGAGTACGGCAGAGGCCTGCACACGGAATTTCAGACCACGGGCGTCGGACGGTTCGCGCAGCGGCTTGTTGGCCGACATCACCTTCAAGCCGTTGTGCCAGTAGGCCAGGCCAGTGATGTTCTTGTCCTCCATGGAGGTCAGCAGGCCGCGCCCCTCTGGGCTGGCCTGGAAGCGATCGACCGCCTCCATGTTGTCGAACAGAAATGGCAGGTCGAAGATCTGCACCGGTTTGGCGTACTGCTCGAACTTGGCCAGCGACGGCGCCAGCATCTGCACCTCGCCTAACAGCAGTGCCTCCATTTCCTTGCCATCACCGAACAGCGAGGAGTTGGGGTAGACATCGACCTTGACCCGCCCAGGAAGGCGCTCCTCGGCCAGTTTCTTGAACAACAGCGCGCCCTGTCCCTTGGGCGTGTTGTCCGCCACCACATGGGCGAACTTGATGAGGATGGGCTCATCGGCCGCCTGTGCCAGGCCGGCACAGGAGAGGATGGCGGCGCAGGCCAGCGCCTTGGCGGTGAGTTTGAACATGACGTTACCTCATTGTTTTTGTAGGTCGGTACGTGGGACGAAATGGCCGGTGGCGCAATGCCGCCGGCCGGTATTCAGGCCGGGCTCTCGCCAGCGCGTTGCAGCAGTCGCTGGGCGCGGCCCAGCACCGGGGCGTCGACCATCTGGCCGTCGACCACGAAAACGCCTTCGCCGCTGCTGGCCGCCTTCATCACGCGGCGCGCCCAGGCCAATTCCTCCTCGGCCGGGAGCAACGCGCGATGGACGACCTCCACCTGTTTGGGGTGGATGCACAGCAAACCGTCGAAGCCCATGTCGCGGGCATCGCGCGCAGTGCGGGCGAGACCGTCGCGGTCTTCGATGGCGGGGAACACACTGTCCAGCGGCGCCGCCAGGCCTGCCGTGCGCGAATGCAGCAACAGGGCGTAACGAGCCTGATCGAGCATGCGGTCGGCCGCGGCGCTGCCGCTGCTGAGGCCCAGGTCCAGCCCGAGGTCGAGCGCGCCAAAGGACAGCCGCTCGACGCCCGAGGCCCGTGCGATGGACGGCAGCTCCAACAACCCCGCTGCGCTCTCGATGATCGGCCAAACCGGCTTGCCACAAGTGGCAACGCGGGCAACCTGAGCAGCGCACTCCACCTTGGGCAAGAGCACGCCGATGACTCCGGCATGGCGTGCGCACAGCTCGATATCGGCGCCATGGCCGGCATGCTCCGGCGCGTTGATGCGTACCAGCAGACGGGCCTCGGGGTTGGCCGTGAGAAAGGCATCGAGATGAGCACGAGCCTCGACCTTCAGGCTTTCCTGCACGGCGTCTTCCAGGTCGACGATCACCGCATCGGCGCCAACGGCAAGCGCCTTGGGAATGCGCTCCGGTCTACTGGCTGGTACGAACAGCGCGGTACGAATGATGGAATGGTTCATCACACGGCCCCCTGTTGATGCAGGCGTTGAATATCACCCGCGCCATAGCCCAGCTCGGCGAGCAGCCCATCGGTGTGCTGACCCAGCGCCGGAATGGCGTCCATACGCGGCTCGAAGGCGTTGTTGCGCCCTGGCGGTAACAGTGCCGGCAAGCTGCCGCTGGGGCTGTCGACCTGGCGCCAGCGCTGGCGTGCCTGAAGTTGCGGATGAGCCCAGACGCCGGCCATGTCGTTGACCTGGGCATTGGCGATCTGCGCCTGCTCCAGGCGCTCGATCACCTGCGCCGTGCTCATGCGCGAGAAGGCTTCGATGATCAGCGCACGCAGCTCACTGCGGTTTTCGGAGCGTTTGAAGTTGGCGGCAAAGCGCTCGTCACTGGCCAGTTCAGGCTGCTCCAGCACCTTGGCGCAGAACGCCTGCCACTCACGCTCGTTCTGCAGACCGAGCATTACCGTACCGCCGTCGCCAGCCGGGAACGGGCCGTATGGGTAGATGGTCGAGTGCGCAGCGCCTGCACGCGGCGGCGGCGTGGCGCCGTCGTAGGCGTAGTACAACGGGTAACCCATCCACTCCACCAGGCTTTCCAGCATCGACACATCGACGCGACTGCCGACACCGGTCTTGCCGCGCAGCATCAGCGCTGACAGCACGCCGGTGTAGGCGTACATACCGGCAGCGATATCGGCGATGGAGCAGCCGGCCTTGGCCATCTCCTCCTCGCCCGGTCCACCGGTAACGGAGAGAAAGCCACCCTCGCTCTGGATCAGCAGGTCATAGGCCTTCTTCTGCTCGTACGGGCCGCCCTCGCCATAGCCGGAAATGTCGCAGACGATCAGTTGCGGGAAGCGTTCGCGCAGCGCTTCGAACGAAAGGCCCATGCGCGCAGCGGCGCCCGGCGCCAGGTTCTGCACCAGCACGTCGGCCTTGGCCAGCAGGCTGTCGAGCACCTGCGTCGCATCATCCTGCTTGAGGTCGAGGGTCAGGCTTTCCTTGGAGCGGTTGGTCCAGACGAAATGCGAGGCCAGGCCATCGACGCGCTCGTCATAACCGCGGGCAAAGTCGCCACTGCCGGGGCGCTCGACCTTGATCACCCGCGCGCCGAGGTCGGCAAGCTGACGGGTGCAGAACGGCGCAGCGATGGCATGTTCCAGGCTGACCACGGTGATGCCATCCAGTGGCCGGGGGTTGCTGTGAATCATGTCGAAAACCTCATTTACCCAAACGCAAGAGCATCCTTGTAGGAGCGGCGGGCGGCGTACCGCTTTATCCGCGAAAGCAATGCGTCAGGCGCTACAGTTGCGTGGGGTTGGCTTACGTCTTCGCGGATAAATCCGCTCCTACAGAGTCAGGTGGCTCAGGTCATCGGTTTCGCGCAGGCGCCAGACCCGCTCGATCAGCACACCCGCATCGTCGCTGCTGCGCTTGCCGGCGAAGGCCAACAGGCGACGGAACTTGTCTTCCAGCTCGGCGCGACTGAGGGTGTTGCCGGGATCGCCCTTGGGCTCGTCGATGGCGCCATGCAGGGTGCGACCGTCGACCGTGACGACCTCGACCCGGCCCAGCCAGCGAGCCGGATAGGCACCATCGACCTCGGGTTCGAGACGCATGCTGACCTTGTCGCGGAAGGCCGCGACGTCGGCATCGGTCAACGACAGGTTGGCGAATTCGGTGAGCTGCGCCTTGCCATGCACGGCGATCAGACCCAGCACCGTGCCCATGGAGAACTTGGCCTGGTGCACGGTCTGCGGCACCACTACGCGGCCAAGCACGTCGATGGCGCCCTGGTGCACATGAGTGACGACCTGAGCGATATCGCCATGACGCAGGCCTTCACGCTGCATCAGGTCGAGCAGCGCATCGGCAGCCGGATGCGTATGCCGGCAGGAGGCGTGGAACTTGAACGAGGTTTCCACCAGCGCCCAGCGGCTGCCGAGACGGTCGGACAACGCGGCTGGATTGGCGTCGCTGGACATGCCCGCAGCCATGCCCTGCTCGCCTTCGAGAATGTTCTGCGCGCCGGTCAGGCCTTGCGCGGTGAAGTAGGCGGCTAGCAAGCCATCAGCCGCTGCCTTGGCGGTGTGCAACTGCTTGGAGTCGGCGGCGTCACGCAGGAACTCCCAGAGCCCGGCAGCCTGGGTGCCGGCGTTGCCGAGCAGATGCACGAACTGCTGTTTGTCGAAGTTCAGCAGCTTGCCCACGGCCACCGCAGCGGCCAGGGTGCCCACCGTCGCCGTGGTGTGGAAGATGCGGTAATGCGAGCGACCGAGGAATTCGCCGATGCGAATGCCCGCCTCGTAGCCGGCCACCGAGGCTAGCAGCAGCTCGCGACCGGACTTGCCGAGATCCTGCGCCGCTGCCAGGGCCGCCGGGAAGACCACCGTGGCCGGGTGCAGCACCGAGCTGTTGTGCAGGTCGTCTTGCTCCACCAGGTGCGACGACGCGCCGTTGACCAGCGCGGCGAAATACGCCGAGGTGCCGCGGCCATTGACCAGGATGCGCGCCGGGCCATCGGCCGGGCCCATCTTCTGCGCATAGGCCTCGAATAGCGGGATCGGCCGCGCGCCTTCACTAGCCAGAGCCGAACCGAGCCAGTCGAGGAACAGGTCTTCGGTGCGATTCAGTACGTGCTCGGGAATCTGCTCGTAGGACAGTTCCGCGAGGAACGCAGCCAGTTGTTGAGTGTGCTTGCTCATGGTCGCGGCCTCAGAAGGAACGGGGCAGTTCGAGCAAATGCTCGGCCACGTAGCTCAGGATCAGGTTGGTGGAGATCGGTGCCACCTGGTACAGGCGGGTCTCGCGGAACTTGCGCTCGACGTCGTATTCGTTGGCGAAGCCGAAGCCACCGTGGGTCTGCAGGCAAGCGTTGGCCGCCTCCCAACTGGCCTTGGCCGCAAGGTACTTGGCCATGTTCGCCGCCGCTCCGGCGTTGCGCCCGGCGTCGTATTCCTCGCAGGCGCGCCAGCGCATCAGGTCGGCGGCCTCGATCTCGATATGCGCCTCGGCGATGGGGAACTGCACGCCCTGGTTCTGGCCGATGGGCCGGCCGAACACTACGCGATCGCGGGCGTACTGCGCGGACTTCTCGATAAACCAGCGACCGTCGCCGATACACTCGGCAGCGATCAGCGTGCGCTCGGCATTGAGGCCATCGAGGATGTAGCGGAACCCCTTGCCTTCTTCGCCGATCAGGCTGCTGGCGGGGATTTCCAGGTTGTCGAAGAACAGCTCGTTGGTTTCGTGGTTGACCATGTTGGCGATCGGCTGCACGGTCAGGCCGTTTCCGATGGCCTCGCGCAGGTCGACCAGGAAGATCGACATGCCTTCGGACTTGCGCTGCACCTCGGCCAGCGGCGTGGTGCGCGCCAGCAGGATCATCAAGTCAGAGTGCTGAACGCGGGAGATCCACACCTTCTGCCCGTTGATCACGTACTTGTCGCCCTGGCGCACGGCGGTGGTCTTGATCTTGGTGGTGTCGGTGCCGGTGGTCGGCTCGGTGACGCCCATCGATTGCAGGCGCAGTTCGCCGCTGGCCAGCTTGGGCAGGTAATAGCGCTTCTGCTCCTCGCTGCCGTTACGCAGCAGGGTGAACATGTTGTACATCTGCCCGTGGATGGTGCCGGAGTTGCCGCCGCAGTGGTTGACCTCCTCGAGGATCACCGAGGCCTCGGCCAGGCCCAGACCCGAGCCGCCGTACTCTTCCGGGATCATCGCAGACAGCCAGCCGGCCTCGGTCATGGCCGAGACGAAGGCCTCCGGAAAGCCCTGTTCCTCATCGATCTTGCGCCAGTATTCGGCGGGGAATTCCGCACAGAGCGCGCGCACGCCTTCGCGGATGGCGTTGAGTTCTTCGTTGTTATAAGCGTTCATCGGTGTTCCTCGATTCAGGCATTGCCGTAGCCCGGATGCAATCCGGGGAGCGATTTCCCGGATTGCATCCGGGCTACAAAGTCAGTCGAACTGCACCTCGGCGCGTTGCGCCAGGCCGGCTTCGTTGCCTGCCCAGAGTTCGGCATGGCCGTCCCCGTCGATGCGCCCGCCCACCTCGAACGGCTGTGGCGCGATCAGCGGGCGCAGGCCGCGGTAGGCGAAGCGGCGCACGCGCACCTGCGGGTTGGCGCGGCAGAAGGCACGCAGGTTCAGGGTGGCGATCAATGGGCCGTGTACCACCAGGCCGCTGTAACCCTCGGTCTCGGTGACATAGGGCCAGTCGTAATGGATTCGGTGGCCGTTGAAGGTCGCTGCGCTGTAGCGAAACAGCAGCGTGCTGGACGGTGTGACTGCCTCACGCCAGTCGCCGGCAACCAGCGGCTCGCCACTGCTGGTCTTGGGCGGGCTGGGCTCGCGGTAGACGATGTCTTGCTCTTCGCGGATGGCCAGTTGGCCGTCCTGCAGGTAGTCGTGCTGCACCGTGACGAACAGCAGTGCGCCGGTGCGTCCGTGCTTTTCCTCGATGTGCTTGATGGTCGATACCCGGCTGGCTTCGCCGCCCACGCGCAGCGGCTGGATGAACTCGACACGGCCCCCGGCCCACATGCGGTTGCGGTTGTCCGCCGGCGGCAGGAAGCCCCCACGCGCTGGATGGCCGTCCTCGCCAAGACCATTCTCGGCGACCGGTTCCTGAAAGAACGCCCAGTGCCACAGCGGCGGCAACGCCTCGCCATGGGCCGGCGTGGCTTCGCCGAAGGTGGCGGCGATGCGCTTGACCAGATTGCGGCTGAGTTGGTCGTGGACTTCTTCGCTACGACCGATCCAGGCGGAAAAAGCAGAATCACTCATGGGGCAGGTTCCAGCTCGGTTCTTGTGTGAGCTGGAGCATGCGATGCTGCACGCGTTCAGAGAATCCGCATTTATTTAAACCAGCGTTTGGTTATGCTGAACGCCATATTTCTATCTGGGAGGGGCTTTAGCCGCGATGTTTTCCGGGGAAGCCAGGGCGTCGCGGCTGAAGCGGATCGCCGCCCGGCCCCTCCCACAGAAGCAGAGGAACCCATGCATTTCGATCTGCCCGACCTGCGCCTGTTCATCCATATTGCCGAGTCGCCCAGCCTGACCCAGGGCGCGCGCAAAGCGTTTCTCTCGCCGGCCGCTGCCAGTGCGCGGATCAAGGCACTGGAAAGCCAGCTCGGTAGCCGTCTGCTGTACCGCGATAGCCGCGGTGTCGAGCTGACCCCGGCCGGCCAGCGCCTGTTGCAGCACGCGCGGCTGATCATGCGCCAGGTCGATTACCTGAAGAGCGAATTCACCGAATACGGCACCGATGCCGCCGGGCATATCCGCATCTTCGCCAACACCACGGCTGTGACCGAATTTCTCCCCGAGGTGCTGGCCGGCTTTCTCGCCGAACGCCCGGGCGTCACCGTCGACCTGCAGGAGCGCCTCAGCCGCGACATCGTTCGTGGCGTGCTGGATGGCGCGGCGGATCTGGGCATCATCGCCGGTCCGGTGCAGGCGCCGGGGCTGCAGGTGCTGCACTTCAGCACCGACCGCCTGGTGCTGGCCGTCCCTCTGGGCCATGCGCTGGCACAGCGGCAATCGGTGAGTTTCAACGACACCCTTGCCTACCAACATATCGGCCTGCACGAGGGCAGCACCCTGCTGAGTTTCTTGCGCGAACAGGTGGAAAAGCTCGGCGGCAGCCTGGCGCTGCGCATTCAGGTATCGAGCTTCGAGGCGATCTGCCGGATGATCGAAGGCGGCGTCGGTATCGGCATCATTCCCGAGTCGGCCGCACGTCGGCACAGCCGCACCATGCAGCTGGCGATCCTGCAACTGGACGAAGCCTGGGCGGTGCGCGAGCGCAGCATGCTGGTGCGCGAGCTGGATGCGTTGCCGGGGAGCGTGCGGGCGCTGATCGACAGGCTGAATCAGGGCGTCTAGGCGAGGCTCGGCGAGAGGGAAGCCGGGGACAAAAAAAGGGCGACCAATTGGTCGCCCGCCCATTCAAGGCATTCCCCGAGAGGAATGCGGAAACGCTTGCACCCATATCACGCAGGATGATCGGGACGTGCTCAGTGTCGCCGCGCAGCCCCACCCTGCCTATTGCACCAAGGTCGTAGGGCACCGGACCAATGGCAGGCCATACTCCGGCAACACTTCGCCGGCCCTGGAGACGCCATGAACCCCGAGCATCTGGCCCTGTTGCAACAGGCGCCCGCCAGCGCTCATGTCGATGACACCTGGGCCAGGCTGTGCTGCGAACAGGCGCTGCTGGCAATCGAGGATGGCTGCTACGCGGTCGGTGCCTTACTGGTGGATGAGGCAGGTGAATTGCTGTGCAGCGGGCGAAACCAGGTGTTCGCCTCGGCCTACGCCAGCGCCGCCCACGCCGAGATGCAGGTGCTCGACCAGCTCGAAAACGAACATGCGCAGGTCGACCGCCGAGGTCTGACCCTCTACGTCAGCCTCGAACCCTGCCTGATGTGCTATGGCCGTATCCTGCTGGCCGGCATCACCCGCGTGCGCTATCTGGCGCGCGACCGCGACGGCGGCTTCGCCCTGCGCCACGACCGCCTGCCAGCGGCCTGGGCCAATCTTGCCTCCGGGGTTTGCGTGGTGCAGGCCAAGGCCGATCCCTACTGGCTCGACCTGGCCGAGCGGATGATCGACCGCCTGCAGGACCGCCGCGCAATGCGCGAGCGCGTGGTAGCGGCCTGGCGCGGCGGTCAGGTGAGCTAGACGCGTGGCCTAGGGTGCGCCGTGCGCACCGAAAAACTGCGGGCATCAGCCAAGGCCAGCGGCGCACCTACGCCTACTCCTTGCCCAACCCATGCTGCCGCAGCTTGTTGGCGATGGTGGTATGGGAAACGCCGAGACGCTTGCCCAGTTGGCGGCTGCTCGGGTGGTCGCGGAACAGGCGCTCCAGCACCGCTTTCTCGAAACGGCCGAGGATATCGTCGAGGCTGCCGTCGACGGAGAATTCACCGAGCGGCTGCGGCGCGCCGTAGTCCGGCAGACGAATGTGCTCGGCCTTCACCGTGCCGCCATCGCATAGCGAGACCGCCTGGAACAGCACGTTCTCCAGCTGCCGCACGTTGCCCGGCCAGTGGTAATGGGCCATGCGCTCGAAGGCCTGTGGCGCCAGCTTCGGCAGCGCACAACCGATCTGCCGGCTGGCGGAATCGAGAAAGTGCTCGACCAGCGGCTCCAACCCGTCGAGGCATTCGCGCAGTGGCGGAATGTGCAGGCTGAGCACGTTGAGGCGGTGATAGAGATCCTGACGAAACTCGCCGCGGGCGCAGAGCTCGGAAAGATCGACCTGGGTGGCGCAGATCACCCGCACGTCCAGATACACCTCCTCGTCGCTGCCGACACGGCGAAAGCAGCCGTCCTGTAGAAAGCGCAGCAGCTTGGCCTGCAGGCGCGGGCTCATCTCGCCGACGCCATCGAGAAACAAGGTGCCGCCCGCAGTCAGTTCCAGCAGCCCGAGCTTGCCTTCCGGGCGCGCGCCCTCGAAGGCGCCGGGGCCGTAGCCGAACAGCTCGGTCTCGGCCATGGACTCGGGCAGGCCGGCGCAGTTGAGCGCCATGAACGGCGACTGCCCGCGCGGGCTGGCCAGGTGGCAGGCGCGCGCCAGCAGCTCCTTGCCGGTGCCGGTTTCGCCCTCGATCAGCAGCGGTGCATCCAATGGCGCCATGCGCCGCGCCTCCTTGACCACTGCCGCCATCACCTTCGAGCTCTGGAAGATCGAGTCGAAGCCACGCAGCTCCTGCTTGCGCACATGGTAGATACGCTCACCAACGCGGTCGGCGCGATGCAGGGTCAGCACCGCGCCGGCCAGTGCCTCGCTGTCGTCGTGCTCATTCTGCAGCGGCGCGATATCGGCGAGAAACACATCGCCCTTGATCTTCACCCGCAAGCCGTTGATCCGCGTCTTGTTGGCGCGCACCAGTTCGGGCAAATCGAAATCCTCGGCGTAGCGCGACAAGGCCATGCCCGGTACCTCGTCCACACGCACGCCGAGCAACTGCGCTGCGCTGCGGTTGGCCGCGACGATGCTGCCGCCCATGTCGATGGACAGCACCGGGAAATCCAGCGCACCGAGCAGCGCATTAAGCTCCAGATGGCGCCGCTCGCTGGGCATCAGTCCGACACGCTTGACGCCGAATACGCCGGCAATGGCCTCGAACTTTGGTCTGAGCGACTGGAACTGCAGGTTGATCAGATTCGGGCAGTGCAGGTAGATGGCGTTGCCCTGCTCGCCCCCGACTTCGCCACGGGCGACGTTGATGCCGTAGTCGACCAGCAGGTTGAGGATGTCACGCAGGATGCCGACACGGTTCTGGCAGTGGACCTTGATACGCATGGCTCGGTCTCTTGGTTTTCTTGTTATAGGGCCACCCGGAAAAGTCGACTGAGCGGCGTAATTTTCGTCAAGAATATGTGACACCTCAGCATAACGGCAAGGCGATAACTGGCCGCTTCGGCCGAATCGTAATCCAAACTTTACAGTTTTCCTTTCAGCTACTGCGCAGGTGCGCGCTTAGGGCCTGCCGTCGATCACGCGGGCGGGGTAAATCTGTGTCCAAGACAAGAACAACAGCCCCCTGAAGGAGGCAGCGATGAAGAGTACGCAATACCTGGCCCGGGAACCGGACGACAGCGGCTTTATCCTTTACCCGGAAAGCGAGCATCAGGTGTGGAATACCCTGATCACCCGTCAGCTGGAGGTGATCCAGAACCGCGCCTGCCAGAAATATCTGGACGGTATCGAGCAACTCGGCTTGCCCATGGAGCGCATTCCGCAGCTCGGTGAGATCAACCGTGTGCTCGAATCCACCACCGGCTGGCGCGTGGCGCGGGTGCCGGCGCTGATCCCCTTCCAGACCTTCTTCGAGCTGCTGGCCAGCAAGCAGTTTCCCGTCGCCACCTTCATTCGCACGCCCGAGGAGCTGGATTACCTGCAGGAGCCGGACATATTCCACGAGATCTTCGGCCATTGCCCGATGCTGACCAACCCCTGGTTCGCCAAATTCACTCACACCTACGGCAAGCTCGGTCTCAAGGCGAGCAAGGAAGAGCGCGTCTACCTGGCGCGGCTGTACTGGCTGACCATCGAGTTCGGCCTGCTCGACACACCGGCCGGCCGGCGCATCTATGGCGGCGGCATCCTCTCCTCGCCGAAGGAAACCCTTTACGCCCTGTCCGACGTGCCCGAGCACCAGCCCTTCGACGCACTGGACGCAATGCGCACGCCGTATCGCATCGATATCCTGCAACCAGTGTACTTCGTCCTACCCGAGCTCAAGCGCCTGTTCGAGCTGGCTCACGAAGACATCATGGCGCTGGTGCACAAGGCCATGCAGATGGGCCTGCATGCACCGAAATTTCCGCCGAAAGCCGCGTAGCCCTTCAACTCCCCTCGCCCATTTATGGGAGAGGGGTCGGGGGAGAGGGCAAATGGTTCACGCTATCTTCCCTTTGACCATTGCGGTGGAAAACGCTTCGCGGTTTTCCACCCTACGAAAATCTATTCAGGAGAACCCCCATGAGTCTTGCCCAAGCCCAATGCGAAGCCTGCCGCGCCGATGCGCCGAAAGTGTCCGATGAAGAACTGGCCGAGCTGATCCGCGAGATCCCCGACTGGAACATCGAGGTGCGTGGCGATCATATGGAGTTGGAGCGCGTGTACCTGTTCAAGAACTTCCGCCATGCCCTGGCCTTTACCAATGCCGTTGGCGCCATCGCCGAAGAGGTTGGCCACCATCCGGCACTGCTCACCGAATGGGGCAAGGTCACCGTCACCTGGTGGAGCCACGAAATGCGCGGCCTGCACCGCAACGACTTCATCATGGCCGCGCGCACCGACGTGCTCGCCGCCAGCGCCGAGGGCCGCAAGTGAGTCACTTCGACCAGGTCGCCCGCGTACCGGGCGACCCCATCCTCAGCCTGATGGAAGCCTATCGCCTGGACAGCAACCCGGCGCGCCTGGACCTTGGCGTCGGCGTGTACAAGGACGCCCAGGGCCTGACGCCGATTCCGCGCGCGGTGAAACTGGCCGAGCAGCGCCTGATCGACCTCGAACAGACCAAGACCTATGTCGGTGGCCATGGCGACGCGGCGTTCGGCGAGCGCCTGAGCCAGCTCGTGCTGGGGGCCAACTCGCCGCTGCTGGCCGAGCAGCGCGCCGCTGCCACACAAACACCCGGTGGTACCGGTGCGCTGCGCCTGGTGGGCGATTTCATCCGCCACTGCCTGCCGGGACGCGGCATCTGGCTGAGCGATCCGACCTGGCCGATCCATGAAACCCTGTTCGCCGAAGCCGGGCTCAAGGTCGGCCACTATCCCTACGTCGGCGCCGACAACCGCCTCGACGTGGAAGCGATGATCGCGGCACTGGCCCACCTGCCCAAGGGCGACGTGGTGCTGCTGCATGCCTGCTGCCACAACCCCACCGGCTTCGATCTCACCCCGCGCGACTTCAAGCGCGTGCTGGAAGTGGTCAAAGCGCGCGAACTGCTGCCGCTGATCGACTTCGCCTACCAGGGCTTTGGCGACGGCCTGGAGGAGGATGCCTGGGCCGTGCGCCTGTTCGCCGCCGAACTGCCGGAGCTGTTGATCACCAGCTCCTGCTCGAAGAACTTCGGCCTTTATCGCGAGCGCACCGGCGCCCTGATCGTCTGCGCCGGCAACGCCGAGAAACTCATCGACATCCGCAGCCAGCTGGCCTCCATCGCCCGCAACCTGTGGTCGACCCCGCCCGCCCATGGCGCTGCAGTGGTGGCGCAGATCCTCGGCGACGACGAGCTGAAAGGCCTCTGGCTGGACGAACTGGAAAGTATGCGTCTGCGCGTGGCCAGCCTGCGCCGTGGCCTGGTCGAAGCACTTGCGCCGCACGGGCTGAACGAGCGTTTCGCGCATATCGCCGAACAGCGCGGCATGTTCTCCTACACCGGGCTGTCGCCGCTGCAGGTGCAACGCCTGCGCGAGGAGTTCAGCGTGTACATGGTCGGCAGCGGCCGCGCCAACGTCGCCGGGCTGGATGGCAACCGGCTGGATCAACTGGCTGCAGCCATTGCCCGAGTCTGCGTGAACTGAAACAGGCAGGCGGCGGGCCT
Source organism: Pseudomonas sp. UBA7530 (assembly GCF_002479365.1). Classification (NCBI taxonomy): domain Bacteria; kingdom Pseudomonadati; phylum Pseudomonadota; class Gammaproteobacteria; order Pseudomonadales; family Pseudomonadaceae; genus Pseudomonas; species Pseudomonas sp. UBA7530. The sequence continues at coordinate 19,039 of NZ_DLMS01000003.1, forward strand.
TTATCACCTGCCGCCTGTCCTCTTCCCGGCTATGGTGCGGCCTTCGCGTGGCAAGCGAGGCACCATGATCGGGCAATTTTTACCGCAGAAAAATTGACCCACCGTTTATCATTAAAAATAACACTTTAAAATCAATTACTTACAAGCGAAACGCAAATATCATGGCGTGCTTCGTGCTTGCCATGAGGGGCACAGTTCCCTAGGGTAGTTCGCATGTGGTCTCTCATTGCCCCTATCAGTTCACTGCTGAGCGGGGTCGCGTTACTCCTGCTTGGCAATGGTCTGCTCAACACCCTACTGACCCTGCGTGGCGTCGCCGAAGGCTACTCCACCACGATGCTCGGCCTGATAATGTCCGGGTACTTCGTCGGGTTCCTCCTCGGCACCTGGCTGGCGACGCCGCTGGTCAGGCGCATCGGGCACATTCGCGCGTTCGCCTGTTGCGCCGCCCTGGCCGCCATCGCTGCCCTGCTCCATTTGCTGTTGATCGATCCCTGGGTCTGGCTGCTGTTACGCGTGCTCTATGGCCTGGGGCTGGTGACGCTGTACATGGTCATCGAGAGCTGGCTCAACGCCCAGGCACCCAACGAGAAACGCGGCCAGGTATTCGCCGTGTACATGGCGGTCAACCTCGGCGCCCTGGCGCTGGCACAGCAACTGCTGCATCTGGCCGACCCGGTGCAATTCACCCTGTTCGCCATCGCCGCCATCTTGATCAGCGCCGCGCTGATGCCCATCACGCTCACCCGCCAGGCACAACCGACACTGCCCGAGTCGCCGCCGACCAACCTGCGCCAACTGTGGCGGATCGCCCCGCTGGCGATCATCGCCGCTGGCCTGTCAGGCCTGGCGATGGGTGGCTTCTGGGGAATGGCGCCGGTCTATGCCAGCCTTGCCGGCTTCGATACGTCCGGAGTCGGCCTGCTGATGACCGCCACCATTCTCGGCGGCGCGCTGCTGCAATGGCCCATCGGCATCTATTCGGATCGCCGCGACCGGCGCCAGGTGCTGCTCTGGGTGGTGGTGCTGGCGGTCGTCCTTGCGCTGATCATGAGCCTGCTGCCGGCAGGGCCCCTGCTACTCGGCGCGATCTTCATCTGGGGCGGCCTGGCCTTCGCCATCTACCCTATCGCCGTAGCGCAGCTGATCGACCAGTTGCACGCAGACGAGATTCTCTCCGGCTCCGCCAGCCTGCTGATGGTCAATGGCATCGGCTCGGTGTGCGGGCCGTTGCTGGCCGGCGTGTTGATGGAACAACTGGGCGCCAGCGCGCTGCCGCTGTACTTCGCCAGCACCCTCGGCCTGCTGGCTGCCTACACCTTTTACCGGCTGCGCCATGTCAGCGATTTGGTCAGCGGCGACGCCGCGCATTTCGTGCCGATGCTACGCACCAGCCCCACGGTGCTGGAGCTGATGCCCGATGCGCCAGCGCAAGACCAAGAAGCCACGGAGGAACCTTTCCCCCACGCCTCCTGAACACCTAAGGATGGCTGTTTCGGCAAGGCCCCGAGCCTACCCCAAGCAGCCAGAACCCGGCCGGTCGGCCGCCCGTCATCGACGCGCACCGCATTGGCCACTTCTGGAGAAACACGATGCTATTAGCCACCGACCTGGATGGAACCTTTCTCGCCGGCGATCCCGAAGACCGCCTGAGCCTCTACCAGACCATCGCCGCCCACCCCGAGATCAAGCTCGCCTACGTCACCGGGCGCAGCCTGGAAGCGGTGCTGCCGCTGCTGGCCGACCCGACGCTGCCGCAGCCGGACTATATCGTCGCCGACGTCGGCGCGACCCTGGTGCATGGCGACAGCCTGCAACCGATCCAGCCGCTGCAGAGCGTGGTCGATGCACGCTGGCCTGGCGAAACCCAGGTGGCCAGCGCCATCGAGCCGTTCGGCCTGGAGCGCCAGGACGTGCCGCAGGCACGCCGCTGCTCCTACTTCTGCACGCCTGAGCAGGCGGCAAACCCGGCGCTAGGCGAGATCGCCGATGAACTGGGCTGCGACCTGCTTTACTCCGCCGAGCTGTACCTGGATTTTTTGCCCAAAGGCGTGAACAAGGGCAGCAGCCTGCAGGCCCTGGCCGACTGGCTGGAGCTGGACCATGATCAGGTGCTGGCGGCCGGCGATACGCTCAATGATTTGTCCATGCTCAGCGCCAACTTCCACGGCGTGTGCGTCGGCCAGTCGGAAGCTGCGCTGCTGGAAGCCACGCGCAGCCATTCGCGCACCCTGCACGCCGTCCGCCCAGGCTGCGGCGGGATTCTCGAGGCCTTCGCCCATTTCGGTTTTCTCGGCGAGCACGGCATCGCTGCCGAACGGCGCCAGGCCGCCCAGCCGGGCAAGGCCGAGCTGGTGATGGTCTACCATCGCCTGCCTTATGAGGAATACCGAGGCGCCGATGGCAAGTTGCAGCGCCGCCGTCCCACCTCGCCCAACGGCATCATCCCCACCCTGCTCAGCTTCTTCGGTGACGGCCAGCCCGGCTCCTGGGTCGCCTGGGCCGTGCACGAGGACGGCGACGAGCCGTTCGACAGCCACACCACGGTGGACGCCGAGCGCTATCCCAAGCTCACCGCCGCGCGGGTCAAGCTGAGCAAGGAGGATGTGGACATCTTCTACAAGCGCTTCTCCAAGGAAGCCTTCTGGCCCACCCTGCACACCTTCTGGGAGCGCGCCACCTTCAACGAAGACGACTGGCTGGTGTTCCTAAAGGTCAACCGCGCCTTCGCCGAACGCACCGCGCTGGAAGCCGCCGAGGGCGCCATCGTCTGGTTGCACGACTACAACCTGTGGATGGTGCCGGCCTACCTGCGCGAGCTGCGCCCGGATCTTCGCATCGCCTTCTTCCACCACACCTACTTCCCCTCGGCCGACGTGTTCAATGTGCTGCCCTGGCGCCGGCAGATCATTGGCAGCCTGCTGCAATGCGACTACATCGGTTTCCATATCCCGCGTCAGGTGGAGAACTTCGTCGACGTCGCCCGCGGTGTGTTCCCACTCAAGACCCTGGAACGGCAGAGCTGCGCCCCGCGCTTCATCACCTATGGTTGCGCCGTGGGCCTGGAGCGCATGACCACGGCGCTGGATACCGGTACACGCCAGGTCAAGCTCGGCGCACACCCGGTAGGCCTCGACATCGACCGCGTGCGCAACGCATTGGAGGCACCGAAGATCAAGGAACTGATGGGCCAGCTGCGCGAAGAGATGAAGGGCGTGAAGCTGATTCTCGCGGTCGAGCGCCTCGATTACACCAAAGGCATTCTGGAAAAGCTCAACGCCTATGAGCGCCTGCTCGACGACAACCCCGAGCTGCTCGGCAAGGTCACCCTGGTCACCGTGTGCGTGCCGGCAGCACGCGAAATGACGGTATACGACGAGCTGCAGACGCAAATCGAACAGGCCGTGGGGCGCATCAACGGACGCTTCGCCCGCGTCGGCTGGACACCGCTGCAGTTCTTCTTCCGCAGCCTGCCGTTCGAGGAAGTCAGCGCCTGGTACGCCATGGCCGACGTCATGTGGATCACCCCACTGCGTGACGGCCTCAACCTGGTGGCCAAGGAGTTCGTCGCCGCGCAAGGCCTGCTGGGCGGGCGCGGTGTACTGGTGCTGTCGGAGTTCGCCGGTGCAGCGGCTGAGCTCAAGGGCGCGTTGCTGACCAATCCGCACGACCCGGCCGACCTGGCGCAGACCTGCTACCTGGCGCTGAACCTGCCCAAGAGCGAGGCCCAGGCGCGTCTGCGCGAGCTGTTCGATATCGTTTGCTTCAACGACATCCGCCGTTGGGGCGAGGACTTCCTCGCCGGCGTGCAGGTAGAGGAAGAGCGCGAACCGCTGACGCTGGTGGGCTGAAAAACAGCGTTCGCGGCTGAAGCCGCTCCTACAGACTAATAGTTGGGTAGGAGCGGCTTCAGCCGCGAAGCCACCCGATCCCACTTTTCACCGAACTACATCCGCGCCAGCCCGTAGGGCGGGTGAAACCCGCCACCATCTCTGGCGGGTTGCACCCGCCCTACATGGAGCAAAGCCTGTTGGAGCGGCTGGGCGGCATTCCGTTTCAGCCGCGAACGAGAGCCCGCGGATCGCATCCGGGCTACGCTCAAGGCTCGCTATCAGCCCTGCTGGCTATCGATCACGCAATTGATCATCCACGGCACGCCGAAGCGGTCGGTGAGCATGGCGAAGCGGGTCGCCCAGAAGGTGGCCTGCAGCTCCATCTGCACCTCGCCACCGGCCGACAGCGCTTCGTAAAGGCGCTCGGCCTCCGGCACATTATCCACCTGCAGGGAAATCGAGCAGCCCTTGATCCCCTCGTGCGGATACTGCGGGATGGTGTCCGAGGCCATCAGGACCTGGTCACCCGCCGTCAGGCACACATGCATCACCCGGTCGTGAAACTCCGGCAGTACCTCGCCAGCATCAGGGCTTTCGCCGAAGCGCATCAGCTCCAGCTTGCCGCCCAGCAGCTCGGCATAGAAATTGAAGGCTTCCTCGCACTGGCCGTCGAACATCAGATAGGCATGTATCTTCATCGTTACTCTCCTTGGTCTTCTTTGCTGATGCGCGCGCGAATACGGTCTTCCTGCTCACGCAGCTCGGGGGTGAACTCGGCGCCGAAATCCTCGGCCTCGAAAATCTGCCGAATCTCGATATCGGATTCGCCAGGCATGGGGTTGGGGCAACGCTTGACCCAATCGATGCAGGCCTGCAGTGACTCACACTGAAAGATCCAGAAACCGGCAACCAGCTCTTTGGTCTCCATGAACGGACCATCGATCACCGTGCGCTGCGCCCCGGAAAACCGTACCCGCGCGCCCTTGCTGCTGGGGTGCAGCCCCTCGCCGGCCAGCATCACGCCAGCGGCAGCCAACTCCTCGTTGTAACGGCCCATGGCCGTCAGCAACTCCTCATTGGGCATCACGCCGGCTTCTGAATCGGCAGTCGCCTTGACAATCACCATGAAACGCATCGCCTTTCTCCTTGTTCGAGTCGAAGTCGCGCGCAGGGTGCCTCCCTACGGCTGACAGTGAACCCAGGGCGGGGTTCTATGCAGTAGTCGAACGGGTGAAGAGAGAATCGACAGACGATGAAAGATTTGTGCCGGGTCGCCAGATACGACCCGCGGCGCGGATGCGTCGCGCGGCGCCTCAGGGAGCGCGCCGCGCGGGCAGGATCAAACGCGGAAGCGGCTGACCAGCAGTTGCAGCTGGCCGCCCAGGCGCGCCAGCTCGGCCGAGGATTTGGCCGTCTCGTCACTGGCCGTGGCGGTCTGTTCTGCCACGTCGCGCACATTGATGATGCTGCGGCCGATCTCTTCGGCCACGGCGCCCTGCTGCTCAGCCGCGGCGGCGATCTGCTGGTTCATCGACTGGATGTTGGAGACTTTCTGGTTGATGCTCGCCAGCGAGTCACCCGCCTTGCGCGCACGCTCCACGCTGCCCTCGGTCAGCACTTGGCTTTCCTGCAGCACACCGGCCACCTGCTGGGTACCGCGTTGCAGCGCACCAATTAGGCTTTCGATCTCTTCGGTGGACTGCTGGGTACGCCGTGCCAGATTACGCACTTCGTCCGCCACCACAGCGAAACCACGCCCGGCCTCACCGGCCCGCGCCGCTTCGATGGCCGCATTGAGCGCCAGCAGGTTGGTCTGGTCAGCCACGGCCTTGATCACGTCCATGACGCTGCCGATCTTGTCGCTTTCCTGCTGCAACTGGTGCATGGCCTGATTGGAGCGGGACATTTCCGCAGCCAGCTCTTCGATCTGCTTGATCGCTTCAGCTACCACCTGGTCGCCCTGATAGGCCTCGCGGTCCGCATCCGACGCCGCCAGCGAGGCCTGCTCGGCGTTGCGCGCCACCTCCTGCACCGTGGCCGACATCTCCTGCATGGCCGTGGCCACCTGGTCGGTCTCCAGCTTCTGGCTGTTGACCCCGGCGCTGGTCTGCTCGGTCACTGCCGACAATTCCTCGGCGGCACTGGCGATCTGACTGACGCTGTCACGGATGCCGCTGATCAGTTCACGCAAGGCGTTACCCATACGCTGCACACCTTGCTGCAGCGCACCGATTTCATCGCGACGCGTGACCTGCAAGCTCTGGGTGAGGTCACCTGCGGCGATGCGCTCGACAGCATTGAGGGTGTCCTTCAACGGGCCGGTAATCTGCCGGGTAATGACCCACGCCGCCAGCACACTGCAAAGCAGGGCCAGTAACGTGGCGCTGATTTGCAGGGTGCGGGCGCTGGCGCTCTCACTGTCGCGGCGGGTCATCTGGATCTGCGTCAGCTCGGCGCTGGCATTGACGATCCGATAGCCCTGTTCGGTCATTTCCTTGCGGGCCACAGCCACACTTTCATTCGCGGACTTGAACGCCAGTAGCGCGTTACGATAATCGCTCAGAGCACCCTCGGCGCGGTTGATACGCTCAAGATGCTCACCGGCGAAACGCTCGCGGAACTGGCCAAGGGCTGCCAGGCTCGCATCGATCTGCGTCATGGCGGTACGCTCGGTTTCCGCAGTGGCGTTGAAGATGTAGCCCCTCACGTGGTAACGCACCACCTGCCAGTCGTCCTTGATCTTGGCGATGGCCTGAAACTGTGCGAACCGGCTTTCATCGTAGTCCGGCAGGGCCACCACCGCGGCACTGATCTCATCGAGCGTTTGCCCGACATTGCCGCCGCTGCTCACCATGCCCTGACGCGCATCGTTGATCCCACGGTAGGCGGCACGCATGGCGTTCAGGGAAATCTGGTAGGCCTTGATCTCGCTCTCCTGCATTTTCAGCAGGCGCACGTTCTCCGGACTTTTGAAGGTAGACAGAACCTGCTGGTGCTGAGCGGAGAATTCATCCAGAGTTTTCTGTACGTTCTGGGCAATCTGCTCATCACCATTGGCGAGCATGTACTGCAGGCGCACCACGCGCAGGTTGGTCAACGAATCGCTCAATCGACTGATATCGCTCATCCAGTCGCTGCGCTGTATAAGGCTGCCCAGGCTGGACCAGCCAGCCAGGGCCAGTGCCGCCGTCATGAGCAGGACAAGCGCAAAGCCGATGGCAAGCTTGTAGGTGACGCTGATGTTCGCAAACCAGCTTTTCATAAATTCTCCAACAGAATTGACCAATGCAAAGGGCTGGAGATTTATTGTTGTGGCCAGCGAGAAAAAGGCCGCGATTCTAGGGAACGGGCAGCAACGCTGCCAAGCTGGCCTGCCAGTAATTTGCCAGCCATCCGACGGGCTGCAGCCAGTTGCACCGACCCGTCAGCACCTCATGACAGACGATGGCGACAGTTTTCAGGCAAAGATGAGGATGTAACAAGGCGTGTAGCAGCCACTATCACGGCGTAGGTCTCGCCGGCAGGCTATTGAAGTGGTGCACGCCGTGCGCACCACTTTTACCGGATCAAACGCGGAAGCGGCTGACCATGCTTTGCAGCTGGCCACCCAGGCGCGCCAGCTCCACCGAGTTGGCGGCGGTTTCCTCGCTGGCAGCAGCGGTCTGCTCGGCCACGTCGCGCACGCTCAGTACGCTGCGGCCGATCTCTTCGGCGACCGCACCCTGCTGCTCGGCAGCCGCGGCGATCTGCTGATTCATCGACTGGATATTGGACACCTTCTGATTGATCACACCCAGCGCAACGCCAGCCTTGCGCGCCGATTCGACGCTGCCTTCGGTAAGGCTGCGGCTCTGGCCGAGCACCCCCGCCACCTCCTCGGTACCGCGCTGCAGAGCGCCGATCAGGCTTTCGATTTCTTCGGTGGACTGCTGCGTGCGCCGCGCCAGGCTACGCACTTCATCGGCAACGACAGCAAAACCGCGTCCTGCTTCGCCCGCACGCGCGGCCTCGATGGCTGCGTTGAGCGCCAGCAGGTTGGTCTGATCGGCCACGGCCTTGATCACGTCCATCACGCTGCCAATCTTCTCGCTTTCTTTCTGCAGCAGATTCATGGCGTCGGTGGAGCGCGCCATCTCGCCGGCCAGCGCCTCGATCTGGCCAATCGCCTCGGCCACGACGCGATCCCCCTGGTTCGCCTCGGCATCCGCGTCCGCCGCGGCGAGCGAGGCCTGCTCGGCATTGCGCGCCACCTCGTTGACCGTGGCCGACATCTCCTGCATGGCGGTCGCCACCTGATCGGTTTCCTGCTTCTGGCTGTTGACCCCGGCACTGGTCTGCTCCGTCACAGCCGAGAGCTGCTCGGCCGCGCTGGCAATCTGGCTGACGCTGTCGCTGATGCCACCGATCAGCTCACGCAGGGAGCGGCCCATACGCTGGACGCCTTGCTGCACCACGCCAATTTCGTCGCTACGGCTGGTTTCCGGCAGGTCGGTCAGGTCGCCCGAGGCGATGCGCTCGACCACCGCCAACGTCTCGCCAAGCGGGCGGGTGATCTGACGGATTATCACGATGGCTGCGCCAATGCCGACGAGCAGTGCTACCAGCGTGGCGATCAACTGTATGGATTTGGCTGACGAGCTGTCACTGTCGCGCTGCATGATCTGGTTGCGGATCAGCTCGTTACTCAGCCTGACGATTTCGTTACCGGCCTGGTCCAACTCGTCACGCGCCTTGAGCGCCGCAGTATTGGCCTGCTGGAAGGCCGCTACCACCGCCCGGTAGGTTTCGAAACCGCTTTGAATCGCCTTAACTTGCGTGGCGCTTTCACTGCCCATGGACAGCTCCAGCTGGACCAGACTGTCGGCCGTGCGCTGCACCTGTCGAGCCACGGCTGCTTCGGTGTCGGCGTTGACGTTGGCGGTGTAGCCACGTACCTCGTAGCGCATCAGCTGGATACCTTCACGGGCATCACGCATCGCGCGGTAGCGCACCTGGCGCTGCGGGTCGTACTCCGGCATACGCTCTATGCCGCCCTCGAGCGCCTCGATCTCGGCGAAGACGTCGCGTGCCAGCCCTCCCATTTCCTTGCGCGCCTGCGCCGCCTGCGCAAAGCCGGCTTTCATGGCCTTCAGCGAGGCCTGATAGTTGACGATCAGGCTATCCTGCTGCTTGAGCAGACCGATGTTCCCAGCCGATACGAAGTTACCGATGATGCGCTGGTGAGCCTCCCGGTATCGGTCGAGAGACTGCTGCATGGTCTCTCCACGCTCCTCGTCACCGTTGCTCATGACATAACGCACGCGGTCCACTCTCAGGGCGCTGAGCAGATCGTTGACTTGGTTGATCTCGACCACCCGCTGGCTGCGCTCGCTCATGCGGCTTATGCCGGTCCAGCCGCTGAAAGCGAGCACGAGAGTAAGAGACAGAATGAAGCCGAAGCTGAAAGCGAGTTTCAACCTAACGCTGACATTGCCGAGCCATTTGCTCATGAGAATTCTCCGTCCAAGGAAGAGGGATTGGGCATCCGCTGGAGAATTTTTCTTGTTGCCAGCCCGCTAGCCTTCAGCACTCACATAGAGTGACCAATTAGTCGACGATATCATGACGCCACTATTAAGTCATCATTCAACTAGATGACCAAATGACTGCCCTTGGACGAAAATGGCGTCACTTCAGCAATTGCAGGGCCTCTACGCTGCATCGCTGAATCTGCGCCCAATCACTGTTTTCCACCCATTCACGCTGGAACATCCAGGTGCCGCCGACGCACATGACGTTGGGCTGCGCCATGTAACCCTGCAGGTTGTCCGTCGTGATGCCACCAGTCGGGCAGAAACGCACGCCGCCGAAGGGGCCGGCGAGCGCCTTGAGCATCGCCACGCCGCCACAGACCTCTGCCGGAAACAGCTTGAAGCGGCGATAGCCCAGGGCGTAGCCGACCATCACATCGGACGCGCTGCTCACACCTGGCAGCAGCGGCAGCGGGTTGTCCAGCGCCGCCAGCAGCAATTCGCGCGCGCTCCCCGGCGTGACAATGAACTGCGCACCGGCATCAGTTGCGGCGGCGAGCATGCTCTCGTCCAGCACGGTGCCGGCGCCGACGCACAGCTCGGGACGCTCGGCACGCAGGCGACGAATTGCCTCCAGGCCGTGCTCCGAGCGCAGGGTCACCTCCAGCACGCGCAGGCCGCCGGCGGCCAGGGCGTCGGCCAACGGCAGGATGTCCGCCTCACGGGCGATAGTGATCACCGGCATGATCCGCGCCTGGGCGCAGATGCGGTCGATCTCGGCGATTTTGTCGGCCATGCGCGCGCGCTGGTCTTGGTCGAGGCTGGTCATGTCAGGGGCACCAATGGATTTCGAGAGGGGAATGCAGGAACGCGCGAATCGGCAGCTCGGAGGTTTCACCGGGCTGCAGCGCCGCGCTGAGTGTGTTCAGTTTCGCCTGGCCCTGGATCGCCAACAGCGGCAGGCGTGCGCTGGCCAGTATCGGCAGGGTCAGGGTCAGGCGCTGCGCCGGCTCGCTCGGCGCCAGCATCGGCAGCACACGGCGCGCACAAGCTGGCTGAAGCGCCTGGTGCAGATTGGGGCTGTGCGGGAACAGCGAGGCAGTGTGGCCGTCATCGCCCACGCCCAACACCAGCACGTCTATCGGTGCCAGTTCGGCGACCGCCGCATCAGCCAGCTCGGCTGCCTGTTCGAGGTTGCCAGCGACCTGATAAAGACCGAGAAAACGCGCCTCGGCGGCCGCGCCACGCAGCAGGTGACGACGCACCAGGGCCTCGTTGCTGCCCGCGTGATTGATCGGCACCCAGCGCTCGTCGGCCACGCTCACCAGCACCTGCGCCCACTGCACGTCCTGCTGCGCCAGCGCTTCGAAGAACGGCACCGGACTGCGCCCACCAGACACCACGAGCGTGGCCTGACCGCGACTGGCAATGGCTGCACGCAGCACATCGGCCACGCGCACCGCCATCGCCTGGGCCTGCTGTTCGGCACTGTCGTAGGGGCAGGCCTGTACGCCCTGCGGCAGTTTCAGTTCAGAGATCGCCATACCAGCTCCTGCCATCCCGAGTGATCAAGGCCACCGAGGCCATGGGGCCCCAGCTGCCGGCGGTGTAGGGTTTCGGCGCTTCGCCGAGGCGCTGCCAGCCGTCGATCAACTGATCGCACCACTGCCAGGCGTATTCGATCTCATCCTTGCGCACGAACAGGTTCTGGTTGCCGCGCATCACTTCCAGCAGCAGACGCTCGTAGGCATCGGGAATGCGCGCACTGCGGTAGGTATCGGAGAAACTCAGCTGCAGCGGGCCGCTGCGCAGCTGCATGCCCTTGTCCAGGCCCTGATCCTTGGTCAGCACCTGCAGGGCAATGCCCTCGTCCGGCTGCAGGCGGATGATCAGCTTGTTGCCGATCAGCTGGCGCTGCTCCGGGGCGAAGATGTAGTGCGGCGGCGCCTTGAAGTGGATGACGATCTGCGACAGTTTCTGCGGCATGCGCTTGCCGGTGCGCAGGTAGAACGGCACACCGGCCCATCGCCAGTTGCGGATGTCAGCACGCAGGGCGACGAAGGTTTCTGTGTCGCTCTGGGTATTGGAATTCTCTTCCTCCAGATAGCCCGGCACCGGCCGTCCATCGCTGCTGCCGGCGACATATTGGCCGCGCACCACGCGCTGGCCGAGCTGCTCGACGCTGATCGGCTCCAGCGCCTTGAGCACCTTGACCTTCTCGTCGCGGATGCTGTCGGCGGACAGATCGCTGGGCGGGTCCATGGCGATCAGGCAGAGCAGCTGCAGCAGGTGGTTCTGGATCATGTCGCGCAACTGCCCGGCCTGATCGAAGTAACCCCAGCGACCCTCGATGCCGACCTTCTCGGCCACCGTGATTTCCACGTGGGAGATGTGGTTCTGGTTCCACTGGGTCTCGAACAGGCTGTTGGCGAAGCGCAGGGCGATGAGGTTCTGCACCGTTTCCTTGCCCAGGTAGTGGTCGATGCGATAGACGCGATTCTCCGGGAACACCTGGGCCACGGCATCGTTGACCGCACGCGAGGACGAGAGGTCATGGCCGATCGGCTTTTCCAGTACCACCCGCGTACCTTCGGCCAGCCCCACGGCATCCAGGTTGGCGCAGATGCCGCCATACACCGAGGCCGGCGTGGCGAAGTAGGCGATCAACTGATCCTGAGGGATGACATGCTCGAGCAGCGCGGCGTAGTCCTCGGCCTTGAGAAAATCCATCGTCAGGTAGTTCAGCCGCGCAAGGAAGCGCGCCAGGTCGGGTTCCGTCAGCTCCTTCGCCGGTACGTACAGGCGCAACGCCTGCTCGATAGCAAGCAGATGCCGACTCGGCTCACCGCCATCACGGGCCAGAGCCAGGATGCGCGTGCCATCGTGCAGCAAACCGGCGCGATCGAGCTGATAAAGCGCGGGAAATAGCTTGCGCAAAGCCAGATCGCCCAGCGCGCCGAACAAGGCCAAGGTGCAGGATTCGAGTTTCATCGCAGGCATGAGTTTGTTCTTTTATCAAGATGAACTAGAAATACCGGGTGATACTGCATTTATCAAGAAAAAATGTTGTCATAGCAACAACATTTTCTATAACCACTGATAAGCCAGTGGTGGCCCGAGGGCAGCATCAGTAGGATAGGTCGGCCGCTTGGCTGCCGATCGCCTGCTGCCGAGCCCGTCAAACCTGCTGTTAGGAGCCCCTATGGACCGAGTGCGCAACCTGCTGGAACAGATCCAGAGCCGCCTGGACGACCTGAACAAGGCCGAACGCAAGGTCGCCGAAGTGATTCTGCATGACCCGCAGCAGGCCACTCGTTTCAGTATCGCTGCACTGGCACAGGCGGCCGGTGTCAGCGAGCCTACGGTCAACCGCTTCTGCCGTTCCTTCGGCGCCAACGGCTACCCCGAGCTGAAGATGCAGCTGGCGCAAAGCTTGGCCAGCGGCGCCGCCTACGTCAGCCGCGCAGTGTCCGCCGACGACGGTCCCGAGGCCTACACCCGGAAGATCTTTGGCAGCACCATCGCGTCGCTGGATAGCGCGTGCCAGAGCCTCGACCCACAGCACGTCAGCCGCGCGGTCGACCTGCTGATCCAGGCGCGGCAGATCCACTTCTTCGGCCTCGGCGCCTCAGCCTCGGTAGCGCTGGATGCGCAGCACAAGTTCTTTCGCTTCAACCTCGCCGTCTCGGCCCACTCCGACGTGCTGATGCAGCGCATGATCGCCTCGGTGGCCCACACCGGCGATCTGTTCGTGATCATTTCCTACACCGGACGCACCCGCGAGCTGGTGGAGGTGGCGCGCCTGGCGCGTGAGAATGGCGCTTCTGTCCTCGGACTGACCGCCGCCGGCTCGCCGCTGGCCAAGACCAGCACCCTGAGCCTGGACATTCCGCTGCCGGAAGACACCGACATCTACATGCCAATGACTTCACGCATCATTCAACTCACCGTACTCGACGTACTCGCCACCGGCGTCACCCTACGCCGTGGCGTGGACTTCCAGCCGCACCTGCGCAAGATCAAGGAAAGCCTGACCGCCAGCCGCTATCCGGCGGATGAAGAGTCGCTGTAGAGATTCGGACAAGGCATCTGCGCGCAGGTTGCGCCGATGATGTCTGAGCCCGCCCGCATTGTGCCGTTCAGGCAAATTGCGTCGCTTCTGATAGGCTTGCCGGCTTTCCCGAAAAGCCCAGGCCTCATTCCATGCAAGCACTGATCGCCCTCAGCCGTTTCATCGGCAACACCTTCGCCGTCTGGGTGTTGCTGTTCGCCGTCATGGCCTTCTTCCAACCCAGCTGGTTCCTGCCGCTGACCGCCTGGATCGTCCCGCTGCTCGGGCTGATCATGTTCGGCATGGGCCTGACCCTGAAGGGCGCAGACTTCCATGAAGTTGCTCGCCGCCCGCTGGCGGTGCTGCTGGGGGTGCTGGCGCAGTTCAGCATCATGCCACTGGTGGCCTGGGTGCTGTGCCAGGCATTCGCCCTGCCACCTGAGATTGCCGTGGGCGTGATTCTGGTGGGCTGCTGCCCCGGCGGCACCGCCTCCAACGTGATCACCTGGTTCGCCCGTGGCGACCTGGCGCTGTCGGTATCGATCACCGCCGTCACCACCTTGCTCGCCCCGCTCGTCACCCCGGCACTGATCTGGCTGCTGGCCTCGGAATGGCTGCCGGTGTCGTTCGGCGCCATGTTCATTTCCATCCTCAAGATGGTGCTGCTGCCCATCGCCCTCGGCCTGATCGCCCAGCGTCTGCTTGGCGAGCGAGTAAAAACCGCCGTCGAGGTACTGCCGCTGATTTCCGTGGTGAGCATCGTCGCCATCGTCGCCGCAGTGGTCGCGGCCAGCCAGGGCAAGATCGCCGAATCCGGCCTGCTGATCATGGCCGTGGTGATCCTGCACAACGGCATCGGCCTGGGCCTGGGGTATCTCGCCGGGCGCCTGTTCGGCATGTCGCTGGCGCAGCGCAAGACGCTGTCCATCGAAGTCGGCATGCAGAACTCCGGCCTCGGTGCCGCGCTGGCCAGCGCACACTTCAGCCCGCTGGCCGCCGTGCCCAGCGCTCTGTTCAGCGTCTGGCACAACCTGTCCGGCCCGCTGCTTGCGACCCTCTACCGGCGCATGGGCCAGGATGGCAAACAAAGCACCGGCTGATTGAGTGCCGCACGCCAATCCGGGCGCCTTGCCCCGGACACGCCGATATGCACAATAACGGTGCGCGCGAGGACGACCTCCACACCCTGAGCCCAGGGTGGCTCATCCGGGGACGGCCCCTTCAGCCACGGAGGTAACCATGTCCTGGATCATCCTGTTTCTCGCCGGTCTGTTCGAGGTCGGCTGGGCCATCGGCCTGAAATACACCGAAGGCTTCACCCGCCCCCTGCCAACGGTGCTGACCGTCTGCGCCATGCTGGTCAGCCTCGGCCTGCTGGGCCTGGCCATGAAGGAGCTGCCGCTGGGCACCGCCTACGCCATCTGGACCGGCGTCGGCGCCGTGGGTACGGTGATCGCCGGCATCATCCTGTTCGGCGAGTCGATGGCACTACTGCGCCTGGCCAGCGTGGCGATGATCGTCTGCGGGTTGGTCGGGCTCAAGTTGAGCCACTGAGAAAGCCGGAATCCAGCCATGTGGGAGGGGCTTTAGCCGCGACGCTTTCGCCGCTGCGACTGCATGGATGCAGGGAGCGAAGCAGAATGCCCGAGCCGAAAGCCCCTCCCACAAGCTCAACGCCAATCCCCGCGCAACTCGGCCACCTGCGCCTGCAGCACGTCACGCTTGGCCTGCTCCGGCGCAACCGGCGCGCCAGCCACCAGGCACACCCGCGACCACAGGCGTTTGAACAATCCCTTGTGCGGATCGCGACTGAAGAAACTACCCCACAATCCCTGCAGCGCCATCGGAATCACCGGCACCGGGTTCTCTTCGAGAATACGCTCGACCCCGGCCCTGAACTCATCGATCTCGCCATCCCCACTCAGCTTGCCTTCTGGAAAGATGCACACCAGCTCGCCGTTACGCAGGTACTCGGCGATCTTCTTGAACGCCGCGTCGTAGATCAGCAGGTCCTCGCTGCGCCCGGCGATCGGCACGGTGCCGGCGGTGCGGAAGACGAAATTGAGCACCGGCAGATCATAGATCTTGTAGTACATGACGAAGCGCACCGGCCGGCGGATTGCACCACCGATCAGCAGCGCATCGACGAAAGACACGTGGTTGCACACCAGCACCGCCGGGCCTTCATCCGGAATCACGCCCAGGTTCTTGTGCTCGACGCGGTACATCGAATGCCCCAGCAGCCAGATGAGAAAGCGCATGCTGAACTCGGGGACGATCTTGAAGATGTAGCTGTTGACCGCGATGTTCATCAGCGACACCACCAGAAACAGCTGCGGAATCGACAGGCCGGCGACGCTCAGGAACAGGATCGCGGCGATGGCCGAGGCGACCATGAACAACGCATTGAGGATGTTGTTCGCCGCGATTACCCGCGCCCGCTCGTGCTCGGCGGTGCGCGACTGGATCAGCGCGTACAGCGGCACGATGTAAAAACCACCGAACAGGCCGATGCCGAGAATGCAGCCGAGAATCCACCAGGCCTGGCCATGGCCCAGCAGCGCCAGCCAGTCATGCGGCGTGGCGCCCTGCGGGAAGCCGCCAGAGAACCACCACAGCAACATACCGAACAGGGTCAGACCGATGGAGCCGAACGGCACCAGCCCGATCTCCACCTTGTGCCCGCTCATGCGCTCGCAGAGCATCGAGCCCAGGCCGATCCCCAGCGAGAACACGGTGAGAATCAGCGTCACCACGCTTTCGTCGCCGTACAGCCACTCCTTGGCGTAGGCCGGGATCTGCGTCAGGTAGATCGCGCCGAGAAACCAGAACCAGGAGTTGCCCACCAGCGAGCGTGAAACCGCCGGGCGCTGGCCCAGGCCAAGTTTGAGGATCGCCCAGGACTGGCGAAAGATGTTCCAGTCCAGCGGCAGTTCCGGCATAGCCGCCGAAGCCTTGGGAATGCCATGGCTGGCCAGGTAACCGAGCAGCGCCACACCGACCACCGAGCCGGCGACGATGGGCGCATAGCTGCTGCTGGCCATCATGATTCCGGCGCCAATGGTGCCGGCCAGGATTGCCAGGAAGGTGCCCATCTCCACCAAGGCGTTGCCGCCCACCAGCTCCTCTTCCTTCAAGTGCTGCGGCAGTATCGAATACTTCACCGGGCCGAACAGCGCCGACTGCGTGCCCATGGCGAACAGCACCGCGAGCATCAGCGGCAGGCTGTCCAGCAGCACCCCGGCAGCGCCGGTGAGCATGATCAGGATCTCGGCAGCCTTGATCTTGCGGATCAACGAATCCTTGGCAAACTTCTCGCCAAACTGGCCGCCGAGCGCGGAGAACAGAAAGAACGGCAGGATGAACAGCAAGGCGCAGAGATTGACCAGCAGATCGCGGTCGACGCCCGTGTTGAGCTTGAACAGGATGGCGAGAATCAGCGACTGCTTGAAGATGTTGTCGTTGAAGGCGCCGAGCAATTGCGTCACGAAAAACGGCAGGAAGCGCTTCTTGCCGAGCAGAGCGAATTGCGATTGTTGGGTCATCGTCCATGGTCCTCGCGGGAGTCGGTTTTTGCCCGCACAGGCATTTGACTGCAAATCGCCCCACGAAAGCCACAGGGCAAATGCGAACGCCTTGGCTAAAGCCACTTCGTGGGAAGTGATGCTGTTCATCTAAGGCTGCGTGCGCTTAGCCCCCTCTCCCATCCATGGGAGAGGGGCTGGGGGAGAGGACCGAACAGCAGCAAAACCGCCGGCTTCTCCTATTCGAACGCGGCCCGCCCTTCCCCCAAAGAGGCCAGGGGACTAATCGCGCTCCACCACTTTTATATGAACAACATTTACCTTTGTGGGAGGGGCTTTCGGCTCGGGCATCCTGCTTCGCTCTACCTCCTGCATCCATGCAGTCGTAGCCGCGATGCTTTCGCCGCTGAAGCGCCTCCCACGTCCGACGACCTCGGTCCAGTGGGGTGTGCCAAACGCAGCGCAAAAAAAAACGGCAGCCCAATCGGGCTACCGTTCTCGAACTCGGAGAAAACGTCAGTGCCCTCGCACTGACTACAACCTCACCTGCACTCCCTGGGGGAATGCCAGCGCAGTCTGACAAAAGCCAGGCACAGCGTCCGTTTAGCTTTGTTAACTGCCTGCAAAGAAATGTAAACGGCGGATGACTGCACGGTCCGCGGCGCGGCACAATCGCGCCCATGAACGTCTACCACCCGGCCTGCTGCAGCCCCCTCGACGATTACGACCTGCTACCGCGCCCACTCGCCGGGGCGCAGTTGATCAGCACGCGCTTCGACCCCGCCCTGCTCGCCGAAGACGACCTCGCCCGCTGCGGTATTCCGCCCGTGCGCGGCGTGGCCAAGCGTCAGGCCGAATACATGGCCGGGCGCCTGTGTGCGCGCGAGGCGCTGCGCCGCGTGACCGGCCAGGCCAGCGTGCCGGCAGCGGGTGAAGACCGCGCGCCGCAGTGGCCGCGTGGCGTGGTCGGCTCCATTACCCATGGCAACAACTGGGCTGCTGCGCTGGTCGCGCCTGAAGATCGATGGCGCGCCCTGGGCCTGGACATCGAGCGCCTGCTACCGGCCGAACGCGCCCAGCGTCTGCAGGGCGAAATCCTCACCCCCGCCGAACTGCAACGCCTGCACGGCCTCGATGAGAATGCCCGCGCCGCACGTATCAGCCTGACCTTCTCGATCAAGGAAAGCCTGTTCAAGGCGCTCTACCCGCTGACCCTGACACGCTTCTATTTCCAGGACGCCGAGCTGCTGGACATCGATAAGGACAGCGCGCGCCTGCGCCTGCTGATCGACCTGAACGAGGACTGGCGCGCGGGCAGCGAGCTGGACGGGCAATTCGCCCTGTTCGACAACAAGGTGCTGAGCCTGGTGGCGGTGGCGGCGTAATCATGCATCGCCTCACCATGGCTAGCTCGGTGCGCACGCCCCCTACAGAACAGGCGGCGGTCGCGGCGTAGCCCGGATGAAATCCGGGAACAGGTGGCCGGCCAGCCCCGGATTGCATCCGGGCTACAGAGCTGGTCGCGTTCGACCGATTCTTTATCAACAGCATTACGCCAAGTGCGGGCTTTTTGGTTCCGGGCCGGCGCGCTTCATCGGCGCATGGTGCGCTCGAGCGGACGGTGATGGTGCGCTTGTAGCTGCTGCCCCTTGTGGCAGCGTGCACTGTGGGAGCGGACTTGTCCGCGAACGGGGCGGATTAGAAACATCGCGGCCAAGGCCGCTCCCACAGTTTCATAGCCCGGATGAAAATCCGGGGATGATGCAGAAATCACCGCGGATTGCAGCCGGGCTGCGGGCTGCAGCGCTACGCCGACGCCTACTCGCCCTGGCGCCGCGGCCACACCAGGCTGAAGCGCGCGCCGCCGAGGCTGTCGCTGCGGCCGATCTGCGCGCGGCCGCCGTGCCAGTAGATGATCCTGCGCACGATGGACAGGCCCAGGCCATGACCACCGGATGCGCGCGTGCGGCTGTCGTCGAGGCGCAGGAAAGGACTGAACAGACGTTCCCAGGCTTCTTCCGGCACGCCCGGCCCGTCATCCTCGACGTCGATGCGGCAACGCTTGTAGCCGACCTGGCAACTGATCAGCACCCGCCCTTCGGCATAACGCATGGCGTTGCTCACCAGATTCTGCAACGCCCGATGCAGGTAGCGCGGCTCGGCCTCGACCCAGCAGGCGCCCTCGGCCTGCACGCTAAGCGCCGCACCGCATTCCACGCGCACCTTGTTGCTCAGCGGTGCCAGCTCGTCGATCACCTGGTCGATCAGCGCCTTGAGCTCCACCTGCTGGAAATTCAGCGCCGGCGAGCCCTGCTCCAGGCGCGCGTAGGTCAGCATCTCGTCGACCAGCTTGTCGAGGTCCTGGATATCGCTGTCCATGCCATCCATATATTTGCGCCGGGCACTTTCGCTGGGCGCATCGGCGATCATTTCCAGGCCGAAACGCAGCCGCGCCACCGGCGTGCGCAACTCGTGGGACACCGCTCGTACCAGCTCACGCTGGGTACTCAGGGACGTCTGCAGATGCTCGGCCATGGCATTGAAGCTGCTGGCAAGGCGCCCCACCGAGTCCGCGCCGCGCGTCGGCACGCGCGCATCCAGGCGGCCGCTGGCGATATGCGTGGCAGCGCTTTCCAGCGCACGCAGGCGCTGCTCCAGCGAGCGCACCAGCAGGTAGACGATCAAGCCGATCAGGCTCAGGCCCAGCGCGCCGATCAGCACCAGCAGCTGCGGCGGATAGGGGTTCATCTGGTACAGCGGGCCGATCTCCAGCACCCAGGGGGTATCGACGATGCCGGAGAACACGTAGATGGAGTCGCCGCCCTTGCCCAGCGCCATCACCGTATCGCCCTCGTCGATGCGGCGGCGCTGATCGGGGTCGACGGTGGCGTCCTCGAGCCGCACCAGCTGCAGATCGAAGCCAAACTGCTTGGCCTCCTTCAGCTCGGCCAGGCGCTGCGGCTGCTCATGCACCGGGTAGCGCACCAGCTCGTCGATCAGCAGGTAGTTGGTGGCCCGCGCCAGCTGCTCGCTGATCTGCTGGATCTCGCCGGTCAGCAGCAGCGGCTGCGTGCCGTCGAGCAGGCCGTAGACCTTGGCCGAGTGCGGGCCGGTCTGCTGCACCAGCACGTGGCCGCGTTGCAGCCGGTTGCGCTCGCTGCTCTCCAGCGCCACGTCGCTCAGCGCCTGCAGCTCCAGCGGGATGCCGAGCAGGCGCGACCACACCACCAGGGCGCGCTTACGCTCCACTGCGTTCATCGGCAGCAGGTTGTCCGCCATCAGGCGGAAGGTGCCGCGCGCCAGGCCTTCGCGGTACTGATCGCCGCGCACTTCGTTGACCAGATGCAGCGTGCCGACGCCCAGCAGCGCCACCAGCACCAGCGCGGCGAGCATGCCGCCGTAGATACGCAGGAAGATCGAGTTCATGGCCGCCCGATCAATCGCGCAGAAGCGGTGCATCACCGAAGGGCAGCGCTTCGGCGGCCTCGGCGACGAACAGATAGCCCTTGCTGCGCACCGTCTTGATCATCCGCGGATGCATCGGGTCGTCACCGATCTTCGGGCGGATGCGCGAGATGCGCACGTCGATGGAGCGGTCCTGGCCGTCGTACTCTATGCCTCGCAGGGAATTGAAGATTTCCTCGCGCGACAGGATGCGCCCGGCATTGACCGCCAGCAGCCACAACAGGTCGAACTCGGCGCTGGTCAGCTCGATACCCTGCTCGCCCAGCCAGGCCTCGCGCATGGCACTGTCGATGGCCAGGGCACCGAATTGCAGGCGCCGCGCCTGGCTCTCGTCACGCTCGCTCTCGCCCCCCTCGCGGCGGCGCAGCAGCGCGCGAATGCGCGCTAGCAACACG
Source organism: Pseudomonas sp. UBA7530 (assembly GCF_002479365.1). Classification (NCBI taxonomy): domain Bacteria; kingdom Pseudomonadati; phylum Pseudomonadota; class Gammaproteobacteria; order Pseudomonadales; family Pseudomonadaceae; genus Pseudomonas; species Pseudomonas sp. UBA7530. The sequence goes on from NZ_DLMS01000003.1 coordinate 39,817, forward strand.
CGCGGGCGCACCGGCTTGCACACGTAGTCATCGGCGCCCATCTCCAGGCCCAGCACCTGGTCCATGTCGTCGGTGCGCGCGGTGAGCATGAGAATCGGCCCCTTGTAGCCGCCGCGCACCTTGCGGCAGATGCTCAGGCCGTCTTCACCCGGCAGCATCAGGTCGAGAATCACCAGGTCCGGCTGCTCGGCGAGAATTCGCGCCGCCGCACGGGCGCCGTCGGCCTCGATGGCAACGCGCAGGCCGTTGCCCTCCAGATACTCGCGGGTCAACTGCGCCAGGCGCTGGTCATCCTCGACAATCAGAATCTGCCACGCTTCTTGTTCCACACCTATCCCCTTCGCATACCGGCAAGCGCCGCAAATACCGCAGCCATTCTAGGGGCTGTGTGCGTCTCGGCGCGAGCGGCAAACCCGCTGCCCGAGCCTGACCGTCTCGTCAAGCACAGCACATGCCAAAAGCACTATATATAGTGGTAGTCTGTGCGCCGCAGAACAGCTTCGCCAACTCGCTGAAATCCCGCTCTTAGGCGCGACGAACGGTCATCAGCAGCCAGAGCCAGAGAACATGCGGGCTACGCCGCCGGCACCCACAAGACACTCACACCTTATCCACAGGTTGTTCCTTTTCCAGTGCCTTGCAATGCCTCCAACAGCGCACTATCTTGTATCCCCATCGCGCAGCACCCACCAGATATTGGGTTGCCACAGAAAACCGGACACAAAAAGAACGAATCGCGCAAGCCCTTTTCACAGGGTTTTCCAGATGTTCCGGCCAATCGTTTCGCCCTAACCCAGGCCCGGCCTGGGTTACAGCCACGCCGCAACGCTCGACGTTACGCGTGAGCCGGTCAGGCAGCGGTCTTGTCCGCCAGTCGACCACTATATGTAGTAGGCGGGGCGTGGTAATGCCCCGCTGTGACTTATGCGCCAGGACGGCACTTGAAGTCGTGCCCACCCTGCCAGCTATTGCGACACCCGTACCCGGCCCCGCTGCCGCGTGCGGCTCAGTTGTTAGCAGACCGTTGAAAAACGTAGGCGAGGCAGGCAAGACAAGGCAAAAACGACCGAAAAAGCGCAGTTTACGTGCTGTAAATGAGCATTTTGAGGTCGTTTTTAACGCAGGATTGCCAACGCAGGTAGTTTTTCAACGGCCTGCTAATGGAATGAACGGCGGACAGGGCACAGTTTCTAATCGTGACGTCCAACCAAAAATTACAGAACACGGAGATCTCCATGCATACCGACACTACTCGCGAGAACCCGCAGGCCGTGGCGCCGCAGGCCGCTGAATCCTCCCAGGATCTGGCTGCCACCGCGCCCGGCCAACTGCGTGTGATCAAGCGCAACGGCACTGTCGTCCCCTACACCGATGACAAGATCACCGTCGCCATCACCAAGGCCTTCCTTGCAGTAGAAGGCGGCACCGCTGCCGCTTCGTCGCGTATCCATGACACCGTCGCGCGTCTGACCGAGCAGGTCACCGCCACCTTCAAGCGCCGCATGCCGTCCGGCGGCACCATCCACATCGAAGAAATCCAGGACCAGGTCGAACTGGCCCTGATGCGCGCCGGCGAGCAGAAAGTCGCCCGCGACTACGTGATCTACCGCGAAGCCCAGGCCAGCAAGCGCAAGGCCAGTGCCGGCAGCGAAATCGCCCAGCCGCACCCGAGCATCCGCATCACCACCGCCGCTGGCGAAGTACAGCCGCTGGACATGGGCCGCCTGCAGACCATCATCACGGAGGCCTGCGAAGGCCTGGCCGAAGTCGACGGCGGTCTGATCGAGCGCGAAACCCTGAAGAACCTGTACGACGGCGTGGCCGAGAAGGACGTCAACACCGCCCTGGTGATGACTGCCCGTACCCTGGTCGAGCGTGAGCCGAACTACAGCTACGTCACCGCCCGCCTGCTGATGGACAACATCCGCGCCGAGGCCCTGAGCTTCCTCAGCATCGCTGGCAGCGCCACTCACCACGAGATGGCCGACCTGTATGCCAAGGCCCTGCCCGCCTACGTCGACAAGGGCGTGGAGTTCGAGCTGCTGGACGCCAAGCTGAAGGAGTTCGATCTGGAGAAACTGGGCCGCGCCATCAACCACGAGCGCGACCAGCAGTTCACCTACCTCGGCCTGCAGACCCTGTACGACCGCTACTTCATCCACAAGGACGGCATCCGTTTCGAACTGCCGCAGGTGTTCTTCATGCGCGTGGCCATGGGCCTGGCCATCGAAGAGCCGAAGAACCGCGAAGATCGCGCCATCGAGTTCTACAACCTGCTGTCCTCGTTCGACTACATGGCGTCCACACCGACCCTGTTCAACGCCGGCACCCTGCGTCCGCAGCTGTCCTCCTGCTACCTGACCACCGTGCCGGACGACCTGTCGGGCATCTACGGCGCCATCCACGACAACGCCATGCTGAGCAAATTCGCCGGCGGCCTGGGCAACGACTGGACCCCGGTGCGCGCGCTGGGCTCCTACATCAAGGGCACCAACGGCAAGTCCCAGGGCGTCGTGCCGTTCCTCAAAGTGGTCAACGACACCGCAGTGGCGGTCAACCAGGGCGGCAAGCGCAAGGGCGCCGTGTGCGCCTACCTGGAAACCTGGCACATGGACATCGAGGAATTCCTCGAGCTGCGCAAGAACACCGGTGACGACCGTCGTCGTACCCACGACATGAACACCGCCAACTGGATTCCGGACCTGTTCATGAAGCGCGTCTTCGAAGACGGCAAGTGGACCCTGTTCAGCCCGTCCGAAGTACCGGACCTGCACGACCTGACCGGCAAGGCCTTCGAAGAGCGCTACGAGTACTACGAAGCCCTGATCGAGTACGGCAAGATCAAGCTGTACAAGACCATCCAGGCCAAGGACCTGTGGCGCAAGATGCTCTCGATGCTGTTCGAGACCGGCCACCCGTGGCTGACCTTCAAGGACCCGTGCAACCTGCGCAGCCCGCAGCAGCACGTGGGCGTGGTACACAGCTCCAACCTGTGCACCGAGATCACCCTGAACACCAACAAGGACGAGATCGCGGTCTGCAACCTGGGCTCGGTCAACCTGGTCAACCACATCGTCGACGGCAAGCTGGACATCGAGAAACTCGGTCGCACCGTCAAGACCGCTGTGCGCATGCTCGATAACGTCATCGACATCAACTACTACAGCGTGGATCAGGCACGTAACTCCAACTTCAAGCACCGTCCGGTCGGCCTCGGCCTGATGGGCTTCCAGGACGCCCTGTACCTGCAGCACATCGCCTACGGCTCCGACGCGGCCATCGAGTTCGCCGACAAGTCGATGGAAGCCATCAGCTACTACGCTATCCAGGCGTCCTGTGACCTGGCCGACGAGCGCGGCAGCTACAGCACCTTCGAAGGCTCGCTGTGGAGCAAGGGCATCCTGCCGCTGGACTCGCAGCAACTGCTGATCGAAGCCCGTGGCCAGAAGTACATCGACGTCGACCTGTCCGAATCGCTGGACTGGGCGCCGATCCGCGAGCGCGTGAAGAAAGGTATTCGCAACTCGAACATCATGGCCATCGCGCCGACCGCGACCATCTCCAACATCATTGGCGTGTCGCAGTCCATCGAGCCGACCTACCAGAACCTGTACGTGAAATCGAACCTCTCCGGCGAATTCACCGTGATCAACCCCTACCTGGTGCGCGACCTGAAAAACCGCGGCCTGTGGGACCCGGTCATGGTCAACGACCTGAAGTACTACGACGGTTCCGTGCAGCAGATCGAGCGCATCCCGCAGGATCTGAAAGACCTGTACGCCACCGCGTTCGAAGTGGAAACCAAGTGGATCGTCGACGCCGCCAGCCGTCGCCAGAAGTGGATCGACCAGGCTCAGTCGCTGAACCTGTACATCGCCGGCGCCTCGGGCAAGAAGCTGGACGTGACCTACCGCATGGCCTGGTACCGTGGCCTGAAAACCACCTACTACCTCCGTGCCCTGGCCGCTACCAGCACCGAGAAATCCACCATCAACACCGGCAAGCTCAACGCAGTATCCGCTGGTGGTGACGAAGGCTTCTCGGCCAAGGCCCAGGCGCCTGCCCAGCAGGCCGCCCCGGCGCCGGCACCGGTTCCCAAGGCCTGTGCCATCGACGAACCCGACTGCGAAGCGTGCCAGTAAGGCTTTCGCGCGTATCTGAGCGGCGCCCGCGTCGTTGCCCGGTAGGCCGGCCCCCATCACGTACTGAAGTACGCTCAGGGGCTCCGACCTACCAGGCGCCTAGCGCTCACTCGCTCAGCTACACGCTCGAAGGTCTGATGCAGTTCTAAAGCAAAGCAACAGTCAGTCCCCTCTCCCGCTTGCGGGAGACGACTGCAGGGATGCAGGAGGTAGGGTGAAGCAGGAAGCCCGAACCGAGGGTTAGGGAGAGGGCAAGGCTCTTCCGTAGGAGCGGCTTCAGCCGCGAAATTCGCGGATAAATCCACTCCTACCCGAGCCTAGCCCCTCTCACAAATTCCCGCCCCTCCTCCTCCGGGTCGAGGGGCAACGGTCAGCCAGCAACCCACCGCCTGCTGACCAGTGGTACCCGTTTACCCTTGCGCGCATCACGCAACGGAACATAATTCAAATTATCTGTATATCCATACAGGCCGGTTCATTGACCGGCCCTCACGCAGGAGCCAAGCCATGCTGAGCTGGGATGAATTCGACAAGGAAGACGGCGCAGAAGCCGCCGCCGCAAGCAAAGCCAGCGCACAAAGCGCCGGCACCAACTTCGACAAGCTCGACAGCGAAGCTGCCGGCTCGGTCGAGCAGGCTCGCGCCGTCGACGCCAACGACTCCGACGCCGTCGCCCGCGCCAAGAAAGCCCTGAACGACCTCGACATCCAGGAAGGCCTGGACGACCTCGAAGGCGCCTCCGCGCGCGTACAGGTCGGCGACAAGCAGATGATCAACGCCCGCGCCGACCTCAACCAGCTCGTCCCCTTCAAGTACGACTGGGCCTGGCAGAAGTATCTGGATGGTTGCGCCAACCACTGGATGCCGCAGGAAGTGAACATGAACGCCGACATCGCGCTGTGGAAGAGCACCGACGGTCTCTCCGAAGACGAGCGCCGCATCGTCATGCGCAACCTCGGTTTCTTCTCCACCGCCGACAGCCTGGTGGCCAACAACCTGGTACTGGCCGTGTACCGCCTGATCACCAACCCCGAGTGCCGCCAGTACATCCTGCGCCAGGCCTTCGAGGAAGCGATCCACACCCACGCCTACCAGTACTGCATCGAATCGCTGGGCATGGATGAAGGCGAGATCTTCAACATGTACCACGAGATCCCGAGCGTCGCGAAGAAGGCCTCCTGGGGCCTGAAGTACACCCGCTCGATCTCCGATCCGCAGTTCCAGACCGGCACCCCGGAAACCGACCGCCAGTTCCTGCGCAACCTGATCGCCTACTACTGCGTACTGGAAGGCATCTTCTTCTACTGCGGCTTCACCCAGATCCTCTCCATGGGTCGTCGCAACAAGATGACCGGCACCGCCGAGCAGTTCCAGTACATCCTGCGTGACGAGTCCATGCACCTGAACTTCGGCATCGACGTGATCAACCAGATCAAGATCGAGAACCCGCACCTGTGGGATGCCCAGATGAAGGACGAAGCGACCCAGATGATCCTGCAGGGCACTCAACTGGAAATCGAATACGCCCGCGACACCATGCCGCGCGGCGTACTGGGCATGAACGCCGCGATGATGGAGGACTACCTCAAATTCATCGCCAACCGCCGCCTGACCCAGATCGGCCTGAAGGAAGAGTACCCAGGTACCACCAACCCCTTCCCGTGGATGAGCGAGATCATGGACCTGAAGAAGGAGAAGAACTTCTTCGAAACCCGAGTGATCGAGTATCAGACTGGTGGGGCGTTGAGCTGGGATTGATCATCAACCATCCAGATGCCGCTGCCAAATTGCGAGGCTAAGAACATAGCTATCTGGCAGTGGCTGACTTGCTACTTTTTGCAGTCTTATTAGATCGGAAATTAATTTATGGACGACAAGGAGGTCGACTATCTGTCATACGGGGGCAGCCATGAAAGAAAACTTAGGTATTGTCGTTGCTATAGTAATTGGCATCATGTTTGTTGCGGCAGTTATTGCCTTAGTTTTTCTAGTGAAAGACAAGGCAGCAGTTCGAGCAACAATGGATCTTGAGTCAGGAAAAGCAGAAGTAACAGTCGCCGTTGATCATTCCAACGCTCCCGTGCAGTAAAAATTGATCAATATCACCCTCCGTATGAGAATGTAAAACTCGACGCTTCAGCGTCCGCCTCGAGACGATATAAAGCGGCTCAGGTTTACTACTGCACCGAAGCGTGAGAGTTCAGACTGGAGGGCATTGAACAGGGATTGGTTCTACATCCCCAAAAGCATATGACCGCTGACCTATACCTCGGCCACGCGCCTATTAGATAAACCCAAGAGGAATAGTAGTGAACTAGAAAGAGCATCCTCTGACTGCGGCAGCAATTTCATGTGCGTCTACCGCGGCTTTCTTTCTAACCTTCGTCACGCCCATACTCGAAAAACACAATACAAATACAATTACCGACTTAGAACAGAATCTAAGGAACATGACAGAAAAGGTGACAGATTTATTTTCTACGTCACCCTCTTCTACTGGTTTCGCCCTTACGGCGAGTTACTTTCTCTTTGCTCGCGCGAAAGAGAAAGTAACCAAAGAGAAAGCGCGCCCGGCATCCGGGTTTCGCTGCGCGAAACTCCCCTCACTCCGGCGCTGTTCCGAGGGTCGTCGCGAAGGGCCATCCCTGGCCCATCACTCCTCGTTTGGCATCCATGCCAAACGCCCCTCTCCGCAGCACCTCCACTCGGCCTCCTGACGGGATTCGGGGATCGCGGTGCCTGAGCGTTTTGTGGAAGGCAGAACAGCAAGCAAAAGCAGAGCTTAAAGCCAGAGCATTGCGGCCGAACCGCAATGCTCTGGCTTTGTTTCTAAGACACAAATCTCACAGACGATGCCAAACGCCCCGTCAGGAGGCCGAGTGGGATCGTTGTGAAACGAAGCGCAGCGAAGTAACAGCCGCAGGCTGGCCCGGAGGGCCAGCGAAGCGAGTCAAGGGGTTGAGCGGCATGGATGCCGCGAGAGCCGCGATGGGCCAGGGATGGCCCTTCGCGGCGTGCCCCTGGAACGACGATGAAGCGAGGGAACCCGACGAAGTCGGGCCGGATGGTAGGGGCAAAAACCTTTTGCTTACTTTTGGCGGGGCCGGCCATCCGGGCGTTTGCCAAAAGTGAGCCGCTGTAAGAGCGGAACCGGTATGAAGGACCTAACATAAGCGGCGGATTCACGCGAACCAAGCGAGCAGCCCGGACAACCGCTGATGGCGGGTAATAAAAGCATCATCCCTACAGATTGCTCCGCCCGCGTTTTGCGGAGCAGACCCAGCAACACCGCAACAGATGCAATACGCTGTCCCAACTCCGCAGCAATAACCCCCAGGAAAAATGACGCATGGAAGTCCGTTTACTGTCCCAGTCGGAGTTCGGCAACGTCCAGTTCTACAGGATCATCACCCTTCTCTTCCTGCTGCTCATGGCCGGCATCACCCTGAAGGGCCTGGCAAACGATGAATTCGCCCTGCTCTCGCCTCTGCCCTGCGTCATGCTGATCATCTTGGGCCGCTTCATCGTGGAATGGCGCCGGATCGCCAAAAGCCAACCTGCCTTCATCCACGCGGACGAACTGGTGCTGTGCAGCGAGGACGGCAACCGCCGGATTCCCCTGGCGAAAATCAGCTCGACCAAGGCCAGCCACAGCCTTTTCATGGTGCGCCGCTACCGCTCCTGGTCGGAGCACGTGGCATTTCTCGAACTGACCCTGAATAGCGGCGAGCGCCTGTACACCCTCGCCGAAAGTGCCGTCTTCGAAATGCCTCCGGCCAAGGACACGGTGAAGGCAATCGAGGCGGCGATCCTCGGCGCCAAGATGAAGGACATCACCCAGCGCCAGCTGGACGTTAGCTAAGGTTGATCGCCCACGCCCCGCAGGGGAATTCCCACGGTCGTGCCCCACTTCCCTTCCCCCGCACAAACCAGGCGCTATCATGCGCGGCCCATTGCTGACCTAGGGAGAGGTCTAATGAACGTCCATCGCATCCTGCTGCTTGGCGCGCTGATACTGCTTGGCGCCTGCAAGGAAGAACGCCTGGTTCTGCACTTCGAGCAACCTGTTGCCAGTGGCTGGGGGCTCGACTCGCAATACCAGCAAGCAATTCTGGATGGCCTGCAAAACGCCGGTATCGACAGCAGCCAGGCGACGCTCGACACACACGACAATGGCAAGGCGGTAGCCGTCTCATTCCCCGAAGACGCGCTGAGCCAGCAACAGCAGACAAGCCTGACCACCTACTTCAACGATCTGCTCAAGGCACGTGCCGAGGCGCAACAGGTGCGTTTGCGCATCAAGCAGCAGGAGCCCGAAGTGGTAAAGGGTGATCCATTTGCCGACACGATCCGGATGCTGCAGGCAAAGGCCAACACGATGCGCCCGCAATTCACCAGCCGCATCGAGTACTTCGACACGCCACGACTGATGTACCAGGAGCGCGAAGCGCCAGGTGTCCGCCTGTACCAGTCCAGCCCGGTGCACTGCCAGGTCACCCTGGGCCTGGAGAAGCCGCTGCCGCAAATCCACTACCAGTTGAACGCCCCCGGCGAGAGTGGCAGCGTCGACATGCTCAACCCGTTTCTGGCGACACAGAGCTTCCGTCTGCCTTCGTCGGTGAGTATCGGCAACAGCGACCTCGATAAGGCCGTTGCCGAAGGCCATTACCGCTACAAGCTGATCACCAGCGCCAATGCCCGTGCCAACCAGGCCGATGAACTGGTGTTCTTCTTCGGTGAACTAGGTTTGATCGACCACAGAGGCGGCCTTACCACCACCGATCTTGGCAAGTTCGAGGCGAACTGCCTGAAGCGGATCATGGCTGCCGGGCGACCATTCACCTTTCATTACGGCAACTCGCTGGATCGACTCGTAGCGGTGGATTATCGCTTCGGCGAAGCGGCCATTGATTGATCGTCGAAGCTGCAGTCGGCTGCCAGCGAGTAGCCCGGACAACCGCTGACGGTGGATGAAAAAAGCGTCATCCACCCTACGGGTCGCCGACATACCGTGTAGGGTGGACAACGCGAAGCTTGTCCACCATGGTTTAGATACAGCCACCGCTCAAGGACGAGCCGCAATGCCCAATTACCGGCGCGCCCGCGTTGCTGGCGCCACCTACTTCTTCACCGTCAACCTGCGCGATCGCACCAGCGATCTGCTGATCCGCGAAATCGACTTGCTGCGCGAGACTGTGCGCGCCACCAAAACCCGTCACCCCTTCCATATCGATGCCTGGGTGGTGCTGCCCGAGCACATGCATTGCCTGTGGACACTCCCGCCTAGCGACGCAGATTTTGCCCTGCGCTGGAAGGTCATCAAGTTCGCTTTCAGCAAACGCCTACCCGCCACCGAAATGCTAAGCGTCAACCAACAGAACAGGCGTGAGCGTGGTATTTGGCAAAGGCGCTACTGGGAACATCTGATCCGTGACGAACGCGATTACCAGCGCCACTTCGATTACATCCACTACAACCCGCTTAAACACGGCCATGTGGCACGGTTGGCGGATTGGCCCTATTCGAGCTTCCATCGGGCAGTGGCGGAAGGTATTTACCCAGCAGATTGGTGTGGTGTGCCGGAGCAGGTCGAGGGTGGTTATGGTGAGTGAGCTACCCGATGGTGGATGAAAAAAAGCGTCATCCACCCTACTGACTTTTACCTTTCTTCTTGGCAATCGCCTTCATCCTTGCTGCGGCCTTCTGCACGGTGGCCATCTTCTCGGGGCGTTTCATGCCCCGCCATTTGCGGATTTCCTCGCGCGTGCGTCCACAGCTGACGCACAGCTCGCCGTTGAGCTGGCACAGCGACACGCAGGGGTTCTCAATGTCCTTGGCCACGCTTGCCCCTTGCCGGTCGTTCGACCGAGAACGCTACGTGGTCGGCGATGCGGGATACGCTGATACCCACCTCGTCGAAAGCCGCCAGGGTCAGCGCCAGCATTCTCGCCTTGTCGGCACTGGCGAGTGCCCGCGCCTTGTTCGCCTCGGTGTCGAACACCCAGGTTACGACAAGGCTCTGCGGAAACTGCTCGTAGTCCACATCATGGGTCAGCCATTGGAAGCCGACGACTTCGCTTTTCGCCGTTTCACAGGCCAGGGTCAGCGCGCGGATCAGCTCGCGCTCGATGCCTGAGTATCTTCGTTTCGGCGATGGCATATGGGTCTTCCGGATCTGTGTTCGATGCCCCGCCATGTTACCCGAGACGCTATAGGCCAGGACGCTGCGATGGCGTTCATGACGCAGAGCGTGGGAACGAGCAAAGCGTCCAATCGCCACTGCAGACACCCGACCGCCAGCGCTGTGAAAATCCGCCCTAACCCTTAAAATCTGCCGCCAAACAGACCGCAGGCGGAATGCCCACCGCTCCCTTCTCATCGATCCGTACAGGCCCTGTAGAACATGGCGTTCGACGCCCCGACCATGCTGACTCTCACCATCGCCCTCGCCGTGGCCGCTGCGCTGTACCTGGCGGTTGAGTGGCGCAACGTGCGGGAGTCGCCCTTGCTGTTCTGGAGTGCGGGCTTCGCGACCATCGCCATCGGCTCGACCCTTGCCCTGTTGCGCGGCAGCGGCCTGATCCTGATTGGCATCTGGTTCGCCAATGGCCTGCTGATCACCGCCCACTGGCTGTTTTTACTGGGTGTGGCCCGCTTCACCGAAGCGCGCTTCTCGCGGGCCTGGTACCTGATTTTCGTCGCCTGGCTGGCGATGCTGCTCCTGCCGGAGGGGCCGCTGTGGTCCAGGGTCATGCTGTTCACCAACTCGATGTTGGTCGCCCTGGTCACCCTCAAGGCCAGCGCCCTGCTGCGTCCTCACGGCAGGTCATTGAGCGTGGGCGCCGTGCAGTTGCGCTATGTGTTGCTGATGCACGGCCTGTTCTATGCGGCCAAGGCAATGACCGCAGTGATTCCCGGCGCGCTGATCGACCTCAACGCCTTTCGTGGCCTGATCATCCAGATTTCGTTGGTGGAAGGTGCCATGGCGCTGATGCTGATTGCCCTGTCGATGACCGGCACCGTGCGTTGGCGCCGCGAAAAACGCATCGAGCGCCTGGCCGCTCGCGATCCGCTGACCGCGCTGTACAACCGCCGCGCGCTGGAGGCGAGAGCCGGCAACCTGCTGAAGGAAACTTCGCCCACCCGCCTTGGCGCACTACTGCTGATCGACATCGACAACTTCAAGCAGGTCAACGATCTCCACGGCCACCTTGCGGGGGATCGTTTGCTGATCGCCCTCGGCGAGATGCTCCGCGCGCTGCTGCCGGAACGTGCGCTGACGGCTCGCCTGGGCGGAGACGAGTTCGTCATCCTGCTGGGCGATGCGTCGAACGAGCGTGTCGTGGCCTTGAGCGATGCGCTGCGCCAACGCTTCAACCCGATGGCAGCGCAAACATTCGACACTCCCGAGGCCGTCACCCTGAGCATCGGCGCCACGCTGTTCGATCGACCACCGGCCAGCCTGGCGGCGTTGATCGAGCAAGGCGACACCGCGCTGTATCAGTCCAAGCGCGGCGGCCGCAACAGCACGCGGGTGGATGACCGGACGGAGGCGAATCGCGGCCGAGCGGATAGAGGCACACCGTAGCGCCGATCTGCTGGCATTCCCGATCAAGGTCGAGATCGGGTTCGCGGCGCCATCGCCTACGAAACGTCATGGACGCAGCCGGCGGGTTACAATCCCCGGCCACGCCCTTGCCCTGCGGAGCCTCCTGATGTTCACCCTTTCTCACCTCAGCAGCCCTCCGCCCGAGTCACTGAAGAGCCAGGTGCAGCAGATGGTGGTGGACTACTTCGCCGACGTCAGCGCGGTACCGCTGCTGCCGAGCAACCCGCTGTATCAGCTTTACCAGTACGTGATCGGCTATGAGCTGCATCTGCACCTGCAGTCCATGAACGGCGACGTCGAAGGCCCCGTGCAGTTGCTACTGGCGCTGGACGATGAAGACCCGGCCCGTGTACTCGGGTTTGCCCTGTACCTGCCCAGCCCGGACGATGCTGCCGCCTGCACCCTCGCCTATATGGCGGTGCACAGCGAGCATCGCGCTCAGGGCATCGGCCGGGCGCTGCTGCAACGCGTGCTGGAGCGACGCCCGCACCTGGAGCTGGCCTGCACGGCAGACAAGGTACCGCTGTTCGAGGCCCTGGGTTTGCAGGTGCTGGCAGCCCAGGGTGCGCAGGTGGTGATGAACAGCCGCGACTATCGCTCCAGCGGCATGTTCGCCGTCGCTGACCTGGCGCCCGTGTTCGCCTCCACGGAGGTCCGGCAAATTCACGCCTACCTGCTCAAGCAGCACGGCCAGCGCGCCATGCAACAGGCGGAAAAGCAGCGCGACCAGCACCTCGACACGCTCGCCCTGCAGGCTCAGCAACTGGTCGACGAGCGCCTGCCTTCACGCGCGCTGCATTGAAGCGATGCCCACGCCAGGCGTGGGGGCTTCACGAAATGCCGAGCGCCGTCACCTGCGGCGGTCAGCCAACTACGCCCATGCACACGCGCGGTTGGCGGACGTTCAACGCCCGCCAACGCTGATAGAGCGTTACGACAGGGGGCTCTCGCCCGATCAGAACGAGTAGCTGGCACTGACCACAAGGTTACGCGGTTCGCCCAGCTGGATCTGCCCGGCGCTGGTGGCAGAGCTGTAGTAGGTACGGTCAGTGATGTTGTTCAGCGCCGCGCGCACATCCCAGTCCTTGTGACGGTAGCCGGCCAGGGCGTCCCAGGTACCATAGCCAGGCAGTACGGTGGTGTTCTGGTTGTCGGCAAAGCGCTCGCCCACCAAGGTCACACCGGTTTCGGCGTACCAGCCCAGCTCAGGCTTCCAGGTGACGAACAGGCTGCCATTGCGCTTGGCAACGTTGCTGACGCGGTTGCCTTCCAGGCCGTTGTTGTCCTTGACGATGCTGGCGTCCTGCAAACCGATGCCGCCGCGCAGGTACCAGTTGCCGACCAGTCGGCCGGTTGCGGTCAGCTCGATACCACGCGAGCGCTGCAGGCCGGTGAGGATGGTCAGGGTCGGGTCGTTCGGGTCGCTGGTACGGCGGTTGTAGAGTTCCAGCTCGTATACGGCTAGGGTGGTGCTCAGGCGCTCGTCCAGCCAGTCGCTCTTGACGCCGACTTCCTTCTGCCGGGTCTGTTCGGGCTCGAGTTCGTTGCCATTGCCCGAGGCGCCCGGGGTGATACCGATCAGACCACCGCCGACCGGGGAGAAGGTCTTGCTCCAGGAGGCGTAGAAGGAGTGATGCTGCAGCGGCGTCCAGACGATACCGGCGCGGGGGCTGAGGCCGTAGCTGTTGCGATCTTCCTTGAGGTTGCGCAGCTTGTTGGTGGTGGCCACCTCGAACTCGTCGTAACGCAAGCCGGCCAACAGTTGCCATTGGTCATTCAGGCGCAGTTGATCCTGCACGTAGATGCCACGGCTTTCGACTTCGGTGTGGTTGTTGCTGGAGAGGGTCATGGCGCCCCGGTGACTCTGGCTGCGATCCGGCTTGTACAGGTCGAGCGCGGGTACGGCCTGGCCGCCCTGATTAACGGCGAGCGCGCTGTAGAGCTTCGGGTCACGACGCTGGCTACCCATTTCCACACCGCTCAGCAGACGATGCTCTAAGCCGAAGGTGTCGACGGTGCCTTCGGCCTCCAGGTTGTTGAACAGGTTGCGGGTGCGCAGGTCCTGCTGCCAACGTTGCCGGGTCACGCGCTGGGTAGCAGCGTTGAAGCCAGTCAGGTAGGTGTTGTCAAAGTCGCTGTCGAGTTTGAAGAGGCTGGCGGTATGACGCAGTTGCCAGTTGTCATTCAATTCGTAGGTGAGCCTGGAGCGCAGTGTTTGCGTGGTGTCGTCGATGAAATCGCGGTCATCGCCATAGGTGGTGTCGCGCTTGACGTCCGCCGGGCGCCCGCCAACGCCGGGGATACCACGATCCGGGGTGCGGTCGAAGCGGCTGTATTCATACTGCACCAGCCAGTTCAGCTCAGGCGTCAGCTGCCAGCTCATGGACGGCGCGAACAGTTGACGATGGCTGGAGACGCCGCCACGGAAGCTGTTGCTGTCTTCATTGCCCATGTTCAGGCGCAGACTGATGGTGTCGGAGGGGTCGGCGCTGAGGTCGGCATACAGGCTGCGCAGGTCTTCGCTGCCGCCCTGTGCCTCGAGCGTGGAGCGACGGCCAGCTTCGGGCGCCTTGCTGATGCGGTTGACGATACCGCCCTGGCTGCCACGCCCATAGAGCACGGCTGCCGGCCCCTTGAGCACTTCGATGCGCTCGATGTTGTGCAGGTCGCGCACATACTGGCTGTCGTCACGCACGCCATCCAGGTAAAAGTCGTTGCTGGCATCGAAGCCACGGATGCGCAGGCTGTCGAAACGGGTATCCGCCCCGCTGCTGACGTTGGGCAGGCCGCTGAGCGCCTTGCCCAGATCATTGGTGCCATAGTTCAGCACGTTGCTCGTCTTCAGTGTATCGATGGCCTGCGGCACGTAACGCACCGGCGTGGCAGTGCGCGTGGCGGTGCTGACCTCCTTGACGCGGGGGTTATCGGCTTCCTCGTCGGCCTCGCCATAGACCACGATCTCAGGCAGGTTGGCCGTCGCGGCGCAAGCAAAGCCGGTTGTCAGTAGAACGGAAAAGCCCAGCGAAATGGAGGTTAGTCGCGAAAGGGAGAACATCTCAGCACGCATCCAGACAAAGGTGATTTATTAACGGGCGCGCATGATAATGTTTTTCATTTGATACATAGAAGTATTTATTCCTTACTTCAAGCCTGCTGAATCTTGAATGGCTCACCTCAGATGAAAGGAAACCAGTAGCAGCCCGCACTACGTGATGAAGAGCTGTCGTGCACGTTGCGAGCGGTCTGCAACGCAGCCGCTTTGCCCGAGAATAAAGGTATGCAGGGCTATTCTGTCCGGTGTCCTGCTCTGCCGCCCTTCTCCAACAGCGAGCCACAGGACCCGCCTCGGCTGTTCAGTAGTTGCAGCCTCACGTAGCAAGAAACCCGCACGCCAGCGCCAACGCTAGATGAAAACAGCCGCGCTCTTCCCCACGACGATAAGGTCGCGAACCGCAGCACTCGCGGCGCTTCTGGGCAGGTCTGCAGCAAAAACCACGTCCACCATCGACACAGCGTCTGGCTGTGCACCATTTCGAGGCAGCCTTCCTCCAGCAGCAACAGGATGCCCACAGCGGCACGTCGAGGACACACGGATGAAAGATTCAGCGCGCGGTTTGCTGCTCGTTACCAGCGGCATCACCCTACTCAGCTTCGATGGTCTGCTGGTGCGCCTGGCGCAGGCCGATGGCTGGAGCATCGTGTTCTGGCGCGGTCTGCTGATGTTCCTGGCGCTCGGCGTGTTCTCGCTGTCAGCCAGAAGCCGTGCCAGCGTCCGTGCGCAACCGCTCCTCAGCGCCTGTTCGGCCCTGCTGCTGGCGTTGATCTCGATCTTCTTCGTGCTGGCGGTGATCCATACCCAGGTCGCCAATGTGGTGGTCATTCTGTGCACCGCGCCGTTGTTCGCCGCGCTGTTCACCCGCTTCTTTCTCGGCGAGCAGGTGGCCCTGCGCACCTGGCTGGCGATCGGCGTGGCGGCATTGGGCATCATGCTGGTATTCGCCGGCGCGTTTAACGCGACCGACCTGGCCGGCAACGGCTACGCGCTGCTGTCATCGGCGGCGGTGGGCGCCAACCTGACGCTACTGCGCCGCCACCCTAAGCTGGAACGCATGCCGCTGATCGCCCTCGGCGGGCTGGCGGCGGCACTGATCGCCTGGCCCAACGCTCAGCCCTTCGCCCTGGGCGCTTCGAGCTATTGGGCGCTGGCCATCATGGGCCTGGTGCAGATGCCGCTGGCGACCTTGCTGATCAACAACGCGACCCGTTATCTGCCCTCTGCCGAAGTCGCGCTGTTCTACCTGCTGGAAAGCGTGCTGGGTACGCTCTGGGTCTGGTACTTCCTGCAGGAGACGCCGGCCAATGCGACGCTCTACGGTGGCGCGCTGGTAATCGCCACCCTGGCGGTGCATGCCGGCATGACGCTTCGCGTACGCCCGGCGCTGCCGGCTTGAATTTGCCCAGCCCTGGCTGACCGGCGCGGCGGATACCAACCGCCAGGTGCCGCCGACATTTCAATTGACACTCGCAGGCGCAGTTGAGGAACAATGCACGGCAGCGCTCGCCTGGCGGCACCTGCATAGCCGCGCGAGCAACAGCCCCAGCAGCAACATCATCCGCTTCACTGCCGCGAACAAGGACGTCCGATGCGCATCCTCCCCCTCCTTATCCTGCTTCTGTGCCAGGCCGCCCATGCCGGGGAAATCGTCAACGACGTCAGCGGCATGAACCCCATCGAGGTCGCGCAGGTGCTGGCGCCTACCGAATTGGAGCAGATCGTCGAGGCGGTGCGCGGGCATGCCGGGCCCATCGCCATTGGCGGCGGTCGCTACAGCATGGGCGGGCAGATCGCTACCGAGCAGGCCCTGCAACTGGACATGCGCCGTTTCAACCAGGTGCTGGAGTTTTCCGCAGAGCGCCGGGAGATTCGTGTGCAGGCCGGCATCACCTGGCGCGAAGTGCTGGAGTACATCGACCCACACGGTCTGTCGCCGCAGATCATGCAGTCCTACGCCAACTTCACCGTAGGCGGCGCGCTCAGCGTCAATGCCCACGGCCGTTACGTCGGCCAGGGGCCGCTGGTGCTCGGCGTGCGTTCGTTGCGTCTGGTGTTGGCCGACGGCCAGGTGGTGGACGCCAGCCCGACGCACAACAGCGAGTTCTTCTACGGTGCCATTGGCGGTTACGGCGGGCTGGGCGTCATCGTCGAAGCCACCCTGCCGCTGGTGGAGAACAGCAAGCTGATGCGTCAGACGCAAGTCATGCCGCTCAGTGACTATGCGCAGTTCTTCGCCAGCCAGGTCATCGACAACCCGGACATGGTGATGCACAACGGCATTCTCTACACCGACGACTACAACAGCGTTCGCGCCGTGTCCTACCTGCGTACGGACGCACCGCTGACCGTGACGGAAGGCCTGGTGCCGCTGGACCGCGACTACAAGGCTATGCGCGCCGCATTGGCAGTAGCCAGCAGCAATGGCGGCGCCAAGGTGCGTGAAAGCCTGGTCGACCCGCTACTGCTCAAACGACCGCAGGTGCAGTGGCGCAACCATGAAGCCAGCCTGGATGTGCGCGAGCTGCAGCCCATTTCCGGCCCCGACTACAGCTACGTGCTGCAGGAGTATTTCGTCCCGCAAGCCCAGTTGGAGCAGTTCGTAGCAGGAATGAAGGAGGTGCTCCAGGAGCACAAGGTCAAGGTCGCCAATATCTCCATCCGCCATGCCAAGGCCGACCCGGGTACGCTGCTGGCCTGGGCTCGCGAAGACACCTTCGCGCTGGTGATCTATTACCGCCAGGGCGTCTCGCCCAGCGAGCGCGATGCCGTCGCCGAATGGACCCGGCAACTGATCGACCTCGCCATCGCCCACCAGGGCAGCTACTACCTGCCGTATCAAATCCACGCCAACCGTGAGCAGTTCCTCGCCGCCTATCCGCGCGCCGAAGCGTTCTTCGCGCTGAAAAAACGCGTCGACCCAAGCAACAAATTCCGCAACAAGCTGTGGGACGCCTACTATCGCAGGCCAGCTCCATAGCGAGTAACCGCCGCAGTAGATGCTGGACGAGACGATCCATCCTGGCTGCCGCTCCCGCGCATCATCAGAAGCACTCGCCACCGCTCTGCCACGGCCAAAGCCCCACGCGCGCATCAACGAAGCCGATGTGATGGGCCGTACCGGTCAGCCAAAGGACGAATCAAAGCCTGCCAAGCCAGTACTGCGGACGCCGACGGTGATGGGCAACGGCCAGAATCTGGAAGCCGTCAGGTTTTGGCCGGTAGATGATCGATAGCGGAAAACGCTGAAGGGGAACGCTGCGAATATCTGGCTCAAGTTCAACCCGCCAGGCCTTGGGCGACTCACCAATCAATGTAGCCAAGGCCTGAAACTCGTTGATCAATACCCCACCCAATCCAGGAACCTTCGATTCGTAATAACCGACTGACTCCAGAAACTCGGCTTCCGCTGCCGGGTGGAAAAAATACTTCATCGAATCAGGGCTCTGGCCTTCTTCATCACCTCGTCACCCGGCACTGCCTGAATCGAGCCGCTATCGAGCTCTTGCGCACGCCTCTGTGCTTCAAGCAACCAGTCTGAACGCAGTTCGTCTTCCGCAGGGGTATCCAGACTCAAGACCAGACGCTGGATCAGCTGTGCCCGCTCCTTCTTGGAAAGATGCAGGGCTTCATCCTCGATCTTCTGCAGATTCATGGCTTCACCTCTCGCTTGTGTACCGGCAAATCTTGGCACGGATGCTTAGCGGGAGCCATGGCTGTGGCCCCTTAACTTTCGTCACACCGAACACATCCCACCCGGCACCGTCAGGATCCATTCCCGCAAGGCCTGGATACTCGGGTCATTGCGCCGACTTTCCGGGTACACCAGAAAGAACGGCTTGCCTTCCAGCTCGGGTCCGAAGGGCTGCACCAATCGCCCTGCCTTCAACTCGTCTTCAATCAGTTGCCGACTCATCAGCGCCACGCCCTGGGCGCCGACGGCGGCCGAGACGGCGTGGGTCTCGTCGGAAAACACCAGCCCGGCGCCGACGTCCAGTCCCTCCACCTGAGCCTGCTTCTGCCAGAAGGCCCAATCCATGGGCGAGGAAATCGCCGCCTGGTTGCGAAAGTGGATCAGCGAATGCCTGGGCAAGTCGGCCACATCGTGCAGTTCCAGCAGCGGGCTGCAGGCGGGCACGAAGGTGTTGTCGAAGAGTTTTTCCGCCACCAGCCCGGGCCAGCGGCCATCGCCGTAGCGAATGGCGATATCGGCGGTGACACCGTCGAGCGCCACCGGTTCGTGCGAGGCATGAATGCGCAGGTCGATGTCCGGGTGGGAATCGCGCAGCAGGCAGACCCAGGACAGCAGCCAGCGCACCGCCACCGCGGGCGTGGTGCTGAGGGTGACGGCATGCCGGCGCGGTGCGGCGCTGAGCCGCTCGACCGCAGCGCCGATGCTGTCGAAGGCGCTTTCCAGCACCTGCTGCAGCTCGCGCCCGGCCATGGTCAGTTCCAGCTGACGAGGCTTGCGGACGAACAGCGCAAGGCCGAGGGATTCCTCCAGCGCACGGATCTGGTGGCTGATCGCCGTGGCAGTGACGGAAAGTTCCTCCGCGGCCTGCTTGGCGCTCTCATGACGAGCCGCCGCCTCGAAGGCGCGCAAGGCGGAAAGCGGCGGTAGTTTGCGCCGGCTCATAGCTGAGTTTTCCTCATCCATTTCAGAAAATATTGATCGTTTGTCGTCTCATACAGGCGAACTTAGCCTGTCCCTGCAGCTTTTCACAGATGAATAGAAATTCAAGCAGGAGACTCACCATGACCAAGATTCTGCATATCGACGCCAGCGCCCGCCCCGGCCTGGCCGGCAAGGACCAGCACGGCTCGCACAGCCGCAACCTCAGCCACCGTTTCATCAGCCAGTGGCAGGCGCGCCGCCCACAGGACGTCGTCACCTACCGCGACATCGGCCAGAACCCGCCGTCGATCATCAGCCATGACTGGATAGCGTCGTCATTCACCCCCGAGCCGAAGCGCGAGGCCTGGATGCGCGACACGCTGGCCGAAAGTGATCGCCTGGTGGACGAATTGATCGCAGCGGATGTGCTGGTGATCGGCACGCCGCTGTACAACTTCGGCATGCCGGCAGCGCTCAAGGCGTGGATCGACCAAGTGGTACGCCCCGGTCGCACCGTGGAGATGGACGAGAGCAACCCGCTCGACCCCTACGTGCCCAAGCTGGCCGACCGACCGCGCCATGTGGTGATTCTTACGGCACGCGGCGGTGTCGGCTTCGATGCCGGTGGCGAGATGGCGCACATGAACCATCTGGAGCCGAATCTGATCACCGCACTCGGTTTCATCGGCCTCACCCGCGTGCACCAGATCGCCATCGAAGGTCAGGAAGTCGGCGGCGAATTGCTCGCAGAGTCAGTCAGGCAGGGGCTGAACAAGGTCGATGCGCTGGTGGCCGAACTGCAACGCTCCGTGCAGGCCGAACGCGTCGCACAGCCGGCGTGACCACGTGAGGGCTTAGCGTGGATGGCCGCGGCGCCGTCTGCGCTAAACCCTTCGGCGCAGGCTTCGCCCTTCGATGCTGTGCAGCGCCTTGCGCGCAGTGTCGATGAACGGCAGCACGATCAGGCTGTACAGGCTCTGGTAGCGATGCGCATCGCGTTCGGCCGTGCCGAAGCTGAGCGGCTCCGGGGTGTCCGTGGTGGTGTAGAGCGTGCCGAACATCCAGTCCCAGATCGACAGATTGGTGCCGAAGTTCTTGTGGAAGTGACGCGGGGCATCGCTGTGGTGGATCTGATGCTGCGCCGGACTGTTGAGCAGGTGTTCCAACCTGGGCCCGAAGGAGAGCCAGATGTGCGTATGGCGCAGATTGGCCGCCAGGCAGTTGAAGATGAACACCAGGTAGGTCACGCCAAACAGCGTGTAGCGACTGATCTCGCCCCCGCACAGGTACCAGAACGTCCCGGAGTAGGCGCCCAGCAGCACCAGCGTAAGCAAGCTGTCGGCGAGTTTTTCCACGACATGCACTCGGCTGGCGGTAAGCGGCACCAGCACGGGTGCGACGTGGTGAACCTTGTGGAACTCCCAAAGCCAGCGTGAGTGGAAGGCGCGGTGCGTCCAGTAGCTGGCGAAATCGTTGATCAGGAACACGCCCAGGCCATAGAGCAGGCTCAGGCCGAGATTTTCACCCAGTTGCGGCCGCGCGCCCCAGAGGTTGGTGAAGAAGGCCATGTAGTCGGCCGAATGCAACACGTAGGGATCAACCAGGCCGATCACCGGAACGATCAGCAGCACGCGCAGCAGAGCGCGGATGAAGTAGTAGCGGTAGTCGAGCAGCGCCGAAGGATGCAGCAGCACCTGGCGCCCACCGATGAACTGCCAGAACGATGCAATGCCGCTGCTCACGCGACGCCGGCGGTAAAGCAGGTAGGCCACGCTGTAGGAAAGCAGGATGAAGACCAGGCCGATACGCCCATTCAGGTCGAAAAGCCCCTGAAACTGCCTGGCCAGAACGGCCAGCAGCTCAGTCAACGGAGTGGCTGCCAGCGACAGCTCTTGCATCACTCCAACCTCCCCAGGCAAAAGTGGCGGAATGATAAGCAAGAATGATGTTTTAGCAAATGAGAATAGTTACCCCCGGCATCTGCCGTGCGGCCCGGCCACTTGCCGTTCAGCGCTTGCTGCAGGCGAATAGCGCATTGCCGGAGTTGCCATCCCACGGGACCAGCCGCTGATAGTCGTGCTCCAGCACCTGCATCTCGAAATACGGCGCCAGCAGGGCCTGCAATTCGGCGAAGCTCACCGCCACCATCGGGTGCTCGTCGTGCCAGATCTCGCTCTGCTCACCCAGGGTGCGCTCGATGCGCAGGCGCAGTGCCTGCTGCTCGCCTTCGCCGCGGTAGTACCAGCCGGAGCTGAAACGAAACTGCCCTTCGGCATGCAAAGCACTATGGGAAACGAACGAGGCGTTGTCGATGCGCTGCTTGTCCACGGCGTTGAAGCAGAACACCCCGCCCGGCGCCAGGGCGGCGTGCACGCTGGCGATGCAGGCCTTGAGCCGTTCGATGCTGGCGCTGTAATGGATGGAGTAGAGAAAGCAGGTGATCAGATCCAGCGGCTCGTCGACCTGGAAGCTGCACATGTCCTGCCGGGAAAAGCGCGCCTCGGGGCAGCGCTGGGCGGCGCGGTCGAGCATCGGCTGGTTGATGTCCAGCCCGCTGCTGGCGTAGCCGGCATTGAGGAAATGGCGCACATGCGGGCCGGTGCCGCAGGCCAGGTCGAGGTGGCGTTTGCCGCCATTGCCGAACAGCTGCTGCAGGCGCTGCACGCAGTGGCTCTGCGCGGCGTAGTCGATGTCCGCGCACATCAGGTCGTAATAGCCCGACAGGTCGGTATAGAGAGCGTTGCCGGACATGATGACCCGCCAGGGGAGCCGAGGGGCGCGCATCATATCCCAAGCGCAGCCGCGCGCCGATAGGGAAAATATCACCGCGCTACTCGCTTTTTTGCACAGGCTACGACCCCGCTAAACTCCTGACGTTTGCAGCCGAAACAATGACGTCAACACTCAGCGAGATGGCCCACATGTTCAATGGACGACTGAAGCAGGAGTTGCAGGCACTGCGTGAGGACCTCTCTTCCGTGGAGCAGGTGCGCGCCAGCCTGGAAGAGGAAATGCTGGTGTTGATCCTCGACCCGCAAGGTCGCATCGAGCGCGCCAACGACAATTTCCTCGGTGAGATGGGCTATACGCCGCAGCGCCTGCAAGGTCAGTCCCTGCTGGCAATGATTCCCGAGCATGTGCGCAGTCTCGACTTCCACCACCGCGTGCGCCAGGCGCTGGAGCGTGGCGAGCACCTTGCCGGGGTGATCCGCCTGCTGCGCGGCAATGGCGAGGAAGCCTGGCTGCGCTCGATCCTGCAGCCGGTGCGTGATAGCGGCGGGCGTATTCGCTACTTTTCCATCCATGCCAGCGACCTGACCCGCACCATCGAGACCTCGCGCGAGCATGAAAACCTGATCAAGGCCTTGCAGCGCTCCACCGCGGTGATCGAATTCAATCTGAACGGTGAAGTGCTGACCGCCAACCAGCGCTTTCTCGATTCCATGGGCTATAGCCTGGCGCAGATCCAGGGCAAGCATCACCGCATATTCTGCGACCCGAGCGAATACAACTCCCTCGAGTACCAACGGTTCTGGGAGCAATTGCGCCGAGGCGAATTCGTCGTCAACCGCTTTCGCCGCCTGGATAGCCACGGCCGCGACGTGTGGCTGGAGGCCTCCTACAACCCCATCACCGACGCCCACGACCAGCTGTACAAGGTGGTCAAGTTCGCCACGGTGATCACCGATCAGGTGCAGCGCGAGGAGGCCGTGGCCCAGGCCGCCGGCATTGCGTTCGAGACCTCCAAGGGCACCGACGAAAGCGCGCGCAACGGCGCCTCGGTGGTACAGCAGATGCTCGACGCCATGACCGAACTGGCCACGCGCATGCAGGAAGCCGCACAAGGTATCGAGGCGCTGGACAAGCAATCCCAGCTCATCGGCTCCATCGTCAAGAACATCAGCAGCATCGCCGACCAGACCAACCTGCTGGCGCTGAACGCGGCCATCGAGGCGGCGCGTGCCGGTGACCAGGGGCGCGGCTTCGCGGTGGTAGCCGATGAGGTTCGGCAGTTGGCCTCCCGAACCAGCGCAGCAACGGTGGAAATCACCTCGGTGGTCAGTCAGAACCAGCAATTGGCCGAGCGCGCGGTAGAGATCATTGACCGCGGCAAGAGCCAGGCCGAGCTGGGCCTCGAACTGTCGGGCCAGGCTGGCCAGGTCATCGAGGAAATCCAGGATGGCGCGCGGCGCGTGGTCAAGGCGGTAGAGATTTTCGCTACGCAGTTGTGATCTCACGATACCGCCGCTTAGTCATCACACAACCTGATCCTCCATGAAACCCTGAATGGCCCGATCCAAAGCCAATTCACGAATATCCTGAACGAGTTGGGTGACAGGGTTTCCAATGTCGTCATACATCGTATAAGTTTCCTGAGTCGCATCCACTATCAACAAGAACAACAAGGAAACCTCCCAATGAATGACGAACAACGCCCCGTCGGCTCACGCCGCCAATTTCTCAAGCAATCGCTGGTCTGCTCCGCTGCCGCCGCCGGCGCTGCCTCTCTGCTGCCGCAACTGGCCAACGCCACGCAACCCCTCGATCTGCGTTACCCGTCCGGCGCGGTGAAGGCGCTGGATGACAGCTTCCTGCAATTACGCCTGTTCAACGCCAGCGTGGAAAAACTTGCCGACGGCATCCGCTGGGCCGAAGGTCCGGTGTGGTTCGGTGACGGTCGCTACCTGCTGGTTAGCGACATTCCCAACAACCGCATCATGCGCTGGGACGAAATCAGCCAGTCGCTGGCCGTCTATCGCCAGCCGTCGAACTATGCCAATGGCCTGGTACGCGACCGCCAGGGCCGGCTGATCGCTTGCGAAGGCTCGACCACCCAGGACGTTGGCCGACGCATCACCCGCACCGAACACGACGGCAGCATCACCGTGCTGGCCGACACCTTCGAGGGCAAACGCTTCAACTCGCCGAACGACCTGGTGGTCAAGCGCGACGGCTCGGTCTGGTTCACCGACCCGCCCTTCCAGACCGGTAACTTCTACGAGGGTTACAAGATCGAGCCGGAGCTGCCCCATGGCGTCTACCGCATCGACGGCGAGACGCAGCAGGTCACCCGTGTGATCGACGATCTGGCCGGCCCCAACGGCCTGTGCTTCTCGCCGGACGAGAAGACCCTGTACATCGTCGAGGGTCGCGCCAAGCCGCATCGCCTGGTATGGGCATATCAGGTGAACGACGACGGCAGCCTCGGTCAACGCCGCAAACACATCGAAGCCACCGACACCGGCGCGCTGGATGGCATCAAGTGCGACGAGTTTGGCAACCTGTGGTGCGGCTGGGGCAGCAACGGCTCGGCCGACAGCGACCCGGAAAAACTCGATGGCGTGCGCGTGTTCAACCCGCAGGGCAAGGCCATCGGCCATATCAGCCTGCCGGAGCGCTGCGCCAACCTGTGCTTTGGCGGCGAGAAAGGCAATCGCCTGTTCATGGCCAGCAGCCATGGCATCTATTCGCTGTTCATCAACGCACGCGGTGCCACCTTCGTCCAGTGACGACTGCGCCACGGCCGATCCGGCCGTGGCCTGCTTCCCCTTCCAGACGGCTTTGAACACTCTATTTCGCGCGTTTCAGCAAGCATCAGCGGCATCGATGTTCACCATCATGCCAATGAAGTTCTCTGAAAAAATCCAATGCGTAACATCTGCTCCAGACCCGACCACAACCCTGCTGGAGCACGACACAATGAAACGCCAACTCATCCTCAGCTTCGCTTTCTCCGTACTGGCAGCCAACGTATTCGCCGCTTCTTCCGCCCAACCCATCGTTGCCGAAGGTGGTTCCGATCGCCTGATCGAGAGCCGCATCGCCGAAGGTGGTTCCGACCGTCTGATCCAGAACCGCGTCGCCGAAGGTGGCTCCGATCGCCTGATTCAGAACCGCATCGCCGAAGGTGGTTCCGACCGTCTGATCGAGAGCCGCATCGCCGAAGGCGGCTCTGATCGCCTGATCGAAAGCCGCATCGCCGAAGGTGGCTCCGATCGCCTAATCCAGAACCGCGTCGCCGAAGGTGGCTCCGATCGTCTGATCCAGAACCGCGTCGCCGAGGGTGGCTCCGATCGCCTGATCCAGAATCGCGTCGCCGAGGGTGGTTCCGATCGCCTGATCCAGAACCGCACTGCCTGATCCACTTCCACCACTGATCGAGAACGTCGTATGACTCGATGGCAAGCGCAGCCCCGCAAGGCCGGCCTGATAAGCCGGCCTTGTTCTTTACGGCCCTGAAGGTCCCGCACGCACAGCGCGAATGAATAGCCCCGTGTCGCGCCCCGGCAACCGACCGCTGCGCCCCCGCTCTATGGTAAAGGCCCTTTCTGACCGACACCGGAGCGCCACATGGCCAACAAACCGATCACCGTACTGCGCGATACCCAGCCGATGCCCGTCGTCGATGCCTGCAAGTGGGAGCGCATCGAAGGTGACCCGCACACCGTCAACCTCAACGCCTACACCTCCGACGATGGCAGCAAGATCATGGGAACCTGGATCTGCACGCCCGGCAAATGGCGCGTGGAGTACGTGAAGTGGGAGTACTGCCACTTCCAAGAAGGCTACTGCATCATCACCCCGGACGGCATGGAGCCGATTCACCTCAAGGCTGGCGATATCTTCGTGGTCGAGCCCGGCATGAAGGGCACCTGGGAAGTGGTCGAGACCGTACGCAAGTACTTCGTTTTCGCCTGATCGCTGCACCTCAGTACGGTGCGCGCCGACATGGCGCCCACCAACTCGTCCGCCATTGAGTACGAGCAATACCGCCCCTCCCAGGCATTCAGCCCTGCCTCATCCGCCAGCATCGAGCTCTTCGAGCCGAGCATGCCCGGCCATCATGCAAACGACAGATATTTCGGGCACCCAATGGCCGATTGCGGGTCTTTAGAGATCGGGATGCATGCGAGAGGGCAGGATGAGGCGATCATTATGGGGCACGGCAATTTGCATCGGCCTGCTGCTGGCGGGGTTGCCGCTGGCCTACAGGTTCTGGCCGGCCGCCGTACCACCGGCGGCACTGGTCGGGGAAGTCGCCGGGGCATTCGAGTTGGTCGATCATCAGGGCCGACTCCTTGACCAGAACAGTTTTGCCGAACGCTGGCTCCTGCTGTCCTTTGGCTTCACCCATTGCCCGGACGTATGCCCGACCACCCTGGCCACGGTCGCCAAGACGCTGGACAAGCTCGGGCCACGCAGCCAACACGTGCAACCCCTGTTCATCACCCTAGACCCGGAACGCGACAGCCCGCAGCTTCTGCAGCGCTATACGGGTTTCTTCGACCCGCGCATTCTCGGCCTGAGCGGTAGCGTCGGGCAGGTCATGCAGGCCGCCGACGCCTATGGGGTATATGTGTCGCGGCGCGAGGGCAGCGGTACCTACCTGCTCGATCACACCACCAGCCTCTACCTGGTGGCTCCTGACGGACGCCTGGTTGAACTGTTCGCACAGAACGTCACGCCCGAGCACCTGGCAAGCAGTATCGGTGACTACCTCGATGCGGACTGAAAGCGCCGAAACATCACCTAACTGGCCCCTGTACCTGGGCCTGCTGGTACTGGCGGTGCTCTGGCTGGGCCCGTTGCCTGCCATGAGCCGCACGGCGTTCTCGCTGCACATGATGCTGCACCTGGGCGTCGTGGCGCTCGCTGCCCCGCTGCTGGCCATCGGCCTTGCGCGCGCCGGGCTGTGCCTCGACCGCTACGCCAGCGCGACCTGGCTGAGCCTGGCCTTCCTCGCCGAGTTGCTGGTGGTATGGGGTTGGCATCTGCCGGCGCTGCATGAAGCCGCCGCGCTGCACACTTCCCTTTTCGTCCTGCAGCAGGTCAGCTTCCTTGCCGTTGGCCTGGCCATCTGGTTACTGGGTTTCGCCAGGCGCTCACAGCAGGGGCTGGTGCTGACGCTGTGCGGCTTTTTCCTGACGTTCGCCCATATGACCATGCTGGGTCTGGTGCTGATCATGGCGCCCCAGCTCATCTATCCTCCCGAGCTTTGCCTGGGCGCTTTCGGCCTGCAGGCCCTGGACGATCAGCGCCTGGGCGGCATGCTGATGGCGGGCTGGAGTGCGGTGGTCTATCTCGGCGCCACGCTGGCGCTGGCAGGTCGCTTGCTCAGGGATGACGAGCCCCTGATCGCCGACGAGCAAGGGCCCGCCCGTTAGTGACGCCTGCAGGCCGCCATCATGTCTTTCACGGCGAGCGTACGGTCAGGCTCACCAGTTTGAGCACGATCGGCCGCACCAGCATCACACAGACGAACGCCACCGGCATCGCCAGGCTGTAGGCGCTCAGCACCGCCTGCACGTAACCCTCGCCGATACCGCGGTTTGCAGCGGTAATTACCAGCGACATGAGCATGGCCATGATGCCCGACATGAAAAAGGCAAAGGCCACGGGCATGGCGCGCGCAGGCAGTTTCCAATTGCGCGTGACGCCTGGCGCGAGTTCGAGATCGGACATATTGGTTTCTCTGGTCGATGAAAGTGCAGCGCACTCTAACGACGAAGGCGATTGCGACGGTAGAGGGCGAAAGGTAAGTTGAGTATCAAGCTCAACTTACGAATGGATGACGCATTGGAAAGCAAAAGCACGGACACCCTGCGCGGCCTGGAGAGCTTCGTGAAGGCCGTGGAGAGCGGCAGCATCGCTGCTGGCGCGCGCCTGCTGGGCATCAGCGCAGCCGCCGCGAGCCAGAACATCGCCCGCCTGGAACAGAGCCTGGGGCTGCGCCTGCTCACCCGCACCACCCGTAGCCTGGCACTGACCGACGCCGGTGCGCTGTACTTCGAGCGCGTGCAAGCGGTGCTTCAGGAGCTGGAGCTGGCCCGCGCCGCCGTCGCCGACCTGCAGGATCAACCGCGTGGCCAGTTGCGCATCGCTGCCAGCGCCGCGTTCGGTCGTCACGTGCTGGCCCCGCTGATTCCCGGCTTCATGGCGCAGCACCCGCGCATCCGCTGCGAACTGCTGACCACCGATGCCGTCGTCGATCACGTCCAGGAGGGCGTGGACCTCAGCATCCATATCGCCCAGCAGTTGCAGGACGGCCTGGTGGCCAGGCGCATCGCCACGGCGCAGACGCGCTTCTGCGCGGCGCCGGAATATTTGGAACGTGCCGGGCGCCCCAGCGAGCCAGAGCAATTGCGCGACCATGACTGCCTGCTGTTTCGCTTCGCTACCGACGGGCGCTTCCTGCGCTGGGGCTTCGTGCGCGAAGGCGTGCATTTCGATGCCCAGGTCAGGGTCGGCATGAGCAGCAACGACATCGATGCCCTCGCCCAGTGCGCCGCGGCAGGCGGGGGTATCACCCGGCTGGCGTCCTTCGTCGCCGATCCCTACCTGGCCCGCGGCGAACTGGTCGAACTGTTCTCCTCGGCCACACCCACCCTCAGCCGGGCCACCAGCGCTCCGCTGGACTATTACCTGTGCGTGCGTGACCGCTACGAGCTGACGCCCAAGGTGCGTCTGTTCATGGATTACCTGCAGCACGCCCTGCCCGCCGATTTGCAGCCTTCCGCCGAGGCGCCCTGGCATGGCACCTGAGGCCGCTTGCAAAGCGCGGGAACCTGGCCTATCGAGAAGGGTCTGTGCTGTTCCGCCGATCCGGCGTCTTCCCAATCACGGATGGCTCAAAAGGCCTTTCAGCAAGGAATAATCATGAACCGACTCAAACTGCCGTTGTTCACCCTCGCCTGCGCGCTGCCGCTGGCGGCCTGCGCCGCCACCCCCGAGTCGCTGAAACCCTACCCTGCAGCCGGCGAAGGCTATAGCCGCCATGTGATCGAGCTGCCGGCGCAAGCCAACGAAGCCGAGTACAGGGTGGAGATCATCGCCGGCAAGACGCTGGAAGTGGACTGCAACCAACACCGCCTGGGCGGCCAGTGGCAGGAAAAGACCGTGGAAGGCTGGGGCTACAGCTATTACGAACTGGGCCAGGTCGGCCCGGCTGTTAGCACGCTGATGGCCTGCCCGGACGGCAGCCGCAAGCAGGCATTCGTACGCGTCGGCGGCGAGCCGCAGTTGGTGCGCTACAACAGCAAGCTGCCGCTGGTGATCTACGCGCCGGACGATATCGAGGTGCGCTATCGCCTGTGGTCGGCTTCCGGCGAGAGCAGTGTGGCGCCGCGTCAGTAACGTCGAGCCCTGCCGCACCGGCCGTGAACGGCCGGTGCTTCGTGGCGCTTGTGCGAGAGCGGGCCGGGCGGTGAAAAAAGCTCTAGCAAGCGGCTGTGAGACTGGATGCGATGGCCGGCGCGACTATGCTCAAAGAGCACCTTCTCACCGAGCGCCAGAGCCGCGCCCGTAGCCACCGGAGCCAACATGGATATCGAAAGTCTCTTTGCCCAACTGCACACCCTGCCCAGCATTCCGAAGGTCGCGCAGGAGCTGATCCAACAGTTCGACAACCCCTCCTCCAGCCTGGAAAGCGTGGCGCGCAACATCGAGCGTGACCCGGTTATCGCCGCCAAGGTATTGCGCCTGGCCAACTCGCCCCGTTTTCGCGGCGCGCGCGAAGCGGTGAGCGTTGAGGACGCCGCCATGCGCCTGGGCTTCAACACCCTGCGTACGCTGGTGCTTGCCTCGGCCATGACGGGCGCGTTCAAGACCGACACCGGCTTCGACCTCAAGGGGTTCTGGATTCGCAGCTTCCGCGTCGCCAGTATCGCCCGCTGCCTGGCCAAGCAGTTAAAGCTGGACACCGACGCGGCCTTCACCTGCGGCATGATGCACAACATTGGCGAGTTGCTGATCCAGACCGGCGCGCCGGATTTCGCCCGGCGCATGAACCGTCACCCGAAACGCGAGGCAGCTGCCCACGCCGCCGAGGAGACCCTGCAACTGGGCTTCGGTTACCCCGAGGTCGGCGCCGAACTGACGCGGCGCTGGCAGTTGCCGGCACTGATCCAGCACGCCATCGCCTATCAGGCGCGTCCAACCCAGTCGCCCGGTGACAGTCGCTATGCGCGCCTGCTGGCCCAGTCGGTGACCGTGGCCGAATGCATCGACTCGCACGGTGTCAACGAGCAGGCCAGACAGAGCCTGGAAGGCCCGTTGTTCGAAGAGGTCGACCTGGACAAGCTGTTCGAGGCGCTGCCGGCGGTGCTGGAGGCGGACAAGGCGTTTGCCGAACTGCTCAGCTGAGCGGCATCACCCGGCCATGCAGCCGCCGGCTGGCGCAGGTATCGAACCCAAGCCGGCCGGCTGCGGCAGAGAGAGTCAGCGCATGCAGCACTGCTTGTATTTCTTGCCACTGCCACAGGTGCAAGGGTCATTGCGACCCACCTTGGTGTCGTCACGGCGCACCGGCAGCACCGGCTCGAGGTTCTGCTGCCAGTACTCGTAGAGCTCGACAGCAGCCGGCTCGATCAGCGCCGTGCTGACGTCATATTCCGCGTCGGACATGGCCTTGAGCGTCTCGGTGCCGCTTTCGTCGCCGTGCAGGGTGATCAACGCCAGCGCTGCCGCGACCGAGTCGGGTAGCGAGGCTTCCAGCCAGCCGGCTACCGCCGCGCCTCGCAGGTAGCCGGCGCACCATTCGGAAACGATCAGTTTTTCGCCCTTGCCGTTGTCGTCGGCGAGGAAGATCGCCTCGTAGTCGTCCGGCTCTTCGCTGAGCATGTAGGTGGCTTCGCTCATCAGCTCCACCGCCAGCTTCATGAAGCGCTCGCCGTCCTTGTCGCTCGGCCATTGCGGTGGCTGGTCGGCCCAGATCGCCGAATACCAGACGGCCGGCGCGACCTGGCGCGGCGCAGAGACAATGGCGGCGAAATAGCCGTCCAGTTCGCTGGCAGAGAGGATCGAGTCATCGTTGCCGTACTTGAGCAGCCACTGATCGAGCTTCTCCAACCCTCTGTTGTCCATCGCCACGCCTCCCGCTGAAAAAGGGCGCTACTGTCCCACAGTTGGCCGTCGCGAAACAGCCTGACCGCCGGCCCTGCCGGCCTGGAAGCGCCAGAATTTGCAGCCCCAACATACCCGTAGGAGCGAATTTATTCGCGATAGGCTTTAGCTCCATGCCCGCCCATGATCGCGAATAAATTCGCTCCTACATGGGTAATGCTGTTCACTGAGGGCCGCAGGCGCTTGGCTGCCTTCGCCCCGGAGGCCTGATTGCATTCGACCTTTCCAGCCTGCAAAAGGCCTCTTCTGCGCGCAGGACACCGGGACGCATGACCGGTAGGAGCGAATTTATTCGCGAAGGCTTGGGCACACGACGATGATCGCGAATAAATTCGCTCCTTCCCAATAGAGGCCGTTTCCAGGCTTCGTCGCAGGTACGCTCGTCGGGACGGGTGCCGATGCCACGGGCTGCCGCTACAATGCGCAGCTTGCCCGTGCCGCCTGATAAAGAAAGAACCATGTCCTTGCCCAAGAACCACCTGGAACTGCTCAGCCCTGCCCGCGACGTCGAGATCGCCCGCGAGGCCATCCTGCATGGCGCCGACGCCGTCTACATCGGCGGCCCGAGCTTCGGCGCGCGGCACAACGCCTGCAACGAGGTGAGCGATATCGCCAGACTGGTGGAATTCGCCCGCCGCTACCACGCGCGCATCTTCACCACCATCAATACCATCCTGCATGACGACGAGCTGGAGCCGGCGCGCGCGCTGATCCATCAACTCTACGATGCCGGCGTGGACGCGTTGATCGTGCAAGACCTGGGTGTGCTGGACCTGGACATTCCGCCCATCGAGCTGCACGCCAGTACCCAGACCGATATCCGCACCCTGGGCCGCGCCAAGTTTCTCGACCAGGCTGGCTTCTCCCAACTGGTGCTGGCCCGCGAGCTGAACCTGCAGGAAATCCGTGCCATCGCCGATGAAACCGATGCCGCCATCGAATTCTTCATCCACGGCGCGCTGTGCGTGGCCTTCTCCGGGCAGTGCAACATCTCTCACGCGCAGACCGGGCGCAGCGCCAACCGCGGCGACTGCTCTCAGGCCTGCCGCCTGCCCTACACACTCAAGGATGAAAAAGGCGGCGTGATCGCCTTCGAGAAACACCTGCTGTCGATGAAGGACAACAACCAGAGCGCCAACCTGCGCGCCCTGGTCGAGGCGGGTGTGCGCTCGTTCAAGATCGAGGGCCGCTACAAGGATGTGGCCTACGTGAAGAACATCACCGCTCACTACCGCCGCGAACTCGACGCGATTCTCGAAGACCGCCCGTATCTCGCCCGCGCCTCCAGCGGCCGCACCGCGCACTTCTTCGTGCCAGATCCGGACAAGACCTTCCACCGCGGCAGCACCGACTACTTCGTCACCGAGCGCAAGGTGGACATCGGCGCCTTCGACTCGCCGACCTTTACCGGGCTCGCTGTCGGCCACGTCGAAAAGGTGGGCAAGCGCGACCTGATCGCCGTCACCCATGAACCGCTGTCCAACGGCGACGGCCTCAACGTGCTGGTCAAGCGCGAAGTCGTCGGTTTCCGCGCCAATATCGCTGAGTTGAAAGGTGAGTTCGAAGAGGATGGCGAGAAGCGCTACCGCTATCGCGTTGAACCCAACGAGATGCCCGAAGGCCTGTTCCGCCTGCGCCCGAATCACCCGCTCTCGCGCAACCTCGACCATAACTGGCAACAGGCGCTGCAGAAAACCTCGGCAGAACGACGCATCGGCGTGAGCTGGAAGGCCGAGTTGCGTGAAGACGCCCTCAAGCTCACCGCCACAAGCGAAGAAGGCATCAGCGTCGACGTCGCCCTGCCCGGCCCGTTCGGCGTGGCCAACAAGCCGGAACAGGCGCTCGACGGCCTGCGCGACCTGCTCACCCAGCTCGGCACCACCATCTACCACGCCCAAGGCGTCACCCTGGATGCACCGCAGGCGTTCTTCGTGCCTAACTCGCAGCTGAAAAGCCTGCGCCGCGAGGCCATCGAGGCGCTGACCGAAGCCCGCGTCGCGGCCCACCCGCGCGGCCGCCGCAAGGCCGAGAGCAACCCGCCGCCGGTGTACCCCGAGTCGCACCTGTCGTTCCTGGCCAACGTGTACAACCACAAGGCCCGCGAGTTCTACCACCGCCACGGCGTACAACTGATCGACGCTGCTTACGAGGCCCACGAAGAAGAAGGCGAGGTGCCAGTGATGATCACCAAGCACTGCCTGCGTTTTTCCTTCAACCTGTGCCCCAAGCAGGCCAAGGGCGTGACCGGCGTGCGCACCAAGGTGGCGCCGATGCAACTGGTACACGGCGACGAAGTGCTGACCCTGAAGTTCGATTGCAAACCGTGCGAGATGCACGTGATCGGCAAGATGAAGGGCCACATCCTCGACCTACCGCAGCCAGGCAGCGCCGCCACCCAGGTGGTCGGTCATATAAGCCCGGACGACCTGCTCAAGACCATTCGCCAGAAGCCGGGCTACAGTCATTGACACCTTGCCGGCCTGGCGACAGGCCGGTGCTACATCAGGTCATTAACACCACGACATGTCAGTTTGACATCAAGTCATAGTGACTTCGCAACGCTAAGCCGTTGATTTTCAAGAAGCCAGGTGCTGGCACGAAACCTGAAATGTCCTCCGTGACCTCTTCCTTTCGTGCCGGATACCGCCATGTTTTTCGTCAGCGCCAAACGCCATCGCAGCCTCGAAGCCGACCATCAGGCCCTACTCGCTCGCCTCACCGCCAGTGAGCAGGAAACCCAACATCTGCGCAGCGCATTGCAGGCCAGCCAGGAAGACACCCGGCTGCAGAGCGACCTGAGCTTCTACCAGGGGCTGGCGGGTAATCTGCTCAAGTTCGGCCTATCCATCGAGCATGTTGGCGACTCCTTCAGTTATCTCAATGCGCGTCTCGATGAGAACAATCGCCGCGCCCAGGACGTGGCCAATGCCGCGATTCAGAACAAACTCAAGTTCGGCCAGTTGCAAGAGGAGTCGCAACGCATGGAGGACGGCCTGGCCAGCCTGAATCAGCGCATATCGGAACTGGTCAAGCGCGCCAGTGAAATCGACCGCATCGTCGGCCTTATCGGCAGTATCGCCAGCCAGACCAACCTGCTGGCACTCAATGCCGCCATTGAGGCGGCGCGCGCAGGGGAATCCGGTCGCGGCTTCGCCGTGGTCGCTGGTGAAATCCGCGATCTGGCGGAGAAGACAGCCAGCGCTACTCAGGACATCGTTCGCGAGACGGCAGATATCCAGAGCGTGATCCATGCCGCCCAGCAGGAAATTCAGCAACACGCCGGCAGCGCCGGTCATTTCCAAGCCATGACCACCGAAGCCAGCGGCGCCATGCTTAACGTTCACGGCCAGGCGCAGCGCATGCACCATGAGATCAGCCAGTCGTTCTTCCGCTCCGGCATCGAGCTGGCCAACCTCGCCGAGCTGTCGCTCAAGGCCTCGGTCTACCAGGCGATTCTCAACGGCAAGGGCAATGCCCGCGACCTGCCCAGCGAAGAGCAGTGCCTGTTCGGGCGCTGGTACTACGGCGAAGGCAACGCGGCGCTGCAGGGCAACCGCGAGTTCCGCCAGATCGAACATCCGCACGAGCTGGTTCACCAGTGCGGCGCGCAGGCCATCACTGCCTTCGCCGAAGGTCGGCTGCAAGAGACGTTGGACAACCTGGCCACCATGGAGGACGCCAACGTCGAGGTGATGCGTATCGTCAGGAAGGTGCTCGACGAGCACGACAAGGGCCTGACGACGCCAGTGGAGCGCCCGCGTCTGCGGGCTGTACCGGCCTAATGCAACTGCCGGGCGAATCGCTCCACTGCGCCGAGAACCTGCTTGGCGCCCTGGCGAATTTCGACGATCACGTCGCCCGCCTGGTTGGCCAGGGCCAACCCGGTTTCGGCCTGGGCGCGACTGCTGGCCATATCGCGCACGGCGGCATCCACCAGCCGCTGGTTGTCCTGCACGACTCCGACGATCTCCTCGGTGGCCTTGCTGGTGCGGCTGGCCAACTGACGCACCTCATCAGCCACCACGGCGAAGCCGCGTCCCTGCTCGCCCGCCCGCGCAGCCTCGATGGCGGCATTGAGCGCCAGCAGGTTGGTCTGCTGGGCGATGCCGCCGATGGTCTGCACCATGGTGCTGATCAGCACTGATTGCTTGCCGAGGGCTTCGATCCCTTCGGATGCCGACGTCATCTCCTGGGCGATACGCTGCATGGTCTGCACCGTCTCGGTCACCACCTGGGCGCCCTGCTGCGCGGTGGTATCGGTGCGCTGAGAGATGCCGTAGGCGGTGTCGGCGGCATCGTTGACCTCCTCCTCGCGGTTGACCTGCTCGGTGATCACGGTGGCGAACTTGACCACCTTGTACAGGCGGTTCTGCGTGTCGTGCACCGGGTTGTAGGTGGCCTCCAGCCAGACGGCCCGACCGTGGCTATCCACCCGTTTGAAACGCCCGGCGACGAACTCGCCACGGTTGAGCCGCTCCCAGAAGTGGGCGTACTCGCTGGACGACGCCTCCTGCGGCTCACAGAAGATCCGGTGATGCTGGCCCTTGATCCGTTCCAGGCTGTAGCCCATGGCATCGAGAAATTGCTGGTTGGCGGTGAGCACCTGGCCTTGAAGATCGAATTCGATCACCGCGGTGGAGCGCAGCAGCGCGTTGATAAAGTCTTCGTTCTCACGCGCCTTGTTCATGCTCTCGGTCACCTCGCTGCCGATGCACTGGATCTGCCGCACAACGCCGCGCTCGTCGGCCAGCGGCATCCACGAGGCCTGCACCCACACCAGCGCACCATCGCTCCGCAGGAAACGATAACGATCGCTGACCGACTCACCCAAGCTGATCGCGGTGCTGAGGTTCTTGAAGCATGGTAGATCCTTGACGTAAGCCGGCACGATGTCGCTGAGCGGGCGACCTTTCAGCTGCTCAGGTGCATAGCCGACGAAACGGGCGAACTTGTCGTTCAGGTCGACGATCCGCCTCTCGGGATCGATCGACACCATGATCTTCTGCGCCCGGATGCCTTCGTAGAGCTGCTTGTACAACGACAGCTCGGCCTCTTTCTCCTGCAGCTCCTTCTTCAATCGATTAGCGAACATGCGCCTTCTCCAAGCAGTCGTTCTCCAGATGGTCGACTGTCCCCGGCGTCAAGCCAGGCCAGCTTCAGCGCAAGCATAGAAGGCGGACGGTGAAAGGCGCCAGCGTAGGCGCAGCTGGATCAACCCGCCGGGCTGAGCATGACGATTTCGCGAATCTCGAAATCGTGGCGCAGGTAGTCCATGCGTTTGTCATGAAACTCACGCATGTGTGGCAGGGCCGTGTGCTCCGCCAGTGCCTCCCGCGATGCCCACACCTCGTAGAAGATGAACAGTGTCGGATCAAGCGCATCGCGCAGCATGTGATATTCGACGCAGCCAGGCTCAGCGCGGCTGGGTTCGATGTAGGCGCGAAACAGTTGCTCGAAGGCCTCGGCCTGCTCGGGCCTGGTATGAGCGTGGAGGATGAAGGCGTGCATGACGAAGGTCTCGTGAGAATGAAGATGCTTCACCTTAACGCAGGATTGAAATTAACTTTCATGACTTTCAGTCAACAATAATTTGAGCGTTCCGGGGTGTTTCGCCCGCGTGGGGCTCGTTAACCTGCCGCCACATTTTTTGGAGAACCCCCGATGAAAAAGATCCTCCTGCTCAACGGCGGCAAAGCCTTCGCCCATTCCGACGGCCAGTACAACGCCACGCTGCACGATGCTGCCGTGGCCTTCCTCGACCGCGCCGGTTTCGACATCAAGACCACCTTCATCGATGGCGGCTACGACGTCGAGGATGAAGTGCAGAAAATCCTCTGGGCCGACGTGGTGATCTACCAGATGCCCGGCTGGTGGATGGGCGCCCCATGGACGGTGAAGAAGTACCTTGATGAGGTGTTCACCGCCGGCCACGGCAGCCTCTACGCCAATGACGGCCGTACGCGCTCCGATGCGTCGCAGAAGTACGGCAGCGGCGGGCTGATCCAGGGTAAGCAATACATGCTGTCGCTGACCTGGAACGCGCCGCTGCAGGCCTTCGAAGACCCCAGCGATTTTTTCGA
This sequence comes from Pseudomonas sp. UBA7530, assembly GCF_002479365.1. Taxonomy (NCBI): domain Bacteria; kingdom Pseudomonadati; phylum Pseudomonadota; class Gammaproteobacteria; order Pseudomonadales; family Pseudomonadaceae; genus Pseudomonas; species Pseudomonas sp. UBA7530. Next base: position 77,216 of record NZ_DLMS01000003.1, read on the forward strand.
GGGCAAGGGCGTGGACGCGGTGTACTTCCCCTTCCACAAGGCCAACGAGTTCCTCGGCATGAGCGGCCTGCCCACGTTCCTGTGCAACGACGTGATGAAGGTGCCGAACGTCGAGCGCGATGTGGAGCGCTACGAGCAGCACCTGGCCAAGGTGTTCGGCGTCAACTGAGTCATTGCCCGCCGAACAATGCCGTCCAGTAGATGCCGGCATCGCTCTGCGGGTCATTGGCGTAGGCAGCGCCCAGCTCGCTGAACGCCGGGTTCATGATGTTGGCGCAGTGCCCGGGGCTGGCCAGCCAGCCCTCGACCACCTTGGCGGTGGTATCCAGCGCGGCGGCGATATTCTCACCCACCGTGGTGCCGCCGTAGCCCGCCAATTCGGCCCGATCACCCGGTGTCAGGCCGTCCCGGCCCTGATGGGCGAAGAAGTTGCCATTGGCCATGGCCCGGCTGTGGCTCTCGGCAGCGCTGCCCAGTTCAGCACTCCATACCAGCGGCGCCGTCGCGGCGAATGCCTGGTCGCCGCACTGGCGCGCCTCGGCACGGGCGGAATTGACCAGCAGCAGCAGCCCTTCCCCCTCGGTCTGCCAGGTTTGCAAGCGCCCGCTGAGTAGCGGCCTTGCCAGCACGATGCGCCAGTCACGATCCTCCTGGCTGACGCCGATATCAATGAACTGCGGGTCGAGCAGCACGCGGCAGAAGCTCTCGCTCAATGCCTGCATCGCCGCTTGCGCATTGCGTGGGCCGGAGAGGGTGATGGCCTGGACGTTGACCAGCGGATAGCCGGAGGCACTTAGCGAATCCTGCAGGTCCGCGGTGCCATTGGCGGGCAGTATCAGGCGCGGGTCGTTGGTCAACGGCGGCAACGGTTCGGAGGCCTGCACGCCACAACGCTGCACTTCGCTGCGATAGGTATTGATCGTCTCGATCAGCGCCAGATCCTCGCTGGCCTGAACCGAGCCCAGTCCCCCCATCAACAGCAGCGCCAGCAGGCAGCGCCGCCATCCCCGTTTGTCCATTGTTGTTGTCATACAGCCCTCTCCCAACTAACGTCGTGATTCTGACGTATTTCCCGGCGCACCATCATTACCGGTTTCCTCGTCCCTTCGAATGCCTGCGAACACTGGACTCACCAGGCTCGGCAGGGTTCCTGCATGACGCCGTTTGCCGCCATCGCACCACTGTCGCAATTGCCTCATTCCGCCCGAGAACACCGATGCCTGGTTACGCTGCCAAGAACGAACAACACCGACGCCTGGTCCTCAAAGCCTTGCTATGGATCACCTTGAGCGGCGGTTTGTTCTTCTCCGTGGTCAATCTGCTGCACGATAACTGGCTGCTGGCGGGACTGGAGATCGGCTACGCCGCTGTATCACTGTATCTGCTGACCATCCTCGACCGAACCCGCCACCTGCAGCTATTGACCGCGGTTTACCTGCTGCCGTTCTTCAGCATCATGATCCTGGCGCTGGCTCAGACCCACACCACCTTCGCGGTGTTCGCCTGGATTCAGTCGATTCCGATCATCTGCTACCTGCTTCTGGGGTTGCGCCTGGGCATGTACGGCTCGGTGCTGTTCGTCGGCGTCGGCCTGTTCGTCTTCACTCGGCGATTCTCTTCCGAGGGTCTGCTGCAGAACGTGGAGATCATCGCCAACCTCGGCCTGGCCAGCCTGGCGGTGATGATTTTCGCCCACATCTACGAGCGCAGCCGCATTCTCAACGAAAGGCGTCTGACCGAGCAGGCCACCACCGACGCCCTGACCGGCCTGGCGAACCGGCTGAAACTGGCCGAGGTGTTCGAACGTGAGCGCGCCCATGCGTTGCGCAATGGCACACCGCTTTCGCTGGTGTTTCTCGATATCGATCACTTCAAGCAGATCAACGACCGCTTCGGCCACGAGGTCGGCGACCGTGCCCTGGCCCACTTCGCCACGGTGCTGGCGCAACGGCTACGCATCAACGATCTGTTCTGTCGCCTGGGCGGTGAGGAATTTGCCGTGCTGCTGCCCGGCAGCACGGCGGGCCAGGCTCGCGATATAGCCGAGAACCTGCGCGAGCGCCTGGCAGCCGAGCCGTTGATGAACGACGGCATCGCCCTGGCCATGACGTTGAGCGCCGGCGTGGCGAGCTTCAAGGTGGACGGGCAGTCCCTCGACGAGCTGATGCTGGCGGCTGACAGGCGTACCTACGCCGCCAAACGTGCCGGACGTAACCGGGTCATCACCGGCGAAGACATGGGCGACAGCGAACCGGTACCGGGCTGATCAGGCGTAGACGCTGAGCCCGCCCTTTTCCTGCAGCCACTGGCGGTAGGTTTCCAGCGAGTCGGTCTGCTTGTCGCCATTGTGCCCGGCGATGCGCACGCTGCCGTCCAGGCCGGCGTCGACCATCTTCTGCACCTGCTGCAGCAGCTTGGCGGCATCGTCGCGATCGAGTTGCGTCACATCCGGCAACTGAATCACCGAGGGCGCCGCCGCCTGATTGTCGGCACTGCTCTGCACGGCATTGGCGGGCGTCGCCGCGCCGCCATTCATCGCACGCAGCAGCCCACCCTCACTACGCGCGACCACCTGCTTGGCGAAACGCCGCAGATCGGCCAGCGGATCCTGGCTGGCCTGGCTGTCGGTTTCGCCACTGGCGGTGCTGGAACGATTGTTTGCCTGGCTGCCGTAGTAGCTGAGCATGGCAGGTATGCTGTTGTTGATGCTGGTCATATGGCCTCCCGCCAAAAGCATTCGCTACAGGCAAAGCAGGTTTCGGGCCAGCCGCTGCCGGCCTTTGACCACGGGCTCGGCGCATGCCTTAGCGGCAGCGACTTGCCACCGCAAGGCAAGGTTTTTCCGGTGCACGGAGCCCTCATGCCGCCAGCGGCGCAGCCGGCGGCCAATGAAAGGCTGAACGTCGAGCGAACGGCTTTCCGTTTGCTTGGCAAGGCGATTGCGCTAGGCTCTGCACCTCTATCGATAGGAGGTACTCCCCATGGCCCGCGCCACTGCCCGCCACATCCTGGTTGCCAGCGAAGACAAGTGCAACGAACTGAAAGCCGCCATCGAGGGCGGTGCCGACTTCGCCCAACTGGCCCGAGACAACTCCACCTGCCCGTCCGGCCGCAGCGGCGGCGACCTGGGCTCCTTTGGCCCGGGCCAGATGGTCAAGGAATTCGACACCGTGGTCTTCAGCGCGCCGGTCGGCGTGGTGCAAGGCCCGGTCAAGACCCAGTTCGGCTATCACCTGCTGGAAGTCACCAGCCGCCAGGACTGATCGCGTCCCCGGCCCGAAGAATGGCTGCTGCCACTCTTCGGGCACCTCTGCTGAAAACAGCGCACCTCGTTACGCCTCAAGCGCCTGCACGTAAGATCCGGCAGCGTCTGGATCAGACCTCGAACTTCCCTACCTGCGTCAAACAGCGCCCGGCGCGCGCTGGCGCCAGTTGTCGAGCAAGCGTCCGCCCCAGACGTTGATCAGCAGCCCGGCCATCACCAGCCCCGCGCCGACCATCTGCAGCCCCGCAAGGCGTTCGCCCAGCAACGATGCCGAAGAGCTGATGCCCACCACCGGCACCAGCAGCGAGAACGGCGCCACCTGGCTGGCCGGGTAGCGCGACAGCAGGCGGCTCCACAGGCCATAGCCGAGAATGGTCGCGCCGAATGCCAGGTAGGCCAGCACCAGCAGCGAATCCAGGCCAAGCGTGAGCAGCGACTGGCTGATCAACTCAGACCCCTCCAGCCACAGCGACAGCGCCAGGAACGGTAGCGGCGGAACCAAACTGCCCCAGACCACCAGGCCGACCAGATTGACCTTGCCCAACTTGCGCGTCACTACGTTGCCCAGCGCCCACATCGACGCCGCCGCGATGGTCAGGGCAAAACCGGCCAGGGTCATCGCCTGCCCACCCTGCAAACCGATCAACACCAGGCCGCTGGCCGCCACCAGCAAACCGAACAGGTTGCTGCCGCGCAGCCGCTCGCCGAGAAACAGAGCGGCGAAGAACAGGGTAAAGAACGCCTGCGACTGCAGCACCAGCGACGCCAGGCCCGCCGGCATGCCGACGTACATGGCATAGAACAGGAAGGCGAACTGCCCCAGCGAGATGGTCATGCCGTAGGCCAACATCCAGCGCAGTGGCACCTGCGGCCGGCGCACGAAGAGAATCGCCGGGAAGGCTGCGAGCAGAAAACGCAGGGCGCCCATCAGCATCGGCGGCATGCCGTGCAGACCGACCTTGATCACCACGAAGTTCAGCCCCCAGACGACGATTACCAGCAGCGCCAGCAGCAGATCCTTGGGTGTCATGAGCATGAGCCTCGCCTTGATTGAGCAGGCATTAGAGCAGCCTCGCCCCGAGCCAGACAGACACAGAGGCCACGGAAAAAAGCCACACAGCCGCGCGCGGCTGCTAACCTGCGCGCTTCAGCGCCGTTACGTCACGCCCATGACCCTGCACGATTTCCTTCTGTTCGCCCTGCCGGCGGTGTTTCTCACCGGCCTGTCCAAGGGCGGTTTCGGCGGCGCCCTGGGCGGCATCGCCGTGCCGCTGCTGGCATTGGCAACCTCGCCGAAACAGGCCGTGGCGGTGATGCTGCCGATTCTCTGCCTGGCCGACGTGGTCGGGCTGAAGGCTTACTGGGGCAAGTGGGATACGGCCAACCTCAAGGTCATGCTGCCGGGCGCCGTGATCGGTATCGGCATCGGCTCGCTGACCTTTGGCTTCTTCGACGAACGTGCCATTGGCCTGCTGATCGGCACCATCGCCATCGTCTTCGTCGGCCTCGGTCTGCTAGCGAGCAACCAGGCGCCACGACCGCTGCGCGCCGGCCGTGGCACCTTGTTGTCGAGCCTGGCCGGCTTCACCAGTTTCGTTGCCCATGCTGGCGGGCCGCCGGTAATGATGCATCTGTTGCCGCAGCAGTTGGACAAGGTGCGCTTCGTCGCCACCATCAACCTGTTCTTTCTGCTGACCAACGCCGCCAAACTGTTCCCTTACGCCGCGCTGGGCCAGTTCACCCAGGAGAACCTGCTGCTCAGCCTGATGCTCGCGCCCATCGTGCCGCTAGGGGTATGGAGTGGGCTGTGGCTGCAGTCACGGGTCAACCACTTGTGGTTCTACCGCATTGCGCGGCTGGGCATCCTGCTGGCTGGCGTGCAACTGATCTGGCGCTACCTGTAGCGCGTCCTGCCGGGAACCGTACGGGATCAGGGTTCGACCACGCGCCACAACTCGGGCCACTCGCCCGGATTACGCGCCGCACAGCGGCCGAGAAAACTGAGCGAGGCCAGCTGAAAACGCTCGCCATCGAAGCGCCAGCTGCCCGATTCACCACAATCGGCAATCCCTCGCCCCTTGTACAGGTAGCCCAGCTCGCCGGTGTCGGGGTTGTAACTCACCCAACCGGACAACGCGCCAAGGTCCAGCGGCGGCGTCTCGAGCTGCAGATCGAGCTCGGCATAAGGCGCCTGGCGACCGACGCGATACACCGCAAAATCGCAGTTGTAGGCGGCGCACCAGGTTCGGATGATGACCAGCGCCTCCTGGTCGTTGAGCGCAAAAGCCTCGGCCTCCGGCTCGCTGCTCATATCCTCTTCGAACCACTGGCTGCGGGTCGCGGCCATTACGTGCTCAGCGATATCACGCTGCTCCACTTCGCTCATCGGCGTGACACCGGGGTAGGCGCGCAGACGCGGCGCCAATGGCGCAGCGGGCACCTCGCTATCGGGTCGTGAGCCGGGACGATAGAGGGCACTGCGGCTGTCCACCCGCCCCTGCACAGCATCCATCAGCAGCAAGGCAGCGGAAAGACCACTGAGCGAAACCACCGCCTCGTACTCGCGCTCACCTTCCATGCGCAATTGCACGCCATTGCGCAGCTCGGTCAGCACTGCCTGAGCATCGGCGCCTTCGGCCACCAACGTGGTTTCACCCTGAATTTCTATCGGCTGCAGGCGACCTGCAGTAGACAAGGCCCGACCGTCGAGCCGCAGCGGTGCATAGCCGCCTTGCTCGGCATCGTGCAACGACAGTCGTAGCTGCGCCTGGGCGCCTGGAGAGCGCTCGAGCTGGAGGCTCAAGGGCTGGTAATCGAAACTCTCCGGCGCACTCAACGCCTGGCATCCGCGCAGGTTGTCGCAGGCGACGACCCAATCCTTGATTTCCCGGTACAGCGGCACCTGCTCGGGAGCGGCTTGGGCGATTCCCGCAGCCAGCAGCAGAGCGGTAAGCAAGACCCAACGCGACATGAACAACTCCTTTTGACGATTGCGCAGGGGCGTCATGTTCCTTCGCCCGAGCGAGCCAGGCAAGCGACGTCGCAGCCCCGCAGTTGGTGTGATTCGCCGGTCGCCAGCAAGGGTGCTCGCACCATCGGGAAATTGCAGGTGCCGATAACCGCGCAAGGCACTAGAATCCGCAGCCTATCCGATCGTCACGCGCAGATTCGCGCGACGCCGTCTCACCTATCGGCCAGGAGACCCCAGATGGGCGCCCAGTGGAAAGCTAAACCCAAAGAAGCCGCCGCCAATGCCCGAGGCAAGATCTTCGGCAAGCTGGTGAAGGAAATCATGCTCGCCGCGCGTAACGGCGCCGATCCGGACATGAACCCCAAGCTGCGCCTGGCTGTGCACCAGGCCAAGAAAGCCTCGATGCCCAAGGACACGCTGGATCGCGCCATCAAGAAAGGCGCCGGCCTGTCCGGTGAGGTGGTCAACTACGAGCGTACCCAGTACGAAGGCTTCGCCCCGCACCAAGTGCCGGTGATCGTCGAGTGCCTGACCGATAACGTCAACCGCACCGTCGCCGAGATTCGCGTGCTGTTCCGCAAGGGCCAGCTCGGCGCTTCCGGCTCGGTGAGCTGGGACTTCGACCACGTTGGTCTGATCGAAGCCAGCACCGAAGAAGGCGCGGACCCGGAACTGGCCGCCATCGAAGCCGGCGCTCAAGACTTCGTGCCCGATGACGAAGGCTCGACGCTGTTCATCACCGACCCGACCGACCTCGACACCGTATGCAAGGCGCTTCCGGAGCAGGGCTTCACCGTCAACTCGGCCAAGCTCGGCTACCGCCCGAAGAACCCGGTAACCAGCCTGACGCCGGAACAGATGGAAGAAGTCGAGGCCTTCCTCGAGGCCATCGACGGCCATGACGACGTGCAGAATGTCTACGTCGGCCTTGCTGGCTGAGGCCCGCCGGGCGCCCTGATCGGGCGCCCGCTGCTTATCCCATGAAAAACACCCTAGATATCGCCGCCGCCTGCCTGTTCGACGAACGAGGCCGCCTGCTGCTCGTGCGCAAGCGCAATACCGGTTTCTTCATGCTGCCTGGCGGCAAGCGCGAGCCGGGCGAAGATGCACTGGCTGCGCTCAAGCGTGAACTGTTCGAGGAGCTCGAACTGCAACTGGACAGCGCAGCGTTGCAACCACTCGGCCAGTTCCACGCCCCCGCCGCCAACGAAGCCGATACCTGGGTGCAGGCCGACATCTATCGCGCCGCCCTGCCCCATGCGGTACAAGCCGCCGCTGAGCTGGAAGAACTGCGCTGGCTCGATACTGCCCTGCCCCTGCCCGATGACTTGGCGCCGCTGCTTCGCGAGCAGGTATTGCCGGCCCTGCAACGGCTTCCTTGATCCACGGCAACGCACAGCCAGCGGTTCAGGCGTTAGGCTGCGCCGATAAACAGAACCATTCGCCTTGCCTGCAAACCCCATAGGAAACGAGGTTTGCCATGAGTATCACGTCCGCCCAGATCTGCCAGGCCGCCGACCAGCTGCAGGGTTTCGTTGGCTTCAACGCCAAGACCGGCCAGTACCTGCTGCGTTTTTCCGAAGACAGCTTCGGCCTCGACGTACCTGCCGAAACCATCACTCCGACCTGCGAGTACGTCTGGCACGCCGACGAAGGCGAGCTGATGCGCCTGGATCGCCAGCGCCTGGCCTGGCTGCAGGACCAGCGTATCGATGACCGGGTGAATCTCAGCGAACCGCTACGCGTCTACCTGCGTCGCGCCGACCTGCCGGAGATCCGCGCCGAACGCCGCCGTCTGGCGCCAGCCTGAATCATTGACAGGGAGCGCCGTGTACAGCGAACCGCGGTGCACCCTTACCCGCCTGATTCTGCTTAAATGGCCCATCGCCCGCTTCCCCTGTGCCGATGAGCCCATTCCGCTACCGCCAATTGCCGCCCCTGCTGCGCCCCCTGGTCGACAAGTTCTACCGCGGCCATCGCTCGCCGATGCGCAGCCAGGCGGGCGACCAGATCTGGGTCGCCGAACATGCAGGTGACATTGTCGCGGCCCTCAGCATGCGAGCCGTGACAGGTGGACAGTGGCTCACCGGGCTGTTCGTCGCCCCTGCACTGCGTCGCCAGGGCGTGGCCGCGGCCTTGCTCGATCACGTCCTGGCAGAGCATCCGGAAGCGGTCTGGCTGTTCTGCCATCCCGACCTGCAGGGTTTCTATCAGTGGCGAGGTTTCGCACCCGGCCAGCCTCTTCCCGCCGAACTAGCCGAACGACTGGCCCGCTACCAGCGCAGCAAGTCACTGGTATCGCTGCGCGCCCATTAAAGGCAGTCTGTCGCCTGGGGCAAAAATACTGGCACTTTGCTCCGGAATGCCCCTTGCCATCGGCGGTCAAAGCTTTGCATGCTTATTCCATAACAACGAAAAGAAACGCTATGGCTACCCAGACCGCACGTTTGCTGAAACGCCTGCGCAACGATTTCCAGCTGTCGATCATCACCCTGATGGGACTGTTCGGCGTCATCGGCATTTCGCCCTATGCCGTTTACCGCCTGCTCCACGGCAATTATTTGGTTGGCATCGCCGACACGATTATCGTTCTCTCCACGCTGTTCGCCGTGCGCTATGCCTGGGTCACCCGCGACACCGTCAAACCTGGGCTCTACCTGGCCGCAGTGTTCTCGGTCGGCGCCACACTGATCGCCATCAACCTGGGGGTCAACGGCCTGTTCTGGATCTACCCGCTGATCCTCTTCAACTTCTTCATGGTCTCGCCCGGCAAGGCCTTGCTGGCCACCGCACTGGTGCTGATCAGCCTGGTCAGCCACGCTCTGCTGGTACCCGGCAGCGTGTTCGAGAGCAACTACCAGATGGTCTCGTTCCTGGTCACCTGCATGATGGCCAGCGTGCTCAGCTTCATCTTCGCCTTCCGCACGCGTACCCAGCGCGACCAACTGCAAATGCTGGCGATCCATGATCCGCTCACCGGCGCGCGTAACCGTCGGGCGATGAACGAAGAATTGAAAATCGCCGTGGCCAGCCATCGCCGTCACAGCGACAGCTATGGGTTACTGGTGATAGACCTTGACCACTTCAAGCAGATCAACGACCGCTTCGGCCATCAGGTCGGCGACCAGGTGCTGGTGGCTTTCGTCGGGCTGATCAAGCGCTACTGCCGCAAGGAAGATCGCCTGTTCCGCTTCGGTGGCGAGGAGTTCCTGCTATTGCTGCCCAGCACCGATGCAGAAGGCCTGCGCGTCGCGGCGCAGAACCTGCTGAGCAAGGTCGCCAGTGAGCTGCAAAGCCCGGGCGGCGCGGTGACCGTCTCTATAGGCGGCGCGATCCTGCATGGTGGCGAGCATTGGGAAAGCTGGCTGCAGCGCGGCGACGAATGCCTGTACCGGGCCAAGAGCGAGGGGCGCAACCGCGCAGTGATCTCTGACGCGCCGGACAACGCACATAGAACGGCCGCCCGTCATTGAGATCAGCGGCTACGTTGCAGCTGGTAACTGCCGCTGCCAGGTTGACGCTCGATGATCAGCCCGCCGGGATACTCGGTGCTCTGCCGAATCCCGCCGCGCGTCTCGATGGACTGACTGCCATAACGGCTTTCCTGACGCACGCTGCCCCGCGGTAGACGCTGGCCGCCGTAGAGATTGTGCTGCTGATAACTCGACGAGCCCGAAACGCTGCCGCTGGCACCGGGGCTGACGTAACTCTTGGGAATGACCCGGATGGTCTGCGGCTGATCGGCGAAAGCGGCACTGGCCAACACTGCAGTCAGGATCAATACAAGCGAACGAATGAGCATGAGCAACTCCCACTGAGTCAGGGTCAGACTGCGCATGCCTGACACCCGAAAACCATCATCACACCGGGTTGGACAACAGTTCGAGAGAATTTTCAGCGTGAAACGACAAGGGGTCAGCCGAGGCAGACCCTTTGATTTTTATGGTGCGGAGATAGGAGTCGAATCTAGCCATCCAAAGCCAGAAAAAATATAAGCCTAAGTGCATCGCACAATCTCAAAGGGAACTCAAATAGGTACTCACCCCTTTATCCGCCCCAATAGCACGATAAGCCATCGCAACCACCAAAACCGACAAACTTGCTACCAGCGCTAGCCTTAATTTACCCGCCCCACGCCCCCATTTCGCAATGCGAAATGCCCCTAACCACCTCGCATCTCGAAACACGGCAGACATTGGGCTCCCTCGACCTCCAGCGGGCACCTAGCCCCCCCCCCCCTGATTCCGCGACCACCAGCAGGCATTGACCCACCCGCCCCAGCCTTGAAGCCGAGAGGCCATTTGGCGAAGCCACGCCTCAAATTGCGAACCTGTAAAGCAATGTGTAAACTGTCAATCAAAGTGTCAAGCATGGACGAGTGCAATGGGCAATAAACTTAAGAACCCACCGGTCTTCTTCACGATAGGCCAAGTGCAGCACAACCCCGTGCTCTCGCTGGACTCCTATATCCCGCAGATCCAGGAGCGCATGCGAAAAGCCGGCTACCCTGGCTTCACAAAATCGACCCAGATGCAGCTCTCCCTCCAAAGCGCATCAGATGGAGCGGACGACAAAGCACCCACCCCCACAATCCAGAAACTGGATCGTTTTGTTTTCTCCAACCTCAATGACACCAACGCCTTTCTCCTACAGCCAAACTCAATCACCTTTGAAACCACGACCTACGTCGACTTCAAGGAGTTTTACGAGCAGCTGGAGCTAGGACTGAGCATTCTTGACGAGGCAATTGGCGGACTCAGCTTTGTTGAGCGCTTGGGGTTACGCTACCTCGACGCCGTAGCACCACAAGAAGGGGAGGATCTCAGCCAATACCTCATCCCCCAGGTACTAGGACTGCCCGCTCAAATGAAGGAGTCAGCATTCAGCCACTCCTTCTCTGAAGCCGTTCTACTTGCCGACGGGATCGGCCAGGTTGTAGCCCGCACCGTTATCCAAAATGGTCGACTGGCCTTCCCCCCAGACATCGACCCCGAACGCCTGAAGATACAAGAGCGCTTCGAGTCGATCTCCGGCATACACGCCCTCATCGACACCGACGGCTTCTCTGTCGAGCGGCGCCCCTACAACAAAGCTGAAGTACTAACCAGGATGGACGAGCTACACGAACTCATCGGCAGGTGCTTCCGCGCAACGACCACCGATTTCGCACGCACAGCCTGGGATACCTGAAGGGAGTCTCAAATTCATGCATATCGCACACTCAAACCGAGCAACCCCCCAGCTAGCAAATAGCTTTCTGACATCTCAGCGCCTTGAGTACCGCGTAACGCACGAAAAGCGCGGAGTAACGACCGCCACAGCACTCCCCCATCAAGAAGAGCGCACCAAAGGAACAGCCTCTCGCTTCATTCGAGGCTGCGGCAGCGTAGCGCTTGCCCTACTGGTCGGCACCGGCGGAGTGGCCACCCCGAATTACGTCGCCGCAAGGGAGGACAAGGGATATCGCCTGCTTGATATCAAGTACTCCGAGCGAAAAGACACAGATACCCAGCGCGCCAAGCCACGCACCTCCGCTGAAAACCTTGCCTTTGTGCGCAACACACTTAAGCCTCCAGTCACCGAACTGGCGTCCTTCTTCGGCGTTTCGCGCCAGGCCATCTACAACTGGCAGGCCGGAGAACCAATTTCCGCGCATAACGAAGCCCTACTACAGCAACTCGCAGATGCCACCACCCTACTGCACCGAGAGAACCTTACCGGAAGCTCCAGCCTGATCAAAAGGCGGCTGCCCGGCGGACAAACACTCCTTGAGCAGATGCAAGGTGGGGAACCAGGCGAATCTGTCGCCAAGGCACTCATAGCAATGTTCCAAACAGAAAACCAACAACACTCAAGAGTAGCCCACCGCCTCAGAGGGAGATCAGCCATCACCCCCATCGACCCGAGCGACGCAGGCACTCCCCACCTTAACGAGCAGGCATAGAGGATGAAGTAGCCGAATGGGTAGCTGGAGCAGAGATACACCCTGGCGACAAGGGCACCTTCTTCGACCGGAAACGATTAGAGAGCTGGAGCTCGCCCCAGACCTCCCACCGGAGAAGGTTGCCGCAGTCATCGCCTCTCACGATTGCGACCTCGCCCAGCTACCCGATGGCGAGCCCTTTGTAGAGGTGGTGCTCGGCACCTTTCTGGATGGAGCACCCAACGGCAACTACACCAATTGCAAGAACCTCCGCCGCCTTCACGTAGGATTCTCCGCAACCGGCGAAGAGGCCTACGTCGAAATCGACACCAATAGGCGAGCCCTCATCCCCAAGGATGCAGCCGACAATCCCAGGCACGGACTAAGCGAGCACTTACCCAACGCCTCGCACAAGATGACACCCAAAGAGCACAGCGTGCTTCAGAGATGGCTAGCAGCCAGGTATCGGAGAGCGGCCTTCCCAGACGAGTTTGATCGGCGCCTTAAGGAAGAAACCAAGATCGCCGAGAAGCTGGCCAAGGCATTCAAAGACACTGGCAACCATATCGCCGCAGTGTTCTTTGATGTCGACGGCGGCACCGAGAATGCGCGGAACGGTGCCAACGACCCCTACGAACTCGTAGTTACGCTGCTTTATGCAACAGATACCGACCCCGCCGCCGCCCAGATCGCAGCCACCAAGACAGCAGAGGCCATCCAGTCGATTTTTGAGGCGCGCTGCAGAATCAAGAAAGACGGCAACGACATCTGGACCTGGATCGAGCTAGTCGAGATCGAGGTTATTTCAGACGAAGCCCTGTCATACGCCCAATCGCAACTACTCAAGAAATGGCAAGCCGACCACATCAGCCTGCGCACCGAGCCAGAGCAGCCAATTTTTGAAATTTAAATGCAGTAACCGAGACAAGAAGGAAGGCACCCAACCCGTAAGCGCCTGAAAAAATTGAAATTCCGCTCATACGCCTATTGACGGTAGACATAACGTATGAGAATATGAAATTTGCTGGACTAGTGTCTTAGACAGCAAAAAGCCCACAACCCTTGATTCTAAGGGAAGTGAGCTAAGAGCCGTGCATCAAAGGTTTTGCAGAACCAGAGAGCACATTTAACTAAACCAACCTTGGAGGTCAGGTTTTTTCAATCGCGGGATCACATTCTACGGATATCAATTATCCCTGACAAGCCTGCTTGACCGGCGGTCATTCGACCCAAGGTGCCTCCGAGGTATCTCTAATGGAGAACTTCGTATGAGTACTATGATCTGCAGGCCATTCATCACCCTTCGCAATGGTCGTCGCCTGTACGCCCATGAGGTAGGTAAAACTGCCTTCTGCTTTGAGGTTGATGAAGTGAAGCCAGCAAAACCACAAGGCCCCCTTGAGGTTCAGCTGGAGCTCGATGAACTTGAGGAGCCGGGCACGCCCCAACTCCACTAATCACACCGAGCACTTCACAGCGCCTCAACCCTATCGGAGGGGGCTTCGCCCCCTCCATCTTTTTCCTCTCTACCACACTAGACCACTTCAGCTGCCGTGAGGCCGCCGTCTCCAAAACGGTTGTTTTGCGGACACTACTATCCCAACCCAGCTAGGCCGATAATGCCGGCCCGCTATTGCTTTTAACCCGTCTTTAAATCAAAGTGCGTAAACCCTATTCATCGACGAGAAAGCGGACGCATGAAGATTGGTTATGCGCGGGTATCGCGAGACGACCAGCAGCTCGACCTCCAGCATGACGCACTGACCGCTGCCGGGTGCGAGCGGATATTCAGCGACAAGATGAGTGGGGCAAAAGCATCTCGTCCAGGGCTTGATGAGGCACTGGCGTTTATTCGACCTGGTGATGTGCTGGTTGTCTGGCGACTTGATCGCCTTGGTCGCTCGATGTCGGAGCTGCTGAGGCTCACTGCTGAGCTCGAAGCGAACGGCGTAGGCCTGGAGAGCCTGAAAGAAAAGATCGACACCACCAGCGCAGCCGGTCGGTTGGTTTTTCATGTGTTCGCTGCACTGGCAGAGTTTGAGCGGAACCTGATTCGTGAGCGCACCTTCGCTGGTCTAGATGCTGCTCGTGCCCGAGGCCGGCAAGGTGGCCGGCCTGGAGTGGCACCGGAAACCATCGCCGCAATCCAAGCCCTGGCCGGGGATCACAGCCGATCACCTGCCGAGATATGCAAGGCACTCAATATCAGCCGCAGCACCCTCTACAAGTACCGGCAGGGCAGCAAGTGATGATCGAAGCACAACTCCAAGCTCTCTACCTGGCTGCGCTGCTGCTGTTGGTCGATTGCATCTGCTGCTTCATTGCTGCCTATCGGAAGAATCCCACGCTGGGTGCCGTCGCAGGAGGAGGGACTGCCGGCGCGCTCGCACTTGTCCTGCTTACCAGGATGGTGCCATTTCCTATGGCCGCGCTCGCCAGCATCGTCGTTGGTAGCGTGGTTGCCTGGATGAAAGTAAAGGCTCTCTCCCCAGTCGAGGTGACGCATGAAGAGTTGTGATCATGCCGCTAAGGCCATCCACTTCAAGCTCTGAAAGCGAGGGATTCATGCGGAATCAACAGCGTACCTATGCCGGCTGCCCTGTTCTCACCAGCGCTGATCAGGTTGCCCAGTACCTGGAGCACGGGGCTGTTCCTGGCGATGTGGAGTATCTGGCGGTTCCACCGGGCAAGGTGGTTCGGCGGCGAGGGTTCTGGCTGAGTCCAGGCTATCGAGCACACCGCACCGCAGTGCTGTTCCTGGTGAGCACGGACGTGTACGCGATGAACACGGACGACTTTGCAGGGCTGCGGGATCAGATTTACTGCTACCGGAGCCCCAAGACCAACACGGTCTACCTGGGCCGCGTCGAGAGCGGCGCAGAGCACCGGCTCTTCACGCCATTGCTCGAAGATGAGTCGTTCGACATCGTGGCCACGGGGCTCATCTATGTCGGTCGTGTCATTTCTGCACTCTGAGGTGGCCATGTACGCAAAGGCATTTGTTGACGACTATCAGCCACGCTTGGCTGGGCTGCTGGGCCTGCCTGATGACGCGACTGATCTGGATGTCCACGCATACATCAAGCAGGGCATCCCGCTCGACCAGGCCGCAAGCCTGCAGAAACAGATGGCGATTGATTTTGAGGCCATCGGTGGCATCAATCTGATCGCCAGACTGGCATGCAAGCAGGTCTCATCGGCAGCCCTTTCAGGCCAACGCCTGTCAGCCGATGAGAGCGACCGCCTTCTCCGTGTCTTGCATGTTCTGGTGGTTGGCGAGTCGCTGTTCGGTGATCGCGCCAAGGCACTTCACTGGCTTTCGACTCCGAAGGAGCGGTTCGGTGGCAGCTCGCCAATCGAGATGCTGAACACTCACATTGGCGCAGGCCTGGTTGAAGAGCTGCTGGTACAGCTGGCTGACGGTCTGGTCTTGTAGCGCCCCGTCAGCGTAGTCGGGGCGGCTCCGCTGATGGGGATGGCACAGCTGTGTGACCATCACCTTGCCACAGCCCAGTGCCCGGCTCTTCTTCGTTACCTCGGCCAAGCACGCCTTCGTACACTTCACCGGCATACTCGGCCTCGATCTCTTGTTCAGTCTTCGGCGTGATTGGCATTACCTTGGGCACCTGAGCCATCTGGCTTGATGCTCCCCGAAGTCGCTCCAGCTCGGTGGCTAGAGCTGGGTCTTTGAACTCAACACGCAGACCCGTGCGGAGCACTACGCCAAGCACCGCGGCTTTGAACTCAGGTGAGCCATGCACGTCCAGCGCCGGGCCGAACTTTTGCAACGCAAGCCGTAGGCCAGTTTCAACCGCCTCAAGCGCCAAATCGACCACCTCAACCTCTCGTCCAGTGTCTACGAGTATCGGCTTCGTTCTCTCGCTATCGGCGTAGTAAGTCACGTTGCCACGCTGATCTACTCGATAGGAAACAGATGGCAAAATCACTGGAATAGACGGGTTGAGCTCGCGCTCAGCGCCCAATCGATTGCCTGATGCAAGTGGTTTGGCAAACCGAGTCTGACGCCGCAGCTCTGCCAGTGCACTGGCATTGCCATCTTCTTCGGTAAGCACTACCAGGAAGAGCTTGTAGCCATTCTGTCCTGGCTTAGGGTGCTTCTCTCGCAGCGACAGCCGCTCCTGGGCAATTTCACGATACAGCTTCGCGCTATCCATAGCCTTGCGCATGCTGGCCAGCGAGTAGGCGGCTTTGCGCTCACTTGGAGTCTTGTTCACATCGGCTTTGATGCTTGCTCGATCCGCTAGGTAGTCCGCCTTTATCTGAGCTCTACGCCTAGCCTCTGAGGCTTTTTGTGCGGCCCAGTCTTGCTGCTTCGCTTCGTCTCTCGCCGGCCAGGTGCGGCGATAGGCCTCCCAAAAGTGAGTGCGGATCTCGTCTCGTGGTTGCCCTGAAACATTTGCCCTCTGCGCCGCGTAGACATGGCGCAATATTGACTCTGCTTCGGGCCAAGACAGATGCAGCTCCTTGGTAAGAAAGTCAGCTACGTTCAAGTTTCTGCTGCCGCACTGGATGCGGTCGCCACCATCCAGTCCTTCCTTCACCAGGTACTTCTCAGGCATTACACCGTGAGTTTGGCTGAGATGCGCGAGTAGTAGGTTCGCACTCAGGTTGAGCTTGATTGCCTTGTGATCCTCCGAGGTGGCAAGCCGATCCTCGTAGATTTCCGCCCTATGCTCCACCAGCAACTGCTCCACGATGTTTTCTGGCTCAGCACGGAGTGAATCATCTTCTGCGGCTGACGCTGGTTCTCCCATGTGCCAGGCGCTCTCATTAACTCGATGGCCATCAAGCAGGGTATCGTCCTGGCCCGCATCTAGGGCGTACTCGCTGTCGTGCTTCATGTAGAAGCGAGCTTGCAGCTGATCGAGGATCGTCAGCTGTTCCTCAGTATTCTCTTTACGGGCCTTGCGGTACCGCTCATAGAAATTGCGGCTGCCGCTATTGATGTACTTGAGCTCTCGCGCTCTGACTTCGTGCCACTCTTTAAGGAGGCTGTTGATCTCATCAGGGGACGGACGGGGACTCGTTGGCTCAACATACTCCGCCGCCTCAACTGCTAAACGTGCTGCCGCAGCTGCCAGATACCTTTTCTTCTCTTCGATTGGCAGCGCCACAAATGCCGGACTGAAGACGTAATCCTTCAGGTTGATCCCCTTCGTCGAGCCATCGGGCTTCACGTTCAGGTAAGCGCTTGGCTTGCCCTCATTCCGCACCCGCACAGCTCCGAACGTCTCAACGAGCTCTTTGAAGCGGGCGTGATCCACAATGTCATTCTCGATCAAAGCATCAAGCAGCTTCTGCTTCAGCTCGCTGCCAATACCCTGGAAATGGTCGCCCTTAGTCCGAGCGAGCAAGGTGCTCTCATCGGTGAACTCGACCCGGCGGTGATCCTTCGGGCTGGCCAGCCCGTACTTGGCATTGATGTGTTCCTGCCACGCATCGATGAACTTAGTCTGATGATCGATCTTGCCTAGTGGGTTCAGGTGCTTCTGGCTGAGAAGGTTCAGCTCGGGAATCACGATGTGAATGTGCGGCTTGCGGATGACTCTGAAGCCGGTCTTGAGGTTGGTGTATGACTTGATCCTAGGGAGGTGAGCTTCAGCGTAGAAGCTGTATTCATCCGCACGGAATGCGGCCATGCAGAACTGCTGGAACTCATCTGTGATCGCCTGGAGTGTCTCCAGTGGCAGCTCATCCTCTCGGAATGAAAGGGTGATATGCAGATATTTCTCACCACGATTGGACATCGCGTTGACGATGCTTTCCGAGAGAGCCATGTTCCCTGCAAGCACGACTCGGTTGTCCAGCTCGGCACGACTGTACTTCCGTCCTGCCTTCCTACCATCACGTAGGTAAGCGAACACGCCAGCACTACCGCCTCGAATCCTAGTCAACATCCGAGATGCCCTTGGCCATGAGCTCAGAAATGCTGTTCAGCTTTTCGAGCAGCCGCCCGAAGGTCTGGGCATCGAGC
Source organism: Pseudomonas sp. UBA7530 (assembly GCF_002479365.1). NCBI lineage: Bacteria > Pseudomonadati > Pseudomonadota > Gammaproteobacteria > Pseudomonadales > Pseudomonadaceae > Pseudomonas > Pseudomonas sp. UBA7530. The sequence continues at coordinate 95,370 of NZ_DLMS01000003.1, forward strand.
GTGCCGCGCTTTCGTGCCTGGTGCGTAGACCACGCCAGTTGGTTGATGTTGTTGCTCGCCTTGTTGAAGTAAAAAATCAGCTGGAGCTTATCCGCGCTGGCAGGCTTCTTCGCAACGACAGACGTTTTATTGCCCAGCACGCAGGAACGGAAAAACTCGCTCCTGGTTTGGCCAGATGCCTTCACTTTCGCCAGCCATTTCGCATGGTCGCTCGCCGTCAGGCGCAGCGAAACAACCTTCTCAAGCGGATCGATCCGCTCTACCTCATCGTCTCCCTTCTGCCGCGTCTTCGGCGCACTCGGAGAGAGGGTCTCTTTCTTTCCGGCCATTAGGTCTCCCGGTCATGCGGCATGGGCTGGAGGCTGGGGTTTCAAAGGGGGCACCCCTTTGGCACGGGATATGTGACTGCGCGTAGCGCAGGTAAACATATCCGTCGTGCCTGCGAACTTCGTTCGCAGCTATTCGATGCTAAGTTCGAGATAAATAGTTGTCTAGATGCGGTGCTGCGCACCGGGAATGGGTGTAAGCAAACAAATAAGCACGTCACCAATAATTAAGTGGCAATGAATGCC
>NZ_DLMS01000003.1:96112-468148 GCF_002479365.1 Pseudomonas sp. UBA7530
GGCATTCATTGCCACTTAATTAGCGAGCCAGAGGCAGAAACTAGAGGCCATCTCTAGATAACGTGGCATTTAATGGTAATTAATGGCATTCATTGCCAATGAATGGCAGGGAATGCCACGTGCTATCTTGCAATGCCCGAATAAAATCCCGACGAAAGGCGCATCTGAATATGAAGCGACGGCTGCTATTTCTCGACTATGACGGGGTGCTACACCCGGATGCTGTCTACCTGTCGAGGCGCGGAATCGAGCTGCGCGCAGCGGGCTCTCTGTTTATGTGGGCACCGCAGCTGATCGAGGCCTTGGCTGACCACCCAGACCTACGGATCGTGCTCTCCACTTCCTGGGCTCGAAACCTCGGATTTAATCGAGCGAGGCAGGCACTGCCTACAGCATTGCGCCACCAGGTAATCGGTGCGACCTGGCACTCAGCAATGGGAAGAGGCTGGCCGGACTACATTCCCTGGGACGTTCAGACTCGCTGGGAGCAGATCGCAGCATATCTATCGCGTCTCCATGAGCCTGTACGCTGGCTTGCCATCGATGACGATGCGCGGGGTTGGGCAAGCGCAGATCGTGACCAACTGATCCAGACTGACCCGAACGCCGGCCTGTCGGATACGGCTGTGATGTCTGAGTTGATCCGCAAACTAAGAAACTCTCCATAACATGCACGATAAAGTATTAACCCATCGTGCATGCCAAATTATCCGGCAATGAATGCACGATACATTATTATTATAACGTGCTTATTTAAATTATTCGCCGGATAAATGCGGTTAAACATTGTTGCGCTGTAATCCCATAAATATCATTGCACCGTGATATTTAATGGAGCGCTCGACATGATTCTCCGCAAATCCAATTCAGAAGTCCCCACTACCCAATCCAACGTAGGCTCTGACAGTGCCGCGCAGGAGGATGTCAGCGCTCATAAAGAGAAATCGAAAGCCTCCGCCACAATCAGGTGGATACTGGCTACCGATGCCTGGAAGCGCCAGGCCAAGCACCTTATTTACCGAGGCCGCTTTCCGCTGCTGCGCCGCGTGATCGCCACTGAGCGTAGGCAAGCCAGCACCCTGGTTCCTCTGGCAGATGTACCGACCACCTTGCTGGAACGCTCTTTACTCGCCCACTACTTCATCCTGATGTTCACGGTGCCGGCCTCTCTCTGGGCCGCATACATCACTCTGAAAGGGCTGTCTGCCGGCATCCGATTTGACTTGTGGTTCAACGCCTGGCTCATCCAGGGCATCCCACTCCTGATCTTCTGCGTGATGAAAGCGCTCACCAGCAACAAGACGCGGAAGCTGATCCTGTCCGAGCTATTCATTCGACATCAAGAAACCACCAAGGGGTGATGAGAATGCGCCTACTGATCAGCTCTCTCGTCACTGCGCTACTGCTCATCTGTGCAAGCGTTGCATTGGCCGACGATCCAGTCCCCATTCCAGAAGCCACTTCTGGTGCGCTCTCTCCGTTGGCCGGGATCGACTTCGCCTATGACTTCGGCCAAAAGGTCATCAGCTGGATTGCCTACGGCACAGACAATGCGACATGGGGTGATAAGTCGCTGCTATCTGCGATTTCGCTACCGCTGAATGCCATTGCGCTTGCCATGATGGCATGGCTGGCTGTGATCGGTGGTGCAACCTATGTCTTCCAGACAGCCAACAAGGGCGTACCTGGAGGACAACTCATCTCGTCTTTCTGGGCACCTATCAGAGTCAGCACCGCGACAATCATGCTGATCCCACTTGCCAGTGGGTATTCGACGATCCAGTACGGCGTTATCACTGTTGCCGAGAAAGGGAATGCTCACGGCTCTTACGTTATGGGCATAGGGCTCGATTACCTATACGACTTCGGTGCCTATCGAGCCCCAGGCATTCCCAATGGCCAGTCCATTTTCTTCGCCCTGGTAGAGAGTGAAGTGTGCCGTCAGTACATCAACTCCTACACCAAGCGGGAAACCATTAGCCCGGTCTTCACTGGGCCTGTCCGTAAGAGTGATACAGCTCTGGTATCCAAGGTCTCATACCGCTACAACGAAACCTCAGAATCACCAACGGCCAATGACCCCCGCCTCGACTACTGCGGAGCAGTAGCCTTTTCCATTGAGCATGATGCCGATGATGAAGATGACGGGTGGTTTACCGATGCCGACGAGCTCTCAGCACACTACGGCGGCCCACCCTATATCGCTGAAGCACAGATGGCGCTGCTGAAGAAGATGCAGCCTCTTGCCGCTCAGACCGCATCCAGAATCTTGGCGGACGAAAGTGCGCTACGCCAACTCCAAGCCTATGGGGAAAGCAAGCAAAACACATATGAGCGTGCCGTGGCCGAGCTGAACGGCCAAATCGGAGATGCGGCAGGGCTCGCGCACGGAGCTATCCGCACGTACAACAGTGAGAGCCAGAAAATCATCGCGCAGGTGGTGAGCAGGCTCAACGATCAAAAGAACGCCAATAATGACGGTAGCGACGGCTGGGTTGCACAAACCAAAGCCATGGGCTGGCTAGGCCTCGGCACTATCTTCTGGCAGGTCAATATCTCTCAGTCCGAAATCAACAAGCTGGCAGCAACCTTTGAGGCTGCTTTAACCCCTCCAAACCTCGACCAAGAATGGCTAACCGACGACCGCTTTGTGAAGATTTCTATGCGCATTCGCGGCATGAAGAAGCAGTTTGCGAGTCTAGATAAAACGAAACAGGTCAATACAGACCAAGGCTTTGCCCAACCCGACTCTATACCCTCCCTTTCAGCCATTGCAGACGCAGGTGCTGAGGGCGACGGTTGGGTGGACACGCTTAAGTCGAAGGTCTACGAATTCTTCGCAGGCAGCCTACGCTATTTCATGTTCAAGAATGGCCCTGATGACCTGATACTCAACATGCAGTATTTCGGCTCAGCAATGAGCACCTTGGCTGAGACAGCCTGGTGGGCAAAAACCATCACTATCAACGTGCCACGTGGAATGGCGGAAGCCTTTGGCAAAGCCGTTAGCGATTTGAGCAACAAGGTTTCGTTTATCCCTGGTGCGGGTTGGCTTGCTCGGGCAGGCGGGGCAGCTAGTGAGGGCGCTGCAAAGGGGTTTTCGCTCACTCTTGGCGACATCAGCCAGATGATCAACTATCTCATCGTGGCCATGATCGTCATTGGCTTCACGCTCGGAGTAGTTCTTCCGACGATCCCTCTTACCCAATGGCTCATGGGCGCTATCAGCTGGATGCTGTTCTTCATCGAGTGCTTACTTGTTTCACCGATGTGGATGGCAGCCCATGGCACAGCGGAAAAGGAAGGCTGGGGTTCCGAGCATACTCGTCAGGGCTACATGCTGATGATCGGCCTGTACCTCAACCCTATCCTGAGGGTGGCTGGTTTCTTTGCAATTTTCGTCGCACTCAAGCCGATTGGCTGGATGGTCTCTTGGTTCTTCGACTACGTGCAGGGTGTAGTGGTATCGGGGTTCGGTGGCCTTTTCATCTTCTTCGGCGCAGTGATCATTGCCTCGATCTTTGCCTATTCCGCCATGGTGCGCATCTTCGGTCTGCCTTCTGAGCTGTTTGAGCGCGGTCTTCGTTGGGTCAACGGTGGCCAGGAAGTAACCGGCGACAGCGCAGGCGAAAAGGATGCTCGTACCAATATCGCGGCATTCGCAGCGAAAGGGGAAAATGCTCCGATGCACGTCAAACCAGGGCTGAACAAGATGCCAAGCGGTACTCCAAAACCTGGAGGGAACACCTTGTCGTAAATGCAAAAAGCCCCGCTGAAGCGGGGCTTTTGCTCAGTGGGCGCAGATCAGAACAGGTTCATAATCATGCTCGTGATCGGGTAGAGAATCACCCCCAGCATCACTCCCACGTAGACCAAGAAACCAAGCGCTACCTGCGGTGCACGAAGCCCAGCAACCACTTCAAACTCACTGCCGCCATACATTGCGGCCTGGTTAGAGTTGAAGGGTAGAGCTTCAAACTGCGCCTTCACTTTTCGAGCTTCCAGGAAGCGCAGCGATACATACCAAAACGCTGCCGCAGGGAGTACCGTCCAGGCCATACCGAAGATGGCACCAACAATCGCAGATACCGGAAGCAGCAGCAGTATGTGCGGGCCGACCAGGTTGACGCGATCAACGATGTTCTCAATAGCACCTGTGAACTCCGTGGTGATAAAGCTCACTGCTGCACCCACATTCCACTCCGTGCCAATCGCCAACCACAGGTAGGAAAGACCACCAAGAGCAGCGCCCCAGTTGATCACTTGGGCACAGCCGTAGCCACCGCGAACGGTGCTGTTGATCGGCGCAATCGCTGCAAGGTGAGTGCCGCGCCCCAGGATCGCACGAGGAAGGAAACACAGTACTAGCAGCAAGCCGCTGACGAGCAGCATCAGCCCTTCATGCCCTAGCAGAGCTGACTTCACCGGGAATCCATCCGTACCACGAACCATGACAAACCCCTTCATCACGGCCCGCGCCATGTCTACGAATGGAATGGCCAACGCTGCAGCAATGAAGCCTGATTTCGGCACCGACCAGATTTCAGCGAACCAGTTGCCAGTCAGGCTGCGGCGGTAGTAATAGCGATACGAGCGCTTCACCGCCTTGCCTTTGCCAGTCTCCTTCACGGCCACACCGAACCAGCCGCTGGCGATGGCTACGAAGGAAAGCAAACGGCCAGTGTTATTCATCACCACCGAGCTCGCTGCTGAGCTATCGACCCACGGCAGGCTCACAGCCTGGCCAGCTGGGCTATTTGCACATGCTTCGACAAACGCATCCGCCAGCTCATTGCACGGTTGGTAGCCACGCGGCCAGAAGAAATCACGCACCGAACTCGCAACGCGGACTACTACGGCCCAGACGATGTACAGCGGAAGCTGCATGCCATGCCAAACCGAACCTAGGAAACCTCTGACTGCCGACATTATTTCCACTCCTTTGCGTAATCGTTGGCCTGGGTGATCGCGCCTAGCTCGTCCACCATGCGCCTGGTCATCGAATCAATCAGAACCTCTCGGGCGTACTGCTTGCTGTGGTTCTGCCACACGGCTCGCTCGATGAGGCCATCCTTCATGCTTAATTGGTTCAGCTGCTTCCAATGCCTTTCCAGCTTGCGAGCCTGCTCCGAGAGCTCTGCCTGCTGCTGCATCAGGTACGCTTCCAGCTGGTTGTTGTTGGCCATTTCAGCGAGCCTGGCCGGGTTCAATGCCGACAGCAGCTCGTGTGCTGTCCTGGCCCAGAACGGCATGCCCTGGAGCTCCGGCATCAGGTTTGCGTCAACTGGCATCGACAGGTAGATGTCGTGCATTGCCGAGTTGAGGGCCATCAGAGCGATACCACAGCGACGTAGATGTTCATCGCTATATGGAGTGTGATCGGCAGAGCAAGGCCACCGGAGACAACCCGCGCAACACCCAGGATGATGCCTACCGACCCAAGCAGAGCCAGCTGGACAATGTTGGACTGGCTGTGAAAGAGCGCAAACACAGCTGCGGTCACGATGACCGTCAGCACTGTCGCAAGCCGTCCTTTACCGAACTCCACCGCTCTCCAGAGCAGCCCGCGAAAAATCACTTCCTCAAACAGCGGCGCAGCTACCAGCACACCGAGCGCATTCGCCTTCAGCATCTCGCGAGTTATCTGCGCGCCGGCATCGTGATCACCGAAGGCCATCCGCACCTGAAGGCACACGACCTGGACAGCCACTATTGCCAGCATGAACACCAGGAAGTGGCGAATTTGCAGCCGCCCCCACATACGCTGATCAGGGCGAAGGATGTGGCAAACCTGGATCAAGCCAACGCTGGCCAAGGCCAACGCGCTTGCTGCAATCACACCTGGTAGGCCGAGGCCCAGCTGCGCCCAGACCATGGCATAGGCAACAACCATTGCCGCGAGAGCGAGCAGCACATAGCCCCCACGCTTCGTAACATTCATCGCCAGCCCTGTACGTTCCATACCCCCTCCCCCACTACGCCTGAATCAGTTCGACTGGAACCTGACCAGTTACCAGGCCAGGAAAAACCACCGCATCAGCAACGCGACCATTACTCAGAACCTCGATCAGCAGCGAGGCCTGCCCCCGGTAGGAGCAGCGACTGATGTTGATCGACTCACCTTCATCCAAAACAGGCAGCTCGCTAGACACGACGATTCCGGCATCCAGTTTGCACTCAGCAACAACCATGATCGACTCCCTCTCCCAAGGCCCGGCGAGTGCCGGTCAATAAATCAGCCAACGAGGTCATTGTAGGGCATTAATTCATAATTAACAATTACTAATTATGAATTACCAGGCAAGCCAACCGATTCACCTCCCAGCGACATCGTCTTGAGGGCAGCGGATGCAATCGGGCGGAAGCCTGACAAGCGTGTGCAAAGGAAGGTTGGAGCACCCGGGAATCAGGTGCTCTCATGGAAGTTGGGGGGGGGCTTACAGAATCAGACCAGACTGACTTGAGTCGCTACAGCGCCCAAATCACGATTGCATGCGTGTTCACAGCAATGTGCATCATCAGAGGGAGCGCAATCCCTCCCGTGTGCGCCCTAGCCCAGCCAAGGAGAACTCCAATCACAGCCACGTGCAGTAGAGCAGCTGTCCCCCAATAGGCCAGGTGGCTCAACGCGAAGATCACACTTGTACCCAGTATCGGAACCAGCTGCGCACGAGCGCTACCCGATACGCTCAGCGATCTGAACAGCAATTGCCGATAAATCACCTCCTCCTTCAGAGGGGTGACGATGGCAACTCCGAACAGCTGGGCAACGAGCTCAGCGTGATTTATCGGAGTGCTAGGAGACTCCAGCTCTAGGCCTGCCACTGCAAGGCGATAAATCTCGCTGGTGGCCATGATCGCAAGCATGAAGGCAGTGAACCCTGCAAAACTAAACCGGCCCCAGATACCTTCACTTGGTCGAGCTGCTGCGCATAGAAAAAGTAGGCCTAGGCCTGCCCCAAATAATCCCAGCTCGATGACCGATAATGAAACATTCGACCTGGCTGCTAGAGCTTCAAAAAGCTGCATGAAGAAGAGCGCGAATATCGCAAGAAAGGCATGGCCTGCTCTCCCCATTTCCCTACCTCTAGCCTCCAGGCCGGCAAGCTCTCAGACCACCGAAAATCGACATGATTTATTAATTACTAATTATTAAATCTTGTAGCCGCTTTGCTTAAGCGCCTCTTTGATCAGGCCGCTGACTGTCCTTGGGCCTTCTCCACTGAGCTTGTTCGCCCTCACCCGATCCTCAAGGTCTTGAATCACCTCGGGCGGTAGGCTGATGGAAATCGGCTTCGCCTTCTTTGCTACAGCAGCAGTGCCCATCATGCCCCCCTCGTTGAGAATTACGTTTTCGCAATTCGTAAATCATAATTACTGATTGAAGCCTGGCACTGACAAGTGCCGAGTCTACGAACGCACTATATGAGGTAGATTATCAATTATCAATTATGAATTACGACTCGCTCGAAGGTTAGCGTTGCTTATCTCTGGGCAGCAGCCCAATCGGCGCAACGCGCCGCCCTTACAGACACACAAGTGAATCGAGGCCGTGACGTTTCATGGGGTAGCTGCCATTTGTATAATGGTATGCGGCCTTTGGACATACCTCATCCCTCACCCATACCAGGGAGACAGGTGAGCCTCCCTGGGGAGACCAGCCAGTCTCTAGGGGAGGGGACAGCAGCGTCTCCCAAAGCATACCGATACGATTCATACGAAGCGAATCGATACACAGAATACCTATATGGGGGGCTGACACAGCTGTCTCCCCCCCTATCATTGTGTGCCCCGCTGCAAGCCCCCATACTGAGCCTACAGACCGCGAATCATGGGGGTGGGAGATGGCAAAGGCACCGCTGAAGCAACCTGATCAAGAAGCCAATCGGGCTATCGAAAAGAAATGGGGTAAGCCCCTTACGGCAGCTGGTTGGACGGCGATCCCGAATGTCATCTTCGAGCGAGCCCAAGCATTTCCGCTTGAGCCACTAGATATCGTGATCATCCTGAACCTCGCAGGCTACTGGTGGAAGGCTGGCAATGATCCATATCCCAGCAAGGCGAGTCTTGCTGCCGCCATTGGCGTGACACCGAGGACCATCCAGCGCCGTATCGCAGCGCTGGAGAAATCGGGCTTCATCGAGCGGATTGAGCGGAAGACGGCACGAGGCGGAAACCTCACCAATCAGTACTCCTTGAAAGGACTTATTGAGGCAGCCAAGCCATTTGCTGAAGAGCATGTAGCAGCACGGGAAGCACGCAAGAAAGAGTCCGTAGAGCGGGCAACACGCAAACGCCCGGCGAAGCTGGAGCTGGTAAAGAAGTGAAGGCTTTCGGGGCGACCTGGTTCGTCGAGTGAGCAGGAGCGCAAGGAAGTACGACGAACATGGCAGCGAACTATGACAAACAGAGCGATCTAGCTCTCGCAGATGCCTTCAGAGAGCTGATGGATGTTGTGGTGAGCATGAGGAATGCTGGGGTACCACTCTCGCAGGTACAGCATGCGCCATTTTTTACCTACCTGATGACACCCAAGCAGTTTGACCGGATCAGAAAGATTTGCATGCAGAAGGGCTGGGAAGTCCCGAACCAGCGCGGCATCCTGATTGATCTAGTGGCCGTGGCTCATCCGTTGGATGCACGCGAATCGAAGGACAACTGTACCGTCGAAGAGGCTCTTGCGATCTTGGTCGCCGCGTATTCTGCCTATAGCCAAGTCGGTCTGAACAAGCCGAAGCACGCCCAGGCCATCGTCTTCAACACGGGCCGCCAAGTGCAGGTCGCACAGAACAAGTATTACGCGGTGGCGGTCGTGAAGGTGTGTGTTGAGGGGCGTAAAAAGTACTTGGCCCCGGTAACTGCGTATCACGCAACCGAGGCCAAGATTCGGAATATTAGTTGACTACGCGGAAGGACGGCCTTGTAAGCAAGTCTCCCACACTGAAGCGGAACAACCCATATGCCTACAATTTCCCTTCATATGACCCCAGCTTGCTAAGGCCTACGCAGCTCCGCCGACAAATTTTCTGCTGTCGCCGTAGTCGGGGTTAATAGTAAGCAGTTGCTCAAAAAATCGCAAGCAACCGCTAGACCTCTGTGTCTCCCCCCTACTAGACAGCGGCGTCCACGGGGCAGCGAGCAGCTAAGAACCACCATTCATCGATAGCACTCATGCGCGAGATTGCCAGCTGCTACGCGTTTTGATATCTGTATATATATACAGTATTAGCAGAGTGGCGCCATGTCCGCAGAAATACTTGGACGGGTTGCGCCCCAAGGCGCTCCGCTTCCGTTTTTTGGATGCTGCGTCAGCGCAGGCTTCCCCAGTCCCGCCGACGATTATGCCGAGGCCTGGCTCTCCCTGGATGAGCTGGTGTGCATTCGTGCGCCCAGCACCTACCTGGTGAGAGCCAGGGGCGACAGCATGATAGGGCGGGGTATCTATGACGGCGACGTGCTGGTGGTGGATCGCGCTCTCGACCCGTTGCCTGCGGACGTGGTGATCGCCTGCGTGCGCGGCGATTTCACGGTCAAGGAGCTGACCTATGAAGCCGGCCAGCCGGTACTGATGCCGGCCAACGCGCTCCATCAACCGATCCGCTTGCGCGACGGCGAGGAGTTGGAGGTCTGGGGCGTCGTGACCCATAACCTGCATGCGCTGCGCAGGCGCTGAGGTGGCCATGTACGCCCTGGTCGATTGCAACAACTTCTATGTCAGCTGCGAACGCCTCTTCCGGCCCGAGCTGCGCGGCCTGCCGGTCGTGGTGCTCAGCAACAACGATGGCTGTGTGGTGAGCCGCAGCAATGAAGCCAAGGCGCTGGGCATCAAGATGGGCGAACCATTCTTCCAGGTGCGCCACCACGTCCACGAAAACGGGCTGGAGGTGTGCAGCTCGAACTATGCGCTGTACGCCAACCTATCGGCCCGCGTGATGCGCATGCTGCGGGGCATGGCTCCGCGTATCGAGGTCTATTCCATCGACGAGGCCTTCCTCGATCTTCGGGGCATGCAGATCGATCTGGAGCAGCTCGGCAGAGACATACGCGCTCGGGTGCTGCGCGAGGTCGGCATCCCGGTAGGGGTCGGGATCGCACCCACTAAGACCCTATCGAAATTGGCCAATTGGGGGGCGAAGAAGTGGCCGGCAACGGGCGGGGTCGTTGATCTTCGCCCCCTCGCGCGTCAGCGCCGCCTGATGGCCTTGGCCGAGGTTGGGGAGGTCTGGGGGATCGGTCGGCGGCTGAGTACCCGGCTGGGCGTGATGGGCATTACCACAGCGCTCCAGCTGGCTGACTACGACCACAAGACGCTGCGTCGTCTGTTCAACATCAACGTCGAGCGGACTGCACGCGAGCTGACAGGGGAAGAGTGTTTCGCCCTGGATGATGGCCCCGAGCCGAAGAAGATGATCGCCGCGACGCGATCTTTCGGGCAGCGCATCTATGACCTGGCCGGCCTGGAGGAAGCAGTGGCCACCTACGCCAGCAGGGCCGCAGAGAAGCTGCGGGCGCAGCAGCAATACTGTCAGCTGCTCCAGGTGTTCATCCGCTCCAGCGCGTTCGCGCAGGGAGCTGAGCGCTACAGTCGTGCAGCGACAGTACCGCTGCCCTATCCCACGGCTGACACCCGTGACCTGGTGGCGGCAGCGCAGGCCGGCTTGCGCTCGATCTTCACCCCCGGCCCGGCCTACGCAAAGGCTGGCGTCATCCTCATGGATTTCGTCGGTACCGGACAGCACACAGACGATATGTTCGCACCTTCACCTCGTCCCAATAGCGACCGCTTAATGGCAGTAATCGATAGCATCAACAGCCGCCAGGGCCGAGGAACTGTCCGCCTGGCTCGGGCGGTACCAGAACGTGGTTGGTCAATGCGGCGCGACCATATGAGCCAAAGATTCACTACAAGCTGGCAGGAACTGTTAGAGGTCACGTAGAGGGGCGCCGCGCCAGTAGCAAACGCAGCTGAAGATTAAGAATGATTAAAGACTGATTAGCGCGTCGGATGCCCACCCCTCACACAGCCCGTATCTACTGGCCTCAAGGCAGATATCCACACCCACCTGTCAGGAGTGCTGGAACGGCACCTGCGGGGGCGTCAGAACGGTATTAACTGGGGTGCTGGAACGGTAGCCAGGGGTGCTGGAACGGTATCAGCACTTCCTGTCCAGGTGTCGGCGCTGAGAGGGACTAGGGGTAGTTTTGACCCGTACCAGTGCCCCCTCAATCTCGTAGCTGAAGGGCTTCCCCTTAGTAGTGCTTGCTTCTGCCAGAGAGTAGAGGGCGCGACGCAAATCCTTTTTAAAATCGAGCAGCGAACTGGCTCGGCTTCCACATAGCCGATGCAGCGTCTCGACCTTCAACGGAAAGGGTGTAGCGTGGCTGGCATAGAAACCATGAAGCCATTGTGCAAGCGGCTTCCCTTGCAGCGCTTGGCGAACAGACCAATCCACTTCAGTGAACTGATCGCCAACGAATAGCGTCTGCAGCTTTGGGTTCAGTCGGATGACATAGCTCCGAGATCCAGCCTCGCAGTGCTCACGGTATACCTCTTGAAGTAGGCTGCCTTCATACGAATGTCCACCACATCGTAGCTGCAAAGCAGTGGCCTTCAGCCTGCTCAGATGTCTGTCCAGAATCTGACGGTTCTTTCCAGTATCGGTTCTGCCGAGCACCTTCAGGAGTCGGTAGGCTGTCACCCTGCACTCCGCACCCAACGCTTGAGCCCTGGCCATGTGCAGTACGGTTTCCCATACGTCCAAGTCCCCCTGATCTAAGAGGGCGCCTGTGTAGAGAATGCTGTATCCACCCTGCGCATGAATTTCCGCTCGTTCAACGTATGGACGGCGGCCTTTGCTGATTGCACCGAAAAGCGCTGAGCGCAAAGCAACATTTGGCACACGTCGCACCGAATCTGACCAATTCGGCATCAGGCTATGGATCAGCCCGAGATCAGGCCCTAGATGCTGAGCTCGTGAGCGCTTGTTGTGCTCTTCTAGCTTGGCAAAGGTCTTGCGGGGAACTGTCAAATTTGAAGACATCGTTAGCGAACAGATGCACTAACTTTGTCTTCAATCCAGGCATGCACACGCTCTGCAGGCCATGCCACTGAGTTCGCGCCAAGCTGGATGGCAGCGGGAAATTCGCCCGCCTTGATCAGCCGATAGACCTGCGACTTACTGAGCCCCACAAGGGCACAGACGCTTGGAAGGCGAAGCAGCATCGGCGAAATAGGTTGAATAGCCATCTTGTCGGTCTCCTTGGAACCGGATTGGATGGCTAGGGATTAAATGGCACAGCAAGAGGGGAGTCGTGGCAATTGCCAAATTCTCAGGGAAATGCCAAAAGTATTTGTTCTCTAAGAGAGCTAGCGCTTACCGGGGCGCGACCGCCCCTCCATATATCTCCTGAATGTCCTTGCGTCCTTGCACATTTCCACTCCAGCCTCCTCCGCAAGTGAGAGAATTGCCTTGGGCAGATCAAAGTTCTTACGCTCATTCCTGAGCTTAGAAGCTTCACGCTTAATTTTATCGGCACGCTCCCTGCCTGCCTTATCAAGCTGCTGCTCAGAGTGAGCTTTATCTACCTCAAAAACCAAATTAACCAGACCACTTATGATCTTGCTAATGTAGCCCAGCTCCTTTGCTTGAAGCCCTTCAACAGAGTTACGCCGCCCACCCTCCTCCAGGTCATCAATACCTAAAATAAAATTTGGCGACTCAATACCCGCCCCCACTATACATTCAAAGAGTGAGGCTCTAGAGGAATATACAATCCTCGCCGGAATACTTGTGTAGTCACTATCCGCACGACAAAAGCAATCCAACAATGAGACTTCAGCACCACTCGAACCAGCCAATGCTTTGAAGTACTTTCGTAGACCACCGAAATCAAGCTCATAGCCCTTACTTGAGGGCTGAGAGGTCCTTGCGCCACCCACCCAAAACACATTTTCAGGCAATAACTTTCCTTGACGAACAGCATACTCTTGGAACAAGGCTTCAATTATTTCATACAAATCATGCGCAGCCTCCTGAGGACTCACCTCATAGTAACGCGCGTACTCAGGCACAAAGTCAGATAGACGAATCAGATCGGCGCTCATACGACTTTCTCCAGCACAGCAATGACTTTAGGTTCGGAGTAGCCGGAGGAGAATGAGTCCATATAGTCGGCATACCACTGAAGCATCTCTCGTCGCCCCTCGAAATACTGGGCATGGTTGTAGGTGCCGCGAATGCTGTTTTTATCCACATGCGCCAACTGAGTTTCGACCCACTCACTGGGATAACCCTGCTCGTGCAAAGTGGTAGACATCGTGTGGCGGAACCCATGCCCTGTGGCACGCCCATCGTAGCCCGAGCGCTTCAGTAGCTGGTTGATTGCTGCCTCGCTCATGGGCTTTGCTGGATCGTTACGACCAGGGAATGCGAGCGTGTAGCCACCAGTCATTTCTTGCAGCTTACGCAGCGCTGCCAACGCCTGCTTGGAGAGCGGGACGAGATGAGCGCGGCGCATCTTCATACGCGCAGCTGGGATCAGCCAGAGCCCTCTATCGAGGTCAAACTCAGCCCATGGTGCCCCTCTCAGCTCGGCCGTTCGTACCCCTGTCAGAATTAGCAGACGGGTAGCGATCTTTACGACGTCATGCCCCGGACACGCCTGAATGCTGCGTATCAACTCCGGAACTTCAGCAATGGGCAAGAAGGGGTAGTGTCGGGACATAGGGGTCTGCAGCGCCCCTCCCACGTCCGCGATTGGGTTGTACTCAGCGCGCCCCGTGGCAATCGCGAAACGGTAAACCTCTTGGCAACGTTGCCGAACCTTGCGCAACTTCTCTAAAGCCCCGCGCGCCTCGATGCGACGGAAAGCCTGTAGCCAGTGCATAGGTTTGATGTCGGTTAGCGGCAAATTCCCTACTTGGGGAAAGATGTCCAGCTCGAAAGCCTCCATAACGTCACCGGCATAACCTGCTGACCAGCGCGGCGACTTATGCTGATGCCACTCCAACGCAAGGCTCTTGAACGTATTGGCGCGAGATGTTGCCGCCTGGGCGCGCGCAACCTTCCGCTCAAGCCCAGGATGCCGTCCCTGCGCCACAAGCTGGCGAGCATCAAAAGCAAGCTGCCTTGCCTGTGCGAGCGTCACCTTGTCGAGAGTGCCAAGGGAAATGTGCGACTGCTTGCCATCCAGGCGGAATCGGAAGCGCCAGGATTTGCCACCTGCCGCACGAATCCAGAGGAACAGACCGCCGCCATCGGCAAGCCCATAGTCCTTCTCGCGTGGTGCAGCATTCTTCACCTGCAGAGCCGTCAATGGCATGCTGAGTACCCATAGATTATTGAACAACCCAAAGGTACTCGCAGAGGTACTCAAAAGACAAGCGCTTGGATGAGACTGAATGGCACCGCATGAAACAAAAAGCCCGCACTAGGCGGGCTTCTTGAGGGATTCATGACACTGCTTGGCACTGCATGAATCTGTTTAATGGTGCCGGAGATAGGAATCGAACCTACGACCTTCGCGTTACGAGTGCGCTGCTCTACCGACTGAGCTACACCGGCGGGAAACGCCGGCATTATGCGAGTTGCCGCGCCGGCGCTCAAGTCACGGTCGTATCAGCTGTCGAGCAGTTCGATGCGGTCGTCGTGGATGCGGATCAGGCCCTGCTTGTAGAGCCCGCCGATGGCCTTCTTGAAGTTGCCCTTGCTGACCCGGAACTGTTCGGCGATCAGCTCTGGCGGGCTCTTGTCACCCAATGCCAGCACACCGCCCTGATCACGCAGGCGCTCGATGATCTGCTCGGCCAGGCCGCTGGCGGCTTCGTGACCGATGGGCTGCAGGCTCAGGCTGATCTTGCCGTCGGCACGCAGCTCCTTGATGTAGCCCTTCTCGCGCATGCCGCTGCGGATGAACTTGAACAGCTCGTTCTTGTGGATCAGACCCCAATGCTTGCCGTCGATGATGGCCTTGAAACCGAGGTCGGTACGCTCGACCACCAGCAGATCGACTTCCTGACCGACCTGGTAGTTGGCCGGCACCTGGTCCAGATGACGATCCAGGCGCGCGGTGGCGGTGAGGCGGCGGGTGCGCTTGTCCAGATAGAGGTAGATCACGCAGTAGTCGCCAATCTGCAGCGGACGCTTCTCTTCGGAGTGTGGCAGCAACAGGTCCTTGGGCAGGCCCCAGTCGAAGAACAGGCCGACGCGGTTGATATCCACCACCTTGAGGCTGGCGAACTCGCCAAGCTGGATCTTCGGCTTGAGCGTGGTGGCGATCAGCTTGTCTTCGCTGTCCAGGTAGATGAACACGTTGAGCCAGTCCTCGACCTCGCTCGGCGTATCCTTGGGGATGTAGCGCTTGGGCAGGAGAATTTCACCGTCCGCGCCACCGTCCAGATACAGACCGAAGTCGGTGTGCTTGACCACCTGTAAAGAATTCATCCGCCCGATAACGGCCATCGTGTTACACCTCGCCAAAACAGCCGGCCATTCTACCCGAGATCAGGCACAACCGGGCTGGCTGCATGATGAATCGACAGCCGGTCAAAAGGCCGTATAAGTGACTGGAAAACAAGCCATAAAGTGTCGCGAAAAACCGCTCATGCGCGGCGTTGTAGCCGGTAACGGGGCGATTACCCAAGCAGAAAAAGGCGGCTTGAGGCATAATGGCCGGCCGCCCATCTGAAAGAGATCAAGGTCATGGCCACCCTTCGCGTCAAGTCGTCCGCCAGCAAAGTCAGCAAACCCGCCCCTGCCGTGGAAACCCGCGAGTCCATCGAGGCGCAGATCGCTGCCTTCCTGCAGGGTGGTGGCGAGATCCAGCAGATCGCCAAGGGCGTCAGCGGTCAGACTTACGGCGGCACTCGTCAGATCACCATCAGCAAGAAGTGATCGCCTCGGGTGCGCATTGCGCACCCAGCCTCCCTCCCCGCCTTAGCCTCCAACCAAGCTTACTCGCTCGCCAGCCCCAGGCGCAGCAACTGCCCTTTCGGCGCATCCGTCAGCACGTAGATATAACCGTCCGGCCCCTGTCGCACGTCGCGTACCCGTACCTTCAGCGACTCCAGCAAGCGTTCTTCATGCACGACCCTGTCGCCGTCGAGTTGCAGGCGAATCAGCGCCTGGCTGGCCAGTGCTCCGATGAACAGATTCTGCTGCCAGGCCGGGAAACGCTCCGCGTCGTAGAAGGCCATGCCGCTGATGGCCGGTGATTTTTCCCAGACATGATGCGGCGCCTCGGTGCCCTCGACCGTTTTGCCCTTGGCCTCGGGAATCGCCAGCATCGAGTAATTCACCCCGTGCGTCGCCAACGGCCAGCCGTAGTTCTTGCCGGCTTCGGGAATGTTGATTTCGTCACCGCCGCGCGGGCCGTGCTCGTGGGTCCACAGGCGGCCGCTCCAGGGGTTGAGTGCCGCGCCCTGCTGGTTGCGATGACCGTAGGACCAGATTTCCTTACGCGCGCCATCACGGGAAACGAAGGGGTTGTCCTCGGGAATACGGCCATCGGGAAAGATACGCACCAGCTTGCCCTGCAACTTGTCGAGATCCTGTGCGGTGGGGCGATTGTTGTTGTCACCCAGGGCGATGAACAGGTGACCGTCACGGTCGAACACCAGGCGCGAGCCGAAGTGCGTGCCGCTGGATAACTTCGGCTGCTGACGGAAGATCACCTCGAAGCCCTCCAGCGCCGCAGCATCGGCCGAGAGCTTGCCGCGCCCCACCGCCGTACCGGCAGCGCCATCACCCTCTTCGGCGTAGGACAGGTAAACCATACGGTCCTGGGCGAAATCAGGCGACAGCACCACGTCGAGCAAACCACCCTGGCCGACAGCGAAGACTTCAGGCAGCCCACGCAATGGCTCGGACACCGCCCCCTCGGCACTTACCCGGCGCAACGCGCCCGGCCGCTCGCTGACCAGATATCCCTGGCCGTCCGGCAGAAAGGCCACGGCCCAGGGATTGGCCAGACCTTCGGCGACGGTATGAACCTTCAGCGGGCCCAGTTCCGAATCAAGCTGCCGGTCTTCGGCAAGGCTGTGCTGGGCACCGAAAAGAGCGATCAGACCGAGGGCTGCAAGGGGTTTCAGGCGCGGCATCGAGGCGTCTCCAGTCGTCAGACAAGCCGGCATAGTGCTACAGCCTGCCAACCGAGGCAGCCCTGCAAAAGTTTCCTCAGATTTCAGTCCGTCAGGTAGCGTCGTTCGATGCGCAGGTAGTCGCCGGATTCGCGCAGCATGCGCAACCCCGCATCGAAACGCAGCCGATGCGAGTCCTGACGAAAGCCCACGCGGTACGGCGTCGGTGGGAAAATCTCGAACCAGTCGAGCGACTGGGTTACGTCGACCTGATCGTTCACTTCGCGATCGAGATGGAGAATGATCCGCTTGTCACCCACCACTACATCGGTGCGGCCGCTGTAAAGTAGGCGGTTGCGGTTGATCTGCAGCGCCTCCTCGCGATAGCGCGGGTTGTTCATCGCCATACGCTCGAACTCCGGCCCGAGCAGCAGGCGCGCACGCTGAAAGGCGCTGACCGCATAGTTGCTCAGGTCGGCGATACGCTCGATGTGATAATCCCGACTGGCCAGCGACACTGCAACGTTGTGGTAGTGGATATAGATATCGGAATAGAACGCCACAACCCCGCTGCGCTCGTGGGTAGTGGTAATGGCATCGATTTCGCCGCGCCGCAGCATCAGGTGCAGGCGCTCCATCGGTGCGTAATAGGCGGTCAGCTCGAAGCCGGCGTTGTGGGCGGCACGGTCGACGATCTCGTACTCCAGGCCGCGCGGCTCCCCTTCGAACACGTAAGGCGGCTTGTGCGTGCCGAAACCGACATGCAGCACCTCTGCCGCAACCGTCGGACTCAGACATGCCAAGATCAAGCCCAGCCACCATCTGCCCATCGTCTACCCCACTATCGGATAAGCCAGAGCATAGACGGCTGGTCGTCTTCATAACCAGAGTGGATGCCGGCCGATTCATTCCGCTTTGCCCTATCGCAGCTAGACTGGCTGCACGCATTTTTGCGCCAGTCTTCAGGAGATCAGACATGCTCAAAGCCGAATACCAGCAACGCGGCCCGGTGCCGCAAGACGTGATCAGCGCTGTGCCTCTGGAGCTGTCGGAACCCGCCGCCGGGCAAGTGCGGGTCAAGGTACTGGCTGCACCGATCAATCCGTCGGACGTGCTGACCCTGACCGGCGCCTACGGCATGCTGCCGCCGCTGCCCGCGGTCGGCGGCAATGAAGGCGTCGGCAAGGTCGAGGCGCTCGGTGAAGGCGTCGGCAACTTCAAGGTCGGCCAGACCGTGCTGCTGCCGGTGGGTTGCGGCACCTGGGTCAGCGCCTTGAACGCGCCGGCAGACAAGCTCATCCCGCTACCGGAGGCCGATCCGCTGCAGTTGGCCATGCTCACCGTCAACCCGCCGACGGCTTCGTTGCTGCTCAGCGAGTTCGTCGACCTCAAGCCGGGCGACTGGGTGATCCAGAACGCCGCCAACTCGGGCGTCGGCAGTTACCTGATCCAGCTGGCCAAGCTGCGCGGCTTCAAGACCATCAACGTGGTGCGCCGGGAATCGGCTGTCGCCGCTGTCGAGGCCGAAGGCGGTGATCTGGTGCTGGTGGACGGTCCTGACCTGGCCAAGCGGGTTCGTGCTGCTACCGGCGGCGCCGACGTACGCCTGGGCATCGACGCGGTGGGTGGCGCCAGCACCGATCATATCGCCGCGGCGCTGGCCAACGGCGGCGTGCTGGTGAACTACGGCATGATGAGCGGCGAGGCCTGCCAGGTTTCGCCGGCCTCGTTCGTATTTCGCGACGTCACCCTGCGCGGCTTCTGGCTGGCCAAGTGGTTCCAGCAGGCCAGCCCGGCGCAGCAGATGAAGGTGTTCGGCGAGCTGGTGCAATTGATCGCTAGCGGTAAGCTGAAGACCCGCGTCGCCGCCACCTACGACCTGGCACACATCAAGGACGCTGTGGCGGCAGCTGCCAGCGGCGAGCGTGACGGCAAGATCCTGCTGGTGCCTTAACGTAAACCGCGCCCGATGGATAGCGCGCCCTGCCCTATGAGCGCGCCAACATTCTGCTTCACCTTGCCGCTCGTGCCTCACGGGAGTCTCGGCCATGGGCCTCCATCCCTGCCGGCACCGGCCGAATATGGGGCGATAGGCGTCTCACGCCCTTCGCCTCAACCTTCGTCATAACGATGCGCCTGATACAGGCCCAACGCGCTAAGTTAAACCAATCTGCCCAATTTCTGGCACATATAAGGCAAAGTGCCATTTTTAGTGCTAAAAACCTTGAGGGCTGGTCATTTTGTGGCCTATAGCCCGTCGACTCGCACGCAAGTACGAACGTGCCTGTGCTTCACTGAATGGACATGCACACCGCCCTGCCAGGGGGATGCCTATGGAAGGATGGTCGATTCATTTTCTCGCAGACCTGCCCGAGCAGGGCCAAGTTCTGCTCGACTGCTTACACGACCCGAAGCTGGTGGTGCTGTCCTACGTTATCGCCAGTATCGGTAGTCTCAGCACACTGACCATCGCCAGGCATCTCGATCAGGTGCCGATGCGCAGCATGCGCCTGGTCTGGGGGCTGCTCGGCGGGCTGTGCCTGGCCGGCGCGATCTGGTCCATGCATTTCATCGGCATGCTGGCATTCCACGCACCTGTCGCCATTCGCTACGACCTCGCCACCACCGCGCTTTCCTTGTTGGTGGCGCTGGCTGCCGCCCTTCTCGCTCTTTACTGCATGGCCATGCCGCGCCCCGGCCTCAGCCGGCAGTTACTGGCGGCCGTGATCATCGGCCTGGGCATCAGCGCCATGCACTACAGCGGCATGGCCGCGATCCGCTCGGACGCCCAGGCTTACTACCACGGCGGCCTGTTCACCCTGTCCATCATCATTGCCATCAGCGCCAGCTTCGCTGCGCTGCTGCTCAACCGCTACGTGCGCAACGGCTCGCCCAGCCGCCAGCGCTGGATGAAGTATTCGGCAGCGCTGGTGATGGGCGCCGCCATCGCCTCGATGCATTACACCGGCATGGCCGCGCTCAACCTGGTGGTGCCCGATGGCACGCCGCTGGAGTTGCGCAGTGCCGACAACAGCGCGCAACTGGTGGTGATCGTCGCGTCCATCACCCTGCTGATTCTCGGCCTGGGCCTGGCCGCAGCCTGGATCGGACGCAAGCTCGACGACAAGGAGCGCGACCTGCAGCGGGTCAATACCCTGCTGGTGCAGCTCGATCAGGCCAAGGCCTCGCTGGAACAGGTGGCGCATTTCGACCCACTGACCGAACTGCTCAATCGCCGCGGCTTCAACCGGGTCTTCACTGCCACTCTGGAAGAGCATGCTGTGACCGGCCGCAGCCTGGCGGTGATGTTTCTCGATGTCGATCACTTCAAGCGCATCAACGACAGCCTTGGCCACGACGCCGGCGACGAACTGCTGCGCGTGGTGGCGCAGCGCATCCGTGCAGCACTACGCGAGCGCGACATCATCGCGCGCTTCGGCGGCGACGAGTTCTGCGTGGTCGCCAGCCTCGACAGCAATGCCGACCCGCGTGCGCTGGCCGCGCGCATGCTGGAACAGATGAAGGAGCCGATCAGCCTGGCCGGGCGCAAGATCGTGATGACCACCAGCGTCGGCATCAGCCTGTTTCCACAGGACGGCAGCAGCGCCGACGAGCTGCTCAAGCACGCCGACCTGGCGCTCTATCAATCCAAGGGCAGCGGGCGCAACGTGGTGCATTTCTTCAACCCGCACCTGAAACAGAAGGCCTCGTACGAGCTGCAACTGGAAGAGGACCTGCGCCAGACCCTGCTGCAGGACAATGGCCTGGTCCTCTACTACCAGCCGATCATCGATCTGCGCAGCGGTGGCCTGAGCAAGCTGGAAGCCCTGGTGCGCTGGAATCATCCACAGCACGGTCTGCTCACCCCGGAACGCTTCATCGCCATCGCCGAGGCCAACGGCTTTATCGATCAGCTCGACAATTGGGTGCTGCGCCGGGCCTGTCTCGATCTCAACAGCCTGGAGCACATGGGCTATCCGGGCTTGAAGATCGCGGTCAACTGCTCGGCGCTCAATCTGGCCAACGACCAGTTGCCGGGCCGCATCGAGCAATTGCTGAACGCGACCCACTGCCCCGCCCACTGCCTGGAGCTGGAAGTGACCGAAAGCGCGCTGCTGAGCAACATCAATCGCGCCATCGGCCTGCTGGAAAACATCCGCGCGCTGGGCGTGAGCCTGTCCATCGACGACTTCGGCACCGGCTATTCATCCCTTGCCTATCTGCGCCGCTTGCCGCTGGATACGCTGAAGGTGGACCGTTCCTTCATTCAGGACGTGGCCAACTCCAATCAGGACCGCGAGATCGTCCACGCCATCATCGCCATGGCCCATGCCCTGCACCTGAAGGTCGTCGCCGAAGGCGTGGAAACCACCGCGCAGCTGGAGTTTCTGCAGGAGCGCGGCTGCGATCAGGTGCAGGGCTATCTGTTCAGCAAACCGGTACCGCTGGCGGAAATCGTCACGTTGTTCCCACCTCACTACCGGCCGCTGGAACGGGTAGCGGCCAGGTCCTGAGCTTTCTTTGAGCATAAGCTCGCCGCTAAAGCGCCTCCTACAACAATCGCGCCGCCCTGTGGGAGGGGCTTTAGCCGCGACCAGCGGCGTAGCCCGGATGCAATCCGGGGAAAGCTCGCGCACCTTGTCGTTGCTTGGCCGTTGCCTGAGTCTGATATCTCATCGCGGCTAAAGCCGCTCCTACGAAATCGGTGGGTATCTGTAGGAGCGGCTTCAGCCGCGATCAAACACTCACACTCCAGCCTTGAACCCCGGCAACCAACCCAGACTCGCCTGCGTACCTGCCTCACCCGGCTTGTATTCGGCCCCAAGCCAGCCGCGATATCCGGTCTCATGCAGGGTTTCGAGCATCGGCGCAAAATCCAGCTCACCGCTGCCTGGCGCGCCGCGCCCCGGCACATCGGCGAACTGCACGTGGCCGATGCGCCCGGCCAACAGGCGTATGCCCGCCGCCACATCCAGCTCCTGGCGCGCCATATGGTAGAGGTCGTACTGCGCGGCCAGATTGGGATGATCCACCGCACGCAGCAATTCATCGAGATGCTCCGGCGTGTTGATCACAAAGCCCGGCATGTCGATCGGATTGATCGCCTCGACCAGCACACGAATGCCCAGTGTGGCGAACGCCTCGGCGCTCTTGCGCAGGTTGACGACCAGACACGCCAGCGCCTGCTCCCGGCTGACGCCTTCGGCCAGGCGCCCCGGCAGCACGTTGACGCAGGTCGGGCGCACCATGGCGGCATAGGTCAGCGCCTCCTGCAGCGCGGCATCGAACTCGGCCTGGCGCGCCGGCACGCTGGCCAGACCGGGGCCGCCCGTCATCAGGTCGCCCGCCGGCACGTTGATCAGCACCAGTGACATGCCGCTGAGCTCCAGCACCTCCTTCAGGGCGATGGCCGGCAGCTCGTAGGGAAACTGGATCTCCACGCCATCGAACCCCGCACGCATCGCGGCCAGCACACGCTCGCGTAGCGGCAGCTCGGTGAACAGCATGGACAGGTTGGCAGCGATCTTCATCGGCACGGCTCCCGCAGCATTTCCACCAGCGTGGCGGGGTCACGTTCCAGATTGCCCTGGCTGCCGTGCAGGCGCATCAGCTGTGCAGCGAGGCCGCTCATGGGCGTGGCGCTGCCCTGCTCACGCGACAGTTTGACCGCCGTATCGAGGTCCTTGAGCAGGGTGCGCACGTGCCACTTGACCGGCTCGAACTGGCTGGCGGCCATTTGCGGCGCGAGGATCTGCAGCGGTTTGGAATCGGCGAAACCACCGGCCAAAGCCTGCGCGATCAGGCTGGCATCGACGCCGGAGCGCTCGGCCAACGCCACCACCTCGGCAATCACCAGCGCGTTGCAGGCAACGATCATCTGGTTACACACCTTGGTCACCTGCCCGGCTCCCACCTCACCCATGCGCGTCAGGCGCTGGCCCAGGTGCGCCAGTACCGCGCGCACGCGCTCCACGTCCTCTTCGCGGCCACCCGCCATGATCGCCAGCGTGCCGGCCTCGGCGCCCGGCGTGCCACCGGAAACCGGTGCATCGATCCAGCGCATGCCGGTGCGAGCTTCCAGCTCCGCGGCCATCTCACGCGTGGCGGCCGGTTCCAGGCTTGAAAAATCCACCAGCAACTGCCCGGGCCGCGCACCTTCGACGATCCCGCCAGGGCCGAACACTACCTCACGCACCACATCGGTATTGGCCAGGCACAGCATCACCAAGTCGGCATCGCGACACAGCTCGGCGGGGCTCTCCACGCGACGCGCGCCCTGCTCCAACAGCGTCGCGCACTTGTCCGGCGTGCGGTTCCAGAGGGTCAGTGGATAGCCTGCGGCCAGCAGGCGGCGGGTCATCGGCAGACCCATCAGGCCGATCCCGGCGAAGGCCAGGGCGGGCAGCGTTGCAGTCATCGATCAACTCCAGGCAGTTGGTATCCAGCGCGCATATTAACTCCGGCATCTGCGCGTACGTGCTGCAAGCGCAGCGTCCGGCCACTATACTCCGCGCGCCTTCCCCGCTATTGAACCGGAGAATCCGACATGTTCAAGAACACCCTGGCGCTCGCCGCCGGCATCGCCCTGTCCGTATCCGCTGTATTTGCGCAAGCCGCCGACGTCCTCAAGGTCTCGGCCATCCCCGACGAAGCCCCCACCGAACTGCTGCGCAAGTTCAAGCCGCTGGGTGCCTACCTGGAGCAGGAACTGGGCATGAAGGTGGAGTTCGTGCCGGTGGCCGACTACGCCGCCGTGGTCGAGGCGCTGGCGGCCGACCGTATCGACATGGCCTGGCTGGGCGGCTTCACCTTCGTCCAGGCGCACCTGAAGACCGGTAACGCCGTGCCGCTGGTACAGCGTGAACAGGACGCCGAGTTCACCAGCAAGTTCATCACCTCCGACCCGGCCGTCAAATCGCTGCAGGATCTGAAAGGCAAGACCTTCGCCTTCGGCTCGGTGTCCTCCACCTCCGGTAGCCTGATGCCGCGCTATTTCATGCTGCAGGACGGCATCAAGCCGGAAGACTTCTTCAGCCGCGTGGCCTATTCCGGTGCTCACGACGCCACCGCAGCCTGGGTGCAAGCCGGCAAGGCCGACGCTGGCGTGCTCAACGCCTCGGTCTGGCAGAAGCTGGTCGATGGAGGCAAGGTCGATACCGACAAGGTCAAGGTCTTCGCCACCACCCCGACCTACTACGACTACAACTGGACCGTGCGCGGCAACCTCGATGCCGACCTGCAGGCGAAGATCAAGGCCGCCTTCCTCGCCCTCGACCCGGCCAAGCCCGAGCAGAAGGCAATTCTCGACCTGCAGGCCGCCAGCCGCTTCATCGAGACCAAGCCTGAAAACTACGAAGGCATCGAAGAAGCCGCTCGCGCCGCCGGCCTGCTCAAGTGAGCATCGCCCTGCGTGGCGTGGGCCTGGCCCACGCCAACGGCAAGGTTGCGCTGAAAAACATCGATCTCGAGGTCAGCCCCGGCGAACGGGTGGCCATCATCGGGCCCTCAGGTGCCGGCAAGACCACTCTGCTGCGCCTGCTGGCCACCAGCCTGCAACCCACGCACGGTGAGATCGACCTGCTGCAACACAACCCCTGGCGCCTGGCTACCCGCCAGCGCCAGCGTCTGCGCGCACGCATCGGCCTGATCCACCAGGCGCCGCCGCTGCCACCGCGTCAACGCGTGGTCACCGCCGTGCTGGCCGGCAAGCTTGGCCAGTGGTCATTGGCCAAGGGCCTGATCAACCTGCTGCATCCGCTGGATGCAGGCGGTGCCCAGGCCGCCCTGGCGCGTCTGGATATCGCCGACAAGCTCTACCAGCGCTGCGACCAGCTCTCCGGTGGTCAGTTGCAGCGCGTCGGCATCGCCCGCGTGCTGTACCAGTCGCCGGAACTGATCCTCGCCGACGAACCGGTCTCGGCCATGGACCCGGTGCTGGCTGGCCACACCCTGGCCGTGCTCAACCGCGAGGCCGCCGAGCGCGGCATG
Source organism: Pseudomonas sp. UBA7530 (assembly GCF_002479365.1). NCBI lineage: Bacteria > Pseudomonadati > Pseudomonadota > Gammaproteobacteria > Pseudomonadales > Pseudomonadaceae > Pseudomonas > Pseudomonas sp. UBA7530. The sequence continues at coordinate 121,179 of NZ_DLMS01000003.1, forward strand.
ACCCTGCTGGCCAGCCTGCATGCCGTCGACCTGGCGCTGGCGCACTTCCCGCGGGTGATCGGTATTCGCGACGGGCGCATCGCCTTCGACCTGCCGGCCGGTGAGGTGCAGCCTGCCCAGCTGGAAGCGCTCTATATGAACGAGCAGTTGCAGGCCGCCCCCAGCTCGCCCGTACAGCCGCAACCGACGCATATCCCGCGATGCTGAACACCGCCCCGCGCGACCCCGCCGCCCTGCCGCGCCTGCTGATTACCGTTCTGGCGCTGCTGCTGTTGTGGCCGGGCCTGAGCCTGAGCGAGCTGGACCTGGCCGTACTGGTCGATGGCGACAACACCCGCGCCATGGGCAACTTCCTCGCCGGTTTCTGGCCGCCTGCGCATGATGGCGAATTCCTCGCCCTGCTCGGCCGCGCCACCCTGGAAACCCTGGCCATCGCCACCGCCGGCATGAGCCTGGCGCTGCTGATCGCCATTCCCGCCGCACTGCTGGCAAGCCGTGCGCTGTCGCTGTCGGCCGTGCATCGCGGTGGCCGCCCGGCCTGGTGGGCGAACCTGGCGCGCTGGCCGGTACGCGGGCTGCTGATCTTCCTGCGCAGCGTGCCGGAAATCGTCTGGGCGCTGCTGTTCGTCCGCGCCGTCGGCCTCGGCCCCACCGCCGGGGTACTGGCCATCGCCATCACCTACGCCGGCATGCTCGGTAAGGTGTATGCGGAAATCTTCGAATCGGTCGACGCCCGCCCCACCCGCGCGCTACTGGGCGCCGGTAGCAGCCGGTTGACGGCCTTCACCTACGGCGTGCTGCCCAATGCCGCCGGGGAAATGCTCTCCTACACCGTATACCGCTGGGAATGTGCCATCCGCGCCTCGGTGGTAATGGGCTTCGTCGGCGCTGGCGGGCTGGGCCAGCAGATCGACCTGTCGCTGCGCATGTTCGCCGGCGGCGAAGTGGCCAGCATGCTGCTCACCTTCCTGCTGCTGGTACTGTTGGCCGACCAGTTCAGCCGCCTGCTGCGTGCGAGGCTGACATGAGAGCCGGCAACCTGATCCTGCTTGCCGGCATTCTCGGTGCGGTGATTGCCTCGTTCCTCTATCTGGGCATCGACCTCAGCGCATTGGTGGCCGGCGACAGCCTGGCGCAGATGGGCCAGTACGCCAGCGGCTTCCTGCAACCGGACTTCTCCGCCGCGCACTTGCAGGCCATCGGCCACGGCGCGCTGGAAACCCTGGCCATGTCCGCCATCGGCACATTGCTCGCCGCCCTCCTCGGCCTGGCCCTCGCGCTACCGGCCGCCGGGCGCTTCGGCGCAATCGCACTGCACGCCACACGCCTGCTGCTCAATGCCCTGCGCGCCATTCCCGAACTGGTCTGGGCGGCGCTGATGGTGCTGGCCGCCGGCCTCGGCCCCAACGCCGGCACCCTGGCCCTGGCTCTGCACACCGCCGGCGTGCTCGGTCGCCTGTTCGCCGAAGCGCTGGAAAACACCCCACGCGAACCGGCCGACGCAATCCGCGAAAGCGGCGGCGGGCGCATGCTCGCTTTCTGCTATGGCACCCTGCACGGCGTCTGGCCACAGCTGGTGGCGTACACGCTGTATCGCTGGGAGAACAACATCCGCATGGCCAGCGTGCTCGGCTTCGTCGGTGCCGGCGGCCTCGGGCAGATGCTCTACATGAGCCTCAGCCTGTTCCAGGAAGCCCAGGCCGCTACGGTGATCCTGGCCATGTTGCTGCTGGTGCTGGCGGTCGATGCTTTCAGTGGCTGGGCCAGGCAGCGCTGGGTCAGCTAGGCCCCTCGCACTCCTGCGGTGCAAGCCAATCGGATACGGCCCGATTGAAGCCCTCCGCACAATCCACCATCACCCAGTGGGAGGATTTGAAGAGCACGACCTTGCAGCCCGGGCTCGTGCTCAATGTCTGCAGCCATTGTTCGGATTGAAACTGAAATGGCTTGTAGCTTCCGTACGCGTAAAAGATGGGACACGCCAATTGGGTCGGACCGATAAGGTTTTTCAATCCTCCGCGCGCGCCCATCCAGCGCATGGCATAGGGATAGCTCATACCCGCATGGATGCTGGCCGGGTCGGTCTTGCAACGCAGATATTTCGCGGTCGCACGTGCCAGGTAATCGCCTACCGGACCCTTCAGGTACCACGTCAGCGCCAGGGGCATCTGATAGGCAAAAATCATCCATTTGGCTCGCAGGCTCAGCCCGCGTTTGAATGCCGGTGAGCTGGCATCTCCGACATCGACGGCAACGATTCGCGCCACTTTGTGCGGCTGAGTGGCAGCGAAGTGAAACCCGAACAGGCACCCCCAGTCATGCAGCATGAGCGTGACCGTGCCGTTGGGAGTGACCTGATTCACGACACGCAGGATCAGCTCGGTTATCTCGCTTATAGAAAAACCCCGCGTCTTCGGGTCATCGAAGCCGGGCAAGGTAAATCTCACGCATCGATGCGTGCGCTTGAAATGCTGAACCTGTCGTGCCCATATTTCATGGCTATCCGGCCAGCCGTGCAGCATCACGATGATGTCGGGGCTTTCGCCGTCGATGTACACCGGAATGCCGGAGACGATTGATTCAGTATGCACGCGTCTGTCTCTCCGAAAGTCGACTCAGGGGCTGTTGCTGCAACCAGTCGATCGCCCCAGGAGCGGTGATCTCACCAGGTGCTACAAGCACTGTTCCAGCACTTTGGCACTTATCGGCAAGGTTATTTCCCGACGCTCACCCAACGCGACCATGCCGTGGCGTTCCAGCTGTTCGAGCAGCTTGGGTATACCGCCGGCATCAATACCATAACTGCTCAGGCGTGTCGCAACGCCCATCTGCTCGAAGAAATCGCGCGTGAGGGCGATGGCCTGCTCGATTCGCTGCTCCCGCGAGCCTCCGCGAAGGTCCCAAACTCGCTCGGCGTACTGCAGCAGTTTCTGCGACTTTTCCTGGCGGCGCACACTGAGCATGGCGGGCAAGACCACGGCCAGGGTCTGCGCATAGTCGAGGCCATGCACAGCGGTGAGCTCATGGCCGATCATGTGCGTTGACCAGTCCTGCGGTACACCTGCACCGATCAGGCCGTTCAGCGCGAGGCTGGCGGCCCACATGAGATTGGCCCGTACCTCGTAGTTCTCCGGCTCGCTCAGGGCCAGCGGTCCCAGCTCGACCAGAGTCAGCAGCAAGCCTTCGGCGAAACGATCCTGGACATGGGCATTGACGGGATATGTCAGGTACTGCTCGATGACATGGACGAACGCATCGACCACGCCGTTGCCGACCTGACGAGCAGGTACGCTCATCGTCCGGGTCGGGTCGAGAATCGCGAACACCGGGAAACAGTGGCGACTGGCAAAGGGAATCTTGTCGTGAGTCGACAAGCGCGTGACAACGGCGCTGTTGTTCATTTCCGAGCCCGTTGCCGCCAGGGTCAGCACCACGCCTACGGGGAGCGTGCGGATGATGCAGCGGCCGCCGCTTTCGAGGATGGCCCAGCCGTCCGCCGCCATGCAGGCGGCTGCCGCAATGTACTTGGCAGCGTCGATCACCGACCCGCCGCCCACGGCCAGGACATAGGAAATGTCCTCGGCCTTGGCCTGCTCAACGGCCAGGCTGAGTCGCTCATAGCTCGGGTTGGGTTCGATACCGCCAAAATCGCTGAGGTAGCGCTCTCCCAACGTATGCCGCACCTCTGCCAGCGTGCCATTCCTGATCACGCTGCCGCCGCCGTAGAGCAGCATGACTCTGGCGTCGGCGGGTATTTCCTGATTCAGCTTCGACAGCTTGCTCTTGCCGAAGTGGATGCGCGTTGGGTTGGAGTACGAAAAATCAAGCATGAATTATTCTCGGAATGCCCAGTAATGCTGGCGCACTGAAGCGCCACTGAGGGGGAGCCAGGCGAGCGCCTAGCGGTTGTCACTGGCGGTGTCGGGAAGCGCGTAGTCCTCCAGCACCTTGCGCAGCTCGGTTTTCAGCATTTTCCCGGTCGCGCCAAGCGGGATGTTATCGACGAACACGACGTCATCCGGGGTCTGCCACTTCGCCAGTTTTCCTTCATAAAGACCAAGCACCTCCTCTCTGCTGACGACTGCGTCCTTGCGCCTGACGACGAGCACGATGGGGCGCTCTCCCCATTTCGGGTGCGGCACGCCCAACGCCGCAGCCATCGCGACCGCCGGGTGGTTCATGGCGATATTTTCGATATCGATGGTCGAGAGCCATTCTCCGCCTGACTTGACCACATCCTTGCTGCGGTCGGTGAGCTGCAGGTAGGCGTTGGCGTCGAGCGTGGCAACGTCGCCGGTGGCGAACCAGCCATCGTCCAGACGCTGCTCGCAGTCGTCCTTGAAATAGGCGCTGATGACCCAGTGCCCCTTGACTTGCAGGTGGCCGCAATTCGTTCCGTTCCACGGCTGTACGACGCCCTGGTCATCGACGATGCGCAAGTCGATCCCGAACACCGGACGACCTTGCTTCAGACGAAGCCGTTGCTGCTCCTCACGGCTCAGACTCGAGTGCTCCGCCATCAGCGCGGAGGCCGTGCCCAGAGGCGACATTTCGGTCATGCCCCAGGCGTGAATCACTTCGACGCCGTAGCGGTCCTCGAAGTGCTTCTGCATGCTCGGAGAACAGGCCGCTCCACCGATGGTGGTTTTTCTCAATGAGGAAAAGCTCCCCTGCCGGGCATCGACGTGATCGAGCAGCATCTGCCAGACCGTTGGCACGCCCAGCGCCAGCCGTCACCGACTCCTGCTCGATCAGCTCGTACACCGATTGCCCGTCCAGCGCCGGGCCGGGCAACACCAGTTTGCAACCGGCCATCGCCGTACAGTAGGGCGTGCCCCAGCCATTGACATGGAACATCGGCACTACCGGCATCACCACATCCTGAGGACCGATACCCAATGCACTGGGCGTGCTGAGAATCATGCTGTGCAGCACGGTCGAGCGATGAGAATAGAGCGCGCCTTTCGGGTTGCCCGTGGTGCCGCTGGTGTAACACAGGCTCGAAGCCGCCAACTCATCGAACTGCGGCCAAGCGTATTGACCACTGTGCTTCGCCAGCAACGACTCGTAACTGACGACCTCCGGCATGTCTTCGAGGCGTTCGAGCGCAGCCTGATCACCCAACAGCACCCAGTGACGAACACGGCGGACCAGCGGCTGCAGAGTACGGACCAGGTCAATGAAGCTGGCATCGAAGAACACCACTTCGTCTTCGGCATGCTCCAGCATCCAGGCCACCTGCGAGGCATGCAGACGTGGATTGATGGTATGCAGCACACGCTGCGAGCCGCTGATGCCGTAGTACAGCTCCAGATGGCGATAGCCATTCCAGGCGATGCTCGCGACCCGGCTGCCCGCAGGCAGATCCCAGTCATCGAGCACCATGGCCACTTGCCGAGAACGCTGGGCGACATCCGCCCAGGTGTATCGATGAATGTCGCCCTCGACACGGCGCGATACCACTTCGACCCCTGCACTGTAACGCTCCGCATGCTCCAGCAGAGATGAAATGAGCAGCGGCTTGTCCTGCATCAATCCGTTCAAGGCACGGCCTCCCGAATCACTGGATGACTTGGCTGATGACCACAACCGGGACGATATCGGTGTAGTTCGTGCGGTCGGCACCGAGCACCTTGCCTTCAGCGGCCATTGCCGCCTTGAAGCTGTCGACGTCGGCGAAGAACATGTGCGCTGCCGCAACGCTCGCAGGCAGCTTGCCGCCAGGTTCGGGCAAGGTCTGATCGATCTCCAGCTTTACCAGGCCGTGAGCGCCGAGCCGGTCCCTGATCAACTGCGCGTGCGTTGACTGGTAGTACTGATGATCGAACTGGAAGCCTTCGTGGGGCGGGTAGGAAACGGTCATTCTGATCACGGTTATTCTCCAAATGGCGATAGTCGGTTGAAGGAATCAGGCGAGCTCTCGCAGCTCACGGAACAGGTCACGGCCAAGTGCCGCCGATGCGGCCAGCAAGCCGCCGACCATGGCACCGCTGACGCCGCCCATGGCGACATCCTGACCGGTAAAAAGCAAACCTTTGACCGGGCTGAAGGCACGGGTCCAACGCTGTTGATAGCGCTCGGGCGTCGGCGCGAAGGACATGAAATCGCCACGCGTGCGGCCCAGAAAGTCATTGAAACTCACCGGCGTGGCCAGCTCCGCATGGACGACGTGCCCCTGCGCCTTCGGGTAGAAACGATAGACCTGCTGGAGCATTTCCTCGGAGAGGCGGGCCTTGAGGTCCTCGTACTCGTCACCCCGGTGCTTCCATTGCGTACCGGTAAACGGCTGCCACAGGTTCCAGTCGGTAAAGCTGCAGATATCCATCGTGCTGCGGCCGGGATAGCGCAGCGGCCAGCTTGGATCCTTAGCTGACGGCTGCGAGATGAAATGCAGCGGCATCGGACGCCGCGCCGGGTCCTGAATGTAGTGCTGCCAGTCCTCGCTCTGCCTCGCGCTCTGGTGAATCCAGATGTTGGCCGGGCCGACATCCAGGTCGGCATTGCTGGCATCGAGGCCCACGTTGAGCACGACCGCTGGCAGCGTGCTGGGCATGGCCTGAGCCCTGGCATTGAGCTGTTCGATTTCCGGGTTCGCGCTGGTGAGCATGTTCAGCGTCTGGCGGATACCGATGCCGCTGATGACCTGCGGTGCCTCGAGTATTTCACCGCCCGCCATGCGCACGCCGACCACCTTGCCATCATGCTCGACGACACCGACCACATCGGCCCCAGCCAGCACCATGCCGCCGGCACTGCGGATGGTTTCCGATATCAGGTCGGCGATGACTTGCGAGCCGCCGATGGGATAACTCGCTCCATCGAGGTAGTGGCGAATGACGGCGGCATGTACCGAGAACGAGGCGACACTCGGCAAACTGGCGTAGTCACCGAAATGGCCGCAAAGCACGGCGATCAGCTTTTCGTTGCGGGTGATCGAACGCAGGACCTCCAGCGTGGTTTGCTCGGCCAGCGGCATGAAGCGCGGGGCGACCTGCTCGAACGCCTTGTCCGCAAAGGAGCCTGGCATCGCCCGTACGGCCAGGAACTCACCTGCGGGGCGACTGGCCTCGTTGACCAGCTCGATGTAACGATCGATGGCGTGCGCTTCTTCGGGGAAGTATTCCTTGAGCCGCTCCTTGAAGGCAGCGCTGCCTGCGTAGTACTCGAATATTTCGTCGCCTATCGCGATCTTGTTATAGAGGTCGGGCATCTTCTGCCACTTGAGCTCACCGCGGGTGACCTTGTCGAACAGGTTGCGCAGGGTGCCGGCGCGATGAACTTCGCCGACGTAGTGCAACCCCACATCCCACTCGAATCCGGGGCGCCTGAAGACCTGCAGGCAACCGCCGATGACCGCATGGCGCTCCAGCACCAGCACCTTCTTGCCCTCGAGAGCCAGCAGCGCGGCAGCCGTCAGGCCTCCGGCGCCGGAACCCATGACGATGGCATCCATTTTCGCTGCGAGATCGCCGCGCGCGAGCGCGCGTTTGTAGCTGGAATCGGCTGCAGTTTTCATTATTGTTTTCCTGGTTGGGTGGAGCAGAAGTCGGACTGCAGGCTCAGGCGGGAGAGCCAAACAACCCAGGGCCAGCGAGCGATGCGCCGCCATCGACAGGCAACACGACGCCTGTCACGTAGTCGCACACCGAAGAACTGAGCATGACCGCGACCTTGGCCACCGACTCGATGTCGCCGTAGCGGCGCAGCGGAAGGTTGCGAATGACTGCATCCCGCGCCTCGGACGTCGGCGTCAGTCGCGCCATCCCTTCCGTGCCGTCGATAGGACCGGGGACGATGGAATTGACGCGGATACCCTCAGGCCCCCACTCCATGGCCAGCACGCGCGTGAGCATGTCGACGCCGGCTTTCGCTGCACAGACGTGCGCTTGCAAAGGCGTGGCGATGGAGGCCTGAGGGGCAGAGATATTGATGACCGAGGCGCCGGGACGGGTCAGGAACGGATAAGCCGCGCGCAGTACGTGAAAGCTGCCGAGCAGGTCGATATCCATCACGCTCTTGAAGCCGTTCACCGACATGGCCGCCGCTGGCGCCACGAAGTTGCCGGCTGCGCCGGAGCAAAGCACATCGATGCTGCCCCAGGTTTCGCAGGTTCCGGATAGCGCTTCCTGAACGCTGCCGCTATCGCGGACATCACCGGTAAAGCCCAGCGCCTCGGCGCCCAGGGCACGCAAGCTGGCAAGCGCGCTGTCGACTCGCTCGGGCGAGCGGCTGAAGACCGCCACACGCGCACCCGACGCGGCGAAGGCCTTGGCTATTCCCAGGTTGATACCGCTGGTACCGCCGGCGACGAATACGGTTTTTCCAGTGAACTCGCTGTGATTCAACATAGTTGCCACTCCCGTCTGCGAGGCGCTTTTTGTTATTGGCGAGCACTAGGCTAGGAGCAGCGAAGATGGCAGTCTGTCAAAAACTTGAATTTTGAATCCGAGCATGGACACACCATCAGATACCGATTCACTGCTGGCTGTACTGGAGAAGGATGAGTGGTTTTCGACCTGCGCGATCGAGCTCAAGCGCGCACTGATTCGCGATGCGAAGATGCACGATTATGCCGCTGGAGAAGCCCTTTACCGGGAAGGCGAATTCGCTCGACACGCCCTTTTCTGCGTGATCGAAGGGGCCGTGCGACTCAGTAGCTCGCTGCATGACGGCACCCCTTCGCTGTTGGTCTATCTGGAGCCCTGCCACTGGTTCGGCGACATTTCCCTGATCGATGGCCGGCCCTACATTCGAGATGCAATCGCTGACGTGGATACGCGGATTCTTTGTGTTCCCATGCAGGCCTTCACCCAATGGCTGGACCACAATCCCAGGCATTGGCGAGACATCGCCCGCCTGAGCATCAACAAGCTTCGGGTGGCCTATCAGGTGATCGGCGAGCCCGGGGCACTGCATCATCGGCTCGCCAGGCGGCTGTGGCTGATGGCGCAGGGTTTCGGATCGCGCACGCAAACCCCGTCCTTGCAGCTCAATGTTTCCCAGGAGCATCTCGCGCAGATGATGGGCACTACCCGCCAGAGCATCAATGCCGCGCTGGCCAGGCTGGAGGGCCTGGGGCTAGTGGTGCAGGGCTACAGAACCATCGAGCTGCGTGATCTGAAAAGCCTGTTGGATCATGCCAATCGCCTGGACGTGGAGGGCCCGGCTGATCGCTCGTGAAGCGCTCATGGCTCCTCGCTGTGGCGCTGCCAGCGACTCGGCGGATAGCCGGTCCAGCGGCTGAACGCCCGGGAAAAGCTGGCCGCCTCGGCATAGCCCAGGCGCTGCGCGATGGTGTGCAGATCAAGGCGCGAATCAGCCAGCAAACGCTTGGCGAGCTGTTTCTTGATCTGTTCGTTCAACTGCTGGAACGCATGTCCCTCAATTGCCAGCCGACGGTGCAGGGTGCGCTCGGAAATGCCCAGGCGTTCGGCCACGATGCGGCATGAAAGCAACTGACCGGACTGCCCGATCAACACCCGTTGCACCTGCCGCGCGGTGGGCGACTTATGTAACTGGTGGGATATTTCCTGACATTGCAATTCACACAACTGCTCGCCTTCGAGCCGCGCATCGATATGCGCCTGCGGCAATGGGCTGTGCAAGTCCTCGCTGGAAAACAGGACGCCATCACGTCTGGCTGAACGAGTCGGCACGCAGGGGAACGATGGGTGCCAAGCGCCAAGTGCCTCAGGCGCGGTCATTTCCACGGCCAGCGGGATCACCTGGCGTTTCAGCAACTCCGAACTGATGCTCAGGCAAGCGGCAATGCCACGTTCGACGACGAAAGCGCAGGCGTCTCTGGGCAGTACGCTGGCGTCGAACAGCAGCCAGGTACCACGCCGTTCGTGTTCCAGGCGGGTGGGGCAAAGGGTCAACGCCATCAACTGGAATCGGCTGAACGAGTTGAACGCCTCGATCAGCGTACGGCTCGCCAGCATGGTGAAACCGAGCACGCCAAGGGACGTCAGGTGGTAACGGCTGCCGGTGATGAAGCCCAAGCCAGGGCGGCGACTGTGCTCGAGCAGGCTGCGAATGACTGCAAGCTCCTGCCAGGCCTCGATCTGCGCGGCGCTGGCCTGCAGATCGAGCGAGGCGATGGCGCTGCCTTTCAAGCAGACGTCCTTCGCCACGCCTTCTGCCTGTGCCGTCTCCAGCAAGTAGCGAACGCCAGTCACCGAACGTTTCTGTCGCCAGTCCATTTTGCAGGCCCTCAGCTCGCTGGCGCCGCGCGAATCGTGGCAGCAGAGATCATGAAATGGCAGTAATTATCATGGAGCCTGCCAATCGCTCAACCCATGCTGTTATCACCTCGATCGCGGAGACAACAACAAAATGAGCGAATTTATCTACACGTTGCCCAGCGCCAACCCGCACACTCACTACCAGCATTTTTGCGCCATACCTGCCACTGGCGCATTGGGCGCATATGTCGAAGGCATCGATCTGCGCGCCCTGAGCGCGGAAGGCTACGCCGAGTTGCGCCAGGCCTTGCTGCGACACAAGGTGCTGTTCATTCAGGGGCAATCTCTGGGCGTAAGCGATCTGGAGCGAGTGACCACGCAGTTCGGCGAGTTTGGCCGCGAGCCTTACGTCACCTGCATGCAGGAACATCCGCATGTGGTACACGTCGTCAAGGAAGCGAGTGAGAAGGCACCCTTCGTGTTCGGTGGGGCCTGGCATACCGACTGGACCTTTCAGGAACGGCCGCCGGCCTTCACCCTGCTCTATGGACACGATGTTCCAAAGTATGGCGGCGATACCTGCTTTGCGAACATGGCACTCGCCTACGAGTGGCTCTCCCCCGGCATGCAGGCCTTGCTCGAAAGGCTCGACGCACAGCACAGCCCGGAACGCGCCTATGGTGCCAACGCCAATCACAACGCACTGCTGGAGAACATGCAGATACGTTATGGCCAGGACACCTCCGGCGAGGCCCGCAACCATCCGCTGGTGATCCGCCATCCGGAAACCGGCAAGAAGATCCTGTTCATCAACCCGGCCTATACCTGCGGCATCGAAGGACTGCGGGCAGCGGAGGCGCAACCGTTGCTCGAGTATCTGTTCAACCTGGCGGTGTCCCCTGCCTTCACCTGCCGCATGCAATGGCGCCAGGGCACATTGGCGATCTGGGACAACCGCAGCACATGGCACATGCCCGTATCGGACTATCACGGCATGCGACGTGAAATGTTCCGTACCACAGTGATCGGCGAGCGCCCTTCTCGCTGAGATGCCAGGCCCAGTCGGCGACAGGGCCTGAACCTGTCGCTGACGCGGCCTGCCCCGCGACTCCGGTCTAGACTGCTGAATCACCCCGGCGAGGAGATTGAGGATGACCAGCAAGAACACCATATGCCTCTGGTACGACCGCGACGCGCTGGAGGCTGCAACCTTCTACGCCGAAACCTTCCCCGACAGTGCCGTGCTGGCCGTGCATCATGCGCCCGGCGACTACCCATCCGGCCAGCGCGGCGATGTGCTGACGGTCGAGTTCAAGGTGATGGGCATCCCCTGCCTCGGCCTCAACGGCGGCCCGGCGTTCCGGCACAGCGAGGCGTTCTCGTTCCAGGTCGCCACCGACGATCAGGCCGAGACGGACCGCCTGTGGCACGCGATCATCGACAACGGCGGCCAGGCCAGTGAATGCGGCTGGTGCAGGGACAAATGGGGCATCTCATGGCAGATCACGCCGCGTATTCTCAGCGCTGCCATCGCCAGCCCGGACCGTGCAGCGGCCAGGCGCGCCTTCGAGGCAATGATGACGATGGGTAAGATCGACATCGCCAGGATCGAGGCTGCGCTGAAGGGCTGATCGACCGTTCAGGCGCGGGCGTTCTTCTTCTGCAGGATCGCCGAGGCCTCGTTGTAGGCGCTCTGGAAGGCTTCGCTGCTGATCCAGGCCACTGCCGCGTCTTCGTCGTCCTCGTGGAAGATGGCGCGATAGACGATCAGCAGGCCCATCATGAAGTCGGTCGCAGCGTCCTCGGATTCCTCGGCGACCACCAGTTCCAGCACTGGATATTGCAAGAACACCAGGCACAGGGCGAGCAGACTGATGCCCTCCGCGGTCTTCATCGTCTGGAACAGATCATCGAAATGCGCCGGGTCGAAGCCGTTCTCTTCGATGTCCTTGAAGTCGAAGCTACTCAGGTCGATCTCGACATCATCGAACGGCTCGTCGATCAGCGGGTTGGCCAGGATCGGATGGACAACGTTGGCCTGCGGCCTGAGCTTGCCCATGCGGTTCTGCCTGGCCTTGGTCTTGGCCCGCTGGGCGCGCTTCTTCTGTTTGTCTGCGGAGGCCATGGGGCGGTTCCTCGTTGGGTTCGCCATGTGCATGGCTGGAAATGATCAGGCGTACATTGTATGCAGTCACGCAGTAACTGTCGGCAAGAGTCTGTACGCGCATGGCCCGAGCGACGATCGCGCGCTGATGCGAAGCGGTGTGGCTCTGGCCTAACGCTCTTATCGCCCTTGCGAGCAGAGCCATATGAGCCGCTCAGGGCCTATCGCCTCTGGTAATGCCGATGGATACGTGCCAACTCGCCGGAGCGCCGCAGTTGCTCGAGCGCCTCGCTCCAGGCGGCAACCAGCGCATCGTCACTGTCACGGCTGAAGGCGATGTACAGCGAGGACCGATACAGCTCGATGGGGATTGGTCGCAGCGTACCGGGCGCGATGCCGAGCTGGCGGCTGTAGTAGGCCACGCCTGCATCGGTATCGCCCACTATCACCTCGGTACGACCGGCCAGCAGCATGCTGTAGAGCTGCTGGCTTTCCACTGCGCTCTTGTCGAGGTTGTTGAAGCCCATCGACTCCAGCATGCTCGGCACCAGGCCTGCGTGCCGCGTGGTGATGCGCGGAGCACGCAGCAGCTGTTCCAGAGACGTTATCGGCCGCGGCGCATTGGCCAACTGATAGGGATGAATGGACTCCTCCACGATCGGTCCCACCCACTTGTACAACGGCTCGCGCTCCTGCGTGCGAAACAGCGAATACATGATGGTCCGAGGTTGGGTCCGCAGCGTGCGGGTAGTGCGCATGCTTGGCTGCAAGACGATTTCGAACTCGTCGCCGGTCAAGGCCATGATCGCCCGCACGATTTCCGTGGACATGCCGGTGAGCTGGCCGCCTTCCGCATAGTTGTAAGGCGCCCACTCTTCGGTGATCACTCGATAGCGTTCAGCGCTAGCCAGAGGGCTGAGTAGCAGGCAAAACAGGGCCGCGGTAAATCTCGAACGCTTCAAAGGGTCTGCCTGATGAACGGGTCATTGCTGGCCGGTGGAGCCTGGCCATGAGTCAGACAAGCATAGACGCCAACAAGCCCGGTTTGCCGGAGGCATTCGCCATAAATTGTCGTCGGCGCCGACAGTGCCTGGCTCGGGCCCAAAGCTTAAAGTTAAGCTACAGGTTTACGGCCTTTGGCGAAGACAACAGCGATGAAAATTGGTGAATTGGCAAAGCGTACCGGGCTGGCAGCCTCACGTATTCGTTTCTACGAAAGCATCGGCCTGCTCAGGCTGGCGGAGCGCCAGGCCAACGGTTACCGCAGCTATCCAGAACAGGCAGTGCTGGTGCTCAACCTGATCACTACCGCGCAGCAGGCCGGCTTTAGCCTGGACGAGCTGCGCACACTGCTGCCGCAGGATCTGGCGCAGTGGCAGCATGGCAAGCTGCTCGACACCCTGCACGCCAAGGTGAACGACATCGAGGCGCTGGAGGAGCGCTTGGCGCAGAGCAAGGGCCACCTGCTGGCGCTGATCGACGAGATCGAGAGCAAACCGGACGACCTCGATTGCGCGGCCAACGCCAGGCGAGTGCTGGCCAAGATGAACCTGGGCGAGCCGAACAAGCCAACCAGGCGCACGGGCAGCAAGCGCAGATAAGGCCGCCGTTTGCAGGAGCGGCCTGTTCAGCCAGCGAATGGCCGCTGCTCACCGGTTCAGCGCGACATCTGTGCCAACGGCTTGGGCGCGTAGAGCGCGCTCTGAAAGTCCGGCACGTATTCATACCTGATCATCTTGCCCAGCTTCAGCGACTCGATGTAGGTCGACAGGCTGCCCGCGCCGAGCGCCAGGCTCACCTTCTGCCCGTCCGAGCTCGCTGCATGGCGCATCTGCCGGGAAACGGCGTAGCCGAAAGCAAGCTCACCATCGTGTCCGATATTGGTGAAGCTGTTGGTCACCAACTCAGGTTCGGTAGATGCATCAGCGAGTTTCTCCACCTCGAAGGTAACGTCAAGCTTGCCGGTGTCGCCGTCGGCGATCTCGAAGACGAGACTCTTGTCGGTCTCGCGATAATCGATGGGCGTCAGCCACTTCGGCAGGTTGTAACCGACCACACCACGCACGCGCGCCAGCTCGGTGTTGACCGGCAGCTTGAGCACGTACCCCCAGAAGTCCTTGGACAGCGACTGCCCGACCAGACTGATGGGGCCCAGGTTGGCATTGCCGGGCCTGTTGGTCACGATGGACAGGGCAATTTCGTTGTAGCTGTCATTGTCGCAGTAGTGATAGGCGTAGGCGGTAAAGGCGACCAGCCCGCGGCCAGGCCAGATCTGCAGCGGCTGCACCTGCTCCAGCACCTGCGCCGGCATCAGCTCGCGAAGCCTGTCGAGGTCGGCGGTGAATACCGCGGTGACGCGTGTGTTGCGGTAATAGAAGTTCGGCGAGTAAGACTCAAAGCCCATGTCCACCTTGGTTTTCTTCAGGCCGCGGAACCAGCTGAGATCGATATCCGGCGCCTCGTCCGCGATCACAGACAGCGGGGGATTGGAGTGGAAACGGTGGTAAAGCCCGCCCGCTTCCACCGGCACCGAATGGCCGGCGATATCGACCGTGGCAGCGTGCGCATCGGCCTCCTGTGCCCAAGCGGGCATGGCCACGAGGTTGAAGATCATCCCGGCCAGCACCGCAGTGCGCTGGCGTCTTAGACGTTTAGTAAGCTCGGCAATCTGCTTCATCGTTCTTATCCGCGTTGAGGAATTCATAGGCTCCCTGCTCCTCGGAAGGTCTCCGAAGGGCAGACGCGGCAACCCTAAGGTTAAATAGAACTTTAAGGTCAAGCAGTCGAATCAAGTAGATTGTTTCAAAGCGGTAACATGCCGAAGCGAGAACAAACGCCCGTTGACATTAAAGTGAACTTTAAAGTTAAGGTCAGCGCGTCTTCAGCCGAGGAAGCACCCATGACCCTGTTCGATCCCCTTGTCCTGCCCAATGGCTCGATCATCCCCAACCGCCTCGCCAAGGCGGCGATGGAAGAGAACATGGCGGATAGCGAGCACGCGCCATCCGAGCACCTGATGCGCCTTTACCAAGGCTGGGCCGAGGGCGGCGCCGGCCTGCTGATTTCCGGCAACGTGATGGTCGACAGCCGCGCCATGACCGGCCCCGGTGGCGTGGTACTGGAAGACGACGCGCAGCTGGCCAGGTTCGAGCGCTGGGCTTCGGTCGGCCGTGCCAAAGGCGCGCAGTTCTGGCTGCAGATCAACCATCCCGGCCGGCAGATGCAAGCCAATCTGGGCCAGCCGACCTGGGCACCCTCTGCGGTGCCGTTGGAGCTGGGCAACCTGTCCAAGCGTTTCGCCACGCCGCTGGCGATGACCGAAACAATGATCGCTGAAGTGATCCAGCGCTTCGCCCACACGGCACAACTCGCCGAACGAGCAGGTTTCAACGGTGTGCAAATCCACGCCGCGCATGGCTACCTGCTCAGCCAGTTCCTCTCCCCCTTGAGCAACCAGCGCAGCGACCAGTGGGGCGGCACGCTGGAGAACCGCGCGCGCCTGCTGCTGGAAATCGTCAAGGCGGTGCGTGCTGCGGTGGCACCTGGTTTCGCCGTGGCGGTCAAGCTCAACTCGGCAGACTTCCAGCGTGGCGGCTTCAGCGCCGACGACGCACAGCAGGTGGTGCGCCTGCTCGACGGCCTGGGCGTGGACCTGGTCGAGTTGTCCGGTGGCAGCTACGAAGCGCCGGCCATGCAGGGTCAGGCCCGCGACGGCCGTACCCTGGCGCGCGAAGCCTACTTCCTGGAGTTCGCCCGCGAGATTCGCGCCGTGGCGAGCATGCCGATCATGGTCACCGGTGGCATCCGCCGCGCAGCGGTGGCGCAGGAAGTGCTGGCCAGCGGCATCGAGATGGTCGGCATCGGCACGGCCCTGGCCATCGACCCGAACCTGCCGCGTGACTGGCAGCTCGGCCTCGGCAGCGCTCCCCAGCTGCCGCCGATCACCTGGAACAACAAGGTGCTGGCCTCTCTGGCCAACATGGCACTGGTCAAATATCAGTTGCGCAAGTTGAGCCAGGGCCAAGGCACCCAGCCCGGCGTAGCCCCCTCATGGGCACTGTTGACCCAGCAAGTGCAGGACATATTCAGCGCTCGCCGATATCGGCGCTGGATGCAGCGACGCCGCTGATACTCAGAAAGCCAGCACCTCACCATCCTGCGGAATCAGCAGCTCGACCTGTGCGCGGGCAGCGGCTTCGGCCAGCGCCACGCGGCTGACCGGACAGTGACTGATGGCTTCCAGATGATTGGCCACCACAGCCGCGCCGCTCAACCGGGTGAACTCGATCACCTCGTCGATGCCCATGATGATGTCGCCGCCCAGGTCGAAACGCGCGCCACCTGCCGGCACCACAGACACGGCTGGCCGGTGCTCGCGCACACAGGCGCGCACCTCGTCGGTAAGCAGGGTATCGCCGGCCAGGTACAGGCTCGGCTCACCCGGCATCTCGATCAGAAAACCGACACCGTGCTCCATCAGGCGCCCCACTACTCCCCGACCGTGAGTGCAGCGGACAGTGCGTATGCGTCCGCCAAGAAAGGGACCGGGAAGATCATGCTCCGGCAACAATGGCTGGACATTCAGGCCACGCTGGCGCAGATGGTCGGCATCATGCGGGGTGCAGATCACCGGAATCTGTCGCTCGCGTAGCCAGCGGGTACCGGCACGATCCAGATGGTCGAAATGCCCTTTCTGGCAATGCGTGATCAGACAATGGGTGACCGACTCAAGCTCGGTCCAGGCGCCGCTTGGCAGCTCCACCAGCGGGTTGCGCTGGCGGGCGCCGAACAGACGCAGCGGCGGCAACGCGTCCCGCCGGGCCAGCATAGGGTCGACCAGCACTCGATGCTGACCGAATTCGACGATGATGGTGGCGTTGCGCAGTTGCTGGATTTTCATGAAAAGCCCTCGAGTTCTGAGAGCTCCATGCTGCCTATCCGCCCCATGAACAATAATGGCAGTATTGGACATCTTAGATTCATTTCAGGCCATCCAATGCGCATTGGTTTGCTGCTGTTTCCCGAGTGTATGCCTGCCGGGCTGCTGGCTTTTGCCGATTTGCTGCATGCCGCCAATCGCCGGAACGCAACAGCACTGTTCGAGGTTCGTTATATCGCCGAGCAGGCCGGACCGGTGCAATGCGCCCATGGCCTCGTGCTGCAAGCGCACGCCAACCTCGACCCACGCACGCTAGATGCCTTGCTGATCCCCGGTTTCTGGGCTGAGTCGGCAGAGCAGGTCGATACGCTGCTGACGCGCAATGCCACGCTGATCAAGGCGCTTTCGGCCGCAGGCAAGCGCATTCAGCTTTGGAGTTATTGCACGGGTGTCGGCCTGCTCGCGGCCAGCGGTCGCCTCAACGGTCAGGCAGCGACGGTAACCTGGTGGCTGGCGGACGTGATGCGTGAGCGCTTCACCCGGGTTCGCTGGCAAAGCGAGAGCAGTTGCGTGTTCGCCCAGCGCGTGGCCACCGCCTCCGGGGTGAACGGTTACCTGCCCATCGCTCAGGGAGTCATCGAGCGTCATGTCAGCGAGGACGTGTTCAAGGACCTCAGCCAGTTGATGGTGCTACCCCGCCCGGCTGTGCCCCACAGTGCATTTCAGGGCGCCAGCCTGATGCAGCAACCGGCGGGGCTGTTGCGGCGCCTGCATACCTTGATCGAGCAGACGCCTGCCGAACAGCTGACCGTGGAGAGCCTGGCCGACAGGCTGGCGATGTCCGAGCGCACCCTGGCGCGCAAGGTGCGGGCGGAAACCGGCGAGGCCGTGGCGAGCTACGCCAGGCGCATCAAGCTCTATCAGCTCAGTGAACGCCTGGCCATGACCTCGACGCCTCTCGGTACCCTGAGCGCTGATCTGGGTTTCAGCAGCCCGGCCAATCTGCGGCGCATGTTCAAGGCACTGACCGGGCTGACACCTGCGCAATATCGCCAGCAGTATGGGCGTCAGTAATCCGGGGGGACCGGAAACGGTGTTTTCGGTGCCTAATCACCGCCAAATATTTCAAGATAATTCAAAACGTCCCGAACAGGAAACGACACAACAAAAATCACGTTGTTCGTTGCATAAAAGGAACAGTCCTTTGCCGAACCAGCGGTTTAATTAGCTTGCTAACGAGGCGTATAAACGAAGTGCGACATAACGCCGCATCCGCATATCGAGGAGACAGCATGAACGTGATCGTGCATGAACGTGACAGCGAACATCTTTCCCGTGAGGCCCGCGCCATGGGGACGGTGGTCTGGGATGTGCTTCAGAATGGAGAGCTGGTAGGCATCTTCCCGTCGCAGGACGAAGCCAACGCCTACCGCAAAGCGCTGGAAGACGCGCAAGCGCAAGGGTAAGCAGAGGCTGTTGCCGTTTCGCGCGAAACGGCAACAGCTTCACCGCATTGCTCACTGCGCCCGAACACCGATATCGCCAGCGCGCCAACCTCCCCCGCAATAACGCTAAGCCTCCGCCAGAGCCCGGCGCCGCCTGAACTGCCCATCGGCGCCTCACATCCGTGCAACAGCTTCGACGTCAGATAGCCCGGCTCGATTTCCACGTAGTCATGCGCCCCGAGGGCGATGCGCGAATCACTCGATTCGGCATCAGGCCAGGCGTAACGGGTGTAGGGACGAATGCTCATTTCCCAGCCCTCTTACAGATCAAGCACCAGAGTTTGGACACCATCCTCGCCCTGTGCCGGCACCGCGCAGCAGATCAACACGCCGCCGTCCTGCGGCAATTCGGCCGGAGGGTTCGGATAGTGCACCTGACCGCTGACTAGGCGCGTCTTGCAGGTGCCGCAGGAACCACCCCGGCAACTGAACTCGGGCGTGAGGCCGCGACTTTCCGCCAGTTCCAGCAGACTGCCGCTGTCCGGTGACCAGCGCGCCTCCTTACTCGATGCGCTGAAATGCACCGGCACCGGTTCGCTCGCGGCGGGCGGCTGCTCGAGGGCCGTCACCTGGCCATCGGTACGGCGCGTGAGCGTCGAGGGGCCGAACGCCTCGGCATGGATGCGCTCATCGGCGACATTGAGATCGCGCAGGCCATCGTAAATCGCCTGGGTAAAGGCGGCGGGGCCGCACAGGTAGAAGTCGTAGTCATCGAACATCAGCGCAGCCTTGATCTGCGCCAGGTCGATACGCCCCTGCTGCTCGTAGTCGCGGCCCACTACAGCGTCCGCTTCCGGCGTGCTGAGGGCGCGGTGCACCTGCAACAGGCCGCCCGCGCGCTGCACCAGCTCGTGCAGCTCGGCCTGGAAGGGCAGATCACGCAGCGTGCGCGCACCCTGAAAGAAATGAATGCGCCTGCCCTGCCCCAGCGCCACCTGTTCACGCAGCATCGACAATAGCGGCGTGATACCGACACCGGCGCCGATCAGCACCAGCGGCCGGCGGCTTTCGCTGTTCAGGATGAAGCTCCCCAATGGCGGGCGCACGTCCAGCACATCACCCACCTGAACCTGTTCGTGCAGATGCCGCGACACCACACCCTGCGCCTTGACGCTGATGCGCAGCTGACCGTCCGACGGCGCGCTGGAGAGGCTGTAGGTGCGCAGCAGGGTCTCACCGCTGGCGGTGGTGATGCGAATCGGCAGGTGCTGACCGGCGGCGAAACCGGGTGCGGCGCCCTGCTCCGGCGCCAGCACGAAGGAGCGGATATCGCTGCTTTCCTGCTGCACACTCTGCACACGCCAGCGCTGCCACTGATTGCGCTGCTCACGCTCGCGCAGGCGCGCGGCGGTTTCCGCCCAGGTGCCGGTCATCAGGCTGGTCGGTGCATATTCCTCGAAGACCCAGCGCAACGAGGTCGCCGCCGGGCGTAGCACCACCTGCTCGACGTCGAACGTCCACAGCCGCTCGGCGCCCTCGAAGGCTTTGATCAACGGGCTGTCGAGGATGATCTCGGCGCGGCCACCCAACTGCAGCACATCGCCCGTGGTGAAGTCGACGAACAACAGGCCGGCGCGCGGATTGACGCTGAGGTTGCCCAGGGTATTGAAGAACAGGTTGCCGGCGTAATCGGGAATGGTCAGGCGATTGCCCTCCACTCGTACGAAACCCGCTCGGCCGCCCCGGTGGGAGACATCCACCGAACGACGACCATCGTCGTGCTCGACGTAACTGGCGACGAAGAAGGTGTCGGCGCCTTCGATCAGCGCGCGGGTGCGTGCATCCAGCTCCGTTGAATCCACGCGCTCGCCGCCCCGCTCGGGCACGCGGCGGTACTGGCGCAGTTGAATGTACTGCGGGCAATTGCCGTAGGAATGCTCCACGGCGATCTCCAGGCGTTGTGCCGAAGCCAGGCGAATATGCCCGTTGACGCGATTGCGCCGCCGCGTATGCAACTCGATGCCCAGCAGGCCGATGGCCTCGCCCGCATGCAGGCCACTGCTGGCCGGGTCGAGCGGATCGAGCGCCATGGCGGCCAGATCGAACGACAGCTGACGCGAGTCGGGCGAAGTGACGAAGCCCTCCTCGCCTTCGATCAGGGTGGCCCAGGGCTGGCCTGCCCCATCCAAAGCACCAGCAATCATGAACGGCAACTGGTGGAAGAACTCGCGATGCTGATCCGGCATATGGTCGCGGATCACCTTCTGCCCGAGCACCTCCATGCGCTCGGCAACGCCGACCTTTTCCTGCAGTTGTCTTTCACCGGCGTGCCAGGGCGACTGCCGATGGCTGGGAAGCTGTTGCATGTTCTGCCCTCCACGAAAGCGGCCGCCGGGCGATCCCGGCGGCGGTCAGCGACTCAGGCTTGCAGGCCGGCGGCTGTACGCGGCATCGGCACGAAACCCGGCAGTGCCTCGATGCGTGCCAGCCAGGCGCGAATGTTCGGGTAGGGCTCCAGCGACACATTGCCCTCCGGCGCATGGGCGATATAGGAGTAGTTGGCGACGTCGGCAATGCTCGGCTTGTCGCCGGTCAGGAATGGGGTTTCGCTCAGCTCGCCTTCCATCACGGTGAACAGCGCATGAGCGCGGTTGATCACTTCTCCGGCGTTGAACGAGTAGCCGAACACGGTGACCAGGCGCGCTGCGGCGGGGCCGAAGGCCACCGGACCGGCGGCGACGGACAGCCAGCGCTGCACACGGGCAGCAGCGGCCGGCTCCTGCGGCAGCCAATCATCATTGCCGTAGCGCTTGGCCAGGTAGAGGAGGATGGCGTTGGAGTCGGCGATGACGGTGCCGCCGTCATCGATCACCGGCACCTGGCCGAAGGGGTTGAGGGCGAGGAACTCCAGGGTCTTGTGCTCGCCCTTGGCCAGATCGACGAAGATCAGCTCGGTGGGCAGCTGCAGCAGCGACAGCATCAGCTCGGCGCGGTGGGCATGGCCGGAGCGAGGAAAGTTGTACAGTTTGATGGCGGGACGGGACATGGCGATGACTCCTTGAAAGTGAGGGTTGGTCATCGCGAGACCACTTGCTTTCGCGACGATGGAGCCATGCTCACCCCATCCACCTCACAGAAGAATCACCAAAAACGGCAATCCACTATTTCATTTTCTGCAATTACCTCATCGCAAATGCCGGATGAGCGCGCAGACGCGGCACAGCGAAGTCGAGTAAACTGCGCACCCGCGCGGCAGCACGGCGCCCCTCGCGGTAATACAGCTGCACCGGCAAGGGCGGCGCGGCAAAATCCTCGAGCACAGCCAGCAGTTGCCCCGCCTGTAACTCATGATGGGCTTCGTAACTCAGGCAGCGAGTCAGCCCGAAGCCGGCGAGCGCCGCACGAATGGCGGCCTGCGGCGTGCTGCAGGTCAGCCGTGGCGCGACCTTCACCGTTTCCTGCGCAAAGCGCCACTCACCCACGTGGCCGGTCGAGGAGGTGGCGATGATGCGGTGCGCCGCGAGATCGTCCGGGCTGGCCGGCCGGCCCCAGCGCTGCAGATAGGCCGGTGCCGCGCAGATCAGCGGGCGCACCTGTCCCAGCGGTACGGCGAAACCGGACGAACTGGGCAAGTGCCCGACCACCAGCGCCAGGTCGATGCCCTCCTCCAGCAGCCTCGGCAGCTCCTCGCGCGCCAGGGTAGCCAGGCTCACCTCGGGAAAGGCCGCCAGGTACTCGACGGCGATGGGCATCAGCACCTGGTGCGTCATCAATAGCGGCAGGGCCAGGGTCAGTTGCCCGGCCGGGCTGGCATGCAGGCCCGTCACCGACTGCTCGGCCTCGTCCAGCCGCTGCAGGATGCGCTGACAGCTGTCGGCGAAACGCACGCCGGCCGGACTCAGGCTCACGCCGCGAGGCCCTCGCAGCAGCAGGCTGGCGTCCAGGCGGTTTTCCAGCGCCGTCACGGTGCGCATCACCGTCGCCTGCGACAGCTGCAGCCCCCTGGCGGCTGCCGCCAGGCTGCCCGCCTGCGCCACGGCGAGGAACACCTGCATCTCGCGATGATGATTCATGCTGCCGGTGGAGCACCGGCCGCGCGCAGAGCCGGGTCGGCACGAAAACTCGCGGCGCAATGGTCGACGAAGGTCCGCACCTTGGCCGACACCTGCCGGCCGCCCTGATGAATGATGTGCACCGGCAAGGCCGGCGGTTCGAAGGTTTCCAGCACCAGTTCGATCTCACCGCGTGCTACCGCATCGGCGACCTGGTAGGACAGCACGCGTGTATAGCCCCAGCCCAGGCGCGCGGCGCCGATTGCCGCCTGGTTGGAGCTGACGGTGAAACGTGGCGCAGGCGTGAAACCGAACCCGCCATCGGCGCCAACGAAGTTCCAGTGCGTCAGCAGACCGCTGGCACTGGACATGACGATGGGCGCATCGCGCAACTCATCCGGATGCTGCGGCCGACCTACCCGGTCGAGAAAGGCGGGCGATGCACACACCACCGGGCGGATCTGCCCGACCTGCAATGCCGGGTGATCGCCCTCGGGCAGCGAGCCGATGCGCACGGCAACGTCGATGCCCTCCTCCATCATGTTCACCACGCGATCGACCAGCAGCGCATTGATTTCCACATCCGGGTAGGTGTCGAGGTACTGGGCGATACGCGGGATCAGGAACAGTTCGCCGAACATCACAGGCGCCGTCACGGTGAGCCGTCCACGCGGCCGCACGCTGCCACCGGCGGCCAGTTCCTCGGCCTCCTCCAGCTCCAGCAGGATGCGCCGGCAATCCTCGACATAGCGCTGGCCGGCCTCGGTCAGACGCAGGCTACGCGTGCTGCGCGCCAGCAACAGCGTGCCCAGGCGCGCCTCCAGCGCAGCAACGGCGCGGGTCACGCTGGGCGGTGAAATACCCAACAGCTTGGCGCCGCCGGCGAAGCTCTCGGCTTCGGTGACCGCCAGCAGCACCTTCATTTCCTGAAACCGATCCATCGTCACCGCCTGAACGCGAGAAGCCGATAACGCCGAAGCACACTCAGCGCCGGCTCAATGCCAGGCGCGCGGCAAACAGCATGAAGATCAGACCGGTGCTGCGATCCATCCACTTGATCACAGCTTCGCGCCGCAGCCAGTGACCGAGTGGCTGGGTAGCACCGATCAGCAACATCGCCCAGGCCAGGCTGAGCACCACGTGAATGCCCACCAAACCGAAGGTCCAGGCGATCAGGGGCTGCCCCTGCGGAATGAACTGCGGCAGGAATGAAACGTAGAAGATCCCCACCTTGGGGTTGAGCACATTGCCCAGCAGGCCACGCACGAACCAGTTGGCGCCAGGTTTGCCGCTGGCCTGTTGCGGCGCCAGCGAGGTACGCGGGCGCAGCAGCATGTTCAGCCCGAGCCAGGCCAGATAGGCCGCGCCGCAGTACTTGAGCAGGTTGTAACCGAACTCGGAAACTGCCAGCAGCGCGCCCAGGCCGAAGGCTACCGCCGCGCCCCAGATCAGGCAGCCGGCATTGATGCCCAGCGCCGCGCGAAACGCCTGCTGCCGGCCCTCGACCGCTGCGGTACGCAACACCAGCGCAGTGTCGATCCCCGGGGTCAGGGTCAGCAGTGTGGCCGCCAGGGTGAAGGCGATCAGGTTTTCGGCAAAGGGCATGGGCAGGCGCTCCAGTCGAAGGTCAGAGCGCGAGTATAAACAGCGCATCGCTGGCCGTCGTGGGGCCAGCGATCCCGTAGGGTGAGCCATGCGCACCGCGGTGCGTTCGTGCGATGCGTGTTGCCGGTGGTACGCGCGGCGTAGCCCAGGTTTAGCCGCGATAGGCCTCGAACAGCCCCGTGGCGCCCATGCCGCCACCGACGCACATGGTGACGATGCCGTAGCGCAGCTCGCGGCGTTGCAGCTCGCGCACCAGGTGGCCGACCTGACGCGAGCCGGTCATGCCGAAGGGATGGCCGATAGAGATGGAGCCGCCGTTGACGTTGTATTTCTCGTTGTCGATCTCGAGCTTGTCGCGGCAGTACAGGCACTGCGAGGCAAAGGCTTCGTTGAGCTCCCACAGGTCGATATCGTCAACCGACAGGCCCTTGGCCTTGAGCAGCTTGGGCACCGAGAACACCGGGCCGATGCCCATTTCGTCAGGCTCGCAACCGGCCACGGTGAAGCCGCGGAAATAGGCCTTGGGCTTGAGGCCCAGCTCCAGCGCCTTATCCAGGCTCATCACCAGGGTCATGGAGGCGCCGTCGGACAGCTGCGAGGCGTTGCCGGCCGTCACGCTGCCAGCCGGGTCGAACGCCGGCTGCAGCTTGGCCAGGGATTCCAGGGTGGTGTCCGGGCGGTTGCAGTCATCCGCCTCGACCACGCCGTCGACGATCTTCTTCTCGCCGGTGGCCTTGTCTTCGACCTGATACTTCACCGACATCGGTACGATTTCGTCGGCGAACAGGCCCTCGGCCTGAGCGCGAGCGGTGCGCTGCTGGCTCTGTAGGGCGTAGGCGTCCTGGGCCTCGCGGCTGATGCCGTAGCGGTTGGCGACGATCTCGGCGGTCTTGCCCATGGGATAGTAGATGCCGGGGTTGTCCTGCTGCAGCAGCGGGTTGAACAGGTTGTCCATGTTCATGCTTTTCAGGGTCATGGTGATGGACTCGACGCCGCCGGCGACGATGATGTCGCTGCAGCCGGATGCCACCTGGTTGGCAGCGATGGCGATGGCCTGCAGGCCCGAGGAGCAGAAGCGGTTCAGCGTCATGCCCGCCACCGGATTGCCCAGGCGCGAGAGCACGGCGACGTTGCGGCCGATGTTCATGCCCTGCGCGCCCTCGTTGGAGCCGGCGCCGACGATGCAGTCATCGACCAGCTTCGGGTCGATGCCGTTGCGCGCCAGCAGCGCATCGACGCAGTGAGCGGCCATGTCGTCCGGCCGGGTCATATTGAACTTGCCGCGGAAGGACTTGGCCAGGCCAGTCCGCACGCTATCGACGATCACCACTTCACGCATGACGCACCTCGTTGTTATTGGATGGCGAATGGCGTGAAGATAAATCCAGTCCATAGCTGGGCGCGACCATCATTGATCTGGCGTATACGGAGCGATCCGGTGCGCTATCCCGATCCCGCTCCTACAGATCGGGGTCGCGGCTGAAGCCGCGATTAACGCCTCAATCCCTGGCGAACGCCGCCTCGATGGCCTCATTGATGGTGCGCAACACCTTGACCCGGGCGAAGCGCTTGTCATTGGCTTCGATCATCGTCCAGGGCGCGATCTCGGTGCTGGTGCGGTCAACCATGTCGCCCACTGCATCGGCGTAGTCGTCCCACTTGTCGCGGTTGCGCCAGTCTTCTTCGGTGATCTTGAAGCGCTTGAACGGGATCTGCTCGCGCTCCTTGAAGCGCTCCAGCTGCGTCTGCTGGTCGATGGCCAGCCAGAACTTCACCAGAATCACCCCGGCGTTGGTCAACTGCTCCTCGAAATCGTTGATCTCGCCATAGGCGCGCAGCCAGTCGGCCTGGCTGCAGAAGCTCTCGATCCGCTCCACCAGCACGCGGCCGTACCAGCTGCGGTCGAAGATGGTGAAATGCCCGCGCGCCGGAATGTGCCGCCAGAAGCGCCAGAGGTAGGGCTGGGCACGCTCTTCTTCGGTCGGCGCCGCCACCGGCACGATGCGGTACTGGCGCGGGTCGAGCGCGCCGGTCACGCGGCGGATGGCGCCGCCCTTGCCGGCGGCATCGTTGCCTTCGAACACGGCGATCAGCGCGTGCTTGCGCATGCGCTTGTCGCGCATCAGGCCGGATAGTCGCGCCTGCTCGGTGGCCAACTGCTCCTTGTACTCCTCCTTGCTCAGGGCCTGGGTCATGTCCAGGCTGGTCAGCAGGCCGCGGTTGTCCAGGCTGGAGGCCAGCGGCGCCGCATGCGGCTGCAGCTTCGAGCGCTGCGGATTGGCCAGGGCCGCTTGCAGGCCTTCGAGCAGAATGCGCCCAACGGTCAGGCTGCGGTAGTAGTGATCGACGCCCTCGACCACGTACCAGGGCGCGTAGTCGCGGCTGGTACGGCGCAGCACGCGCTCGCCGTGGCGCACGAACTTGTCATAGGTCTTCGATTGCTGCCAGTCCAGCGGGCTGATGCGCCAGCTGTGCAGCGGGTCGTCCTTGAGCGCTTCGAGGCGCGCCTTCATCTGCTGCTTGGACAGGTGGAACCAGAACTTGAAGATCAGCGCGCCCTCGTCGCAAAGCATGCGTTCCAGGCGCTCGGCGCCATCGATGGCCTGATCCAGCACGGCGTCCTTGAACTTGCCGTGTACCCGCCCCTGCAGCATCTGGCTGTACCAATTGCCGAAGAACACGCCCATGCGCCCTTTCGGCGGCAGCTGTCGCCAGTAGCGCCAGGCCGGCGGCCGCGCCAGTTCCTCGTCGGTCTGAAGATCGAAGGTGCTGACCTGGATCAGCCGCGGGTCCATCCACTCGTTGAGCAGCTTCACCGTCTCGCCCTTGCCGGCACCCTCGACCCCGTTGATCAGTACGATCACCGGGAAGCGCGCCTGTTGCTTGAGCTCGTACTGCGCCTCCAGCAACGCCTCGCGCAGCGCCGGCTCTTCGGCGTCGAACGTGGCCTTGTCGATACTGCGGCCGATTTCGGCGGATTCGAACATGCAGAAAACCTCCCTGGAATGATCGTTAAAGCGTAATGGATCGGCCGCGACTTTGCCTGGCGGCAGCTCGCCACGGATTGACCTGCGCCGGGTAAACCGCGTGCACAGCGGTTAGAATCGCCGCCTGTTTTATCGGGATGCAATCATGTCCGACGTCCACAACGCCCAGCTCGACTGGGACGAACACGGCCAGCCACTGTCGCGCAGCTATGGCGACGTGTACTTCTCCCGCGCCAACGGCCTGGAGGAAACCCGTCACGTCTTCCTCGCTCACAACCAGATCGTCGAACGCTGCCAGGCCCTGCCGGCCGGCGGGCGCCTGGTGATCGGCGAAACCGGCTTCGGTACCGGACTCAATTTTCTCTGCGCCTGGCAAGCCTTCGCCGAGCATGCTCCGTGCGATGCGCGGCTGCACTTCGTCAGCGTGGAGAAATTCCCCCTGACCCAGACGGACCTGCAGCGCGCCCTGGCCCTGTGGCCGGAGCTGGCACACTACGCCGAGCAGCTGCTGGCGCAGTACCGCGCCATCCATCCCGGCTTCCAGCGCCTGCTGCTCGATGGCGGCCGCGTGGTGCTGACGCTGATGATCGGCGACGTGCTGGAATGCCTGCCGCAGCTGGACGCCAAGGTCGATGCCTGGTTCCTCGACGGTTTCGCCCCGGCGAAGAACCCGGAGATGTGGACGGATGCGCTGTTCGCCGAACTGGCGCGGCTGTCGGCGCCCGGCGCCACGTTGGCCACCTTCACCAGTGCCGGTTTCGTCCGACGCGGGCTGATCGCTGCAGGTTTTGCCGTACTGCGGATCAAGGGCTTCGGCCACAAGCGCGAAATGCTGGCCGGCCCGTTCCAGGCGCAGCAGATGCAGCGCACGGTGCCCTGGTTCGCCAGACCGAGATTGACGACGGGCGAACGCCAGGCCGTGGTAATCGGCGCCGGCCTGGCCGGTTGCGCCACTGCCGCCAGCCTGGCCGCACGCGGCTGGCGCGTCACCCTGCTGGAGCGCCATGACGATGTCGCCCGCGAGGCTTCAGGCAACCCCCAGGGCGTGCTCTACCTGAAACTGTCAGCCCATGGCACCGCGCTGTCGCGACTGATCGTCGCCGGTTTCGGCCATACCCGCCGCCTGCTCGAACGCCTGCAGCGCGGCGTCGACTGGGATGCCTGCGGTGTGCTGCAACTGGCCTTCGACGCCAAGGAAGCCGAGCGTCAAGCCAAACTGGCCGCGGCCTTCCCGAATGACCTGCTGCACGCGTTGCCCCAGACCGAAGCCGAAGATCGTGCCGGCATCGGCCTGCCAGCCGGCGGCCTGTTCTACCCGGATGCCGGCTGGGTGCACCCGCCCGCGCTGTGCCGGCAACTGGTGCAACATCCGTTGATCGAGCTGCGTCCCTATCAGGAGGCACTGAGCCTGAGTCGGCAGGATGATCGCTGGTGCGTCGAGGGGCAGAACGGCGTACTGGCCGAGGCGCCCGTGCTGGTCTTGGCCTGCGCCGCCGAGATTGGCCGCCTGCTGCCGGAGGCGAACCTGCCGCTGAAGCGTATTCGCGGGCAGATCAGCCGTCTCCCGGCCAGCACGGCCAGCAGTACGCTACGCACGGTGGTCTGCGCCGAAGGTTACGTTGCACCACCGCGCGGCGGCGAACACACCCTGGGCGCCAGCTTCGACTTCCATAGCGATGATCTGGAGCCCAGCGTGGCCGAGCACGCCGGCAACCTCGAGCTGCTGCGGGAGATTTCTCTCGATCTGGCCGAGCGGCTCGATACGCAATCGCTCGACCCAGCAATGCTGCATGGCCGCGCGGCGTTTCGCTGCACCAGTCCGGACTACCTGCCGCTGGTAGGCCCGCTGGCCGAGCAGCAGGCCTTCAATGAGGCCTACGCCGTGCTGACCAAGGACGCCCGCCAAGTGCCGGAAACGCCCTGCCCCTGGCTGGATGGCCTGTACATCAACAGCGGCCATGGCTCGCGCGGTTTGATCACCGCGCCGCTGTCGGGCGAGCTGATCGCCGCCTGGCTGGAGGACGAGCCGCTGCCGGTGCCACGCGACGTTGCCGAGGCCAGCCACCCCAATCGCTTTATGCTGCGCAAGCTGATTCGCGGGAGCTGATCGACGGTGCGCGCGGCGCACTCTTCCGGGTCTACCGCGCTTAGGCCCTAGCCTCGGTAAGCACTGGCTTGGGCTTGCGAAACACCAGCACGTTACCCAGCATCACCAGCCCCAGGCCGAGCAGTGCCGGGGCCGTCCATTGGTAGCCCTCAGCGAACACCGAGATGTTCAGCGCCACCACCGGGAATAGCACCGTGCAGTAGGCTGCGCGCTCCGGGCCCATGCGCCCGACCAGAGTCAGGTAAGCAGTAAAGCCAATCACCGAGCCGGGAATCGCCAGATACAGCAGCGAGCCGACATAGCGCGCGTTCCATTCGAAGGCGAACGGCGTGCCGCTGACCAGGCAGATGCCCACCAGCATCAGCGCGCCATAGAGCATGCCCCAGGCATTGGTGGTCAGCGGCTTGAGCCCGGCCTTCTGCTGCAGGCTGGAGAGCATGTTGCCGGCCGAGAAGAACAGCGTGCCGCACAGCGCCAGGCCGATGCCCAGCAGGCTTTCGCGGCTGGTTTCATGCCCGGCCAGCTCCGGCCAGAACAGCAGGCCAAGACCGGCCAGCCCCAGCCCGCCGCCGAGCAGCACGTTGGCAGCGATGCGCTGCTTGAAGAACAGCCGCGCATTGATCGCATTCCACAGGGTAGCGGTGGAGAAGATCACCGCGATCAGGCCGCTGGGTATCCACTGGCTGGCGGTGTAGAAGCACAGGAAGTTGAGGCAGAACAGGCATAGCCCCTGCAACAGGCAGATGCCCTGACCACGGCGATCCAGCGGCTGCAGGCGGCCGCTGAACCAGAGCATGGCGAACAGCACTGCCGAGGCCAATGCGAAGCGATAGGCGATGGAGGCGGCGACGGCCACCTCGCCCATCTGCAATTTGATGGCGATCCAGGTCGTGCCCCAGATCAGTACGGTAAGCAGGTAAAGCGACAGGTTCATGGCATCCTCCGAAAACTGAGTCCAGTCTGAAACCCGTACGCACCGAGCGCTTGCACAAAGTTGCGCATTTATCGAAGCGCCACCCTTGCCTGCCATCGCGCCCCAAGGCTTATCATTCCCGTTTTGCTAGCCAGGTCATCACCGCCGCATGCTTTCCGCCGTCGCGCGCTACAAACAACTGCTGTCCAGCGCCCTCGCCCGCTACTTCCCCCGCACCACCGCCTACCTGCGCGCCGAGCGCGAAGCTGCGCAGCCGCGCAAGCCCGTACGCAAACAAAACAAGAAGAAATCCACCGCCAACAAGAAAGCCAGCAGTCGCAAGACCCCCAGCGGCAAGCCTGGCCCCGTCGGCATCTACCCCGCCGCCCGCCTGAAGATCGAAGATGCCCAGGTGCAGGCCATGCGCGAGCGCGTGGCCGAAGCGGTAAGCGCCGGGCTGATCGGCGCACCGTCGGAGGAGCAGTGGGCGATGATCCTCTGCCGCGCGCCGCTGGCGCGCATCTTCGCCGGCGCCGGCTCGGGCAAGTCGAGCACCCTGGTACTGCGCGTGGTGTTCCTGCTCTGCCACCTGGACATCGAGCCGAAACGCCTGACGGTAATCTCCTTCACCAACGCCTCCTGCCACGAGCTGCGCGAGCGCCTGCAACGCCTGCTCGACTTCTGGCACTACCCGCACGATGCGCGCCAGTGCGTACGCACCTTCCACGCCGCCATGGCGACGCTGGCCAAGGAAAGCCTGGGCAACCCGCGCTGGTTCGAGCAACTGGACGAGCCCGGCGACGAACCGGACAACCCGCTCGCAGGCACGCGCCTGCGTCCAGCGCAGCAGCGCCTGCTCAAGCAGGCCTACCAGAACGCCTACGCCGACGACGCGCGATTTCGCGCCCTGACTCACCGTCTGCTCAAGCTGCCAGCGCCCGAGGAGCCGCCACAGGGCAAGGCCAAGGTACCGCTGGATGCCTGCAAGCTGCCCGGTGAATTCGCCGCTCTGCCGCTGTTCGAGCTGCTGCACGGGCAGATCGACTTCGCCGAGAGCCTGGGCATCCGTCTCGACCGCCTGGACGTGAAAGCGCTGGGCTGCGGCCTCCGCGAGCGCGATTTCATCGAGGCCATGCAGCGCTTCCACCAACAATTCAGCGCCCTGCTGCACAGCCAGGGGTTGAGCAGTTTCAACGGCGCGTTCGCGCAGTTGAGCGAGCGCCTGAGCAGCGACGGCGGCAAACCCGGCCCCGCCCTGCTCGCCTTGAGTCACTTGCTGATCGACGAATTCCAGGACATCTCGCCGCAGATCGTGCTGTGGTTGCAGGCCGTGCATCGTCGCCTGCACGCTGCGGGCGAGCGTATCAGCCTGATGGCCATCGGCGATGACTGGCAATCGATCTACGGCTGGCGCGGCAGCTCGCCGGAGCTGTTCATCGATTTCGACCGGCACTTCCCCAGCCGCGGACGCGGCAAGAGCACTACTCTGCTGCTGGGCACCAACTACCGCAGCATTGAGCCGGTGATCCGCGATGGCGAAAAAGTGCTGGCCGAAGTGCACAACAAGCAGGCCAAGACCTGCGTCGCGGCCAGGGCAATGCAACCGGGCGACCACGGCGTCAAGCTGATCCAGCGCTTCGACCTGGCCAACGGCCTGCCGCGCTTGCTCGAAGAAATCCGCGCGCAATGCGCCCATGTCGCCAGCCGCTCCGGCGCCGATCGCACCGCCGTGCTACTGCTCAGCCGACGCAACGAGCCGCTGCAGCAAGTACGCGCACAACTGGACAAGACGCTGCCGGTCAAGGCCCTGACCATCCACCGTGCCAAGGGCCTGCAGGCCGAGGTGGCGATCATCCTCGACGACTGCCTGCCTGTGGACAAACACCCGCTGCGCAACGCCCTGTACGCCCAGAGCGGTTTCTTCGCCGGCAGCTACGACCAGGCCATGCAGGACGAAACCCGGCGTCTGGCCTACGTGGCCATCACCCGCGGCGTAAGCCGGGTGCTGTGGTACACGCGCAAGGCCCAAGGCGCCACGCAGTGCTTGGCAGCGAGCCGGCCAATCGCGCAAGCTGAGGGCTGATCGGTACTTCGGGCATTTCCATGGACAAACTGCTGGCTCTGCGCACCTTCGTCGCCACCGTTCGCTGCGGCGGTTTTTCCGCCGCGGCGCGGCAACTTGGGCTGGCCACCTCGTCGGTGACTCGCGCGGTCAATGCCCTGGAACAGGAGCTGGGCTGCGTACTGCTCAACCGCAACACGCGGCAGATCAGCGTCAGCGAGGCCGGGCGAGACTACTTCGAGCGCGCCCTGGCCATCCTCGATGCGCTGGACGAAGCAGACGCTGCCGTGGCCGATAGCGGCGGCGATGTGCGCGGTCGGCTGGCCGTAAGCGTGCCGGTAGAGTTCGCTCGTCGGCTGATCGCACCGCGCCTGGGCGAATTGCTCGAACGACACCCACAACTGGAACTGACCCTGCGCGTCACCGACGAGGTAGTCGACCTGCTCAGTCAGCGCATTGACGTTGCCCTACGCCTGGGCTCGTCGATCACCAGCGACGATGTGGTCAGCCAGCGGGTCGGCAGTTTTCGCCGCTGGCTGGTGGCGAGCCCGCAATACCTCTCGCGCACGCCTGCCATCGAGCATCCCGAGGCGCTGCAGACCCATGCCTGCCTGCAGTTCGATTACGGCCAACCGACCCGCTACTGGCGCTTCGAGCAGGACGGCGAACTGCTTCAGGTTCCGGTAACCGGCCGCCTGCTGAGCAACAACGCCGACATCTTGCGCCAGGCGGCGCTGGCCGGTCAGGGCGTGGCCCTGCTGGCCGACTGGCTGGTGCGCGAAGACGTCGCCAGCGGCCAGCTGCTGCGTCTGCTGCCCGAGCACGAGGTCGCCCCAGGCCCACACGACGGTGCCATCCACCTGCTGTACCTGCCCAACCATCGCGGCTCTATACGCATCGCCGCGTTCACGGCGTTTCTGCAAACGGTACTGGAGTGACTCATTGCGCAACGCGCAATACAGCGTTGCCGGCGCGCTGGATTATCCTTACTCCGCTCTGTCCCTAACCTTGAGTCTCCAGGCCAAACCACCACGGAGACTTCAGATGGCCCCTTCCTTGTTCGATCCCGTCAGCCTCGGCGACCTGCAACTACCCCACCGGGTGGTGATGGCGCCGCTGACCCGCTCACGTGCCGAGCAACCCGGCAACGTACCGGGCGCGCTGAATGCCGAGTATTACCGCCAACGCGCCAGCGCCTCGCTGATCATCAGCGAAGCCACGCAGATATCCCGCCAAGGCCAGGGCTATGCCTGGACGCCAGGCATCCACAGCCGTGAGCAGATCGAAGGCTGGCGCCTGGTCAGCGACGCCGTGCATCAGGCCGGCGGACGCATGTTTCTGCAGCTGTGGCATGTCGGCCGCGTTTCCCACCCGAGCCTGCAACCCGGCGGTCGTCTGCCAGTAGCCCCAAGCGCCATGCCGGTGCCCGGCCAGACCTTTATCGAAGACGATAGCGGCCAGGGTGTGTGGAGCGACATTCCCGTTCCACACGAGCTGAGCGTCGATGAGATCTGCAACATAGTCGCCGACTACCGCCAGGCCGCGCGCAACGCCCTGGAAGCGGGAATGGACGGGGTGGAAATACATGCCGGCAACGGCTACCTGCTCGATCAGTTCATCAATTCCAACAGCAACCAGCGCCGCGACGGCTACGGCCAGAGTATCGGCAACCGCGCGCGCTTCCTGCTCGAGGTGGTCAAAGCGGTGTGCGAGGAAATCGGCGAGCAGAAAGTGGCCGTAAGGCTGACGCCCATGGGCCGCTTCATGGGCATGGGCGACGACACCCCGGCAGCCACCTTCGGCTACATCGTCAGCGAACTGAACCGCTGGCGCCTGGCCTATCTGCATCTGGTGGAACCGGCGATTGTCGGCACTCAGCTCGATGAAGACAGCGATCCAGCCTGGGATCGCATCATCCGTCAGCTGCGACGCAGCTGGAACGGCGTGCTGATACTGGCTGGCGGCTACGACCTGCACAGCGCACGTCGCGCCCTGGCAGAAGGTCGCGCCGATCTGATCGCCTTCGGCCGGTTGTTCATTGCCAATCCGGATCTGCCACAACGCCTGCGTCAGCAAAGCCGCCTGAATGCGCCGGACAGCAGCAGCTTCTTCGGCGGTGGCGCTGCCGGCTATACCGACTACCCAGCCCTGAACGCCTGAGAGATATCATGACAAGTCAGACTACCTCGCTCACCCGCGAATCTCCCGCCCTGCCCCAGGCACTGGTGCTGCTGTTCGCCCTGTGTTGCGGCGCCATCGTCGCCAACCTGTATTACGCCCAGCCAATCATCGAGCTGATCGCCCCGGATGTCGGCCTGGGCGCCGAGCGCGCCAGCCTGATCGTCTCGCTGACGCAGATCGGCTACGCACTCGGCTTGCTGTTCCTGGTGCCCCTGGCCGACCTGCTGGAAAGCCGTCGGCTGATGCTGATCACCACTGTCGCTGCCCTGCTCTGCCTGGCGGCCGCAGCGTTCGCCACGCAACCGGATCTGTTCCTCGCCCTGGCGCTGCTGATCGGCCTCAGCTCGGTCTCGGTGCAGATGCTGATTCCGCTGGCTGCCAACCTGGCGCCGGAGGCCAGCCGTGGCCGCGTGGTGGGCAACATCATGAGCGGTCTGCTGCTCGGCATCCTGCTGGCGCGGCCGCTGGCCAGCGTGGTGGCCGGCGAGTTCGGCTGGCGTGCTGTGTATCTGATGGCGGCAGGCCTGATGCTGGTGATCGTGGCCGTGATAGCCACCACTATTCCGCGCCACGCCCCCAGCCACAAGGCAAGCTACGGGCAACTGCTGGCCTCGCTCGTGCATCTGCTGCGCCGCTATCCAACGCTGCGGCGTCGCGCGCTTTATCAGGGCTTGATGTTCGCCAGTTTCAGCCTGTTCTGGACGGTAGCGCCGCTGGAGCTGGCACGCCACCTGGGTATGAGCCAGCAGGATATCGCCCTGTTCGCCCTCGCCGGCGCCATCGGCGCGGTCGCAGCGCCCATCGCCGGGCGGCTCGCCGACGCCGGCCATACCTGGCGCGCCAGCCTGGTGGCGCTGGTCCTGGCGCCGCTGGCCTTTGCACCCAATCTGCTCAGCGCCGGGCTGGGCTGGATCGGACTGGTCGCCACCGCCATCGTGCTGGATTTCGCCGTACAGATGAGCATGGTGCTGGGCCAGCGCACCATCTATGCCCTGGAGCCGCAAAGCCGCGCGCGGCTCAATGCGCTGTACATGACCAGCATCTTCGTGGGGGGCGCCATCGGTTCGGCGCTGGCCAGCCCGGTCTACGAACGTTTCGGCTGGTCGGGCACGGCACTGCTGGCCGCCGGGCTGCCGCTGCTGGCCCTGCTGATATTCGTTGGCAAAGAGGAGTGAGGAGATTCGCGACGCAAAAAACGCAGGCAATAAGGAAATCGCTGGGAACGCTTTTGGAGTCGCTTGCAACGGCCTGAGGGGTTGCCGCCAAGGCCGGTATTTACTCGTGCAAAACCGACATTTCCGCCATCCCTTGCGGTCAATCGCAGGCAACAAAAAATCGTCGGGAACGATTTTTGACGTCGCGTGCGACGGCCCGAAGGGTTGCCGCCAGGGATGGCAGGCAACAAAAAACCCGCCTAAGCGGGTTTCCTCCCAACCACCCGACATCCTGTCGGTAGCCATCTTGGCCTGGTCATCTTCCTTGATCCTCAGCGCTCCGTCGCTGCAGGGGATGTGTGTAGATTAGAGATCGCCCCGAACCGGCAACAGTGGAGGTTGCCGCTTAGGCGTGTAAGCCTTTTGCCATAGCCAGCCGCTTCAGCGACCGATCATGCGTGCCAGCACGTCCTCGCCACCCTGGCGGCGATGGATGAAGGCCATGGCCGCGTGGCCGATTACCATGAACAGCAACAGCCAGCCCAGGTTGCCGTGCAGCAGGCTGGCCGGCGCGATCATCCATTCGACCTTGCCATCGAAACCCGGCATGACGCTCATGCCGAACGCGACGAACTCACGGCCCGAGCCGTACTGGCGCAGCAGCGCAATGAAGGGAATGACGAACAGCAGCCCATACAGCGCCAGATGGCCGAGACTCGCCAGGGTGCTGACCGCCGCCGGCCGGCGGTTGCGGCTGCACAGCGCCCAGATCAGGCGGATCACCACCAGCACCATGAGCACCAGGCCCGTGGCCTTGTGCGTGCCCCAGGCGAACGCCTCCAGTGCGCTGTCTTCCAGCAGCGCGTGGGCCAGCACGGTAACGAACTGCCACCCCAGCAATACGGCCATGCCCCAATGCAGCAGGCGGGTAACGGCGCCATAGCGCTGCGCGGAATCATGCAGATTCGACATCGTGGTTCCTCTCCAATGTCATCGATGAAAACGGTATTCAGGTTCGGCAGCCAAACGCTGCGGTCCGAGCAAAGACCCGATCCAGACGCAATGGTGCCGTGCTGCCGGGCTCGGGTGCACCTGTAGATGTTAGCGGGTATGTCAGAAAGGCATCACGACACGCCCCCGTCAGGCGGGGGCGTGTCGGATGATCAGGCGTCGCGCAGCGCTTCGCGCCAGGCGTGGTGTTGCGGCTCTTGCCAGATACGCGCATGCAGGCGCGCCATGCCGTCGGGATCGTTGAGCAGGCGCCAGCGAGTCGCCTCGACCTTGCCTTGCGGCCCGGCGTTGAGGATTTCATCGATACGCTCGTCGCGCAGCGCTTCGGCGGCAGGCACCACCTTGGCATGGCGGGCACGCGCCATGGCGCAGACCAGGGCGTTGTAAAGCGGATCGACCACGGCGCGGAGGAAGCCCCGATGCAGCGCACGCGAGCTGTTCAGCTGCTCGTACTCGGAGGTATTGCTCAGCTCCACCGGCACCTTGTGTTCTTCCGGAATCAGGAACAGCTTGCTGCGCCGCGTTGCCAGGCCCGGTGCCGTGCGGCTGGTCAGCACCGAGACCGCCGGCGACAGCACCAGGGACACGACGATGGGTGCCAGCCACCAGAGGAAGTCCGGGTTGAGCCAGGCCACCAGCGCCGTCCAGCCGATACCGATCAGCACCTGGGTACCGTGACGGCGGAAGGCTTCGCTCCAGGGCGTCGAGTCATCCACGCGCTGCGGCGAGTTCCACTGCACCGACCAACCGAGGAAGGCGGCGGTGACGAACAGGCTGTGGAACAGCATGCGTACCGGCGCCAGCAACACCGAGCAGGACGCCTCCAGCAGCATCGACAGCAGCACGCGCGTGCGACCGCCATAGGCCTCGGCGCCCTTGATCCAGATCAGCAGCACGCTGAGCAGCTTGGGCAGGAACAGCAGCGTCATGGTCGCCGAGAACAGGGCGATGGCCTCGTGCGGCTGCCAACGTGGCCACAACGGATAGAGCTGGTTGGGCTGCAGGAAATACTCCGGCACCATCAGCGTGTGGATCGCCAGCAGGCAGGTCGACAGCACCAGGAACAACAACCACAACGGCGCCGAAAGGTAGGACATGACGCCGGTGAGGAACACCACGCGATGCACTGCGTGCATGCCGCGCACCAGGAACAGGCGGAAGTTCATCAGGTTGCCGTGGCACCAGCGGCGATCGCGCTTGAGCTCGTCGAGCAGGTTCGGCGGCAGCTCCTCGTAGCTGCCCGGCAGGTCGTAGGCGATCCATACACCCCAGCCGGCGCGGCGCATCAGCGCGGCCTCGACGAAGTCGTGGGAAAGGATCGCACCGGCGAAGGAGCCGGTACCCGGCAGTGGCGCCAGGGCGCAGTGCTCGATGAAGGGTTTGACGCGGATGATCGCGTTGTGCCCCCAGTAGTGCGACTCACCCAGTTGCCAGAAGTTGAGGCCGGCGGTGAACAGCGGCCCATAGACGCTGGTGGCGAACTGCTGCAGACGCGCGTACAGGGTGTCCATGCCCGACGCCTTGGGCGCGGTCTGGATGATGCCGGCGCCGGGGT
This sequence comes from Pseudomonas sp. UBA7530, assembly GCF_002479365.1. NCBI lineage: Bacteria > Pseudomonadati > Pseudomonadota > Gammaproteobacteria > Pseudomonadales > Pseudomonadaceae > Pseudomonas > Pseudomonas sp. UBA7530. The sequence continues at coordinate 159,418 of NZ_DLMS01000003.1, forward strand.
TGGCCTCCATCAGGCGCACCAGGCTGGTCAGGCAATCACCGCTCATCACGCTGTCGGCATCGAGCACCACCATATAGCGGTAGTTGCTGCCCCAACGCCGGCAGAAGTCGTCGATGTTGCCGCTCTTGCGTTTCACCCGGCGGCGGCGACGGCGATAGAAGATATGGCCGAAGCCTTCCACTTCGCGGCACAGCTCCATCCAGGCCTGCTGTTCGGCCACGCAGATATCCGGATCGTTGCTGTCGCTGAGAATGAAGAAGTCGAAATGTTCGAGTTGTCCGGTAGCCTTGAGCGACTCGAAGGTCGCGCGTAAGCCGGCGAATACTCGCGGGACATGCTCGTTGGCAATCGGCATCACCAGTGCGGTTCGCGCGTTTGGCGAAATCGGCTCGTTGCCGCAGCTGGTGGCCGAGATGCTGTAGCGATCACGCCCCTTGAGCAGCTGGAAGAAGCCCATCAGCGCGGTCCAGAAGCCCATCGACACCCAGCAGAACAGCAGGGCGAACAGCGCCAGGATGCTGGTCTGCACCACGTACGGCAGGATCTGCCTCGCCGATTCGCGCAGCGGCTGCTCGAACACCAGGCCCAGATCGACCAGCGACCAGCCCTGATAGGGCAGCACCGACTTCATGTACCAGGTGGCGACCACGGTCTGCGTGATCATCAATACCAGCAGCGCGGCACGGCGTACCGCGGCGACATGCCGCCAGCGTTCCTCGGCGAAGTCCTCGCTTTCGCGCGTACGCGGTCGCGGCGCCGACTTCTCGCCCTTCAGGCGGCGCCAGCCGCGCTGCAGGATATTGGTCTGCCAGGGCTCCGGCACCATGCGCGTGCGCTTGATCGGCGGCGTCGAATCGATGGTCGGGCGACCCTGGTGATCCTGCACGATGCGGCAGCCGCGCTCCAGTGCATCCGGCCAGCCCAGCGCCAGCCGCGCTGGCACCGAGTCGAGCATTTCGCGGGTTTCTTCCTGGGGCTCGGCTGCTGCCTGGTCGTCCTCGTGCAGGGCACGGTGCAACGTGGCGAGATCGCCGCCCTCCTCCTCCACGCGATGGGCCAAAGCCTGCTGCCGCTCGTGATCGAGCGGCAGTTCATCCAGGTAATCCTGGATCTGTGTAGCGTCTAGGCTGTTATTCATGGGAAGGCAGCTGATAGCTCCAGGTTTCCGACACAGGCTTGCCGTCCTCGACCAGCGCGGCACGCATCTCCACCGGCTGCGCCGGGTTCTTCACCTTGACCCGCAACATCAGGCGCCAGCCCTTGCTCACCGGGTTGTAACGCAGGCTGTCTTCCAGCAACTCGGCGTTGTCATCGACGCTGACCTGCACCTGCGGCGCGGCATCGGGCGAACGCTTGGCCAGTTCCTCACCGACGAAGTCGACCACCAGCGCAGTACTGCCATCGGCCTGACGAATCAGGTTGGCCTGCTTGATGTCGCCCTCGGACAGACGGGTCTGACTGACCATGGCCAGTTGTGGATCGTGCAGCTTGGCATCGTCACGGCTGAAGTGTAGGCGATAGGCCACATCCAGCGACTCACCCGGTGCCGGCAGCTTCTCCGGGCGCCACAGGGCGACGATGTTGTCGTTGGTTTCGTCCGGGGTGGGAATCTCCACCAGCTCGACATGGCCAGCGCCCCAGTCACCGACGGTTTCCACCCAGCCGCTCGGGCGCAGCTCGTAGCGGTCGTCGAGATCCTGATACTGGTTGAAGTCGCGGCCACGCTGCATCAGACCGAAACCGCGCGGGTTGTCGATGCGATAGCTGCTGACGTTGAGACGCTGCGGGTTGTTCAGCGGGCGCCAGATCCACTCACCATTGCCGGCGGCAATGGCCAGGCCATCGGAGTCATGCAGCTGCGGACGGTAGTTCGGCCGCGGCCAGGGCTGGTTGGCGCCGAACAGGTACATGCTGGTCAGCGGCGCGATGCCAAGCTTCTCGACGTTCTCGCGCAGGTAGACCTTCGATTGCACGTCGAGCACGCTGTCGCGGCCCGGCTTGATCTCCATGCGATAGGCACCGGTGGCGCGCGGCGAGTCGAGCAGTGCGTAGATCACCAGGCTGCGGCGATCCGGTTGCGGCTTCTCGATCCAGAACTCGGTGAACCGCGGGAATTCCTCGCCGGACGGCAGCGCGGTATCGATCGCCAGCCCGCGAGCGGAAAGGCCGAACACCTGGCCCTTGCCGACGATGCGGAAGTAGCTGGCGCCGAGCACGCTCATCACTTCGTCGTGGCGGCCGCCGGTGTTGATCTCGTTGATCACCTTGAAGCCGGCGAAGCCAAGGTCCTTGAGGTCATCCGGGTTCAGTTCGAGATCGCCGAAGTCGAACATCGACGGGTCGTACTTGATCTCCTGGGTACCTTCGGCGGTCACTTCGTTGATTTTCACCGGCAGGTCGAAGTGCATGCCCTGATGGAAGAAGTACAGCTGGAACGGCAGCTTGTCGTCGCGCCAGTGCGCCTTGTCTTCAACGAAGCGAACTTTCTGGTAATCGGCGAAAGGCAGTTGGCGCAGCGCAGCCGGCAAACGGCTTTGCGGGGCACCATAGCGTTCGGCGGCAAGCTCCTTGGCCTTGACGGCCACATCATCCAGCTCGAAGGCCCAGCTCTGGGCAGCGAACAGCAGAGGGAGCACACAGAGGGCCAGCTTGGCGGCCTTGCCCATACGGGCTCCAGAACAACGACTCATCGACACACAGCCTCCAGGGCAACACGTACTGACGGGCAGCGGCCAGCCCAAGGGGCGGTCGCTGCGGAGAGTTGAAATCAGGCGAATGGTACAAAGACAACGCGAGCGCAATGCAGACAGCCAACCGGACGGCGGCGTCTCCGCATGCGCGGATTCTTTCTGCGCATTATTACCAGATCGTGAAGTCCGGCACAGGTGCTCGCGCGAGTATATTTTCCGCCTCCTTGGGCCACACCTTCATTGGCGTGGCAACAGTTCGAAACGCGCCTCCTGCACGCTCTCCGAATCCAGCCCCAGCTGGACCCGAAAGGCACCCGGCTCGCTAACTTGCTGCAGGCTGGCGTCATAGAAACGCAGCATGGTTTCGTCGATCTCGAAACTCAGCTCACGCGCCTCACCTGCTTCAAGCTTGACCCTTTGAAAATCCTTGAGTTCCTTCAACGGACGGATCACCGAGGCGGCCTCGTCATGCAGGTAAAGCTGCACCACGGTGGCGCCAGCCCGTGGCCCGGCGTTCTTCAGGGTGACGCTGACACGAATCTTCTCGCCCGGTTTCATGCGCTCGGCAGACAGCCTCGGCGCCGAAAGTTGGAAGTCGCTGTAGCTCAGGCCATAGCCGAACGGGTAAAGCGGGCCGGTGGGCTCCTCGAAATACTGCGAGGTGTAATTGCCGGGCGTGCCGGGGCCGTACGGGCGCCCCAAGCGCAGGTGGTTGTAGTAGGTGGGAATCTGCCCGACCGAGCGCGGGAAGGTGATCGGCAACTTGCCGGAGGGATTGTGCTCGCCGAACAGCACCTCGGCGATGGCATGGCCGCCCTCGATGCCGCTGTACCAGGTTTCCAGCAGCGCATCGGCGTTGGCCTTCTCCCAACTCAGCGCCAAAGGACGGCCATTCATCAATACCACCACCAATGGCTTGCCAGTGGCCTTAAGCGCACGCAAGAGCGTCTGCTGACTTGCCGGCAAATCCAGGCGCGTTCGGCTTGACGACTCATGCGACATGCCCCGCGACTCCCCCACTGCGGCGACGATGACGTCGGCCTGGCTGGCCACGCGTACCGCCTCTTCGAGCATCGTCTGCGGCGTGCGCGGGTCCGGTACCACCTCCGGGCGATCCCAGTTGAGGTGGTTGAGGTATTCGATCACACGAGCGTCGTCGGTGACGTTGGCACCCACCGCATAGAGAAGTCTGCCCTGGCTGGCGAGCGCCACTTCCATGCCACTGCGCAGCGTCACGGCCTGCTCGGCGACACCGGCTGCCGACCAACTGCCGAGCATGTCCAACTGCGCATCGGCCAGCGGACCAACCAGCGCGACGGTGGTGTTCTTGCTCAGTGGCAGCGTGTCATCGCGGTTTTCCAGCAGTACCAGAGAGTCGCGCGCCATGGCCCGAGCATCGGCGCGGTGCAGACGACTTTCGGCATTGACGTCGGCCGGGTCATCCTCGGCGCGGCCGATGCGGCGGAACGGATCGTGAAACAGGCCCAGGTCGTATTTGGTGTTGAGCACATGGGTGACGGCCTCATCCAGCACGCTTTGCGGCACCGCGCCACTGCGTACCAGCTCTGGCAGTTCCTGCCCATACAGGGTATCGGCCATGCTCATGCCGACACCGGCGGTGACGGCCAGCCGGGCAGCCTCGCGGCCATCCGCGGCAACACCATGGCGCAGCAATTCGTCGATCGCGCCGTGATCACTGAGCACCACTCCCTTGAAGCCCCAGTCACGCCGCAGCAGGTCACGCAACAACCAGCTATTGGCCGACGCTGGTACACCATTGACCGCATTCAACGCCCCCATCACCCCGCCCGCGCCGGCGTCGATGGCGGCGCGATAAGGCGGCAGGTAATCCTGGTACATCCGCATCGGGCTCATGTCGACCACGTTGTAGTCGCGCCCGCCCTCCACTGCGCCGTACAGGGCGAAGTGCTTGACGCTGGCCATGATGCGCTGCGGATCACTTGGATCGTCGCCTTGGTAGCCGCGTACCATGGCGGCGGCGATACGCGAGACCAGATGCGGATCTTCGCCGAAACTTTCGGAGATACGGCCCCAGCGCGGATCGCGGGAAATATCGACGCTCGGCGCGAAGGTCATGTCCAGGCCGTCGGCGCTGGCTTCGAAGGCCGCGACCCGGGCGCTGTTCTCGATGGCCGGAATGTCCCAACTCGAGGCCAGCCCCAGGCCGATGGGGAAGGTGGTGCGGTGGCCGTGGATGACGTCGTAGGCGAAGAACACCGGGATACCCAGGCGGCTACGCAGCGCGGCCTCCTGCATCGGCCGGTTCTCCGGGCGCACCACCGAATTGAAGGTTGCGCCGATGCGCCCTGCGGCCATCTCCTCGCGAATGCGTTCGCGCGGCATGTCGCCGCCGATGCTGATCAGGCGCAGCTGGCCGACCTTTTCCTCCAGGGTCATGCGCCCGACCAGGTCGGCGATGAAAGCCGATTTGTCATCGATGGACGGAGCGGCAGCCAGCAGGCCGGGGGAGATCAGAACGGAGGCAAGAGCGAACTGGCGCAGGAGTTTCATCGGGAGCGGCATCCGGGATGCGAATCATTGTTTGAATGGCCGCCACGATACTCCGAGTCCTCGCGCCGCGCCGCGGGTTAGTGCAAAAAAACTTAAGCACCAGTCAAAGGCGTTCCAGAGGTTACGACCCCAGACTTGCGCAAACTTGCGCATTTTTTTCGCCGCCACTGGTTTTGCCTGTCGGCAGGCGTAGCATGGCTGCATTCGGGAGAAGGTGATGGCGCAATTCGAACATCTGCAGGTATTCCAGAGCATGAGCCGCTCGCCCAATGCGCGGCTGCACGCGATGGCCGAGCTGGGCAACGGCATGGCCGTGGCGCGCTGGAGCAATGCCCATGACGCACGCGACTACCTTGCGCCAAGCCATCACACGCTGTCCTGCTATCTGAGCGGCGGCACCGGCACCTTTCGCCGCGAGCAACCCGGCCACAAGGGCGCGCCGGACAAGCTGTGCATCCTGCCGGCCGAGCACCAGTCGGCCTGGATCATCAACGGCGAGATTCAGCTTGCCCACCTCTATATAGAACAGGAGCAGTTCGCCCTCGGCGCGGTCGCCCTGCTCGACCGCGAACCACGCAGCCTGCAGCTTGAGGAAGCGACCTTTCTCGAAGATGCCGAACAAGCGGCGCGCTTCCGGCAACTGTGCACCCTCGACTGGCAGGAACCGGGCGAACGCCTGCTGGCCAGCAGCCTGGCCCATCAGTTGCTCGACCATGCCCTGCTCAATCAGGTCGGCCAACGCCAGGGCCTGCGCCTCAAGGGTGGCCTGGCACCGCTGCAACGCCGGCGTGTGCGCGAGTTCATCGAACAACACCTGGAAACGCCGTTACCACTGAGCCAACTGGCCGCGCTCTGCGCCCTGTCCGAATATCACTTCGCGCGCATGTTCCAGAGCAGCTTCGGTCTGCCACCGCATCGCTATGTGCTGGCCCGGCGCCTGGCTCGCGCCTGCCAGATGTTGCGTCAGCCGCAGCCCTCGCTGAGCGAGGTGGCGCTGGCTTGCGGCTTCGCCAGCGCCAGCCATTTCAGCAACCGTTTCCGCCAGGCGCTGGGCGCCACGCCGCGTCAGTACCGCGCGGCATTCTTCTAACAACCTTTCATCCTCCACGGTGGGTTCACTCGCCCTACCGTCGACAATCTCCGCGCCACGCCTGCTAATCGCCGCACAGCTATGCGAAAATCTGCGGCTTTGCATTGCCACGGCCCAGTCATGCGCCTATCCATTGTTGCCGCGGGGCTTCGTTGATGCCCCTGGATATCCACCAGTTACGCCAGGAAGACTGGCGTTCCGAGTTCGGCGCAGGGGACTTGCGTCGCGGCCACGGCTATGCCGAGGAAAAACGCAGCAAACTGCTCAGCCTCAAGGACAACAGCCTGCTCGCCAATTGCCGCGGCTCGGCTGGGCAGACCTATCAGCAGCGCATCACCCTGCACCCCTATGGGCGCAAATGGAGCGTGACCGGCCACTGCAACTGCCCGGTCGGTTTCAACTGCAAGCATGTGGTCGCCGCACTGCTCACCCTGGAAGCCCAGCAACGCGCCGGCAGCGACCTTTCCGACATCATCGTGGTGGACAAGGAGTTGGCGGAAACACGCCTCGAAGGCATCGAGCCCACCGCCATCCTCAGCCTGGGCAGCCAGGTACGCGTTCATTTCGACGCACGCAAGGGACGCATGCAGGAACAGACCCAGCACCGCGCGGCGCTGGCCTTCGATTACGCCGGGCACAAGGTCTTCGGCAAACCGGCCAAGGACCTGGTCAAGCGCCTGGACGAACACAGCAACCTGCGCCTGATCCGCGACGGCGCTGCCGAAGCCGCGCTGCGCAAGCGTCTGGAAGGCCTCGGCCTGCAGGTGGCGCTGCGCCAGAGTGAAGCGCTGCCGGCCGAAGCCGGCGAGCCGTTCGAGCTGGAGCGCGAGCGCGACTGGCTGGATTTCGTCCAGCGACATCTGCCGCAACTGCGCGCCGAAGGCTGGCAGATCCATATGCGCCCGGACTTCCAGTACAACCTCGCCGAGGTCGACGACTGGTATGCCGAGGTCGAGGAAGACCCGCAGCAGAACTGGTTCGATCTGGAGCTGGGCATCGAGGTCGAAGGCCAGCGCCTGAGCCTGCTGCCCATCCTGCTCCAGGCCATTCGCCGTAAGCCCTGGCTGCTGGCGCCCGAAGCGCTGGCGCAACGCGCCGATGAGGATCGCCTGCTGGTCAGCCTGCCGCAGGGCGGCAAACGCATTGCCCTGCCCTTCGCCCGCCTCAAGCCGTTGCTGGCCACCCTCGGCGAGCTGTATTTCCGCGACCCTGGCGACGACCACCTGCCGCTGCGCCTGGGCCGCGCCGACGCTGCACGCCTGGCCGAACTGGCGCATGGCCCAGAACTGAGTTGGCAAGGTGGCGATGAGTTGCGCGGTTTCGCCCAGCGCCTACAGAACCTGGCGGTGCGCGAGATTGCGCCACCCGAGGGTTTGCAAGCCGACCTGCGCACCTATCAGGTGCAGGGCCTGAACTGGATGCAGACCCTGGCCGAACTGCGCGTCGGCGGCGTACTGGCCGACGATATGGGCCTGGGCAAGACCCTGCAGACCCTGGCGCACATCCTCTGCGAGAAACAGGCCGGGCGTCTCGACAAGCCCGCGCTGATCGTCATGCCCACCAGCCTGATTCCCAACTGGCAGGACGAGGCGGCGCGCTTCACCCCGCAACTGCGCGTGCTGGCCCTGCATGGCAGCAAGCGCAAGGCGCTGTTCGAGCAGATCGCCGAGCACGACCTGATCCTCACCACCTACGCCCTGCTACCGCGCGACCTCAAGGCGCTGAACCAGCAGCGCTATCGCCTGCTGATTCTCGACGAAGCGCAGAACATCAAGAACCCGCGCAGCAAGGCGGCCAGTGCTGCCGCCCAGGTGCAGGCCGACCTACGCCTGTGCCTGACCGGCACGCCGCTGGAAAACCATCTGGGCGAACTCTGGTCGCTGTTCCATTTCCTCATGCCGGGCTGGCTGGGTGAAGCCAAGGCCTTCACCCGCGACTACCGCACGCCTATCGAAAAACGTGGCGACGCCCAGCGCCTCAATCACCTGAACGGGCGCATCCGCCCTTTCCTGTTGCGCCGCACCAAGGAGCAGGTGGCCAGCGAGCTACCGCCGAAGACCGAGATCACCCAATGGGTCGAGATGACCCAGCTGCAACGCGACCGCTACGAAACCCTGCGCCTGGCCATGGACCAGAAGGTACGCGACGAGATCGCCCGCCAGGGCCTGGCTCGCAGTCATATCGTCATCCTCGAAGCCCTGCTGCGCCTGCGCCAGAGCTGTTGCGACCTGCGCCTGCTCGGCGAGGACGGCGGCGAGCTGACGGCCGCCGACTCGGGCAAGCTCAGCGCCCTGCTGGACATGCTCCAGGAGTTGGTCGACGAAGGCCGCCGCGTGCTGCTGTTCTCCCAGTTCACCTCGATGCTGGCACTGATCGAAGCGGAGCTGCATGCACGCAAGATCGCCTACGCCAAGCTGACCGGCAGCACTCAGGACCGGCGCACACCAGTGCAGCGCTTTCAAGCCGGTGAATTTCCGGTTTTCCTGATCAGCCTCAAGGCCGGCGGCAGTGGCCTCAACCTGACCGCCGCCGACACGGTGATCCATTTCGACCCCTGGTGGAACCCGGCCGCCGAAGCCCAGGCCAGCGACCGCGCCTACCGCATCGGTCAGGACAAACCAGTGTTCGTCTACAAGTTGATCGCCCGTGGCAGCGTCGAAGAGAAGATCCAGCAACTGCAGCAGGCCAAAGCCAGTCTGGCCAGGGGCGTGCTCGACGGCGGCAGCCAGGGCCAATGGCAATTGAACGAGGACGATCTGGCGGCGCTGTTCGCGCCGCTCGATTGATGTCCGGCTTACGCCCTAGTCGGAGGTATCGTCGCGCTCTGCCTCGGCGTCCTCGCGGTTGCGCGCCTTGCTGCGAGGGTGCGGGCCGACCACGGCCGGAAAGCGCGACGAGGCGTAGCGCACCACCAGAATCGCCAGGGCCAGCAGCAGAATCGCCCCAGATACCATCACCACACCCCAGCTCGGCTTGTGGGTGTGGGAGATGTCGGAAATCAGCAAGCGGGTCAGCGCAGTGATCGCCACGTAGATCATGAAGCGGATCGGCATGTGGTTGGTCTTGAAATAGATCCCCACCATCGCCGCCAATTCCAGGTAGATGAACAGCAGCAGAATGTCATCGACCGTGATGTGACCCTTCTCCAGCATGCCGATAAAGGTCATCACCCCTGCCCACGCCGTGATTGCGCCGATGGCAAACAGCGCCAGGTAGTGGAAGGCCTCCATCAACAGATTGCCCAGCGACTCCGCCAGGCCATGCATGCCCTCACGCAGACGTTCCGCCCAATTCATCCTTCACTTCTCCCCAAGACCAGCATGACGTCCGGGCATCCGACATAGATGCCCGCTGACGAGCATGCAGGAAAAACACCAGCCTGAGGATGATGCAGCGATGTGACGGAAAGACACAGGCGGATGGCCGGTATCAGCCATGACTTCTATCCTGTGTCGGACGCAATACTGGCCAAAAGGCAGCGAGTCCTTTATTCTCGCCACCACTGTATAAAAAACCAGTTAAATCCAACGACACATATGAAGGCAGAAGAGGTGATGAATGGCCGTCGAAGTGGTGTACCGCAGCAGCCGCGATCCGGAGCGCTTGTTCATGGATAAGGCCGAAGCCGACCGTTACGACAAGATGCTGGAACTGGCCGAGCGCCTGAGCGAAGTCCTGCACAAGGCGGTTCCTTCCCTGAGCGAGGAACAGGGCGAGGAGCTGGGTATCTTCATGGCCAAGAACCGCGACGTCTTCGCCAAGGCGTTCAAGAGCCAGCCGGACGCGCTCGACGAGCTGGAAATCGACGCCGCCAGCGAATGACCGGGAACCGCGGCCCCGTTCCCAACGGGGCCTAGACCTATGCGCGACTGACGGGATACTGCGCTGCGGCCTGCTCCAGCCAGACTGGCAGTTCCCGCCGCTTTACGCCCTCACGCCGGGCACGGGCCAACTGCTCCAGCATGTACTGACGCTTGTGCTGGTCGCCTTCGGCGAAGGACAGCGCAAGGTCACGATCGGTCCACTGACGAATCCGGCGAAACAGCCACCAGTGAAAGTAAAGGCCGGCTGCAGTGGTGAAGACGATAATGAAATAGTCCATGGTGAGTCCTCCTTTCACCACGCTAATCGAGCCCGCAGGCGTCGCCAAGTGCGGCATTGCCGCAGGCGATGGAGGCAGGTCGATGATCCAGTGCAAGCGGGTTTATCTCGACGCAGAATCCAGTGACGGCCAACGCGTATTGGTTGACCGATTGTGGCCTCGCGGTCTGTCCAGGGATGCCCTGGCACTCGATGAATGGCTACCCGACGTCGCGCCCTCCAGCGAACTGCGTAAGTCCTTCGCCCACCGCGCCGAGGCCTTCGATGAATTCCGCACAGCCTACCGCCGCGAACTGACCGGGCGCCCCGAGCATTGGCAGCGCCTGCTGCACTGGGCGAGAAGCGGCACACTGACGCTGCTCTACGCCGCGCGCGACGAGGCGCATAACAACGCACGCGTACTGGCCGAATTTCTCGAAGATGAACTGCAGCGCCATGACTCGCCTAGTTCGCCGGTGTGCTACCAGGGCGAATTCGACGGCCATTGATCGCGCAGGAGCGCCCGGATAGCCGCTATATGCCGTACAGCAGGCGCTCGGCCAGGAAGTCGGCGACGCGCGCCGGAGAGCGTTTTTCAGCTTGCGCGTGGGCGTAGATTTCAGTCAGGCGTCGGCTGATCTGCGCCAGATGTGCGGTGATCGCCGATAGTTCCTCGCCGCGATGACGCAGCGCCACGTAAATCAGCCCACCGGCATTGAGCACGTAATCCGGCGCGTAGAGAATGCCGCGCGCCTCCAGTTGGTCGGCGACTGCGGGGCTGCTCAACTGGTTGTTGGCCGCACCAGCCACCGCTGCGCAGCGCAGATGGGCGACCGTCTGCGCATTCAGCACGCCACCGAGGCCGCACGGCGCAAGGATGTCGCAAGGCGTGCCGAGCAACGCATCGCTGGCGACCGGATGTGCGCCCAACTGCTCGACCGCCAGCTGCACGCGCCCGGCATCGAGGTCGCTGACCAGGAGCTCAGCGCCAGCGGCGTGCAGTGCTTCGGCCAGGGCAAAACCTACATTGCCCAGGCCCTGCACGGCAACCCGCAGTCCTTCCAGATCATCGCTGCCCAGGCGCGCCTGCGCTGTGGCACGGATACCCGCGAACACCCCCAGCGCCGCGTGCGGCGAAGGATCGCCCGCGCTGGTAGTGCTGGTGGCGTGGTTGGTGTGCTGAGCGATGCAATCCATGTCGGCGCTTGAGGTGCCGCTGTCGATGGCGGTGATGGAGCGCCCATTGAGCGTCTCGATGAACCGCCCGAAGGCTTCGAACAAGGCGGCACGGCTGGGCACATGCGCAGGGCGGATGATCACCGCCTTGCCGCCGCCATGATCGATACCGGCCAGCGCCGCCTTGTAGCTCATGCCCTGAGCCAGACGAATGGCGTCGCCAATGGCGCTCTGTTCATCGGGATAAGGCAGGTAACGGCAACCGCCGAGCGCCGGCCCGAAGCGGGTGTTGTGAATGGCGATAACGGCCTTGAGGCCGCTGGCCGGGTCCTCGGCCAGGTGCAGGGCCTCGAGGCGGGCGGCTTCCATCATGCTGAACATGCCTGCGCTCCCGGTCGGACTTCAGGCCTCAGTATAGGAGAAGCCACTGGACGACGACCCGGTCAGCGGCTACAAGAGCAGAAGTTCAGCGGAGAATGCGATGAGTCCACGCCAAGCCTGCCTGCAGTGCCTGCAACGCGATCCTCCCGCCCTGTTCGAGGCGGCGCTGTGGATTGCCGCTGAACACGATGACCACCTGCAACCCGCCCAAGTATTGAACGACCTGCACAGTCTGTTGCTGCAGGTCAGCGCCGGACTGCCCGCCCTGCCCGCTCGCGAACTGGCCCAGCCGCTGCTGCGCCGGCTTGCCGAACTGGATTTTCAGGAGGACGACGAAGGTGCCACGCGGCCGCGCCACGCACTGCTCCATGAAGTGCTGCGGCGCCGACGCGGCCAGCCGCTGGCGCTCGCTCTGATCGCTCTGGAGGTGGCGCGCCGCCTGGACATTCCGCTGCAAGGCGTGAATTTCCCCGGACATTTCATGCTGCGTGTGCCGGGCGCCGATCACCTGCTAGACCCGTGCGGCGGGCGCCGCCTGTACACCCGCGACTGCCGCGAGCAGCTCTATCGCCAACTGGGAGCGAACGTCGAACTCAAAGCCGAGCACCTGCAGACGGCCGACGCCCAGGCCATGCTGCGGCGCCTGTCGCGCAATCTACGTCAGTTGCACATGCAGTGCGATGCCCCGGACGCAGCACTCAAGGACGCCGAGCGAGTCCTGCTGCTGGGACCACCCAACCTGGCCGACCACCTGGCGCGAGCCGATGTCTACCGGCAACTCGACTGCCCGCAGGGCGAGCGCTACGACCTGGAGCGCGCGCTGCTGTTTTGCGAAGAGGACGCCCAGCGCCTGAGACTGAGCGAGCGCCTGCGCAGCCTGCAAAGGGCATCGGCGTTGCACTGAGAGGGCCGTGGTTCGGGCGTTTCAGCAGGCCTCCAATTTTTTTCGCTTCCCCATTGAACTTTATTTTCCTCGACTACACTCCTGGAGAACGCGGCACTCTCTGCCAGTACTTGGGCGCTGCCGATCAGGCAACATTTCATTACTGTATGGAGACTTAAGATGCAAAGCTCTTGGGTATGTCGTTATTGGCGGCACTCATGGGAGCAGCCGCATGATCCAGCACTACGGTCGCACCCGAGCAGTACTCGGGTTTCCTGCAAGATTACAGCCGCCTCAGCGAACAGCAGTCGCCCTCCGGGGCACATGTGGCACGCTGGGTCGATCCGGATCTGCAGATCGCCCGTTATAACCAGTTGTTCCTCGAGCCGAGCCAGTTCTATCCAAAGCCTCAGCCAAGCGCTCGCCTGTCGCAGGATACGCTGCGAGACATCACCCAGTATTTTGATGCGGCGCTGCGGCGCGAGCTGAGCAAGGTCATGCAACTGACCGACTCGCCTTCTACCGGCACCCTGGTGCTGCGTCCGGCCATTACAGCCGTCGCGGTATCCACCGAAGGCCTGCAGCCCTATGAAGTCATTCCAATCGCACTGGTAGTGGCGGCCGCGAGCACTGCGGCCGGAACGCGCGATCAGCAGGTGGAGATCGCCACCGAAGCGGCAGTGATCGACGCGCAGAATAACCGTGTCATCGCACAGGTTGTACGCAAGGGCGCGGGCGTGAATCTGGAGAACGATCAGCAGGTGCTCAGCGTCGATAACGTCAAGCCAGTGATCGATGGCTGGGCCAGCGACATGCGCCAGTCCATCGAGCAGATCAGAGCGAAGCGCTAGCAACACCGGCTCGGAGCCGTCGCGATCTCACGAGCGGCACCGCCCAGACTGTCAGATCGGATGATTCGGAGGGCCGTATGCTGGACTACTTCGCCTTGGGTGTACTGATATTCGCCGCCATAGTGCTGTTCTACGGCGTCATCGCAATTCACGACATACCTTACGAAATCTCGGTACATCGCAAACACCCACATCAGGATGCCATCCACGTGGCAGGCTGGGTCAGCCTGTTTACCCTGCACGTGCTCTGGCCGTTCCTGTGGATCTGGGCAACCCTCTATCGCGAGGATCGCGGCTGGGGCTTCAATGCCTCGCCCAAGGAGTACTCTGCACGCCTGCAACTCATGGAACAGCAGGTGGCTGAGCTCAAGGCCCGGCTGGACGCGATGGAACGGCAGACCAAAGAACCAATCGCGGCAAGGGACTGAGCATGGATCTGCTGCTGATACTGACCTATACGGCCATCTGCGTGGCTATCTTCAAGATCTTCAAGATCCCGCTGAACAAGTGGACGGTGCCAACCGCAGTACTCGGCGGAATCGTACTGATCGGTTCGCTGATATTCCTGATGAACTACAACCACCCCTATTCGGAGGTGTCGCGCAGCTACTTTGTCAGCACTCCGATAGTACCGGCAGTGAGCGGCCAGGTGATCGAAGTGCCGGTGCGAGGTAACCAGTTGCTGGAAAAAGGCGACGTGATCTTCCGCCTCGACCCCACCCCCTTCGAGAATCGCGTGCGCTCCATCAGGGCCCAGCTGGTGTCGGCCAAGGGTGATCAGTTTCGTGCAGGCGAACTGGTCAAGCGCAACCTGGGCAACCGACGCGATTTGGACATCACCACGGCTCGCGTGGACGACCTGCAGGCGCAGCTCAATATCGCCCAGTTCGAACTGGATAACACGGTGGTCCGGGCGCCATCACGCGGCTACGTGACGCAAGTTGTGCTGCGCCCGGGTATCTACGCAGTGAAGATGCCGCTGCGGCCATCGGCGATTTTCATTCCTCAGGAGGAATATTTCTATGTGGCCTGGATGCGCCAGAACAGCCAGTTACGCCTGACCCTGGGCGATAAGGCTGAAATTGCCTTGGACGGTCTGCCTGGCAAGGTTTTCCAGGCGCAGGTTAAGCAGGTGCAACCGGTGATAGCCGAGGGTCAGGTTCAGCCCGGCGGCAGTCTTGTAGGTGTGACCGGCGCCATGCCGGCCGGTCGCGTGCCGGTTGTGCTGGAGATCACCGACCCTGCCTTCGAACCTTACAAGGATCTCATACCCGGCGGCGCCTACGGCCAGGCGGCGCTCTATTCCGAGCACTTTCCTCATGTGGCAATTCTGCGCAAGGTGCTCCTGCGGATGGCCGCATGGATGAACTACATCTTCCCCTTCCACTGATCCCTATCTGCAACCGGCGGCGCCCAGCGAAAGCGTGACGCCGCGTCACACACAGGAGCCCAACATGTTCGAGCCTGGCCACCTCAACCGTAAGAAACAACCAGGAATACCCGGCGTCCCGGACTTCGACATCGATGTTTATTACGACGTCCTCCGTGACCCCAAAGAAGGTGTTCTGCTGCATTTTCGCATGAGCGGCCATGTCAACGGCCGTAGCTTCACCGATGAGTTCAACATGCACCGTGATACCGCGTTCAACTTCGCCAGCCGCATCGCCAAAGCAGCTGCGAAACAGGGGCTGCCGGTGAATGCCAGCCCAATCATGCGCAGCCACAGCGAGTACGACGCGATGTTCGCGGATATCCGCAAGAAGTTGGATATCCGCACCGGTGATCCGGTTAATTTCGACAATCTGGAAAAAGACGGCTTCTAGCGTTTCGTTCTGCGCCCACGTCCACTTATCT
This sequence comes from Pseudomonas sp. UBA7530, assembly GCF_002479365.1. Lineage (NCBI taxonomy): Bacteria > Pseudomonadati > Pseudomonadota > Gammaproteobacteria > Pseudomonadales > Pseudomonadaceae > Pseudomonas > Pseudomonas sp. UBA7530. The sequence goes on from NZ_DLMS01000003.1 coordinate 174,955, forward strand.
CAAGCGTGAGGAACGGATCATGGCCGACGCAAGCAAGAAGATGGGCCTTGTAGGCCTGACCACCCTTGTGGCGGTCAACATGATGGGCTCAGGCATCATCATGCTGCCTTCGAGCATGGCTCAGCTGGGTGCGATTTCGTTGCTGTCATGGGTAGTCACGGCGGTCGGCTCAATGGCGATCGCTTATGGCTTCGCACAGTGCGGCATTTATTGCCCGCGGCCCGGTGGCATGTCTGCCTACAGCGAGGAGGCGCACGGCAAGTCCGCCTTCTTCCTGTGCTCTTATCTGTACTTTCTCTCGCTGGTGATAGGCAATGTGGCCATCGGCATTTCAGCCGTCGGCTATCTCACCCCCTTCTTTCCCTGGTTGGGCAGCGGCGCTGCAGCTCTGGTAGCAGGAACCATCGCACTCATCTGGCTGACGATACTGGCCAATCTTGGCGGCCCCAGCGTCACCGGGCGCCTCGGCGCAATAACAGTATGGGGCGTTATTATTCCCGTGGCGGGCCTGGGCCTGATCGGTTGGTTTTGGTTCGAGCCGAGCCTGTTCAAGGAAGCCTGGAACCCCAATGGCCTGCGCACCAGCGATGCCATCGCGCAAAGCATTCCGCTCACCCTCTGGGCGTTTCTCGGTATGGAGTCGGCGGCGCAGAACTCCGATGCTGTGGAAAACCCCAAGCGCAACGTCCCACTCGCCTGCCTGCTCGGCACGCTTGGCGCCGCCGTGGTTTATGTGCTGTCTACCAGCGTGATTCAGGGAATCGTTCCCAATCCACAACTGGCGAACTCCAGCGCCCCCTTCGCGCTGGTCTATGCGCAGATGTTCAACGACAGTGTAGGCAACATCATCATGGCCCTGGCGGTGATGGCCTGCCTGGGCTCGCTGCTGGGCTGGCAGTTCACCCTGGCACAGACTGCCAAAGTCACCGCAGAACAGGGAATGTTTCCCAAGCTGTTCACCCGCGTCAGCTCTCGCAACGCTCCGCTCATCGGCCTGCTGTTCTGCGGTGTTCTGCAAACCCTGATCGCGTTATCGACCATCTCACCGAATGCGAGCGCGCAGTTCAACAAACTCGTCGGCCTGGCTGCCGTAACCAACATTATCCCCTACATCACCTCCCTGACCGGCCTGCTGGTGATCATGTACAAGGCCCAGGTCGAGCCGCGGATATTCCGCCGCAACGGCGTGATACTGCTGGTGGCCATGCTGTACTGCTTTTACGCCCTGTATGCCTCGGGCCTGGAGGCAGTGTTCGGCGCTGCCCTGGTGATGGTGGTGGGCTATCTGCTGTTCGGCGCCATTGCCAAACGCTTCGTCGGCGCGCTAGACAACCTCGGCCGGCCATAGGAGCTTCCAGCATGCCTATTCGATATCTGGTCCGGCTACTGTTTCTCTGCGCATGGCTGCCGATCGTCGCTAACTCCGCCACCCTGGAGCGCATCCGTGACAACGCCAAGTTCGTGCTCGGCTTCGTGCCAGGTGACCTGCCGTTCTCCGACGGTGACGCCAAGCAGGCCAACGGCTATGCCATCGATCTGTGCCAGCAGGTCGCCAGCCTGATCAGGGAACAACTGGCCATGCCCGAGTTGCAGGTGCGCTATGTGCCTCTGACCACCACGGATATGCTCGATGCGGTGGCGGACGCCAGGGTCGACATTCTCTGCGCGCCCGTGGTGGAGAGTCTGGAACGTCGCCGCCGGGTCAGCTTTTCCCTGCCGATCTTCACTGCCGGCCTCGGGGTGGTCGTGCGGCAGGACGCTCCAGCGACCCTGATGCTGCCGCTCAAGGGCGAAACGGCTTACCGCGGTCCAACGTGGCGCGCCACCATCAATCAGGGCTTGAGCCGTCACAGCTTTGCCGTGATGAAGGGCACGGTGAGCGTTGACTGGGCTCAGACGCGCATTCGCCAACTCGGCCTGCAATCCAGGCTGCTCGAAGTAGACAGTAACCAGGAGGGTGTCGAGCAGGTCGTCACTCGACAGATTGATGCGTTCTTTGCAGATCGCCTGGTGCTGCTCAACTATCAGACGCAACATCCGCAAGGCGCTCAGCTATGGGTCCCGGAGCGACTATTCGCAGTAGAATCGGTGGCCATGCCGCTTGCACGCGATGACGAGGACTTCCGCCTGTTGGTCGATACCGCGCTGAGCCGCCTGAATCGCTCCGAGGATGGCGAAGCTCTTTACCGCCGCTATTTCGGCGATCTCAGCGAGCAAGGCCGAATGATGTTGCGACTCAACTCACGTCCCTGAGCTGAATATCAGGCCGAAGCCGCCAGACTGTGAAAGCTGAAGTAGTAACGCAGAGCGTCGATCAGCTCGACGTAGTCCGCGGGTGGTGCGACCAAAGCGAAGCCGGAATCGTAGACACCGGGGTTGACGTCTTCGCGGCACCACTGGCAGTTGGCGGAAAAGTCGATGAAGTGAAGGCCATGCTGGCCGGGAATCTTCAGGCGCATGTCGAAACGCGCGCCCACCAGCATCGGCAACTGACTGATCAGCATCAGGCCGTCGAGGGAGACATTGCCGATGGAGCCCATCGGTTTGTCGGTAATGCGGTTGAACACCTTCAGGTAGTAGGGCAACTGATGGCGTTCGATTCGGCGCTGGCTACGCATGCTGGCATATCGCTACAAGGGGCCTTGAGTATGGCCCTACTGCGGCCATGAAACCACCCTCAAGTACAGCGTTGGGCTATCCGCTCGCGCAGCTGGCGACGAGCGGTGTCTGTTTCTACATCACTGTAGTAGATGCGCTCGCCATTGGCGCCTTCACGGTAATAGCGGTATCCCTCCGGCATCTGCTCCAGTCGCCGGCGCAGCTCACGGCATTCACCGGCGCGTTCCTCGCGCTGCGCGGTTGCCGTGGCCGCAGCCTGCTGCTGCTCCTCACGACGGGCGTCGTAGAAGCGCTGCGTGCGCGCCTCTCGCTCCCGGGTATGGGCGTCGCGCTCAACCACCTGCGGCTTCACCTCTACGGTCTCGGCCCCTGCCACCGGGCGCTGAGCGAAATGCACCCGGCCCTGCTCGTCCGTCCAGCGATAGATCTCGGCCGTTGCCAGCGTTGGCAGGAGCACGGCGATCAGCAATAGGTGACGCATGTTCATCCTCCATGAAGGCCATGCGCCAGCTTATACCGCGCTGCGGCGCCGAGAAATGCCAGGTGACCGAAGGTTCAGAGTGCTGCGGGGCTGGCCTTGGCCGCAGTTGCCGGGCGGTGATGGCCCAGTTGCTCTAGGGTCTGCAGACGGGCACGGGCGCGGTAGGCGTATTCGCTGGCCGGGTAGCGCGCGATGATGAACTGATAGGTCTGCGCTGCGTCGACGAACAGACTTTCACGCTCCAGGCATTGGCCACGCAACAGTGAAATCTCCGGTTGCAGGTAGCTGCGCGAACGGCTCTTGCGCTCGGCCTGCGAAAGCTCAAGCGCGACCCGGGCGCAATCGCCTTCGTTGTAGGCGCGATAGGCGTTGTTCAGATGATGGTCGAGCGAGACGCGGGTGCAACCCGTGGCTGCCAGGGCCACGGCCAGAATGATCAGGGTACGCATGGGCAAGTCCTCCAGTGAGCAGTGTATCGACAGCGCAGGGAAAAACTGAACAGCGACGAACCTCCGATGGGTTTTGCCCGTAGCACCTTGGCGCTGAACGGCGCGCTGACCAGCGCCGTGCCGCATCGGCCGTCGAAACAGCGCGCCACTGCCACATCTGCGGCTCGACGCCGAGGTAGCGCAGGCATATGACGACTACGTGAACAGTGGTGAATACCGCGAAGCTTCGACAAGTGTTGATTGCCCAGTACGTCCTCGATCAGGCGCAGGCCCACCTGCCGGACGGATTTGCCAAGGAAGTCGTCCGGCATTTCGTGCGCGAGCACAATATCGGCCTGCTGAGGATGGGTACCATCGCCCGCGGCCATCTGGACAACCTGTTGATCGATCACACCGCGCAGCGGGTGCTGCAACGCCTGGAGTGCGATCCGCTGGTGATCAAGCCGGACGGCAAAGGGTAGTGCACAGGAACAATGACTACAGCTGAACGTCGTAGTAGCCTCCCTGACATCGATCACTAGGGAGTTCGTGCATGACCTTTCGCCGCACCAAAATCGTCGCCACCCTGGGCCCGGCCAGCAGCTCGCCGGAAGTGCTGGAGCAACTGATCCTCGCCGGTCTCGACGTGGCCCGCCTGAACTTCTCCCACGGCACGCCGGACGATCACAAGGCTCGCGCCGCCCTGGTCCGCGAACTGGCCACCAAGCACGGCCGCCATGTCGCCCTGCTCGGCGACCTGCAAGGCCCGAAAATCCGCATCGCCAAATTCGAGAACAAGCGTATCGAGCTCAAGGATGGCGACCTGTTCCGCCTCTCCTCCAGCCACTCGCGCACGGCCGGTACCCAGGAAGTGGTCGGCATCGACTACCCGGCGCTGATTCAGGACTGCGATGTCGGCGACGAACTGCTGCTGGACGACGGCCGCGTGGTCATGCGTGTCGAGCTCAAGGGCGCCGACGAACTGCACTGCCGCGTGGTGATCGGCGGCCCGCTGTCGGACAACAAGGGCATCAACCGCCGCGGCGGTGGCCTGACCGCCCCGGCGCTGACCGACAAGGACAAGGCTGACATCAAGGTCGCTGCCGAGATGGATCTGGACTACCTGGCCGTGTCCTTCCCGCGCGATGCCGCGGACATGGACTATGCCCGTCGCCTGCTCACCGAAGCCGGCGGCACTGCCTGGCTGGTGGCCAAGATCGAACGCGCCGAAGCCGTAGCCGATGACGAAGCCCTTGACGGCCTGATCCGAGCCAGTGACGCGGTGATGGTGGCGCGTGGCGACCTGGCCGTGGAAATCGGCGACGCCGAGCTGGTCGGCATTCAGAAAAAGATCATTGCCCACGCCCGTCGTCTGAACAAAGCGGTGATCACCGCCACGCAGATGATGGAGTCGATGATCCACAGCCCGATGCCGACCCGCGCCGAAGTCTCCGACGTGGCCAACGCCGCGCTGGACTACACCGATGCGGTGATGCTGTCGGCCGAGAGCGCCGCCGGCGAATACCCGGTCGAAGCCGTGCAGGCCATGGCCCGCGTGTGCCTGGGCGCCGAGAAGCACCCGACCAGCCAGAAATCCAGCCACCGCATCGGCCGTCAATTCGAGCGTTGCGACGAGAGCGTGGCCCTGGCGACCATGTACACCGCCAACCACTTCCCGGGCGTCAAGGCCATCATCAGCCTCACCGAGAGCGGCTACAGCCCGCTGATCATGTCGCGCATCCGCTCGTCGATCCCGATCTTCGCCTTCACCCCGCATCGCGAAGCCCAGGCCCGCGTGGCGCTGTTCCGAGGCGTGTACACCGTGCCGTTCGACCCGGCCTCGCTGCCGGCGAACAAGGTCAGCCAGGCGGCGGTGGACGAGTTGCTCAAGCGCGGCGTAGTGGAGCCGGGCGACTGGGTCATCCTGACCAAGGGCGACAGCTACCACGGCACCGGCGGCACCAACACCATGAAGATCCTCCACGTCGGCGATCAGATGGTGTAAGCCATCCGTGGATGCACAAGGCCGCTCGATGAGCGGCCTTTTGTTTTGTGGGCGGGCGCAGCCTATGCGAAGCGAGAAAAATCCGGCTTTCTACGCTGCATGAATGCCGTCAGCGCCTCGATGGCCTCGGGCGAGCGCAGGCGCTGGCCGAAAAGAGCGCCCTCCTCCTCGATCACCTTGCGCAACTCCTCGCGCCCCGGCGCATGCATCAGGCGCTTGCTGTCGGCAACTGCCGATGGCGCCAGTTCGAGAAAACGTTGCGCCATCTCACGGGCCTTGCTCAAGGTCGCCGCACCATCATCGAGTGCCTGATTGGCGATGCCCCACGCCGCCGCCTGCTCCCCTGTGAATGACTGGCCTAGCAACAGCAGCTCGGCAGCACGCGCGTGCCCCAGCAAACGCGGCAAAATCAGACTGGAGCCGTATTCAGGGCACAGCCCCAGGTTGACGAAAGGCATCTTCAGCTGTGCATCGCGGGCGACATAGACCAGATCGCAATGCAGCAGCAAGGTGGTGCCGATGCCCACCGCCGGGCCGGCCACGGCGGCGACCACCGGCTTGCTGAAGTCGAACAGCGCGCGCATGAACTGGAATACTTCACTGTTCAGCCCGTTCGGCGGCGCCTGGATGAAGTCGGCGACATCGTTGCCGCTGGTGAAGCAGTCCTCGCCACCGGTCAGCAGCACCACGCGCACACTCGTATCGCGTTCGGCCTCGTCCAGCACCTCGGCCATGCCGGCGTACATGGCGCGGGTCAGCGCATTCTTCTTGTCCGGGCGATGCATGCGCAGGGTCAACAGACCGCCGTCGCGTTGGATATGCAGGTGTTCGCTCATGCCTGGGCTCCAAATAGCGCGTCGCATGCACCGCCATCGAGCCTGAACGGCACAGCCTACGCGCGTGTGAGAAAGACGTCGGCGAGCATCTGACTGCGCGGCAAACCGGCCATGTAGAGGCGCCGCGCGAAGCTGTCGACCGCCTTCGGATGGCCGCAGAGTAAGGCGAGGGTCTGCCGTGAAACAAGGCGCAGTTCGGCCAAAGCAGCCGGCAACTGCGCCGCCGTCACCAGCTCCACCTGCAAGTTGGCATGCTGCCCCACCAGCGCCTGAAGCTCGCTGGCCAGATAATGCTCGGCCGGCTCGTGGGCCACGTGCAGCAGGCGAATGGCGCCCTGATGCTCCTGGCGCAATGCCTCACGCAACACCCCGTACAGCGGCGCCAGTCCGGTACCAGCGGCCAGCAGCCAGAGCGGGCGCGCCTGCCAGTCAGGGTCGTGATGCAACGCGCCGCCACGCAACTCACCGAGACGCAGCCCATCGCCGACCCGCAGGCGCCGCGCTGCATCACAGAAGGCCCCCGGCTTGCGGCAATCGATATGGAACTCCAGCCAGTCGTCTTCGCCCGGCACGCTGGCCAGTGAATAAGGCCGGGCGACTCCCTCTTCGCTCCACAGCAACAAATGCTGGCCGGGGCGATAGCGCAGCGGCCGCGCCGGTTGCAAGCGCAGACGCAAGACCTGCGGACTGGGCCAGTCAAGAGCAACCACTTTCGCGGCCAGGCCATCGCGCTGTGGGTCGAACGGCTCGATTTGCAGATCGCCGACGATCTGACACTGGCAGGCCAGGCGCCAGCCCTCGGCACGCTTGTCGGCCGCCAGCGCCTCGGGCTGAAGGTCCAGTGGCTCGCCGTCCACGCAACGTATCAGGCAGGCGTGACAACTGCCGGCACGACAGCTGTAGGGCACGGTCACAGCGCCCGCGAGCAGTGCATCGAGCAAGTTGGTTTGTTGAGCGACCTGCAACAGCTGGCCACCGACACGCAGTTCAGGCACCCGCACGCTCCCAGCTGGCATCGCAACGATTACGACCGCCGCGCTTGGCCTGGTAAAGCGCCTGGTCGGCGCGCTGCAGAGCTTCGTCGAGGTCATCGCCAGCGACCAGCAGCGTCATGCCGGCGGAAAGGCTGAGATCATCGATCTTCACACCCACCGGCTCGGCTTTGGCGAACGCCTCGCGCAGCCGCTCGCAGCAGGCGGTGAACTGATCGGCATCGGTATTGGGCAGTAGCAGCACGAACTCCTCGCCGCCATAGCGGGCAATGATGTCGCCGTCACGCAGACAGGCTCGGGCCACCGCGGCGAAGGTTTGCAACACCCGGTCGCCGACGGCATGGCCGTGAGCATCGTTGATTCGCTTGAAATGGTCCAGGTCGATCAGCGCCAGGCCGTGCTGACGCCCATGCCCGAGGTGCTCCAGCTCACGACTGGCCAGGCGCAGGAAGTGCCGGCGATTGAACAGCCCGGTCAGCTCGTCGGTAGCGACCAGTTCTTCGAGCTGACGCATCATCCCGCGCAGGGTGTCCTGATGCGCCTGCAAGGCGAACCGGCGCTGGCGCATGCGTTTGCGCATGGCCTGCACGTAGCTGGAAAACAGGCACAGCCAGACCAGCAGGATGAACAGCACCCACACCTGCAGCCAGGCCATGCTCGGGTCCACCAACTGCATGCGATAGGCCTCCACCAGCACCATCGCGGTGAAACCGAAAAAAGCGAAGGCGGCGCACCGTGCGAACACCCGGGGCGGCAACTGGAACACGCCGAACAGCAGGATCAGCACGTAGAAGACCATCATCACGCCGCGTGCGCTGTCGAACAGCCCCAGCACCGGTGGCTGCCAGGCCAGCGCGACCAGCACCTGAGCCTGGGTCAGGCTGGGGTCCTCGTAACGCAGATTGCGCCCGGAAAGAAACAGCCAGAGAAATACCAGCTGACTGCCGAACACTCCAAGGCTCAGCCAGACGGCCGTGCTGATGGAGCCGAGAAACAGGCCATTGAAGACGGCGAACCAGCAGACGAGCGCCATCATCGCGTAGGTAGCGAAAGCCATGGCGAAGCGTTTGAGCAAAAGGCTTTGCAGGCTACGCTGCGCGCCCCGACGAGTGGTTGAGCTCATGGGCTCCGTCCCATACTGGCATCTGGCCGTTACTCTACCCCTGTGATCACAGATTGCCTAGCGAGCCGATGAGCGCGCACATGGCTAGCATCATCGACCTCAGGCGACTGTGCCCTATCCGACCGGCGCGGTATACTGCCGCGCCTTTTTTGCTGCTGCCCCTGCATGGCGGCCACCTAAGCAGACCGTCGCGGGGCGACGTGAAAACCGCTCCCGACAGTTTTTCGCCGTTGCGCCGGGTCGTTGTCCGGCGCTTCCTTGTAGATGTTCCCTGATAGAGGAGCGCCCCAATGACCGTGATCAAGCAGGACGACCTGATTCAGAGCGTTGCCGACGCACTGCAGTTCATCTCTTATTACCACCCCGTCGACTTCATCCAGGCCATGCACGAGGCCTACCTGAAGGAAGAGTCGCCGGCCGCCAAGGACTCCATGGCGCAGATCCTGATCAACTCGCGCATGTGTGCCACCGGCCACCGCCCGATCTGCCAGGACACCGGCATCGTCACCGTATTCGTCAAGGTCGGCATGGACGTGCGCTGGGACGGCGCCACCATGAGCGTCGACGACATGATCAACGAGGGCGTACGCCGCGCCTACAACCTGCCGGAAAACGTCCTGCGCGCCTCGATCCTGGCCGACCCGGCCGGTGCCCGCAAGAACACCAAGGACAACACCCCGGCGGTGATTCACTACTCGCTGGTGCCCGGTGACAAGGTGGAAGTGGACGTCGCGGCCAAGGGCGGCGGCTCCGAGAACAAGTCGAAGATGGCCATGCTCAACCCGTCCGACTCGATCGTCGACTGGGTCCTGAAGACCGTGCCGACCATGGGCGCCGGCTGGTGCCCGCCAGGCATGCTCGGCATCGGCATCGGCGGCACCGCCGAGAAGGCTGCGGTGATGGCCAAGGAGGTGCTGATGGAGCACATCGACATCCACGAACTGCAGGCCCGCGGCCCGCAGAACCGCATCGAGGAGCTGCGTCTGGAGCTGTTCGAGAAGGTCAACCAGCTGGGCATCGGCGCCCAGGGTCTGGGCGGCCTGACCACCGTGCTCGATGTGAAGATCATGGATTACCCGACCCATGCCGCGTCCTTGCCGGTGTGCATGATCCCCAACTGCGCCGCTACCCGTCACGCCCACTTCGTGCTCGACGGCTCGGGTCCGGCCGAGCTGGAAGCACCGGATCTGGACGCCTACCCGGAAATCGTCTGGGAAGCCGGCCCGAGCGCGCGCCGCGTCAACCTCGACACCCTGACCCCGGAAGAAGTGCAGAGCTGGAAGCCGGGCGAGACCGTGCTGCTCAACGGCAAGATGCTTACCGGCCGCGACGCTGCGCACAAGCGCATGGTCGACATGCTGAACAAGGGCGAGCAACTGCCGGTGGACCTCAAAGGCCGCTTCATCTACTACGTCGGCCCGGTCGATCCGGTCGGTGATGAAGTGGTTGGCCCGGCTGGCCCGACCACGGCCACGCGGATGGACAAGTTCACCCGTCAGATCCTCGAGCAGACCGGCCTGCTGGGCATGATCGGCAAGTCCGAGCGTGGCCCGATCGCCATCGACGCGATCAAGGACAACAAGGCCGTGTACCTGATGGCCGTCGGCGGCGCCGCCTACCTGGTGGCCCAGGCGATCAAGAAGTCCAAGGTGCTAGCCTTCGAAGAGCTCGGTATGGAAGCCATCTACGAGTTCGAAGTCAAAGACATGCCGGTGACCGTTGCGGTCGACACCAACGGCGAGTCCGTACACATCACCGGCCCGGCGATCTGGAACAAGAAGATCGCCGAAAGCCTGGCGGTGGAAGTGAAGTAAGGCAGCTGCAAGCGACCAGCTTCTAGCTGCAAGGAGAAGCCCGGCCAAGTGCCGGGCTTCTGCGTTTTCAGGCGCCCTGCAACAGCTGCCGGCCACGCGCCAGGTAGCTGTCCATTTCAGCCTGCGGCACCATGCTGCCGCCCGTTGCCCAGACCAGATGCGTCGCCTGCGCCATGCGCTGCGGTGTCAGACCCATGCGCTGGCGGTAGCCCTGCTGCTCGCCGAGCACGTGCAACACACCCGGCATACCGGCCAGGGCCGAAGGCTCCAGACGCTGGCCCTCGGTCTGCTCCAGCAACGCCAGGTAGCGGAAGAGTCGCTCGTCGCTGACCGTGTAGTAACCATCGATCAGACGTTGCATGGCGCGGCCGACGAAACCCGATGGCCGCCCTACCGCCAGGCCATCAGCCGCGGTGCGGTTGTCGATACCGAAATCCTGCACCGCCAGCTCTTCATGCCGGCCGGTGTGCACGCCGATCAGCATGCACGGTGAGTGCGTCGGCTCGGCGAACAGACAGTGCACTGCATCGCCAAACGCCAGCTTAAGGCCGAAGGCCACGCCACCCGGCCCACCACCGACGCCACAAGGCAGATAGACGAACAGCGGATGCTCGGCATCGACCACGACACCGGCCGCTGCCAGTTGCTGCTTGAGACGTTCGCCGGCCACCGCATAGCCGAGAAACAGGTGCCTGGAATTCTCGTCATCGACGAAGTGGCAGCGCGGGTCGGCCTCGGCCTGCTGCCGCCCCTGCTCCACGGCGACGCTGTAATCGCTGGCGTACTCGACCACCGTCACACCATGGGCGCGCAGCTTGTCCTTCTTCCATTGGCGCGCATCGGCGGACATATGCACGGAGGCCTGAAAACCCAGGCGCGCGCTGATGATGCCGATGGACAACCCGAGGTTGCCGGTGGAGCCGACGGCGACCTGATAGCCGCCGAAGAAGGCGCGCATCGCATCGCTGTCGAGGCAGGCGTAATCGTCGTCGAGGTCGAGCAGCCCGGCCGCCAGCGCCAAGTCCTCGGCATGCTTGAGCACCTCGTAGATGCCGCCACGGGCCTTGATCGAACCGGAGATGGGCAGATGGCTGTCGCGCTTGAGCCACAGCGCGCCGATTTCTTCTTCGGCCTCTTCACGCAGCAGCGCCTGTATCTGCGGCAAGGGCAGAATATCCGACTCGATAATGCCGCCGCTGGCCGCCGTCTGCGGGAACGCCCGGGCCAGGTAGGGCGCGAAGCGCTCGAGACGCGCGCGGGCGTCGGCCACATCGACAGCGCTCAAACCGACATCGGCCAGTGCTTCGGCAGCAGGCGCCACGGCGGGGTTGAACCAGCTGGTTTCGCGCAGGGCGATCAGCTCGTCGAGCAGCGGAAACTGCGCGCGCCATTGCGCGAGCGACTGGCCAAGGATCATGCGGCACTCCTCATAACAGGCAGTGAACAGTGCGCATTAGACGACGCCCGGGCTGATCTGGCAAAGGTCGCAGCAGCGGCCAGCCAAGCGGAACGATAACGGCCTGGTGATGGCCTAAGCTGAAAATCGACCAGGAGTCGCCATGACCTTTTCCATCATCGCCCGTTGCCCGCGCAGCGGTCAGTTCGGCGTCGCTGCGGCCACCGCCATGCCCGCCGTCGGCAAACTGCTCAGCCACGCCGCAGCCGGTGCCGGCGCGGTGGCGACTCAGGCGCAGGTCAATCCCTATCTCGGCCTGGACGGCCTGGCGCTGCTGCGCCAGGGTCTTTCGGCGCAGGAAGCGCTGGAGCGACTAAAAAAAACCGATCCCTGCATGGAGCTGCGCCAGTGCGCGCTGATCGACGCTCAGGGCGACAGCGCCTGCTGGACCGGCGAAAAGTGTATTCCCTGGGCTGGTTCGCTGAGCGGCGAGCAGTTCTCCGTACAGGGCAACCGCCTGGTCGGCCCGCAGGTACTCGACGCCGTCGCCGAAGCTTTTCACCAAGCCGAGGAACGTCCGCTGATCGAGCGCCTGATCGAGGCGCTGGCGGCCGGTGACCGTTGCGGTGGCGACCGGCACGGCGAATCCTCGGCAGTGATCTACGTGGTCGATCAGGAGGAGTATCCGCTGTGGGACATCCGCGTCGACCATCATCTCGATCCGGTGGCCGAGCTGCGCCGCCTGCATGACGTGTTCGCCCGTGAAGTGCTGCCGGAGATTCTCGCCATGCCGACCCGTGACAACCCGGCCGGCAAGGCGGCGGAAGACTCGGTCTAGGCGCCCGCCCGCTTGGCAGGAGCGGCAAAACGCTCCAGCTGCATCTCGCGCAAACGGCTCAGCGTGCGACGAAAGGCAAAGTCGAGGTAGCCCTGGGTGTACAGGTCAGCCAGCGCCACCTCGGCTTCGATATACAGCGGCACGCGGCGGTCGTAGCACTCGTCGACCAGGGCGATGAAGCGGCGTACCGCATCGTCGTTGCGCGACAGCGCGGGCAGCTGTCGATCCCCGGCGTCGACGCGCTCGGCAGCGTCTTCGGTACCACGGGCGATGCGTCCCTCGCGTTGCTCGCCGCCCAGGCGCGGCACTTCGCCCAGTAGAATGACGGGGAAGCGCTCGCACAGTTCGATAAAATCGGATGCGGCCAGCGGCTGTTCACACAGATTGGTGAAGCGACACCACAGCGCCGCCGGACTATGACCGAGAGCCAAGACACGACGATGAGCCAATTCGACCGGCTCGCGACTAATGGTTTGCCCCTCGCTCAGACGAGTGAACAGCTCACCCAACGCCTGCGGCTGCTGCACCCAGTAGCGTTGCACCTCGGCACCGGGATGCAGGCGATGATCCTGCTCACCGTCCACGGCCACCACCTGCATATGCGCCTCGAGCGCGGCGATCGCCGGCAGGAAGCGCTCGCGGTTGTAGCCCTCGGCGTAGAGCTGATCCGGCGGTTGGTTGGAGGTCGCCACCAGCACCACGTCCTGCTCCACCACCAGGCTGAGCAGACGGCCGAGCAACATGGCGTCACCGATGTCGCTGACGAACAGCTCGTCGAAGCACAGCACGCGCACTTCGCGCCCCAACTCCTCGGCCAGCAGGCGCAGCGGATCGGCATTGCCGGTGAGTTGGAACTGCCGACGGTGCACCCACTGCATGAAATGATGAAAATGCTGCCGCCGCGCCGGTACGCGCAGGCTGTTGTAGAAGCTGTCCATCAGCCAGGTCTTGCCGCGCCCTACCGGCCCCCAGAGGTATACGCCGAGCGGGCGTTCACCACGATGCACAGCCTCATGGCAGTGCTGCAACGCCTCCACGGCACGGCGCTGCGCGGCATCGGCGATGAAACCGCGAGCCAGCGCCCGTTCGTAGGCGGCCAGCGGCGAATCCGGTGTCTGCGGGGCGTTCACCGCAGCACCAGCCGGCCGCCTTCGAACTGCCGCGGCCAGTCGCGCCGGGTGAACACCTGACCCTGCTCGCGCACGCGGCGCACCTCGGCCAGATCCAGCTCGGCGATCAGCCAGTGGCTGCGCGTGGGGCACAGTTCCTCGCTCTCTGCGATCACGCCATTGGCCGGCATGCCGTAGTCCGACGGCACGTACAGCCCGGCGCGGCCGACGTTCTCGTCCAGCGCCGGCGACCAGGGCGCCAGGCCAACCGTAGGCGACTGCAGCACGGCGATCTGGTTTTCCAGGGCACGGGCCTGGGCACCGATGCGTACGCGATAAAAGCCTGCCTCGGTATCGGTACAGCTGGGCGCCAGGATCAGGTCGACCCCGGCCTCGGCCAGGGTGCGCGCCAGCAGCGGGAATTCGTTGTCGTAGCAGATCAGGATGCCCAGCTTGCCCAGCGGCGTGTCGAATACCTTGAGGCCGCTGCCTGCCGCGATCTGCCACTGCTCCAGCTCGAAGCGGGTCATCATCAGCTTGTCCTGGCTACCCAGGCAGCCGTCCGGGCCGAACAGCCAGGCACGGTTGCGGTAGACGCCGTCGTCATCCAGCACCGCCACCGAACCGGGTTGCAGATGAATCTTCAATCGGCGCGCCAGGCTCTCGCACAATTGCAGCCAGCGCGGCAGCAGCGCCTGGATGCCGGCGATGGAGCCGTGCAGGTCGCTGCGCTCAGCTTCCGGCAACTGCCCGGTCAGCACCAGGCCGGCGTATTCCGGCAGCAAGAGCAGCTCGGCGCCCCGCCCGGCCGCCTCCTCGCATAGCGTGGTCAGGTGTTCGGCGTAGGCGTCCCAACTCGTCAGCAGGTCGATGTGATATTGGCAGGCGGCAACCTTGATCATGAAGCGAGTTCCTTCAACCAGAACGACATGGGCTTGGCCGATTCCTCGGCTTCATCCAGGTCGCGCCAGTGGTATTGAGTGTGCAATTGGGGATGATGGCGATAGCCGCGACGCGCCCAGAAGGCGTCCAGCGGCTGATAGCCCGCAGGCCGGCGCGGGTGATCGGCCGGGCGCAGCACGGCGCAGAAGGCGCACCAGTCGAAGCAACCCAATTTACGCGCATGTGCTTCGCGTTCGGCGAAGAAGCGTACGCCTAGGCCACGCCCGCGCCAGCCCGGCAACACCACCGACTCGGCGCAGTAGAAGATGCGCGCGGGATCCCAGCCTGCCGAGAGGAACGGCTGCTGGAATTCCACAGTTTCGTCAGCCAACGGCAGCGCCGTGGACGCACCGACTACCCGGCCCTCGTCACGCACCAGCACGCACAGGCTGTCGGCGCTGCGCACATAGGTGTCGAGGTACTCGGCCTCGTAATCGAAGCTGCCGTCGTAGAGGTAGGGGAATTCGCGGAAGACGGTGATCCGCAAATGCGCCAGGTCTTCGATGTGGGGCGCTATCTGCGGCCCCTGGAGCAATTCGATGTCCATCTGCAGTCGTTCACCAGCAGCAAGGTGACGCCGGCGGCTATGCCGGCAAGAAAGCGCGAACTTATCATGCGTGCCAACCCACCACTAACCACGCTACGAAAGGAACTTAGCCATGACCGCCACCGAACTGGTACAGGCCTACTACGCCGCCTTCAACGCCGGCGACATGCCCGCCTTCCTCGACCTGCTGGCCGAGGACGTGGTGCACGACATCAATCAGGGCGAGCGCCAAGTTGGCAAGGCCACCTTCGCTGCCTTCATGGACAAGATGAACCGCTGCTACCGCGAGCGCCTGGCCGACATCGTGGTCATGCAGAACGCCGAAGGCACCCGCGCCGCCGCCGAATTCGTGGTGCACGGCGAGTACCTGGCCGACGACGAAGGCCTGCCCCCGGCCAACGGCCAGACCTACGTGTTGCCGGCCGGCGCTTTCTTCGAAATCAGGAATGGCAAGGTCGCGCGCATCAGCAATTACTACAACCTCAATGATTGGGTTGCGCAGGTCGGCTGACTACAACGAGGCCCGGCGGGCCAAGGTATAGGCATAGCCAATTACCGAAATAGAGACAATCCGTTTTATCAATCGAAGCGCTTCTCCGATCATGCACGCCTGTTCACCAGCCCCTACAGGAGTAACCTCGAATGAGCCTGATCAAGCGCTTCTTCCAGCCAGCCCAATCGGTCCAGCAGGCAGCAACGCCTAGCGCACAGGAGCACCCGAATTTCTGGATGTACCAGTGATTCAACCGGCCGCGCCGACCACCCGCAGCGGCACCTGACGCCCGGCCTTCTGCGCCAAGTAACGGGTGCAGCTGACGCGCAGGAACGAGGCGAAGTTGACCACTTCGCCGCGAAAGTCCATGACCTCCTCGTACAGTTTGGCGATCAGCTGGTTGGTAGTCATGCCGTCGACTTCGGCGATCTCACGCAGGATGTCCCAGAACTGGTTCTCCAAGCGCAGGGTGGTCACCACGCCGCGGATGCGCAACGAAAGCGAGCGCGACTCATAGAGAATGGGATCGGCCTTTACATAGAGCTCGCACATCCGCTTTATCTCCTCACTAGCGTCGTAGCCCGGATGCAATCCGGGATGCCGGAAATGGTGCGACCCCGGATTGCATCCGGGCTACTTTGGTTAACAGTCCATTGAAAAACATAGGTGAGGCAGCCAGTACAACGCAAAAACAGGCGAAAGAGCGCAGTTTACGAGCTGTAAATGAGCATTTTGATCGGACTCGCGCACGAGCCTGTTTTTAACGCTGCAATGGCAACGCAGATAGTTTTTCAACGGCCTGTTAAAGGCGAATCTCTGTGCCCAGCACCTTGAGAAACGCCGCCAGCCAGGCCGGGTGCGCTGGCCAGGCCGGCGCAGTGACCAGCTTGCCCTGCACATGCGCCTGATCCACCGCGATGTCTACGTACTTGCCGCCGGCCAATGTCACTTCCGGCGCACAGGCAGGATAGGCGCTGCATTCGCGCCCTTCCAGCACACCCGCGGCCGCCAGCAACTGGGCACCGTGGCAGACGGCAGCGATGGGCTTGTCAGCCGCGGCGAACGCCTTTACCAGAGCCACGACCTCACCATTGAGGCGCAGATATTCCGGCGCGCGTCCACCGGGAATGACCAGAGCGTCGTACTCCTCGGCACGCACCTTGGCGAAATCGAAGTTCAGTGCAAAATTGTGCCCCGGCTTCTCGCTGTAGGTCTGGTCGCCCTCGAAATCGTGGATGGCGGTGCGCACCGTCTGCCCGGTGACCTTGTCCGGACAGACCGCGTGCACGGTGTGGCCGATCATCTGCAGCGCCTGGAACGGCACCATGGTTTCGTAATCCTCGGCGTAGTCGCCGACCAGCATGAGAATCTTCTTGGCAGCCATGATCGTCTCCTGAAGGTAGGTGGAACGAACGCCATTATTCGCCCCTGTTTCTTCCGACAGGTAACAGCCGGGTACTACTGCACTACACGCCGTCGCTTCGGCGACCAGCCTGAACGACGGAAGGCCTGGTAAGAATTGCAGCAGCCGGATGAAAGGCCGCAACCAGAGCCATAGGCCAGTCGCGTTCAACCACCTCCCGTTCGAGGGCGCGGCCAGGCTCAGAAAAACTGCTGCAATAAAAAAGGCCGACATCGCTGTCGGCCTTCTACACCCGCTTATCGCTCAGAGCGCATATTTTTGCAGGTTCGCCATCATTTCCTTGAGCGCCTCGACGTTATCCGCCGGGTGCGCAGCGCCTTCGAAATCGCAGATGCGCTGCCACTGGGCGGCGATGTCATCGGGGCTAAAACCAGCCTTGGGATCGAAGCCGGCGCCCAGGCTGCGCTCCCAACGCACCTTGCCGACCCAGCCGCCGCCAACCTCAAACAGGCCGCCGGTGTCCTGGCAGGTCGCACTGCCGAGATAAACCACCAGCGGGCTGACCAGCTCAGGCTTGAGCTGCTCGAATACCTGCGGCGGGATCAGGCCTTCGGTCATGCGCGTGGCGCCAGTTGGCGCGATGGCGTTGACCAGGATGTTGTTCTTGCGGCCCTCGATGGCCAGGGTGCGAGTCAGGCCGTAGACGCCAAGCTTGGCCATGCCGTAGTTGCTCTGGCCAAAATTGCCGTAAATTCCGGAGGTGGACGAGGTGAAGATCACGCGGCCAAAGTTCTGTTCGCGCAAATAAGGCCAGGCGGCGTGGGTGGTCTTGTAGGCGCCTTCGACATGAACCTTGTAGACCAAGTCCCAGTCGGCGTCTTCCATCTTGTGAAAGCTCTTGTCGCGCAGGATGCCGGCGTTATTGACCAGCACATCTATACGACCGAAATGATCAAGCGCGGTCTGTACGATCTTGTCGCCATCGGTGACCGAATCGTGGTTGGCCACTGCAGTGCCGCCGAAGGCGCGAATCTCTTCAACTACCTTGTCAGCAGCGGAGGCATTGGCGCCTTCACCGTGCGTGCTACCACCCAGATCATTAACCACCACTTTGGCGCCATGGCGGGCGAACAATAGTGCATGGGCTCGGCCCAGGCCACCGCCAGCACCGGTGACTATGACCACTTGATCTTCGAAACGGATGGCATCGCTCATCGACAGCTTCCTCGGGCAGGTTGTGAATGCCCCGAGTGTCAGGCAGCCCCGCGTGCTTCACAAGGCGCGCGGGGCCCCTGAATGACGGCCGATAATGCGACCTTATACGCGTTAGCTACCGGAGCCAGAGCCCGAGCCACTGCCCCCGGTCCCGGAACCACCGGTGCCAGTGCCGGAACCACCGGTCCCAGTGCCGCCAGTGCCGGTACCATTACCCGAGCCGCCACCGCTACCGCCGGGGTTGCCATCGGTGTTGGGACCCTGAACCGGTGGGATGCCTTCGCCATCATCCGCCGGGTTCATCGGGTTGGTGTCCCCAGGAGTCATGGGCGTGGTCGGCCCCGGAGTATCCGGAGTATCGGCCTCGCCGGCCGCGAAGGCAGGCAGTGTCATTGTGCCCAGAATCCCGCTCAACAGCAGTGCAGATAACTTCTTGTTCATGAGTAACCTCGACTTTTCTGTGAGTGACACAGTTACTGAGTCACTCACCGTTGCGTAGGTTCGACAAAAATTATCGCAGCTGCAGCCCGGCCCATTTCACGCCAGACGAATCAGGCTCAGGTGGTTGTACAAATGCAGTACGTGCGCTTGGGCATATTCGCCGTGCTCCAGCGAGCCATAGGCGAAGTGAGGCTGCAGCGCGCCCTGATGCGCGGCGAAACGCGCAAAGGCCGCCTGCAGCCGCTGCAGAGCCAGTGCCTGGCTGGCCGGCTCGCTCAGATCGGCCGCGCCGGGAATGGCCTCGTCCAGGGGATGGCGCATGGCGCCGCGGGCGCTGAACACAGCGAAAGCGGCAGGTCCCAGGCTGTGGCGAAACCAGGCCGGCTTCAATTCGGGATAGCCGTCGATGGAGTAATCGATGCTCTGCGCACAATGATTGAACACCTCGCTCGGGCTCCAGCCGCTAACGCTATGCAGTGCCCTGCCCTGCAGATCCGCCAGTACCCGACGCGCCCCATCCAGGCTGACCGCGGCAGGCCGCGGGCCAGTTGGTAATGCCCAGTAACCGGCGCCGAGCACGGCAGCTCCGCTTACTGCTGCGCCTTTGAGTAGGGTACGTCTACGCATGCAAGCTCCTTGCGTGGCGAAACTCAAGATAATGTTCGAGCACCGCAGCCGGGGCTTCGATTTGCGGATAGTGGCCGATGCCATCGAGCAGCACGGTATCGGCGTCTGCGATCAGCTCGCGGTAGCGCGCCACCATGTGCGCGCCTGAAATCGGATCGAAGGCGCCATCGATCACCCGCATCGGCACTGCAGTGGCCTGCATCGCCGTGACCCAGCGCTGCCGCTGCTGGCGCCGTTCGGGCATGTAGCGGATCAGGCGATGCATGACGGCCGGGCCGTTGTTGTGCTTCACCAGTTGCCACAGCGCATCCAGCTCGACGTCGCTGGCCTGAGTCTGCGGACCGAAGATGCGGGCAAAACTCTGCGCCAGCTTGCGCCGCGAGAACAATCTGCCGAGCAACGGCCCAAGCGGCCCGAGCAGCAATTTCTGCACACGCACCGGATGATGCGTTTCGGGGAACAGACCGCCATTGAGGAACACGCAACTGGCCAGTTGCAGGTGTCCGTCCTGATGCCGGGCGATCAGTTCCTGGGCCACGCTGTCGCCATAATCGTGTGCCAGCACGTGCATCGGTCGCCGTTCACCGACATGGGCCAGCAGTGCCTGCTGCAGGTCGGCCTGCTCCAGCAGACTGTAGGCATGACCGCGCGGCTTGGCCGAATAGCCGAAGCCGAGCATGTCGCAGGCGATCAGCCGATAACGCGCAGCCAGCGGCGCCCACAGGCGGTGCCAGTCCCAGCTGGCGCTGGGAAAGCCGTGAATCAGCAGCAGCGGCTCGGCTTCGGCGTCACCGGCAAGCCAGTAACGGATGGCGTAACCGCGAAAGTCCAGCGTCTGACCCTGCGCGCGCCACTGCTCCAGGGCGATGCCCGGCAGCTCGCTCACTGGTCGTAACCCGGCATCTGCTGGTCCAGCTTGCGCAGCAGCGCCGGCCAGGGCAGCGAGCCGCCCATGCCCTGCGGCGTTTTCATCACGCCGGCGATCATCGTCCGCGCACCATCGAGAATCTGCTGCGGAATATGGATCAGCTCGGCGCCGCCGCTCTGTGCCATGACTTGGATCTCGCAGGCCCTCTGCAGGATGAACATGCCGAGGAAGGCATCGGCGATACCGCCAAAAGCGGTGAGCAGGCCGTGGTTGGGCAGGATCATGAAGTTCTTGTCGCCCAGGTCGGCCTGAAGCCGCGCCTTCTCGTCATGGTTCAGCGCCACCCCCTCGTAGCCGTGGTAGGCCAGGCTGGCGAGGACGAACAGCGACTGCTGCGACAACGGCAGCAGGCCCTGCTTCTGCGCCGACACGGCGATGCCCGCCGGGGTGTGGATGTGCAGCACGCAGCCCACGTCGTGGCGCACCTCGTGCACCGCGCTGTGGATGGTGTAACCGGCAGGATTGATGTCGAACGGGCTGTCCATCAGCTTGCTGCCCGCCAGATCGACCTTGACCAGGCTGGATGCGGTGATCTCGTGGAACATCAAGCCATAGGGGTTGATGAGGAAATCCTCGGTCCCCGGCACCTTGGCGGAAATATGGGTGAAGATCAGGTCATCCCAGCCATAGAGCGCGATCAGCCTGTAGCAGGCGGCTAGATCGACGCGCGTGCGCCATTCGGCTTCGGAGACCTGATTTTTCACGGCAGGGATTTTCAGCGGAGCATTCACGGCGGCACCTCGATGTTCTTGTTGATCGGTGGTGTCCGCAGTCTAGCCATGCGCCTGCATGGCGGTAGTTGCCGTGGCAGCCATGTTGATGGCTTTGCGGGTCAAAGCGCCCATGTACCCTGGGGCGATAAGGGCTTATTCGCTGCCCTTATCGATCAATCAAGCCTGCCCTGCTGCGGCCAGCAATGACGCGCGCGCCGGCAGATCAGGCCTTCAGGGCCGCTGCGAAGGCTTGCAGCCAGGGCTCGGCGTCGGTTTCCGGGGTGACGGTTTCGCTGGAGTCCAGACGCAGCATCTCGACCACTTCGCGCAGGCCCAACTCGGCATAGAGTTCGCGGATCAGTTCACCACCGCCGCAGAACGAGTCGTAGCTGGAGTCGCCCAGCGCCAACACCGCCCCCGGCTTGCCAGCCCAGGCCGGGAGGCAGTCGCGGATCTCGCTGTACAACGGCAGCAGATTGTCCGGCAGCTCGCCCATGCCGGTAGTGGAAGTGACGGTAAGGAAGGCGTCCGGGGCGAAGGCCAGCAGCTCATCGAGGTTCATGTCCGCTTTGTACCAGGCTTCCAGCCCGGCGGCCTTGAGTTGACGTTCGGCGTGGCGTGCGACTTCTTCGGCCGTGCCGTAGACTGAACCCGAGACGATGGCGACTTTCATGAAAACTCCAGAAACAGGAAAAACGCCGCACATTATGCAGCAAGTGGAAAGCCCGACCCGATGTTTTAGAATGCAGCGCATATCCATCGCGGAATTGGACCCATGATCAATGCCAAGCTGCTGCAACTGGTAGTCGACGCCTCCAACGATGGGATCGTGGTGGCCGAGCAAGAGGGTGAGGACAATATTCTGATCTACGCCAACGCGGCGTTCGAACGCCTCACCGGCTACTCCTGTGACGATATTCTTTATCAGGATTGCCGCTTCCTGCAGTCCGGAGATCGCGCCCAGATCGGCTTGCAGGCCATTCGCGATGCAGTCAAGGCGAGCAAACCCTGCCGCCAGATCATTCGCAACTACCGCAGGGATGGCAGCGCCTTCTGGAACGAGCTGTCGATCACGCCGGTACTCAACGAAAGCGATCAACTGACCTATTACATCGGCATTCAGAAAGACGTTACCGAGCAAGTCGAAGCCAGGCAGCGTGTGCGCGAACTCGAGACCGAAGTGACCAGGCTTAAGGCTGAATTGGCACTTCTGAAAAGCTGACGAACGGCAAAACTATCGTTCGTGACGGCAGTCAAAGAGGTTTACCCTCCTTGCAGTATCAATTCCATGCAAAGCGACCCGCTGCTGACCCAGGACGAGCTGGACTTCATCCAGCAGACTCTCTCCACGCCTCCGCATGCGCGACGCCCGAGCGTAGCGCCGCAACTTGCGCTGGGCGAGCGACTCAGTGAACTGCTGAGCCGGCTGGGCGATGAAGAGCACGTTAGCCTGGATACCCACAGCGACAATCAACACCTCAGCTTCCCGCTGCGCCTCATTCAGGATGAACAAAGCCATTCACGCCTGGAGCTGGGTGCGCCTCTGATCTTCGAGCAAGGGGTGAGCGAGCGGCCTTGGCGTTTGGTCTTGCCCACGACGCTGGCGTTACTGGACAGCAGAGAGCGGCCCAGCGGCCTGCAAGCGCTGGAGCTGTCCAATAGCGGAATGTTGGTGGAATACCGCAAGGCTGGCACACCGGCTAAGGATCAGCTGCTGCAATTGCTGTTGCCTCAGGAGCAGCGTGTTCAATTGCGCGCCCGACTGGTCAGACGTGTCAGCAAAACGCGCTACGCCTACAGCCTGCAGACGCTGCATGCCGAAGACGAGCAGACATTGCGCCAATACCTGTTCGATCGGCACAGCGAGCAGCAACTGCACACTGTAACCGTCGACTGAAATACCGATGGTGCAGGCCGTCTCAGGTATCCAGACGGCCCGCGAGGTACTGCTGCAAACGACGCTGCATCAGGCGGCCCTCGTTACCCAGGCAGGCGATGGGCGAGCCAGCGAGGCTCTCCTCGGCCAGATCGGCACTGTCACCGGCAAGCGCCACCGGACACTCCAGGCTGAGCGCCAGGCGTACAAGCTGCCGTAGTAATTCCTCACCAGGCGGTTGATTACTGAAGAATACCAACGCCTGCGGGCGCATGCGCTCGCAAACCAGAGTCAGATCGGTCATCGGCACACCTGGCCCCATCACCGTGACCTCGATGTCCTGACTACCGAGGAGCAAGGCCGCGACCAGTAATTCGAGTTCACGGCAGTGGCTGGGTAGCGCCACCAGCAGCACCCGTTCGCGGGACTCGCCTCGGCTTAATTGCAGGCGTTGCCAGCAACGCCCACGCAGGAAGCCATCGAGCAGCAACCACTCGGCGCGCTGGCCCACCTCGTCCTGACGCAGGAGCAACTCCTGCCAGATCGGCATGAGAATGTCCTGAAAGACCACCGGCAGCGGGTAACAGGAAAAGATCTGCCCGTACAGACGTTCGAGGCGGGCCTCGTCGAAGTTCTGCAGCGCGCTGCGCAGCTGATCCTGCCACTGACTCCAGTCGTCACTGCTGACATCGTCGTAAGCCGGAGCGGCAACACTGCGACTGCTGGCGCGCTTGGCCAGAATCGAGCCGACCTTGCTGACCGCCACGCCACGCTCGATCCAGGCCAGGATGCTGCGTACCGCGTCGATGTCAGCCTGCGAATAGAGGCGATGGCCGCTGTCTGTCCGCGTCGGCTGGATCAGGCCGTAACGCCGCTCCCAGGCACGCAGGGTGACCGGGTTGACGCCAGTAAGGCGCGATACCTCGCGAATGGGGAACAACTCTTCCTGCTTCAAAGCACTGGACGCAAGCGATGTGACGGAGGCGAATTCAGGCATGGCTTCGGGCATCACGGCAATGAATTAAGCGGTCATTGTAACTTAGCATCGGAAAGCTGACATTGTGCAAAAATTATACAAGATGAGCCAAGGCATAATTGTTCTGTCCTTAGAGCTGTTATTACCATGACAACCGCCCATCCTGTCGATTCGCTAGGCGTCTGATCGCACCAGCTTTCTGGAAATAACGGCCGCCTGCCTCCATCTGGCGCATCCCCGCACCCCGACGGGGCGGCGCACTGCCACAACGACGTCCTGTGCGCAGCGACGTTCGCCATCGGGAGGGGCTAGCTAATTTTCATGGAACGGGAATAATCCTTGCTGCACTTTTCATCGAGCACACCACCCCGTGTTCGATCGTGCCGACGCCACACCCGGCTGACGGCAAATATTCGAGGAGATACACAATGTCCCCCGTTACCCTGATGGTGGCGCGCCGCGTCGCCAATGGCCGTTATCACGACTTCATCGCCTGGCTGCGTGAAGGCGAGCACCTGGCCACCGACTTTCCCGGCTATCTCGGCTCCGGCGTATTGGCTCCGCCTGCCGGCGACGACGAATTCCAGATCGTTTTCCGTTTCAGCGACGAACAGACCATGGCCTCCTGGGAGCATTCCGCTTCGCGCCAGGCCTGGCTCCAGCGCGGCGCTGGGCTCTTCGCTCAACCCCAGGAAAAGCGCGCAGTGGGTCTCGACGCTTGGTTCGGCAGCGCCCACCACCAGCCACCACGCTGGAAGCAGAGCGTAGCGATCTGGCTGGCGTTCTTTCCGGTTTCCCTGGCCTTCAACCTGCTGTTCGGCCCCTGGCTCGCCGATCTGTCACTGACCATGCGTGTGTTGTTGTCGACACTGGCCCTGACGCCACTGATGACCTACCTGTTCATTCCGCTTTCCACTCGCCTGCTCGAACCCTGGTTACAAGGCAACTACCCGCAACGCCTGAGCAAACGAGCCGCCAGCATCGGCAAATCCTGAATGTGCTTTGTCCCTATCGGCCAGCCTCGAGCTGGCCGATTTCATTTGTATAAGCCAGCACCTATACAAAAATAAAACTCGTATAAGCGAGGTACAAAAACGCCCCACTCTAGACTCCGTGATAAAAAGCCTTGTAACTCAGCAAAATAGGCAAAATCGTCAAGCCTGATAGCAAAACCACATGACGCCCATGGTTGTACAACCTGCGGCTCTGGTATAGCTTTACCTTCGGCCTGGTGAATGCCGCCTGCCACTGGTCAGGTATCCCGAGGCGGTATGAACCAGGCCTTCATTCAAATCTGCGAGTCGTACATGAGCGCTGCCAGCTTCCCCATCCTGATCACCGGCGCCGGCCAGAGGGTTGGCCTGTACTGCGCCGAGCGCCTGCTCGACGAAGGCCAGTCGGTCATCGTCAGCTACCGTCAGGAGCGCGACAGCATCGGCCGACTGCGTGAGCGCGGCGCAATTGCTCTGCAGGCCGACTTCAGCGATGAAGTGGGGATTCTCGCCTTCATCGACAGCCTCAAGGCGCAGTGCAGCGGCCTGCGCGCGATCGTCCACAACGCCTCGCAATGGCTGGCCGAAATGCCGGGCGATGAAGCCGAAGCCTTCCGCCAGCTGTTCAGCGTGCACATGCTTGCCCCTTACCTGATCAACCTGCATTGCAGCGACCTGTTGCTGCAGTCGGAATACGCCGACATCGTTCACGTCAGCGACGACGTGGTACGCAAGGGCAGCGCCAATCGCCCCGCCTACTGCGCCAGCAAGGCCGGCCTGGAGAGCCTGACGCTGTCTTTCGCCGCGCGCCTGGCTCCACGTATCAAGGTCAACGCCATCGCCCCGGCGCTGCTGATGTTCAACGAAGGCGATGACCAGGCCTACCGAACCAGGGCCCTGGCCAAATCAGCGCTGGGCATAGAACCCGGCCCGCAGGCCTTCTACCAGAGTTTGCGCTATCTGCTGGACAGCCCCTACGTAACCGGAACCACCCTTACCCTCAACGGCGGCCGCCACCTCAAGTGAGGCGACTGCCCAGGACACTGCCATGAGCGAACCCCTATCCCAGCAATACCGCGAAATCATCAAGGGCCTCGGTGAAAACCCGGAGCGCGAGGGCCTGCTCGACACCCCGAAGCGGGCCGCCAAGGCCATGCAGTACCTTTGCCATGGCTATCAGCAGTCGCTGGAGGAGATCGTGGGCAGCGCGCTGTTCGAGTCCGACAATGACGAGATGGTCATCGTCAAGGACATCGAGCTGTACTCGCTGTGCGAGCACCACCTGCTGCCCTTCATCGGCAAGGCGCATGTCGCCTACATCCCCACCGGCAAGGTGCTCGGGCTGTCGAAAGTGGCGCGCATCGTCGACATGTACGCACGTCGCCTGCAGATTCAGGAGAACCTGACCAAACAGATTGCCGACGCGATTCAGCGCGTGACCAACGCTGCCGGTGTCGCCGTGGTGATCGAGGCCAAGCATATGTGCATGATGATGCGCGGCGTGGAGAAGCAGAACTCGGTGATGAGCAGCTCGGTGATGCTTGGCGCGTTCCGCGAGTCCTGCAACACTCGCCATGAATTTCTGCAGTTGATCGGACGGAACAACTAATGCCGCGACTGGAACCCGGAATGGCGCGCATCCGCGTCAAGGACCTGCGCCTGCGCACCTACATCGGCATCAAGGAAGAGGAGATCAACAACAAGCAGGACGTGCTGATCAACCTGACCATCCTCTACCCGGCGGTCGACGCCGTGCAGGTCAATGACATCGAACACGCCCTGAACTACCGCACCATCACCAAGGCGATCATCGCCCACGTAGAAGGCAATCGTTTCGCCCTGCTCGAACGCCTGACTCAGGAAATTCTTGACCTGGTCATGGCTCACCAGGCTGTGCGTTATGCCGAAGTCGAAGTGGACAAGCCGCACGCTCTGCGTTTCGCCGAGTCGGTATCCATCACCCTCGCTGGCCACCGCTGACAGCTTCCACCTGGCGGCTTGCCGCTCCCCGGCGACGCTTTTATCATCGCCGCCACCATCTCCGGAGAGCCCACCATGACCGAGCAAGAACGCCTCGAACTGGAAGCTGCAGCCTTTCGCGCCCTGGTCCAGCACCTGCGCACGCGCCCCGACGTGCAGAATATCGACCTGATGAACCTGGCCGGTTTCTGCCGCAACTGCCTGTCGAAATGGTACAAGGCCGCCGCCGACGACCTCGGCGTCGACGTCAGCGCCGATCAGGCCCGCGAGACCGTGTACGGCATGCCCTATGCCGACTGGAAGGCCAAGTATCAGAAAGAAGCGTCGGCCGAACAGCAGGCCGCATTTGCCAAAGGAAAGCATCAATGACCGCTCTGAACGAACTGCGTAGCCGCCTGCAGCAGGACGATTACGCCTTCAGTGAAACTCTGGCCTTCGTTGCCGAGCACTACGACTATCAGCCCAGCGCCTTTCGCAATGGCGACGTAGATAACGCTGCGGGGCAGAACGAAGGCTCCTGCAAGACCCTGGGCCTGGCGCTGCTGGAAGGTTTGAGCAAGGACGAGGCGCTACGCGCCTTTGGCGAACACTACCGCAGCGTACTGGCCACACCGCAGGGCAGCGATCACGGCAACATTCGTGCACTGATGGCCCACGGCCTGGAAGGCGTGAAGTTCGAGCTGCAAGCGCTCAAGCGCAAAGCCTGAACCGGTAGCGCAAAAATTTGCACTCTTGTCGGCAAAAGCTGACAGACATCACACTGACATCGCTTTATGCTGCGCGCCTACAATTCATCGAATACGAGGGAACGTGTTCCGCGCGCAGTCGCCCTTCCCTCCTGTTTCGCATCCGGCATGGAGTCGAGCGATGCAGCAGACCTTGGTATGGAAGCCCAGGCACACCCCCGGCGTGGAAACGCTCCGCCTGAATCAGGATGCCCATGGCATTCACGCCACCAGCCACCTCATGCAGGTCATCAGGGGCAACAGCATCGCTGCCAACTACCTGATCGACTGCGACGCACGCTGGCGCTTCCGCCGCCTCTGGCTCAAGGTCGACAACCACGGCCAACGCAAGCTTTCCCTGGAGCGAGACCTGCGCGGCAACTGGCTGCTCAATGGCGAGCTGCGCCCCGAATTGCAGCGATGCCAGCACGTCATGCTGTCCGCCTCGCCCTTCACCCACACGCCCTTGCTACAACGTAGCGCCCTGGAAACCGGGCAAAGCGACGAGATGCAGGTCGCCTACATCGATCTCGTCAACCTCAAGGTGGAGCCGCGCCAGCAACGCTACCAGTGCCTGCTCCGCCGCCCTGGGGAAAACCTCTATCGCAGCCAGGCCGAAAACCAGGCGCAGGAAGAGTTGAGCGTCGACGACCAGGTGCTGCTGCTCAACGCCAACGAACAATACCTGCGCCAGAACCCGCGCGAGCTGAAGGCCAGCGCGCAGGTCTGACACACCGCACTAGATCGGCAACTGACCGAACGCCCAACGCAACAGGAAGAACACCAGCAGCCCACCGCCAATGGTCGCCAGCAAGTGCCGCGTGAACGCGGCGATGGCGATGGCGGCAACGCCCGCCAGCAGGTAGGCGTTGTTCCAGGTCAGTGCCCAGTGCTGCCCGTCAGGCAGCAGCATGCCGGGCACCACGATAGCCGTGAGCACGGCCGTTGGCACATAGTGCAGCCCCTGCCTGACCAGGGGTGGAAAACGCAGGTCAGGGAAGGCGAACAGGCTGTAGCGGGTTACGAAGGTGATCGCCAGCATGCCCAGGATCAGCAACCAGATATCCATCAGACCAACTCCCCCTGCAGCGCCGGCTTGCGCCGCTCCAACCAGACGCCGACGACGATGCCGCTGGCCGCAGCAGCCATCAGGCCGAGCTTGTACGGCAAGGCATGGCAGGCCAGCGCCACGGCGCCCGCGACCAGGGCCGCAGCCACCTGCGGCCGGTTGCGCAGCATGGGTACGACGATGCCGATGAACGTCGCCAGCATGGCGAAGTCCAGCCCCCACTCGCCGATGTTCGGCACTGCCTGGCCAAACAGCACACCCACCAGCGTGCACAGCTGCCAGTTGCAGTACATGGCCAATGCCGCGCCGAAAAAATACCAATGGCGATAGGTATCCTGGTCGCTACGCGCATAGCGCTGTACCATCACCGCATAGGCCTCGTCGGTCAGGCCGAAGGCCAGCGGCACGCGCCAGCGCTTGGGCAAGTGGCGCACGTGGGGCTGCATGCTGGCGCTGTACAGGGCATGACGCAGATTGACCACGAAGGTGGTCAGCAGCACTACGGCAATGCCGGCGCCACCGGCCAGCAGGCTGATGGCGATGAACTGGGCGGAGCCGGCGAACACCAGCGCGGACATGCCCAGTGTCTGCCAGGGATCGAGCCCGGCGGCGCCAGCCAGACTGCCGAAGATGATGCCGAAGGGAATGGCGCCGAGCAGCATCGGCAGCATATCGCGGGCGCCTTGAGTGAATTCGTGATGACGGGACATGGAACCTCCTTGGGCAGCCGAGCTTAACTGGGCCACCGAAGCAGGTCTTGAACGTTCTTGCGCAACTGAACGAAGCGGCACGAAACCGCCGCGAGGCAGTGTCAGCTCCCGCGACTCTACCCCACCGAACCTGAAGCAAAAGACGTCATTTTGCCACTATTAACGTAGCGAAGCGCGGCGCCGATATCTGTCCTAGACTCGCTCATAATGATGGCCGCTCACTGACAGTGGGCTTCCTGAGTGAAGCGCAGGCCGGGTTGCGCAAAAGCGCCAATACACCGGCCCCTCTCTGCTATGAACAAGACATGGCCCCACTCGCGACAGGTGAGGCCAATGTTGAAAAACCATGCCAGCCATTTTTCTGGCCGGCGCATGGAGCGTCATGCCAGCTGACGTCCCGCCGAGGCACTGCAGCTGGTGCGGGCACCTTACTGGCCGCGGTCATTGCTCTTGCGTGCACTCGAGCGATTCCGCTTATGCCGTTTCACGTTCACAGCAGGTGTATTTATGTCCTCAAATGCTGCCCGTTTTTCCACCCGTAGCCTGCTTTATGCGAGCTACGCCTGCCTACTTGCTCTGATGCTACTGATCGCTGGCGTCTCTCTCTACAACCTTGCCAGCTCTGATCGTGAATTCTCCGCTTATATCAACGGTGTAGAGGCACGCACCCGTCTGGCCAGCGAGGTAAACGACACGGTGAAGGAGCGAGCCATCGTTCTGCGTAACCTTGCGCTCAACAGTGTACCGGCCGAACGGGCACAGCAACGTACACTTATTGCGGCGCACGAGAAGCACGTGGTCGACAGCCTAGCGGCATTGCGCCAGGCGATGACCACGCACGACGATGTTTCAGCCACGGGCCACGAGATGCTCGCACGTATCGAGCAAGTGGAAGCACGCTATAGCCCGGTCGCTCATACCATTGCCGAGCACCTGTTCGCTGGTGAAGACACCGAGGCCGCGCGCATGGTCAAGGAGCAGTGCACTCCCCTGCTCGAGGAGCTGACCAAGACCATCGACGAGTACCTGATTCATACCACGGACGTCGCCAACCAGCGGGTACTCGCCAACGAGGCGCAATACCTGAAGCAGCGCAACATGCTGATCACCATCACCGTGTTCAGTTTCGTTATCGCTGCCGTACTGGGAAATATGATCAGCCGCTACCTGTTGGGTGCCCTGGGCGCCGAGCCGAGCGATCTGAACCGCATCGCACAGCGCGTGGCAGAGGGCGATCTGCGCACCATGGAGCAAGCCGTAAACTGCGCGGAAAACAGCGTGCTCGCCGCGCTACAACGCATGCAACAGAACCTGCGCCAAGTCACTCAGGGCATCGACAACTCATCGCGCACCGTGGCCCATTCCAGCCAGGAGCTCAGCGAATCAAGCCTGCGTAATGCCGAGAGCGTGGCCCAGGCACAGCGAGAAGTGGAGCAGATCGTTACCGCCGTTCACGAGATGGCTGCCACCGTGCAGGACGTGGCGCGCAGCGCCGAATCCGCCGCACAAGCCGCCAGCGAGGCCGACGAGGCTGCAGCGCAAAGCCAACAGAAGGCAGGGCATGCGGTCAGCCTGATCGGCGAACTGGCGCAGGTGATCGACAACTCCAGCGAAGCCATGGGCCGCCTGAAGGCCGAAAGCAGCAACATCGGCAGCGTGCTCGACGTGATCAAGTCGGTAGCGGACCAGACCAACCTGCTGGCGCTCAATGCCGCCATCGAGGCCGCTCGTGCCGGCGAGGCCGGGCGTGGCTTCGCCGTGGTCGCCGATGAGGTGCGCAGCCTGGCGCGCCGTACCCAGGAGGCTACCACCGAGATCGAGGGCTTGATCGCCAGCCTGCAGAAGATCGCCGATGAAACCTCACGCTACATGGAGCGCTGCCAGAGCTCCAGCTCACAGTCGGTTTCCGGTGTATCGGAGGCTGGCGAAGCGGTGGCGCGGATCGTCGCCATGATCGAGCGCATCAACGGCATGAACCAGCAGATCGCCACCGCAGCCGAGCAACAGACGGCTGTGGCCGAGGAAATCGGCCGCGGCATCGTCTCGGTACGTGACAGTACGGAGCAATCGGCCTTCGCCTTCCAGCATGCGCAGCAGGAAAGCGAAAGCCTCGCGCGTACCAGCGAGGCGTTGCGCGGGAACATCGCCCGCTTCCAGCTGTAACGATGCAGCCCTGCGGCTTGCAACGAGCCACAGGGCGCTGACTGATTATCTCGGCAACAATCCCCGCGCCGGCGCAGCGACCTCCGTTTCACCAGCCCGGTGATCCCCCTCCCCTGAACGTCGCCTGGATCCGCGATCGCATAGCCCACGATTGCAGACCGGCATGTGCACGGACATTCAGATGATCGCGGCTGTGCCGCCCGGCACAGTGACTGCATGGAGGCTCGTCAGGAGTTGACGAGGTGGGAGTATCCTGCCGATACGCGTCAGAGAACCCTGGTCATGGAGCACGCCAGAGCTCGGCAGAACGCCAGGCATTGCAATGCGGTATGGCAGGCCTGAAACGAAGGCCAGAGAATGGCGCCGCATGGTTCATGCGGCGCCGCAGTCAGGCTAGGCGCGGAACCGCCCGACCAGTCCGTGCAGTTGCTCGGACAGTTGCGCCAGCTCCTGCGAATCGCGGTGCGCCGACTGCGCCAGGTTCTCCACCAGCAGCGCGTCATTCTGGATCTGGGCGATATGGCGGTTGATGTCCTCGGCGACCTGATGCTGTTCTTCCGCGGCAGTGGCGATCTGGGTGTTCTGATCGCGGATATGGTCCACCGCGCCGCGAATCTGCTCGAAGCTGTGGCTCGCCAGGCTGATGCGCTCGACGCTGGCTTGCGACATCTCCAGGCTGTTCTGCATCTGCCGGGTGACTTCCTGCGTGCGTCGCGCCAGGCCACCGAGCAGGCTGTCGATCTCGCCGGTGGAGTCTGCGGTACGCTGCGCCAGGGCCCGAACCTCGTCGGCCACCACCGCGAAGCCTCGTCCCTGATCACCGGCACGGGCGGCCTCGATGGCTGCGTTGAGCGCCAGCAGGTTGGTCTGCTCGGCAATCGAACGAATGGTGCCGAGAATCGCGTTGATGTTCTGGCTGTCCTGTTCCAGCGCCTGCAGCGCCAGCGCCGACTGCTTGAGGTTGTCGCTCAGGCGCGACACGCTGTCGGTGGCATCCTCGATCTGCGCCTGCCCGGCATGCACCTGGCGTTGGCCATCATCGGCAGAGGTGGCGGCCTCACTGCACGAGCGCGCCACCTCGTTGGCGGTGGCGACCATCTCGTTGAAGGCCGTCGACACCATCTCCACTGCACCGCGTTGGCGCTCGGCCACGTCGGTCATGTCCTGGGCAACCCGCGTCGAGCCATCGGAGGTCTGACGCAGGGCAGCCGAGGCCTCGATGATGCGCTGCACCAACTGACGGATAGTACCGAGGAACTGGTTGAACCAGCGCGCCAGCAGGGCCGTTTCGTCCTTGCCCTGGATATTCAGGCTGCGCGTCAGGTCACCTTCACCCTGCGCGATACCTTCCAGGCCGCTCGCCACGCTGCGAATCGGGTTGACGATCAGCTTGGCGAACAGGGTCCCGACCATGGCGAACACCAGACCCAGGATCAGCACGATCACGCCGACCTGCCAGGCCAGGTCATTGGCCTTGGCCATGACCTCGTCGTGCTCGATCAGGCCGATGAAGCGCCAGCCCAATGTCGGCGACGACCAGATATTGGCCATGTAATGGGTGCCGTTGAGTTCGATTTCCAGCAAGCCGTCGGCGCCAGCCATGCGCGCGTAGTCACCACCGAGATCGGCAAGGGATTTGAAGTTGTTCCCGGCATTCTGCGGGTCGACCAGAACGTTGCCGCTGTCCTCCACCAGCATCAGGTAGCCGGTCTGGCCAATCTTGATCTGCTTGACCAGATCGGTGAGCTGCTTCAGCGAGACGTCGAGGCCGACCACGCCGGCGATCGTGCCCTGCGTGTCGTTGACGGTG
This sequence comes from Pseudomonas sp. UBA7530, assembly GCF_002479365.1. Lineage (NCBI taxonomy): Bacteria > Pseudomonadati > Pseudomonadota > Gammaproteobacteria > Pseudomonadales > Pseudomonadaceae > Pseudomonas > Pseudomonas sp. UBA7530. The sequence continues at coordinate 208,166 of NZ_DLMS01000003.1, forward strand.
CGCACCGTCCCGATCAGCACGGCATCGTCAGGCGCCCAGTAGTAGGCGGCGGTGCGCTGCGTTTTGCCCGGCGCCGACATCGCGGTCTTGTACCAGGGACGTATGCGCGGATCGTAACTGCTGAGCCCCGGATCGCTCGGCCAGATGGCATAGCCGCCGTCCACTCGCCCGTACGAAAGATAGGCCGTGGTCGGATGGGACTTGGCGAAGCGGTCGAAGATGCTTTCCAGCTCCTGGTTGGATTCCGGCAGCGGAGTGCTTGCCGCGTCCGCCGAGGAATAGTTCTTCAGGGTCGGAGCGGCGGTCATCTGCGGCAGGCTCGCCAGGTACTCGACGTTCTCGGTGATGCCCTTGAAGAACATGCCCATGGCGTTGTCGATCTGGCGTATCTCGCGAGAGCTGCCATCGAGGAAGTCGGCCTCAGCCTGCGCACGCAGGTTGTAGATGACCACAGCTGCAACCAGGAGGATGGGCAGGCACGCGATAGCGACAAACGCACAGGTCAGCTTTTGTTTGATATTCATTCGATGAAGCCCTCGAGGGTAGTGGGTTCACCAGGCGCGCGCGCGACGACGAACCCTCAGGGACATTATCGGCTCGGCGATGAATGACTTGAGATGGCAAAGCGACCTGTTGCTGTCAGTCAAAGACCTGCTGCTGATTTCGTCTAATCTGCCCGCGAACCGCCCCGGCCCCGTCGAATGTTGTCAGCGATCACAAAAAAATCATTAAAGAAAAGGCAAAGACGCACGATGTCCTACGTGCCAGATTCTGACCTGATGTCGTTCCTGGCTGAAACCCGCTTTCTTTACAGCTAGCGGGCCAACACTCCCATCCACCTACCACCCTAGAAGCAGCCGATACAACGAAGCACAACAACTACAACACCGCACTAACAGGGTGGCACCGAAGTCCCTCGCCATCTGTTCAGTAGTCAGCCGGATAGCTGATGAAAATCGTCGTAATTTCGCCTGCCAACTATTCAATCCAAGACGATGAGGCCATGGAAGATGCTAAAAAATGCCCCGCTTAGCGTGAAGCTACTGCTCATACTGATATTCCCCCTGCTTGGTTTCCTGGCGTTCGCTGGTGTCTATGTCGCGGGCAAGTACCAGACCCTGACCGATATGGATCGCACCGTGACCGCCAGCGGCGCGGCACAGAAGATCAGCGCCGTGATCACCGCCCTGCAGCGCGAACGCGGCGCCAGCGGCGTGTTCATCGGCAGCAGCGGCACCGCCATGCGTGACAAGCTGGCCGAGTTTCGCCGTGACAGCGACGCCGCGACGGGCCATCTGCGCGCCCTGGCACAGGGCTCGAACGACATGAACGAGGCCCTGCGCGCGCTCGACGAACTGGGCACGCTGCGTCCGCAGGTCGATGCGCTATCGCTGAACAGCACCGACTCGGGCATCCGCTACACCAACCTGATCAAGACCCTGATCGGCTTCACCCACGCCCTCGAGGCGAGCGTCGAAAACCCGCAGATCCTGCGTGCGCTGGGTTCCCTCAACCAGTTCGTGGAAATGAAGGAACGCGCCGGGCGCGAGCGCGTGCTGCTAGGCCTGAGCTTCAATCAGGATCATTTCGACGCCGAGCTGTTGTCGCGTTTCAGCCGCAACCTGGGCGAATTCTCGGCCTATCTGGATGCCTTCGAACGCCGCGCCTCCACCAGCTTCCGCAACAAGCTCGACAACGCGCTGCAGCAACCCGACTCGCAAGAGGTGGCGCGCCTGCAACGCCTGGCCTTCGAAACCCCGCTCGGCGCCCCGCTGGGCATCAAGCCCGAAGACTGGTTCAGGCTTGCCACCAGCCGCATCGACCTGATGGGCCAGCTCGAGGCCGAACTCGGCCAGAGCGTCGGCGACCTGGCGACCCAGGCGCGCGACGAAGCCGCCAGCAGCCTGTGGCTGACCATCGCAGCCATACTGGGCGTGCTGTCCGCCGTGGTGGTGCTGTCGCTGCTGATCATCCGCAACATCAAATCGGCGGTCAGCGATGTCAATCAGACCCTGGTGGCCCTGGCCAGACGCGATCTGACCGCGCACACGAGCTATGAAGGCGGCGACGAGTTCGGCGTCATCGCGCGCAACCTCAACAACATGGCCCAGCAGATCAGGGAAGTGATCGAGGAAATCGGTGGCGCTGCGGCGCAGGTCGCCACCGCCGCCGAAGAATCCTCGGCCGTGGCCCTGCAGACCAGCCAGAACGTGGCGCAACAGCGCCAGGGCACCGATCAGGTGGCCACCGCCATCAACGAGATGAGCGCCACCGTGCGTGATGTGGCGCGCAGCACCACCGAAGCCGCGGAAATGTCGCGCCGGGTCAATGACAGTACGCTGCAGGGCAAGACCGAGATCGAGAGCACCGTGCGTCTGGTCCAGGCCCTGTCGACGCAGGCCGAGCAGACAGCCGGCATCATTGTCGAACTCAAGCGCGAGAGTGATGCGATTTCCTCGGTACTCGACGTGATCCGTGGCGTCGCCGAACAGACCAACCTGCTGGCCCTCAACGCCGCCATCGAAGCGGCCCGTGCCGGCGAACAGGGTCGTGGCTTTGCCGTGGTAGCCGACGAGGTGCGTCAGCTGGCGCAGAAGACCCAGGACTCTACCGTCAGCATTCAGCAGATGATCAGCAACCTGCAGAGCGGCTCCGACCGCGCCGCCAGCTCCATGCAGGAAACCTTGGACAAGGCCCAGGCCGGCGCCAACAACGTGGTCCGGGCTGGCGACCTGTTGGTGGAGATCGCCGACGGTATCGCCAGCATCAGCGACCGCAATATCCAGGTGGCCTCGGCCGCCGAGGAGCAAAGCCTGGTATCGGAGGAGATCAACCGCAATGTCAATGAGATCAACGACCTGGTCATCCAGGTCAGCGCCGCTGCCGAACAGACCGCCGTGACCAGTCGCGAACTGGCGCGCCTGGCCGATCACCAGCAGCAACTGGTGAACCGCTTCAAGGTAGGCTGAGACGTCGCGCCGCTCGGCCTGCCCCAAAGGTTTGCCGAGCGCGCTGTTCGAGAAGACGGCCCCGCCATCGTGCGGGGCCGTTTGGTTACCACTGGTGGCTGTAGCTCACCGTCAGCGTAGTGCCAGGCGCCGGCAGGTGGCTGGTGTTGTTGTTGCTGCGCAGTAGCTGGCTGTAGAGCGGGTAGTAATCGCGGTTGAACAGGTTCTGGATGCCCAGGCTGACCTTGTCCGCTTCGCTCAGGCGGTAGTCGCTGATGAGGTCGACGGTGGTGTAGCCGTCCACGTCGCGGCGGCCGAAGCTGGCCTGACCATCCAGGCGATAGTCCTTGCTGGCGAAGTAGGTAGCCTGCAGGCGGTTGCTCCAGGCTTCGCTGGGGTTGTACTGCACGTAGGCGGTCAGCTTCAGCGGTGGCACGCGGAAACCGGTCATGTCGCGCCACTCGCCGTTGTCCGGTTTCTCGCGACCCTTCATCCAGGTGAAGGTGCCGCCCAGGCCCCAGGTTTCCTCCAGGTTCAGCCAGTCCAGGCTGCCCTCGACGCCGTGGATGCGCTCCTCGGTGCGAGTCAGGATCAGGCCATTGTTGAAGCTCTGCACGTCACCGAGTTTCGAGGTGGTGTAGAACAGCGCCAGCGCCCCCTGCGTCTGCTCGCCCAGCGCACCACGCCAGCCCAGTTCGTAGTTGTTGGTCTTTACCGGCTCCAGGTCGGAGGAGTCGATGTCGAAACCGCTGCGCGCATTACGCAGCTGCACGCCGATGTCCGGCAACTGGAAGCCCTGGCTGAAGGCGGCATAGATCTCCTGGCCGGCCACGGGCGAATAAACCACGCCGAGGTTGCCGAGCACATCGTCATAACGCACCTTGCCGCCGCTGACGGTCGCCGGGTTGGCATTGCGAATCTCCGACAACGGCACGAAGTCGTCGAACTCGGCGGTGGCGTACTCGTAGCGCAGGCCGCCATCGACCGACCACTGCTCGTTGATGCGATGGCGCAGCTGGACGAAAGCGCCGGTGCTGATGGTGGTCAGCTCGGGCATGTAGGTGCGCTTGCCGATCTTCTCGAAATCCCGACCGCCGCTGGCGTCGTAGCGCGCAGCGTCGAAGATGTCGAGCGGCATGTCGCTGCGCTCGTGGTTGAAGTCGCCACCCCAGACCAGTTCGGTGTTCTCCCCCAGCGGCGTGCTCAGGGTGAAGCGGCTGCCGAGAACTTCGCTGTTCTGCATCACCTGATCGACGAAGCGCCCACGGGTGGCGACGCCACGTGCGTCGAAGGGGGTGAAGCGGGTGAAGTAGTCGCGGTAGTAGAGCTGCGCGGACAGGCGACTGCCGAGCAGATCCGCATGCTCGTATTGGAGGTTGGCCAGGGTGTTTCTGATGCGGTTCTGGGTGTCCAGCTTCAGGCCCTTGAGCGGCTGCGCCGGCACGCTGCCGGCGGGCAGCGCGGCAACCGCAGGGTCGGCGGTGTAGTCGCTGTCCTGCTTGGCATCGGAATGACTGAGGGCGAGCTGGATGCGCTGATCCTCGTCGATACGCAGGCCGAGTTTGCCGCCGATGTTGAAGCTGTTGGAGTCGAACAGGTCGCCCTGACTCGGCTCGGGAGCGATGCGCTTGCCATCCGCGTCGAACGAGCCACCGACATGGCGCACACCGAGGTCGAAGGCGTAGTCGACCTGCCCCTGCGCGCCGGACAGGTGATGCTGAAGTTCACCGCCCAGGCTGTCGCCGTCCAGCTGGGTCAGCGAGGACGTACCACGGAGGGTGGTCTCGGCCCGGCGCTCGCCACCGGCCGCTCGGGTGGTGATATTGACGATGCCGCCGGTGGCGCCGGCACCGTAGATCGCACTGCTGCCATGCACCACTTCGACCCGCTCGATCAGTGCCGGGTCGATGCTGGCCAGGTTGCGCGAGGAGTCGCGGTTGGTATTGAGCGGCACACCATCGACCAGGATCAGCATGGTGCGCCCGCGCAGGGTCTGGCCATAGTCGGTGATGGTGCGGCTGGAATCGGACATGCCCGGCGTGACCTTGGCCAGCAAGGTGGCCAGGCTGTCGGAACCCTGGCGCAGCTGCTCGAGCTTCTCGCGTTCGATCACATCGACCTGGCGCACCTGCGGTACCAGGTTGCTGGAGGTGCGCGTGGCGGTCACGTCCATCGCCCCCAGTTGCAGCGGCGCGGCATTCGGCGCCTGCGACAGCGCGGCCTCGCGAGAAACGATGATGAAGGTGTCCTCGCCCTGCTGGCGAACCTCCAGGCCACTGCCTTCGAGCAGGCGCTGCAGGGCCTCGCCGGTGCTGTAGCGACCACGCAGCTCACCGGCCTGCTTGCCGCTGGCGATGTCGCTGGAGAAAAGTATCTGCGCGGCGGACTGGCCGGCCAGGGCATTGAGCGACTGTTCGAGCGGCGCGGCAGGCAGGTCGAAGTCGACTTCGCTGGCGGCCTGCACCATCGACGACAGGCCCAGCAGCAGGCTGCTGGCCAACAGGTTAAGGCGCAGTGTCGGGGTTCTCACGTGGGGTCTCCAGGAATGAAAAGAGGGCGTTCCTGGAGATAGCCGCCGCTACGCGGGCAAAACCCTACCTCGCTGCGAAAATTATTTTTCGGCCTGACGCCGGCTCAGCGTCGGAACGCCATCGGGGCCCGTCGTCAGATCCAGCGGCAGGATCTTCGGCAACAGCGCCGGCAGTCCCTGCAGGCGCGAGCGTTCGAAGCGGCCGGATACCGGTAGCTCAGCCAGGCTGGGGTCCGCCAGGTTGACGCGGATACCGGTATGGCGCTGCAGCGCATCGAGCACCTCACCCAGCGGCGTACGCTCGAAAACCAGACGACCATCGATCCAGGCGGCGCTCGCCTCGGCATCGACCCGCGTGACCGTGCCGAGCTCACCGGCGCGTACCCGCACCTGCTCACCCGCGCTCAGCAGCAGCGTATCGCCGCGACCGTGCACAGCCACCCTGCCCTCGCTCACCGTGACCTGCACCTCGTCGCCCAGTCGGCTGACGTTGTAGCGCGTGCCAACCACGACAATCTGCGTAGCGCCGGCCTGGGTCAGGAATGGCCGGTAGCTCATCGGCGCAACCGCGAACAGCGCCTGGCCGGCCTGCAATTCCACACGGCGGCTACGCAGGTGCCAACTCACCCGAATGCGGCTGTCACCATCGAGCGTCACTTGGCTGCCATCAGCCAGGGCAATGGTCTGCACCTGCCCTGGGGCACTGGCATGATCCTCGTTGCGATAGGCGGGGTCGAGCCAGATCAGGCCACCGGTCAGGGCCAGCGCGGCGGCGAACAGCCCCAACGCGGTGCCCGGCGAGCGCCGGCTGCGCTTGACCGGCGCCGGCAGGGGAAAGCGCGCCTTGAGTGCCTCGCGGTGGCGAGCGATGGCGTCGTCGGCCGGGATGCGCTCGTCCTCGTGCGGCGGCTGACGCTTCACGGCGCTACCCGCTCCAACCAGGCCAGGCACTTGCTCATGCCCACGCGCAGGTGCTTTTCCACCGCCTTCAGGGAGATGCCCAGTTGCTCGGCCACCTCCTGCTGGGGCAGCTCGTGGAGCTTGTGCATGATGAACACCTGCTGACAGCGCGGCGGCAATTCGGCAATCGCCGCACACAGACGATCCAGCTCATCGGCCGTTTCCAGACAGCGCTCCGGCCCCGGAGCGGCGCTGGCCACCTCCGGCAACTGCGCCTGCTCGTCTACCCAGGCCTGCCGCCGCCGCTCGCTGCGGTAATGGCTGACGGCGCGGTCATGGGCGATTTTGCGCAGCAGCGCCAGTGGCACACGCACATCTTTCTTCTCCGGCGCTTCCAGCAACTGGACGCAAACGTCGTGGACCACCTCGCGTGCCGCGTGGCGGTCGCCGAAGCGGCGACGCACCGAGTCGACCAGTTCGTCGTAATGACGCACCAGCGCGGCGAGCAGAGAGGTATTGGCGGAGGAATGGGACAAGGGAGCGCTTCGCTGCCAACTGAAAGAGCGCGAATATAAGTGAGAATTCTTTTCAGTTAAAGCACTGCAACAAGGATCGCTATCGGCTTGAGGCCAATGGCCTCGACCGACTATGGGGTGCCTCTACAAAACGTAAGCGAGGCAGTCAGCGCAAGGCAAAAACAAGCGAAAAAGCGGAGTTTACGAGTTGTAAATGAGCATTTTGAGCTTGTTTTTAACGCAGCGATGACAACGCAGGTAGTTTTTAGAGGCACCCTATGGTGACCTGCCTGCACAAGGAACCCTGTCATGGAAGCCACGCTTCGTCCGGCTACCGTAGCCGATATCGACACGCTATTCGACATCCGCACCAGCGTCGTCCAGAACCACCTGTCCCGCGAGCAGATGGCCGAACTCGGTATTACATCGGCCGCCTTGGCCGAGGCCATCGAACATACGCCCTGCGCCTGGATAGCTGAACTGGACGGCATAGCGGCGGGCTTTGCCATGGTCGATCTCGAAGCCGGCGAACTGTTCGCCCTTTTCGTTCGCCCGCAAGCCGAAGGTCAGGGACTTGGGCATCTGCTCCTGAATGCGGCGGAGACGGCGCTATTCCAGGGTCACGAGTCGATCTGGCTGATCACCGATGGTCACGAAAGCATCCGCGCCAATGCTTTCTACCGCCGCCATGGCTGGGAGCTGGCGGGCGCCGTTGACGAACGCGACGTGCGTTACGAGAAACGCCGCAGCTGAACATGCAGGCGCTATCTCGCTCAGGAAGAAGGGCCGCAACACCAGGTGTTACGGCCCTCCTCTTTAATTTGACTACCCAGGTGGTAATGGCCAGCCCGGCACCTAAGGTCGCTCCGTCTCACGCAGTTGCAGACTCAGGCCGTCGCAGCTGGCCGACCACTGCTGCAGCCAATCGGGTAACGCCGGTGACTGCTCGTCCAGACCAAGCTCACGGGCGAATTCGGCAGGCGCCACATTCCCCTTCGGCCCACGGAACAACCCGCGCATGACCACCACGGCGATGACCCGCTGATCCTTGACGAAGCGGTGCTCGACGAAGCTCCACTTGTCGTCCCAGCCCAACATGCGTGTGTGGATCTCGAAACGCTCGAACAGCTTCAGTTCACGGCGGAACTTGCCGCACACATCACCGACGATGGGCAACGCACGGTGGCGCAGAGCCACGCGAAAGGCGCCGCTGCGCAGCACGTAATCCATCCGTCCGACATCGGCCAGGGTGAAGTAGCGACCATTGGTGACGTGCCGGTTGAAATCCAGATCCAGCGGCCACACCCGCAGGCGCACCACGGTGGTGGCAAGCCCCGGCACCGGCCGGCGCCAGGGACGGCGCAGCAACATCAGCAAAAGGCGAAACCAGAGGTTCATGCGACAAACACCCGTTTGAATGAAGGGGGCGCACTCTAGGCGGCGCGCCTGGAGTAAGGTAGATGCAGAAATGACCAATACCATGCTGATTACGCAATGGAGTAACCATGCACGTCACCTTGCTGCTGGCTGACTACAGCTCGCTAGCCAGCGCTGCCCTGGCTCTGGAAGTACTCGACGCCGCCAATCGTTTCGCCCTGCCGGCCACAGCGCCCTTCACCCTCAGCGTGGCCTCGCTGGACGGGCAGCCGGCGGCCAGCGCCCTGGGCCGCAGCATGCCGGTGGACGTGGCGCTGGAGGCGGTGGAGAAAACCGACCTGGTGCTGATCCCCGGCTTTCTCTTCAGCCTGCGCGAGGCGCTGCCGACGTTCGAACGCCATGCCGGCTGGCTGCGCCGTCAGCATGAGCAGGGGGCGGTGATCGCCTCGATGTGCACGGCCACCTTCATGCTGGCCGAGGCGGGCCTGCTCGACGGTATAGAAGCCACCACCCACTGGGCCTTCGCCGACCTGCTGCGGCGCCGCTACCCGCAAGCCCGCGTGGACGAGCGGCGCATCCTCTGCGAGGACAACCGGGTGATCACCAGCGCCGGGGCGAGCGCGGCGATGGATTTGCTGCTGCACCTGATTCGCCGCTTCGCCTCGCGCGAACTGGCGCAGCAATGCAGCCGCTACCTGCTGATCGACAATGTGCGCAGCGAGCAGTCCGTCTACATCAGCTGGTCGCTGCCGCGCAGCCATGGCGACGAAGCGATCCTGCGCGTGCAGGACTGGATGGCGGCCCACTTCGCCGAGCCGTGCAACATCGACGAGTTGGCCACGCGCTTCGGCTTCGGCGTGCGCAACTTCAAGCGTCGCTTCAAGGATGCCACCGGCCTTCCGCCGCTGGCCTATCTGCAGGGCTTGCGCCTGGAGAAGGCCAAGGAGTTGCTGGAAACCACACGCCTGAGCGTCGAGACGATCACCAGCCGGGTGGGCTACGAGGACAGCAACTCGTTCCGCCGCCTGTTCTGCCAGCGTGTCGGCGTTTCTCCAACTGCCTTTCGCAAGCGTTTCCTGCGCATGCCGGCAGGCCTTCAGGCGGATGATTGACACTCTGCGTGTTGCCCCTCGCCCATCGTCTGGGTGAGGTCGCAGAAGCGATCAAACGCTTTATCGTTCCCCAAATAGAACGCTAGAGGCAATTTTCGCAGTCTAGTCGGAAAAGGGTCTCGAATTTAATCTTTCTTCCATGCAGTGACGCACTGCTGAACGAAAACCCACTCACCGGCACAGCCGGCACATTGAAAACAATTCGAGGACTTCACCATGACCAACGCCACCTACAACCGCCTGGACAAAGACAACGCCGTCGTACTGCTGGTCGACCACCAGGCTGGCCTGCTCTCGCTGGTTCGCGACATCGAGCCGGACAAGTTCAAGAACAACGTGCTGGCGCTGGCTGATCTGGCCAAGTTCTTCAACCTGCCGACCATCCTCACCACCAGCTTCGAAACCGGCCCCAACGGCCCGCTGGTTCCCGAGCTGAAGGAAATGTTCCCGGACGCGCCGTACATCGCCCGCCCTGGCCAGATCAACGCCTGGGACAACGAAGACTTCGTCAAGGCGATCAAGGCCACCGGCAAGAAGCAGCTGATCATCGCCGGCGTGGTGACCGAAGTCTGCGTGGCGTTTCCGGCCCTGTCGGCCATCGAGGAAGGCTTCGACGTGTTCGTGGTCACCGATGCCTCCGGCACCTTCAACCAGATCACCCGCGACTCGGCGTGGCAGCGCATGACCCAGGCCGGCGCGCAACTGATGAACTGGTTCGCCGTTGCCTGCGAGCTGCACCGCGACTGGCGCAACGACGTGGAAGGCCTGGCCAAGATCTGCACCGATCACATCCCGGACTACCGCAACCTGATGACCAGCTACAACGCGCTGACCGCTGGTAAGTGATCCACGCCTGAAACCGAACCGGAGCCTGCAAAGGCTCCGGTTTCTTTGCGCAAGAGAAAAGCTCGACTCGCCCGTGCTGGTCGACATCCGCGGCGAGCCTTGCGGCTGCCTGTCAGCCGAGTCTTTGACCGGCCGGCAGCGCCCGATCCACCAGCACCTGCAGCCGTCCGCGCGAGCAACGTTCGACGCGCGCCTCGACGCCGTAGACCTCGGCCAGCAGATGCGGCGTCAGCACCTCGTCGGGCGTGCCGCTGGCATGGATACGGCCGGCGCGCATCACCACCAGCTGGTCGGCGCAACTGGCCGCCAGGTTGATGTCATGCAGCACCGCCACCGCCAGCAATTGGTGCTCGCGCACCAGGTCGCGCACGCAATCCATCACCCGCAACTGGTAATGCAGATCGAGCGCGCTGGTCGGCTCGTCGAGCAGCAGCACCCGCGGGCGCCGCGCGATCAACTGCGCCAGCGAGACCAGTTGCCGCTGCCCACCGGAAAGACCATCGAGCGAATGCTCGGCCAGATCCTCGATGCCGATGCGCGCCAGGGCGTCGAAGGCACGCGCCAGCACCTCACCCTCCTCGCTCACCCGCAGCGCCGCCAGCACGCTTTCCAGCACGCCGAGGGCGATGCCCGGCGGCAATTGCTGCGGCATGTAGGCCAGAGTACGAGCACGCTCGCCGCCGCCGATGCGCGTCAGATCCTGGCCGCCGAGAGTAAGGCTGCCTTGCATGCGCTCCAGCCCGGCCAGCGCCCGCAGCAAGGTGGACTTGCCAGCCCCGTTGGGGCCGACCAGCGCCACCAGGCCGCCCGGCTGCAGCTCGGGCAGCGACAGCCCGTGGAGAATCTGTCGGCGCCCATAGGCCACCGCGATGTTTTCCGCCCTGAGGGTCACAGGCGCCTCCCACGGCGGAACACCAGCGCGACGAACACCGGCACGCCAACCAGCGCGGTGACGATGCCCACCGGCACGATCACCCCCGGCAGGATCAGCTTGCTGGCGATGGACGACAGCGACAGCAGCAAGGCGCCGACCAGGGCGCTGGCCGGCAGCAGGAAGCGTTGATCCTCGCCCACCAGCAGGCGCGCCATATGCGGGCCGACCAGGCCGACGAAACCGATGGTGCCGACGAAGGCCACCGCAGTCGCCGCCAGCAGACTGATGCGCAGCAACGAAGCGTAACGCAGGCGGCGCACGTCGACGCCGAAGCTGCGTGCGCGGTCCTCGCCCATGCGCAGCAGGGTCATGCCCGGCGCGGCGCGCAAGGAGAACGGCAGCAGCACGGCGAGCACCGCGGCGAGGATGCCGAGCTTCTCCCAGTTGGCCCGAGCCAGGCTGCCCAGCGTCCAGAACACCAGTTGCTGCAGCACGTCCTCGGTGGCCAGCAGTTGCAGCAGCGACACCAGCGCATTGCAGCTGAACACCAGAGCGATACCGAACAGCACCAGGCTCTCCACCCCGGCGCCACGCAGGCGCGACATGGCCTGCAACAGCAGCACCGACAGGCAGGCGAAGACGAACGCCGCCACCGTCACCTGGCCGCTCGGCGCCAGCCAGTCGATGGCCAGCGGATAGGCGATGGCCAGCGAGGCGCCGAGCGCCGCTGCCGAGGACACGCCCAGGGTGAAGGGGCTGGCCAGCGGGTTGTCGAGGATCGCCTGCATCTCGGCGCCGGCCAACGCCAGCGCGGCGCCGACCAGCACCGCCATCAGCGCGTAGGGCAGGCGCACGTTCCAGATGATCACGCGCTCGGTGGCGCTCAGCGCGCCGGGGTCGAGAATGCCGGCCAACAACTGACCAAGGCCCATGCCGGAGGCGCCGCTGGCCAGGTCGGCCAGTACGCTGACCAGCAACAGGCCGACCAGCAGCAACACCAGCAGACCGCGCCGCAGCAACAGGCGCCGGTAGCTCAGCGCGGCCGCCTCCAGCGCCGGCGCGCCGGCACTTTGCAGATAGGCATTCACGGCGTTGCGTCGATCCAGTAGTGGCCATCCAGGCCAACGGCAAGGAAGCGGTTGATCTCGGCCTGGGTCGCGCGCGGGTCGAGGTCGGCGAAGCGCTCGGGATGAATCCAGCGCGCCATGCTCTCGATCGCCAGGATGTTGAACGGCGAGTTGTAGAAGTCATGCCACAGAGCATGGGCTTGGCCATCACGGATCGGCCGCAGCGGCGCGAACTCGGGGCGCGCGGTGATCTTCGCCAGACTATCGCGGGCGGTCTTCTCGTCCACGCCGGCACCGAGCAGCACGCCCGGGTTACGGTTGCCGGTGGCGATGTAGACGTCCGGGTCGGCGGTCAGCACATACTCCACGCTGACGTCACCGATCGCGCCCGGCACCACGCCGGCGGCGATGTTGCGTCCGCCGACTGCTTCGACCACGCCGCCCAGGCCGCTCTTGCCGGTGGTGTGGCCCGGCGCCTGCCAGACGCCAGCCAGCAGCTCGAGAAACACCTTGGGCCGCTGCGCATCCGGCAGGTCGGCCACCGCCTCGGTGACGCGCGCCAGGTGGCGCTCATAGAAGCTCAGATATTCCTGCGCCTCGCGCTCGCGGCCGAGCAGTTTGCCCAGCGCTTCGAGGCTGACGCGGGTGTTCTTGATCGGGTGCACACGAAAATCGATGAACAGCACCGGTATGCCCGCTGCGGCAAGCAGGTCGGCGACCGGGCTGTGCTGGGTCGGGCCTTCACCGGCGATGCTGAACACCGCCAGGTCCGGCTTGAGGGCGAGGATCTGTTCGGCGCTGACGCTCTGCTCCGAGGCCTGGCCGATCAGCGGAATCTGGGCGATGCCCGGGTACTGCTCGGCATACACCTCGTAGGTGTGCGGGTCGAGCAGGCGCATGTCGTTCTGCCAACCGACCACGCGCTGGAACGGTGCCTCGCGGTCGAGCAGCGCCAGGGCGAAGAACAAGCGCCCTTCGCCCAGCACCACGCGCTTGGGCTCGGCCGGCACTTCGACCTTGCGCCCGAGCACGTCGGTGACTTCCACGGCATGGGCGGAGCCTACCAGGGCCAGCAGCAACAGGGGCAGCGCGAGTACGCGCCGCAGCGGGGAGATATTCACGGCAATGACCTCGAATGGATTCAGGTGTCGCTCCAGCGGCGGAGCAGGTTGTGATAGACGCCGGTGAGTTCCAGCAGTGATTGGTCGTCGGCGCCCTGGGCAGTCAGGCGCTGGATGGCCACGTCCATGTCCAGCAGCATCTGCCGCTGGCTGTCCTCGCGCACCAGGCTCTCGATCCAGAAGAACGAGGCCAGGCGCTCGCCACGGGTGACCGCCTCGACCCGGTGCAGGCTGCTGCCGGGATAGAGCACCAAATGCCCGGCCGGCAGCTTGACGCGCTGCTCGCCGAAGGTGTCGCGGATCACCAGTTCGCCGCCGTCGTAGCTGGCCGGATCGGCCAGGAACAGGGTCGCAGACAGGTCGGTGCGTACGCGTTCGCGCACGCTCTTGATACCGCGGATGGCGTTGTCGACATGGAAGCCGAACGCCTCGCCAGCGCCATAACGATTGAACAGCGGCGGGTAGATGCGCTTGGGCAAGGCGGCGGACATGAACAGCGCGTTGTCCGACAGCCGCCGCAGGATCAGCTCGCCGAGCTGGCGGGCCAGCGGGTTGTCCTCGTCCAGCTGGCGGTTGGCCTTGACTTGCGCCGACTGCACGCCGGCGGTGGCCTTGCCCTCGACCCAGGGTTGCGCCAGCAGTTGCCGACGCACCTCGTCCAGTTCCGCGGCGCTGAGCAGCGCTTCGATCTCGATCAGCATCAGAAGCTGTAATCCACGCTGGCGGTGACGGTACGCCCGGCGCCCGGCACGCCATACAGCTGGAAGCCATCGAGCGAGGCGCTGATGCGGCTGTAGTAGAACTTGTTGAACAGGTTGTCGACGTTGAGATTGACCGTAGTGTTCGAATCGACCTGATAACGTGCCGCGACGCTGTGCAGCCAGTAGCTCGGCGCCTTTTCATGGTCACGGGTGTAGATAGCGGCCACCCCGGACGGACCATCGGCGTAGCTGCTGTTGTTGTTCAGGCCGCCCACGTACTTGTTGTCGCTATAGCGACGGCGACCGACATAGTTGGCGCCGTAGCTCAGACTCAGGTCGTCGCTGAGGTCGTAGGTGGTCCACAGGTTGGCGGTCAGGTCGGGGACGTTCTTGGCCTCCTCGCCCTTGTTGGCGCCCTTGGTCTGGCGGCTCTTCATCGCCGCGAAGCCGGCGTAGGCGCTCCACTTCGAGGTCAGCTCGCCCTGCAGGCCCAGCTCGACGCCGTCGACGCGTTTGGCCGGCAGCGCACGTACCGGCGAGGCCTCGCCTTCGCTGTATTCCCAGCTGTTCTCCAGTTCGGTGCGGAAGATCGCAGCGGTCAGGCCCAGGCGCTTGTCGAGCAGCTCCCACTTGGTGCCCAGTTCGTAGGTGCTGGCCTTGGCCGGCTCGTAGTTTGCCGTGCTCGCTGCGCCGTAGACTTGGTTGTTGGTGGTGGCGCCGATGGCCGACGGCTGCGCCGACTGGCTGTAGGACAGGTAGATGCTGCCGTTGTGCGCCGGCTTGAACACCAGCCCGGCGCGGCCGCCGAAGGTGTCGTCGCGACGACTGGTTTCGTTGCCGCCGTTCTCGGTGCTGACCTTCCAGCGGTCATAGCGCAGCGACAGCAGCAGCTGCCATTGCGGACTGAAGGTCAGGGTATCGGAGACGTACAGGCCGGCGTTCTTCACCTCGGTGGCCGGGTCCCCGTAGCCCTTGCGCTCGTAGGTGGAGGCGAAGTGATGGGCCGGATCGGTCATGTCGAAGAACATCGCGCCGTCCGGCACCTTCATGCTCTTGTGCAGGCCGGCGTAGGTTTCCTTGTACAGCTCGACGCCGGTGACCGCCTGGTGGCCGATGCCGCCAGTGGCGAAGTCGAAGCTCAGGTCGGTCTGGTTGTCGATGATCGAATAGCGCTTGGACAGGCCGAAGTCGCTGCCGCGCAGGTAGCCATAGCGGGTGTCACCGCTGTTGGCGTAGTCGGTATAGGCATTGACGCCATTGACCGAGCTGACCGGGCCGACGCCCACGTAGCCGAGGCTGGCACAGCGCGTGCCGGTGCAGTTGCGGCTGCCATCGGCGTTGGCGGCGACGAAGCGCGCCGGCGAGAGCACCGCCCAGTTGTCGGTCTGCTGCCAGCGCAGCTGGTTGCGCAGCGTGGTGCTGTCGTCGAAGTCATGCTCGAACAGACCGGTCAGCGAGCGCGTCTCGGTCTGCTGGGTGTACAGGCTCGAATCGCCGTACCAGGCATCGCGCGATACGCCGGGCATGCGCTTGCCATTGCTGCCACGCTGGATCGGCACGCCGCCGTCCGGGGTGTTTTCGTCCTTCTGGTAGAAGGCATCGAGCCACAGGCGAGTTTCGGTGCCCAGGCCAAAGCCGAAGGACGTGGCCAGGCCCCAGCGGTCGTAGTCGACTTCGTCGCGCTCGGCCACCGCGTTGCCGTGCTTCATCAGGTTGATGCGCACCGCGCTGGTGTCGTTGATCTCGCGATTGATGTCCGCGGTCAGGCGCTTGTAGTTGTCGCTGCCGATGCCCGCCGACAGCTTGCCGTCGTCGCCGAGGTGGGCGCGCTTGCTGACCAGGTTGACGCTGCCGCCGATGGCCGAGACGCCGGACTCCACCGAGCCGGTGCCCTTGTAGACTTCGGCCTGCTCCAGGTTGAAGGTGTCGGTGCGGCTGGACATGCCGGAATCACGCACGCCATCGACGGTCAGGCTCTGCTCCGAGGAGAAGCCGCGGATGGAGAACAGGTCGCCCCAGCCCAGGTTGCCCTCGCCGGACATGAAGGTGATGCCCGGCACGTTGCGCAGCACGTCCTGCAGGGTCTGCGCGTTCTGCTCGTCGAGCACCTCGCGCGGCACCACGTTGACGCTCTGCGGCGCGTCGAGCAGCGGCACGGCGATCTTCGCCGAAGAAGCCCGGTCGGTCTTGTAGGGCACGTTCTGGCCGGTCACCTGGGTGGCGGGCAATTGCACCGCGCTATCATCGGCCAGCGTCGGCAGCGTGCAGGCGCCGAGCATCAGGCCGAACGCCGGAGCCAGGGTTTTCGACAGACTCGAGGGGACTGCGGGAAGCACTTGGGACATCGATATTCCTTAAATACAATCAGTCGCATTTGTATTCGAAGGATTCTATCGATTGCGCCCCAGCCCCCTGGCTGTCGAGATGTATCGGCGATCGTATGACCTGCGCGCCACAACATTCCATTACATTTGCCCGACGGCACCGGTGTAAGGTGCTCGTCCCGCCCACAGGTGATGCCCATGTCCCGACCGGATCACATCCTCATCGTCGACGACGATCCCGAGATTCGTCAGTTGCTTTCCACCTACCTCAGCGATGCCGGTTACCAGACCAGCGTGGCCAGCCACGGTGTGGAGATGCGCAAGCGTCTGGAGGAGCAACTGATCGACCTGGTGGTGCTCGATCTGATGATGCCCGGCGAGGATGGCCTGACCCTGTGCCGCGAGCTGCGCGTGCGCAGCAACATTCCGGTGATCATGCTCACCGCGCGCGGCACCCTGGTCGACCGTATCGTCGGCCTGGAGATGGGCGCCGACGACTACCTGCCCAAGCCGTTCGATCCGCGTGAATTGCTGGCGCGGATCAAGGTGGTGCTGCGCCGCACGCAGAGCTTTCCGGATCGCGCGCGCCTCGATGAGGCCACCACCCTGCGCTTCGCCGGCTGGCGCCTGGACACCGCCACGCGGCAGTTGCGCTCGCCCGCCGGCCTGGTAATCAGCCTCGGCAACTCCGACTACCGCGTGCTGCGCCTGCTGCTGCAACACCCCAATCGCCCGCTGAGCCGCGACTTCCTGCTTGGCCATGCCTTCGACAAGGAACGCGCGCCCTTCGACCGCAGCATCGACGTGTGCATCAGCCGTCTGCGCCAGCATCTGGAAGACGATCCGCGTGCGCCCAGGCTGATCCGCACCGTGCGCAACGAGGGCTATGCCCTGACCGTCGAACAGGTCGAGCAAGGGTGAAGCGCTTCTGGCCCGACTCGCTGTCCGGTCGCCTGGTGCTGATCCTGGTGACCGGCCTGCTCGCCGCGCAGGTGCTGACCAGCAGCATCTGGTACGAAGTGCGCCATGGCCAGGTGCTTGAGATCCCCACGCGCCTGCTGGCGACGCGCCTGGCCGATCTGATCCTGCTCGACCGGCACGATCCGCAGCAGGCCATGGCGCTGATTCGTGCGCTGCAGGCCGATGACTTTCGCCTGCTCGAACGCCCGCCGAGCACGTCGCCACTGGACAAGGCCGACCGCAATCGCGAAACGCTGCTGCGCGAAGTGGTCGAGCAACGCACCGGAGCGGCTCCCCGCTTGCGCCTGCTGAGCCTGGAGGTGCTCGATCAGGACGGCCATCCGGCCAGCCTGCCGGTATTGTTCGGCACGGGCCCGGCCAGTGGTCGCTTTCTGGTGGAGCTGCAGCTGCCCAGTGGCCCGCTGCTCTACCTGCAGGCCACCGAGGAGCAGGGCTGGACGAACACCCCGCCGCTGTCGCTGCTGCTCGACTACCTGACCCGCATCTACCTGCTGCGCATCATCGTGGTGGTGCTGATCGCCCTGCTCGCCGTGCGCCTGGTGCTGCGCCCGCTGCAACGCATGACCGGCGCTGCCGAAGCCCTCGGCCAGGACATCCATCGCCCTGCGTTGCCGGTCGAAGGCCCGCGCGAGGTGCGCCAGGCCGCGCAGGCGTTCAATGCCATGCAGCGCCGCCTGATCGACAGCATCGCCGAGCGCACGCGCTTCTTCGCCGCCGTTTCCCACGATTTGCGCACGCCGATTACCCGCCTGCGTCTGCGCGCCGAGCTGCTCGCCGACGAAGCCACCCGCCAGCGCTTTCGCGACGACCTGCAACGCATGGAGGAAATGGTCTCGGCGAGCCTGGACTTCCTGCGCAGCGGCGAGCTGCAGGACGCCCGTGAACAGGTGGATATCGACGCGCTGCTGCAGGGCCTGCAGGCGGACTTTCATGATCTAGGTGCCGAGGTGGCGATCCAGGGCAGCGCTCGCCCGCTGGTGGCCCACGCCAGCGGCCTGCACCGCTGCCTGCAGAACCTGCTGGAAAATGCCGTGCGGCATGCCGGCGGACTCATCGAAATCCAGCTCGAAGACAGCGCCGAGTACGTACGTATCGGCATCGCCGACCGCGGCCCGGGCATCGACGAGGCGCTGCTGGAGCGCGTCATGGAACCCTTCTACCGCGAGGACGAAGCACGCGGCGAAGGCACCGGGGGCTATGGCCTCGGCCTGAGCATCGCCCGGCAAATCGCCAGCGCCCATGGCGGCAGCCTCACCCTGCAACCCCGCGAAAGCGGCGGGCTGCTGGCGCTCCTCGACCTGCCGCGCCGGAGCTGAGTGCTGGTGCTTCCCATGGTTGGCACAGGCCGGTAGCTTCGACATTCATCCCACCTACAAGGAATAGTGCATCGTGCTACCCGTCATCCAGGAGGAAGTCAGCGGCTGCGGTATCGCCGCGGCCGCCAACATCCTTGGCAAGCGCTACGCCGAGATGAAGGCCATCGCCAACGCCATGGGCATTCATGCCGAAGACCAGTCGCTGTGGTCCGACACCCAGTACGTGCGCCGCCTGCTGGCTAGCGGTGGCGCCAGAGCTGCAGCCGGCGAAACGCCCTTCGTCTCCTGGGAGGCCCTGCCGGACCTGGCGTTGCTGGCCATCAAGCACCACCAGGAAAACGGCCGCAACTTCTGGCACTGGGTGGTGTTCGAACGCTCGCTCGGCCAGATGCGTGTGCTGGATTCGGCCAGCTATCTGCCCACCAACGTGCGCACCGACTTCGCGGCTATGCAGCCGAAGTGGTTTATCGCGGTGGACCGGGCCGGCGCCGCTGAGGCGGACGGCGCAGCAGCCCGCGACCGC
The DNA here is from genome assembly GCF_002479365.1 of Pseudomonas sp. UBA7530. Classification (NCBI taxonomy): domain Bacteria; kingdom Pseudomonadati; phylum Pseudomonadota; class Gammaproteobacteria; order Pseudomonadales; family Pseudomonadaceae; genus Pseudomonas; species Pseudomonas sp. UBA7530. The sequence continues at coordinate 227,301 of NZ_DLMS01000003.1, forward strand.
TGGCCGCGCCCGGATAACGCTAATTGATCTTATTTAAATTTCGTTAGCCTGATAATCTTGCCGCCCCGTTTCCCTGCCGTCCGGATAGTTCCTCGATGTCGCCGCTCCAGCGCTGCCTGCTGCCAATCCTGGCTCTGACCCTGATCGCCTGCGAGCAGCAACCCGAATTCACGGCGGCAGAACCCGGCGAAGCCCTGTCGGCTGGCGCCGCCACGGTACGCAAGTTCGACCACAACGCCTTCTCTCTGCCCGCGGCCAACCTGGCGCCCAGCCGGCGCCTGGATTTTGCGGTGGGCAACAGCTTCTTCCGCAACCCCTGGGTGCCAGCGCCCGCCTCCACCACCGCGCGCGACGGCCTGGGCCCGCTGTTCAACACCAATGCCTGCCAGAACTGTCACCTCAAGGACGGCCGAGGCCATCCGCCGGAGCCGGGTACTCTCAGCGCAGCCTCCATGCTGGTGCGCCTGTCCATCCCGGCCGCGGCCGAGCATGCCGAGTTGCTGGAGCGCCAGGGCGTGGTCGCCGAGCCCACCTACGGCACCCAGCTGCAAGACATGGCCAACCCCGGCGTCGCCCCCGAAGGCAAGGTGCGGGTGAACTACAGCAGCGTGCCGGTGCATTTTGCCGACGGCACGCGGGTGGAACTGCGCAAACCGCAGCTGGAAATCACCCAGCTCGGTTACGGCGATATGCACCCGGACACTCTGTTCTCCACCCGTATCGCCCCGCCGATGATCGGCCTGGGCCTGCTCGAAGCCATTGCCGAACAAGACATCCTCGCCGCTGCCGACCCGGACGACGCCAATGGCGACGGCATTTCCGGGCGCGCCAACATCGTCTGGGATCGCCAGCAGCAACGCAGCGTACTCGGCCGTTTCGGCTGGAAGGCCGGGCAGCCCAACCTCAACCAGCAGAATGCCGACGCCTTCGCCAATGACATGGGCCTGACCACCAGCTTGATCCCGCACGACAACTGCACCGCTGCGCAGGCCGATTGCCTGGCCGCGCCCCATGGCGGCGAACCGGAGGTCAGCGACAACATCCTCGCCAGCGTGCTGTTCTACAGCCGCAACCTCGGCGTGCCGGCGCGGCGCAACGTCGACGCCCCGGATGTGCTCAAGGGCAAGAGCCTGTTCCACCAGGCCGGCTGCCAGAAGTGCCATACCCCCAGCTTCACCACCTCGGCCGATGCCGCCGAGCCTGAGCTGGCCAATCAGTTGATCCGCCCCTACACCGACCTGCTCCTGCACGACATGGGCGAAGGCCTGGCCGATGGCCGCGAGGAGTTCCTCGCCACGGGCCGCGAATGGCGCACACCGCCACTATGGGGCATTGGCCTGACCCAGGCCGTCAACGGCCACACCCAGTTCCTGCACGACGGTCGCGCCCGCAACCTGCTGGAAGCCATACTCTGGCACGGCGGCGAGGCCGAAGCGGCCAAGCAGCAGGTGCTGAAATTCGATGCCGATGAGCGAGCCGCGCTGCTCGCCTTCCTCAATTCCCTTTAAGGAGCCCGAGATGTTGCATAAAAGCCTGATCGCCTCCCTGCTCGGCCTGGCCCTGGTCGGCTGCGGCCAGCAGGATCAGACCGCCAAGGTCACCGGCGCGCTCACCGACGGCGTGTTGCTGCCGGCCTATACCAGCTGGCAGGAAGCCGATCGCCAACTGGCCGAACGTGCTGCGGCCTTCTGCGCCGGCAGCGCCGACCTGCCCGCCGCGCGCCAGGCCTTTCTCGGCGCCATGAGTGCATGGTCGGCGCTGCAGCCGCTGATGCTCGGCCCGCTGGCCGAGGGCAACCGCGCCTGGCAGGTACAGTTCTGGCCGGACAAGAAGAACCTGGTGCAGCGCCAGGTCGAGGCGCTGCTCAAGAACAAGCCGCAACTGACCCAGGCCGACCTCGCCAGCGCCAGCGTCGTGGTGCAGGGCCTGACCGCCTCCGAATACGTGCTGTTCGACGCCGACATCGATCTGACCCAGGCTGAGCAGAAAGCCCGCTACTGCCCGTTGCTGCAGGCCATCGGTCAACATCAGCAAGCCCTCGCTACCGACATCGTCGCGCAATGGCAGGCCGACGAGAGCGGTATGGCCGCGCAGCTCAAGCAGTTCCCCAACGAGCGCTACGCCGACTCCAAGGAAGCGGTGGCTGAACTGTTGCGCGTTCAGGTCAGCGGCATCGATGGCCTGAAGAAAAAACTCGGCGCGCCGCTCGGCCGCCAGACCAAGGGCATCCCCCAGCCCTACCAGGCCGAATCCTGGCGCAGCGGTGCCAGCCTGGCCAACCTCGGCTCGGCACTGGCCAGCGCCGAACTGCTCTGGCACGGCAACAACAAGGACGGCCTACAAGCGCTGCTGGGCAGCGACCAGGCCGAGCTGGCGCAACGCATCGACGCCGCCTACCTCGACACGCGCCAGCGCCTGGCCGCCTTGGACCTGCCGCTCACCGAACGGTTGGCCAGCGAAGCCGGCCGCACGCAGTTGAACGAGCTGTACGACAGCCTCAACCGCCTGCATCGCCTGCAGGAAAGCGAGCTGGCCAGGGCCCTCGGCGTACAGATCGGCTTCAACGCGCACGACGGGGACTGACGGATGCAACGCAGAACCTTTCTCGGTCTCGGCGCGGCTGCGGCCAGCCTGGCGGCTGCGGGCGCCTTCGGCGGCTGGACGCTGTTCGGCCCCTCGGGGCAACCGCTACTGCTGTCGGCCCGTGACGACGCCGATGGCAAGCACTACGCGGTCGGTTATCGCCTCGACGGTGAACGCGCATTCGCCACCCCGGTAAACGAACGCTGCCACGATGTGGTGCCGCACCCGACCTTGCCGCTGGCATTGTTCGTCGGCCGCCGCCCGAGTACTGAAAGTTACCTGATCGACACCCGCAACGGCCGCCTGCTGCAAACGCTCAGCTCACCAGCCGGGCGCCACTTCAACGGCCACGCGGTGTTCCACAAGGGCGGCGAATGGCTGTACACCACCGAGAACGACACCACCGAACCCGGACGCGGCGTGCTCGGCGTCTATCGCCTGGACGCTGAGCGACTGCAACGCGACGGCGAACACGGCACGCACGGCGTCGGCCCGCACCAGCTGTTGTGGATGCCCGATGGCGAAACCCTGGTGGTGGCCAACGGCGGCATCCGCACCGAAGCGGAAAGCCGCGTCGACATGAACCTCGATGCCATGCAGGCCAGCCTGGTGCTGATCAAGCGCGACGGCAGCCTGGTCAGCCAGGAGTACCTGGCCGATCAACAAAACAGCATCCGCCACCTGGCCGTGGCTCGCGACGGCACCGTGGTCAGCGGCCAGCAGTACATGGGCGACATGCACGATGCCGTACCGCTGCTGGCAATCAAACGACCCGGTAAGCCGTACCAGCCCTTTCCCCTTGGCGAGGCGCAGCGCGCGGCGATGAACCAGTACACCGCCAGCGTGGCCATCCATGACGAGCTGCGCCTGCTGGCGATGACCGCACCGCGCGGCAACCGCTTCTTCATCTGGGATCTGGACAGCGCCGAGGTGCGCCTCGACGTGCCGCTGCCTGACTGCGCAGGTGTCGGCGCGGTGGCCGATGGCTTCGTGGTCACCTCCGGTCAGGGCCGTTGCCGCCTTTACGATTGCCGCGGCGCGCGCATCGTCACCAACGCCCTGCAGCTACCGGCCGGCCTCTGGGACAACCACCTGCGCCTGGCCTGAGCCATGACCTGAGCTGAGCTGAGCTGAGCGTGCCGGGCTCAGGCGCTGCCGCGCTCGATCAGTTCGAAACCCACGTCCAAGCGCAGTGGCTGACGCGCAGCTGCTGGCTCGGCAATACGCTCCAGCAGCGCTTCGGCAATGGCGCAGCCAATACGCGCCCCGTCCACCCGCACGGTGGAGAGCGGCGGATAGGTATGCGCCGCGCTGGAAAGGTCGCCGAAGCCCATCACCGCCAGATCCTCGGGGATACGCAAGCCACGACTCAGCGCCTCGGCCAGCACGCCCTGCGCCACCGTATCGGAACTGCACACCACCACCTCACCGGCAGCGCCCTCCTGCAGCAGGCGCGCCAGGCCTTCACGGCCGACCGCGAGCGTCGCCGGTGCCGGCAGAATCTGCGCCGCCACTGGCGCCGCAACGTGCCCGTGCAGCGCCGCGACCAGACTGCGATAACGGCGCAGGCCCCGCGGATCATCGATACCTACCGCCGACACCCGGCGGTATCCCTTGCCGATCAGGTAGCGCGCCACCGCCTGGCCGACGGCCTCGTGGGAGAAGCCGACCAGCATGTCCACCGGGTGCTCGCACAGATCCCAGGCCTCGACCAGCGGGATGCCGACCCGCGCCAGGCGCTCACGGCTGGCTTGGGAATGCTCGGTTCCGGTCAGCACGATACCGTCCGGGCGCCGCCCCAGCACCGCTTCGAGCAAGGCCTCCTCCTGCTCGGGGCGGTATCCGGTCAGGCCCAGCAGGGTCTGGTAGCCGGCGGCAGCCAGGCGGTCGGTCAGCGCCTGCACGGTGTCGGCGAAGATCGAGTTGGCGATGGTCGGCAGGAAGATCGCCACCAGCCGGCTGCGGCTGGATGCCAACGAGCCGGCGGCCAGATTGGGCACGTAACCGGTCGCGCGCACCGCCTCCAGTACGCGCTTGCGGGTCGCATCGGTGACCACTTCAGGTCGGCCGAGCGCGCGTGATACGGTGATCGGCGACACCCCCGCCACCCTGGCCACGTCGATCAGCGTCGGTGCCGCACTGCTGCGAATACCGGCAGGTTTCCTGCCCATCTCACGCCTCCAAATCAATCAAGCGCCTTGCACAAGCACGCTCCACGTTCGCCGAGATACGTTGTCATACAACTTTAGTCAAATACGCCGAGCCGATCACACTCCAGCGGTTCACCGAAACCACCGCCAGGTTCTCCGAAATACTTCGAGCACATACGAGAAACCGCCGTAATAGAGCGGGCAAATCGAAATTTCCATTGGCCCGACAGCGAGACCGAATCTGTCCAACGAGCCTGGCGACAGGCAGAGCGCCCTTATCAAATTCCCGCCACTGTCACGTTGACATTGACCAGGCTGGTGCTGATAATCGATTCAAGTCATACGACAACGTATGACAAACCAATAACAACAAGCAACAAGAGTCCAGGCCCCGCCATGACCACGATCTCCAGCGAACTGCGCCCCTTCAATCGCCTGCTGCTGACCGGCGCCGCCGGCGGACTCGGCAAGGTACTGCGCGAACGTCTGCGCCCCTACGCCAACATTCTGCGCCTGTCCGACATCGGCGAGATGGCCCCTGCCGCCGGCTCCCATGAAGAAGTGGTGCGCTGCGATCTGGCAGACAAGGCCGCGGTGCATCAACTGGTCGAAGGCGTCGACGCCATCCTGCACTTCGGTGGTGTCTCGGTCGAGCGCCCCTTCGAAGAAATCCTCGGCGCCAATATCAGTGGCGTGTTCCATGTCTACGAAGCCGCGCGCCGCCATGGCGTGAAACGCGTGGTGTTCGCCAGCTCCAACCATGTCATCGGCTTCTACAAGCAGGACGAGCATCTCGACGCCAACTGCCTGCGCCGCCCGGATGGCTATTACGGCCTGTCCAAATCCTACGGCGAGGACATGGCCAGCTTCTATTTCGATCGCTACGGCATCGAGACCGTCAGCATCCGCATCGGCTCTTCCTTCCCCGAGCCAGCCAACCGCCGCATGATGAGCACCTGGCTGAGCTACGACGACCTCACCCACCTGATCGAACGCTGCCTGTACACCGAAAATGTCGGCCACACCGTGGTCTACGGCATGTCGGATAACCGCGACGTGTGGTGGGACAACAGCAAGGCCGCGCACCTGGGCTTCAAGCCCAAGGACAGCTCGGAAGTGTTCCGCGACAAGGTCGAGGCGCAGCCGATGCCGGCCGCGGACGACCCGGCACGCATTTACCAGGGCGGCGCCTTCGTCGCAGCAGGCCCATTCGGCGACGACTGAAACGTCGCCCCACCGCCACCCGATGCCATAACAACAACTAGAGCGCCCCTGCCATGACAGCCGAACTGATTGTCGATGCGCGCAACGCCACGGGTGAAAGCCCGGTCTGGAATACAGCCGAACAGGCCCTGTACTGGGCCGATATCCCCGCCGGACGCCTGTATCGCTGGTCCGCCGCCACTGGCCAGACGCAGAGCTGGCAGGCCGAGGAAATGCTCGCCTGCATCGCCATGCATCCGGCTGGCGGCTGGCTCGCTGGCATGCAGAGCGGCATTTTCCATCTGCGCCCGCAAGACGATGGCAAGGTGCAGGCCGAACGCCTGGCGCAGGTCGAGCACGCCCGCCCGCAAATGCGCTTCAACGATGGCCGCTGCGACCGCCAGGGCCGCTTCTGGGCCGGCACCATGCTGCTGGACATGGCCGCAGGCGCCCGCGTCGGCGCGCTGTATCGTTACGACGGCCAGCTGCAGCAGGTACTCGCCGACTTTATCGTGCCCAACGGCCTGGCCTTCAGCCCAGATGGCCGCACCCTCTACCTCTCCGATTCACACCCGAGCGTACAAAGTGTCTGGGCCTTCGATTACGACACCGACAGCGGCACGCCGCACAGCCGCCGCCTGTTCATCGACATGACGCAGCATCCGGGCCGCCCGGACGGCGCTGCGATGGATGTCGACGGCTGCTACTGGATCTGCGGCAACGACGAGGGCCTGGTGCACCGCTTCACGCCCGATGGCCGCCTCGACCGTTCGCTGGCCGTGCCGGTGAAGAAGCCCGCCATGTGCGCCTTCGGCGGCGCGAATCTGGACACCCTGTTCGTCACCTCGATCCGCCCCGGCGGCGACCTCTCCGACCAGCCGCTGGCCGGCGGCGTATTCGCCCTGCAGGCTGGCGTATGCGGTATCGAGGAGCCTGCCTTCAAACCCTGATCCGATTCACCCCGGGCCGTTCGCGGCACCGGACTGCACTGCTGTTCACCAACAACAACAAGACGGAGTTTTCCGCATGAACCTCAAACGCAAGTTGCTTCTCGCCACACTTCCGCTAGCGCTCGGTCTGTCTTCCTTCGTACAGGCCGAGACGACCCTGAAAATTGCCGAAATCCACCCTGCCGGCTACCCGACCGTAGTCGCCATGGAAAACCTCGGCAAGAAACTGGAAGCCGCCACCAATGGTGAAATCAAGTCCCGCATGTTCGCAGGCGGTGTGCTGGGTTCCGAGAAGGAAGTGATCGAACAGACCCAGATCGGCGCCGTTCAGCTGACCCGCGTCAGCCTCGGCTCGGTCGGCCCGGTGGTTCCGGCTACCAACGTCTTCAACATGCCGTTCGTATTCCGCGACATCGACCACATGCGCAAGGTGGTCGACGGCGAGATCGGTCAGGAAATCCTCGACGCCATCACCAACTCCGACTTCAACATGGTCGGTCTGGCGTGGATGGAAGCCGGCAGCCGCAGCCTCTACACCAAGAAGCCGGTACGCAAGCTGGAAGACCTCAAGGGCATGAAGATCCGCGTGATCGGCAACCCGCTGTTCATCGACACCCTCAACGCCATGGGTGCCAACGGCATCGCCATGGACACCGGTGAAATCTTCAGCGCCCTGCAAAGCGGTGTGATCGACGGCGCCGAGAACAACTCGCCGACCCTACTCGAGCACAACCACTTCCGTGCCGCCAAGTACTACACCCAGACGCATCACCTGATCCTCCCCGAGCCGCTGCTGATGTCTAAGACCACCTGGGAGAAGCTCACCCCCGAGCAGCAGGAGCTGGTCAAGAAGCTGGCCAAAGAGGCCCAGTTGGAAGAGCGCGACCTGTGGGTTGCCAAGGAAAAGGCCAGCGACGAGAAGCTCAAGGCTGAAGGCGTCGAGTTCATCGAAGTCGACACCAAGCCCTTCTACGACGCTACCGCCCCGGTACGTGAGAAGTACGGCGCCCAGTTCGCCGATCTGATCAAGCGCATCGAAGCCGTTCAGTAATCCACGCGCAAGCGCGCGGCGCCGGCTCCCTGCCTGCGCCGCGCTACCGGTGAAAGTCTCATGAAAAACCTGGTTCTGGGCGTCAATGACGTCATCTACCGTGCCTGTATCGCGACCGCCGGCCTGGCGATCGTGGTCATGGCCCTGATCATCCCCTGGGGCGTGTTCAGCCGTTACGCACTCGGTCAGGGCCTGGGCTGGCCCGAACCCATCGCCATCCTGCTGATGGTGCTGTTCACCTTCGTCGGCGCCGCTGCCAGCTACCGCGCCGGTGCGCACATGGCCGTGCAGGTGCTGAGCGACCGCCTGCCCGAAGCGGCGCAACCCTTTCTTACCCTGTTCGTACGCCTGGCCATGGGCGCCATCGCCCTGTTCATGCTGATCTGGGGCTACAAGCTGTGCGTCGCCACCTGGAACCAGTACCTCAGCACGCTGACCTGGATGCGTGTCGGTATCAGCTACGCGCCGATTCCGCTGGGCGGCCTGATCACCCTGCTGTTCGTCATCGAACAACTGCTCTACGGCGACCAGCACAAACGCCGCGTCGTCGATTACGAGAACTGCGAAGATTCCAAGGAGTCCGTGTAATGGATGCCGCCATCCTGCTGGGCAGCTTCATTGTCCTGATTCTGCTGCGCGTCCCGGTCGCCTATGCCCTTGGCCTGGCCACCCTGATCGGCGCCTGGTACATCGACATTCCGCTACACGCGGTGATGATTCAGATCGCCGGCGGCGTGAACAAATTCTCCCTGCTGGCCATTCCGTTCTTCGTCCTGGCCGGCGCGATCATGGCCGAAGGGGGCATGGCTCGGCGCCTGGTGGCCTTCGCCGGGGTCCTGGTGGGCTTCGTCCGCGGAGGCCTGTCGCTGGTCAACATCACCGCCTCGACCTTCTTCGGCGCCATCTCCGGTTCCTCCCTGGCCGATACCGCCTCGGTCGGTTCGGTGCTGATCCCGGAAATGGAAAAGAAAGGCTACCCGCGCGAGTTTTCCACTGCAGTCACCGTCTCCGGCTCGGTACAGGCGCTGCTCACCCCGCCCAGCCACAACTCGGTGATCTACTCGCTGGCCGCTGGCGGTACGGTGTCCATCGCCGCGCTGTTCGTCGCCGGCATCGGCCCGGGCCTGCTGCTGAGCTTCACCATGGCGACGCTGTGCCTGATGTTCGCCAAGAAGCGCAACTACCCCAAGGGTGAAGTGATTCCGCTGCGCCAGGCGCTGAAAATCTGCGTCGAAGCTCTGTGGGGCCTGATGACCATGGTCATCATCCTCGGCGGTATCCTCAGCGGCGTGTTCACCGCCACCGAGTCGGCGGCCGTTGCCGTGGTCTGGGCCTTCTTCGTGACCATGTTCATCTACCGCGACTACAAGTGGAATGAACTGCCGAAGATGCTGCACCGCACCGTGCGCACGCTGTCGATCGTGATGATCCTGATCGCCTTCGCCGCCAGCTTCGGCTACATCATGACCCTGATGCAGATTCCGTCGAAGATCACCACCGCGTTCCTGACCCTGTCGGACAACCGTTACGTGATCCTGATGTGCGTCAACTTCATGCTGCTGGTGCTGGGCACGCTGATGGACATGGCGCCGCTGATCCTGATCCTCACCCCGATCCTGCTGCCGGTGGTGACCTCGTTCGGCGTCGATCCTGTGCATTTCGGCATGATCATGCTGGTCAATCTCGGTATCGGTCTGATCACGCCTCCGGTAGGTGCGGTACTCTTCGTCGGCGCCGCCATCGGCAAGGTCAGCATCGAGAGCACCGTCAAGGCGCTGCTGCCGTTCTACATCGCACTGTTCGCCGTGCTGATGGCCGTTACCTACATCCCCGCCATCTCGCTGTGGCTGCCGAGCGTGGTGCTCTGACCGCCAACCCAGGGCATTGAACGAAACGCCGCCCAACCGGGCGGCGTTTTGCTTTAGGGCCGAGACACCGCAGTCGCCGACAAGCGCTGCACAAGACCATGACCAACAGGATTTACGTCATGCAAGGTTCCACCCCGTTTCCCCGTCACATCGCCGTCCTGATTCTCGCGTCGCTGGCCTGCTCGTTCGCCGGCAACCATATCGCCGCGCGAATCGCCTTCGATCACGACACCGGCCTGCTCCTGGCGATGCTCGCGCGTGCCGGCGTGACCCTGCTGGTGCTGGTGGCGCTGGTGCTGTGGCGACGCGAGTCGTTGAAACTGGGCCGCGCCACCTGGGGCTGGCAGATTCTGCTGGGCCTGCTGATCGCCATCCAGAGCTTCTGCATCTACTCGGCCGTAGCGCGGATTCCAGTGGCGCTGGCATTGCTGGTGGTGAACCTGTCGCCGATTCTCCTGGCTCTGCTCACCTGGGCGCTCGGCGGCCCGGCACCGACGCGCCAGGCGCTGGCGATCATGGGCGTGATCCTGTTCGGCCTGGTGCTGGTGCTCGATGTTCCCGGACGCCTGACTGGCAGTGCCGCGCTGGATGGCGAATGGATCGCGGGAATTCTCTTCAGCCTGACCGCTGCCGGGGTATTCGCCGTCGCCCTGTGGATCACCGAAAACCGCCTTTCCAGCCTGGCCGGCTCGGTACGCAGCATGCTGACTTTGGCCGTGGTGTTCAGTGCCTCTACCTTGCTCGGCGCCAGCGGACTGATCCCGGGCGGCTTGAGCCTGCCCAATGCCAGCGTTGGCTGGATCGCGCTGGGCTGTCTGGTGCTGCTCTATGGCGCCGCCTTCTCCACCCTGTTCATCTGCATGCCGCGCCTGAACATCGCGCGTAACGCACCGGTGATGAACATGGAGCCGGTGGCCGGCATGGTGCTGGGCTGGCTGATCCTGGGTCAGGTATTGGGGATTCTGCAGGTGGTCGGCGGCCTGATCGTGGTCGGCGGTATCGTCGCCCTCGCCTATCGTCGCTAACAGCCCTTGAAACTACCTGCGTCTCAAAAAGGCTGCTGAGAAGCCATGCCCGCCCGCTTTTTCTCACTGCAGAAACGAACTCGGCGGCCTTGGGCCGCCGAGTTCATTCATCCAGTTTCAGCCGTGCAGCGCTTCGGCCTCGGCCGCTTCGTGCGCCTGACGCAGGCGCTCGCGACTGTTGGTCAGGTGCAAGCGCATGGCCGCTCGCGCCGCCTCGGCGTCCTGGCGCGCGATGGCCTCGAAGATCTGCTCGTGCTCGCGCTCCAGGCGCGCCATGTAATGGGTGTGATCGTCACGCGCCAGGCCGGCGGAGTTGACCCGGGTACGCGGGATGATGCTGGTGCCCAGATGACTGAGGATATCGGTGAAATAGCGGTTGCCGGTGGCCTCGGCAATGCGCAGGTGGAAATGAAAGTCCGAGGACACCGCATCACTGGCATGCGCGGCGCCGTCGTTGATCGCGTCCAGTGCCTCGCGAATGGCTTTGAGCTGAACGTCGCTGCGCCGAGCAGCCGCCATGCCGGCCGACTCCACCTCGAGACTGATGCGCAACTCGAGGATGGCCAGCACGTCGCGCAAGGTGACGATGGTCGCCGGGTCGATGCGAAAACCGCTGGCACTGGGTGTATCCAGCACGAAGGTGCCGATGCCGTGACGGGTCTCCACCAGGCCGGCCGCCTGCAAACGCGACAACGCCTCGCGCACCACGGTACGGCTGACGCCCTGCTCTTCCATGATCGCCGACTCCGTCGGCAACTTCTCACCGCGCTTGATATGTCCATCGCGAATGCGTTGCGACAGCTCGGCCACCAACTCCTGGGCCAGGCTGCGGTGCTTGCGACGAGCACGTGGTTGAGCGTTTTGCATTTCCATGGTGGGCGGATACTCGACTTGAGGCTTTGCCGTAATGATAGCCCAGCAGTTGTACGATGACACTATGAATTCCCGACATTTACCGCCATTGGAGCGCCAAATGCCAACTACTCTGCTGACCCTGCGCGATAGCCTGACACAACTGACCATGGCTCCGGACCTGGGCGCAAGTCTGGTCAACTGGGTTCGCCTAAGCGATGGCCGAGCACTGCTTCGGCACAGTGACGAACAGGCGCTAGCCGCCGCCAACCCTAGGCGTCTGGCCTGCTACCCATTGCTTCCCTGGTCCAATCGCATCGGTGGCGGCGGCTTCGATACGCCTGCCGGCTGGCAGGCACTGAGCGCCAATACCGACCATGAGCCGCTGCCGATTCATGGCAGCGCCTGGCAACAGCCCTGGCAAGTAGTCGACGTGACATCCGACAGCGTAGGCCTGCAACTCGACAGCCACTCGCCATTCCCCTACCGCGCCACATTGCATGTTCAATTAATCGACGGCTGCCTGCGCCTGACGTTACAAGCCACTCATCTTGGCGAGCAGCCCACCTGGTATGGCCTCGGCCTACATCCTTATCTGCCACGCAATGAGCACACTCGGATACAGGCCAAAGCTGCAGGCGTCTGGTTATGTGGCGAAAACAAACTTTCCAGTCAGTGGGTCGAGTTGCCCCAGGCCTGGAACTTCGACGAGCCAACACTGCTGCCGCAGCAACTTGTCGATAATGCCTTTACCCAATGGCCCGGCGACGCCCGCATCATCCAGCAGGACGCCGGTTATCAACTCGTCTGCACAGCACAGGGCAGCGATGTATTTCTGTTGTTTTGCCCGCAAGCACAGAACTTCTTCTGTTTCGAGCCCGTCACCCACCCGGTCAATGCGCATCATCTGGCACAGCGTCCAGGCCTGCAGTTACTGGCTCCGGGGCAAAGCTGTCGACTGAGTTTCAGCCTGCATTATCAGGCGCTGTCCGGCTGATTACTGGACATTCATGAGACGTCGGCGATAATACACGCCAGTTGCACTGTGCAACTTTTCTCGCGAAAAACTTACAAATAGATAAGTAACCGCAGAGACGGAGAGCGATGCAAAGCGCGAACTTTGTAAACCCCTCTTCCACGCCCCCAAGGCGTACGACCCTTTAGATCGACTCCCGACCGCAACAGTGAAGCCAGGCGCTTCACGCGTCGTGGGCCGATCATAACTACATACAGGTAAAACCAGTGACGAAAGACGAACTGCGCGCCGAACTCGAGCGCCAGGCGCAGCGTTACAAGGATGTATACGGCGGAGAAGTCATCACCTACGCCGCTCAGCCGGACCCGGATCGCAAACCCTGGCGCAAGAAACCCAGCCTGCTCGATCAGGCCTTCGACAAAGAAATCGAAAAAATCGAGAAAGAACGCCAGGAAAAACGCGACGCCGCCGACGAAGTTGCCAGCTAGGTCCAACTTCGAACCTAAGTAGGGCGTGTGAAACCCGCCAAAACTGCAATCGCCAGTTTCACCCGCCCTACTGTTATTTCAGCGTTTCCCTAGCGCTTCTTGCCGCCCATCAGCGACCCCATCAACCCTCGCACCAGTTGCCGGCCCAGTTGGTTGGCCGCTTGGCGCAAGGCACTTTTCACCGCCCCGCCAATCAACTCTCCCGCCATCTGCCCCAGCCCTTGCTCCTGCGTAGCGGCCTTGGCCTTCGTAGTCGGCTGTGCCGGCGCCTCGGCGGCCGCCTGGGCGGCGCGCGCAGTGAGCAGCTCATAGGCCGATTGCCGGTCGACAGGCTTGTCGTAGCGCCCCGCGAGCGATGACTGGCGTACCAGTGCCGCACGCTCCGAATCGCTCAGCGGGCCGATACGCGACTGCGGTGGGGCGATGGCCACGCGCTGGACCATCGCCGGTGTGCCCTTCTCCTCCAGGGTTCCGACCAAGGCCTCACCTATACCCAGCTCCGTCAACACGCTAAGCGTGTTGAACGCCGGATTCGGACGAAAGCCGTCGGCCACGGCGCGCAAGGCCTTCTGCTCCTTGGCGGTGAAGGCGCGCAGGCCGTGCTGGATGCGCAGGCCGAGCTGGGCCAGCACATCATCCGGCAGGTCTCCCGGCGACTGGGTGACGAAATACACCCCGACGCCCTTTGAGCGAATCAACCGCACCACTTGCTCCAGGCGCTCCTGCAGGGCCTTTGGCGTGCCCTGAAAAAGCAGGTGCGCCTCATCGAAGAACAGCGCCAGTACCGGTTTGTCGGCATCGCCACGCTCCGGCAACTGCTCGAACAGTTCGGCCAGCAGCCACAGCAGAAAGGTCGCATACACCTTGGGCGCTTCGTGGACCAGGCGCGTGGCATCGAGCAGGTGCACGCGGCCACGGCCATCGCGGTCCGGGTGCAATAGATCCTCGAGCTGTAACGCCGGCTCGCCGAACAGCGCCTCTGCGCCCTGCTGTTCCAGGCCTGCCAGACGCCGCAGCAACGCCTGCGCGGAGGTGCTGGTGAACAGCGCCGCGTCTTCCCCGAGCACCTGCGGATTGTCCTTGAGGTAGCCGAGCAGCGCCTTCAGGTCCTTCAGATCGAGCAGCAGCAGACCTTCGCGATCAGCCACCTTGAATGCCGCGTAGAGCGCGGCCTGCTGGCTATCGGTCAGCTCCAGCAGTGCGCCAAGCAACAATGGCCCCATCTCGCTGAGCGTGGTGCGCAAAGGGTGACCGCTCTGCCCATGCACGTCCCACAGGGTCACCGGGTAGGCCTGAGGCTGATGATCGAGCCAGGGCATGCTGGCAATGCGTTCGGCGATCTTGCCCTGAGGCGCACCGGCAGCACCGAGGCCACACAAATCGCCTTTGACATCGGCGGCGAATACCGCCACCCCGGCATCGCTGAAAGTCTCGATCAAGCGTTGCAGGGTTACCGTCTTGCCGGTACCTGTGGCGCCGGCGATCAGGCCGTGACGATTGCCCAGTCGCAGCGGCTGCCCCACCGCCTGGCCATCACTGCCTGCACCCAATACGAACTGCGAATTCAAAGGCATCTTGCCATCCCCTGGAAGCCGTGAGCGGCCGCGAAAGCACTTTCAAGCGCAGCCGTGGTACACAAGACTGGTTGCAGAGCGATGCGCACGCAAGATCACATGAGCAAAAACCTGCAATCTCGATGATCACGGCAGGCCGAGTGCTTCATGTATCGATCAGTAATACCTGCTGGACATGACGAAGGGCGCCACAGCGCCCTTTTCGCTCGTCACTCCTGCTCGGTCTTAGGCCCCTGTCGCTCCTGCAACTGTCGCCACAGCTCGGCGGCTTCGGCGAACTCGGTGCCATCTTCTTCGCTGAGTGCATCGGGGTCGTAACGCCGCACGCAGCCCTCGCCCAATGTCGGCGGCGCCTTGGAGGTCGCCTTGTCTAGTGGATCGCTCATCACCCCTGCCCTCAACCGATGCTCAGCTCGCCCTGCTCGTGCTGGGCGAACTCCTTGACCGCCCGAAGCACGTCATGGCGACTGATCTGTCCGACCAGACGGCCATTCTCGATCACCGGCATGCGCCGGCGCCGGCCACGCAGGAAACGCTCCGACAGTTCGATGATGTCCGCCTCCGGGCTGACCGTCTCCACCGCAGTGGTCATATAGGTGCTGACAGTGCCGCCGATAGCTTCGTAGTAGGCACCGGAGAGAATGCCACGCAAGCAGTCCCCTTCCGACAGCAGGCCAATCAGATGACCTTGGGAGTCGACCACCGGCGCTCCGGAAATCCGGTGCTCCAGCAGTCGATTGATGGCAGTGAACAGATCCGTATCCGATCGGAACGTCACCAGATGGCGAGTCATGTAATCGCGCACCTTGATGGACTTGAGCATGGGCTTTCTCCTCTGACGTACGCCGGGCCGGCCCACGCAGCAAGATCAGTCGAACACCACCGTCTTGTTGTCGTGTACCAGCACTCGGTCTTCCAAGTGATAGCGTAGCCCACGTGCCAGAACCATCTTCTCCACGTCCTTGCCCAGGCGCACCATTTCCTCGATATCGTCGCGATGCGTCACGCGGACTACATCCTGTTCGATGATCGGACCAGCATCCAGTTCTTCGGTAACGTAATGAGATGTTGCACCGATCAGCTTCACGCCACGCAGAGAGGCCTGGTGGTAAGGCTTGGCACCGACGAAGGACGGCAGGAAGCTGTGATGGATATTGATCACGCGCTGGGCGAATTCGGCGCACAGCGCTGGCGGCAGAATCTGCATGTAGCGCGCCAGAACGATGACATCGGCCCCATGCTCCTTGACCAGACGCTCCACCTCGGCGAAGGCCGGTGCCTTGTCCGCAGGATCGACCGGTACATGGAAATAGGGAATGCCATGCCATTCGACCATGCTGCGCAGGTCGTCATGGTTGGCGATCACGCAGGGGATCTCACAATCAAGTTCATTGCTGTGCCAACGGTGCAGCAAGTCGGCCAGGCAGTGCGATTCGCGACTGGCCATCAGCACCACGCGCTTCTTCTGCGCCGAGTCGGTGACGCGCCACTCCATGGAGAACTCGCGAGCGATGGGCGAGAACGCCTGCTTGAAACCCTCCAGATCGAATGGCAGCGAGTCGGCACGAATTTCGTGACGCATGAAGAACCAGCCACTCTGCGTGTCGGAGTGGTGACTGGCTTCGGTGATCCAGCCGTTATAGGTGGCGAGAAAATTACTGACTTTGGCAACGATGCCGACGCGGTCGGGGCAGGAAATCACCAATCTGAACGTGCGCATAACTAAGATCCCAATGGCGGCGCATAAAGCCGGCCATTCTAACGATAAGCCGGCAAAACTGCAGTAGGGCGACGACGGGCGCTCGGCTTAGGACGCCCGGCTAACCCATTAGCGTGGAGCCTGGAAAACTTCCCAGCGCTATTTGTAATAGTCGATTTAATTTAGGCCTAGTCGACACAAAGGGTTGCATTGCACTGCAGCAATTTTATGTGCCGCTGTTTACTTGTTATTAGTGCCTGACTATTATTAGGCCACTGTTGACTACCACAGACTTATTCACGCCAAGGTAACGCCCATGTCGCTGATCAATGAATACCGCGCTACAGAAGAAGCCATCAAAGAACTGCAAGAACGCCTGAAGAACCTGTCGCAAGACGACAAGCTAAAGAAAGAGCTGGAATTCGAAGGCAAGCTGCGCACCCTGATGGGCGAATATCAGAAGTCGCTGCGCGACATCATTGCTCTGCTCGATCCTGAAGCCAAAAGCGGCAAAGGCGTCCGTTCCGCCAAGCCTGCTGCCACCAAGCGCGCGCGCAAGGTCAAGCAATACAAGAACCCGCACAGTGGTGAAGTGATCGAAACCAAAGGCGGCAACCACAAGACGCTGAAAGAGTGGAAGGCCAAGTGGGGCGCCGACGCCGTCGAGGGCTGGGCCACGCTGCTGGGCTAACGCCAGGGCAACACCGCAAAACGCCAGCCATGCTGGCGTTTTTTATTGCCGGTATTTTTTTCATGCGTCAGAAAAGCAGTTTTAGGCAATGTTTTTGAGTAGCGAGTTGGCACGCTCAATTAGCAGTAGTTTTACTGTGCCGTCAGCAGGCGTGATCCTGCACCCGCGAAAGTTCCCAACGCCTAGACTTTTTCTTGGAAACAGCTGACGAGCGCGAGCGTTTTCATCCCGTTGGCATAGCAGTCCTGGACGAAATCAGACCACGATCCCATCCACAGCAAAACGCGCCTGCAGTTCTTCTGCATAGGCCTGCCACTGTTGCAGAAGTTGCAGTTGCCGGGGGCTGCAGCCAAGCCGCGATTGCTCCAGCGCTGCGCGAAATTGCCCCAGAGTATTGGGAGCGCCGAACTGTGGATCGCTCAATCGCTGCCGGCAAAAATCCACCCAGCGCTGACCTTCGTCGGGCGACAAGCTGTCGGGAAAGTTGCGCGCGCGATAACGAAACAACAACTCCGGCAGTCGCGCATCATCGAATGGCCATTTGTCGTCGGCCAACGACTGAGGCTGAGCACTACGCACCTGTTCGCACAGGCGACGATCACGGTCGCCGATAAAACCATCGTAGAGCTGCTGCTCAGGATCGCTGCTGCCGGTGAAGGGCTCCTCGCGGTAGATGGCGGCCAGTTTGTCCTGCCACAGCGACTGCGCGTTCTTCAGGGCCTCGACGTTGCGCTCGCAGAGCGACCAGTCCAGCTGCAGCCGCTGACGATCCGTCTCACGCAGCACGGCCAAGGGCGCCACCACCGGACAGCGGTTGATATGCAGCAACTTCAAAGGTACCGGCGCTTCGCCCTCGGCCAGGTCTTCGCGGCGCGTGTAGAGGCGACTGCGCAGGACTTCGGCATCCAGGTCCAGCAAGGGCGATGGATCGGCCTGCAGGTCGCAGACGATCAGCGCGTTACGATTGCGCGGATGCCATGCCAACGGCAGCACCGGCGCCAGATAGTGACGCGCCGCAGAGAAACGTCCGGAAATATGCAGCACCGGCTGCAGCAGGCGAATCTGATCCATGACCCGCTGCTTGCTGCGCAGCTGATAGAGGAAGTCGTAGAGCCGAGGCTGCCGCTCACGCAGCAGGCGCGCCAGGCCGATGGTCGCACGCACGTCGGACAGCGCATCGTGCGCCTGGCCGTGATCGATGCCGTTGGCCTGGGTCAGCCGCTCCAGCTTGAGCGATACACGCCCGTCTTCCTCGGGCCACTCGATGCCCTCAGGGCGCAGCGCGTAGGCGGTACGGACCAGATCGATCAGGTCCCAACGGCTGTTGCCGCCCTGCCATTCGCGGGCGTACGGGTCGAAGAAATTGCGGTAGAGACTGTAGCGCGTCACCTCGTCATCGAAGCGCAAGCTGTTGTAGCCGGCGCCGCAGGTGCCCGGCGCCGACAGCGCGGCATGCACCCGGGTGATGAACTCACCCTCGTCCAGGCCCAGCTGCAGCAGGCGCTGCGGCTCGATACCGGTCACCAGGCAGGCAGCCGGGTGCGGCAGGATATCGTCGCTGGGCCGGCAATAGATGTTCAGCGGCTCGCCGATCTCGTTCAGCGCCTCGTCGGTACGGATGCCCGCCACCTGCAACGGACGATCACAACGCGGGTTGATCCCGGTGGTCTCGTAGTCGTACCAGAAAATGCTGGAAGTCATTGGCGGCTCCGTACCCAAGGCAAAATTGCCGCCAGTCTATCATTCACCTCCGGCCTCGCCGCCGCCGGCAAAAGCATGAACCAGCGCACAGGTGCCGCATGAACGGACGCACTGCACTTGAGAAAAATGCTGTAACCATTAGCATTGGCGCTCCTCTTCCACTCTGTACAAGGACGCAGCCATGAGTGACGCGATCACCCCCAATCCCTACGCAGCCCCCACCAGCGACCTGCAACAGTCGTCTCTGGGCCATGCGCCGAGCATCGAAGAGGCCCTGGCACGCGGTTATGACTTCAGCATCGGCGAACTGCTGAGTGAGTCCTGGAGCAAGGTCAAAGGCACCAAAGGCATCATCATCGGTGGCTTCCTGGTGTTCTACGTGGTGCTTCTGGCAGCCACTTTCATCCTCGGCGGCGTAGTGGGCATCTTCGGCGCGCTGAGCGAGAACCTGTTTCTGGTATTCGTCGGCGAGATCCTGATTTCGCTGCTGGCCTCGGCACTGGCCTACCCCTTCATGGCCGGCATCAACATGGTCGGCATTCGCCGTGCGGCCGACCAACCGCTGAGCTTCAACGAGATCTTCAGCCACTTTGGCCGCACCGTACCGCTGATCATCACCGCCGTGGTGATGATGCTGCTGATCTACCTCGGCATGATCCTGCTGCTGATCCCCGGCATCTACCTGGGCGTTGCCTATCTGCTGGCCATCCCGCTGGTGGTCGAGCGCGGCCTGTCGCCCTGGCAGGCGCTGGAAGCCTCGCGCAAAGCCATCACCCAGCACTGGTTCAAGGTCTTCGGTCTGTTCATCGTGCTCGGTCTGATCGTCATGGTCAGCGCCATTCCGCTGGGCATCGGTCTGGTGTGGAGCATTCCGCTGATGGTCGTGGCCATGGGCGTGCTGTATCGCACCATTTTCGGCGTGCTGCCGGCCGCCCAGTAAGCCGACGTGACTCGGGCCAGCTCGCTGGCCCGGTTGCGTTCGTGGCCCGCTGCTCGCTAGCATCGGGCTTTCCTTGATGCAGTCCGCCGATGCCCTCACGCTCAAGCGCCAGCTTTTCATCCCCCCTGCCGCCCCTGGATACCCGCTATCAGGTCGAAACGCCGGAAGGCATCGATCTGCATCTGCGACCGGCCGGGCTGGTCCCGCGCGCCCTGGCGTTCGCCATCGACCTGGCCATTCGCGGCCTGATTCTCGCCCTGATGTTCATCGTCCTCGGCCTGCTCGGTCAGTTCGGCATGGGTCTGGGCACCATCCTGCTGTTTCTCGTGACCTGGTGGTACATGGTGCTGTTCGAGGTACTCAACCAGGGTCGCTCCCCCGGCAAGCAGATGCTTGGCCTGCGCGTGGTGCACGATGACGGCACGCCCATCGGCTGGGCTGCCTCGCTGACCCGCAACCTGCTGCGCTTCGTCGACATCCTGCCGTTCGGCTACACCCTGGGCATCATCAGTTGCCTGAACCATCCGGCGTTCAAGCGTCTCGGCGATATCGCCGCCGGCACGCTGGTGGTCTACCGCGACGCGCCGCTGAGCAAACCGCAACTCGCCGACGCCGAACCGCTGCAAGCGCCCTTCCCGCTCAGCCTCGGCGAGCAACGCGCCATCCTCGGTTTCGCCGAACGTGGCAGTCAGTTGTCCGCAGCCCGCAGAGCGGAGCTGGCGGCGCTACTGGCCGAACCGCTGCAGGTGCCTGTAGAGCAGGCAGAACCGCGCCTCAACGGCATCGCCCGTGGCCTGCTGGGGAGCGCTCCGTGAAGCAGAGTCTGTTCGAAAGTCGCCATCAGCCGGACTGGGATGCCTTCAACAGCCAGCTCGAGGCACTCGAGCGCGGCAAGGCCGAAGCGCAAACCTGCCAGAGCTTCGCCGCCCGCTATCGACAACTCTGCCAGCACCTGGCTCTGGCCCAGGCGCGCGGCTACAGCAGCCATCTGATCGATCAACTGCAGCAGTTGGCCATGCGTGGCCATCAGCAGTTCTACCGTCATCGCAGCCACCTTGGCGCGCAGATGATCCGCTTTCTGTTCGGCGGTTTTCCGCGCCTGGTTCGTAGCGAATGGCGCAGCGTCTGCGTCGCCAGCCTGCTGTTCTTCGGCAGCCTGGCCCTGATGGGGCTGCTGACATACCTCTATCCCGAACTGATCTTCAGCCTGGTCAGCCCCGATCAGGTCAGCGAAATGGAGCGTATGTACGATCCCGATGCGCGCCGCCTCGGCCGCTTCAGCGAACGCGGCTCCGGCGATGACTGGGTGATGTTCGGCTTCTACATCATGAACAACATCGGCATCGCCTTTCAGACCTTCGCCAGCGGCCTGCTGCTGGGCCTCGGCAGCCTGTTCTTTCTGCTGTTCAACGGTTTGATGATCGGCGCCGTGGCGGGCCACCTGACGCGCATCGGCTACGGCGAGCCGTTCTGGTCCTTCGTCATCGGCCATGGCGCCTTCGAGCTGACCGCCATCGCCCTGGCCGGCGCGGCAGGCTTCAAGCTCGGCTGGGCGCTGCTCGCGCCGGGCCGTCTGCCCCGCGGCGAAGCCCTGCGCCTGGCAGCCGGCAAGGCGATCCAGCTGGTCTGCGGGGTGATCCTGTTCCTACTGCTGGCCGCATTCATCGAAGCGTTCTGGTCGTCAACCACCTTCGCCAGCCCGAACATCAAGTACATCGTCGGTGCGGGTCTCTGGGTACTGGTACTGAGCTATCTGCTACTGGCCGGGCGGAGGCAGCATGCGCCTGACTGAAGCCAGCGTCGCCATTCGCCCGCGCAGCGCCTGGGAAGCCATCGACCTCGGCGTGCTGCTGGCCCGTCGTCACGCCGGCCTGCTGATGGCCAGCTGGGCGCTGGTCACCCTGCCGCTGTTCGCCCTGCTCTGCGCCCTGCTCTGGCAGTATCCGGGTTGGGCAGTGTTCCTGTTCTGGTGGCTCAAACCCGCCTATGAGCGGCTGCCGCTGTACATTCTTTCGCAGGCGCTGTTCGGCAATACGCCCTCGCTGAAGCAATCTTTGCGTGCGCTGCCGAAACTGCTGTGGCCACAGTTGCTGGCCAGCCTGACCTGGCGCCGTCTGAGCCCGACGCGCAGCTTCGATCTGCCCGTGCTGCAGCTCGAAGGCCTCTCCGGTCAGGCGCGCAGCCAGCGTCTGGTGGTGCTCGGCCAGCGCGACAGCGCCGCCGCTACCTGGCTGACGCTGGTGGGCGTGCACCTGGAAATCGCGTTGTGGATGGGCCTGGTCGCCCTGTTTTACCTGATGCTGCCGCAACAGATGGAGCTGGACTGGACCTGGGAAAGCCTGATCGCCGCCAGCAGCGGCCAGTGGTTGTGGCTGGAGCACCTGTCCAACCTGCTCTACGTACTGCTGCTGATCCTCTGGGAACCGGTCTACGTCGCCTGCGGCTTTACCCTCTATCTCAATCGCCGTACCGCCCTGGAGGCCTGGGATATCGAGCTGACCTTCCGCCGCCTGCACCAGCGCCTGACTGGCAGCGCCTACGCTCTGCTGCTCGGTTGCGCTGTGCTGCTGGCGCAGCTGCCAGGCGATGCCTGGGCCGACACGCCGCCGATCGTCAGCGAAGAGGTTGAGCAGACCGACGCGCAAGCCCCCGATGCCCCGCGCATGCTCAAGCAGCCGCTGACCAGCCAGGCCGCACGTGAAAGCATCGAAGCGCTGCTCGACGAGCCACCCTTCCAGCATCGCGAAACCGTCACGCGCTGGCGTCTGGGCGAAGAGAAGCCTGCAGAAGACCCCAAACCGGAAGACGTCGAAGCCTTCCTCGACATGCTCAAGAACCTGCTCAAGCTGGGCGAGTGGTGGAAGAGCCTGGATGTCGTCGCGCAAATTTTCGAAGTGCTGCTGTGGGCGGCGCTGGCCGCATTGCTGGCCTTCATCTTCTGGCGCTATCGCGAATGGCTGCAGGCCTTTGGCGAGCGCATCGGCCTGCCGACGCGGCGCCGGTCAGCGGCGCCGCAACAACTCTTTGGCCTGGAACTGGCGCCGGAGAGCCTGCCCGATGACGTCGCCAGCGAAGCCGAGCGGCTCTGGGCCGAACAACCGCGCGCGGCACTGGGCCTGCTCTACCGCGCCCTGCTCAGCCGCCTGCTGCACGAACACCGTCTGCCGCTGAAGCAGTCGCACACCGAAGGGGAAGTGCTGCACCTGGTAGCCGGCCTTGGGCAGCAGAACCTGGAGGACTATAGTCGCCTGCTCACCCAGCACTGGCAGGCGCTGGCTTATGGTCACCGCGTGCCCACCGAGTCCCTACGTCAGAGCCTGTGCCAGGATTGGCGCAGCTTGTTCGGCCAGGAGCGTGCGGCATGAGTCGGCGCAGCGGATTCATCCTCGCCATGACCCTGCTGCTGGTTGTGGGGCTGATCGCCAGCTACGTGCTGGGCAAACTCGAACCGTATGAAGACGTGATCGAGCACGGCCCTGCCCCCGAGGTTGCCAGCAGCCCCTACCTGGCCGCCGAACATTTTCTGCGCAAGCAGGGCATCGCCGCGCGCCGCGCAGAAGGCCTGGAAGTGCTCGACGATCTGCCCAGCAAAGGCCAGACCCTGATGCTGCTGGCCGACCGCGGCAACATGACGCCGCGCCAGGTCGAGCGCGTACTGCAATGGACGGCCAATGGCGGTCATCTGCTGTTCATCGCCGAACGACTGTGGGACGAAGAGGACGGCGAGAGCGGCGACCTGTTGCTCGACCTGCTCGGCATCCAGCAGTACATGAGTGACGAGCTGGACGATGAAGAGGCCAGCGAGGCGCAGGCGGAAAACCAGCAGGACGAAGCGCGCGAGGCCTACCCGCAACTCACCAAGCTCTACCTGGAGAACGAGCAGGCGCCGGCCTATATCGCCTTCGACACCGACTTCCACCTGTACGACGCGCAGAATCGCGCGCATGCCTGGGCCAACAGCGAGGCCGCCACGCACCTGTTGCAGCTGTACCACGGCGATGGCCTGATTACCGTACTGAGCGACCCGTGGATCTGGCAGAACCGCAACATCAACGAATACGACCACGCCTGGCTGCTCTGGTATCTGAGCCAGGACAGCGCCGTGACCCTGCTCTACCAAGCCGACAGCGAAGGCCTGGCGCGCCTGCTGCTGCGCCATTTCCCGCTGGCCTTGCTGGTTCTGGCCCTGCTGATCATCGCCGCCCTGTGGCACGTCGGCGTGCGTCACG
Source organism: Pseudomonas sp. UBA7530 (assembly GCF_002479365.1). Taxonomy (NCBI): domain Bacteria; kingdom Pseudomonadati; phylum Pseudomonadota; class Gammaproteobacteria; order Pseudomonadales; family Pseudomonadaceae; genus Pseudomonas; species Pseudomonas sp. UBA7530. The sequence goes on from NZ_DLMS01000003.1 coordinate 251,281, forward strand.
GCCCGCTGCAGGCACCGGCCAGCCGGGCACGCCGCCAGCTCGAGGAACACCTGCGCGGCAGCGCCGACTTCCTCCTTCGCCGCAGTGGCCAGCACAGCCTGCTCAAAGGCCTGCAGCAGGACATCAATCGCCGTGCGCGACGCCGCTACCCAGGCTTCGAGAAGCTCGCCGTAGCCGATCAGTGGCAGGTGCTCGGTCGCCTGACCCGCCTGCCCGCTAAGGACATCAGCCAGGCCATGCGCCCCTTGCCGCCGCAACGCCTGTCCGCCAGTGACTTCACCCGCCAGGTCGCCCACCTGCAAACCCTCAGGAATGCCCTATGAGCGAGATCCCCGAGAACGACAACCTGCCGGAGCAGGAAACCCCGGCCGCCGCGCCGAGCAATCCGCAGGTACAGCAACGCCAGCGTGCCAGCCAGCTGGCGCAGGCCCTGCGCGCCGAACTGCGCAAGGCCGTGATTGGCCAGAGCGCGGTGATCGATGACGTGCTCACCGCACTGATCGCCGGTGGCCACGTGCTGGTCGAAGGCGTGCCCGGCCTGGGCAAGACGCTACTGGTACGCGCCCTGGCGCGTTGCTTCGGCGGCGAGTTCGCGCGTATCCAGTTCACCCCGGACCTGATGCCCAGTGATGTCACCGGCCATGCCGTGTACGACATGCAGAGTGAGCAGTTCAAGCTGCGCAAGGGCCCGGTATTCACCAACCTGCTGCTGGCCGACGAGATCAACCGCGCACCGGCCAAGACCCAGGCCGCGCTACTGGAAGTGATGCAGGAACGCCAGGTCACCCTGGAAGGTCGCGCCCTGCCGGTACAGCTGCCGTTCATGGTGCTGGCGACCATGAACCCGATCGAGCAGGAAGGCACCTACCCGCTGCCGGAAGCCGAGCTGGACCGCTTCATGCTCAAGCTGCGCATGGATTATCCGCAGCAGGACGAAGAGCTGAACATGGTGCGCCAGGTGACCCGCTCGGCCAAGGCCGACATGCTCGAAGTCAGCCCGCTGCGCACCCTGTTGCAGGCCAAGGACGTGCTGGCACTGCAGAAGATTGCCAGCGACCTGCGCCTGGATGACCAGGTGCTCGATTACGCCGTACGCCTGGCCCGTGCTACTCGCAGCTGGCCGGGCCTGGCCATGGGCGCCGGGCCGCGCGCCTCCATCGCCCTGGTGCGCGGCGCCCGTGCTCGCGCGCTGCTGCGTGGCGGCGACTTCGTTCTGCCGGATGACATCAAGAGCTGCGCACTGGCCGTGCTGCGCCATCGCGTGCGTTTGGCGCCTGAGCTGGATATCGAAGGCCTGTCGGTGGATCAGGTTCTGCAGCAGCTGCTCGATCAGGTACCGGCACCGCGCCTATGAAACCTTCGCGCCTGCTCCTCGGGCTGCTCGGCGGCCTGTTCGCCGCTGCCGTGCTGCTCGGCGCCCTGCCACTGCTCGGCATTCGCCTGGCAGAAAGTCTGATGCCGCTGGCCTGGGGGCTGTTGCTGGCCTTGCTGCTGATCGTTGCCGTCGATGGGCTGTGGCTGCGCCGCCAGGGCTCGCCGCGCCTGGAGCGCGTGCTACCCGGCAACCTGCCGCTGGGACGCTGGAGCGAGGTGCAACTGATCGCCCATCACGATTTCACCCAAACACAGGAAATCGAAGTCTTCGATCATGTGCCCGAAGGCATGGCCTTCGAGTTCCTGCCACAACGCATCACCCTGCACCCCGGCCAGCAGACGCGCGTCAGCTATCGCCTCAAGCCGCTGATCCGCGGGCACTTCCATTTCGCCCGGTGCGAGCTGAAGCTGCCAAGTCCACTGCGCCTGTGGCAGGCCAAACGCCTGCTGCCGCTCGCCGACGAAAGCCGCGTCTACCCGGATTTCGCGCGTCTCTACGGCGCGCAGCTCAAAGCCGTGGACGACTGGCTGAGCCAACTGGGCGTGCGCCAGCGCCCACGCCGCGGCCTGGGCCTGGAGTTTCACCAGCTACGTGAGTTTCGTGACGGCGACACGCTACGCCAGATCGATTGGAAGGCCACCGCCCGCAAGCGCATGCCCATCGCCCGCGAGTATCAGGACGAGCGCGATCAGCAGATCGTCTTCCTACTCGACTGCGGCCGGCGCATGCGCAGCCAGGACGACGAGCTGTCGCACTTCGACCACGCCCTCAATGCCTGCCTGCTACTCAGCTACGTGGCGCTGCGCCAGGGCGATGCGGTGGGCCTGGCGACCTTCGCCGGCAACCAGTCACGCTACCTGGCACCGGTCAAGGGCCCCGCGCAACTGAACGTGCTGCTCAATGCCGTCTATGACCTCGACACCAGCCAGCAACCGGCCGACTTCAGCGCTGCTGCCGACTTGCTGCTGGCGCGTCAGCGCCGCCGCTCGCTGGTGGTATTGGTGACCAACCTGCGCGACGAGGATGACCAGGATCTGCTCGCCGCCGTACGCCGCCTGTCGCGCCAACACCGCGTGCTGATCGCCAGCCTGCGCGAGGAAGCGCTGGACCGCCTGCGCCATACGCCCGTGGAGCAATTCGACCAGGCCCTCGCCTACTGCGGCACGCTCGACTACCTCAACGCCCGCGCCGAATTGCACGAACGCCTGGCTGCCCATGAGGTGCCGGTGCTCGACGCCCGCCCGGGCGAACTGGGCCCGGAGCTGGTCAGCAGTTATCTGGCCTGGAAAAAAGCCGGAGCCCTGTAAAGGCAACTGCTGGCGCGCACGATGGTCGAAGCCACTGTCGCAGAGGCCCTGGCACCGGCTTTCCCACACAGATGTTGCGTGGTTATGGCCGTGGCCGGGTGCTATGATCCCGAGTCTGCGGCGCAAAGAGTACAAACTCGACGCCGCTTCGAGTGGTGTTTGCAAAGCCGCTAGCGCAGCAGTTGTGAACGCCCTCCACGGGCCGCCCGTGATCGGCCTGGCGCATACCGCACACGACCTGAGTAGGAGATAGACCATGGCTTTTGAATTGCCGCCGCTGCCTTACGAAAAGAATGCTCTCGAGCCGCACATTTCCGCCGAGACCCTCGAATTCCACCACGACAAGCACCACAACACCTACGTCGTGAACCTGAACAACCTGGTGCCGGGCACCGAGTTCGAAGGCAAGAGCCTGGAAGAGATCGTCAAGACTTCCTCGGGCGGCATCTTCAACAACGCCGCTCAGGTGTGGAACCACACCTTCTACTGGAACTGCCTGTCGCCAAACGGCGGTGGCCAGCCCACTGGCGCCCTGGCTGACGCCATCAACGCTGCCTTCGGTTCCTTCGACAAGTTCAAGGAAGAGTTCAGCAAGGTCTCCATCGGCACCTTCGGTTCCGGCTGGGGCTGGCTGGTGAAGAAAGCTGACGGTTCCCTGGCCCTGGCCAGCACCATCGGCGCCGGCTGCCCGCTGACCAGCGGCGACACCCCGCTGCTGACTTGCGACGTCTGGGAACACGCCTACTACATCGACTACCGCAACCTGCGTCCGAAGTACGTCGAGGCGTTCTGGAACCTGGTCAACTGGGACTTCGTCGCCCAGAACTACGCGGCCTGAGTCCAAGCCCCGTAACGCAAAAACCCGGCCCATGTGGCCGGGTTTTTCGTGTCTGGCACCTGGGTCGGCGTCTCGGGCAAGCCTTCGCCGGGCTCCGCCAGATCTGTGCGCTCGACACACCAGTGATGTAGATTCAGCCATGAACCAGTGCCGGTCCATGCCAGGCCGCAGCAGGCGCAAAGCAGCCTCGCCAGGCAACAGACACCGCCTTCCATCAATCCGACAAAGGGTGCTCAAGTCTCACGCAATCGCACCGACATAGGGCAACGCATCGACCTGGAAGCGCCGATTCTCATCATGAACATTCCTTATAGGATAAAAAGTGCCACCAGACATGATGGCCCTTTGACGGCTAGGGCTAGATTGCCAATACTCTCGTCTGAATGACGCTGCACGCATCGACATAAGGAATTGCCTTTGAAGCTGGAATTAAAGAACAGCTTGTCACTCAAGTTGCTCCGCGTGGTGCTGCTTTCCGCACTGGTGGTCGGAGTGGTATTGAGCTGCGCGCAAATCGTCTTCGATGCCTACAAGACACGCCAGGCGGTCGCGAACGATGCTCACCGCATTCTCGGCATGTTTCGCGATCCATCGACCCAGGCCGTGTACAGCCTGGACCGTGAAATGGGCATGCAGGTAATCGAGGGCCTGTTCCAGCACGAGTCGGTGCGCTACGCCTCCATTGGTCACCCCAACGAGCCGATGCTCGCCGAACGCTCGCGCGAGCTGGCACAAATGCCCACGCGCTGGCTGACCGACCCGATCCTCGGTCAGGAACAGCAGTTCGCTACCAAACTGGTCGGCCGCGGTCCTTACAGCGAATACTACGGCGACCTCAACATCACCCTCGACACGGCGCCCTACGGCGAGAGTTTCGTCACCAACTCGGTGATCATCTTCATCTCCGGCGTGCTGCGCGCCATGGCCATGGGCCTGGTGCTCTATCTGGTCTACCACTGGCTGCTGACCAAGCCACTGTCGAAGATCATCGAACACCTCACCAGCATCAATCCCGACCGACCCAGCGAACACAAGCTGCCGATGCTCAAGGGCAACGAGAAGAACGAGCTGGGCCTGTGGATCAACACCGCCAACCAGTTATTGGCCTCGATCGAACGCAACACCCACCTGCGTCGTGAAGCCGAGAACAGCCTGCTGCGCATGGCCCAGTACGATTTCCTCACCGGCCTGCCCAACCGCCAGCAATTGCAGCAGCAGCTCGACCAGATTCTCGAAGACGCCGGCCGCCTGCAGCGCCGCGTCGCCGTATTGTGCGTCGGCCTCGACGACTTCAAGGGCATCAACGAACAGTTCAGCTACCAGAGCGGCGATCAGTTGCTGCTCGCCCTCTCCGATCGCCTGCGCAGCCACAGCGGGCGTCTCGGCGCACTGGCCCGCCTGGGCGGTGACCAGTTCGCCCTGGTTCAAGCCGACATCGAGCAGCCTTACGAAGCCGCCGAGCTGGCGCAGAGCGTGCTCGACGATCTGGAACTGCCCTTTTTGCTCGATCAGCACGAAGTGCGCCTGCGCGCCACCATCGGTATCACCCTGTTCCCGGAAGACGGCGACAGCACCGAGAAGCTGCTGCAGAAAGCCGAACAGACCATGACCCTGGCCAAGAGTCGCTCGCGCAACCGCTACCAGTTCTACATCGCCAGCGTCGACAGCGAGATGCGCCGCCGCCGTGAGCTGGAGAAGGACCTGCGTGATGCCCTGGCGCAGAACCAGCTGCACCTGGTCTACCAGCCGCAGGTGGATTATCGCGACCACCGCGTGGTCGGCGTCGAAGCGCTGCTGCGCTGGCAGCATCCGCAACATGGCTTCGTCGCGCCGGACCTGTTCATTCCGCTGGCCGAGCAGAACGGCACCATCATCCCCATCGGCGAGTGGATTCTCGATCAGACCTGCCGCCAGCTGCGCGAATGGCACGACCAGGGCTTCAGCGACCTGCGCATGGCCATCAACCTGTCCACCGTGCAGCTGCACCATGCCGAGCTGCCGCGCGTGGTCAACAACCTGATGCAGGTCTACCGCCTGCCGCCCAGGAGCCTCGAGCTGGAAGTCACCGAGACCGGCCTGATGGAAGACATCAGCACCGCGGCCCAGCACCTGCTCAGCCTGCGTCGCTCCGGTGCACTGATCGCCATCGACGACTTCGGTACCGGCTATTCCTCGCTGAGCTACCTGAAGAGTTTGCCGCTGGACAAGATCAAGATCGACAAGAGCTTCGTGCAGGACTTGCTCGAAGACGAGGACGACGCAACCATCGTTCGCGCCATCATCCAGTTGGGCAAGAGCCTGGGCATGCAGGTCATCGCCGAGGGCGTGGAAACCGCCGAACAGGAGGCCTACATCATCGCCCAGGGCTGCCACGAGGGTCAGGGCTACCTGTACAGCAAGCCGCTACCGGCGCGCGAGCTGACGCTGTTCCTCAAGCAGGCCAGACGCCTGAGCTCGGCCGCCAACCCGGCCACGCTCTGAGGCGTACTGCTCTGATCGCCTTCGAGCGCTTCTTGTGTGAACGGAATTACGCCATATCGGCGGGCTTGTTCGTTCAAGGGGCTGGGAAGGCTTCGCGGTATTTCCGGCGACAGCGCCTGCCCGACCGTGGGAGCGGACTTGTCCGCGAAGCCTTTCTACAGAGCCCGTCAAACTCGCGGACAAGTCCGCTCCCACGAACACCAATCTGCCCGCAGCGTTCCAATAAACGTCGGTGCGTGTTCTACCTTTCCCCGACCCCCTCACCACTAAACGGAAGACGATGGACGAGCATTGAGCGCTCAGGTTGCGTCTTTCTAGAAGTGCTGCACACCCAATAACCAGGCCGTGGCCAAGGCACCTGCCAGGCACAACACGGCACCACCGGCAGCCTGCCAATAGAAATTGCGCGCCAGTTCGTCCTCCCCGCTGTTGGAGAGGATGAACGGCTGACGTTCACCGGGCTTGGCCATCTGGTGCCGCGCCGGCTCGGAGGCTTTCTGCCGGTGGCGATCCTCGGCCTCCAGCTGCGCAGCCAGGCGTACGCGATTCCATTCCTGCTCATCGAGCTCACCGTTGCCGTCGCTGTCGAAGCGCCGCAGCAGGCCTGCGTAGTCGCCCTTCCATTCGCGGATCACTTCACCCTGAGCGGCATGCCTGTCGAATCCCTGCTGCGCAGCGCCGAGGGTGCGAAAATCTCCGATGGCATACAGCGGCTGGCCAACGTGAAAGCGCTCCTCGCTGTAGCGATAACGCTGGCCACTGGTAAGAAAGCCGAACAGCCCGGTCTTGGCCGGGCCCAGCGGGTGGCGCAGATTGCCCTCCCACACCTCGCGCACCGCTGCTCTGATCTCGGCACCGCGCGGGTCGATCAGGCATTCGCCGGTACCATCGACCAGGCGCAGCCAGGCATCGCTGGCGCCACTCTCGATTACCCGCCAGCTACGCTTCTTGCCGCTGGAGCGATATTCCTCGATACGAAAGCGCCACCACAGGCACGGTTTGCCGGTCAGCGGCCCGCGAACCGGCATGTCCGGCAGCGCTTCGAGCACACCATAGAGTTCGACATAACCCTGCGCCGCCGAGCGGATCTTCGAGGTGGGCGTATCGAGCAGATGACGCGCCTGAGACCAACGCCGCAAGAACCACCAGGCGCCGCCGAGGCAGGCGCCAAGGGTAAAGGCCAGTGTCGTGAAGAAGCCAAGAGGGTCGGCTTGCAACATCGGCAGGCGCTCAGTTGAATAACGATTTCAGATCTACGTCTGCCTTCTCCGCCTCGCTGAACACCAGCAAGTCGGCAGCCTGGAAGTTGAACATGCGCGCGACGATCACATCGGGGAACTGCTCGATGCGCACGTTGTTGAGATTAACCGCCTCGTTGTACAGCTCGCGGCGGTCGGCGATGCCGTTCTCCAGGCCGCTGATGCGCTGCTGCAGATGCTGGAAACTGTCGTTGGCCTTGAGCTCCGGGTAGTTCTCGGCCAGGGCGAACAACTGGCCGAGGCCGGCACGCAGGCCACTCTCGGCCTTGCCCAGGGCGCCGACGTCCTGCTGCTCGCGAGCGCTGGCCACAGCGCTACGCGCGGCGATCACGCGCTCCAGGGTCGAGCCTTCGTACTGCATGTACTGCTTGCAGGTCTCCACCAGCTTGGGCAGTTCGTCGTGGCGCTGCTTGAGCAGCACGTCGATGTTCGACCAGGCCTTGCTCACCCCATGCTTGAGGCGCACCAGGCCGTTATACAGGGACACCGCGTAGGCGCCGAGCAGGACGAGGACGACGATAACGATCACGGCGGTCAGGCTCATGCAGTTTTCTCCATGCAGAACTGCGAATCAGGTGCCGGCATTCTAGCGACAGGAACGACATGTGGCAGCGATATCCCGCACAAGGGCAAATAATGGCCTTTACACATAATGCGAAACATTTGCATTATGTCGCGGCTTTTTCAGGTACGCCTGCGTACCGTCCACATTCGTACATGCAAAGGACCCCGCCATGATTCGTATGCCCCTGGCTTCGGCCAGCCTGCTGGCCATCGCCATTTCCCTCGCTGGCTGCGGCGAAGACAAAGCTCCCGCCACCCAGGCTGCAGCGCCTGCCGCCGCCACCGAGAGCGCGGCTCCGGCCACTGCCGCGAAGGTCGACGAAGCAGCGGCGAAGGCCGTGGTCAATCACTACGCCGATCTGGCCCTGGCCGTGTTCAGCGACGCCGCCAGCACTGGCAAAGACCTGCAGGCTGCAGTCGATGCGCTGCTCGCCGACCCCAGCGAGGCGACCCTGAAAGCCGCCCGCGAAGCCTGGCTGGCTGCGCGCGTGCCGTACATGCAGACCGAAGTGTTCCGTTTCGGCAACCCGGTGGTCGACGAGTGGGAAGGCCAGCTCAATGCCTGGCCGCTGGACGAAGGCCTGATCGACTACGTCGCCGAAGATTACCAGCATGCGCTGGGCAACCCGGGCGCGCAGGCCAACATCATCGCCAACACCGAGATCCAGGTCGGCGAAGACAAGATCGACGTCAGCGAGATCAACGGCGAACTGCTGGCCAGCCTGAACGAGCTGGGCGGCTCCGAAGCCAACGTCGCCACCGGCTACCATGCCATCGAGTTTCTGCTCTGGGGCCAGGACCTGAACGGTACCGAGCCGGGTGCTGGCGAGCGCCCCTACACCGACTACCTGGTCGGCGAAGGCGCCACCGGTGGCCACAACGAGCGTCGCCGCACCTACCTGAAAGCCGCCACCGATCTGCTGGTCAGCGATCTGGAGGAAATGGTCGAACAGTGGAAGGACGGCGTGGAAGGCAACTACCGCAGCGAACTGGTCGCCGATTCGGGCGAGAACGGCCTGCGCAAGATGCTGTTCGGCATGGGCAGCCTGTCGCTCGGCGAACTGGCTGGCGAGCGCATGAAAGTGGCGCTGGAGGCCAACTCCACCGAAGACGAGCACGATTGCTTCAGCGACAACACCCACAACTCGCACTTCTACAACGGCAAAGGCATTCGCAACGTTTACCTGGGCGAATACAAGAAAGCCGACGGCACCACCCTGACCGGTCCGAGCCTGTCCGAGCTGGTCGCCAAGGCCGACGCCCAGGCCGATGCCACGCTCAAGGCCGACCTGCAGGAAACCGAAGCCAAGCTGCAGGCCCTGGTCGACAGCGCCGAGAAGGACAACGTGCACTTCGACCAGCTGATCGCCGCCGACAACGCCGAAGGCCAGCAACTGGTGCGTGACGCCATCGCCGCCCTGGTCAAGCAGACCGGCGCCATCGAGCAGGCAGCGGGCAAGCTGGGTATCAGTGACCTGAACCCGGACACCGCCGATCACGAATTCTGATCGAACAGCGGGCTGAAGAAGCCGGCGCCCCCGATAAGGAGCGCCGGTTTTTTTATGCCTGGTATTGGCCTGCTGTCAGCTCCGGGCCACCGCGCTGCGATACTCGCCAGGGCTGACGCCGTAGGCCTGCTTGAACTGTCGCGACAGGTGGCTCTGGTCGGCAAAGCCCAGCTGCATGGCCACGGAGACCGCCGTACAGCCGGTCCTGAGCAACGCACGCGCCTGTTCCAGACGACGTTGCTTGAGCCAGGCATGCGGCGGCAGCCCGGTCGCACGGCGAAACACCCGGGCGAAATGAAAGGGTGAGAGATTGACCGCAGCCGCCAGCTCTTCCAGGGAAGGTGGCTCGATCAGGCGGTCGGCGAGCATCTGCTTGGCGCAGGCCACAGCCCAGGGTTCACGCCCAGGCGCAGGCGGTTCGGCCAGCCGTGCATGACGCTGGAACAGCAGCAGAATCGCCTCACGCCAGGCCAGTTGCTGCTGCAGTGCTTCGGCGCCGTCCTCGAGCAGGCGATGCAGTTGCAGGAAGGCACTGTGCAACTGCGGATCATGCAGCACGCTGAAGGAAAACGACGGCATGCCCGCCTTGGCCAGCCCCAGCTCCTGCAGCGCACCCAGCACCTGATCATTACCCGGATAGAAGCCGCGATAGCGCCAGCCGTCGTCATGCGCCTTGGAGCCGGTGTGCACTTCGTCCGGGTTGATCAGCACCATGCTGCCCTGCGGTGCCAGGTGGTCGCTGCCACGGTGATGAAAGCGCTGGGCACCGTGCTCGATCACGGTGAAAACGAAGCCCTCATGCACATGAGGCGCGAAGCGTTGTTCCAGGTAGCGCGCCTGCAACAGCTCGACTCCGCTCAATGCGGGAGCTTGCCAGAAGCGGGTCTGCTCGCGAATTTGCATGCAGCTCAGGCGCCGAAGCCCGCCTCCATCGCCTCTCGCAGCGCCGGCCATTCCTGATCGGTGATGCTGTACAGCACGGTATCGTCGAGACGGCCATCGGCCAGCCGACGATGGTTGCGCAGCAGACCTTCACGGACGGCGCCCAGTTTCTCGATGGCGCGTTGCGAACGCTGGTTGCTGGCGGCGGTTTTCAGTTGTACGCGGACCATGCCCCAATTGTCGAAGGCATGCCTGAGCATCAGGTACTTGATGGTGGTGTTCAGGCCGCTGCCATGCTGATTGCGATCGAGCCAGGTCCAGCCGATTTCGCACGCCGGCAGGCTGTTCATGAAATCGGCGAAGCGTGTGGTGCCCACCAGCTCGTCACCCAGGCGAATAACGAAAGGTAGAGCGCGCTGCTCGCGCAGATCGGCCAGGGCGCTGCGGTACCAGTCCAGGCGCTGGGTACCGCTCATGTACAGCAGCTCTTCGCGATTGGCCTCAGCCAGTGCTACCAGGGCGGGGATGTCCGCATCGGAGAGCGGTTCCAGGCGCAAAGCGCCACGTTGCAACGTCACCAGCTGCGGCTTGAACATAGGGGCATCCTCGGGTCCGTCCTTGGGCAGAATCGCAAACCAACCAAGCTATCAGCCCCTGCGCTGCTGCACAATCGAGTCCCGTCGCAAAGCACAGGTGCCTGGCTGCGACCTTGGTCGCAGCCGACAGCCTCCGGCTTTGTGCAACACTGATCAACATCGTTTCGTCCTGTTTCGTTCCACTGCGTGTTTCGGAGTTTGCATGTCGCTGTCCCCCGGGTTGATCGCCGCGGTCGCCCTGATCTACATGGCCATCCTTTTCGCCATCGCCTTCTATGGTGACCGCCGCAGTGCGCCCATGCCGCCGAAAGTCCGCGCGTGGGTGTATTCGCTGTCGCTGGCGGTGTATTGCACCAGCTGGACCTTCTTCGGCGCCGTCGGCCAGGCTGCCGAACAACTGTGGTCGTTCCTGCCGATCTACCTCGGCCCGATCATCCTGCTGCTGACCATGCCCTGGGTGCTGCAGAAGATGGTGATGATCAGCAAACAGGAGAACATCACCTCGATCGCCGACTTCATCGCCGCGCGCTACGGCAAGTCGCAGTCGCTGGCCATCGTTGTCGCGCTGATCTGCCTGGTCGGCGTGCTGCCCTACATCGCCCTGCAGCTCAAGGGCATCGTGCTCGGGGTCAATCTGTTGATTGGCGAACACGCCCAGGACACCGGCACCAGCGCGCAGGACACCGCCCTGATCGTGTCGCTGGCACTGGCGCTGTTCACCATCCTGTTCGGCACGCGCAACCTCGACGTCACCGAGCACCACCGCGGCATGGTGCTGGCCATCGCCTTCGAATCGCTGGTCAAGCTGCTGGCCTTCCTCGCTGTCGGCGCCTTCGTCACCTTCGGCCTGTACAACGGTTTCAACGACCTGCTGCAGCAGGCGCACGACACCGCCGAGCTGGACGACTTCTGGAACGAGGCGGTGAACTGGCCGGCGATGCTGGTGCAGACCGGCATGGCCATGATCGCCATCGTCTGCCTGCCACGGCAGTTCCACGTCACCGTGGTGGAGAATATCGAGCCCAAGGACCTGCGCTTGGCACGTTGGGTGTTTCCCGCCTACCTGGTGCTGGCCGTGCTGTTCGTCGTGCCCATCGCCCTGGCCGGGCAGATGCTGCTGCCGGCCGGCATCACGCCAGACTCCTTCGTCATCAGCCTGCCGCTGGCCGAGGCCCATCCGGGGCTAGCGGTACTGGCATTCATCGGCGGCGCCTCGGCGGCCACCGGCATGGTGATCGTCGCCTCGGTAGCGCTGTCGACCATGATTTCCAACGACATGCTGCTGCCCTGGCTGCTGCGCCGGCAGAGCACCGAGCGGCCGTTCGAGGCGTTTCGCCACTGGATGCTCACCGCCCGCCGGGTCAGCATCGTGCTGATTCTGCTGCTGGCCTACGTCTGCTATCGCCTGCTCGGTGAAGGCACCAGCCTGGCGACCATCGGCCAGGTTTCGTTCGCCGCCATCGGCCAGCTAGCGCCGGCCATGTTCGGCGCGCTGGTGTGGAAGCAGGCCAATCGCCGCGGCGTGTTCGCCGGCCTGATCGTCGGCGCCATGCTCTGGTTCTACACCCTGGTGCTGCCGCTGGCGGCACGCGGCATGGGCTGGTCGCTGGACAGCTTCCCCGGCCTCAACGCCCTGCTCTACGCCCCCATCGGCCTGCAGGTCGACCCGCTGACGCGCGGCGTGGTCCTGTCTCTGGCCGGCAACATGCTGTTGTTCGCCTGGGTGTCCTGGTTCTCCCGAACCCGCGTTTCCGAGCACTGGCAGGCCGGGCGCTTCATCGGTCACGATCTGGGCACCAAGCCCAGCGGCCGCAGCCTGCTGGCGGTACAGGTCGGTGACCTGCTGATGCTCTCCAGCCGCTTCGTTGGCGAGGAGCGTGCGCGCCAGAGTTTCACCCGCTTCGCCCTGCGCCAAGGCAAGAACAAGGCCTTCGATCCCAACCAGCCGGCCAACAGCGAATGGATCGCCCACACCGAGCGCCTGCTCGCCGGCGTGCTCGGGGCCTCGAGTACCCGCGCGGTGGTCAAGGCCGCCATCGAAGGCCGCGAGATGCAGGTCGAGGATGTGGTGCGCATCGTCGACGAAGCCAGCGAGGTGCTGCAGTTCAACCGTGCCTTGCTGCAGGGAGCGATCGAGAACATCACCCAGGGCATCAGCGTGGTCGACCAGAACCTGCGCCTGGTGGCCTGGAACCATCGCTATCTGGAATTGTTCGAGTACCCCGAAGGCCTGATTTACGTGGGGCGGCCGATTGCCGAGATCATCCGCTTCAACGCCGAGCGCGGCATGCTCGGTGGCGGCAATGTCGAAGAGAACGTCGCCAAGCGCCTGTACTGGATGCGCCAGGGCACTGCGCACAGCTATGAACGGGTATTCCCCAATGGCCGGGTGATCGAGCTGATCGGCAACCCCATGCCGGGCGGTGGATTCGTCATGAGCTTCACCGACATCACCGAGTTCCGCGAAGCCGAACGCGCCCTCAAGGATGCCAACGAGAGCCTGGAGCGGCGGGTGGCCGAGCGTACCTTTGAACTGTCGAAACTGAACCAGGCGCTGACCGAGGCCAAGGCCCATGCCGAGGCCGCCAACCAGTCGAAAACGCGCTTTCTCGCCGCAGTCAGCCATGACCTGATGCAACCGCTCAATGCTGCGCGACTGTTCTCCGCAGCGCTGGCCCATCAGGACGATGCATTGCCCAGCGAAGCGCAAGAGCTGGTCCGGCACCTGGACAGCTCGCTGCGCTCGGCCGAAGACCTGATCACCGACCTGCTGGATATCTCACGCCTGGAGAACGGGCGGATCACGCCGGATCGCCACCCCTTCGCCCTCTCCAACCTGTTCGACACCCTAGCCGCCGAGTTCGGCGTGCTGGCTGCGGAACAGGGCATCGACCTGCGCGTGCATGGCAGCCGGCACTGGATCGACAGCGACATCAAGCTGCTGCGCCGGGTGTTGCAGAACTTCCTGACCAACGCGTTTCGCTACGCCAAGGGCCGCGTGGTGCTGGGCGTGCGCCGCGAAGGCGAGCAGTTGCGTCTGGAAGTGTGGGACCGTGGCATGGGCATCCCCGAGGACAAGCGCAAGGTGATCTTCGAGGAATTCAAACGCCTGGACAGCCACCAGACTCGCGCCGAGAAAGGCCTGGGGCTCGGCCTGGCGATTGCCGACGGCCTGTGCCGCGTGCTCGCCCATCGCCTGGAGGTGCGCTCTTGGCCAGGCAAGGGCAGCGTGTTCAGCGTCAGCGTGCCGCTGGCGCGTAAACCGGCGCCGAAACCGCAAGGCCCGGTCGTATCCGCTGTTGACGGCCAGCCGCTGCAAGGCACCCAGGTGATCTGCATCGACAACGAGGACAGCATCCTCACCGGCATGCACAGCCTGCTGTCGCGCTGGGGCTGCCAGGTGTGGACAGCGCGCAACCGTCTGGAATGCGAGCATCTGCTCAGCGAGGACGTGCACCCGCAGTTGGCCCTGGTCGACTACCACCTGGACGAAGGCGAGACTGGCACCGAGCTGATGGCCTGGCTGCGCACCCGCATGGGCGAACCCGTGCCCGGCGTGGTAATCAGCGCCGACGGCCGCCCGGAGCTGGTCGCCGAGGTGCATGCCGCCGGCCTCGACTACCTGCCCAAGCCGGTCAAGCCGGCTGCGCTGCGGGCCCTGCTCAGTCGTCATCTGGTGTTGCGCGGTTAGCAAGCGCCCACCGTTTTACAAGGTCGCCGGCCCTTTGCGCTTGTAAGGCGAATGCAGCCCGCCAGCACATTAACGGCGGGTTGCACCCGCCCTACTCTTTACGACTGGCTGTGGCTTACTCGCCCAACTCGTCCAGCGCCGGCAAATCGGCAGAACGTTCGAGCAGATCGGCAGGCAAACTCTTGCTCGCGCGGGCGCCGAGCAACTTGAGGTTTTCCACCCGGCCGACTAGGTTGCCGCGGCCGTCGACCAGTTTGTTGCGCGCGCTGGCGTAGGCCTTGTCCAACTGCTGCAGGCGACTACCCATCTCGTCCAGATCGGCGACGAAGGCCACGAACTTGTCGTACAGCTGGCCGGCGCGCTCGGCGATCTCGCGTGCGTTCTGCCCCTGGCGCTCCTGGCGCCAGAGGCTGTCGATCACCCGCAGGGTCGCCAGCAATGTGGTCGGGCTGACGATCACCACCTGCTGCGCGAAGGCTTCCTGGAACAGGTCCGGTTCGGCCTGCAGCGCTGTGGCGAACGCGGCTTCGATGGGCACGAAGAGCAGAACGAAATCCAGGCTGTGCAAGCCTTCGAGGCGCTGGTAGTCCTTGCCGGACAGGCCCTTGAGGTGGCTGCGCAGGGAAATCAGGTGTTGCTTGAGCGCCTGCTGGCGAATCGGCTCGTCCACCGCCGAGACGTACTGCTGGTAGGCGCTGAGGCTGACCTTGGCATCGACGATCACCTGCTTGTCGCCTGGCAGACGGATCAGCACGTCAGGCTGGAAACGCTCACCGCCAGCGCCCTTGAGGCTGACCTGGGTCTGGTATTCACGCCCCTTCTCCAGGCCGGCATGCTCCAGCACACGCTCCAGCACCAGCTCGCCCCAGTTGCCTTGGGTCTTCTGCCCCTTGAGCGCAAGCGTGAGGTTGGTCGCCTCGTCGCCCAGGCGCTGGTTGAGCTGCTGCAGGCGCTCCAGCTCCTTGCTCAGGGAAAAGCGTTCACGTGCCTCTTGTTGATAACTCTCGTCGACGCGTTTCTCGAACGCCTGGATACGCTCCTTGAGCGGGTCGAGCAACTGACCGAGGCGATGCTGACTGGTCTCGGCGAAACGCTGCTCGCGCTCGTCGAAGATCTTCGTCGCCAATTCGGAGAACTGCGCGCGCAGCTCATTGCGCGCGCCCTGCAGGTCATCGAGGCGCTGCTGCTGGTTATCGCGGTTTTCCTGCAGCTCAGCTGCCAGCGCCGCACATTCTGCGGTCAGACGGCGTAGCTCGGCTTCGTGGCGCTCGCGCTGCTGGTTCCAGGATTGCGCGGCCTCGCGGGCGATCTGCCGTTCCTGCTGCAGCAGTTCGTTTTCACGGCGCAGGCCGGCCAGCTCGGTCTGCTGGTCCACCTTGATCTCACTGACCTCGGCCAGTTCCGCACGGCAGGCATCGAGTTGCGCCAGCAGACCTGCCTGGCTCAGCTGGGCATGCTCCAGCCGTTCCTGCAGCAGCGCCTGCTCGCCTTGTTCGCGCGTCAGCCGGCGTTGCAATGACCAGAGCGCCGCCAACAGCGGGACCAGCGCGACGACCGCACCGATGGCAAGAGAAAGAGGATCGATTGGCATAGACGCTCCATGTTGGACCGCCAAGCAGTATACCCAGCCGGCGATTCACACGGGGCCAGCACGCACTCAGCGTGACAGGCGCTCCAGCTCCAGCTGGGCACCACGGTCGCCGGCACGAGCGGCCTGGCGCAGCAGTTCATAACCGATACGACGGTCGCGGGTGTTGCCGCAGTCGCGGCAGAGCAGTTGGCCCAGGCGGCTTTGCGCCTGCACGCAACCTTTGCGCGCGGGCTGCTTGAGCAGGTTGCCGGCGATGCGCTTGACGCTGGGCGTTTGTCCCAGGCGCGGGCTGTCGAGCAGCCATAGCGCAACGCGCATGGGCAGACGAGAAGAACCGGAACGAGCTGCGGAGGATGACGAAGGTAAAGCGCGAGGCATAAATAACGGAAGGGTGACTGCCGGGGCGCGCCACTCTACTCTTTTTTTCCCGAAGGTAAAGTTTCGCCGGACGAATCGATTGCCACTGCTAAAAAGAGTTCCGTCACAATCCACAGAAGCTGTGGATAAGTCCGTGAACAACTTGCTCGAAAGAGGTGCCAGGCCCGATGGTTAGGGGCTTTGAGACAAACTGTCGATTTTTTGGCCAATGGAAAAAATTCATATTTTTCATTGACTTAAAAATCAACCACGAAAAATCAAACGCTTAGCGGCGTTTCTGACAGTGATGTGACAGCCTGCTTCAGCATTGTGCACAACTCGCTGCAACATATCCGCGCAGCGCTCTGTTTCGGGGCATGCAAACGGCCAATGCCGTGTTCATGCGGGCTGCGCTAACGGCTCCCGCAGCAAAAACGGCGCACAGCGAAACGGCAGCGATCTGTTCACCCAAGACAGTAGGCGCTTGGCTTCCTCTCACCCACTCGACTGAGGGAGAAGGCTGAACGCGCCATAAAAACGCCAGCTTTCCCCTCGCCGAACACAATCAGCGCATGCTTGCGTTTGAGGTTGTGCACAGCCAGGGCGCATGGTCGTGCCAGCGCCATACACAACGCCATGGAGCGGCTTGGCACCCTCCGGAGCATGGGGTACCGTCGCGCAACAGGCCTTGGCAAGGAGAACTCATGAGCCGCCGGCGCTTCTGGCTGAGCATCTGCATAGCGATCCTGGCGCTGTTGTCGCTACTGGCCGGCTACGCCGGCTATCGCGTTCAGCAGTTGCTGGAACAACAGCATATCGAGCTGGATTGGCAAGGCTTCAGCCTCACCTGGCGCGGTCTGCAACTGCATGAGGTGAGCCTGGTGCAGCGTCAACAGGGTGAATTGCACGCCCATGCCAGGCAGTTGCAGCTGCAATGGCTGGCCAGCGAAACGCCGCGCTACCGTCTGGCTGCACAGGGTCTGCGAGTGGAATGGCTGCCGGCCGAGACAGCGGCGCAGAACCCGGCCGACAGCGACCTCGACGCCACCCTCCAGACGATACTTGACGCCCTGCCCTGGCTGCCGAGGCAGATCGAACTGCGCGATGTGCAGGCGCAACTGCCGTGCGCCAAGGGCCGGTGCGCAATCGATGGCGAGCTCGACCTGCAGCGCCTGGACGATGCCTTGCAACTGCGTGTGCGACTGCTACGCGAAAGCCACAGCGCACTCTTGCAGGCGCGCTTACAGGGGCTCGACGGCGCCTTGGACAGCCCACGCCAACTGCAGCTGACCCTGCACCTCGATGAACAGCAGCAACTGGAGCTGCGCAGCGACCTGGCAGCTCAGGGCGATGCACTGCAATGGAACGGCGACCTGCTACTGGCACCGCTGCAGGAAATCGCCTGGGTCGCTGCCTGGCTAAGCGAATGGACACCACTGGACACGGCCAACCTGCCAGCGACGCCGCAGCAAGCCGGCATCATCGCCCAGTGGCAATTGCAGCTGCCGCAGAGCACCCGTCAGTTCGGCGAGTTGCTGGTCGCACCGGGATGGCTGCGTGTCGACACCCAGCTGCCGCAGCCCTGGCCAATGCCCGGCGTCGGCCTGCTCAGCGGTGAACTGCAGCTTGACCTGCGCAATTCCACAGGAGTCTGGCAGGCGCGCAAGCTGCACGGTGACCTGCAACTCGACGCGCAGGACGCACCCTGGCTGGCCGCGCTGCCGAGCGGTTTGCAGCCAAGCCAGCTAAATATGCGGCTGGTGCCGCTACAAGGCAGCACTGACAACGAACTGGCCGTAGGCCTCACGCTCAGCGGGCAAGGCGCACTGGAGATGCAGGCGGACGCCGAACTCGGCCTGCAGCTGTCGCGCGACTGGGCGCTGGACGTGCGCCAGCTGCGGCTCGAAGCTCGCAGCAAACGCGTCGATCTGGGTGCTACTCGCGCCGATGGCCTGCAACTGAACCTGGCGCTATCCGGGAATGCCACGGCGCAGCAACTGCAACTGGCGGTCGCCGACGACTCGCGCCTGGCCATCCAGCGCCTGCGCGTCGCCGAGCTGGACCTGCAGCAGGCGCAACTGATCCTGGCCGGCCTCGGCATCATCGGCGCGCCGACTGCCCCTACGCTGTCCGGCCCACTGGCGCTGCGCGTGCAGAGCCTGCAGCATCCGCAACTGCAGCCCCAGAGCTGGCAATGGCAGGGCCGGCTGCAGGCTGACAGCGTCCACCAGGCGCTCGATGGCGCCCTGCTGGTCGACTCCGGCCTGAGCCTGGCCTTGGGCCTGAACAACAGCGCCGACGGGCTGGCGCTGAACGCTACGCTCGATGAACTCTTTCTGCGCGCCGGTAACCCGCTGGCGCAAACCCTGGCCAGTTGGCCGCCATTGCTGACGCTGGACAACGGCCGCCTGCAGGGCGAAGCCAGTCTGCGCCTACCCGCCAACAAGCCTCTGCGGCTGAGCGCTCGCCTGAGCGGCAAGGGTCTGGCCGGCATCTACGACCGCAGCACGCTGAGCGGTGTGGACGGCGAACTGCGCCTGCAACTGGCTGGCGATCGCCTCACCCTGGAGCTGCCCAGCCTCAGCGCGAAACAGATCGATCCAGGCATCGCCCTCGGCCCGTTGCAGCTGCAGGCCAGCTATCAGGCCAGCCTGCAACGCCCTCTGGCCGGCAGCCTCAGCCATCAGCGCGCCGAGCTGGGGATTCTTGACGGCAACCTGCGCCTGGAACCGGCGACCTGGGCATTGGACCAACCCAGCCAGCTGCTGCCCCTGAAGCTCAGTGGCCTGGACCTGCAGGAGCTGTTTCGCGTCTATCCGGCCGAGGGGCTGGAGGGCAACGGCCTGCTCGACGGCACCCTGCCGCTGCGCCTGGGAGGTGCCATCAGCATCGAGCAGGGATTGATCGAAGCGCGCGCTCCAGGCGGCCGCCTGCGCTTTCACTCGCCGCGCATCCGTGCCATGGGCCAGGCCAACCCGGGTATGAAGCTGGTCACCGACGCGCTGGAAGACTTTCACTACGATCTGCTCAGCAGTAGCCTCGACTACGAGCCGTCCGGCACACTGCGCCTCGGTATGCGTCTACATGGACAGAACCCGGCCATCGAACAGGGCCGCCCGATTCACTTCAACATCAACCTGGAAGAAGACATTCCGACCCTGCTGGCGAGCCTGCAACTGACCGACAAGGTCAGCGACATCATCCAGCAACGGATTCAGCAACGGATGCGCCAGCGTGTCCCTCAAGAAACCAAGGAGTAGCGCCATGCGCACGTACCGCCTCCTCGCCGCCCTGAGTCTGGCATTGCTGTGCCAGGCCTGTACCCCGACGGTGCAGTTGGCCATGCCCAACGAGCCGATCAACATCAACCTCAACGTCAAGGTCGAGCACGAGATCTACATCAAGGTAGACAAGGCGCTGGACAACGTCTTCAACGAAGACAGCGGCCTGTTCTAAGGAGAAGCATGATGACCCGATATATTTCGACCCTGCTCCTGGCGCTGACTCTGAGCCTGCCGGCCTATGCGCTGAACCTCAACCAGGCCATGAGTGCCCTGGGCGACGCCAAGGCCAGCGGCCAGCTCGGCGAGCAGCCCAACGGCTATCTGGGTGTGGTCAAGCCCGGCGGCCAGGCCGACGAAATCGCGCGCCTGATCAATCAGGCACGCCGCGCCGAATACCAGAAAGTGGCCAAGGACAACGGCATCAGCCTGAACGACGTGGAAGCCATCGCCGGCAAGAAGGCCATCGAGCGCACGCCCAAGGGCCAGTTCATCCAGCTGAACGGCCAATGGCTGCAGAAGTAGAAAGCCTGCGGCAGAAATGAAAGAACCCGCCTAGGCGGGTTCTTTTTTGCGAGCGCGGCGATCAGGCGTCGGCTTTGCCTACGGCGTCCTTGATCAGGGTCTGCAGCTCGCCCTTTTCGTACATCTCGGTGAGGATGTCGCTACCGCCGACCAGCTCACCACCGACCCACAGCTGCGGGAAGGTCGGCCAGTTGGCGTACTTCGGCAGGTTGGCGCGGATTTCCGGGTTCTGCAGGATGTCGACGTAGGCGAACTTCTCGCCGCAGCCCATCACCACCTGCGCAGCACGGGCAGAGAAGCCACACTGCGGGGCATTGGGCGAGCCTTTCATGTACAGCAGAACGGTGTTGTTGGCGATCTGCTCTTTGATGGTTTCGATGATATCCATGGGGCACCTCAGCATAGACTTCGCGACCCGACGGTCGCCACGGTGGCGCGATTGTAGCGAAAAGCCGAGCATAATGCTCGGCCTTGCCGTCATCCCCAGAACTGTTTACGACCTAGCGAGCTAGAGCCATGCAAGGCAAAAACAGGCGAGGACGCGGAGTTTACAAGTTGTAAATGAGCAGTCCGAGCCTGTTTTTAACGCAGCAGGGCCGACGCGCAGCAGGTCGTTACGCAGCCACTACCTCAACCGGCACGCCGTTAAGCACCGCATTGCCGGACAGTGCATCGAGGCGGCGTTCGTCGGTCAGATCATTGGCGCTGGCGCCGGGCTGGGCACGGGCGATGTCCAGCTGCACGCCCGGCCGGGCGTGGCCCCAACCATGCGGCAAACTGACCACACCGGCCATCACCTCCTCGCTGGCCGCCACCTCCACTTCGATGCTGCCGACGCGCGAACGCACCTGTACCCGCTGCCCATCGGCCAGGCCACGACTGGCCAGGTCCACCGGGTTCATCAGCAACTGATGACGCGGCTTGCCCTTCACCAAACGGTGATAGTTGTGCATCCAGGAATTGTTGCTGCGCACATGGCGGCGACCGATCAGCAGCAGTTCATGGGCGCCAGGCTGCTCCTGCCCGGCAAAGCGCGCCAGGTCTGCCAGCAATGGCTCGGGCGCCGCCTGCACCGCCTTGCACGGAGTTTTCAGCCGTGCCGCCAGGTTCGGCTGCAGAGGCCCCAGATCAAGCCCATGGGGATGCTCGCGCAAGCTGGCCAGGCTGAGCTTGTGCTCGCTGCGATCACCATAGGCGCCGAAGCGCAGACCCATGTCGATCATCTGCTCCGGCGCCATGGTCGGCTTCAGTTCAAGGTTGTTGCGCGCGGCAAAGGCCTTGGCCAGACCGACGAAAATTTCCCAGTCGTGCAGTGCACCGTCCGGCTTGGCCAGCACAGCCTCGTTGAAACGGGTGACATTACGCACGGCGAACACGTTGAAGGTGGTGTCGTAATGATCATGCTCCAGCGGCGCGGTCGGCGGCAGGATCAGGTCGGCGTAACGGGTGGTTTCGTTGATGTAGAAATCCACCGAGAGCATGAAATCCAGGTCGTCCAGCCCCCGCTCCAATTGGCGCCCGTTGGGCGTCGACAGCACCGGGTTGCCGGCTACCGTGACCAGCGCGCGGACCTGCCCTTCACCGGGGGTGAGCATCTCTTCGGCCAGCGCCGAGACCGGCAGTTCGCCGCCGTATTCCGGCAGGCCGGACACCCGGCTCTGCCAGCGGTTGAAATGGCCCCCGGAAGTACTCGCCACCAGATCGACCGCCGGCGAGGTACAAAGCACGCCGCCGACGCGGTCCAGATTGCCGGTTACCAGGTTGATCAGTTGCACCAGCCATTGGCACATCGTGCCGAAAGCCTGGGTGGACACCCCCATACGGCCGTAGCACACCGCCTTGTCGGCTGCGGCAAAATCACGCGCCAGTTGCCGAATGGTCTCAGCCGGCACACCACAGCGAGCGCTCATCGCCTCGGCGTGGAAGTCGGCGATCGCCGCGCGCACCTGCTCCAGCCCTCCCACCGGCAGATGGCTGTCGCGGGTCAGGCCCTCCTCGAACAGGGTGTTGAGCAGCGCCAGCAGCAGCGCGGCATCGCTGCCGGGGCGCACGAACAGGTGCTGATCGGCAATGGCTGCGGTTTCGCTGCGACGCGGGTCGACCACCACAAGCTTGCCGCCACGAGCCTGGATGGCTTTCAGGCGCTTTTCCACGTCCGGCACGGTCATGATGCTGCCGTTGGAGGCCAAGGGGTTGCCGCCGAGGATCAGCATGAAGTCGGTGTGATCGATATCGGGAATCGGGATCAGCAGGCCGTGGCCATACATCAGCAGACTGGTCAGGTGGTGCGGCAGCTGGTCGACCGAGGTGGCCGAGAAGCGATTGCGGGTTTTCAGCTGGCCAAGGAAGTAGTTGCTGTGAGTCAGCAACCCGTAGTTGTGCACGCTGGGGTTGCCCTGATAAACGGCCACGGCGTTCTGCCCGTGCTCGGCCTGGATGGCGCTCAGGCGCTCGGCCACCAGCTCGAACGCCTCATCCCAGTCGATGGCCTGCCACTGCTCGCCGATGCGGCGCATGGGCTGGCGAATGCGATTGGGATCGTTCTGGATATCCTGCAGCGCCACCGCCTTGGGGCAGATATGGCCACGGCTGAAGCTGTCCTGCGCATCGCCCTTGATCGAGCGAATCTGCATGATGCCATCCGGCTGGGTTTCGGTTTCGATGGCAAGGCCGCAGATGGCTTCGCACAGATGGCACGCACGGTAATGGAGGGACTTGGTCATGGCCTGGCCTCTTGTTCTGATCCGAGACGACCGGTCAGGTCGCAGGTTTCGCACTATGGGCCGAGCATGGGAACGGCGCCAGCAGCGTTCGTCCCGTGAATCGGCAGGCATCATGGGTGCCGATTCAGGCGCTGAAGTCTTCGATATCGCTGGCGCCAAAGCTTTGGCAAAAAGGCTTGTAAAACAGGATTCTGCGCGCTCGCGGGCGGCAACTTGCGCCGTCTCGTCATTTCCTTATGATGATTCGCGGGGAATAAGGGGGCTCAAGGAAGCGCGAATGCCCCTGAAAGCCGCGCAGCTTCAAGTACTCGACTCCCTTCTGGCACCCTGCCATCCCCATTGCCACCACTTGATTGGTATAAAAAGTGGTACGGCATTTCTAGCCCGTTCTGGGCGTAACTATCTCCTACATACATGCAGCAACAGCGGCCTCTAGCCGCTTCTCGTACCCCTTCCGCTGCAGCCGTTCGGCGCGGAGCGCGCGCATCTGCTCGGCAATCGAGGCGCCGATGGGCAGCGAGTCAACCGCGAACGCTGGGCGCTGCACGCGCTCAGTGCGGCACGGCACCTGCACCGGAACCTCGACGCGCACCACGACAGGCTCTGGCGGATCAGTCACCTGGCCGGCGCAGCCGGCCAGCAGCAGCCACGGAACAACCAGCAGCCACCTCATAATCCTCGCTCCCGTTTCAGTTCATCGTCGAAAGCTGCCGAGGCCGCGGCGCAGACATCAGCTCCGGCAGGCGTGCGCTCTTGAAGCACCAGCTGCGCCTGCTGATCCGCCTGCTGTGCCTCGACCTCGGCCTGCTGCTGCAGATCCTTGGCGCGAGCGGCTCGCTCCATCGCGCTGGCACGCAGGTCGGCCAGCGCCGCGTTCTGCTCGATCACCTGGCCGAGCAAGTTGGTACGGGTGGTGCGGCAAGCGCCGAGCTTGCCGGCGTCCGCGAGTCGAGCCTGCCGCTCGGTGGCCAGGTCGCCCTGCAGGCTGTTGATGCGGATCTGCTGCCCGAGGCCGATCAGTGCAGCCAGCACCAGGCCGCCAACAACAGCCCAACCCCAGGCTGGCACGAGCTTGAGCCAGGCTGTCATGCCAGCGCCCTCTGCACACCCTCGTCGATCACCGCATCGGCATACGGCTGGCGGCCGTTCTCGTGCGTGATGATCTCGACCAACAGGGCACGCAGCACCGGGCGTTGCCGCACATCGATCACGGCGTCCGACTTCACGCCGAGCGCCTTGGCAACGGCGGCAATGTAGGCAGCCGTATCGTTTTCGTTTCCCGGCGCCCAGCGGCTAATGGTTTCGCGCACGGTGTCGATACCATGCCCGCCAACGCCCGGCATACCATCCTTGCCCCGGTAGTTCAGTAGCAGCTTGGCCAAGGCACGAATGCCATTCTCCGGCGAGTCGAAGCGAGCGAAGCGCGGGCGAGGCACACCCAACTCCAGGCCGAGCTGGCCTTGCCAGTTGTTGCGCGGGTTGAAGTCGATGTTGCCGGGGTTGTTGTTGCGTACGCCACGTGGTGTGGACATAGTTTCCTCCAGGCGAAAAAAAGCCCGCACGTGGCGGGCGTAGATTGGTCAGTTCAAGAGGTGGTCATGGGTGACAAGCTGGTGCGGCGCGGGCTCGCCCGCAGAGTGGCGAGGCAATTCGCAGCGGCGCAGATCCTCGATGCCGAAGCGGCCGCGCTGACATTCGCGGACGAAGCGCTATCAGCCGAGGAAAGGCTGGAGGCTCACGCCGAGCTGCGAAGGCTGGCGAAGAGCATCGAGCCCAACCCCGAGGACTACCCCGCCTAAACATCCACATCAAAATGCGGCAGGTCCGGCGCTGGCCCGGTGATCGTGCCGTCCGCAATGTAGGCCTTGCTGTTCACGGGCACGTCGACACCGCGAACGGTGACGCGCACACCCGTGCGCAGCTCTACCTCGCTTAGCCCCGCCGTGGTGTTGATGCTGCGGACGATGGCCACCGTCCGCACGCCGCCGGGCAGCAGGCCGATGAAGCGTTTCCAAGGGTTGATAGTCGCCATCAGTGGTGCCGCTCCAGTCTGATCTGCTGACGCACGCGCACTGCCCCTGTGCCCTCGGCGCTGATGTCCACGCCCAGGCACAGCCCCACCCAGGGGCCAGTCTCCTCGGGCACGCGGTACAGGTGCGCCGGCAGGATCAGCCCCACGCCGTGGTCATCGCTGAACGGGAACAGCGGGATGGTCACGCTGACAATCTCGATATTCCCGCCCTTGCTCAGCTCGTGCGTACCGCGCGCTTGGTTGGCCGCCTGATCGGTCAGCCAGTCGTCGAACACATCGGGCGTCGGGTTGTTGCCAGCAGTGCCGGCACGGCGCACGAGCATCGAGCAGCCGACCGAGGTGCCGCTGGTGTAGCAGGCATTCCATGCGGGCTGCGGGGTCCACTCCCCGCCCAGGTCCGTCATCATCGCGGGCGGGATCACCCGCGTGATGGGCGCATCCACGTCGTTCCACTGCCAGGGCGGCAGCGGGTAACGCGGCACGATGTCCAGATGGTCGCTATCACGGGCAGGCAGCACCACGCCGCCAATCGTTTCGGCCAGCTTGGCGATAACCTGCATCGCCGTCTGGCTCTGGTAGCTCAGCGAGCCGGCCGGAAAGGTCCAATCCGTTGCGGTCCAGCTCAGCGTGAAGCCGGTGTTCAGCAGCTCGGCCTCGGCCGCCTGTGCGGCGTTGATCTGCGCGGCATTCAACCCACTGCGCAACGGCGCGTAGGGCGCGGCCAGCAGCTGGCCACGGGTCGCCCCGGTGATCGTGTAGGCCTCGGCCGGGAACTGGCGTTTGCGGCTGTAGCGCTCAACCAGCACCACCCACTTCCAGCCGTTCACATCCAGTTCCAGCTCGCCAGCGCCCTCGGCATCGGGCTGCACCAGCTCCAGCGCCGCGCGGGTGAAGATGTCGGCGCTAAACGTCCAGCTGAAGCTGTCCGCATCCAGCCCGATCTTGATGTTCTTCGCCTCGATGGGCGTGCGGCTCGGCAGCGCCACGAGGTTGACGGTATTCGCGATCATGTAGGTATCCAGAATGGTCGGATCGGGCGGCGGCTCCGGCAGCGGTTTGACCGGGCCGGGATAGTCGACGTAGGGCAGATCAGTCAGCACGCCGTCGACCTGGCGGGCCTTGCCCCATGGCAGGGTGCGCCCCAGGTTCAGCCGGCGCGCCGACTGCCAGCGCACACGGGTGCGCCGCATGTCGGTCGGCTGAATCGCGGGCGTCTCCGGTACGTAGCGGAAGTCGAAGAACACCTCGGGCGACGTGCTGGGGAAGTAGGGCCGGCCGCCGAACTCGAACACCAGCCAGTTAGGCCCCGGCACGTAAAGGCTGTCCTGCAGGGCGGTTTCGGCATTGAAGCGCGGGCCGAACTCATTGACGCGCCGATGCCCTGCCGCGATGGCCAGATCCTTGCGCGCTGGCTTCGGGTTGTAGATCAGCCGCAGGCGCAAGTCACGCGGCCTGATGGTGTGATCCCAGCCGCCGGCCACGCCCAGATCCTTCGCCGGCACCCAGCCCCAGGGCTGCGCGCTGGCTGGTGCATCGAGCTGGCCGGCAACACCCCAGCGCGCGGCCTGCTGCAGATCCCGCGCCGGCACCCGAGCCCAGGGCGCGGCTGTCGCGCGGCGATCCGCAACGCCTGCGATACGCCAACGCGCAGCGGCGCGGCGGTCGACCTGGCGCAGGGCATCCCACGGAATTGCAGACGCAGCGCGGTCGGCCGAGGCCGCACGGCCCCAGCCTCCACCGATTGAAACGCTGATCATCAGACTACCTCGACCGGCCCCGGCCCCAGTGCAATCGGCTGAAAGTATCTGTGAGCCACGGCACGCGCAGTGCCCAGTGGCTGCGATGGGTTCTCGCCCACCGCAGCCCACCAGGCAGGCTCAACGGACGGCAGTTGGCCGGCCTGGGTGATCTCATACACCCAGCCGGTGTACTGCGTCGGGCGGATGCGCTGGCCAACCTGCACGGCCAGGTCAGCGACGAACTGCACGCCGTAGTCATCGACCGCCAGCGCATAGACATCGCCCCCCACCACCCGCAGATCGATCTCGCCAGAGCCGCCAGGCGTAGGCCCGTAGCCGGCGATTCGCCATTCACCGTCGAAGGGGCGCTCCACCAGCACGACCTCACGGCTTGCCGGCATACGCTCGACACGCACACGCGCCTCGGCCTGCGCCGGATCGCCGGCCTGGCCGCCGTCGCCGCTGGTGATGTTGTAGGTATACGTTCCGCTTGCCGAGAACGTCATGTAGACCGCCCTCGTGCGCCGTGGCTCAGCTGGGTCGATACCCGTCACCAACCACTCCCCTTGAGCCAGTAGCGTCGCAAGATCCACAGGTACAGCGCGCGTGAACTCACCCTGATCAGCCTCGAACACTAGCGCCAACTGCCCGACCGAATCCCAGTCACGAAATATTCGGAGCCGCTTCCGGCCAGCGGTAGCCTCACCATCGCGCAAAAGCCGAAACCGCAGCAAGACTTTCGGCGGCGCGATGTACCCCGACACCGGAACCGAGCGCAGCACAGCTACTGTCATCACCAATACTCCGGTGCATCTGTCATCAACAGGGCCGTGCTACGGGGGTAGTACACCGGCACGAAATACTGCCAGCTCCCCCCGAGATTCACGGGGGTATTGGCTGTTCTGGAGTTGAACTGCCCTCCAGCGAAACCCAGGCTGTCAGCGATCACGCCCGGAAGATAAACAGCAAGCATCCCTGGCATGACCAGGCCCCGCAGATACCCGCCCCACGCGCCCGCGCCGTGCCAGTAAGGGCGCACAAGATCGAGCACGGGAGGTGTCCGCGCCACAGATTCCAAGCGGAACGTATCCGTGAGTCCATGCGTAACCACAGCCACACTGGCAGCATCAACCAAAAGGCCGGTCGAAGGATCGCGAAGCGCGGTGAACCCAGCCGCCGAAAAACCATTACTTTGGCTCGGCGAGGCGGTGGCAGTAGTGTTGCTGCCACCCACTGCAATGAAATTCCCAGCACTATCCTCACCCACATACAGCAGGAAGTTCAGCGCTGGGCCTGAAGCTACAACTGGAACCCACGGGCCCGCACCGGCGTTCGTGAGGCAATTCACTGAGAATGTGCGCTCATCGGCAACAACCATCCACGTCGACGCATCTGATGAATACGCCACCCATTGAATCCCGATGCGCTGCGGCACTGAGTTGCCAGCGGCAGTTCCACTCTTCTGTCCATCCCCTTGCAGAATGCCACTGGTCACCCCGGTGAACGTCTCTGACACATGAACAGTGACAACCCCCACAGAGAACGACAGCCCCACATACCCGGTATGGGTGCCATTGCGCAGTACTAAGTGGCTATCCCCCTCCGCGATAAGCGCCCATCCTGCAGCAGGTTGGGCGCCATAACCCGCAACCAGACAAGCCTTCAGAATGGTTTTTAGGCTAGAGAAATGCGCCAACGCATCTCGGGCTGACGAGTAAGCCAGCGCCGGGGCGCCTGGTTGGTCCCTGTGATACGCAGTAGCCATCAGTCAGCATCTCCCCGAACCTGCAGTTCGAACTTGTCATCATCGACGATGCCCTGCCCGCTGATGACGGTGCGGATGCACCACATCGGGCCGAGCGCCGAGTCCGTGTTGAAGCGCACCGCATTGCCAGCCGCCCAGCCGGAGCCCCAGCCTTCACGACGGATCGTGAAATAAGGCTGCCCGGTCAGCGCGTTGATCGGCGCGCAGTCGGTGCTGGTGTTGCCAGTGGCGATCACGCCCAGGCGTTCCTCCACCACGTTGAACGCGGTCGAGCTGGTGAACACCAGCGCCCACTTGCCAGCGATGCCGCCCGCGTTGGTGATGATCGGCGGGTAGCTCAGCTGGTTGTATTGCGCCGTGGTGGTGTTGCCGATGGGCGCGTCGGTCCAGTTCGGGGCACCCTGGCTCCACGTCTGCTGCGTGAACCAGGCATGAATCCGCGACTGCAGATCACCCCACGCCACCGCGCTCGACACCATGGCCTCGCCTGCCGGCAAGTCCCACGGCAGCGGCGCGCTAAACCCCAGCTGGCCGGTAATCTGCACCTCGGTGCACATGGTCATGTGCTCTACGCGGTCGCGCACGATTAGCGGCAGGCCGAGTGGGTTGCCCTCTTCGTCCTGCAGCACCAACGGGTTCGCCCAGGTAACGGTGCCCAGCTCGCGATCAGCCGTGAACGAGGTAGCGCGCAGCACCGTGCCGGCACCGTCCACCACCTCTATCTCTGCCTGTTGCGCGCGGTCCAGCTGCAGCGTGCTGCCAGCGGTCGGCGATGCCACAACGGTTTCGGCGGTGTGGTGGATCACCAGCACGTCGCCATCGCGGTAAACCGGCACGCGGCCATCGGCCGGCAGGCGCACCGGGTCAAGACCCAGCAGGCCGGCATCGAGCGGCAGGCGCGTCTGCACAACGGCGTTGTAGCGCAGCAGCAGCGGAATGACCGGAATGTCGCTGTTGCCGGTGTCGTCGGCCGGATTCGTCGTGAACGTCAGCCGGGTGATGCCGGTAGTCGCGTCGACGGTGCCGCGCACAATGCCGGTGTTGAACTCACCATTGAGGTTGCTCACTGCCGTTACGACCTCTGCAGTATCCGCGCGCACTGCCGTGACCTGCATACTGCCAGCACGCAGCGGCGCACCAGGCGTGCGGTACGTTGCAGCGGTCACGCTAAAACCCACCGCTGCCGTCAGGCAGGCCAGCACGCTCACCGCGCCCGAGGCGTTGCCGCCGTAGCTGCTGAGCGTCGCGGTACGGTCGGCATAGTTCACCGTGCCCACAGCCACCCCACCGTTAGTGTTGCTCGCCACGTCGCGGTACAGGATGCCGGAGCGGTCGCAGTACAGCCCACCGTTCCAGCTGAACAGCAGGCTGCCCGGCACGATGGGCTCGGCAATGCCTGGCAGCAGCTCGACGGTGATGCCGGGCTGGGCCTGGCTTGCAGTTTGCGGATCGGTGCTCACGCTGTCGGCCTGGGCCGCGTGCTCGACGGTGCCGCCGAACGACTCGCGTAGCTGCACATTGGTGGTTACCAGCACCGGCTCGGTGAGCTTGGGCTGCACGGCAGTGCCCTTCGAGCGGTTGCTGTAGGTGTACTCGACGTAGTCATACAGCGCTGCAACCTGCAGCGTCACCTGGCCGGTGGTGTAGTTGATGCTGCCCGCACGGCCACCCTGCCAGCCGCCGCTGCCGTTATCGTTGGCGACGTTAGCGATATCCCGATAGCCGTCATACACCGGCAGCACATTGCCCGCCTCGATCACCTGCCAGTTGACGGCTGGAGCGGCCTGGCGGCGTGTGGTCATCCAATTGACGCGTACACTGCCGGGCTTCAGTGGCGCACCCGGGATAGTAAAAGTCGCTATGCCACTGCCGTCGCTGCTCACGGCCAGCGCGCCGCTTTCTACGGCGCCGCGCTCCCAGGCGTAGGCAATGCCGCCGCTCGGCGTAGCGCTCAGCACCATGACCACCTCGCCCGAGGCATACGCAATAGTGCCAGTGCCGCCCGAGCCGCTCAGTACACCCTGCCCGTTGTCGGTGAGCGTGCGCACGGTGCCTGCCGTGAAAGTGGCCGAGAACGAGCCCGGCAGCACCCCGCCTTCAGGCAGCGTGTAGCGCACCTCCAGTTTGGGCACGACGCTGCCGCCAGAGCGTTCGGTGATGGCGTTGTCTGCCGAGCTGACGTAGCTGTAGACCAGCGAGCTGCCAACGTCGGGCAGCGCGTCGAGGGTCAGCGATACCGAGCCGGTGCCGAACGAGATGGTGCCTGCGCCCTCACCGGTCAGCAGGCCATCGCCTTGGTCGCGCAGTTCGTACCACTTGCCCAGGGCCATGAAGCTGACGTTGAGCGTACCGGGGCGCGGCACCGCCCCGGACAGGTTCAGGGTGTAGACATAGCCGCGATTGCCAAGCGTGATCTCGACTTCGCCGGTAATGGTGTCGCCGGTCGCTGCCGCGCCTGGGCGATAGGTGCCGTTCGCGCTACCCGTCCAGCTGGTGCCGGTGCGGGCCAGGGTGACTTCGCCTGTCTGGTAGTCCACGCGGCCGGAGCTAAGCCAGTTGCTGCCGCTCACGTAGCGCAAGCCGCCCTTGCTGTCATCGGCGTAGGTGCCGCCGTTGGCCACGATAGTCAGCGTGCCAGGCGCACAACCGGTGCCGAGGAACGTGCGGGATTCGCCCGCCAGCGCGCCGGCAGCAACGGTGAGCGCAACCGAACGCGCCGGCCCGGCCGGCACGTAGATTTGCCGCTGATAGCCGCCCAGCACGTCGACCAAAGCCGACTCTTTGGTGGTGCTCGGCACCAACTGGCTGTAGACGGACTGCACGCGCAAGGTCAGCGCGCCCTGCGCCACGGCCTCGGCCAACGGGCTGATGCCGTAATAACGCGCCGCATCGGCCACCTGGGTGGACAACACACGCGCCTTGGCCACACCGCTCAGCGCAGTCGGCGAGGTGCCGGCCGGGGTTACCTGCCCGCCCGGGAACTCGTTCAGCAGCGGCGCGCTGATCTGCAGATCCAGCCGGCGCCGGGTGAAGTTCACAAAGTTGCCGTTGCCATAGTCGTAGGTGAACTGCTCCAGGCGAGCGTCTACACCGGTCAGGCGCACGTACTGCGCCGCGGTGGCGGTCACCAGCTGGAACACGTCACCGATCTCCGGCACGCGCTGTTCCTCGCGCTGTACGCAGGCGATGGCGCGCTGGCCGGCCAGTTGGGTGCCGAGCAGATCGAACTGCGCAGTGGTGGCCGCAGCCACATAGCTCTCGATGGCGTTACGCGCATCGCGGCGTTCGTCGATCTGGCTGCCAGTGTTGAACAGCAGCACGCTCACGCGCGGGTCAGCGGGCGCCTTGGTGACGATGGCGTGCGCGCCGAGGTAGGCGTCGGCGTTCTGCGTCATCGGCCCGCCGAACAGCTTGCGCAGGTTGATGCGGCCAGTGGTGCGGTCGAGCCGGCTGATGTCGGGGAATACGTTGTTCACCTGGCCATCAACCACGGCATTGCCGGTGGCGCGGCCGCCGCCGTCGTTCTCGTCGGTCAGGCGCTGGCTTTTCAGCAGCTTTACGTCAGTTGCGGCAATGGTCATGCCATCAATCTCCAGGCAACAAAAAGCCCGCACGGGGCGGGCTGTCAGGGTTCGGGGTCGGGTTCCGGCTCAGGGTCGGGCGGTAGCGGCGCTACGGTGATCAGGCGCAGGGTGAGTTCGTATTCCCATTCGGGTTCGGGGTTCGGTTTGCGGAACACCTGCACGGCCTGCACCGGAGCGCCGGCCGCGCGATTCCACGTCACGTAGTGCTGCGAGCCATCCTGCAGGGTCAGCGGCATGACGATGCCAGGCTGATCGCGCAGCGCCTCGAGGGCGCGCACAGTCGCAAGCGTGAACCAGGCGCCGCCATTGCTGGCCAGCGTGATCGGTCGCCCGTACAGCTTTACGCCCTCCTGAATGATCAGCGCGCCGGTCAGGCTTCGTTCCTGCTCCTGCGCCACCGGGTCCCAATCGAACTGATCGACCCATTCCATCTGGTCGCCGCACAGCTTTGGATCTTCAGCGAGGTCAATGTCTCCCAACACCAAAGGGGCAATCGGCATTACAGGCTCCTCAGCCCGGCATTCGCGAGAATGTCGAGCAATTTGGTTTCGTCAGCATCTGAACCCAGGGCGACGTCAACCCCAGCGCGGCCTGGCACCTCCAGCCGGATAACCTTGCTCGGCGTTTGCGCTGCCTGCTGTGCGGTCGGCTGGGTGGCCTGCTGCGCCTCCATGCGTTTCTTCTGTTCCTCGGCCTGGCGAGCCATCGCACTTTCGCTCTCGATCTGCCGGAGCAGGCCAAGGGCGCGACTGGCGTTGGCCACGGCCTGGGCGTCACCGCCTGCCTGTGCCTCTGCCAGTTGAGCCTGAAGCTCACGCTGGCGAGCGGCAAAGCGGCGGCGCTCGATGTCGTCTTGCCGGCCCTGCAACCCGTCCAGCTCGTCCTGCAGGCTTTCAAGCGTGCTGCGCGTGGATTGCCCCATCTGCTGCATACGCTGGTTGGCGGCGTCGATAGCCGACTCCAGGCCACTCAGGTCGGAGCCATCAAGCAGGCTCAGTGCCTGCTTCATGCTGTTTGCTCGGCGCACGAACTGCTGCGCGGTGAGCGACCCACGCTCGTAATCACGCATGAGGCTCTGCAGGCTGGACTTCTGCGACAGAAACGCCTGTTGCGTCTGCAGGCTGGCCTGCTGGGTTTCTGCCATCCAGCGAGCCAGGCTGCTCTGCATCGGCAAAGCCAGCGACGCCCGCACTTCGCCCAGCGCCTTAGTGACCCCTTCAAGGCTCGTGCGGGTGGACTCCAGGCTGCTGGTGTCGATGCTCGGCGCCGCCGTGGTGAGGCCGCGCAGACGATCGTACAGCTCCAGCGCTGCACGGCTCAGCGACGCAACTGGCTCCCGGGCGCGGCTCATGACACCGCTGAAGAACCCCTCAACGGCGCTCATGTCGCGCTGTGCGTCGCTGGATTCCTTGCGGCGGCGTTCCATCGCCTCGCCGCTCGCCTTGCGCTCGGCTTCCATGCGCTTGCCGCTCTCGCGGCGTAGCTGCTCGCTGGTGACGATCGCCTGCTGGTCCGACTTGTTCTTATCGTCCTGGGCTTTCTTGCTGCCCTGCAGGGCCTGGGCTAGTTCCTTCTGGCGGGCGTTGAGTTTGTTCAGCTCGGCGTTGTACTCAGACGAACCCAGCTGGCCATCGTCATACAGGCGCTTGAGTGCCGTGCGAATAGCCGTTATGTCGCGGTCGGTTTTTGCATCACTGATCGCGCGCTGCACGTCGTTCAGGTTCTTGAGGCTTTCCGACGCGATACCCACCGAGCTGGCGAGATTCTTGGCACCACCACCTAACTCGGTCAGCCGGCGATTCAGCTCGACCGAGCTGGCGGCGTACTCCTGTTGACTGATATCGCCGCGCTTGTAAGCGGCATACATCTCGTCGCCGACCTGGCGAAGCTGTGCGACCGTCTTGGCCGCGCTGATTTGATCCAGCGCGCCCTGCATCGAGGTGACAGCCTGCCGCACGAAGTCAGCCTGGCTAACCGAGTCCAGCTTGATGGTCTCGGTCACCTCGGCCATCTTGGTCTTAGTGCTGTCGGAGACGCCCCCCATGGCATCATCCCAGGCCGCCCGGATGCCTTTGCCAGACTGCTCGACTTGGGCCACAAAACCAGCGGTGAGGCCATCCAGTGTTGCGCGAGCAGAGCCTACAGCAGAGCGGAGCCGGTCACCGCCAAGTGCATCCGGCAAGGCCTTTGCCACTATCTCAAGGGGAATCAGAAGCTTGCTTGCCAGATCCGTAGCGAACGCCCCGACAAGGGAAAGCCCCGCGGTCAGGCCATTGAACAAAGCCCGGAAGGGCAGAATGAATGCGTAAAACTTCTGCGGGGCGTCATCCAAGTGCTGCCCAAGGTTGCCTGCCCACGCTGCAGCATCGTCAGAGACCTTCTGAAAGTCGATCTCCAGCAGCTTTTTCGCGAATCGTTCAGCCCACTCTACGCCTTGGATAAAACCCTTGCTGAGTCCTTCGGCCAAGCGATCAAGCCGACCATCCTTGGCCATGTCGTCTAAGTAGTTGCTCACATCCAGCAGCTTGCGCTGCATGAATTCGAACGCTCCCGAATTCATAACGCGCTTGGTGAAGTCGCCAACCTGCTTGTCGATGGTTTTGAGCAAGCCGGCAAAGGTGCCCATCTTGGCCGCTGCCGCCGCGCCACCATAGGCCTCGGTCAGCATATCCATGATCACTGCCTGGGCTTCAGCCTTACGGCCCGTTGCCTCAAGCTGTTTCAGCAGGCGCTTCTGATCGGCCTCGAACTTGAAGCCCTGGCGGCCCAGCGTTGCGATGGCTTCGGATGGGGACTGCAGGGCGCGCCCTACGATCTCGGCCGACTGCTCAATACTGATGCCCAGGCGCTGCTGCTGATCGACAATGATCTGCATCGCCCGTGGAAACTCTTTCGATGCCACGTCGGTATACGACAGCAGCCGAGTCTGTGCCGACTGGATCTCTTCAGCAGTTCGCATCGAGCCGTCTTCGAGCTCATCCGCCATCGCCTGGAGCTGGGCGGTGGTGAACTCCGCTTGCCGGCCCGTAGACGCCAGGGCGGCATCCAGCTGAGCCAGCGATTGCTGCTCCTCTGAGCCGGACGTAGCAACCGCACGGATACCTTGCGCAACGAGGCCAAGCCCGCGCTGCACAAAGCCCATGGCGGCGTTCAGTGAAACGTAAGCAGCCGCGAAGGCGAGAATCTGGCGGGCGCCGGAGCTCATCGCCCCTCTGAGCGACTCGACCCTGGAGGAATGCTCAGCCGTTGCACGCGACGCCGCGGCCTGCTCACGCTGGGCGGCCTTGAGTTGAGCGTTGTTTTCATCCAGCGCGCTGCGAGCCTTATCAACCTCTGTAGCCAGGCGGCGCTGCTCGTCGCTCAGCTTGTTAGTATCGATACCGGCGGCCTTCGAGGCCTTCTCGGCCTCAGCCAACTGCTGCGTCAGGGCAACCAACTGGCGACGGCTGCGGCTGGCTTCGCGCTCGGCATCCTTGAGCGACTGCTGTAGGCCAGCGGCATCCGGCGTGGCATTCAGAGCATCGCGTAGATCGGTTACCTGCTTTTCCGCCTGTTCCAGATTGCGCTGGGCGCGTTCAGTGGCGCGCTGCAGTTGCTCCAGCTCCTTGGCCAGGCCGGCCGTCTCCTTGGCATTATCGAGCGCATGGCCGAGCTGCTCGGCCTCCTCGCGCAGTTTGGACAGCGCCTCTTCAGACTGCCTGGCAGCCGGCGATAGCTCGTCTTTGCCGCGCAGGATGAACTGGATCAGGCGGTCTTTTACGCTCATGCGCTTTTCTCCGGACATAAAAAAACCCGCCGAAGCGGGTTGTTTATAAATGCGTGCTTAGATCTTCAAGCTCTTAATTGAGCAGTTACTTGTTTCGGCCTGGCTATGGATGAACCCCATATCAAAGTCTCTGAAAACTCTCGTTTGGCCAGCCCTAACAATCTCGTAAATGGTGCGCGTGTTCTTATCGATGCGGGTACCGCTTGGCCCAAAGTGAACGCACTCAATCTCGATATCCTTTACATCTATTCCCCCCGAATTACGGATAGTGAAGTCCGCATTCATGAGAGCGCCACCAGCAGACTTGCTCCACGCAAACTTCTCAATTTTCGTAGCTGCCTCAGCCTGTGCCTGGCGCGAAATTGGAGGAGGAACGACCGGCGCAGGCGCTGGAGCAGGCGAAGATGGAGATGAAGAAGCAGCAGCTCGCTGGGGTGGCGCAGGGTTAACCATGATGTCAACCATAAACCCGAACAGCCAAAGCCCAGCAAGAACGGCCACGATCCAGGTAAACAAAGAAGTCTTCTTCTTTGCTGGAGCACCACACAACGGACAACTGGCGGCATTTTTACTTATGGGCGACCCGCAACTTCTGCATGGAATTAGCCCTTTCGCGAAAGTTGGGGCTGGGGCTGGGACTGATGGTCTTACCGGCTCTGGCGGCGCAGAAACCGAACGCCGCAACTTAAGCTCCAATGCCTTCTCATAGAAAGCACCGCACTCAGGGCAACGTAACGGCTCACCGAAGCTGGCAACCGAACCTTCATGATCACAAGTTGGGCATTGCATAGGGCTCCCTCCCACAAGGTAGTGGAGGGAATCTACCATCACAATGCCAGCACCGAAACCCGAAGCGCGCCCTGTACGAAACCCCAGCTACTGCGGCCGACCTTCCGCGGCTACGCTATTGCGCTCTTCCATTTCAAGCTGGAGCAACCGCAATGACTCAGCGGCCAGATTTCGATGCTGGGCTTGCAGGCCTTGCGCAAGCAGCTCAGGCATTTGGGAACAAAGAGCCGGAAGGTGTAGATCCAAAGGTGCAGATTGAATACCTGTCGGCGACGACCCAACTGATGCGCCTGCAAGTGCGCTTTCAAAAGCTTCGCGCGAAATTCCCACCGAAAGATCAAGGCTGATCCCGCCAAGGGTGGCTCCCATCCGCAAGGTGACGATCGGCGTTGAAGGCTGCATAACATAACCTCTGTAGAAGCAAGTCAAAGGCAGCGATGGCCATCCCTGGCCCAGCAGCATCAAGCCGCCTTTGCCGCCTCGCGGTAGGTGTAGAACTGCGACAGAGTGTCACCAACACGGGTGTAGTCCTGCAGCAGCTCGAAGGTGACGTTGTACGAGGCGTACTCCGCACCGTTCAGGCTGATTTCCGCGATGTCGTCGAAACTCACGCGGTGCAGGGTGTAGTCATACACCTGGCCGTTCTGAGCGTCGTTCAGACCGGCAAAGTGCAAGCTCTGCTCGGTCGGCGCCGCCTTCAGGATCTCCGACACCGTGGCCTTGAGGCGACCATAACTGCCGACGATACCGCGCGTACCGATGGTCGAGCCCTTCGGCAGTTGGATGCCATAGGGAGTGATGATGTAGTCGACGCCCACCTCTGCCTCGGTACCCGCACCAACGGTAATGGTGAAGGCATCATCGGCGACAAAGGCGGTACCGCCAGCAGTGACGGTAAAGCTCAAGCCGCCACCGGTGAACGCCTCACCGACCGTGCCGGTACCAATCACGGTAGTGGCTGGGCTCGGGCCGGTCACCTCGAAGGCGGTGGCGCTGGTGAACTCGACACCGTACTGACCAGACGCTGCGCCATTCACTGCAACGGCGCCGATGGTACCGTTGCCGGCGTTGCCCGAAGCGGCCGAAGCAGAAGCGGTCGCAGGCGGAACCAGAATAGTCACCGGCTCGGTAGTGTCGACCAGGTTCTTGAAAACGATCAGCTCGTTCTCCAGGCCGCCAGTCGGGTGCGCCTCGCCGGTTACAGCGCCGGCCGGAACGCCGACGTTGACCGCGCGCACGGTGAGCGCCAGTTGCGACGGGCCGCAGTCGTACAGGGTGAAGCTGCCGGTGATGGCAGTGATCTGCGACTTGGAGTTGTTGTTGCCGATGCCGGTGCGGAAGTTGCGCAGGCTCTTCTTATCGGTGGCGTGCTGAATCTTCAGCTCGGTGCTGTTGCCGACCTCGAGGTGGCCGCGCTGCGACTGCCAAGGCTTGGCACCGAGCACACCGAAGCCGATCAGCGAACGATCAGGTGCGTGAAGCATGGTGTTTCTCCTGAATGGAATTGACCGCTACTGGAGCGGCTGGGTGTAGGTGACTTGCAAGGGCATGACGTGAGCGGCCCAGCGGCGACCATCGCCCGGGCGGGTTGGGGTCTCCTGCAGGAAGCCAGCAGAGGCGATGCCGCCAATGCTCTCCAGGCCGCACTTATGGCCACGCGTGGCGACCTTTACCGCCAGGCGCTTAGCACGCAGGCCGCGTGAGTACTGGCGCAGCTTGCTGACCAAGACGATGTTGATAACGGTGGTTTCCGGCACGCTGTTCTGCATGCGCGGCTTACCGTTCAGCACCTCCTCGGTGGTGCCTGGCTGCAGGACGATGAATTCATCCGGAAGGCTGTCGTCTTCTGAGTCGAAGATGGCGCGCACGTCGCCCTCCTCGACCTGCCCAACTGGCGCCAAAAGCACCAGCAGCGCATCGATGGCTTCGCTTTGAATGTCGCGGACTGTCATATCAAGGCACCACGTAGAAGGTGACGAGATGGCCGTCATCGGCGGCAATGCCGTCGATATGCCAGGTCTTGCCATCCATGACGAAAGCGCCCTGGCGGTCGAACGGCTGCAGCAGGTGTTTCTGGATGGCGTGTGTGCGAAGCCGCTCGATAGCGCCATCCATGGCGTCATCGTCCGGCAGGCGCTCCACCTCCAGCTCGACGATCACCGGCACGTCGTCTGCCAGCACCTGACCGGTGCGGCTCAGGTACTGGCAAACGCCGTCGCCCAGGTGGCGCATTACTGCCGCGTCCAAGCGGGCGATGCGGTCCCTGAAGCTGCGCATCAGTTGCTCAGGCGGCAGAGCGCGAAGCCGTCGGCGGTGGCGCCGGCCAACTTGCCGTACAGCGCGCCCGAGGCGACGGCAACCAGGGCGCCGTCAGTCAGAGCCACGCCAGCGCCCTGAGCCAAGCCGGCAGCGGCAGGCAGGCGGAATACGCCAGTGGTCTTGGCGGCGAACACCTCGCCTTCGGCAGCGGTGACCAGGGCCACGCAGTTGATGGTACCGATGCGATAAGCACCGCCGGAGACCACGCCGCCGGCAGGGGCGACGAGGTCGAGGACGTCACCGTCCTGATGGAAGTTCTGGGCCATGAGGGTTTCTCCTGTGGCATTGGGGTGCGGAAACAAAAAGCCCCGCTCTGGGCGGGGCTTTCAAGGTGGGTGCCTATCAGGCGCCGTTGGACTTCTGCAGGCCGCGGTAGTCCAGCGGTGCGACGCCGGCATCGATGCGCACCTTGGTGGCCACGCCGTCGACAGTGAAGCCCTGTTGCTGCTCCATGTAGGGCAGTTCGTTGCCGTCGAGGTAGGCCACCTCGATGGTGTCCGAACCCTGGCGGGCGGCCAGGTAGAAGGCGGTAGCCGACGCATCGTCCAGACGCGGCTCGCCGATCACCTCGGCGAAGTTGCGAATCGGGTTTTCAATGCCGGAGTTCGAATCCGCACCCGGCACCGAGGCCGAGCGGATGATCTGCTTGGCCTTGTCTTCGAGCGCGACCGGGGTCAGCACGAAGGCCGGGCGAATGTTAAGGGTGCGCGGCTTGCCGCCTTCGACCTCGGTCTTCTGAGTGGCCATCTGGGTCTTGGCCTTGCTCAGCGACTCGATGGACAGCGCCGAGGTGCCACCAGTGAGCAGGTTCTTGTGATCGGCATGGAACAGCGTTTTGCCGTCCGACAGCGCCGGGTTGCTGGTGAGGATGGCGTAAACCAGATCACCAATGGTGGCCTTGGCCGCCATGCCCATCTTGCGCGGGATGTCGGTGAGCATGTTCATGTCATCGTTGATGATGACCTGGCGGGTGATGCTGAAAATCTCGCCGTAGGTGGCCAGGGCAATCGGCTGAGAGCGACCGCCAACAGTCACGTACTTGTACTCGGCGCCCTCGCGCACCTGGCGCAGCGACGGGAACTCACCCAGGCCGACGCGGTGCATGGTCTTGAAGTCGGAGAGGAAGCCCTTTTTCGTCCAGAGCTGGAAGGTTTCCAGCGCCTCTTCCCAGCCCGCCAGCATCGAGCGGTTGGCCACATCGATCAGGATGGTGCCGAAGTCGCTGGTGGTGTGGGTGAAGGCCAGGCCGACCATCTGCATCGGGTTCATGCTGGCAACGCCGATGCCGCGATCCGCCAGGGAGGCGCGAGCCAGCTCGCGCAGGCTCATGAAGTTATAGCGGTTGTCGTTCTGCTGCTCCTCGAGGCCGGCGCGAGCCAGGACGGAAGCACGGACAGAATCGCCGACGAGGTTGCCGTTGCCGGCGAAGATGTGGGCGTTCGCACCCCGGCCACCGGACGGGCCGGCACTCGGGGTGGCGCCACCAGCCAGCGAGGCCAGCAGCTTGGCCTGAGCCTGCTCGATGGTCACAGCGCTATCCAGCAGCAGATCGTTCAGCATATCGCCATGGGAAGCGGCGAACGGCTGGAATACGGCGCGGATGCCATCACGGCGGGTACTCTCGGCGGCCTGAATCTGGGCACGCACAGCGGCCTCATCGGGCGCAGCTGCAGCCGGAGCGGCCGGGGCAGCGGGTGCCGCCGGGGTCGGTTGAGGGGTCGGGGCAGCCGGGGTCGGAGCGGACGCGCGCGGCTGCATCAGGGTTTTGAGTGCTTCGGGCATGTGGGCGAACTCCTGCATGCGTTTCGAGTTGAGTTGAGCTGCCGCGGCGAGCGGCTCGGTGAGTTGGTCGGCGA
Organism: Pseudomonas sp. UBA7530; assembly: GCF_002479365.1. Lineage (NCBI taxonomy): Bacteria > Pseudomonadati > Pseudomonadota > Gammaproteobacteria > Pseudomonadales > Pseudomonadaceae > Pseudomonas > Pseudomonas sp. UBA7530. Next base: position 292,109 of record NZ_DLMS01000003.1, read on the forward strand.
AGCCGGCCTCGACAGCCTCTCGGCCATCCATCCAGGTCTCTGCCTTGAGCAGTGCCTTGATGTCTTCCTGGGACTTCCCGGTCTTGGCCATATAGGCGGCAACCATGGTGTCCTCGATCTTTTCCAGCAGGTCGGCATAGCGGCGCATGTCGTCCGCCTCCCCGCCCTGGATGCCCCAGGGGCGATGCACCATCATCATTGCGTTCTCGGGCATGTAGATGGTGTCAGCGGCCATGGCGATGACGGTGGCCATCGAGGCGGCGAGGCCGTCGATGTGGGCCTCGACCCGGGCCGGGTGATGCTTGAGCAGGTTGTAGATCGCCGTGCCCTCGAACACGTCCCCGCCAGGGGAATGGATGCGAAGGCTGATCAGCGACAGATCGCCCAGCGCCTTGAGCTCACGCGCAAACTGCTGCGCGGTGATGCCCCAGGCGCCGATTTCGTCATAGAGCAAGATTTCGGCGACACCCCGGGAGAGCGCCCTGATGCTGTACCAGCTCTCGGCCGGCTTGGTTTCGTTCGTCAGCGCTACAGCCATGGCCAGCGGGGCCAGCAGCAGGGCGCTACTCATCTTGCGTTGGCTGCCCATTGGCGCCTCCTTTTTGGTCGGGTTCGGTGGTGAAGTCAGGGCCGGGAATCTCCAGATCAGCGCCGTACTGATTGACCAGGCGTCTCGCCTCGTCACTGGTCAGCACCTTGCCGACGCCCAGATAGGCCTTCTGAATCGCCTCGACGGCGCTCATTTCCTTTTCCTGGGCCAAGCTGTGCGCGGCATCCGAACTGAACACCAGCCCCAACTCGCGGTTCTGCTTGATCTCGGCGGCGCGCGACTTCTTCAGTTCCTGCGGGTTGCGGCCACGAGCGCGGGCCACTTCGGCCTCATCGGCGAAGCCAGCCTTGACCAGGCTTTCCCAAGCGGTGGCCTCGTGCACCGGGTTGATCCACGGCATGACCGGGCCTTGGTACACAGCCGAAAGCAGCGTGCGCATGTCGACGTCGGCCGGCGGCTTGAGCGCGCCGGAGGCAACCGCCAGCGTCAGCCAGGTGCGGTACACCGGGCGGCACCAGTAGTCGATGAACTCGTGCTGCAGGACGTCGTACCCAAGCTGGGCTTCGACCAGCTCCTGACGCTGCGCCGAGTAGGTGCCGTCATAGGATCTGGCGATGGTCGAATAAGCGCTTCGGCCAGCAGCAGCCACCGCCCGGAGCATGCCGTTGCGGTAGCCCTCCAGCATTGGGTTCGGCCGATTGCTCTCGAACATCGCCAGGTCTTCACCTGGCTGCAGGTCGTCGAAGATCATCCCCGGCGCAATGGGGAACGAGCCGCGCTTGCTTTCGGGGGCTTTCTTGTCGTCGTACTCGTGCGCCTCGCCCTTCTTGATGTAGAAGGCCATCGCCGCCGCGATACGGGCCGCAATGCGCTCGCTTTCCTCGTAGTCCTTCAAGTCGGCCAGGCGGGTCAGTGCGGCATGCAGCAGCGGCACGCCACGGTTCTGACCGATGCGCTTGCGGTTGGCGATGTGGATAACACGATCGGCCTCGACGCGCTTGGTGCTCTGGTAGATTCCGTGCCCAAGGTCACCGGGGTGTGCCTTGAGCAGGTGATAGGCACGGATGCGGCGCCAGGCGTCGCGCTCAATGCCCTGGATGATTCCTTTCGCCGTGTCGTTGTACTCAAACGGCAGGTAATCCGGCTCCAGCAGCTCGAGCGCGAACGGCACGAGGGTCAGGTGCCGGTAGTTGGCCACTGGTCCCATGATCTTTTGCGCGAGGCCTTCGCCATCGCGCAGCCAGGTGCGGGCCACCAGGCGCTCCATCTGCGGGCGGGTCAGCTCGCCGGAGGTCTCCGGACGCAACGACCACTCGGCCCATGCGCTCTTGATCTGGGCGTTGAACTCCAGATGCACATCACCAGCAAGGGTCAGCACCAGGGGTTCAACACCGATGCCGGCGCCGCCAACCACCCGTTCCTCCAGGCGGTCGAACAAGCCGGTAACGATGTCGTGGTTCTCGTCCAGCCACCGGCACTGCTCGCGCAACGAGCGGCCAGCAGCCTGTAGCGCCGCGTCAGCGGAGCGCGCCTCACCCTTGGCCTTGTGGGTGCGAGATGGCTTGGCCGCCTCATACGCACGAATCACCGCTTGGTGACGCATGCGTTGAGCGACGAAGCCAGGCGCCAAGGGCGCCAACAGCCGATCAATCCAGTTCATTCGAAGGACGCCAGCTTGTACGGGCGGGATTGCCCACCAGCCATACGCTCAAGGCTTGCCACCTTGCGCTCCCATTCCTGCCGACCGCGGCGAATCTCGCCGAGGTCGACCATGGTCAGGGTGCGACCACCGAACGAAGTGGACTTGCCCAGCAGCACCTCCTGCTCGGCGTCGACGTAGCGCTGCAGAATCGCGCGCGCCTGCTCAAGGTTCATAGCCATGGACTGCCACCTGTTGTGCTCAGGAAGGCGTTGGTCACCTCCTGCGCGGATTGATTGGGGGTCTGTTTCTCGATCACGTCGGCGGCAACCGGCTTGGCAGCAGCCAGGCGGGCAGCCTCCAGAGCTTCGAGGTCGAAGCCGAAACGCTGCTGACTGATCCGCAGCGCGGCCAGGGCATACACTAGGCAGTCGAGCGCCTCGTTGCGCCGCCCGCCCGAATCCCACCGGAGTTCCCTTTTGCCCTTCACCATCACTGGCTTTTTGCGCTCGGCGGTGAGCTGCTTCAGCTCGTCCTCGTCGCACCAGTCGATCAGAGGCAAGTGGATGCAACCGGGCGTCGGCACCCAAGGCTGCGGAACCTCGATATTGAGGCGGCCGTAGATCAACTCCTTGGCGTTGTCGGTACCGACCTCGGTCTTGTAAATCTTGTTCTTGCGGCGCTTCGGGAAGTTGGCGATAGGCTTGCCGTAGGTGCTGGCACCGAAGATCGGCACCACCCAACGCACGCCATGCTTGATGCTTTCCTCGGCCACTTCGTCGGAGTAGTGACCGCCAGCATCCCAGCAGGCGCGCTCAACACGCATCGGCGTGCCGTCGGGCCGTTTGAACTCCCTGTTCAGCTCTAGCCCGACCTTGCGGCGTAGCTCGGCACTCGCCGGGTCGCCGGTGAGAATCGTGGTTCGCAGCAACCAGGCCTCCTCACCAACACCGAACCCCCAATGGCGAACCTCATATCGGTCGTCCTGGGTATCGATGCCAACGAAAATGCCGAGCACTTGCTCGGGCACACGGTCTGTGCACGGGTAGATTTCACGCCGGCCGTAGAGGGTTTCCCACTCCACGCGCTCGCCCTGATCCTCAATCCACACCTCGCCGCGCGTGGTGTTGATGAAGGTGATCAGCTTTTCCCGGTCAGTACCGACAACCAGCCATTCATCCACGAGCGACAGCCAGGTCACCCAGGTGCTGTAGATCGCCCAGCAGTAGAACGAAATGGAGCGCGGCGTGCTGGTCGGCTCGTTATCCGGGCCAAACCACTCCATCGCATCGCGCGTCCAGATGCCAGTCGCCTCGCAGATCCACCGGCCTGCCGACTGAGCGGCGACCATATCCTGATGTAAGAAGATGCAGGCGCAGTGCTCGCAGCTGTACCAGGCTTTAACCGCCTCGTTTCGCTCGTTCTTCTCCCACTTCAGGCCGTACTCGCAATCCTTGCCGCCCCACTTCAACACCTGCTCTTTGTGGCAGTGCGGGCACGGCACATGGAAGCACAGCCTGATCGGCGATTCCTCAGCCGCCTTGGTGATCTGGCAGTAGCCTTCCCGACCTGGCGTAGAGCCGCGGGTCGACTTCGGATAGACCGCACCATTGAGGCGCTTGTCACCCAGGAAGGTCGGCGAGCCTTCGCCCTCGACGTTGGCGTCGAACTTCGACAGCTCGTCGTAGATCACCTCGTCGGCCGACTTCTCCCGGTAGTTCCGGGCGGCCTTGCCGCCGCGAATCCAGAGGTTGCGGCGATTAGAGAAAACCTTGTTGTCCAGCGTGTTGTCGCTGTGCTTGCGCCCAAACCAGGGCGCCAGGGCCAGCAACACCGGCACGTCACGAATCAAGCCGTTGACGTGCTGTTTGCTGATGTCCTCGGCGTCAGGATCGGTCGGCGACCACATCATGACGTTGCGGCGCTTGTGCTGGATCTTGTAGCCGATGTTCGCCATCAGCAGCTTGGTGTAACCGATCCGCGCCGACTTCACGAAGTTGACGACCTTGATCAGGTCGTTGCCCATCGCGTTAAGGATCGCCACCTGAAACGGTGCCGTCTGCCACTTGCCCTCGTTGTAAGAGGACTCGGCCGACATGTAGAAATGCTTGTCCGCCCACTCGACCGCCGTCATCGGCGGTTCCTTGTACAGCGCCTGCAACCCGAGCTTGACCGCCTTTGCTAGGTCAAGTGTCCAGGGTTGATAGGTACTCATCGAGGATTCCCGGTAGGTCGTCGCCGAACTGCGCGGCGATGTTGCGGGCCATGGCTATCTCCCGCTCGAAGCTCTCAAGGATCCGGGCGTCAAGTTCAGGGTGGCGGCGGCTCACTGTCTTACAGACGGTTTCCAGCTTGGAGCCGATCTGCGCGGCGATCCGAGCCAGGGCGAAGGTGGCGAATGCGACCGGCACCAGCTCTTTCTCGGCGACACGGTTTTTCTTCTCTTGAGCGTCAGCCTGGGCAGCTGTCAGCCGGATGCGCTCAAGTGTCAGCTTGTGCTCGGCGAGAGGATCGATAGCCTCGCCATCAGCCCCCTCTGGTTGTTGTTTCCGCGTTGCGTGCTCGATGCGGTTTTGCACCACATCCTGCACCCGAAAGAAGGCCTCACGACCAATCTTGGCTACTGGCTCAACGCCCCATTTATCAAAGGCTTGCGGGGAAATGCCGAGCGATTTCGCCATCTCGGATTTGTTCAACCATCCCGGCTGCCTGGTTGTTTCGTTTTTGGCCATGACTAAACAACAACCAACCTCCGGAAATGGGTCATACATATTTGGCGCGCGGGGCTCGAATTACCCTCAGGGCACCCCCGCCCCGGGAGTACCTTTCCAACTTTTGCGGCACGGCATTCGCACCACGGACGCACCATGGCGGTGCATCAGCGGATGATTCGGCCCGTCGCGTCACGGGGGCGACGCCGGAAGTTCGAAGGGGCACGACCCTGCAGCGCTTTGGTGATCGCAATGTCGATGTTCGTCTCCATCAGCGCATCGTTCTCGGCCACCCTGCGTACAACCCCGTGGAAGTCGAAGCGCTCACGGTAAGTCGGAGCCGACCGAGTGAACTGCAGGACAACCTGCATCTCCTTGCCTCGGCGCTCAGCAATGCCAATCGGCCGCTTCCCGCGCTTGATCACGAAGAACGCCTTGGCGTGCCCCTTGGCCACAGAGCGGCGGCTATGGGTTGCGTTGTGGTCGGACCCTGCGAGGCTGAAGGTCGACAGGCCCGACAGCACCTGAGTCATCCACGACCTGCGAATGCCGCCGCGCGAATCGAGCGGCGTCCACTTGGTCGGGACGATGAAGCTACCGGCCGGGAGAATGCCGCGCTCTCGCAGCATCTTCTCCGAACCCTTAATCAGTCGGTTGCCGCCATACACCTGCGGGCTGAACCATTCATCGAAGCCCCTACCCTTGCCGCCCAGGTCATCCTTCACGGTGACGATGGCCTCAAGGTTGTCCGGCCTCGCGTTGATGACCCGGATGGAGTTGAGCACCCAGGGCGACGGGTTATCGAAGACCGACTCCATCGAGGCACGCAGTGGTGGCTTAGTCTGGTTGGCCGTGTGGTTCAGTGCGTCAGCCAGTGCACGGTTTGCCAGGTCAGGACCGAGCGCCTGAAGGCTGGCCAGCGCATCATCAAGATCAGTGGCGGTGAGCGACCCTCGCATTGTTCACCCCGCCTATCAGCGTGAAGCTCGGCGGCGCTCTCCGCCACTCCAATGACCATCCCAATCCACGCGCAAGAAGGCAGCGACATTGCCGCGTGCCCGGTAGACCTGAACCATGACCACCAGCAGGATGGCCACCAGCATCGGGGGCGTCCTGGGTACCGGATCGATGAAGAACGGCGACAGCCCGACCTGTAGGGCATACCCACCAGTAGAGGCAGCCATGAACCAGGCTAGCAGCGACTGGCCAAGCTTGTATTGCTGGCCAGGCTGGGGACGCCAGGCCACGATGCGCGCGCTGATCGCTGCACAGATCGCGGCAGCTGCGAGCGTCCAGTAGTCGGGGCCGACTGCTACGACGATGCTACCCATTGCCACCTCCAGAGCCAGGACGGCTCAGTGCATGGCGTGCCCAGCCGAGAGCCGCGCTGATCCAGCTTGGCATCTTCCCGCCCTTCACCCACTCGGCCACACTGATCAGCACGGTGACGATCAGGGCAGCAGCGAGCAGAGCAGGCAGGCCCGAGAACTGGGTGAGGCTACGCCCCATCAACTCAGCCGCCACGAAGTAACCACCGACCCAGGAGACCACCAGATAGGCCAGCCGCGACCAGATCGAAAGATCACGCGCCCAGGTCACGAAGAACAAGGCGCCGGCCCAAGCGCCGATCACGGCGTTGAGGTCGACCCCTGGAATAAGCGCGGCGGCTCCAATGCCAAGAACACCAGGCACGGCAACCGCCGCAACGCTGCTCGGCTCTGCCATGCGTGTTTCTCCATTCAGTTGGGCGGAACCCGGAAACGAAAAAGCCCAGCTCGGTGGCTGGGCTTTCTGTCTGTCGATCCTTAACGCGCAAGATCGGCAGGATGGGATTAATAGTGATGGCTCGATGGCCGCGTGTCAACACCCTTCAGGCAGCATCCGAAAGCAGGACGCCTTCGGCCAGCAGGATGCGCTCAGCCTCCTGCAACGCTTCACCAACCATCTCGTCCAGCACCTTGCCGATGTTGCGGCGCCACTCGCGGCGCGTCGACTCTGGGCTTGCATCGGGGTCCCAGGTGTTCATGTCGTAGAAGGCGGCGGGCAGCACTATGGCACCGCTCGACCGAGCCTCCTCACGCTTCGCCTTGACCCGAGCAGCCTCGACGGCTGCGGCCACGATCTTGGCCTGCTTACCAGCAGACGCCTGCACTGGAACCTCGACGGTCACCGTCTTGGCGGCGGCGACCTGAACACCCTTCAGCTTCGGGATTGCCCAGGCGGTAACGGCCTTGTACAGGAACAGCGCGGGCGCCGGAGTCGCCACCAATGCACGCAACGCCGAGATAGCCTCGACCTTGCGGGCCTTGTGGGTGCTGTACTTGGCCACCAGGGCATGCCAGTGGCGCGGGATCAGTTGACTGTGCAGGCGCCCATGCACCCAGCAATCCAGCTCAACACGATCAACCCCGGCCGGGCCATTACCGGGGCGCCCTTCGCCCTCACCAATGCGACGCTGCCAGGCCTGTTTAGAGGTGTTGTCGATGCACTCGGCAGCCAGGGCGGACACCACGGCGCTCAGTGTGCTGGAGTAGTTCATGGCCATTTTCATCCTCTCCCCATAGAAGCGCAGGAATCTGCGGAATCGCCCGCTACCAGTGGCTTGGCGGGGTTTTGTAGAAGTGCAGGAGCGGCCACATTCACGCCGTGCGCATCGGCAAAACCGCACTCATCGAGGCGGGCGTGCCAGCGCTGGACGGCATCGCGGCGGCGATCCATCTCGTCTTTGCTCAGGTAGGTCTCGGCGGTCGTGCCGAGGCTGTGGTTGATCAAGTGTTCGGCCACCATGTAGTCGATGCCGATATCCGACAGGCTGGAGCGCATCAGCTTGCGCAAGTCATGGCTCGTCCATTGCCGCTCGCTGATCTCGCGGATCAACGCATGGGCGCTCGTGTCCGCCATCCGGTTGCCACCCCGCACCGCGAACATCCACACGGCACGCAGGCGGGCTTCCGGCAGCGCGGCGCGGTAGCGGGTCACCAGGCCGATGATCTGCGGCGTGATCGGCAGCAGGTGCTCTCGGCGCGACTTCTGGTCGGCGGCACTGATGAACCACACCCGCTCATCCAGCGAGAACCGAGCCCAGCGCGTCAGCAGCGTTTCAGTGATGCGCGTGCCGTAGGCCAGCATCAACAGCGGCAGCATCCCGCGTGCGGGGTCATCGTTGAACACCTCAACCAGATGCCGCACCAAGGCAGGCAGATCGATACGCGACAGCGCCGCCGGCTTCGGTCGCAGCTTGCCGCTGTAGAAGTTGCGGAAGGTGATGCCGGCCATGGGGTTCGTGGTGATGTGGCCGCCCTTCTCTGCCATCGCGAACGCCTGACGCAGCCCCTGCACCGCCTTCTGCACCGTGCGCGGCTTCAGCCCCTCGTTGTGCATCGGCCAGATCAACCGGTCATCCAGGGTCACCCGGCCGACCTTGCGCACCAGCACCTTGCCGGCGCGCGGGATCACATGCCGCTGTATCACCGAGCGCATGGAGCTCCGGTACTTGCTCGAGCGCTCGTTGTCCGCCATCAGCCGCTCCAGCCACCAGAGCACCACGTCACCGACCGTGCGCAGATTCGTCTTCTTGCTCGCCATCACTCTCCCCCCTCGAACTTCTCGACCGGCTTACCGGCCATGTGCAGGCGCAGCGCCTCAACTGCGCCCTGGCGCGTACGCCGGTAAGCCATGGCAGCGCCGCCACCCGGCGCCGTCACCGCAAACACCTGCTCAGCATCAACCTGATACGCCGCCACCACGTAGCCGGCCGCAGTGATCCAGCAGCCCGGAATCTCCCGGCCGTCGCGGTCCTTCTTCGGCTCCCAGCCAAGCCGACTCATGGCCGCGACGCCTCGCCTTCGCCCAGCTCGACCACCTCGGCAAACTCCCCGTAAAGGCGCCTGCCATGGGCGCGGGCGGTTGCCTCATCCGCGAACAGCGCGACGGCCTGCCCACGCTCAGCAGCCAAGCCGAGGCGCTCGGCGCCGGAATACAGCGCGAAGCGGTATGCGGATACGTTGACGGCCGGCTCACTCATCGGGCAGCTCCCGGCGTGCACTCACCCAGTTGAACAACACCACCACCCCGTCACCCTCGCGCAGGCGGTCAACGGTGCGATCCCCCAGCGCACTGGCCAGGCCTTGGGCGAACAGGTTCGAGATCACGATGGTTGGCTTCATCTCCTCGTAACGGGCGTTCACCACCTCGAACATCACCATTCGCTCGAAGTCAGTCCCGTAACTGGCGCCCACCTCATCGAGAATCAGCAGCTCCGGCGCCCGGAAGATCTCCAGCGCCTCGCGTTCGGATTGAGTCGCGTCCTTGCCGTAGCTCGACTTCACCTGCTGGCACACCCGCGAAACGGTCGTGTAAAGCACGTTGCAGCGGTGCTGCTCCACCACCAGCGCCGCGATGGCGGCCGCCAGATGCGTCTTACCGTTGCCAACGTGCCCCAGTAGCATCAGGCATCGCCCTGCAGCCTTCGCCTCGGGGAAGTTCACGGCATAGGCACGACAGGTATCCAGCGCCACCCGCTGGGCCGGCGTAACTGCGCGGTAGTTCTCGAAGGTCTTGCCCTTGAAGCGCAGCGGGATAAGCGCCTGCCCAAGCTGTCGCTCAAGCCGCGCAGCCACCGCCTGCCGCTGCTGCTCGCTGCGCTCGGCGGCCTCCTGCTGAGCCTGGCGCTCGAACGAGCACGAAGGGCAGCCTGACAACTGGTCATCACGCAGCACGGTCGCGATGTAATCGCCATGGGTTTGGCACTTCGCCGAACGAGTACCGGTGATACCGGCGGAATGCTGCAGGCGCGCCAAACTCGCGCCCAGGGTGTTAGAGCCTGAACGTTCCATCAGAATTGGCCTCCAGGCCTGCTTGCGGATCTTGATCGGCCAGCCCGGTATGCAGGCTGGTGCGCCCTGGACGGGCGGATTGGTTGGCGGCGGCGCGAACGCCCGTGCGCTTGATCGAGGCGACCAGCTCACGGCACCAGCCGCCCTGATTGTTCGCCGTTTCACGAGTCAGCCAGTACGAGACGAACTCGGCGATAGCGGTGGGCGTCACGTCTTCAGCGGCAACACCCATCATCCGCAGATGGGTCGCCAGGCTGACGTCATCTGGCGCCCAGCCCTCGAACATCTCGAAGCGTTGACGGGCCTCGATGCTCGCAACAGCGCCCGCGCCCTGTTGTTGTTGTATATCTCTTCTCTTCTCTTCTCTAGGTAACGCACTTGCTAACGGCTCGGTAACGCTCGTAGCGTTACCTTTTGCGTTTCCCTTCTTGTGGCTGGCCACACGCAATGCCGTGAGAGAGCGATTCTTGGCGGTTTTGCCGTTATGCCTGTCGAAATTCGGGATGCTGATCACCCCGCCATCCTCCAGCAGCCAGCCGACCGAAATCATGTGATCGCAGAAGCCGCTAACGCCGACTGATCGATCTAGTAACTTTTTGGTAACGCTCGGAGCGTTACCGGCTTCGGTCTGCTGGTCGAACCAACCCCATACGCGCAGCAGCTTGCCGACTACCGCATCGGGGTCGATGTCCGCGAGGTCAGCAATCTGGCAAACCTCGGGTTTGTCCAGCGTTGTCAGTTCGAATTTGATCCAATCACCGGCCATGGCTATGCCCTGCCCTGGATGGATTTGCGCGCCACGTTTTCAGCGTGCGTAAATCGTGGCGCAGCGGGTTTGCAGCGCGCTCGATGGGTGTGCATAATCAGTTCTCCTAGCTGTAACGAACGAGCCCGCCTGCATGCGGGCTTTTTTGTGCCTTCAGATTGGCGCCGGGCGCTCCGTGCTATCGTTTTGCTTCCACACGAAACGAAGGCCAGGAGGCCCGACATGACTCAAACCGCTACCTATCCCCCGTCCGCCAACCCTGAAATGGCAGCCCAAGAAGTTCTTCTCGCGCTCGTGAACTCGGGCGCCTTCGGAAGTGGCGAGCACGGACTCATCCAATCGCCAAACCGATCCGACTCGGTAGCAAAAGCCCTGATCGACGTTCATTCCCAGCTCACGGCTTACTACCGGACACTTCCCGGAGCTCAATAAGCCCGGCAGCAATAGCTGCGGCGCTCTTCTGCGCCGCGGCCTCGATTTCATTGGGAAGGAATCGCTGAACCAGAATCGGAAACGTTTTCTGAAATACCTCAATGGCGATATCGCGCTCGGCAGGTGTGAGGTTTTGCTCTGGTTCGCTCATAGGGTTCTCCAGTTACTGGATGGATAAACACCGCAACCGAACGGATTACGGCGCGGGGGCGGGATCGGTAGGATGTGAGGTGTGGTTAGACGGCCGCGGCCTCCCAGGGAAAGTCCGGGCAAAGGTCGCTGCGAAGAACGCACCCTTTGCAGACTTTCTCGATCTGGAGCGCACGCTCAGGCGGGACCGGGCGAGAACCGGAGCACCACTGACTGATCGTCGGAGCGCGCACGGACAAAAGCTTCGCCAAGGCAGATTTGCTGCCGACGATCTCGCAAGCCCTTTTCATGGCTTCGGTGGGTTTCATGTGGACGGTTCTCCGGTTGGTACGGAGAACAAGATAAGGCATTAGCTAACCAACAGGCAAGCCATTGCCTAACCAATGCTATTCAAGGCCATATTAGGCAATGCTTACAGGATCAGAACTTGGCGCCGCCATCGAGGCCGCCCGAATCAAGAAGAACATCCCCAAGAATGCCCTTGCCAAGGTGTTCAAAATCTCCGCGCCCTCAGTGAATGGATGGGTCGCAACGGGTCGCATCGATAAGTCAAAGCTGATTGAGGTCATCCGCTACTTTTCGGACGTGGTCGGCCCTGATCATTGGGGGCTGACGTCAGATGATGCCGAGCTGTTGAAGGTCGCTTCCTCTCCTGAGGAGAACATCAGCCAGGCATCCTCAGCTTTCGATGCCATGCTGAAAATGCTGGAGAAACACGGCAAAAGTCTTTCCCATGAGAGCCGGCAAAAAATCATTGCCGCAGCGGCGCAAGACGACGTAGAGCAGCCCCTGGCAAAAAGTGGCAACGTCATCACCGCCGACTTCTCCCGCCGTCCGCTCGTGGGCGACGAGATCCGCATCGCCCATTACGACGTCCAGGGCGCCATGGGTGGCGGAAAGCTGGTGCACGACTTCCCTGAGATGTTCAAAGACATCACGGTCAGTCAGCGGCATCTGCGGGAGATGGGGGTCACCTACTCAGACCCAAGCCATTTGAAGCTCATTAGCGGGTCTGGTGAGTCGATGTCGCCGAAAATCAATCACCTCGACCCCTTGATCGTGGACGCGAGCATCCGCGAGTTCTCCGGTGATGGGGTCTACGCATTTGCCTGGCAGGGGCTGTTCTACATCAAGACGCTGCAGATGCTCGACGCTGAGCACTTCAACATGCTGTCAGCCAATCCTGACTACCCACCGCAGAAGATTAGGATTGATGAAACCTATATCCAGGGTCGGATCCTGCTCGTCTGGAACGCCAAACGCGTCTGAATTGCCGAGGCGGTGAGAGCGGCGTGCAATCGTTTGCACTGGAATGCAAAAGCCCCGCTCGAAGGCGGGGCTTGGCTTAGTCAACTAACTTATAGAACTCTTTCTTACTGACGCCGGCCTGCAAGCACATGTACTTGATCAGGTCGCCATGAAACGGGGCTTTTGGCTTGTCCACCGTTACCTTGCGAAAAGGGTTGCCGTCGTTGACCCACTGCTCATGGCTGCCCTCCTGATTACGAAACCGGAACCCGAGCTTTTTCAGGACAGCGGTAACCTCTCGATAGGTGAGAGGGCGGTGGCGCCCAAAGCCCATTCACAGTCCTTAGCAAACGTATTGCAGGGTCGGCTCGTTGAAGAAGCGGACTTTGCTCTTCGCGCGGCGGTGGCGCGAGATCGCCCAGGCGAAGGCTTTGAGGTGGTAGCCGATGCGCATGGAAAGCGGAGCCCTACGGCCCAGCAGTTCCGCTGCGTGCTCGCGATCAATGGTCAGGGCTTCGGTCACATAGGACTTTATCTGCCCTTCCAGCTTCTGCTTGGCTTCCTCGAAGGTATCGCCTTGCGCAGCCAGAGTGAACTGAGGGCACGCAGCGATCCAAAAACCATCCTTCTTCTCGGCGTAGCAGCGAAGAACGAACGGGTTGTTAGACATGATGCAGAACCTCCTAATCTGATGCTCAGAGTTATCCACAGATAACCCCGGATGGCGATTATGGTTTCGTTGCCACATAAGTCAACTGAAATCCGCGCCACGAATTGAGAGGTTTCAAATTCGTGGCGCCTGTCACCACTATAGCTGAGACGTAGGAACCGACTATAGGTTCGCCTGGATATGCCGCAGCGCCAGGTCGCGACTGACCTTATCCGAACGGGCTGTGCGCCCGGAAGGCCTGATCACAAGTCAGGCCTGGCAGCGGTGCGGAAGGCCGACGTTAGAACGGAGCCTCTTCCTCTATGGGGTCCGAACGCTCGCTCGCGTCGCTCGGTTCATCCTCCTCCCCTTTCTCCCACGTCACAATCACATCCCCTTCATCGTCGAACACAAGCGCCAGGCCGTCCGTTTCGGCTAGCAGCTCCATGATCGCCTCCCACGCTTCATCGGTGTCGGTGTCCAGCCGGTGAATCACGGCCCTCCTCTCCAGCTGAGCCTTCGGCGATCCAATCATCGCCGAAACCCTCAGTCCAAGGCGCTCCACGCCCGTCATCGCTGCCGGCGCCGCGGCCTGCTTACGCCCTTTCTGCCCTGCCATGACAACCTCCTTTTGCTGTATGAACATACAGTATTTATTCGCCGACAGATTAGGCAATAGTTACTTTTCACCGAAATAATTAGGCATTGGCTATTTACAGGGATTAGGCATTGGCTTATCTTAAATCCATCGAAGCGCAGAACACCGCGCCGAGGCCGCAAGGCCACCGCTCTTTAACAATGCCGAAACCCTCCGCAGTCCCGACAAAGCGCGCAAGCGCCTTGAGCGACGGAGGCAAAACACGACTGCTATTGCGGGAGAACCCGCCCAAGCCTGGCTCTGGTCACCAGGCCGGATCGGCGTGCTGATGCATCTGGAATCAGCGCCAACCGAGACGCGCAAAGTCCGCTCCCTGCTGGGTGCCTGAGATGAAGGAGATCCACCGGCAAAGCGGATAAGCGAGATGGAATGCCTGCCAGGGTGGCGAGTAACCCTGAACTGACAGCCAGACGAGACAACCACCCAACAAGCCAGCAGCTGCGGGTGGCAGATAGAAAGATTTCCTTATGCCCATCCAGCGGGTGGGCATCGGGAAGTCAGATAGGCGGCGCGAACACCACCCAGCCGCGCCAGATGGCAGCGCACATCCATGCAAAGGCAATAGCCGTCAGCATGCAGCCAGAAGCATTGATACGCCTTGGTCGGCCACTCAATTTCGCATAGCCGCCGTGAAACGGGTTCCTGACTATCTCCTCCCGATATGGCCTGAAAGCCATCTCGGCGAGGCCGTAGAACACGCCGGCCAGTGATGCCAAAACAACCACAAGGTTGTCGACTTTTAGCTCCATCGTGAGCCCTGCAATCAGCACGAGAAAACACAGGATCGCCATGATCTTGAACCACTCATCCGCGATGAATTTTGCAATTACGGAAACCGCCACGGTTCCGCCCTCCTTTGCAGGCTGTGTTGTGTGAGAGCGCTCAGCCTAGCGCAAAGCCCGTCACCTGGGCAGTGGTGAGCTGGCCGCAGGCCACTAATAGCTGGTCAACGGGAATTCCCGTTGACCTCGAACACCCCAAGGAAGACCACCATGCACCCAACCATCGAGTTCGCAGGCTGGCGGATCAGCCTGCGGGGCATCACCGCGAAACAGGCGGAAGTGCTCGCCCTATCCGCCAACGACCGCACCACCAAGGAAGCCGCGCGCGAGCTGGGCATCAGCCCGCGCAGCGTGCAGCAGCGCCTCGACGATGCCCGCTTCAAGCTCGGCATGCAGCGCAGCGTGCGCGCCTTGGTCGTCGAGGCCATGAAGCGCGGCATTCTCGCCCCGCTCGCCCTGATGCTGATGCTCGGCGTTGGCCACGGCCACCAATCCCCAGTCGTGCGGCGCCCCAACGTGCCGCGCACCTACAGCCAGTCCCGCGTCGTTCGCAAGGTCGATGAAGTCGAGCTGACGGCATAACCAGTCCACCACCCGGAGCATCACCCATGACCACACTGCAAAACATCAATGCCGGTGACCTCCCGGCTATCGGCCATCCGCTCATTGGCGGCACCTTCTTCGCCAAGCACTTCATCGGCGACCAGCTGTTCGCCCTCGCCTTCCTGGACAAGGCAAGCGAGGTGTCTGGCGAATGGGGCGAGTACGGTGAGCTCATCGAGGGCGCCAACAGCTTCATCGACGGACAGGCCAACACTGACGCCATGATCGCCGCTGGCAGCCCTGTCGCCCTGAAGATCAATCGCGAGACCGGCGACTACATCCCCTCCTATCTCGAGCAGTCCCTGCTGCTGGCCTACCACAAGGAAAACCCAGGCAGCGACCTGACGGGCTGGCGGTGGTCGAGCACGCAGTATTCCGCCTACCTCGCCTGCAGCGTGGACTTCGAGGATGGCTGGCAGGGCTACGACGACAAGAACCTCGAGCGCCCCGCGCGCCTCGTCCGCCGGATTCTCATCATTGAGTAATTCGCTCATTCATTGATCGTTTCGGAGAGCACAACATGTCCATTCAAGAGAGCATCCACGCCGACGTCATTCCCGCCATCGGCGCCGAACTGGCCGGCGGCAAACTGATCACCCTGTACATGCTGGCCGGTGTCGAGTTCGCGCTGATCGACCTGGGCGCAGGCGCCGAGATCCAGGGCGCCTGGGGCGAGTACGGCCAGGACGTCGAAACCACCCACGGTGACGGCGAGAAGAACACCCGCGCCATGGCTGAAGCCGGTAGCACCATCGCCATTCAGGCGCTGGAGGCAGGCGCCTTCATCCCGTCCGCGCTGGAGTGTCATCTGCTGATGCACGCCAAGGAAACCGGCGTAATCGAACACCTTCGCGAGGATCGCTTCTACTGGTCCAGCTCGCAGTATTCCGCCGACTACGCCTACTGCGTGGACTTCGAGGGTGGCTGGCAGGACCTCAGCGGCAAGGTCAGCGAGCGCCCCGCGCGCCTCGTCCGCAAGATTCCCGTCATTCGCTGATTCATTCCTTCACTGATTCCCATCGGAGGGCATCCCATGTCCCAGGAAATTTCGCTCAGCGTCGGTGAGTCGTCGCTGCATACCAACAAGCCATTCCTCGCACTGCAGCTCCTGCAGTACCTGTGCCCGGAGATCGCAGCGGCCAAGCCGATCCAGATCGAAGGCACCCTCGAAACCATCGCCGCCGAACCCACGCTCAAGATCGGCGACCGCATCGATGGCTGCGTGGTCTTCGCCCGCCACTGGATCGGCGGCGCCGAGTTCGCCTTGATCGATCTCGGCGAGACCGCCGAAATCGAGGGCGCATGGGGCAAGCGCGATCAGGAGGTCGAGACGAACCACGGCGACGGCTTCGCCAACACCAAGGCCATGGCGGAGGCTGGCAGCGCACTGGCCAACAAGGCGCTGGAAGCCGGCGCCTACATCCCCTCGGCCGCCGAGTGTCATCTGCTCATGTACGCCAAGCAGATGGGGCTTGTGACGGACCTGCGCGAAGACGTCCGCTATTGGACCAGCTCGCAGTATTCCGCCTACCACGCCTACACCATGGACTTCGAGGGTGGCTGGCAGGGCAGCGTCGGCAAGGACCTCGAGCGCCCCGCGCGCCTCGTCCGCCGGATTCCCATCATCCGCTGATCCACTGATTCATTCCTTCCCTTCACTGCAGGTGATTCCGGGGCTGGAGAGGCCAGCCAGACCAGAAGCATGCCGGGCAGCGCCGGCCACCTGCACACCAAACACAAGGAGGCCAGGATGGCCATGCACACGGAGCTGCAGATTCACAAGGTCGCCGAAGAACTGCTCGGCATCATCCTGAATCTCGTGCGCAACATCCCGCGCGACCTCAAGCAAGTGGTCGGCGCCAAACTTCGCGATGAGTGCCTGCAAGTCATGGTGCTTATCGGTCGCGCAAACATGGCGCGCGACAAGCTGCCCCACCTCAACCAGCTGCTCGAAAGCATCTGGATGATCAACTACCTGCTGCGCGCCCTCACCAACCAGGGCGTGATCGCCAAGGGGCAGCACGCCAAGACCATGCAGGCAACCGCCAGCATCGGCCGCCAGGCCAACGCCTGGAAAAAGAGCATCACCGCAACCGCGCCCGTTGCATGAGGGTTACGGCCCTCATGCCTGCGCGCTGAATCTGGTCGTGCCGCTGGCCACCCGGCCACCGACAAGCGCAGCAGAGATACCGCCGATCTAAAGGTTCGGGCTGGTCTCGCGCAGTTTCCCGGTTGAGCAATCGCCCGGGCGATGTCGATAGCACGGCAGGTCGCAGTATTCCGCCAACAACGCCTACAACATGGACTTCGAGGATGGCTGGCAGAACAACAACGACAAGAACAACGAGCGCCCCGCGCGCCTCGTCCGCAGATACAACGGTTGCACCCTTCACCTTCGAGCAGTTGGTGCAGGCCTACTACGACTGCCGACGCAACAAGCGCAACACCAACAGCGCGCGGCAGTTCGAGCTGAACATGGAGACCAACCTGCTCGACCTTCACGACGAGCTACTGACCGGCACCTACCAGCCGGGGCGCTCGATATGCTTCGTGGTCACCCGGCCAAAAGCGCGCGAGGTGTGGGCCGCCGACTTCCGCGACCGCATCGTGCACCACCTGCTGTACAACCAGATCGGCGCCGGCATCGAGGCAACATTCATCGCCGACAGCTGCGCCTGCATTCCCGGCCGGGGCACCCTGTACGCCGCCAAGCGGCTGGAGGCCAAGGTGCGCAGCGCGACACAGAACTGGTCGCGGCCCTGCCACTATCTGAAGGCGGACCTGGCTAATTTTTTCGTCGCCATCGACAAGCGCGTACTGGATCGCCAGATGCGCCGGCTGATCGACGAGCCTTGGTGGCGGCGCCTGGCACTGCAGATCCTGTGGCACGACCCGCGCGAGAACGTCAGCATGCGCTGCCCGATTCACCTGCTGAACCGGGTTCCCCAGCACAAGCGCCTGACCGCTCAGCCGGCACACCTCGGGCTGCCCATCGGCAACCTGTCATCGCAGTTCTTCGCCAACGTTTACCTGAACGCCCTGGATCAGTTCGTCAAACACGAGCTCAAGGCGCGCCACTACATCAGGTACGTGGACGACTTCGTGCTGCTGCACGAATCACCGCAGCAGCTCAACGCTTGGCTCGCAGAGATAGAAGCCTTTCTGCCGACGCTGGGCGCACGCCTCAACCCAACGAAGACCATCCTGCAGCCCGTTGCGCGCGGCATCGACTTCGTTGGCCAGGTGATCAAGCCATGGCGCCGCAGCACGCGGCGCAAGACGGTTGCCGAAGCGCAGCGGCGCATCGCCGTCGCACCTGACGACGAGCTGCTGGCCACTGCCAATAGCTACTTCGGCCTGCTCGGCCAAGCCACCGCAAGCCATCACGACCGCGCCCAGCTAGCCCGCCTGCTGTTGCGGCGCGGCTATACCGTCAACGCAGCCCTTACCCAGACCTACCGCAAGCGAGGTGCACCATGAACGCACTCACCAAAGCCCGCGCAGCCATCGCCGAACTGCTCGACGCGCTGCGCCAAACCAATCAAGCCCGCATGGCAGCCGAGGTGCGCACCCGGCAGCCAGCGCCCCGCGCCACCAAGCTCTATGCCTGCGGCAGTGACTGGCAAGTACTGGATGCCGACACCGGGCGCCTGCTGGCCTGGCGTCAGAGCCAGCATGAAGCCGCCGAACTGGCCACCCGCCTGGAGCTCGGCCTGCAACTGCAACACTGAGGGCGCAGCCATGACCCCTACACCGCACTTCCGCTCCCATGCTGAGCAGCAGGCCGTCCTTGGCTGTGCCGCCCAGCTCGACCCGCTCAAGCACCCTCGGCGCTTCGCCAGGCAGCAAGCGCGGGAGAAGTTCATCCCGCCAAAGCGCATCCAGCAGCCCGCCAGCGTAGAGCGCACCCCAGCGCTACTGGAGAAGGCTAGCGCGCTGACCCACCTGAATATCACCGAGGCAGCCCGGCAGCTCGGCGTGAGCCGCAGCGTGCTCGAGCGCCTGCGTTCGGATTACGGCCTGACCTTCGCCACGCTTCCGCGCCGCAACGCCGCAGCGCGCCTGAAAGAACTGGCGCCGGCACACTCGACCCTGAAAGGGCTCGCCGAAGCGGCAGGCCTCTCCTACCCGCAAACCTACAAGCTCTGCAAACGGCATGGCATCGAACCCGGAGTGCCCTATGGCCAAGCCCCAAAAGGATCGTGACGCCGACACGGCGCGTCGGCGTGCGGAGGCCGGCGAGGTCGAGCTACGCCACCGCGTGCGGCCAGGCATCCTGGCCATGCTGCGCGACCTGATGACCTGGGGCGGCTTCGCCCAGATGGTCGAATGCCTGCAAACCATGATCATCAACGCCCACGCTCTCGGGCCTGATGGCGCGCGGCGCCTTCTTGAAGTCCCGCGCCACGATTTCACGCCATCCGAAAACGTGGCGCAGCAGCTCTACCGAGAAGGCCAGCGCGAAGCCGACCGACTTGATCGGCTTGAAGATGTTCAGCGAGCAGGCTCTAGCGGATAGTCATTCCTCTTCATCGAAAATGTTGAGGCCAAGATGGACATAGAATCCATCTCCAGCACCGGCCGCGGCCCTGATCTCTGCTGGTGTGGCTTGATCAAATGTTACAAGGATGCTGTAAGGGTGCCCGTCATCGCTCTGGTTGACCTCCCAGCTCACGTACGCATCGACATCCTCGACCGATATTCCGAGCTCTCTGGCGAGCACTGCGCTAGCGCCGTCTCCCTCAAATCCATGACTCATAAGTTCTTCTCCTGATACCGGCCCCATGCCGGCCTATCACTGATACCCCAATCCCGCAAATCACGCCACTGGCGAGGCACCTTCTCGCCCCGGAGAAAGCTATGCAAGCCACCCTTTATGCGGGCCTACGCAACCCGGCTCGCGACATGGAGATCTTCCAAGCCACCGCTGGCAAGACGGTGGCTGAAGTCGCCTCCGACTTCTCGCTGTCGCCGAGCACCATCCGCGCGGCGGTAAAGCGCATCGAAGACCTGTCGATCTACAACCTCCAGCTTGTGGGGGGGGGTAAGGCACTGGTGATCGGGCCGGTAGCCGCCAAGTCCTTTCGGCGTGCGGCGCTCGGCGCATACCGCCACTTCTGCGGCACCTTCCGAAATCTTGAGCTCACCACCTGGGCCGTGACGGACGGTAAAACCACCATATCCATCACCGACTTGCGCGACCTCGATGGCGGCTTCGCATCGGTGACCGAGGACGACTCATGATCAAAGCCTGCTGGTACGTCTGCCTGCCATGCGGCAAGCGCTTCCCCATGGTCGGCAGCCGCTGCGATCACGACGAAGCGCTGGAGCACGCCCTGGGGATTTGGCCCTACTGCTGGGTTGAGTGAATCAGGCGCAGACACACGAGGAGCCACCGTGGCCGCCTACTACAACGAAATCGACCCATACGCCGCCCAATGGCTGCGCAACCTGATCGCCGGGGGCACATCGCACCTGGCGATGTAGACGAACGCTCAATTCACTGCGCGCCTACGGAGACGCCATCAATGCTGAAGCGGCAACGCAATTCATCGCCGCGTGTCGGGACTTCATAGGCTGAACTCCCGACAAACGTCCATCGACCACCGCCGCAAGCGCTGCCAAAATACTGGATATATAACCAGTAGACTTCAGTCATGCGATACGAAATAGCCCGGCTCTACGAGCGCGGTAAGCGGCGCCCACAGAAAGAGGTCAAGAGCGAGACGCGGCTGGCAGCGGACCTCCAGATCAACACCTGGCCGTCCTCGCCGATGGGCCGTCCCTCGTTCGTGGCGTCCATCTTCAAGACCACACCAACCCTGCCCGACCCACTCCCACCGCTCTATGACGTGCGACTGGAAGGCATGGCGACACTGGCCTTCGTGATCGCCGGCTTCGAGCTCGTCGACGGCGTGCTCTACCGGCAGGAGTGGCATTGCCGCGAATGCGAGCACAAGTACATAGCGCCCTGGCGCGCCTGCCCTCACTCATCGCTCGATGAGCTGATCTGAACAATCCATAACCACGCCGCAAGGCCTGGCCACCCAACAGCCGAAACGGGAGGTATCACCGTGCGCGCTCATACCCTCGATCAAACCATCCTTGAGCTGGCTCGCTGCCTGCGCGAAGCCAGGGACCTGCGCAAGCTGCAGAAGACAGAGCCAGGCAAGCGCCACCCGCGCGAAACCGGCTCCATGCGTCGCGCATCGATGGACCTTACCCGCAAGCTCGCCGACCTGCGGCAGAACCGCTGACCTATTGCGCAACCCGCCAGCTACTCGACACCAACGAGGTGAATCATGAATGTCTATCCCGAGGGCAAGTACAGCAATGTATTGCGCCCATTCTTCGCGATGATGGAAGCCGAGCTGCACGCCAATACCAGCAAGGGCGACCGCCCCGGCTGGCTGGCAATGTCACCCGAACAGTGCCTGCTCGAAATCTACTACCACACCGCCAAGCTGCAGAAGGCCGTGAAGAACAACGACATGAAGGGCGTCCGCGAGCACACCGCCGACGTGGCCAACATGTCGATGATGTTGGCCGATACCTGCGGATGGCTGGACGTTGTCAGTTCCGAGCTCGCCAGCGCCGAGCCGGCGGCCCCCTGTAATCATGAGTGGATCGACGACGGCCAGCATCTGCTGGTCTGCACCTCTTGCGGCGCTCAGGAAGATCACGACCCACGCTGGCGGGACATGGCCACCGCGCCGCGTGACGGCACGCTGGTTCGCCTGCTTGTCGAGTTCACCGAGCACGCAACCGAGGATACCGACCAGGCGCCAACGATCGGCGCCAACAACTTCGAAAACGACGGCGAGGATCGTTGGCTATTCGCCGGGTGGTGCTGGTCGCATGACCGCTTCACCCAAGGCCAGGGCGAGCCTGTCGGGTGGCTCCCAATGCTTGACGAGCAGCGCCGCATTGCGCCGGCACAGCGGGAGCAGCAGCCATGAGCGACTTCCAAGTGACCTCTATCATCAAGGCTCGCAAGCAGCATCGCTGCTGCGAGTGCTCGGGAATGATCCTGCCGGGGCAACAGTACCAGCGCGTGTCTGGCGTATGGGAAGGCAATGCCGACGCATTCAAGACCTGCTTGCCGTGCATGGAAGCCCGTGATTGGGCAACGAAACAGCCCGAGTGGGGAGGTGATGGCGAGCATCTTTTCTACTTCGAGATGCTGAGCGATGACCTGTCGAACCTCGCTCCGGAAATTGCGGCGGGTGATGGTCGCCGTTTCCGTGCTTTGCGACTTCAGTGCCAGATGGCTGATCGCCGAAAAGCCGCTGCCGATCAGCGCCAGGTGGCGTCATGAGTCAAGCCGACGAGCACGCCCCATTCTGCCGCACCACTCGCCAGCGCATCACAGAGTGCCAGTGCCTGCGCTGCAACCCACCCAAGGAGCAGCCGCCATGCCGTTGACCTTGAACGCCCAGCACCACAAGCGGGAGTGCCTGCCACCCATCGTTTGCATCATGGGCGGCAGCTCCATCACCGGGATCAGCGGCTACTTCACCGCTGCCCAGCTTCGCGCGCTGGCCCGCCAGCTCATCACAATCGCCAACGATTCCGACCAGGGCGAAACCCGCCCTGTGACCTACACCGCCGAGGAATAACATGCAGCCACTTATCTACGTGGCCGGCCCATACCGGGCGGCCACGCGGGACGATATTGCCCGCAACATCGACGCCGCCCGCGTGATCGGCATCAGCGCTGCAGCGCTGGGCTGGTTCCCCGTGATCCCGCACGCCAACACCGCCCACATGGAGCTCGACCTGCCAGAGCTCGGCGACGACTTCTGGCTACGCGGCACCATGGAAATGATGGAGCGCTGCGACGCCGTGGTGCTGGTGCCAGGCTGGCAGGACAGCGCCGGCACCCTGGGCGAAATCGCCCGGGCGGACGAACTGCGCATCCCCATCTTCCGCACGCTCGACACCCTCCCCAGCGCCCGCGCGTTCGTCGAGTGGCTATCGGCCAATGCGGCTCGCGCCCAGCAGCTGGGCCAGCGCCTGGCCTGAACGGAGGACACTGCATGGCCAAACCAATGCCAGCCGTGCCGCTCGAAGAGTTCGACAAGATCCACGAAGCGGCGATGGCCGAACTGATCGGCACGACCAAGAAAGCCCTGGAGCGCAAACGAGAGCGCGGAATCATCCCGCTCGGTGTGTGGTGCGTGATCGATGGGCGCGTCATGTACAGCAAGCGGAGATACAACGAATGGCTAGAAAGCCTATGGGTATGCCCGGAGGAGTCGAGATCGTCGGCAAGTCCGTCCGCATCCGGTTCACATGGAAAGGCGCCACGCCACCTCGGCGCTGTGAAACCCTCCCTATCCCGCCCACCCCGGCCGGGATCGCCCAAGCCGCCAGTCTTCGTGCTGACGTAAAGCAACTGATCAAGCTCGGCGTGATGACGGAGGAAAAGTACGCCGAGCTGTTCCCCTCCTCCAGCTACACGCTGCAGAACACGATTCCGCTCTTCGGCGAATACGCTCAGATGTGGCTCGACAGCCGAGAGATCGTCAAAGGCACGCGCGACAACTATAAGAGCACGCTGAACCGCTACTGGATGCCGCATTTCGCCCAGCGTCGTATCGACCAGATCGGGTCGGTTGACTGTCGGCGCGTGGTGTCGACCACCGAATGGCCGTCACCGGGCGTGCGCCGTAACGCCTGCGACAAAATGTCGAGCATCATGGAGTCAGCGGTACAGGACGGACTGATCTCGCGCAACCCGATAGCCTCGATAGCCAGGCCGCGCGTTACCAAGAAAGTCGTCGACCCCTTCACCCGCGAAGAGGCGGAACAGATCATCGCCTGGCTGTACGAAAACCTCGAAGGGCGCAGCAGGATCTATGCGTGCTACTTCGAGTTCGCGTTCTTCACAGGCATGCGCCCGTGCGAACAGGTGGCGCTCAAATGGAGCGAGGTCGATCTGAAGGCGAGAACGGCCCACGTTTGCAGGGTGATGGTCAGGGGAGGGATTCACGAGAGGGTCAAGACGAAACAGCATCGGCACGTCTTGATGAATGACAGGGCAATGCACGCCCTGGAGGAGGCAAGGAAGCTGACGGAGGGACGCAGCCGGTTTGTATTCGCGCCGGCCCTGATGGTCGACAAGAGCGTCGACTGGATCAGGTCCGACTCGACCACCAAGGAGCACTTCCTTGCCGCGCTGCAAGCGCTCGGCATCAGGCGGCGCCGGCAATACGACACCCGCCACACCTGCGCGACCATGTGCCTGATGGCAGGAATGAACCCGGCGTTCATTGCCAACCAGCTTGGCCACAGTGTACAAATGCTGCTCTCCACTTATGCCAAGTGGCTCAACTCCACCTCGGATTGGGCTGAGCTGCAAAAGCTGGATTAGCTGGATCGCGGTACGGAAATGGTACAAGCGCCGACCCCAAAGGCCCTAAAGCCGCGGCGCTTCGGCTGTTAGCTGGAAATCAGCGACATTTCCTTATAGGATCGCGCCTTCCCCTGTTTTCGTCGCACCCTGCGGCCTCCTGCCGCAAGCCCTGCTGTTTTTGTCGGTTTTGTCACCGGGCACAGGCTTGCGAACTGTAGTGATAAAGGTAGTTAACGATGAGCGTCAGACACTTCCTCTCGATGATGGATTACACACCGGACGAACTGGTGGGGTTGATCCGCCGAGCCATCGAGCTGAAGGACCTGCGCAACCGCGGCGTACTGTTCGAGCCGCTGAAGAATCGCGTGCTGGGCATGATCTTCGAGAAGGCCTCGACCCGCACCCGTCTGTCGTTCGAAGCCGGCATGATCCAGCTCGGCGGCCAGGCCATCTTCCTCTCGCCGCGCGACACCCAGCTAGGTCGTGGCGAGCCGATCGGCGACGCGGCCATCGTCATGTCGAGCATGCTCGACGCCGTGATGATCCGTACCTTCGCCCACAGCAACCTCACCGAATTCGCCGCCAAATCGAAAGTGCCGGTGATCAACGGCCTGTCCGATGACCTGCACCCCTGCCAGCTGCTGGCCGACATGCAGACCTACCTCGAGCATCGCGGCAGTATCACCGGCAAGACGGTGGCCTGGATCGGCGACGGCAACAACATGTGCAACTCCTATATCGAAGCGGCGATCCAGTTCGACTTCCAGCTGAAGGTCGCCTGCCCTGAGGGCTACGAGCCGGACGCGCGCTTCCTCGCGCTGGCCGGTGACCGCGTGCAGGTGCTGCGTGACCCGCGCGAAGCTGTGGCCGGCGCCCATCTGATGAGCACCGATGTATGGGCCTCCATGGGCCAGGAAGATGAAGCCGAACAACGCATGGCACTGTTCCGCCCTTATCAGGTCACCCCCGCATTGCTCGATAACGCCGCGCCAGATGTGCTGTTCATGCACTGCCTGCCGGCGCATCGTGGTGAGGAAATCAGCCTCGACATGCTCGACGACCCGCGCTCGGTTGCCTGGAATCAGGCCGAAAACCGCCTGCACGCGCAGAAGGCGCTGCTCGAACTGCTGGTCGAACCGGCGTACCACCACGCATGAGCCAGCCGCTGTTGCAGCTACGCGGACTGAACTGCGGCTACCAGAACCACAAGGTGGTGCAGGATCTCGACCTGCACCTCAACGCTGGCGATATCGGCTGCCTGCTGGGCCCATCGGGCTGCGGCAAGACCACCACGCTGCGCGCCATCGCCGGTTTCGAGCCGGTGCTCGAAGGTGAGATCGAACTCGATGGCGAAATCATCTCCCGCGCCGGTTTCACCCTGGCACCGGAGAAACGCCATATCGGCATGGTGTTCCAGGATTACGCCCTGTTCCCCCACCTCAGCGTGGCGGAGAACGTCGCCTTCGGCATCCGCAAGCAAGCCAACGCCGAGCGCGTCACCCAAGAGCTGCTGGAGCTGGTCAAGCTCGGCAACCTGGCCAAGCGCTACCCGCACGAACTCTCAGGTGGGCAGCAACAACGTGTCGCCCTGGCCCGCGCCCTGGCGCCGGAGCCGAAGCTGCTGCTGCTGGACGAACCCTTTTCCAACCTCGATGGCGAGTTGCGCCGGCGCCTGAGCCACGAGGTCCGCGATATCCTCAAGACCCGCGGCACCAGCGCCATTCTGGTCACCCATGATCAGGAAGAGGCTTTCGCGGTCAGCGATCATGTCGGCGTATTCCAGGGCGGCCGCCTGGAACAATGGGACACGCCCTTCAATCTCTATCACGAGCCGCTCACGCCCTTCGTCGCCAGCTTTATCGGACAGGGCTATTTCATCCGCGGCCAGTTGCTCAGCCCGGACACGGTACAGACCGAACTCGGCGTGATCCGCGGCAACCGCGCCTACACCTGGGCACAAGGCAGCGCGGTGGATGTGCTGCTGCGCCCGGATGACATCGTCGCCGATGAAGGCAGCGATCTGAAGGCGCGCATCGTCGGCAAGACCTTCCTCGGCGCCGCCACCCTGTATCGCCTGCAACTGCCCACCGGCAGCCAGCTGGAATCGATCTTCCCCAGCCATGCCGACCACCAGCCAGGCGATGAAGTGGGCATTCGCATCGCCGCCGATCACCTGGTGGCCTTCCCTGCCCTGGGCAGCGTGGCGGCGCAGCTGCAACTGAGCGATTCCGGCGGCGTGCGCCGGGTCAGCAGCAACTGATCAGAGCATCAGCTGGCCGCTGGCGATATGCCGCGCGTGGCCCGCGATCTTCACCCGGCCACCGTCCAGACGGCAGAGCAACTCACCACCTCGTGTCGAGC
This sequence comes from Pseudomonas sp. UBA7530, assembly GCF_002479365.1. Classification (NCBI taxonomy): domain Bacteria; kingdom Pseudomonadati; phylum Pseudomonadota; class Gammaproteobacteria; order Pseudomonadales; family Pseudomonadaceae; genus Pseudomonas; species Pseudomonas sp. UBA7530. The sequence continues at coordinate 318,851 of NZ_DLMS01000003.1, forward strand.
ACTGAAAAGCGCTGAGCTCGCTGCGGCCCAGGCGTTCGGCCCAGTACGGCACCAGCATGCAGTGGGTCGAACCGGTCACCGGGTCCTCGTCGATGCCGATGGCAGGCGCAAAGTAACGCGAGACGAAGTCATGCCGCTCGCCTGCCCCGGTGATCAGCACGCCAAGGCCCGGCAACGCCGCGAGCGCCGGCAGATCGGGGGTGAAGCCGCGCACCTGCGCTTCGGACGCCAGCACCACCATCAATTCCTGCACGCTACCATCGGCATTGAGCAGGGCCAGCACCTGCTGCGCGGGCTGCCCCAGCGCGCGCTCGACCTCGGCTTGCAGCGACGCCGCCACCGGTACCACCGGACGCACGGGGAAATCCAGCTCCAGCCGCTCCCCTCGACGAGTCACGCGCAAAGCGCCGGACAGGCAGGTGAACTGCAGTACGTCGCCCGCCTCGTGATAGAGATCGAACAGCACCTTGGCGCTGGCCAGGGTCGCATGGCCGCACAGCGGCACCTCGCTGGTTGGAGTGAACCAGCGGATGTGCCAGGCCTCCCCTTCCTTCACCACGAATGCCGTCTCGGCCAGGTTGTGCTCGGCGGCGATACGCTGCATCAGCGATTCGTCCAGCCAGGCATCCAGGCGATAGACCATGGCGGGATTGCCCGCGAAAGGTTGCTCGGTAAAGGCGTCAACTTGATGAAATTCGAGCGGCATGATGCGTTTCTGGCCAGATCAGAAACGCCAGCATGCCTGCGCCAGGTCACCTGCAACAGGTACAGTTGCTGTTTTCCAGATACGCGAGAGCATCGCGGCTGAAGCCGCTCCTACGAGCCCGATAGATCAGGGCTCGCTGCGCACGCGCTTGACCGCATCCAACCAACCGGCGTAGAGACGCTCGCGATGCGCGTCGTTCATCCGCGGTTCGAAACGCTGCTGACGATGCCAATGACTGGCGACGGCATCGAGGTCGCGATACAGCCCGAGTTTCAGCCCTGCCAGATAGGCGACGCCGAGCGCAGTGGTCTCGGTGACTTCGGGCCGCTCGACACTGACACCGAGGATGTCGGCGAGAAACTGCATGACCCAGTTGTTCTCCACCATGCCACCGTCGACACGCAGCGCGCTGGGCGCCGCCGCGCCGTCCTGACGCATGGCTTCGAGCAGGTCGCGGGTCTGGTAGCACACCGACTGCAGGCCGGCGGTGACGATCTCCTTGATGCCGGTATCTCGGGTCAGACCGAAGATGGCGCCACGCGCCTTCGGGTCCCAGTAAGGTGCGCCCAGACCGGTGAAGGCCGGCACCAAAAACACCCCGCAGGCCTCTCCCGTCGCTTCGGCTAGGGCCTCGCTTTCGCGCGCATGGCTGATCAGCTTGATGCCGTCGCGCAGCCACTGCACGGCGGCGCCGGCGACGAAGATGCTGCCCTCCACCGCATAGGTGACCTTGCCATCGAGGCGATAGCCGACGGTGGTGAGCAGACGATTCTTCGAACTCACCGGCTGCTCGCCGGTGTTCTGGATCATGAAGCAGCCGGTGCCATAGGTACTCTTGACCATACCCGGTTCGAAGCAGGCCTGACCGATCAAGGCTGCCTGCTGGTCGCCGGCCATGCCCAGCACCGGGATGCTGGCGCCGAGCAGCTCGGCTTCGGTATGGCCGAACTCGGCAGCGCAGTCGAGCACTTCCGGCAGCAGGCTGGCGGGAATGCCGAACAGCTTAAGCAGCTCTTCGTCCCACTGCTGGGTGTGGATATTGAACATCAGTGTGCGCGAAGCATTGCTGGCATCGGTACGGTGCACCTTGCCATCGGTCAGACGCCACAGCAGGAAGCTGTCGACCGTACCGAAACGCAGCTCGCCGCGCTCCGCCCGCTCCTGTGCGCCCGGCACGTTGTGCAGGATCCAGCGCAGCTTGGTGGCGGAGAAATACGGGTCGATCAGCAGGCCGGTCCTGGCCGAAACCATCGCTTCGTGGCCTTGGTCCTTGAGTCCGGCGCAGTAGTCGGCGGTGCGACGATCCTGCCAGACGATTGCCGGATGGATCGGCGTGCCGGTCGCAGCATCCCAGACCAGCGTGGTTTCACGCTGGTTGGTGATGCCGATAGCAGCGATCGCATCGGGCTGCAGACCGCTGCTGGCGATGGCATCGCGGCAGACCTTGAGCGTGGACAGCCAGATCTCCTGGCCGTCGTGCTCGACCCAGCCATCCTGCGGGAAGTACTGCTTGAATTCCTGCTGAGCACGCGCCACGGGCAGGCCCTGAGCACTGAAGATGATGGCGCGGGAGCTGGTGGTGCCCTGGTCGATGGCTAGCAGGTATTGAGACATGCAAGGTTCCTTGTTGTTATTGCCAACGATCGCTGCTGTTGACCGCAGGATGACTTATTTTGCTTGCAGCATACTGCGCGGCTCAGGCTTTGCCGATAGCGGCAAAGTGTCCCTGAGTATGCTGGGCCAGGGTGTCGGCCGAGAGCTCGAGCTCCAGCCCACGCCGGCCGCCGCTGACATGAATGGTGGAATGCAGGCGCGCCGACTCGTCGATGAAGGTGCGCAGGCGCTTCTTCTGCCCCAGCGGGCTGATGCCGCCGACCAGATAGCCGGTGGCACGCTGCGCTGCCGTCGGGTCGGCCATATCGGCCTTCTTCGCTCCGGCAGCCGCCGCCAGCGCCTTGAGATCGAGGCTGCCGGCCACCGGCACCACGGCCACCAGCAGCTCGCCCTTCTCGGTGGCCGCGAGCAGTGTCTTGAATACGCGCTCGGGCGCCAGGCCCAGTTTCTCCGCCGCCTCCAGCCCGTAGGACGGCGCCTTGGGGTCGTGCTGGTAACTGTGTACGCGGTGTTCGGCCTTGGCCTTCTTCAACAGATCGATTGCAGGCGTCATGTTCGAATGTGAAAACACTGGGAAAGATGCCCTACATTAACAGGCCGAAATCCTCCGCATCTACAGCCTATAATGGGTGACCATCACAGGAAGCGCTCATGAATCTCGCTCCCCGCCAGCACGACATCCTCAATCTCGCCCGTGAACGCGGCTACGTCAGCATCGACGAACTGGCCCAGGCGTTCGCCGTCACGCCGCAGACCATCCGCCGCGACATCAACCAGCTGGCCGAGCACGGCCTGTTGCGCCGCACCCATGGCGGCGCCGCCTGCGAAGCCTCGAGCATCCAGAACACCGCCTATGGCATGCGCGCCGGGCAGATGCGCGAGGAGAAGCAGCGCATTGCCGAAGCCGTGGCGGCGCAAATTCCCGATCACGCCTCGCTGTTCATCAACATCGGCACCACCACCGAGGCCATCGCCCGTGAACTGCAGAACCACAAGGGTCTGAAGATCATCACCAACAACCTGCACGTGGCCGCTCAGCTCAGCGCCAAGGCCGACTTCGAGGTTCTGGTGGCCGGCGGTACGGTGCGCAGCGATGGCGGCATCGTCGGCCAGGCGGCGGTGGACTTCATCCAGCAGTTCAAGGTCGACTACGCCATCGTCGGCATCAGCGGCATAGACGAAGATGGCAGCCTGCTCGATTTCGACTACCAGGAAGTGCGCGTTTCCCAGGCCATCATCGAAAATGCCCGGCAGGTTTTCCTCGCCGCCGATTCCAGCAAGTTCGGCCGTAACGCCGTGGTGCGCCTGGGCTCCATCGCCCTGGTCGACCGAGTCTTCACCGACAGCGCCCCCTCGGCCGCTATCACCCGCCTACTGCATAGCCACAAGGTCCAGCTCGATCTGGTCTGATTGGCCTCTCGACGGCTGTCGCGTAGGGCGGGTGCAACCCGCCAGCAATGTCTCAGCGGGTTGCACCCGCCTTACAACAAACCCGATCTTTCCCTACCGCTCGGCGCGCAATCGCGTGCCGGGGTAGCGAAGCTGCGCATCTTCGTCTAGCATATTTTCGAAAGTGAACATAAACACATTCGAATCCAATAGCCGAGCGTGCCCTATGCCCCACGATCCATTCACCAGCCCCGTTGCGGAAGTCTATGACCTCGCCGTCGTTGGCGGCGGCATCAATGGCGTGGGCATCGCGGCGGATGCAGCCGGTCGCGGCCTGTCCGTGTTCCTTTGCGAAAAGGACGATCTGGCCAGCCACACCTCCTCGGCCAGCAGCAAGCTGATCCACGGCGGCCTGCGCTATCTGGAGCACCACGAGTTCCGCCTGGTGCGCGAAGCCCTGGCCGAGCGCGAAGTCCTGCTGGCCAAGGCGCCGCATATCGTCAAGCCGATGCGCTTCGTCCTGCCGCACCGCCCGCACCTGCGTCCGGCCTGGATGATCCGCGCCGGCCTGTTCCTTTACGATCACCTGGGTAAGCGTGAGCGCCTGCCCGCCTCGCGCGGCCTGCGCTTCGGTGCCGGCAGCCCGCTGAAACCCGAGATCAGCCGCGGCTTCGAATATTCCGACTGCTGGGTGGACGATGCCCGTCTGGTGGTACTCAACGCCATGGCCGCACGGGAGAAAGGCGCACACATCCACCCACGTACGCGCTGCGTCAGCGCCCGGCGCAGCAAGGGCCTGTGGCATATCCATCTGGAGCGCAGCGACGGCAGCCTGCTGTCGATTCGCGCCCGCGCGCTGGTCAACGCAGCCGGCCCCTGGGTCGCGCGCTTCATCCGTGAAGACCTAAAGCAGCAGTCGCCCTATGGCATCCGCCTGATCCAGGGCAGCCATATCGTCGTACCGCGCCTGTACGACGGCGAACAGGCCTACATCCTGCAGAACGAAGACCGCCGCATCGTCTTCGCCATCCCCTATCTGGAGCGCTTTACCCTGATCGGTACCACCGACCGCGAATATCAGGGCGACCCCGCCCAGGTGGCGATCACCGCCGAGGAAACCGATTACCTGCTCAAGGTGGTCAATGACCACTTCAAGCACCAGCTTGGCCGGGACGACGTGCTGCACAGCTTCGCCGGCGTACGCCCGCTGTGCGATGACGAATCCGATGAGCCTTCGGCCATCACCCGCGATTACACCCTGTCGCTCTCCGGTACGCCGGGCGAAGCGCCGTTGCTCTCGGTGTTCGGCGGCAAGCTGACCACCTACCGCAAGCTGGCCGAGTCGGCCATGCAGCAACTGGCGCCCTATTTCAGCAAACTCGGCCCGAGCTGGACGGCGAGCGCCCCGTTGCCTGGCGGCGAGGACATGCAAGACCAGAGCGCGCTGGTCGAAGCCCTTTGCGAACGTCATGGCTGGCTGCCTTCCAGCCTGGCCAGACGCTGGGCCACCACTTACGGCAGCCGCACCTGGCGCCTGCTAGAGGGCGTGCACAACCTCACCGACCTCGGCGAACACCTTGGCGCCGGCCTCTATACCCGCGAAGTGGATTATCTGCGCCGCGAAGAATGGGCGCGCGGCAGCGCCGACATCCTTTGGCGGCGCAGCAAGCTGGGGCTGTTCATGACGCCAATACAGCAGGCCCGCCTGCAGGACTACCTGGAAAGCCAAGACCCGCACTCCGCTCACGCCGCCTGAATTCTGCGTGCCCATGCCCCGCTTTGCGGGGCTTTTTTATGGCCGCTGAAAAATAAAAACACTCATCTTTTTAGGCGATTTAGCCGCAGTAGAACTTCCAGCAACTTTTTTATTACGCCTTTTCAATAACTTGGCACCAAGTTGCGGAATAAAAACATTCTTATTCAGTTTTATTTTTACTTATGTTTCAAGAACTTAGGTTTGACAGCAGAAAGAACTAGACAGAAAATTCAAGGCCATCACGGTCATTGAAACAGCTGGAGCGGTCATGAAAGGCGACAAGAAGGTCATTCAACACCTGAACAAGATTCTTGGTAACGAACTGGTCGCCATCAACCAGTACTTCCTGCATGCGCGTATGTATGAAGACTGGGGCCTGAAAAAACTCGGCGAGCACGAGTACCACGAGTCCATCGACGAGATGAAGCACGCCGACAAGCTGATCAAGCGCATTCTCTTTCTCGAAGGCATTCCCAATCTGCAGGACCTGGGCAAGATCCTGATCGGCGAAAACACCCAGGAAATGCTCCAGTGCGATTTGCAGATCGAGCACAAGGCGCATGCAGACCTTAAGGCCGCCATCGCCTACTGCGAAAGCATCGGTGACTATGCCAGCCGCGAGTTGCTCGAAGAGATTCTCTGCTCCGAAGAAGATCATATCGACTGGCTGGAAACCCAACTGAGCCTGATCGCAGCCGTCGGCCTGCAGAATTACCTGCAATCGCAAATGGACGAGTAACTCCACCACTGGATAAAAAACGGGAGCCGATGGCTCCCGTTTTTCGTTGCGTGCGCTTATTTCTGTGGGTCCGGCTCGCCATCGGAACGACCGATGCTGGCTGGCGCTTCCACCAGCAGTTCTTCCGGCACTTCCTCCACACGCGGGTCGAGCGCTGCGGCCATGGGGCTGACCGTATCCGGCATCGGCACGTGACTGAGCGGCGCCTCGTCGACCCGATGCTGGCCGGTAACGCGCTTGGGCTGCACCCAGAAGATCAGCACCACGGCATAGAGCGATACCAGCATGTAGAACATGCCCGGCCCGAAGTGCTGCATCATGAAGCCTGCCAACAGCGGGCCGATGCAAGCGCCAACGCCATAGGTGGTCAGCAGCATGGCCGACAGCGCCACCCGGCGTGATTGCTCGACGTGGTCGTTGCCCAGCGCCACGGCCAGTGGGTACAGGGTGAACAGCAACATGCCGGTGACGAAGCCGTTGGCCAGCAACAGCCAGTACGGCAGGTCGAACAGCCCCCACATGGGAATGGCGGTCAGGCACAGCAGGACGGCGTTGCCGCGAATCAACCAGCTGCGGTCCAGACGATCGGACAACCAGCCCAGCGGCCACTGCGCACAGAAGCCGGCGATGATGCACATGGCCACGAACAGGCTCGCCTGCGTGGTGTCCAGCCCGCTGCGGCTGGCGTAGACCGGCGCCAGGCCGTAGAAGGCGCCGACCATCAGTCCGGCGACGAAAATACTGCCCAGCGCCTGCGGCACACGCTTCCAGAAAAAACCGATTTCCAGCGGCGCAGCCACCAGCTTGGCCGGGTGCACGCGACGGGTTACGGCCAGCGGGATCAGGCAGGAGGCGAAACACATCGCCACCAGCACCAGCGGCTTGTAATCCAGAGTCGGGCTCATCGCCAGCAGACCTTGGCCGACCACCAGGCCCAGGTCCACGGCCACCATGTAGCCGGCGAACACTTTGCCGCGCATGTGGTTCTCGGACTGCTCGTTGAGCCAGCTCTCGATCACCATGTACTGGTTCATCATCACCGCGCCCATCACGAAACGCAGCAGCAGCCAGACCTCCAGGCGCTCGACCAGCACATGCAGCAGCACGATCACCGTGGCGAGGCCGGCGCAGGCGACGTAGGAGCGAATATGGCCAACGCTGGCGATCAGCTTGTGACCGAACTTGCCGCCGCATACCAGACCGAAGTAATAGGCCGCCATCAGGCCGCCAACCCAGGCGTCGCCCGCGCCCTCTTCGGTCAGGCGCAGCCCCATGTAGGTGCTGAACAGCCCCGAACCGGCCAGCATGAGTAAGGTGGCGCTATACAGGGCCGGGAAGGTGACGAGCGGGCTGAACATGACGACTCCAGAGAGAACGGCGGCGCGGCCGTCCGGCAAACTGGCCGACGGCGCATCGCGGGCCCGGGGCGGGCCAGCGAAAAGCGCGCATTATCCATATCCGCCACCTGCCCCGCCATGTCCGCCGGGCGCTTTGCCGCGAAACACGCGAACGCGTCTGTAGCGCTAGCGGGCCTCGCTTTCCTTGACCCGGAACCAGGCCGCATAGAGCGCCGGTAGAAACAGCAGAGTCAGTGCCGTGGCGACCACCAGGCCGCCCATGATGGCCACCGCCATCGGCCCGAAGAACACGCTGCGCGATAGCGGAATCATCGCTAGCACAGCGGCCAGCGCGGTCAGCACGATGGGCCGGAAGCGCCGCACCGTGGCCTCGATGATGGCATGCCAGCGATCCAGGCCATGGCTGATGTCCTGCTCGATCTGATCCACCAAAATCACCGAGTTGCGCATGATCATCCCGGCCAGGGCGATGGTGCCGAGCATGGCGACGAAACCGAACGGCTGGCGGAAGATCAGCAGGAACAGCGTCACGCCGATCAGCCCCAGCGGCGCGGTGAGAAACACCATGGCCGAACGCGAGAAGCTCCTGAGCTGCAGCATCAGCAGCGTCAGCACCACCACGATGAACAGCGGGATGCCGGCGTTCACCGATTTCTGCCCGCGCTGCGAGTCCTCCACCGTACCGCCCACCTCCAGCAGGTAACCATCCGGCAACTCGGCGCGGATCGGCTCCAGCGTCGGCAGGATCTGCTGGGTCAGGCTGGCCGGCTGCTGGCTGCCGTAGACGTCGGCGCGCACGGTGACGTTGGGCAGGCGGTTGCGATGCCAGATGATGCCTTCCTCGAAACCGTATTCCAGCGTCGCCACCTGCGACAGGGCCACGCTGCGCCCACTGTCGGTCGGCACCGCCAGGCTCGGTAGCAAGCTCAGCGCCTTGCGTTCCTGCGGTGTGCCGCGCTGGAGAATCTCGATCAGCTCATTGCCTTCGCGGTACTGGCTGACGCTGGTGCCGGACAGAGAGCCCTGCAGAAAGCGCGACAGCTCGGCGGTGTTGACCCCCAGCGCTCGCGCGCGATCCTGATCGATATTGAGGATCACCACCTTGCTCGGCTCCTCCCAATCCAGGTGCACGTTCACCACATGCGGGTTCTCGCGCACCTTGTCCGCCACCTGGCGAGCCAGGGCGCGCACCTCGGCGATATGCTCGCCGCTGACGCGGAACTGCACCGGATAGCCCACCGGCGGGCCGTTCTCCAGGCGGCTGACGCGGCTGCGCAAGGCCGGGAACTGGTCGTTCATCGTCTGGATCAGCCAGGTGCGCAGGCGCTCGCGCTCCTCGATGCTCGACGCCAGCACCACGAACTGGGCGAAGCTCGCCGCCGGCAATTGCTGATCCAGCGGCAGGTAGAAACGCGGTGAACCGGTGCCGACATAGGCGACATAGTTATCGATGCCCGACTGCTCCTTGAGCAGTTGTTCCAGGCGACGCACCTCGGCCTCCGTGGCGCTCAGTGAGGCGCCCTCCTCCAGCTTGATGTCGACCATCAGCTCCAGACGGCCGGAAGCCGGGAAGAACTGTTGTGGCACGAAGCGGAACAGCAATACCGAGCCGATGAACAAGCCGATGGTCAGCAGGATGACAATGCCGCGACGGCGCACACACCACTGGACCGTGGCGCGCACGCGGCGGTAGAACGGCGTCGAATAGGGGTCATGGCCCCCATCGCTGCCGCCATGTTTCGCCGCGTGCAGCTTGGCCAGGTCCGGCAACAGCTTGTCGCCCAGATAGGGCACAAACATCACCGCGGCGATCCACGAGGCGATCAGCGAGATGGCCACCACCTGGAAGATGGAACGGGTGTACTCGCCCGTGCCGGACTGCGCGGTGGCGATGGGCAGAAAGCCCGCGGCGGTGATCAGCGTGCCGGTAAGCATGGGAAACGCGGTGCTGGTCCAGGCGAAACTGGCCGCCTTGAAGCGGTCATAGCCCTGTTCCATCTTGATCGCCATCATCTCCACCGCGATGATCGCATCGTCCACCAGCAGGCCCAGGCCGAGCACCAGCGCGCCGAGAGAAATCTTGTGCAGGCCGATGCCTAAGTAGTACATGGCGGCGAAGGTCATCGCCAGCACCAGCGGGATCACCAGCGCCACCACCAGGCCGGTGCGCACGCCCAGGGAGAAGAAGCTGACCGCAAGCACGATCACCAGCGCCTCGACCAGTACCTTGACGAACTCGCCCACGCCGGCCTTCACCGCCGCCGGCTGATCCGACACCTTGCGCAGCTCCATGCCCAGCGGCAGGGTCTGCTGCAGGCGGGCGAATTCACCCTCAAGCGCTTTGCCCAGCACAAGGATGTCGCCGCCGTCCTTCATCGACACGGCAATGCCGATGGCGTCCTCACCCATGAAGCGCATGCGCGGCGCAGGTGGATCGTTGAACCCGCGCTTGACCTCGGCCACATCGGCAATGCGGAAGGTGCGATCACCGACCCGAATGGGGAAGTCGCGAATCTCCTGCACCGACTCGAAACGGCCGGTCACGCGCAGCTGAATGCGCTCGCTGGACGTCTCGAAGAAGCCGGCAGCCGCCACCGCGTTCTGCGCCTCCAGCGCCTGCTGCACCGCGGACAGCGGCAGGCCCAGGGTCGCCAGCTTGGTGTTGGACAGCTCGATCCAGATCTTCTCGTCCTGCAGCCCCACCAGCTCGACCTTGCCGACGTCCCTGACTCGCTGCAATTGCAATTGCAGGCGGTCGGCATAGTCCTTGAGCACCGCATAGTCAAAACCGTTGCCGGTCAGCGCATAGATGTTGCCGAAGGTGGTGCCGAACTCGTCGTTGAAGAACGGCCCCTGGATGCCGGGCGGCAAGGTGTGGCGAATGTCGCTGATCTTCTTGCGCACCTGGTACCACAGCTCGGGAATCTGCGAGCTGCGCATGGAATCGCGCGCCATGAAGGTAACCTGCGACTCACCCGGACGGGAGAAGCTGGTGATGCGGTCGTACTCGCCGGTCTCCATCAGCTTCTTTTCGATGCGCTCGGTGACCTGGCGCGAAACCTCTTCGGCGCTGGCGCCCGGCCAGTTGGTGCGAATCACCATGGCCTTGAAGGTAAAGGGCGGGTCTTCGCTCTGCCCCAGCTTGGTGTAGGACAACGCCCCCACCACGGCGAACAGCAGCATGATGTAGAGAACGATCTGGCGATGACGCAACGCCCAGGCAGACAGGTTGAAGCTCATGCCCGCTTACTCCTTGGCTGCCAGTTCGACATTGCGATTATCGCGATCGACAGGGCGCACTTTCAGCCCCTCGCGCAGCATCTGCACGCCAGCGGCCACCACCCAATCGGATGCGGAAAGCCCCTCCAGCACCGGCACGCGGTCGTCACCATAAGCGCCAACGCGGACCGGTCGGCGCTGCACGGTGTGCTCCCTGGGGTCGATGACCCAGACGAAGGCCTGCCCCTGCTCGGCGCTAAGTGCCGACAGCGGCACGGCCAGCGGCACCTCGCCGTTGCTGGCGATGAAGACGCGCGCGCTCTGCCCCAGCTCCGCCGGCACCTTGCCTTCGCTGAAGGCGACGCGGGCGGCGAAGGTACGTGATTGCGGATCGGCAGCCGGCGCCATCTCGCGAATGCGCCCGGGGAAGCGCTGGTCGGGTTGCGACCACAACTCCACCTCGACCGGCTGACCGATCTCGAAGCGACCGAAGCTCTGCTCCGGCAGACTGATCGACACTTCACGCTCGCCATCGGCGGCCAGGGTAAACACGGTTTGCCCGGCGGCCACCACCTGCCCGACCTCGACCGCACGGCGGGCGATCACGCCATCCTGCGAGGCGCGCAGCACGGCATAGCCGGTCTGGTTGCGCGCCACGTCGTACTCGGCCTTGATCTGTTTCAGACGGGCTTCACCGGCGCGGTACTGGTTCTCGACGTTGTCGAACTGCGAGCGACTGACCAGATTGCGCCCGAGCAGCGCCTTGTAGCGCTCGCGCTCGGCGCGCACGGTCTGCAGGTTGGCCTCGGCTGCCGTCATCTGCGCGCGCGTGGCTTCCAACTGCAGACGTACGTCCTGCGGGTCCAGCTCGGCCAGAGCCTGGTCCTTCTTCACCCGCTCGCCGACATCCACCATGCGCTTGCTCACCTTGCCGGCGATGCGGAAGGCCAGCTCAGGTTCGTAGCGCGCGCGCACCTCACCCGGATAGCTGTCCACCAGGGCGGTGGCCGGCTGCGGCTGCACCACCATGGCCGGACGCACCGGCTGCTCCATCTGCTCACCATTGCCGCAGGCAGACAACACAAAGACCAGACCCAGAGAAGCGATCAAGGGGAGAACGTGGCGGGACATGTGTGAGACCTTTCGAAGAAGGTTTGGAGCTGGCCCTAAGCTCACGGCGCTACCAGCGCCAAGGCTATCGGAGTTGCCCTTTGGAATATTTGTACTGGCGGGTATAGTAAAAATAGCAAACTCGCCAGTCCAGTATTAAAATCTGCTGATGCCAGACAAGTTGTTACAACCTTCCGGTCCCGGTCGCCCGAAGGATCCCGCCAAACGCCGCGCCATTCTGGAAGCGGCCAAGGGCCTGTTCCTGCGAAACGGTTACGACGGCAGCAGCATGGACGCCATCGCCGCCGAGGCCGGGGTTTCCAAGCTCACCGTGTACAGCCACTTCACCGACAAGGAGACGCTGTTCTCCGCGGCGATCAAGGCCAAGTGCGAGGAACAGCTGCCGGAACTGTTGTTCGAGCTGCCGGATAACGTGCCGCTGGAAAGCCAGTTGCTGGGAATCGCGCGCGGTTTCCTGGCGCTGGTCAACAGCCGTGAATCGGTGGAGATGCACCGGATGATGGTGAGCCTGGCCAGCCAGGGCTCCAAGCTGTCGCAGGTGTTCTACGAGGCCGGCCCGAAACGGGTGCAGGAAGAAATGGAAGTGCTGCTGCACAAGGCCGCCAGGCGTGGCCTGTTGAGCCTGGACGACCCGCGCCAGGCCGCCGATCATTTCTTCAGCCTGCTCAAGGGCGGCGCGCATTTCCGCCTGCTGATCGGCTGTGGTGAGCCGCTGCAGGGCGACGCCGCGGAACATCATGTGCAGGACGCGGTACAGCTGTTTCTGCGCGCTTATCGGCCCTGACAGCGCACTCTAGGCACCGGCTTCCAATTTCTTCTTCGGATAGATGTCGTAGCGACTGGATTTGCCTTCCAGCACATAGCCGGGCTTGCCGCCTTCGATGGCCGGCGCCTTGCGCGGGCGTTTGACCACCACACGATGGGTGGCCAGCGCCAGCGCCGCCTCGAGCAACGCCGGCGCGTCCAGATCGTCGCCGACGAAGGGGCGGAACAGGCGCATTTCCTTCTTCACCAGCGCACTCTTGTCGCGATGCGGGAACATCGGGTCGAGGTAGATCACCTGCGGCGGCTCACCTTGCCAGGCGCACATCAATTCGATGGCATTGCCAGTGAGCAGGCGCATGCGCGCGGCGATGGGCGCCACGTCGAGATCCAGCGCAGCACGTTGCAGACCGTCTTCCAGCAGCGCCGCGACCAGCGGCTGGCGCTCGATCAGCGTCATGTCGCAGCCCAGGCTGGCCAGCACGTAGGCATCGCGCCCCAGCCCGGCGGTCGCATCGAGAATGCGCGGGCGAATCCCCGATTGCACGCCCACCGCCTTGGCGATCATCTGCCCGCTGCCACCACCGAATTGACGTCGATGCGCCGCCGCACCCTCGACGAAATCCACCCGCACCGGGCCGGGTGCCTTGTCGCCCAACTCGACCAGCTGCAGCCCGTCATCCCCCAGTTGCAGGGCGAACTCGGTTTCCCCCTCGAGAGCCAGGCCCAGGCGCGCCGCCCACTGGGCCGCCGCTTCGGCGTACTGAGGGCGCAGGGCTTGGATGCGGATGCTGGCGTTGTGCCGCTCGTCGGTCATGGGTTCGTTCTGCTCAAAAATCACTCAAAGCATCGACCGCTCGGTCGACATCGAAGGAGCGGCATTCTGCCAGACCCGGCCGCCGACAGCCGCATCGAGAATGAACATCCGCTCTGCGCCGAAGCAGCGAGCCAGTGCAGCCGCGAGCGGATCACGCCCGCGTCACAACTCGCAAACAGGCTGTTAGCGGCACATCCGCCACATGCCCATGTCAACGTGAAAGTGATCACGGTGGGCGGCGTTGTATTCCGGCCCCAGAGTAACGTTGAAACTGTCGCAGGCCGCGTCCCGAACCAGACGCAGAAAGCGCGCCTTGTCGCCTTCCCCCGGCCAGTCGTGCAGCACGCTGATGCGCTGGCCGTCGCGCAGGCGAAAACCGACCATGTCCAAGGCATTGGCATAGGAATGCTGGCTGGGTCGCTGGCTGCCGGCGATGCTGCGACAGGCGAAGCTGCCGACATGTTCGATACGGCTGACCGGCTGACCGAACACCTCCTGCGCAGCGGGCTGCAGGCCATGGCGCTCGAACAGGGCGAAACTCACCGCCAACGGGCAGGTGGCCATGAAGCTGCTGCTCAGGCCAACGTCGGCGCCCTGGATGCGTACGGCGTTTTCAATCGGGCAGCCGGGGTGCGGCGTGCTGTCATCCAGGCGCGTGAAACGCAGGTCGGACGTGGCCAGGGCCAGGTCGCACAGCGCACGATCCTCGCTCAGGCGCCAGAGCTTGAATGAGGTCAGCAGGTTTGGCGCTTCTCGCACGTCCAGCGGCGCCCAGGGATTGAAACGCGGCGCCACCTCAACCCAGCCACGCCAGAGCGCCACCAGCAGTGCGGCGCCCAGCAGCAGGGAAAGAAACAGCAAACGACCGATTATCCGTATCAGCATGTTCATCCTTCATCAGAGCAGGCCGAGCTGCTCCAGTTCCGGTTCGGTTCGCAGCACCGGCAATTCCGGCAAGCCTGGCAGGCGCTGCATCAGCTGCTGGTGAAAACGCCGCGCCAGCTCGGGCGCCAGGCGATTATCGGAGGTGTGCGCGAAGACGTACGGAGCGAGCCCCTGCTCGATCCAGCCAGCGACCTTGTCCAGCCAGGGCAGCATGAAGGGATCGTTGGCCAGCAGTTCAGGGTGGCCGATGAAACGCAGCTGTGGATGCTGACTGAACGCCGTGGGCCGGGTCGGCAGGCGCGGTTTCTTGGCCTGCGCATGGAGCACGGCCGGCTCCTGCGAGTCGCAGCTGAACAGCGCTCGCGAGTCCAGGCAGATGCGCTCGATACCGCGCTCGTGCAGCAGGCGATTGAGCACACGCTCGGCATCGCCCTTGGCGAAGAACTCCGGATGACGCACCTCTACAGCCAGCGGCCATTCGCCCCACTGCTCGATGAACGTAGCCAGCTCGGCCAACCGCGAAGGACCGAATGCAGCCGGCAACTGCAGCCAGTAAGGCGCGACCCGCGCGCCGAGCGGCGCCAGCAACTGGCGGAACTGCGCGACCTCATCGAGTTGCTGGCAGAGGTCTTCGCTGTGGCTGATATCGCGCGGCAACTTGGCGCAGAAACGAAAGTGCGCCGGCATCGCCAGCGCCCAGCGGGCGACCGTTTGCTCGCTGGGCCTGGCGTAAAAGGTGGTGTTGCCTTCTACCGCGTTGAACACTTCGGTATAGCGGCCGAGAAAATCCGTGGGACGCGTGTCCTGTGGATAGAGCGTGGCGCGCCAGGCCGCTTCGCTCCAGGATGGACAACCAAGAAAATAGGGAAGCGCAACACTCATCGATCTATGCAACGGACCAGGCTGAGGGGCGTGAGCCACGCCATGAAACGGAGTTACGCGTAGAGATCGAGGCCGAGCACTTGCTGAGCATCGTACTCATTGGCGTAGGCAGCGGTGGTGCTGTAGCTGGCCAACGCCTGGGCAGCGCGGTTGCTCAGCGCGGGCTGCTGGTAAACCAGGTCCTGCGCTCGCGTCGGCAGGCTATCGGAGTTACTGCTGCTGGCCTGCACGCGACGAATCTGCGGGGCCTGCTCGAGACCCTGGCTGCTCGCCGGGGCAGCTGGCTGCTCACGTCGGGCCTCGACTTCCCGCTGCGCCTCGCGATAGGGCGTGACCGCTGTCCCCGAACGGGGGCCGCGATCTGGCGAGTAGGGAGGCAGGTAACCGTCGATCCGCATTTAGGACTGCTCGGGCTCGAGCTAATAATGGACAGTGCTGGCAATGTAACGGCGAGTACCGGTCTTGGCAATTACCAAGCGGTTTTTGACGCCAAGCATCCGACAAGCTGTCATACCGGTGGTGCTTTCGGTGTGGCGACCTGGTCACGCAGGTAAACCGGCTGCGCCTGATCGGCCGGCACAGCCTCGCCGCGCGCCCAGGCGAAACGCGCCAGGTTCAGCAGGTCTTCGGCATGCGGCAGCATGCTGCCGTCCATGCTCGCGGGCTTGAGGGCGATACGCGTGGCAAAGGTGCCCCACCCCGTACCGGCACCGTACCATTCACCATCGCTGCCGAGTGGCGCCTCGGCCTGTTCCGGCGGCAACACCGCCTCCTGGCCGAGCAAACGCATCTCGCCTGCCTCGGCGCGATAACAGCCCCAGTAGACCTCATCCATGCGCGCATCGATCGCCGCGGCGACCTGGGTCACGCCCTGCTCTCGCAGCGCGCGCTGGGCCAGCACGGCCAGGTTGGAGACCGGCAACACCGGCCGCTCCAGTGCGAAGGCCAGGCCCTGTACCACGCCGATGGCGATGCGCACGCCGGTGAAGGCACCGGGGCCACGACCGAAGGCGATGGCATCCAGCGCCGAAGCCGCGATGCCGGCATCGCCCAGCAGCTGCTGGATCATCGGCAACAGGCGCTGCGCATGCAGACGCGGGGCGACTTCATAATAACTGAGCACACGACCGTCATGCAGCAGCGCGACGGAGCAAGCTTCGGTGGCGGTATCCAGGGCCAGGAGAGTGGTCATTGCATTCGGACGGCTGAAGAAAAAAGAGCCGGCATTAGACCGGCTCGACGAGTTTTTTTCCAGCGCCATGACGGCGCCCGGCCTGAGCCGAGCGACCGGTGGCGATCAGCGCGGTCTTACCAGGGCTCGACCACAGGCTCGGCGTCCCAGCCTTTGAGCGGCGCTTCGGACCAGGTGCCATAGCTGGCGTTGGGGAATACGATCCACTCCACACCCCACTTTTCAGCCTCGTCAGCAACGGTCTTGCGCTGTGCGTCGAGCGGCGTCTTGCGAAAGCGTGCATCGAAATCGTGCAGCGTGTCGCCCAGCAGCATGACGATCTGCTGATCGGCGCTGACGATGGCGCGGCGTTCGACCTTGGGCGGGCCGAGCAGCAGCACGCTGTCTTCCGACACCTGCGGCAGGCCCAGCTTGGTCAGGGTGGCCAGGGTGTATTTCTTCTGCTCGTCGGCACGGTCGGAGATGTAGCGGATGGTCACGCCGAGCTTGTCGGCATGCTCGAGGAATTTCTTCGCACCGGGGATCAGCTCCGGCGTGCCGTCGCGTTCCCAGGGCAGCCAGGTATCCCAGGCATCGTATTGATGACAGTTGGCCAGGTCGCGTGCCAGCAGTGCGCTGTTGTCGATCACGGTTTCATCAAGGTCGGTGACGATGGCCAGCTTGGAAGGATCCTTCGCCACCGCTACGGCCTTGTCGAGCCTCTCTGTTGCGATGTTGTAGGCCTGCAACTGCAGCGCCTGGACCTCCGCGGACTGCTGCTGAAAGCGCAAGCCCATGGTGAATTCCGCGACCGAACAGTCGGTCTTGCTCTGCGCGGCGATCTCGGCAAATACCAGCGGAGTGGTCAACAACGATACCGCAAGGCCCAGCCAAATGCGTTTCTCGGTCATTTAATGCCCTCTTCCTTATAGGTTATCGACAGGCCCCGACGCAGGCCGGAGGCTTGCACCATCGATACTAGCCGACCCGTCACTCGGGGCCATGCTTGAGAGCGACCACAACGTATTCGTGTTCCATAAACGACCAAGGCCCCTTTCGAGGCCTTGGTGCGATAACGGCTGGCGGCGTGGACTCAGTCCAGAGCGGCCAGGGTCTTCGCGGTGATTTCTTCGACGCTGCCGACGCCCGGAATGTGGCTGCACTTCGGCGTACCGGTGGCGGCGGAAAGCTTCTGGTAGAAGTCCACCAGCGGCTTGGTCTGCGAGTGGTAGACGGACAGGCGATGACGCACGGTCTCTTCCTTGTCGTCTTCGCGCTGGACCAGCTCCTCACCGGTCAGGTCGTCCTTGCCGGCAACCTTCGGCGGGTTGTATTCGGTGTGGTAGACGCGCCCGGAAGCCGGGTGTACACGACGGCCGGACAGACGCTTGACGATTTCCTCGTCGTCGACGGCGATTTCCACCACGTGATCCAGGGCTACGCCGGCATCGCGCAGCGCTTCGGCTTGCGGAATGGTGCGCGGGAAACCGTCGAACAGAAAGCCATTGGCGCAATCGTCTTGAGCGATGCGCTCCTTGACCAGGTTGATGATCAGGTCATCGGAGACCAGACCGCCAGCATCCATTACGCTCTTGGCTTTCAGGCCGAGCTCGGTGCCAGCCTTGACCGCTGCGCGCAGCATGTCGCCAGTGGAGATTTGCGGAATGCCGAACTTCTCGGTGATGTAGCGAGCCTGGGTACCTTTGCCGGCACCGGGCGCCCCCAGCAGAATCACGCGCATCGATGTGCTCCTCAAGAGTTATGTAGTAATCGGTCGGACTCGCCTCGTGGGGCCAATCTCTTGAATGTTGTGCGGCAGCCGCAGCGGCCAAAAAGGCTGCTCAAGATACACAGCGCACCCCAGGCGCACAAGCCGCCAAAAGTCGGATAAAAACCCTCCTCACGGCGGCCTGCACCCCGTACACGGCGCTGGCCGCACACCTTTGCGCCAGCGCACTGCATCCCTTAGCCGGTGTTGCGCAAGCCCGCTGCGATACCGGCAACACTGACCAGCAAGGCCTGCTCCAGCGGGCTCTCCGGCACCTGCTCGCGCTGGCGGCAGCGCGCCAGCAGCTCGGCCTGCAGCAGGTGCAGCGGGTCGAGATAGGTATTGCGTACGCTGATCGATTCGAGGGTTTCCGGGTTGTGCGCGAGCAGGTGCGACTGACCGGTCAATTCCAGTACGGCGGCACAGGCCTGCGACAATAGGTCGCGTAACTGCGCACCCAACGGTTGCAGCGCGGGTTCGACCAAGCGCTCGTCATACAGCGCGGCAATGCTGGCGTCGGCCTTGGTCAGCACCATCTCCAACATATCGATGCGCGTGCGGAAGAACGGCCAGTGCTCGCGCATGTCCTTCAGCAGTTCGGCATCACCACCCGCCAGCGCCTGCCCCAACGCCTGCTCCCAGCCGAGCCAGGCCGGCAGCATCAGTCGCGTCTGGGTCCAGGCGAAGATCCAGGGGATCGCTCGCAGGCTCTCGACGCCGCCCTCACGCCGCTTGGCCGGGCGACTGCCCAGCGGCAGCCGGCCCAGTTCCTGCTCCGGTGTGGCCTGGCGGAAATACTCGACGAACTGCGGATGCTCGCGCACCACGCCGCGGTAGGCCTTCACACCCACATCGGCGAGGCGATCCATCATCGCCCGCCAGCTCGGCTGCGGCGCAGGCGGCGGCAGCAGCGTGGCTTCCAGCACGGCAGCGAGATAGAGGTTGAGGTTCTGCTCGGCGATATCCGGCAGGCCGAACTTGAAGCGGATCATCTCGCCCTGTTCGGTGGTACGGAAGCGTCCCGCCACCGAGCCCGGCGGTTGCGACAGAATGGCCGCATGGGCCGGGCCACCCCCACGCCCGACGGTGCCACCGCGACCGTGGAACAGGAGCAACTCGACCTGATGCTCGCGGCACAGGCGCACCAGCTCCTCCTGCGCGCGGTACTGCGCCCAGGCAGCGGCGGTGGTACCGGCATCCTTGGCCGAATCGGAATAGCCGATCATCACTTCCTGCGGGCCATGCAGGCGCGCGCGATAGCCGGGCAAGCCGAGCAGACGATCCATCACCGGTCCGGCGTGGTCGAGGTCGGCCAGGGTTTCAAACAGTGGCACCACGCGCATCGGCCGGCGCAACCCGGCCTCCTTCAGCAGCAGTTGCACTGCCAGCACGTCGGAAGCGGCACCGGCCATGGAGATCACGTAGGAGCCCAGCGAGGCAGCGGGAGCAGCAGCCACCTCACGGCAGGTGGCGAGAACCTCGGCGGTATCGGCCGAAGGGCGATAGTCGCTCGGCAATAGCGGCCGGCGGCTATCCAGTTCACGCTGGAGGAAATCCAGGCGCGCCTCTTCGTCCCAGTCGGTGTAGCGACCAAGGCCGAGGTAATCGGTGATTTCCGACAGCGCCGCAGCGTGCCGGGCGGAGTCCTGACGCACGTCGAGGCGCACCAGGAACAGACCGAAGGTCGCGGCCCGGCGCAGGCAATCGAGCAACGGGCCGTCGGCGACCACGCCCATGCCGCACTGGTGCAGCGACTGGTAGCACAGCTGCAGCGGCGCCAGCAGATCGCGGTTGTCCTGCAACACCGAAGGCCCCGCGGCGATATCGACGGTCAGCGTCTGCTGCGCCCAGCTGCGCGTCTCGCGTAGGCGCTCGCGCAGATGCTTGAGCTGCGCGCGGTATGGCTCGGCGCTGTCGCCCACCTGCGCGCGCAGCTCATCGCTGGCCTGCTGCATGGACAGCTCGGCCGCAAGCTGATCGACATCGCGCAGGTACAGATCGGCCGCCATCCAGCGTGCCAGCAGCAGCACCTCGCGCGTTACCCGCGCCGTGACATTGGGGTTGCCGTCGCGGTCACCGCCCATCCACGAGGCGAAACGAATCGGCGCGGCCTCCAGCGGCAGGCGCAGGCCGGTGGCGGCCTCAAGGCTGCGGTCGGCACGACGCAGGAACTGCGGCACGGCCTGCCACAGCGAATGCTCGATGACGGCAAAGCCCCACTTGGCTTCGTCCACCGGACTGGGCCGACTGCGGCGGATTTCCTCGGTGTGCCAGGCCTCGGCGATCAACCGTTGCAGGCGTTCGACGATGCGCTCGCGCTCTGCCGGCGACAGGTCGCTGTGATCCAGTGCCGTGAGCTGTGCGGCGATGGCATCGTATTTCTGAATCAGGGTACGCCGCGCCACTTCAGTGGGGTGCGCAGTCAGTACCAGTTCGATGTCCAGACGCCCAAGCTGGCGCGCCAACTCGTCGCTGCTTTGTCCCTCGGCGAGCAGACGCTCGAGCAACTCGTCCAGCACACGCAGCTCGAAAGGTTCGGCTTCGCCCGCGCGGCGGCGGCGCACACGATGCTGCTGCTCGGCGATATTGGCCAGATTGAGGAACTGGTTGAACGCCCGCGCCACGGGTAACAACTCGTCGTCACCGAGGTCGCCCAGGGTGCTGGTCAACTGCTCGACATCCGCATCGGTGCCGCTGCGACCGGCCTTGGCCGCCTTGCGTATGCGCTCGATCTTGTCAAGAAACTCGTCGCCCAACTGGGTGCTGATGGTATGCCCGAGCAGCTCACCGAGCAGGTGCACCTCTTCACGCAAGCGCGCATCTATTTCCGCCATGTCGCACTCCTTCTGCTGACCATTGTCAACAGAGTGCCCAGCGCGCCAACTTCTTACAAGGGTGCGGCGTGCTCCCAAGTGGGGCTGAGTGCTGGGTCTAGGCTTGTTGACAGGCGCAGAGGAATGTCCAACCGGCATTGCCTGCGCCCCCGTAAGGAGCGACGACATGAGAATTCGCGAACTGGCAAAACACTGGGAACAGAATGCCAAGGGCCACCTGACCCCGACCCGCTACCACATTCATCTGGATGTCGAATCGGCCGCACGCCTGGCGGCGCTCACCGAGATGTACCCCAAGCACCACAGCGAAGAGTTGCTCGGCGAACTGATTGGCGCGGCACTGGAAGAGCTGGAAGCCAGCCTGCCCTATGTAAAGGGCAACAAGGTGGTAGCGCTGGATGAACAGGGCGACCCTCTCTACGAGGACGTCGGGCCGACACCGCGCTTTCTGGCGCTGTCGCGCAAGTACCTGCGCCAGCTCAATGAGTCGGCTAAGGGTACAAGCCACTGAGCGCTCGTTCGATATAACGTTCAAATTCGCGTACTTAGGCCATAGAAGCGCCGTTACCGACACGCTTCTAGGCAACAACGGCAGCAGGCTGCCCGGCTTCGGCGGAGCGCTCGCTGCGGCCGTGTTCGGCCTGAAAAAACCTATCGAAGCCCACGAACTACAAGGGGAGATGAATCTTTTTCGCACGTGCTCTCGGTCTTAGGGGGCGGGCGTAGAGCTTTCAATACCTGACTAAATGGTCATGCCTGAAATCATAAGTAGGCTGTCTTTTTTTCTGAACCATTCAAGAAAAGTTCAGGTCCCAACTGCAGGCCCCTCGTGGCAAGCCAGCGTCGCCAACGGCCTTGGCGGACGCATAGCACGTTGGGTCATTTGCCACGGATATCGTCATTCATAGGAGTGTTTCAAATGGAGTTAGCCACCATGAAGACCCATACCGATAAAGCCCCACGCAGCCGCCTGCAGGGGATCAAACTGGCTGCACTGGTGCTGGGCAGTAGCCTGGTACTCGCCGGCTGCGCCGGTAACCCACCGACCGAGCAATATGCCGTGACGCAGTCTGCCGTCAACTCGGCGATCAGCGCTGGCGGTACCGAGTTCGCTGCAGTGGAAATGAAGTCCGCGCAGGACAAGCTCAAGGAAGCCGAGCTGGCCATGCACGAGAAAGAGTATGACAAGGCCCGCCGCCTGGCCGAACAGGCCGAATGGGACGCCCGCGTCGCCGAGCGCAAGGCCCAGGCCGCCAAGGCCGAGCAAGCCGTGCAGGACGCCCGCAAGGGTGTCGAGGAGCTGCGTGAGGAAGGCATGCGAAACGCTCAATGAGCGCCTTGCCACCCACCCATTCGCTGAAAGATCAAAGGATGAACGCCATGCGTAAACACGTGATGATCCCCGCCCTTCTGGCCCTGAGCGTTGGCCTCGCCGCCTGCTCGCACCAGCCCAACGCCAACCTGGAGTCGGCGCGTAGCAACTTCTCCTCGCTGCAGAGCGATCCGCAGGCGACCAAGGTGGCCGCACTGGAGACCAAGGAAGCCCAGGAATGGCTGAACAAGGCCGACAAAGCCTACATGGACAAGGAAGACGAGAAGAAGGTCGACCAACTGGCCTACCTGACCAACAAGCGCGTCGAGGTGGCCAAGCAGACCATCGCCCTGCGCACTGCTGAAGCCGAGCTGAAGAACAGCTCCGCGCAACGTGCCAAGGCCCTGCTCGATGCCCGCGATGCGCAGATCCGCAAGCTGCAGGACAGCCTCAACGCCAAGCAGACCGAACGCGGCACGCTGGTGACCTTCGGTGACGTTCTGTTCGACTTCAACAAGGCCGAACTCAAGAGCAGCGCGCTGCCCAATGTCACGCAACTGGCGCGTTTCCTCCAGGAAAACCCGGAGCGCCAAGTGATCGTCGAGGGCTACACCGACAGCGTCGGCTCGGCCAGCTACAACCAGGGCCTGTCCGAGCGTCGCGCCGAGTCCGTGCGTCGTGCGCTGATTCGCGCCGGCGTAGAACCGACCCGAATCGTCGCCCAGGGTTACGGCAAGGAGTATCCGGTTGCGGACAACTCCAGCGATTCCGGTCGTGCGCAGAACCGTCGCGTGGAGGTGACCATCTCCAACGACAACCAGCCGGTGGCACCGCGCTCCTCTGCCGGCGCCTGATCACACCGCTGCTGCAATGAAGAAACCCGCCTGACGGCGGGTTTCTTTTTGGTTGCTGACCTTACTGCTCCAACTGCGGAGTCTCCTGGCCCATGCAACGCACGGCCTGCTTCCTGTTATCCACCAGCACGCCGGTCAGCCCCTTCTGCTGCAGATCGAACAGCACCACTACGCCGTCGATGCATTGCGCCACCTGATCGGCCGGTTTCAGTGAAACCTTGTAGTCCTCGCCGGGGATGGTCTTGAGCATGGTGAAGTCGGACAGCAGCAAGGCATCTTCCGGTTTGGCGAAATGCACATAGCCGTAGTACCAGAGGACGCCGACGGTGCCGACGATGCTGGCGACGCCGGTGAGGATCAGTGGAATGGGATTGCGTTCGGTCATTACGGACTCTCTGTTGCGGATTCGGTGGCCGGCCCCAGCCCCTCGACGTAGGCCTGCGGCGCGGCGAAGAACGCCAGCAGCGATTGACGCCAGGCGGGCTCGGCGAAGGTTTGCACATGCGGCCCACGGGTCGCCTGAAAGGCCCGCGGCGGGTGCGCAGCTTGATACAAACGCTGGCCATTGGAAAGCGG
Organism: Pseudomonas sp. UBA7530; assembly: GCF_002479365.1. Lineage (NCBI taxonomy): Bacteria > Pseudomonadati > Pseudomonadota > Gammaproteobacteria > Pseudomonadales > Pseudomonadaceae > Pseudomonas > Pseudomonas sp. UBA7530. Next base: position 342,624 of record NZ_DLMS01000003.1, read on the forward strand.
CACGATCGTGTCGTCAACACTGTGATAGATCAGCAAAGGCACGCCGGCGAGTCGATCGATGCTCGCAATCGCGCTGTCGCCGTCCGGCACCAGCCAGGACAGCGGCATCTGCAGCGGCCAGGTCAGCCAGCTCTTGCTCAGGGCATAGCGGCCGACATCGCGGTAGCTGGCCGGCACACCATCGAGCGCGATGGCCTGCAAGGTCGACTGGCGCTCGGGTTGTTGCGCCAAGTAACGCACACCGAGGGCACCGCCAAGGCTCTGCCCCAGCAGAAACAGCGGCTTGCCCCTGACCTGCGGCGCCTGGTCGAGCCAGGTGAAGGCCGCGTCGATATCCTGATAGACCTCGGGCAGGCGCGGCTTGCCTTCGGACAGGCCATAGCCGCGGTAATCCAGCATCAACACCTGATAGCCCTGCTCCGGCAGCCAGTGCACGCCGCCCAAGTGCCAGGCCAGGTTGCCGCCATTGCCATGCAAATGCAGCACCGTGCCCTTGACCGCGACATCAGGCTTGGCCGGCAGCCACCAGGCGTGCAACCGGGTGCCGTCGGCGGCATGCAGTTCGATATCGCGGTATTCCAGGCCGGCACGCTCGGGAGTGATCGGCAGCCCGGGCTCGGGGTAGAACAGCAGACCGCTGCAACCAGCCAACCACAGGCTGGCCAGCACAAACGCTAGCGTCCTCAGGCTACTTGCCACCGGCACGCACCTCTTCACGGGCCTGTACGGTCGCCGCATACACGCGTTCTGCCAGGCGCGAGAACGGCAGGCTCTGGATCCACACCGTGCCGGTGCCCTTGAGGGTGGTCAGCAGGATCCCTTCGCCGCCGAACAGCATGCTCTTCAGCCCGCCGGCGAGGGCGATGTCATAGTCGATGCCGCTGCTGAAGGCCACCAGGCAACCGGTATCCAGGCGCAGGGTTTCGTTGTTCAACTCCTTGCGGATCACCGTGCCGCCGGCATGCACGAATGCCAGGCCATCGCCTTCGAGCTTCTGCAGGATGAAGCCTTCACCGCCGAAGAAACCGGCGCCCAGACGTTTGGCGAAGCTGATGCCGATACTGGTGCCGTGCGCAGCACAGAGAAAGGCGTCCTTCTGACAGATTAGCCGGCCGCCGATTTTCGCCAGATCAATGGGCACCACGGTGCCCGGATAAGGCGCGGCGAAGGCCACTCGTGCCTGACTTTTGCCGGCGTTGCTGAAGTGAGTCATAAACAGCGACTCGCCAGTGAGCATGCGCTTGCCGACGCTCCACAGCTTGCCCAGCAGACCACTGGACGAACCATCGCCCATGCGCGTTTCGAAGCGCACGCCGTCGGTCATGTAGTTCATCGCACCGGCCTCGGCGATTACCGTCTCGCCGGGGTCGAGGATGATCTCCACCGATTGCGCCGAAGCTCCGAGAATTTCGTATTCGAGTTGATGACTGGGCACAGGGCGGTCTCCAGGGCTTCCCGGATTTCATCCGGGCTACGGCAGCGGTGCGCGCGGCGCACCCTACATGCGGCGTGATTCAGAGAATATTGGCGTAGTCCGCCTCGATGCGATCCAGGCTCAGGTGGTTGAGGAAGTTGGAGAAACACATCCATGCCGACAAGGCGTTCATGTCTTGGAACTGCGGCGGCAAGTACTTGGGCGGCAGCACCAGGCCTTCGTCCACCAGCTTGCGCAGCGTGCGCATGTCTTCCAGGGTGGTCTTGCCGCAGAACAGCAGCGGGATTTGCTCCAACTTGCCTTTGCGCACCGCCAGCTGGATGTAGTTGTAGATCAGGATGAAGCCCTTTAAGTACGACAGGTCCTTGGTGAACGGCAAACCAGTGGGCACGGAACCGCGGAAAACCCGACTGGCATTGCTGTAACCGCCTTCCAGACCATAACCCTGCTCACGGAAGAACTCGAACACTTCGAGGAAATCCGCGCCCTCCTCGGCCATGTGGATGGCGCGGGTGCGGTTGGTCAGCTTGCGCAGGCGGGTCGGATAGGAGGCGAAGGCGATCACCTCCATGAGGATCGCCAGGCCTTCCTGGGTGACGGTCGACGAGGGTGGCCCCTTGGCCAGGAAGGTGCAGATCGGCTGGTTCAGGCCGTTGAGCGTTGTGCCAACGTGCACCAGGCCTTCATGCACTTCCAGCGCCTTGACGTCGCGCTCGTTGAAGCGCGCATCGCTGCGGATCTTGATGTAGTCGGCGCCCGCCGCGGCGTCGGCGAGGATGCCGTCAGACTCGAACACGCGGATGGTGTCATCACCGAAAACACCGGCCAAGCGCTGCTGCAGGATACTCACCGCGTCACTGGCGCCAAGCACCTTGGGCTCGTCTTCCAGATCACCCCGTGCGGCGATGTTGTTAAGGTAGTCCGAGAGCATCAGGCCGAGGTCGGCGAGGGTCGGGTCGCCGGCGTGGAAGGCATCGGAGGCCGCGCCGTAGAGTTCCTGGCTGATCAGGCCGAAGTCCTCGGTGCCGCGCGCTTCGAGCATGCGGATGACCATGCGGTATTCCTTGCACATGCGCCGCATGATCTGCCCGACCGGGTTGAACTGGCCGAGCTGACGGGTGATGTCGCGCTCGATGTTCTGGAATTCCAGCTTCTTCGCCGCCGCATCGAAGGCCAGCGGCCGGTTCAGGTAATAGTCGCGGTCCACCGCTGGCGCTTGCTTGCCCTTGGCTTTGAGAAAGCCATCGCGGATGCCGTCGTCCCACTTCACCGCATCGAGCACGCGAATGGGGGTTTGCGCTTCGACGATGCGGTCGCTGAGGACGCGGATGCAGAGTTGATAGTCGTCCAGTTTCTGCTGGCTGTTCATGGCAGTTCCTATTCGGCCACCCGCTGGTAACGCGCGACTTCGACGAACAGGTCGGCGTTGGCCGGGTCGTCGAGGTAGGCGAATACCTTGTCCAGCGGGCTGGTGATCAATGCGCCGTCCGCTTCGGGCATGACGACGGTCTGCCCCTCCAGCAGGCCCTTGTTCATGTCCTGCAGGATGCGGTCGGTGTCGAGGTTGTACAACACCAGCTCGTTGTCACGGGTCAATTCGAAACCGGCGATGGCGAAGTTGGCGCCCAGGCTTTTCGGCAAGCCCGCCGAGAGATACCAGCGGCGGCCATGATGGGCGACGGTGAAGCCGAACTCCTCGAGGCTGCTCACGTTATCCGGGCTGCCTTCGTAGATGCGTGCTTCATAAAGATTGGAGCCGGCGCGGGTGATTTCCAGATACAGCTGATCGCCCCACTCGTCCTGCCGGGTCCACTCGCCCAGCAGCGGAATGGGCGCGGCCTCGTTGGCCGGGATCGGGTCCTTGAAGGTGACCAGGCAACCACTCAATAGCAGGAACGACAGGGCGACCAGTACGCGCCAGGCTTTCATTACGCTCTCCTTGTGTAAGCCGCTCGACCCGATGATCGACGCTTACAGCCCCAGAACCAGATTCATGTAGCGCTTAAGGATGGCCAGCATTCCTTGGCTGTCCAGATGATCGACGCCGTCCAACAGGCCCTGATACTCCATCCGCACGATGGTGGCCGTCAACAGCACGGCATCCTGCTCGGGCTGGCGCGAGCCGAGCACTTCGAAGAAGTGGGTCACACCCTGCTGCAGAATCTGCCGATGGGCCCGCACCAGTTCGCGCAGGCGCGGGTTGAGCAACGCTTCCTGCTGGAACGCCTGCTCGGCGATCAGGTGATCGCGACGCTCGCGCAACTGGCGCTGCACGTACTGCACCGCCAGCTCGGCGATCTCCTCGGCCAACTGCCGACGCGCCTGCTCGCTGCCGTCCACACGACCGACCATGGCCTCCAGCTTTCCCCGGGTACCGGCCCAGAATGCCGCCATATGCGCCGCACTGCGTTCGACAAAGAGGGCGAAGGTATCGGTGATCAGGTCATCGATGTCCTTGAAATAGTAGGTCGTTGCCGACAACGGCACCTGCGCCTCGGCGGCCACCGCACGATGGCGTACGGCGCGCACGCCCTCGCGTACGATGATGCGCATGGCGGCATCGAGAATCGCCTGGCGGCGCTGCTCACTGCCCTGGCGACTGGTCTTGCGGCCCTGGTACTGGACGCTTTCGGCGACGGCGTTGGCAGCCTGGGTGGCATTCGGGGACGCAGGTACGGAGCTCACGATAGGTCGTTCCTCTACGCTCTGGTGATGGCAAGGAGAGTAATGGGTTGGACAGACAACCAAAAGACTCCGTTTCGCTTGCCAGCCCGCCACCCGGAGAAATCACGCCGAATGATGGAGTCACAGACAGCAAAAAGCCGCCCGAGGGCGGCTTTGCGTTTTGCCATCAGGCCTGCGGACGCATGTGCGGGAACAGGATGACGTCGCGGATCGACGGCGAGTTGGTCAGCAGCATCACCAGACGGTCGATACCGATACCCTCACCCGCGGTGGGCGGCATGCCGTACTCCAGAGCGCGGACGAAGTCGGCATCGTAGTGCATGGCTTCGTCATCACCGGCGTCCTTCTCGGCCACCTGGGCGAGGAAACGCTCGGCCTGGTCTTCGGCGTCATTGAGCTCGGAGTAGGCGTTGGCGATCTCGCGGCCACCGATGAACAGCTCGAAGCGGTCGGTGACGTTGGGGTTCTGGTCGTTGCGGCGGGCCAGCGGCGACACCTCGAACGGATACTCGGTGATGAAGTGCGGCTGCTCCAGCTTGCTCTCCACCAGCTCCTCGAAAATCATCACCTGCAGCTTGCCCAGGCCTTCGTGGCCGAGCACCTTGGCGCCAGCCTTCTTGGCAATGGCACGGGCCTTCTCGACATCGCCCAGGTCAGCCGCCGTGATGTCCGGGTTGTACTTGAGGATAGAGTCATACACCGACAGGCGCACGAACGGCTCGCCGAAGTGGAACACCTTGTCGCCATAGGGCACGTCGGTGGTGCCCAGCACGGCCAGGGCCAGTTCGCGGAACAGCTCCTCGGTCAGGTCCATGTTGTCGCGGTAGTCGGCGTAGGCCTGGTAGAACTCGAGCATGGTGAACTCGGGGTTGTGCCGGGTCGAAACGCCTTCGTTACGGAAGTTGCGGTTGATCTCGAAGACCTTCTCGAAGCCACCCACAACAAGCCGCTTGAGGTACAGCTCCGGGGCGATACGCAGGAACATGGCCATGTCCAGCGCGTTGTGGTGGGTCTCGAACGGCTTGGCCGCTGCACCACCGGGGATGGTCTGCAGCATCGGGGTTTCCACCTCGAGGAAACCGCGCTCGTTGAGGAAGCGGCGGATATGCGCGATCACCTGCGAGCGTACGCGGAAGGTGTGGCGTACTTCCTCATTGACGATCAGATCGACATAGCGTTGGCGATAGCGCTGTTCGGTGTCGGTCAGGCCATGGTGCTTGTCCGGCAGCGGGCGCAGCGACTTGGTCAGCAGACGCACGTTCTGCATGTCGACGTACAGGTCACCCTTGCCGGAACGTGCCAGGGTGCCCTCGGCGGCAATGATGTCGCCCAGATCGAAATGCTTGACCGCTTCCAGTTGCTCGGCCGGCAGGGTCTTGCGGTTGACATAGACCTGCAGGCGACCGGAAGTGTCCTGCAGCACCATGAAGGCACCGCGGTTGAGCATGATGCGACCGGCGATCTTCACCGGGATGGCAGCGGCCTCAAGCTCTTCCTTGCTCTTGCCCTCGTACTGTTTCTGCAGGTCGGCGCACAGGCTGTCACGGCGGAAATCGTTGGGGAAGGCAATGCCCTGCTCACGGACGGCAGCAAGCTTTTCCTTGCGCTGGGCAATCAGCTTGTTTTCTTCCTGTTGCAGTTCGTTCTGGTCGAGTTGTTGGTCGCTCATGGTCGCTTTATCTGCCTGGCGTTTCGTACAAAATTTGAGCAGGCGCCGGCTGTCCGGCGCCTACGGATGGGTTACTGGGCTTACAGGCCCTGCTTGAGGCTGGCCTCGAGATAGCCGTCGAGGTCGCCATCGAGCACCTTCTGGCAGTCACTACGCTCGACACCGGTACGCAGATCCTTGATGCGCGAGTCGTCGAGCACGTAGGAGCGAATCTGGTGACCCCAGCCGATGTCCGACTTGCTGTCTTCCAGCGCCTGCGAGGCGGCGTTGCGCTTCTGCATTTCCAGCTCGTACAACTTGGCCCGCAACATCTTCATCGCGGTGTCCTTGTTGGCGTGCTGCGAACGTTCGTTCTGGCAGGCCACCACGGTGTTGGTCGGCACGTGGGTGATACGCACCGCCGAGTCGGTGGTGTTGACGTGCTGACCACCGGCGCCGCTGGAACGGTAGGTGTCGATGCGCAGGTCGGACGGGTTGATCTCGATGTCCACCTTGTCGTCGATCTCGGGGGACACGAACACCGCCGAGAACGAGGTATGGCGACGCGCACCGGAGTCGAACGGGCTCTTGCGCACCAAGCGGTGCACGCCAATTTCCGTACGCAGCCAGCCGAAGGCGTACTCGCCCTTGATGTGCACGGTGGCGCCCTTGATGCCGGCGACCTCACCTTCGGAAAGTTCGACGATCTCGGCACTGAAACCGCGCTTGTCGGCCCAGCGCAGGTACATGCGCAGCAGGATGTTGGCCCAGTCCTGGGCCTCGGTGCCGCCGGAACCGGCCTGGATATCCAGGTAGCAGTTGTTGGCATCCATCTCGCCACTGAACATGCGGCGGAATTCAAGCTTCTCGAGGATTTCGCGCAGGCGCTCGACTTCGGCGACGATGTCGCTGACCGCGCCTTCATCGTTCTCTTCGGCAGCCATTTCCAGCAGATCCTTGGAATCGGCCAGGCTGCCGGTGAGGTCGTCGATGGTTTCGACGATCTGCGCCAGCATGGCGCGCTCACGGCCCAAGGCTTGGGCGTACTCGGGCTTGTTCCAGACGCTGGCGTCTTCCAGCTCGCGGTTTACTTCGACCAGACGATCATGCTTGTGATCGTAGTCAAAGATACCCCCGAATTGACTGGGTACGTTCGGACAGGTCCTTGATGGCGTTGAGGATCGGATTGATTTCCATGGTAGTCGGCGCTCGCGGCAAATCGGACGGAAAAGCCGGCGATTATACCCAAACGCAGCTCCGCTGGCAGCCTGTCACGGCCCGCAGGTCGCATAACTCAGCTCTAAGGGCGAACTATACTTGCGCCCAAAGTTCATAAGAATGGCAATCTCGGAGCCCCATCCATGCCCTTCTCGCACAGTCTACGCAGCCGCTTCGCCCTGATCATCGCCCTGCTCGTGGCTGCACTTACCTGGCTGCTGGGCACACTGATAGGCGAATACAGCAGCGAGCAGATTCGCAAAGAGGTAGGTCGGGATATGGCTGAGCAGACCTACACCATGGTCGATCGCCTAGATCGCGACATGGCCGGGCGCGCCGCCATGCTAAGGGTACTGGCCAGCCTGCAGACCTTGCGTGAGCCGCAGGACCCGAAACAGGTCAGGCACCTGCTCGACAACCTGCAGAGGGAAGTTCCCAGCTTCGCCTGGATTGGCCTCACCGACGCACAGGGCACCGTGGTGGCGTCCAGCAATGGTGTGCTGGAAGGAGCCAGCATCGCCCAGCGACCGGTCTATATGGAGGCGCAGAAAGGACTGTTCATCGGTGACGTACACGAAGCGGTGTTGCTGGCAAAATTGCTACCCAACCCCACTGGCGAGGCGATGAAATTCGTCGATATCAGCTTGCCGATGAGCGCCGACCGCGGCAAGCCTGTAGCTGTACTCGCGTCGCACCTGTCATGGCGCTGGGCCGACGAAGTGCGCCAGGCAATCTTGGCTCCCATACAGAAACGCCGCAACGTCGAGTTCTTCATCATTGGCAAGGACCGCAGCATCCTCCTTGGTCCAAGGGAAATGATCGGCCAGTCGCTGCAGTTGCCTGCCCTGGAAGGTCTGCGTCCTGGGGCCAGCCAGTGGGCCGTGCAGCGCTGGCCGGACGGCACCGAATATCTGACCGGCATGACTCTCAGCCAGGGCTATCAGGACTACCCCGGTTTGGGCTGGACGGTGGTAGCGCGCCAGGACCTCGAACTCGCCTACGCCCCGGCACGCTCGCTGATGCTGACCATCCTGATGTGGGGTGGCGGCCTGGCCGTGGTATTCGCCCTGGCCGGCTGGACGCTCAGCGGCCACTACACCCGCCCGCTGCACGACATCGTCGAGGCCGCCGATCGCCTCAGCGCCGGCCAGATCAGCGAGATTCCCGAGCTGCACGGGAGCCGTGAAATCGCCCAGCTGAGCCAGTCGATTCGCAAACTGGTAGAACGCCTGACCCTGCAGAAGCGCGCACTCGTCGCCATGGAGAACCTCGCACACCAGGACCCGCTGACCGGGCTGCCAAACCGTCTGGCCCTGGAGAAATGCTTACTGCAGGCGCAGCAGCTCAGCACGCAGCAAGGCAGTTGCCTGGCATTGCTCTACCTGGATCTGGACGATTTCACGGCGATCAACGAGGTGCACGACACGGCCTTGGGTGACCACCTGTTGCGCGAGGTAGCCCAACGCCTGCGCCGCGGCCTGCGCGACGGCGACATGGTGGCACGCCTGGGCGGAGACGAATTTCTCATGGTGCTGCAGGTGCCCGAGCGAGAGGCTCGCACGCAGGCGCAGCATATTGCCGAACGCACCTTGATCACCGTGCGCCAACCGGTCAGTCTGGAAACCGCTCTCGTCAGTATTTCGTGCAGCATCGGGGGCGCAGTCTGGCCTTTGGATCACGAAGATCTCGGCAGCGCTCTGGATCTAGCCGATCAGGCCCTGAATCGGGCCAAACAGGACGGGCGCAACCACGCCCGGTTCCAGGACGAGTCGACCGAGACCTCATGACCTCAGCGCATCCTCCTTGATCATCAGCGCAGCCTTCTCCGCGATCATCAGCACCGGCGAGCAGGTATTGCCCGAGACGATGGTCGGCATGATCGACGCATCGACCACCCGCAAGCCGGCGATACCGTGCACGCGCAATCGGGCATCGACCACCGCGCCATGCCCCTGCCCCATCGCGCAGGTGCCCACCGGATGGAAGATGGTGGTGCCGATCTCGCCCGCAGCGCGCTGCAGGTCCGCCTCGCTCTGGTACTGCGGCCCGGGCTTGTACTCCTGCGGCCGGTAGCCGGCTAGAGCAGGCGCAGCGACGATGCGCCTAGTCAAGCGAATGGCGTCGGCCGCCACATGCAGGTCGCGCTCGTCACTCAGGTAGTTGGGCTGGATCATTGGTGCGACGGCAGCATCCACCGAGTTGATGGCGACGCGACCACGGCTGTGCGGGCGCAGGTTGCACACCGAGGCCGTGAACGCCGGGAAATCGTGCAGGGGCTCGCCAAAGCGCTCCAGCGACAAGGGTTGCACGTGGTATTGCAGATTGGCGCGCGCCTGGCCGGGGTCGGATTTGGCGAAAGCGCCCAACTGGCTGGGCGCCATGGACAGCGGCCCACTGCGCTTGAGCAGGTATTCCAGGCCCATGCCCAGCTTGCCCCAAGGCGTGGCGACGATGCGATTGAGGGTCTTCACCCCCTCGACCCGGTAGATCAGGCGCAGTTGCAGGTGATCCTGCAGGTTCTCGCCGACGCCCGGCAGTTCATGCTTCACGCCGATGCCAAGGCGCTCGAGCAGCGGCCGGGGGCCAATGCCGGAACGCTGCAGCAAGGCCGGCGAGCCGATGGCGCCTGCGCATAGCACGATCTCACGGCGCGCCCTGACCCGCACGACCTGGCCCTGCCAACGCAGATGCAAGGTGCTGGCGCGGCCGTCCTCCAATTCCAGGCGCTCGGCTTCGGCACCGGTCAGCACGTGCAGATTGGCGCGCCGGCGTATGTCACGTAGAAACGCCTTGGACGCATTCCAGCGCACGCCGCGTTTCTGGTTGACCTGGAAGTAGCTGCAGCCTTCGTTGTCGCCGCCATTGAAGTCATCGACGCTGGCGATGCCGCTCTGCGCCGCCGCTGCTCGAAAGGCTTCGAGAATTTCCCAGGACAGGCGCTGGCGCTCGACCCGCCACTCGCCGTCGCCGCCATGCAGGTCGCTGGCGCCGGCAAAGTGATTTTGCGCGCGTTTGAACAGCGGCAGCACGTCGCGCCAGGCCCAACCGACATTGCCTGCCGCCGCCCAGGCGTCGTAATCAGCGGCCTGGCCGCGCATGTAGATCATGCCGTTGATCGAGGAACAGCCGCCGAGCACGCGCCCACGCGGGTACTTGAGACTGCGACCGTGCAGGCCGGGGTCGGCCTCGGTGCTGTAGCACCAGTCGGTACGCGGGTTGCCGATGCAGTAGAGATAGCCGACCGGGATATGAATCCAGGGATAGTTGTCGCGCCCGCCTGCCTCGATCAGCAGTACGCTGACGCCCGGGTCGGCAGACAGCCGATTGGCCAGCAGGCAGCCGGCCGGGCCGGCGCCGACGATCAGGTAGTCATAGGCATCCAGTGGCGCTTGCGACATGGGCATCCTCGCGTGTCGTTCTTGTCGTTGGCCTTCAGCCTAAAACAAGCCGAGCGCGAGAATGAATGATCTTTTCGTCTAAACGCGCTGCAACTCGACCCGCACCTGTGCCTCCAGCTCGCTCTTGAGCGCCGGCGGCAACTGCAGCTGGCGCGCCAGCTCTTCGAGGTAGGCACGCTCCATGAAGTGCTCCTCGTCCACCATCAGCACGCTGGCCAGGTACATTTCCGCGGCCATTTCCGGCGTGGTGGCAGCACGCGCGACATCGGCCGGGTCCAGCGGCTTGTTCAGTTCGGTGTGCAGCCAGGCCTGCAACTCGGCGTCCTGCGCCAGCTTGCCCAGTTCCTCTTCGATCAGCTGACGCTCGCGATCATCGACATGGCCATCGGCCTTGGCCGCCGCCACCAGGGCCTTGAGAATGGCGTGGCTGTGCTGCTCGGCCTGCGGCGCCGGCAGGCGATCGAGCGTCTGCGGCTCGACCGGCTGCGCCCCGCCCTGCTGGGCCTGTTGCGCCTGCCAGTTGCCGTAGGCCTTGTAGGCCAGCACGCCAAGCGCGGCCAGGCCGCCATAGACCGCCACCTTGCCGCCGACCTTGCGCACCCGCTTGTTGCCCAGCAGCATGGCCAGCGCAGCGCCGCCACCGGCGCCCTTGAGCATCGAGCCGAGGTCACTGCCGCCGCTCTTGCCCGCGCCACCGCCGAGCAGGCCACCCAGCGTGCCACCCAGCCCGGAAGAGGCTCCGCCAGCGCCTTTCTGTTGCAGCAGGTCCTGACCGGATTTGAGCAGTTGATCGAGTAAGCCACGGGTATTCATCGCGCATTCTCCTGAGGAAATCTCGCCGAGTGTAGGCCTCGGCCATTGGCCCGGCAGCTAACCGAATGCTTCCAGATATTACCGCCGGGGCCGCTTGACAGCCGCGCCAGCGTCCAAGCACCATCGCCGGACGATTCAGGCAACGGGCTGCCCTGCATGTACGCCACCTTCGACCACCAAGCACTGCTCCCAGGTTCCATGACCTGCCAGTGCGCGTGCGTCGTCGTTGCCAAGAAATCCAAGAAACAGTCGCTCATTTGACCGGGGCGTGCTGTCCCGTCAGATGGGCTGACAGGACAAGCGCCAGGTTGAAGATCCCCCTCCCGCTCGTATCCCGCACCCTCCCTGACGGCGACCAAGACGGTCAGTCGCAAGGAGTTTCGCATGTCCGCTTTTCAAGGTATCTGGGTGGCGCTGGTCACCCCCTTTCATAACGGCGAGATCGATTTCGCCAGCCTCGACCGGCTGACGGCCAAGCTGCTGGAGGACAGTGTCGCGGGTTTCGTGGTCTGCGGCACCACTGGCGAAGCCGCCGCACTGAGCCAGACCGAGCAGTTGACGGTGCTGGATGCGGTACTCCAACGCGTACCGGCAGAGCGCGTGATCATGGGCCTGGCCGGTAACCAGCTGAGTGCTTTGCTCGACCTGCAACGGGAAATCCAGCGCCGTCCGCTGGCCGGCCTGCTGGTACCGGCGCCTTACTACATCCGTCCGTCGCAGGCAGGATTGGAGCACTTCTTCACCACGCTGGCCGACGCCGCCGAGGTGCCGCTGGTGCTCTATGACATTCCCTACCGCACCGGCGTGCGCATCGAGCGCGAGACGCTGCGACGCATCGTGCGCCATCCCAATATCCAGGCCATCAAGGACTGCGCGGGCGATGCCGAAACCACCATGGCGCTGATCACCGATGGCCAGGTACAGGTGCTGGCCGGCGAGGACGTGCAGATCTTCAATTCCCTGTGCCTGGGTGGCGCGGGTGCCATCTCGGCATCGGCGCATATTCGCGCCGATCTTTACGTGGAGATGCAGCAGCGTGTGGCTCAAGGCGATCTGCAGGGCGCCCGGCAGTTGCACTACCGTCTTTTGCCCTGGATGCAGGCGGCGTTCAGCGAAGCCAACCCGGCAGCCGTAAAGGCGGCCCTGGCCTTGCTGGAACTGACCCACGACGAGGTACGCGCGCCGATACTGCCCTGCTCGCAGGAAAACCGCGAACGCCTGCGTCAAGTACTGGCCACATTGGCGGATTAGCTAACGAACTGCCCCGCGTCAGCGCGGGGCGATATGCGCCACCATCAGCTGTACCGTTTCGTTGCCACGGAACTCGTTGAGGTCGAGCTTGTAGGCCAGCTCGGCCCAGCGCAGCGTGGGGTTGGGCCAGACGTCGCGGTCGATGTTGAAGGCGATACCGTCGAGCTGCACGCTACCGCATTCGGTCTTGAGCACCAGTTTCAGATGACGCTCGCCGACGATGCGCTGATTGAGGATCTGGAACACGCCATGGAACAGCGGCTCGGGGAAATGCTGGCCCCAGGGGCCGGCGTTGCGCAGGGCACGGGCCAGCTCCAAGTGGAACTCGGTGGCGTCGAGCTGGCCGTCGGACAGCAGGCGTCCGGTCAGGTCGTCCTCGCAGAGCTGACGCCGCACCTCGGCGTCGAAGGCGGCGGCGAAGGCGCCGAAGTTGGCCTCCGGCAACGACAGGCCGGCAGCCATGGCATGCCCGCCGAACTTGCTGATCAGCCCCGGATGGCGCGCGGCCACTGCGTCCAGCGCATCACGGATATGCAGCCCCGGCACCGATCGCGCTGAGCCCTTGAGCATGCCCTCACCCGCATCGGCGAAGGCGATGGCCGGGCGGTGGTAACGCTCCTTGAGGCGCGAGGCGAGAATGCCGATCACACCCTGATGCCAGTCCGGCTCGAACAGGCAGAGGCCGAACGGCATGTCGTCCAGTGACAGATCCTTGAGCTGGGCCAGCGCCTCGCGCTGCATGCCCTGCTCGATGGCCTTGCGATCCTGGTTGAGCTGATCGAGCTGCACCGCCATGTCGCGGGCCAGCGCCTCGTCGTCGCAGAGCAGGCATTCGATGCCAAGGCTCATATCATCCAGGCGCCCGGCCGCATTCAACCGTGGACCAAGGATGAAGCCCAGGTCGGTGGAAGTGATGCGGCGATGATCGCGCCCAGCCACTTCGAGTATCGCCCGCAGGCCCGGCCGCGCGCGGCCGGCACGAATGCGCGCCAGGCCCTGGTGCACCAGGATGCGGTTGTTGGCATCCAGCGGCACCACGTCGGCCACGCTGCCCAAAGCTACCAGGTCGAGCAGCTCGCCCAGATTCGGCTCCGCACGGCTGGCGAACCAGCCGGTCTCGCGCAGGCGCGCGCGCAACGCCAGCAGCACGTAGAACATCACGCCGACGCCGGCCATGGCCTTGCTCGGGAAATCGCAGCCCGGCTGGTTGGGGTTGACGATAGCGTCGGCCGCGGGCAGCTCCGGGCCCGGCAGGTGGTGGTCGGTGACCAGCACCTTGAGCCCAGCCGTCTTGGCCGCGGCCACGCCATCGACGCTGGAGATGCCGTTGTCCACGGTCAGCAGCAGGTCGGGCTGACGCTCCAGCGCCACGGCGACGATTTCCGGGGTCAGGCCGTAGCCGTATTCGAAGCGGTTCGGTACCAGATAATCCACGTGCGCCGCGCCGAGCAGGCGCAGGCCAAGCACGCCGACCGAACTGGCGGTGGCGCCGTCGGCATCGAAGTCGCCGACAATCAGGATGCGCTGGCGCTGCGCCAGCGCCTCGACCAGCAGCTCGACGGCGGCGTCGATACCCTTGAGCTGCGGGTAGGGGATCAGCCGCGCCAGGCCCTTGTCCAGCTCCTCGGCGGACTGCACGCCACGGGCAGCGTAAAGACGGGTGAGCAGCGGCGGCAGGTTGCCCAGGTCAGGCAGTTGCGTGGGTAGGGGACGGGCTTCGATACGCATGTTGGGTCTATTTCAGGTGAGACGGGGTTTGTCTCCCCTCTCCCATTTATGGGAGAGGGGCTGGGGGAGAGGGTTCATCCAGCAACACCGAGTCGCCGATCCCCCTCTCCCTAGCCCTCTCCCCAAGGGGAGAGGGAACTGAACCGTAGCCCGGATGCAATCCGGGCTACGGCTTCAACGCTCGCCGGCCAGATTCGTAGGGTGGACGACGCTTCATCCGTCCACCTTGCGCACTTGTGGTGGACGAAAAGAGCGTCGTCCACCCTACGCTACTCATCAAGCTCCGCGTTCGCCAGCCAGCCACTCCAGCGGAATCTCGTGCTGGCCACGCTCGTCGGTGACGAACAGTTCGCCATCGCTGATCATCACGCTCCAGGACAGCGAACGCGGCAGATCCAGAGCGAGGTCGGCCAGTGCCTCCTGCCCCAGGGCGACCACGTTGATGTTCTTCAGGCTGCGCACCGGATCGAGACACTTGGTCTGCCACACCCGCAGGTTGCCGTAGGCCACCAGGCTGAACTTCTCGGTACGCCGCGAGCACCAGGTGATGCGCTCGCTGTCCGGCTGGCCGACCTCGATCCAGTGCAACACGCGATCGTCCAGGCTCTTTTCCCACAATGCCGGCTCGTCGACATCCGACAGGCCACGGCCGAACGCCAGTTGCTCGTGATAGAACAGCGCATAGGCGATCAACCGCGCGGCCAGGCGTTCTTCGGTTTCCGAGGGGTGGCGCGCGACGGTGAAACGCAGGTTCTCGTAGACGCTGCGATCCATGTCGGTGAGGTTGAGCTCGATCTTGTAGGTGGTCGATGGCAGGGCCATGGCGGGCTTCTTGGCTGGTCGAAAGAGCGCAAGTCTACCGTGAATCGCTACCTCGATGCCGACGCAGGAATGAACGGTTTGGCAAATGGCGCTGCGCGCGGTTGTCAGCATGAGGGGTGATCCGTATAAAGCGCTACGCCGGGCCGTTCATGACGGATGCCCCAAGGGAAAGCGTGCCACAAGGAGGTTTCATGGAAGTTTTCGCGATTCTTTTAGTCGCGTCGATATTGGCGATCATCGTCGGCGCCGTGCTGGCGTCGCCAGCAGATGGAGGACCAGAGCCTCGCCTGGCCATTGTCGGAACCCCTGCGCAACTGACGCTGACCGAGGTCGCCCAGGTCAACCGCATCGCCATGCTGCGCATGCTCGCGCCGGAGCTGGCGCTGCAACTGGCCGCACGCCTAGAGGGCGACGCCTGGCAGGTCGTCAACGCCCCTCTTTATGCAACGCTCTGGCACCTGCATCGACGGGATGAGGCACAGGCGCTGCGTTCGCGCCTGGACAGCCATCACCGCCAGCAGGCATTGATCACGCTACTTCAGGAGCTGGTCGACGCCGGGCGAGCCGGAGAGGCCGTCGCCGTGCTTGAGCAGCTCGGCGAGGAACTGCCAGAGGAGCCGCTATTGCGCGCGAGCCTGCTGGCCGCTCAAGGTAAATCGGACGAGGCCCGTGAAACCCTGGAAGACCTGCTTGGCAGCGGGCAACTTTCCGAACTGCAATGGCTGGATCTCGCTCGCCAGCAACGCGAACAGGGCGATCGTGAGGGGGCCCGCCGCAGTCTGGAACAGTTCTGGACGCTCAAACAAAGCGCCGATGCGCAGAACATGCTGGGTCTGGACCTGTACGCAGGCGAGCTGGCTCGCCTGGGCGATATCCAGCGCCTGCTGGAAAGCGCCGCGACGCTCAGGCTTGAGCGCGACAATCCGTTCATTGCCGCGCTGATCGAAGCCGGCCTATTCGAGCAGGCCATCGAGCAGATCGAACGCCTCGATATTCTGTGGCGCAGCGCCCCCTACGAACTACTGCTCGATACGCTGCTGCAGCGCGGCTACCTGCAGGAGGCCGAAGAACTCATCGCCGCGGCGGATGAGAGCGTGCAAGAACGGCTGCTTCTACGTCTGCTCAGATGGCGTTTCGATCACGGCAAGGCCGACGGCGTGCAACAGGATATTGAGCGGATGGCGCGCCACGAAGCCCTGCGCATCGATCTATGCCTGTCACTCTGGAAGCTCTATCGGCAGAGCCACGCCGAAGCCGCCGCCTGCCTGCTCGACCAGGCCGAGCAGCGCGTCGAAGCCCTGCCTGACGGAGAGGAACGTGACCAGCTGCGCCTGTTCGTGATCGAGTCGCGACTGGAGATTCAGCTCAGCCAGCCCGAGCGCCAGCGCAACAGCTACGAGCTGCGCCGGGCGCTGGAGGAAATGCAGCGTCTTACCGACCGCCAACCGATGTACAACCAGATGCTCAACCTCAAGCAACGCGCTCTGCTGCTACAGCGCCTGGGGCGCCTGGACGACGCGCACGCTCTACTGAATGCCGTGCATCTCAAGCTGCAAAATGTCGAACTGAACGAGGCGCTGGATGAATACGACCTGGCCCTGTTGCAGGAGGGTCTGGCCATTGCCTACCTGCGACTCGGTCGTCTTGAGCAAGCGCTCGCACTGCGTGCCAACATCCAAACCGATCACAGCGTTGCATCGGAATGGCTGCAAGTGCTGGTCGAGCAGGATCACCTCGAGCATGCAGTGGAACATCTGAGCTACATGGACCTGCTCGACGCAGAGCAGGCACTCGACAAGCTGCTGACGAAACTGCAGGAAACCGAGGATGAAGTGGCCATCGCGCTGAATCACCGACTGCTCGACAGACTCACGAGCGATGACTTCTGGCCGCGCCCCGCGGCTGCTTGAAGCACCCGTCAGAGGCGCGCCAGTATCGCCTCCAACACCTGCTGCGGCGCCTCGTGCCAGAGGCCGTAGCTCAGCGGCAGGGTTTCCAGGCCGGCGCGCGTCAGTACCAGATAGCGCTCCAGCTCGAGGAAGCCCTCGCCCTGCCCCGGAAAGCCGATCAGGTCGATGGCCAGGCATTTGTCGCCACGGCGGCAGAACAGATCCAGCACCTGGCCAGCCAGCGGATAGTGATTCCAGACGCTGACGCCCTGGGCCTGCAGTGCTTCGCACAGGGTCTGCCGCGCCGCGTCGGTGGCGCCGGGCTGCCAGAGCGCGCCGGGCTTTTCGAGGTACTCCAGATAACGACGTAGCAGGTGCGTGGCCGGCAACTGGCGCTCGTCGCCGCTGAATAGCAGCACCTGTCGCTCACGGGCCCGGGTGATGGCGACGTTGAACAGGTCGGCACGGTTCAGGTAGGCCGCAGCCTGACTCGACTCTCTATCGATGGCGAAACTGAGGATCATCAGGTCGCGCTCCTCACCCTGGAAGCCGTAGGGCGTATCCACCAGCAGGCGGAACTCGCGCAACTGCTCCAGCGGCAGGGTTTCGCCGATGCGCGCGCGGATGCGTTCGACCTGATCACGAAACGGCGACAGCACGCCGATGCTGGGCTTGAGCGGGCTGCTCTGGTACTCGGCCAGATACGCCGTGATCAGCGCCAGTACGCGCTCCACTTCCGCCTCGTTGACCCCATTACGCCCGCGCTGCCCTTCGATACGCAGCAGTTGCAGGCTGTCGCAGGCCTCAGCACCAGGACGCTCCTTCATCACTCGCAGGCGCTGGTCGTAGAACAGCTCGTTACTGAAGCGAATCAGCGCCGGGCGGCTGCGAAAGTGCTCGTCAAGAAACACCACGGCCTCCTGGCTGGCCAGTTGCAGGCCGACCAGATCCAGCACGCTGTTGTCTCGGTAGCTCCAGGCCTCGCGCTCCTCGGCCTGCAGGCCGGCGCGCTGCAGCAGTTGCGTTTCGCGTACGCGGGAAAGGAAGGAGATGTGCCACAGCTGACGTGCGTCGCCGGTCACCACGGCGCGTTTGCAGCGCTGGAAGGCCGGCAGCGCCGAAGCGATGTCGCACTGGGTCGCCTCGTCCATCACCATTACGTCGAACAGTTCCGGGCGCAGCGGCAACAGCCGGTGCAGCTCGTCCAGCGTCACCACCCAGATCGGGAAGGCAGCGAGCAGGCGCGCCGGGTCGATATCCTCGAACAGGGCCAGTTGGCGCTGCGAATTACGCGCGCGGATGGCCTGGTTGTAGCGCACGAACAGCCCACGGTCGGTCATCAACAGGCGCTTGAGCGCCAGGCTGCGATGGCTGTTGAGGTGCTCGCGACTGAGCAGTTGGCGGCGCCGCTGGCTGTCGCGCAGTTCGTCCAGCAGGGCCCAGGGGCGCACGCTGGCGCCAACCCGTTTGCGCACCCAGGGCACCTGCAGCCAGCGTTGCCAGAAGGCCAGGCTGCCGCGCTCGGCACGCAACAGCAGGCGACTCCAGCGCACGGCCTGTTCGCAGCGCTTGCGGAAGTCTGTCGAGAGGCGCCGCTCGGCCTGGGTCAGCACCTCCAGTTCGCTGCGCTGACGCGCCTCGAGCTGCTCGGAGACCTCCGGAATCTCGCCCTGCAGCATGCGCTGCAAGCGTTCGCGCAGGGCCTGGCGCAGGCTCTGGCCATCGCCTTCGAGCACGCCGTCGCGCAGGCCGAAATCCTCGCGCAGCTTGTGCGCGATGACCCGCACCGCCTGTACGCTGCGGCTGACCAGCAGCACGCTCTCGCCCTGCAGGTAGCGATCCAGCGCAAGGGCCGCCAGGCTGTAGCTCTTGCCGGTACCGGGCGGGCCGGAAACCTGGCTCAGCGGATAGCGCGCGGCATTGGCCAACGCCCGGCATTGGGCCGCGCTGAGTTGCGCCGGCAGGCGCTGCGGCGCGCTGATGGAGCCCGTGGACTGCAAGGCAGGCACTTCACCGAGTAGCTGCAACAAGGCGGGCGAAAGCTGCTCGGCCTCCTGCAGCAGCTGCAGCTCATGGGCGATACCGCGACTGCCGCTGCCGCGCGGCACCAGGGCGACGAAGGCGCCGGCCTGTAGCGACAGGCTGCGACGACGCTGAGCCTTGGCCAAGGTCTCGGCATCTGCCAGCTGCGGGAACCCCGCCGCCTCACTGACTTCGCCCACTTGCGTGTTGCGCGCTACCCAGGCCAGCAATTGCCCCAGGGAGGCGGCGTCCAGCGTGCCGGTCGGCAGCGGCAGCCCGTCGAGGCTGTCATTGCTGCCCTCATCGAACACACGGCGCAGCAAGCGCCAGTTAGCTCGCACCTGCTGCGGATCGATGGCAAGCAGCTGACTCTGGCCGTCGGCCGTCGCCTGCAGGCTGGCCTCGTAATAGAACAGCGGCCCGCAGATCACCTGCGAGGCGCCGCTATCGAGTTGCAGGCGACCGCAGATCGGCAGCACGCCGTAGATCAGTTGCAGTTCGCGTTGATACAGCGCCTGCGCCTCGGCCAGGCTGCGGCCCAACTCGGCGGACAATGGCAACAGCGGTATGCCGCCGCTGGCCAGCTCCTCGCGCCCATCGAGCCAGGCCCAGCGGCTGGCGGGAAGCTTGCTCAGGTTGTCCAGATCCAGGTCGCGGCTGTCGGCCAGGTAGCAGCTGCGATAGAAGCCGAGCAGTTGGCGGGCGTGAGGATGATCCATCAGTTACCTGCGTAACGGGCCCAGAGCTTGTCGAACTCGCGCCGGTATTCGGCCACCAGATGCGGGTCGTCGGTCACCAGCAGGTTTTCCTCGTTGCTGGTGGTGGCGCTGCGCGTCCAGTTGAAGCTGCCGTTGAGCAGCAGACGGCCATCGAACAGGGCGAACTTGTGGTGCATGTGGAATGGCCCGGCGTCGATGCGCAGTGGCACGCCCTTGTCCTTGAGCCATTGGATGTCGCTGCCGGCATCGAACTGTTTTTCATTGTCGCTGATCACCCGCACGGCGACGCCACGCGCGTGACAGGCGAGCACCTCCTCGCTGAGCTGATCGTCGGAGATGGTGTAGACGCAGATGTCCACGCTGACGCGCGCCTGGCGGCACAGGTCGCGGATGCGCTGGCGGCAACTCTCGCCGGGGCTGAAATGCGCACTGCTGTGATCACGCACCGGCGAACAGCGCACTTCCAGGGTCTTGATCACCTGCTCCAGCCACTTCAGCGCCTGCAGCGCGTCCTCGGGGCTCAGGATCAGCTCACGCACCAGCGCGAAGGCGCGGTTGCGCATGAAGCGCACCTGATCCGGGCTGAGGTCGTTGCCCAGCTCACGCAGCTCATCGCGCTCCTCGTTGCTCAGGCGCAGATCGGCGAGGCTGTCGCGCAGGGTTTGGTCGAGTCGGTTGAAATCCATGCAGATTCCCTTGCGTCATTGATTACGGCGGCGGCTCAGGGCGGCGTAAAGCACACCGCAAAAAGCCCCCGCCAAGTGGTATTCGAAGGAAACACTGGCACGCGGCAGCAGGCCGAAGAACCAGCCGCCATAGAGGAAGAACACCAGTGCCGCCAGCAACAGGTCGAGCAGGCTGCGCTCGAACCAGGCCCGCGCCAGCAGCAGTCCCCAGAAGCCGAACAGCCAGCCGCTGGCGCCAACGTGCAGACCGGTGCGGCCGAACAGCCAGACCAGAACTCCGCTGCCGATGATGATGAAGGCGCTGGCGAAGAAGAAATCGCGCCGTGAGCGCAGCAGCACCAAGCTGCCGAGCACCAACAGACCGCTGAGGTTGCTGAGCAGATGCGCCCAACTGCCATGCAGCCAGGGCGCGAGGAGGATGCCGGGCAGCGCCTCGATATGCCGGGGCACCAGGCCCCAGAGATTCAAGGCGCCGCCCAGGGCGCCATTGACCACTTGCACCAGCAGCATCGCACCGCTGATCACGATCAGCGGGCGAAGCTCGATCAGCCAGCCTCGCCTCACGGCGCCTCGTCGTCCGCGGCATCGCTGCGCCGCTCATGGCCGAGCAACGTGCCGAGGTCACGCAGTTGGGTGGAGATTTCCAACATGCGGTTGTGGGTGCGCAAATCGATGTCGATCTTCTTGTCCATCGCCTTGATCAGCGGCAGAAAGCTGTTTTCCAGGCTATCGGCCAGGCTTTCGAGCAATTTTTGCGTGCCCGGCTGCGGCGGCGCAACCACCTCCACCTGCGGGCGCAGCTCGCCAAGCTTGTCCAGCCCAGCCAGCAACTGTTCCCAGGGAATGCTCGGCGCCTCACTGGCCGGCTTACCGCCGGCCCCCAGGCCGCGAACACTCTCGACCAGGTCGTTGAGCTGCGCCACCACGCGACCACCGACATCGCTGTCGCTGCCGCCCATGGCCTTGTTGCGCATGAAGTCGCGCTTGATCTGCGTCCAGCGCTCGGCCTGCTCGGGCGTCTGGTTGCCGCGCAGCTCGGCGAGTTTGAGCAGGTTCTCCTCGGCGCCGGTGGTGAGCAGCTGCGACTCGCCCTGGTAGTGGTCAGCGATCAGTTGCAGCAGCTCGGCATCGTTCATCACCGAGCTGATCTTCTCGGCCATCTTGTTCATATTGCGGTAGCTGCCCTGCAGCTTGAACGGCGGCTCGGTACGGTAGCTGTCGGCCTGCGCGGCGCTGACGATGTACTGCTGGTTGACCCGGCCGACCACATCGCGCACCTGCATCAGGCGTTGCAGGGTCGAGGAAATCTCGTTGATCTCGGCGGCGCTGTAGGTATGGCTCAGCTCGTTGGCCGAGAACGGCTTGCCCTCGGCCTTAGCGACGAAGCGGTAGACGTCAGCCATGTCGCGGGTGGCCAGCGGCGCCAGCACCGGGTTGGAGGTCAGGCTGTTCTCGATATAGCTCAGCGCGAAGGCTTCCTGCATGCCGCCCAGGGTGTCGCCGAGGTTGTAGATGTCGGCGCGGTTGGCGAGCATGTCGGGAATCTTGAACACGTCGCCGGACTCGGTGTACGGGTTGCCGCTCATCACCACACAGAACTTCTTGCCGCGCATGTCGTAGGTCTTGGTCTTGCCCTTCCACACGCCTTCGATGCGCCGCGTGCCGTCGCACAGCGAGATGAACTTCTGCAGGAACTCGGGATGCGTGTGCTGAATGTCGTCGACATAGAGCATCACGTTGTTGCCCATTTCCAGCGCCAGGTTGAGCTTCTCCAGCTCCTGGCGCGAGGTGGCGTCCGGCGCCTGCGCCGGGTCGATGGAGCGCACCTCGTGACCCAGCGCCGGGCCGTTGACCTTCATGAAGATCAGGCCCAGGCGGTGCGCCACGTATTCCATCAGCGTGGTCTTGCCGTAGCCGGGCGGCGAGATGAGCATCAGCAGGCCCATCAGGTCGGTGCGCTTGTTCTCGCCAGCGGTACCCATCTGCTTGGCAAGGTTGTCGCCGATAAAGCCCAGGTAAACGTCGTTGATCAGCTTGTTACGCACGAAGGACGACAACGGCCGCGGCTTGAATTCGCTCAGGCGCAGCGCGTCGCGCTCGCGGTTGATGACCTCCTGGCGCAGCGCCTGGTAGCGCTGCAGCTGCGGCACGAAGTGATCGAGGTGCTGCTGCAGGCGCGCGAAGTAATCATCGATGGCCAACAGCAGCGTGCCGTTCTGCACACGCGGATGATCGCCAAGCAGGCCGCTGACGGT
Organism: Pseudomonas sp. UBA7530; assembly: GCF_002479365.1. Classification (NCBI taxonomy): domain Bacteria; kingdom Pseudomonadati; phylum Pseudomonadota; class Gammaproteobacteria; order Pseudomonadales; family Pseudomonadaceae; genus Pseudomonas; species Pseudomonas sp. UBA7530. The sequence continues at coordinate 365,193 of NZ_DLMS01000003.1, forward strand.
AAAACGCAGATCGACCTCGGTGAAACGCCGCGTAAATTCTTCGTCCAGAAGGCTGACGGCGATCGCTTCGGGCACGTAGTCGGCCAGCTCGGCCATGGCGGCGTCCTGCGCGCACAGGCCGTCGAACCAGGTCTGCGCCAGCGACCAGCGCTGCACCGGGCGGCCACGCAGGTTGTCCAGCGCAGCGCGGTAGTCGTCCCAGACATGGCTGGCCTGCATGCGCTGCTGCAGGGTGTCGAGCAGTTGCCGGGCGTACTTGCTGAAGCTGAACTCGATCGGCTTGGCCGCCAGTTCCTCGACCAGATAGGCCGCAGCCGCCTGGCGCTGTGCGGCGTCGACCGGCAGCGGATGCTGGGCGAGAAAGCGCTGCATGGCCGCATCGATCTCTTCGCGCAGACGTTGCACGCCGCCGTCGCTGCCGAACAACTGGCGCAGGTGCAGGCTGCTGCGCGCCCGCTCCGGCCACAGCTCGGCCTCGATGTCTTGCCCCCAGCGATTCCAGAACAGCGCAGCAAAGCCCCGCGCCGCCGGCGCGTAACGCAGCAGCCCGGCGCTTTCGCGCAGCGGCAGCAACTGGCTGAGGATCAGCGCCGCATCGTGGTCGTGGATACCCTTCTCGTAGGCATCCTTGTAGCGCGGCGCGGCGAAGTCGCGAATCAAGCGGGTCAGGGTTTCCGGCTGCGCCAGGTGGGTCTTGAGCAGATCGAGGGTGAGGCCTTCACGGCCGCCCACGGCGGCGTCGAGCACCAGGCCGGCGAGGTATTCGGCGCGGTATAGCGAGGGCGACTCGGACTCCAGCGACACCTGCCAGAAGTCGCGCAAGCCTTCCAGCGTCTCGTCGCGCAGCGGTTCGAGGAAATCGGTGCCGGTCAGATGCAGGTACAGCGCATCACCGCGCGGCATCAGGGTCAGGTCGAGTTCCTGGGTGTTGACGCTGAAGCGGTGGCGCGGGCCGAGCTTGATGACGTTGCCGCCCTCTTCGAACAGCTCGCTCTTGTCACGCAGGGCGCGCACCGCCTGGTCGCGCGCTGCCTTCAGGCGCGCCTCTACATCATCGGCCTTGACGCTATCCTTCAGCTCGCGCAGGCGCTCGGCCATTTCGCGCAGCTTGAGAATCAATGGGTCGGCGGCGAAGAAGGCGTTGAGCTCCTCCATCTGGGTCAGCCGCGCGGTGCGCCGGCCCAGGCTGTCCAAGATGCGCTGGGCGGCGTCGAGCACGCCCTGGGCGCGGCGCTGGCGGTCGTCGAGCAGGCTCTGCTTGTGCGACTCGAAGGTCTCCAGCAGTTCCTCGCGCTTGCCGAGGATGTCGCTGAGGAACTCTTCGTGATCGCCGAACTGGCTTTCCAATTCTTCGAGCTGCACCAGCAGGCGCGACAGCTGCTCGTCGCATTTCTCCGGGTCCTGGGCTAGTGCCAGGGCGTTGGTGATGCCCTGGCTGAACAGTTTGAACTGGGCGCCGAACTGCGCCACGGTCTCGGCCGAGCCCAGACCCTTGCGCCGCTGTTCGGCACGCGCCTTGGCCTGATTGAGGTGGGCGTAGACCTCGGAAATCGACTCGACGATGGCGGTACGCTGGGTGGCATCATCGATCTTCAGCGACGCCATCAGGCTGGAGAGCATGTCGAGGTTGCCGGCCATTTCCTGCATCTCGACCAGCGGCTCGTTCAGCTGGGTGACGCTCTCGGCCTTCTGCGCCAGGCCGTCCAGCTCACCCAGGCGCTGCACATAGGGCTGCAACGCAGCGTCGCTGGCGAGGAAGGCGGAGGTGGCCGTGGCCACGCGCTCCTGGGCTTCGAGCAGTTCGGCTTCCATGGCGTCGATGCGCGCCACGTCGATGTAGCGGTAATCGCGGATGGTCAGCAACTGGCCGCGCTGCGCGGTGATGGCGCCCAGCGCCTCGACGAAGTGCTGCACCTCGTCAAAGCTGTCGACCAGCAGGCCGGAGAGCAGGCTCTTCTGCTGCGTCTCGGCCTCGGCCATGGCGCGGGCAGACTGCTGGCGGATGCTCTCGACCTTCTCGAATTCGTCGAGCACCAGCTCGCCGGTGGCACCGATTTCACGCAGCAGCGGCGCCAGCTCGGCACACTGGGCATCGCCCAGCCAGTGGTAGACGTCGAACAGACGACGGGTGTTCTGGCATAGCTGGGTGTAGCGCGCCACCGACACTTCGCGGCTGTCGATCTCGCGGCTGAGATTGAGCAGGTCGGACACGCCACGCACCAATTCGGCATTGCCGATACGCCCGAAGAAGCCGCTGCGCGCCGGCTGACGGGCGGCGTAATCGTCACTCTCGAACGGTGTCTGCCAGATCTGCATGGGGTGGATGCGGGTCGGCTCGCTGCCCTCGGCAGAGAAGATCACCATGCGCCCGTCTTCCAGGCGCGCGTAACCGTGACCGAAGATCGGGTTATGCAGTTGGCGGTTGATCATGTTGTAGGTGAACAGCGCCGAGCGGCCTTCTTCCGGGTGGTAGAAGATGTACTGCACATCCTCGCCGTTGGGCGAGCGCACCGAGCGCTTGAAGCGCATGCCGCCCATGGGCTGTTCGAAGGTCTTGTATTCGCCGCTCTGCAGGTAATAGCCGCCGGGGAAGATGATGCCGTGGTCTTCCGGCAACTGCACGCAGGCCAGGCCGATGGCGTCGATGCGCTCGACCTGGTTGGTCAGGCTGTTGAACACCAGGTAGCGCCACTGCTCCTCGCGGTACGGCAGGATCTTCAGCAGGATCAGGCTGCCCAGGCGGGCGTATTCGATCTGCGCATCATCCAGCGACTGGGTCTTGTCCACCACCGCTTCGCGGTAGATGCCCAGGCCGTCCTGGGTGTTGTTCTCGACCTTGATGGTGAGGTCGCCACCGATAGTCTCGACGAACACGGTGTCGAGGATGTTCATGTGCGGATGACGGCCGCTGACCACCATTTCACGCGAGGTCTTCTGCCACTCGAAGTCGAACGGCGCCGGCAGCGCGATATCGCGCTCGCCGCGGTTGTCGATGTAGCGGACGTCCTTGCCGTCCGTGGAGATCGACCAGCGGAACACGCGGATGTCGCTGATCCGCTCGCCGATCTGGAAGCTCGCCAGCAGCTTGCCGTCGCGGATGGCCAGCTGCAGCAGGCGGGTGTTCTTGTAGTAGGTGTACAGCTCGTTGAAGTCGGCGATGAAACTGGCCTGGGCCAGGAAGCTACCGTCCAGAGGCACCGACTCGGCCTCAAAGCCTTCGCCACCCTCGACCAGGCGGTAGAGAGAGAATACGTCAGCGACGCTGGTTTCCTTCTTCAGGCCGATGAACACGTTGTAACCGAACAGCAGGCACTCACCGACCTGGACGATATCGCGGGCGATGCAGTTGTTCTCGGTGCGGATGCGTACCCGACCGATGGCTTCCATATGGCTGCTGCCAAACTCGGCCAGACGCTGGCCATTGAGCGCTTCGGTCAGCCCGCGCAGGCGCTGCCCCTGCTCCTGCAGGCGCTTGTGCAGCACCTCGTAGGCGCCGCCTTCGGCGACGGCCTTGTCCAATACGTCCTGTGTTTGTGCGTCCGACATCGTGTTCTTCCTGGATAGGCGGCCTTCAGCCCCGCGCCTGTTCAGCCAGGCAAGGGGACTGGGAATGCGGGTGGCGCTTGCGCGGCGAAGATCAGGCCGCGGCAATCTGGTGTGCGGCGGATGGGCGACCCCACCCGGCAAGTCAGGCGCCGATCTTCTTCTCGACGATGGCGATCTTGTCGCGCAGCGCCGCGTCGATCTCTTCGGGGCGAACGTGGGCAATGATCTTGCGCAGCACCCGTACTTCGTTGTCGTCGATCACGCCGTCGCGCTCGGCGATCTCCAGCAGGCTCTTGAGCTCCTGCGCGTCCAGACGACCATCGTTGCTGAAGCACTGGATCGAGCGGAAGGTCATCTCCAGATAGTCTCTTGACTCTGCCATCGCATATTCCCCGGTTGATCGAAAGGTAGATAGCGTGGGCGGCACTTCAGCCGCCCACGATTAAGGCCTCAGGCCTGCTCCGGGCCTGCGCTCGGCGCGTTCACCGGTGCGGCAGCGGCGGCTTTGCCGGCCAGCAGACGCGACAGCACGTCCTGCACCACCGGGCTCTTGCCGACCACGCCTTCGATGGCCTTGCCCACCGACAGCGACTTGGCGAAGGAGTTGAAGAAGTCGCCCTCGCCGCCGACGATCTCGATCTTCGCCTTGCCCAGCGCAGTGGCCAGCACCTCGGCCTGATCCTTGGCGATGTCCTTGTTGGCGGCGATGGCGGCCATGGCCTCCTCGAAGCTCTTCTCCAGCTGCATGCGGAACTCTTCGTGGGCACGGGCGTTGTCGCTGAGCGCATCCAGCGCGCCGAACTTCTTGCCCAGGCCTTCCGCCTCGGCGTTCAGACGCTCCAGCAGCACCTGCGCCTCGGCCATACCCAGGTCCTGGGTGGCCTTGGCCTTGGCGGTGCCGAGTTGCTCTTCGCCGCGCGCCTGGGCGCCCAGCTTCTCTTCCAGCACCTTGGCGTCGGCCAGGCCGTCTTTTTCCTTGGCGGCAGCCTGCGCTTCGGTGACACGCGCCAGCGCCAGACCTTTTTCCTGCTCGCCCTTGGCTTCGGCGATCAGGCGCTCGGCCTGTACGCGGGCTTCGGCCAGACCTTCCTTCTCTTTCGCTGCAGCGGTGACTTCACGCACACGCGCATCGGCCAGGCCAGGTGCGGCGCGCTCGGCTTCGATGCCTTCGGCCAGTTTCTTCTTGGCTTCGGCGCTCTTGGCGGCTGCTTCCAGCTCGGCCTGGGCCAGGGTGTTGATTTCCACGGCCTTGTGCTTGGAACGAGTCTCGTCGGCTTCGGCCTGCTTGACCTGGCGCACCAGCTCCTGCTCGGCCTCGGCCTGCGCATTGAGAACGGTGACCTGCTTGAGGCGCTCGGCCTCGGACACTTCACGCACTTCCTTGATGCGCTCTTCTTCCTGGGCCACGGTCTTCTCGACCGCCACGCGCTCGCGCACCACGGCGGCGATGTTCTTGCGCTCTTCTTCCAGCGCCTTTTCCTTCTCGATGCGCTGCAGCTCGACCTCGCGCTCGCGGGACACCACCTCCAGGTCCTTGGCACGGGTGACCTTCTCCACCTCGATGACCACGGCACGCTGGCGATTCTGCTGAGCCACTTCCACTTCGCGCTGGTGGTTTTCGGCGCGGATGTCCAGCTCCTGCTGGGTCTGGATGCGGGCCTGCTCGGCCTTCAGGCGCTCTTCCTCGCGTACCTTGAGGGTTTCCGCTTCCTCACGGGCACGGATGGTTTCGATCTCACGCTTCTGGCGCGCTTCGGCATCGGCCTGCTGGCGTTCCAGCGACAAGGTCGCTTCGCGTGTTTCGACGTTCTTCTTCTTGATCGCCAGCTCTTCGTTGCGCTCCAGTTCGTTGGTGATGACGTTCTGCGCGGCAGTCAGCTCGGTAATCTTGCGGATACCTTCGGCGTCGAGAATGTTGCTCGGGTCCAGCGACGCCTTGGAGGTTTGCTCCAGGTAGTCGATGGCCACGTCTTCCAGCACGTAACCGTTCAGGTCGTTGCCGATCACTTCGACGATGCGATCACGGAAGTCCTGACGATTCTCGAACAGCTCGACGAAATCGAACTGCTTGCCCACGGTCTTCAGGGCTTCGGAGAACTTGGCGTTGAACAGTTCGTTGACCGCAGCACGATCGGAGGCACGATCCACACCGATGGCCTTGGCCACCTTGAGCACGTCCTCCTGGGTCTCGTTGACGCGCAGGTAGAAGGCCACGGTGATGTCGGCGCGCATGTTGTCGCGGCAGATCAGCCCGTCCTTGGCGCGGCGGTCGACTTCCAGGGTGATCAGGGAGATCTTCATGAATTCCTTGAGGTGGATCACCGGGTACACCAGGGAGCCGGTGAAGTGCACCTTGGGCGTCGAGCTCATGTCGTTGACGATCAGCGCGGTGCCCTGCGGAACCTTGATGTAGAAGGCCTTGAACAGAGCGATCAAGGCGATCACGAAGAGGACGACCAGCCCCGCCCCGACGATGAAGGGAATGAAGTTTTCCATTACAGCTTTACTCCTTTGCTAATTGTGCAGGCAGGTTTGGCGATGCCTTACCCTGCCAGTCGTCTGTTACGTAGCGATTGTGGCTAGACGCCGCGAAACTCTTCTTCGGTAATGACGCGGTAGGCGTGTTCGGCAGCCAGGTATTCCAGCAGCACCACACGGTCGCCACGCTTGAAACCCAGCGCCTCATCGGCGCGTACGCGCAGAATCAGCCCGGCGCCGCCGTCCTCCAGAACCGCCTCGCCATGGCGGGCAGTGACGCGACCGCTGCGCACCACCGCCACTTGCCCCAGCACCGACTTGCTGCTGATCGCCTCGACCTTGTGAAACAGCGGCCGTAGTGGCCGGCAGATCGCCGCGCACAACGGCGCCGCCACGACGAAGGCGCCGGCGATGATCACCAGCCCCAACGGGTAGCGCAGAATGCCCAGCGGCAGATGGCGCAGCAGCCACAGCTCGATGAAATAGCAGATGAACCAGCCGAAGAAGAACAGCAGCGTCAGCACCAGGGTCACTGGCACGCCGTCGAGCTTGAGTTTGTAGAGCAGGCCGGCAAGGCCTTCGGTCTGGCCGCCTTCCATGACCGAATCGGCTTCGATGTCGAGCAGGTCGACTTCGAGCAGGCCGGCGGCGACGACGAGCCAATAGATGACCGCCACGCACAGCAGGAAGCTGTAGATGGCGGTGGGGAATGACAGCGCTGTCTGCAGGAAGAGTTCCATTTTTTCCTTTCCCTAAGGTAGGGAAACGGGGCGCGAACGCCCCGCACCATTCAAGCCTTGGACTTGTCCTTCAGGCGCGCCAGCACGCTGTCGGCGCTGGCGTTGTCGGCCTTGATGCCGGCCGCACGCAGCTTGGCTTCCAGCGAATCGTCCGGCGCGCTGGTGGCTGCCAGCTCGGCCGAGGCCTCCATCTTCGCCGCGCGCTCGGCCTGTTTCTGCTTGATGCGTTCGAGCGACTCGACCGCTGTCTGCAGCTTGGCCTGCGAGCCGCCATAGCGCTGGGCTACGGCCATCTGCGCCTTCTGCACGCTCTCGGTGGCCTTGACCGTATCCACCTGCTGCTTGAGACGCTTGATATTGCCCTCGGCCTGGGTCACGGCCTTGCGCAGTTGCGCCACGCTGGCAGCGAACCCTTCGGCCTGCTCGCGCTCGCTGGCCTGTTCGATTTCCAGGTTGGCGATCTTCTCGGCCACTTCCTTGGCCAGGGTCTCGTTGCCCGCTTCCAGCGCCTTGAGCGCGTACTGCTCGTACTCGGCAATGCTGGCCGCGCTCTTGCTCACCTTGTCGCTGGCCAGCTTGTGCTTGGCCATGATCTCGGCCAGCGCTTCCTTGGACTTACGCAGCTCGAGATCGGCGTCGCGGATTTCCTGATCGAGGATGCGCAGCGCCTGGCTGTCGACCACCGCTTCGCCCATTTCATTGGCACCGCCACGCAGCGCCGTCAGCAGTTTGCTCCAGACATTCATCGTCCTATCTCCTCTCAGGCGCCGGTCTTGAGGAAGCCTTCGTAGGCTTCGGTGGCCTTGATCACGTTGTCCGCCAGCAGCTCGATCTCGAACACCACGTCTGACAGGCTCGAGTAGGAACTCAGCGCACCGAACATGGTGTAGCAGTCGCGCCCGTCGACCATCTTCTCCAGGCCGATGGACGACAGCGGGAACAGCTTGTGGGTACGCAGCACTTCTTCGTTGAAGGCAGTGGCGTCGCGCACATCGCTCGCCGGCCAGAGCAGCGCTTCGACGATGATCTGCTCGCCGAACACGGCGATGAACAGCGGCAGGTCGCCGTATTCGCGCATGGTGATGTGCAGGCTGGCGTCGGCGCCCTGAATCAGCTCGATGCCGGCCTGGCCGCTTTGGAACAGTTCCGTTGCCGCCAGGGCTTCATGCAGCGCCTGGGCGGTCCAAACTTGAGGCATGTTCATACCCTCCTCCTTCTCCATCGAAGCCAGCAGTGACTGTGGCTGGCGCAGTTTGCGCTCGAACGCTACCAGCAGCGGCGCATGCTCGGGCAAGATCCAGACTTCCTTCTTCACCAAGCCCTGCTCGCGCAGGCGCTGACGATAAAGACGCTGGTAATGGGCTGATGATTTGCTATCCATGAGACGCAGCCTAGCCCCTTACATGTAAACCGTAAAGCAATTACATGTGATAAATGTGATGCCGTTCGTCAGATCGACGCGCACAGATCATCCTCGGCACGAAGCCGAAGAATGAAGAGAGGAATGGGAGAGATAGAGAGGGTAGGCACCAGGCTCATCCATGATTCGGGCAAAACGCTTCCATTCGCGAGGTGTCGAATTAAACCGCAGACGCTTCCGTTGCGCACGGAGAAAAGCGCGAACCGGGTCGCAGTTGTGACCCTGAACCCGTCAACCCGAGAGACAGGCAGCGCCATGAACGAACTACCACCCGCGGTACGCCAGCTCGTGCATGCCGGCCAACGCCAGGCCGCCATCGACCTGCTGAGTGAGTATCTGGCAAACGACCAGCAAGAGGCCGAACGCCGCATCAATCAGTACCTGGAGAACGACCCGCCGGTACATCTGCGTGGCGCTGGCGTGGTCCGCGCCAGTCGCCTCAACGCACTGATCTGGGTGACGCTGATCATCCTGATGGCGCTAGCCGGCCTGATTTTCGCTCTGTAAACAAAACCGGCGCCACGAGGGCGCCGGTTTTATCGAAGCGACAGCCTCAGAGCGGTTTGCCGCGATTGCCGTGAGCGGCAACGAACTGCTGCACGGTCTTCAGGTCATTGGCCAGCACCGTGCAACGCTCTTCACGCTGGAACAGGTCGGTCAGGTGCGCCGGCAACGCCGGAACCGCATCGATACCGGCCTTCTCCACCGCCTCGGGGAACTTGACCGGGTGCGCAGTGCCCAGCACCACCATTGGCGTGGCCAGACTGCGACGGCACTCACGCGCGGCGCGCACACCGATAGCGGTGTGCGGGTCGAGCAGCTCGCCGCACTCCTTGTACACCTCGGTGATGGTTTCGCAGGTCTGCTCGTCGTTCACCGCCAGCGAATCGAACAGCTTGCGCGCCTCGGTCCAGCGATCTTCCTCGACGCTGAAACCGCCGCCCTGCTTGAAGTTGTCCATCAGGCTGGCGATGGCAGCGCCGTTGCGGCCGTGCAGATCGAACAGCAGACGCTCGAAATTGGACGAGACCATGATGTCCATCGACGGCGACAGGGTCGGATGCAGGGTTTCCTTGACGTACTGATTGCCGCTCATGAAGCGGTGCAGGATGTCGTTGCGGTTGGTGGCGACGATCAACTGGCTGACCGGCAGGCCCATGTTGCGCGCCAGGTAGCCGGCGAAGATGTCGCCGAAGTTGCCGGTCGGCACCGAGAAAGCTACCGAACGCGCCGGCCCGCCGAGCTGCAGGGCTGCGTGGAAGTAGTAGACGATCTGGGCCATGATCCGCGCCCAGTTGATCGAGTTGACCGCCACCAGGCGCGTACCTTTCAGGAAACCCTGATCGGCGAAGCTGGCCTTGACCATCTCCTGGCAGTCGTCGAAGTTACCTTCGATGGCGATGTTGTGGATGTTCTCACCGAGGATGGTGGTCATCTGCCGGCGCTGCACTTCGGACACCCGGTTGTGCGGGTGCATGATGAAGATGTCGACGTTGTCGCAGGCCTTGCAGCCCTCGATAGCCGCCGAGCCGGTATCACCGGAGGTGGCACCCATGATCACCACGCGCTCGCCGCGCTTGGCCAGCACATGATCGAGCAGACGGCCGAGCAGCTGCAGGGCGAAGTCCTTGAACGCCAGGGTCGGGCCGTGGAACAGCTCCAGCACCCACTCATTGCCATTGAGCTGGCGCAGCGGCGCGACCGCGTTGTGCTCGAACACGCCGTAGGTTTCTTCGAGGATCTTCTTGAAATCGGCATCGGCGATGGAGCCGGCAACGAACGGGCGCATCACCCGAAAGGCCAGCTCGTGATACGGCAGCCCAGCCCAGGAAGCGATCTCCTCGACGGTGAAGCGCGGCAGATTTTCCGGCACGTAGAGGCCGCCATCGCTGGCCAGGCCAGCCAGCAGCACATCTTCGAAATTCAGGGCCGGCGCCTGGCCGCGAGTACTGATATAGCGCATGGGATAAACCTTCGTTCGACTGCACCCGCAGACCTGTGCCTGCGGGTGGACACGGGATTAGTTGAGCTGTTCGACGCGCAGACGCATGACCGGCGAGGTCACGCCATCCAGCGCTTCCATGGCGGCGATGGCCTCGATGATACGCGCCTCGACCACACGATGGGTCACGAGGATCATCGGTACCAGGCCGTCCTGCTCCTCGGCTTCCTTCTGCATGATCGACTCGATGTTGATGCCACGCTCGGAGAGGATGCTCGCCACCTGCGCCAGCACGCCCGGATGATCCTTGGCCTGGATGCGCAGGTAGTAAGCGCTCTCACACGCCTCGATCGGCAGGATCGGGTGATCGGACAGCGAGTCCGGCTGGAAGGCCAGGTGCGGCACGCGATTGGTCGGGTCGGTGGTCAGCGCACGCACCACGTCCACCAGGTCGGCCACCACCGCTGATGCGGTCGGCTCCATGCCGGCACCGGCACCGTAATACAACGTGCTACCAACCGCATCGCCATTGACCATTACCGCATTCATCACGCCGTTGACGTTGGCGATCAGACGGTCGGCCGGAATCAGCGTCGGGTGCACGCGCAGCTCGATACCGGCGTCGGTACGACGCGCGACACCCAGATGCTTGATGCGATAGCCCAGAGCCTCAGCATAGTTCACGTCAGCAGTGGTCAGCTTGGTGATGCCCTCGGTGTAGGCCTTGTCGAACTGCAGCGGAATGCCGAAAGCGATGGAGGCCAGGATGGTCAGCTTGTGCGCGGCATCGATGCCCTCGACGTCGAAGGTAGGATCGGCTTCGGCATAACCCAGCGCCTGCGCTTCCTTGAGCACGTCCTCGAAGGCACGGCCCTTCTCGCGCATTTCGGTAAGGATGAAGTTGCCGGTACCGTTGATGATGCCGGCCAGCCAGTTGATGCGGTTGGCAGACAGACCTTCGCGGATGGCCTTGATCACTGGAATACCGCCAGCGACGGCAGCTTCGAAAGCGACGATAACGCCCTTCTCGCGCGCCTTGGCGAAGATCTCGTTACCGTGCACGGCGATCAGCGCCTTGTTGGCGGTAACCACGTGCTTGCCATTCTCGATGGCCTTGAGCACCAGTTCCTTGGCCAAGGTGTAGCCGCCGATCAGCTCGATGACGATGTCGATCTCGGGGTTGTTGACCAGCTCGAACACATCGCTGGTCATGGCAATGCCGGTGGTGTCGTACTGCGGCTTGGGCGAGCGAATGGCGATCTGGGCAATCTCGATGCCGCGACCGGCGCGCCGAGTAATCTCCTCGGCATTGCGCTTGAGTACATTCAAAGTACCGCCACCGACGGTGCCCAACCCACAGATGCCCACTTTGACCGGCTTCACACTCAATTCCCCATCAGCACTGCACGAAACGGCCGGAGCATGCCCCGGCCGCAGATAAAGAGCCGCACCTTACGAAGCGGCTGTTTGTTAGTCAATCCACGGCGCACAGAACCTTTTCACGAGCTCGCGAGCTAGAGCTATGCAAGGCAAAAACAGGCGAGGAAGCGCAGTTTACGAAGTGTAAATGAGCATTCCGAGCCTGTTTTTAACGCAGCAGAGCCGACGCGCAGCAGGTCGTGGACAGGTTCTTAGTTAGATTCCAGGGCAATTTTGGCCAGCTGCGGTGCCGGCTGATAGCCCGGAATCATCTTGCCGTTGGCCAGGACGATGGCTGGGGTGCCGTTGACCCCGATCATCTGACCCAACTGATACTGCTTGGCCACCGGGTTGTCGCAGGTCGCATCGGCTACACCCTTGCGAGTCTTGGCGCGATTCATCGCGTCCTGCTGGTCCTTGGCGCACCAGACGCTGACCAGCTCCTTGGCCGCCGGGCTGTTCAGCCCCTGCCGCGGAAAGGCGACATAACGCACTTCGACGCCCAGGCGGTTGAGTTCAGGCACTTCGCTGTGCAGCTTCTGACAATAGCCGCAGTCGGTATCGGTGAAGACCGTGATATGGGTCTTCGGCGCCTTGGGCGCGAACACCACCATTTCCTTGGCTGGAATGGCGTTGATCTGCTTGGCCACGGCGCGGCTCTCTTCGATTTCGGTCAGGTTGACGGCCTTGCCGTCCTTGACCTGGAACAGATAGCCCTGCAGCAGGAACTGCCCATCAGCGCTGGTATAGAGCTGGCGACCACCTTCCAGTTGCACCTGATAAATGCCGGTCATCGGACTCTCGGCAATGGCCTCGATCGGCAGGCTGGCGTCGAGCGACTTCAGTGACTGACGAATGACCTGATCGGGGTCGGCAGCCAGCGTGACGCTACTGCCCAGCGTGAGCGCCAGAGCAATGGAAATACGGGTCAGGGACATGAACACTCCTGTCGAACGACGGACCGGTGAAAATCGCTACAGCCTACCACAGATGGCGCGCCAGACAGCCGATCAGGTAGCAGACGACGCATAAGCTGCGTCAGAACCAACGGCCATACGCACAACCGAGACGCGGGCTTCCGAGCCTTATTCCAATAACGTTAAGGCATATAGCGAAAAGATCCTTATATTTATCTTGCGCGCTAATATTTTGCGCATTACAGTTCGCTCCATGGAAACGGTTGGCGCACAAGACATTAGCGAACCAATCCATCACCACATTACCTAAAAGGATCACCGCCATGACTATCGAAAACGTTCTCTACCGTGCAACCGCTGAAGCCTTTGGTGGCCGTGAAGGCCGCGCAGTGTCCTCCGACGGCATCCTCGACATCGCCCTGACCACCCCGAAAGAACTCGGTGGCGCCGGCGGTAACGGCACCAACCCGGAACAACTGTTCGCCGCCGGCTACTCCGCCTGCTTCCTCGGCGCCCTGAAATTCGTCGCCGCCCGCGACAAGCTGAGCATCCCGGCTGACACCTTCATCGAAGGCACCGTCGGCATCGGCGCCATCCCCACCGGCTTCGGCATCGAAGTGGAACTACGCATCAGCCTGCCCGGCCTGGATCGCGACGCCGCACAAACCCTGGTGGATCGCGCGCACATCGTCTGCCCGTACTCCAACGCCACCCGCGGCAACATCGACGTCACCCTGACCATCGTCTGACAGATAGCAGCCAGCGCTCGCAGCCATAGCCCGAGCGCGGCGCCAAGAGGAGAACCACCATGAAAACCCGCACCCTGTTCGCCCCCGCACTGACCGCCATCGCTCTCAGCGCATTGCTCACCACCCTGGCCCACAGCGCCGAGGCCACGCCCTACCGCTACGGCCAGAACCTGGATATCGCCAAGATGATTTCCATCGACGTGCCCAATAGCGCCCAGTGCGAAGTGGTCACGGCGCAGATGACCTACCGCAACAGTGCGGGTGAGGTGGAAACCCTCAGCTACGAGCAACTTTCCAGCGCCTGCACACTGCAGAGCTGATCGCCCCGAGCCGCTCGCCAAGCACAGCGAAACCCCGCCACCGGCAACGGTGACGGGGTTTCGTTTATGGCCAGTCAGCCACGCGGGTGGTGTTGCGCATGCAGCTCCTGCAGGCGGGCACGCGCGATATGCGTGTAGATCTGCGTAGTGGACAGGTCGCTGTGACCCAGCAGCATCTGCACCACGCGCAGGTCGGCGCCGTGATTGAGCAGATGCGTGGCGAAGGCATGGCGCAAGGTATGCGGCGACAGCGCCTTGCTGATACCGGCGACCTGCGCCTGGTGCTTGATGCGATGCCAGAAGGTCTGCCGGGTCATCTGCTCGCCACGCAGACTGGGGAACAGCACATCACTTGGCTTGCCGCCAAGCAACAGCGGGCGCGCCTCGCGCATGTAACGCTCGATCCAGGCGATGGCCTCCTCGCCCAGCGGCACCAGACGCTCCTTGCTGCCCTTGCCGAACACCCGCAACACGCCCTGGCGCAGATTGACCTGCTCCAGCGTCAGACCAACCAGCTCGCTGACGCGCAAGCCGCAGGCATAGAGTACTTCGAGCATGGCGCGATCACGCAGGCCAATGGGGTCATCCAGGTCCGGCGCCTGCAGCAGCGCCTCGACATCCGCTTCGGACAACGACTTGGGCAATGGGCGACCGATCTGCGGCAGCTCGACCTGCAAGGTTGGGTCTTCACTGATCAGCGTTTCACGCAGCAGGAAACGGTAGAAACCGCGCACCCCGGAGAGAAAGCGCGCCGTGGAGCGCGCCTGATAGCCCTGCTCGAGGCGCCAGGCCAGATGATCGAGAATGGCATCGCGACCAATGTGCTGCAGCGCCAGGCCGCGCGCATCGAGCCAGGCATTGAAGTGTTCCAGATCGCTGCGGTAGGCAGCCTGAGTGTGGGCCGAGAGCCCCTTTTCCAGCCACAGCGCCTCGAGGAAGCGCTCGATTAGAGGGTGAGTCAGCGCAGGCATCGAGTGACCTTCAATTACAGGGCAGGCAAGTGTTCCACAGCCTGCACCCGACGCACCAGCAGACCAGCCTGACATTCAGGCAGGCATCTGACTAGCTAACGAAGCCTGGCAAGACCGGCACGGGCTTTTGCTGCTCATCGACAGCGACGAAACTGAAGCTACCGCTGATCGCCCGCTCACGTCCTTCCTGATACAGCCCCTCGACGAATACCTCGACCTCCACCTTGAGGCTGGTATTGCCGGCCTTAATCACCCGCCCGATCAGCTCGACGATCGAGCCGGCCGGTATCGCATGCTTGAAGTCGATCCGATCGCTGGACACCGTCACCAGCGGCAAACGGCAGAAGCGCGTGGCGGCGATGAACGACACCTCGTCCATCCAGGCCAGCGCGGTGCCGCCGAACAGGGTGTTGTGGTGATTGGTCGTCGGCGGAAACACCGCCTTGGTCACACGGGTTTCCGATAGCGCGATGCGCCGCTGGATTTCTTGCTCTCTTGGAGTCATGCCACTGCTACTCATGATTACTGGACGCCAGAAACGAAAAAAGCAGCCCGTAGGCTGCTTTTCCAGAGAAGCGTCCGAACTTAGGACAGCTTTTCCTTGATGCGCGCGGCTTTGCCGGACAGGTCGCGCAGGTAGTACAGCTTGGCTTTGCGTACGTCACCGCGACGCTTGACGCTCAGGCTGTCGACCAGCGGCGAGTAGGTCTGGAAGGTACGCTCGACGCCAACACCGCTGGAGATCTTGCGCACGGTGAAAGCGCTGTTCAGGCCGCGGTTACGCTTGGCGATCACGACGCCTTCGAAAGCCTGCAGACGCTGACGGTCGCCTTCCTTCACTTTCACTTGCACGACAACGGTGTCGCCCGGTGCGAAAGTCGGGATTTCTTTGTTCATTTGCTCGGCTTCGAGCATCTGGATAATTTTGTTGGTCATGCTTCGCTCCTAAGACAAGCCTCCCGGCCTGCCATCGATACGTTAACTATCGTCCCGCTGGCGGATGTATTCCTCCAGCAGCTTCTTCTCTTCTCCAGAAAGCGAGCGGCTATCCAGAAGATCAGCGCGGCGTTCCCAGGTCCGACCAAGGGACTGCTGCAAACGCCAGCGCCGGATGTGTTCGTGGTTGCCACTAAGCAACACTTCGGGAACACGTTTATCCGCATACACCTCCGGGCGGGTGTAGTGCGGGCAGTCGAGCAGGCCATCCGTAAAGGAGTCCTCCTCGGCCGAATCGGCATGACCCAATGCACCAGGCAAAAGGCGCGTCACCGCATCGATCAGCACCATGGCCGGCAGCTCACCGCCGGACAGGACGTAGTCGCCAATCGACCATTCCTCATCGACATGCGTCTCGATGAAACGCTCGTCGATGCCTTCATAACGACCGGCGATCAGGATCAATGCATCCTCCTGCGCCAGCTCGCGGACCGCAGCCTGATTCAGACTACGCCCCTGCGGCGACAGGTAGATCACCTTCGCCGTCTCCCCCGCGGCCTGCCTGGCACTGGCCAAAGCGTCCTCGAGAGGCTTGATCTTCATCACCATCCCCGGACCACCGCCGAAGGGGCGGTCATCCACCGTATGGTGGCGATCCGTCGTGTAGTCCCGCGGGTTCCAGCAGTTGAGCTTGAGCAGCTCCTGCCTGACCGCACGACTGGTGATGCCGTACTCGCCGATGGCGGCGAACATTTCCGGGAACAGGGTGATGACTTCTACGCGCATGAGCCTTAGAAATCCGCATCCCAGTCGACCCGCATCTCGCCAGCCGCCAGATCGATCGAAAGCACGCACTGGTCCGTGTAGGGCAGCAGACGCTCGCGATCATCCAGGCTGCCTGCGCAAGCCCTGACCACCATCACATCGTTGGCACCGGTCTCGAACAGATGGTCGACCATGCCGAGCAACTGCCCCGCCTGATCGATGACCTTCAAGCCCTGCAACTGGTACCAGTAGAACTCGCCGTCATCCAGGTCCGGCAGCTCGCTACGCGGCACGCAGATCTCGAAACCGGCGTAGGTACGCGCAATTTCGCGATCATCCAGACCCTTCAACTTGGCTACCAGCACCTTGCCTTGCAGGCGGCCGCTGGCCAATTCCACTTTCTTTACCTCACCGTCACGCTTGAGCGTCCAGTGGCGGTAATCGAGCACGTTATCGATGGGATCGGTAAAGGAGTACACCTTCACTTCACCCTTGACGCCGTGCACCGAAACAATCTTGCCGAGAACGATCAGATCCTCGGCGACGGCCGGCGTCGTACTCATAGAAGATGCTTAGGCAGCAGCCTTGGCAGCTTCCTTGAGCAGCTGAGCAACGCGCTCAGACGGCTGTGCACCCTGGCTCAGCCAGTAGGTAGCGCGCTCTTGGTTTACGGACAGCTTGACTTCAGCACCCGAGGCGATCGGATTGAAGAAACCGATACGCTCTACGAAGCGACCGTCGCGCGCATTGCGGCTGTTGGTCACGGTCAGGTGGTAGAAGGGGCGCTTTTTGGAGCCGCCGCGAGCGAGACGAATAGTTACCATGAGAACATCGTTCCTGTAGTCGGTGCTAACTTGAGGCACACATCAAAAATGGGCCTAGGCCCGAAAGGCCGCATATTCTATGAGCAAAAGCGGTAGGCTTCAAGCCACAAGCTACAAGTAAAAGCAGATTTTCAGACTGCAGCTCTTTCTTGCGGCTTGAAGCTCGTGGCTTGTGGCTGCTTTCCTAGAATTTCGGCATTCCGCCGCCACCGGGAAGCATGCCGCCCATACCGCGCATCATCTTGGCCATGCCGCCCTTGGCGGTGAATTTCTTCATCATCTTCTGCATCTGCTTGTGCTGTTTGATCAGCCGCCCGATGTCCTGCACCTGAGTACCGGAGCCCAGGGCGATGCGGCGCTTGCGCGAGCCGCTGATGATGTCCGGATCGCGGCGCTCGGCAGGCGTCATCGAGTTGATGATCGCTTCCATCTGCTTGAACTGCTTCTCGGCCGCGCCCTGGGCACTGCCCATCTGCGACAGGTTGACGCCACCGATGGACGGCAGTTTGTCCATCAGGCCGCCAAGGCCACCCATGTTCTTCATCTGTTGCAGCTGGTCGCGGAAGTCTTCGAGGTCGAAGCCCTTGCCCTTCTTCAGCTTCTTGGTGAGCTTCTCGGCCTTCTCGCGATCGAGGGTCTGTTCGGCCTGTTCGATCAGGCTGAGCACGTCGCCCATGCCCAGGATGCGCGAGGCGATACGATCCGGGTGGAACGGCTCGAGCGCGTCGCTCTTCTCGCCCATACCGATGAACTTGATCGGCTTGCCGGTGATGTGGCGCACCGACAGCGCGGCACCGCCGCGAGCGTCACCGTCGACCTTGGTCAGCACCACACCGGTCAGCGGCAGCGCATCGCTGAACGCCTTGGCCGTGTTGGCGGCGTCCTGACCGGTCATGGCATCGACCACGAACAGGGTTTCAACCGGCTTGACCGCCGCATGCAGCGCCTGGATCTCGGCCATCATCTCGGCGTCCACGGCCAAACGGCCGGCGGTATCGAGAATGACCACGTCGATGAACTTCAGCTTGGCTTCGCGGATGGCCGCATTGGCGATGTCCACCGGCTTCTGACTGGCATCGGAGGGGAAGAAGGTGACGCCGAGGTCGCCGGCCAGGGTTTCCAGCTGCTTGATCGCAGCCGGACGATAGACGTCGGCGGACACCAGCAGCACCGATTTCTTCTTGCGCTCCTTGAGGAACTTGGCCAGCTTGCCGGCGGTGGTGGTCTTGCCCGCGCCCTGCAGGCCGGCCATCAGCACCACGGCAGGCGGCGTGGCGTTGAGCGCCAGGTCCTCGTTGGCCGCGCCCATGAGTTCTTCCAGCTCGGCGCGGACGATCTTCACGAATGCCTGGCCCGGGGTCAGGCTCTTGGACACCTCGGTGCCGACGGCACGCTCCTTGACCTTGCCGACGAAGTCCTTGACCACCGGCAGGGCCACGTCGGCCTCGAGCAGGGCCATACGCACTTCGCGCAGCGTATCCTTGATATTGTCTTCGGTCAGCTTGGCCTTGCCCGTGACGTTACGCAGCGTCTGAGACAGGCGATCGGTTAGATTTTCGAACATGCGCGTTCCTTTGATAGGTGCGACCCGGCGCGCCGGGTGTACGACAGGCGGCGGATTATAGCGGAGTCGCCGAGCCGCCGACACCGCCGGCAGTCTTTCGTGTCGACGCCCTTCTGTGCCACACTCAGCGCCTTTCGGGCTCGCCTTACACGGATTTATGCACCCTCTGTTGCCCAGCCTCGCCGCCGCCCTCCTTTATGCCGGCGCCGCCGCTTACCAAGGTCTGCGCCTGACGCAGCGCAGCATTCCCGACAAACGCCTGCTGGCGTCGCTTGGTGTGCTCGCCTTGTGCCTGCATGTCGTCAGCCTGTTTTTCCAGCTGTACGACGTACACGGTCTCAACCTGGACTTCTTCAATGCAGCCAGCCTGATCGCCTGCGCGGTCATCGGCCTGATTCTTCTGGCCTGCGTGCGCATACCGGTGGAAAACCTGCTTCTGTTGCTGTTCCCGCTCGGCACGCTGACCGTGCTGGCCGCGGAGTTCATGCCCAGCGGCACGATCAACCCGATCGACGAACACCCCGGCATCCTCGCCCATATCCTGCTGTCGGTGCTGGCCTACGGCATGCTCACCATCGCCGTGTTCCAGTCGGTGCTGTTGCTGCTGCAGGACTATCAGCTCAAGCACAAGCATCCATCCGGGCTGATCCGCAACTTCCCCCCGCTGCAGACCATGGAAAGCCTGCTGTTCGGCTTCCTCTTCGCTGGCTGGGTGCTGCTGTCGCTGTCGCTGCTGTCCGGCGCGCTGTACATCGATGATCTGTTCGCCCAGCACCTGGTGCACAAGACCATCCTGTCCTGTTTCGCCTGGGTGGTGTTCGCAGTGCTGCTGTGGGGTCGCCACCAGCTCGGCTGGCGCGGTCACAAGGCCATTCGCTGGACCCTCGCCGGGTTCTGCCTGCTGATGCTGGCCTACTTCGGCAGCAAGCTGGTGCGCGAATTCATCCTGCACATCTGAGGCAGACGTCGTGAACGACCTTCATTCGACCTACCTGCTCGGCCTGCTGATTTTTCTGATTCTCTGCTCGGCGTTCTTCTCCAGCTCCGAGACCGGCATGCTCAGCCTCAACCGCTATCGGCTCAAGCATCTGGCCAAGGAAGGACACAGCGGCGCCAAACGCGTGACCCGCTTGCTCGACCGCCCGGACCGCCTGCTCGGCACCATCCTGGTCGGCAACAATGTGGTCAACATTCTCGCCGCCTCCATCGCCACGGTGCTGGCGGTCGATATGTGGGGTGAGGCAGGCATCGCCATCGCCACCGCCGGCCTGACCATCGTTGTACTGATTTTCGGCGAGATCACGCCCAAGACCTTGGCTGCACTGCGCCCGGAACTGGTCGCCTTCCCTGCCAGTCGCGTGCTGAGCCTGCTGCAACGCGTGCTCTACCCGGTGGTATGGCTGACCGGTGTGATCAGCAACGGCCTGCTGCGCCTGGTCGGCGTCGATCCGGCGCAGCGCGCCAGTGACAGCCTGTCCACCGAGGAGCTGCGCAGCGTGGTGCGCGAATCCGGCTCGGAGCTGCCGAAGAACCGCCAGGACATGCTGCTGGGCATTCTCGATCTGGAACGGGTCACGGTCGATGACATCATGATTCCGCGCAACGAAGTGGCCGGCATCGATCTCGACGACGACCTGGAGGTCATCGTCGGCCAGTTGCGCAGCACGCCGCACACGCGCCTGCCGGTGTTCCGCGGCGACATCAACCAGATCGAGGGTGTGGTGCACATGCGCCAGATCGCCCGCCTGCTGACGCATAACCAGTTGACCAAGGACGCGCTGCTGGCAGCCTGCAACGAACCCTATTTCATCCCGGAAAATACGCCGCTGGCGACCCAGCTGATCAACTTCCAGAAGCAGAAGCGGCGCATCGGCATCGTCGTCGACGAATACGGCGACGTGATCGGTATCGTCACCCTGGAAGACATCCTCGAAGAGATCGTCGGCGACTTCAGCAACCAGGACAGCCTGCGCAGCCCCGACATCCACCCGCAGGAAGACGGCACGCTGGTCATCGATGGTGCCGCCTACATTCGCGAAGTGAACAAGACCCTCGGCTGGCACCTGCCCAGCGATGGGCCCAAGACCCTCAACGGCCTGATCACCGAGGCGCTGGAAACCATCCCCGACAGCAGCGTCTGCCTGAAGATCGGCCCCTATCGCCTGGAGATCCTCCAGGCCGCGGAAAACCGGGTGAAGAGCGTGCGCGTGTGGCAGGTGAAGAAGATCAAACCGGACGCTGAAGAAACGGAGTGAGGCGTTCGCCAAGCCCCGCCGCCCATTGCCGGTAGCCCAGCGCCGACGGGTGATAGCCATCCTCGGCCAGATAGTGGGCCTCGAACGGTAGCTCCAGCGCGCAATGCATCGCCCCGAGGCGTTGCGCGAGATTCTGCAATTCACCATCGAGCAAACGCGCGCGCCAACCCATCAATTGCCGCAGCAACCAGGGCAAGGCGCTGAAATGCTGTAACGGCGGCACCGCGCTGAACGCCACGAGACAACCCCGAGCTGCCAGCGCATCGGCCATCGCCGTAAGCGCCTGCAGCCAGCGCCTGCTCGCAGTCAGGCCCGTGGTGTCATTGACGCCGAATACCAGCAGCGCCAGATCGGCAGGTTCCGCCAGCCCCAGCGGCAGCAGACGCTCATGTGCCTGAGCTACGGTGATGCCGTTCTCGCCACAGGCGCGCCAGCGCACCGGTCGCCCCAGACGTTCGGCCAGGGCAGCGGCCAGGCAACTCGCCAGAGACTGATCGAAACGGGTGACGCCGACGCCGGCCACGGTCGACTCACCGATCAGCAGCAGGCGAAACGGCTCACCCGGCAA
Source organism: Pseudomonas sp. UBA7530 (assembly GCF_002479365.1). Lineage (NCBI taxonomy): Bacteria > Pseudomonadati > Pseudomonadota > Gammaproteobacteria > Pseudomonadales > Pseudomonadaceae > Pseudomonas > Pseudomonas sp. UBA7530. The sequence continues at coordinate 386,607 of NZ_DLMS01000003.1, forward strand.
ATGCGCCGCGGCGATGCCGCTCGGCTCGCCCTGCGCAACCGGCAGGCGCAACGCCGTACGCCGGGTGTGCAGGGCCAGAGGCAGCGCTAATGGCAGCAGCGGCAAGGTCGCCAGCCACCACAGCGCGTGCCGGCTCACAGCTGCACGCGAACCGCTTGCGCGCTACGCAGCGCCTTGGCGCGAGCCGTTTCAATGGAGGCGTCACGCGCCAGCGCCACGCCCATGCGCCGTTGGCCTTTGACTTCCGGCTTGCCGAACAGACGCAGCGCCGTGTCTTCCTCGCTCAGCGCAGCGCCGAGGTTGGCGAAGCTGGCCTGCTGCGAATCGCCTTCCACCAGAATCACCGCCGATGCCGATGGCCCCATCTGGCGGATCACCGGGATCGGCAGGCCGAGAATGGCGCGCGCATGCAGGGCGAATTCGGAAAGTTCCTGAGAGATCAACGTCACCAGACCGGTGTCATGCGGGCGCGGCGAGACCTCGCTGAACCACACCTGATCGCCCTTGACGAACAGTTCGACACCGAACAGACCACGCCCGCCCAGCGCCTCGGTCACGGCCAGGGCGACGCGCTCAGATTCGGCCAGTGCCTTGGCGCTCATCGGCTGCGGCTGCCAGGACTCCTGATAGTCGCCATTCTCCTGACGATGGCCGATCGGCGCGCAGAAACTGGTGCCACCCGCGTGACGCACGGTCAGCAGGGTAATTTCATAATCGAAATCGATGAAGCCCTCGACGATCACCCGGCCCTTGCCGGCACGACCACCTTCCTGGGCGTACTCCCAGGCACGCTGCAGGTCGGCGTCGCTCTTGAGCACGCTCTGGCCCTTGCCGGAGGAACTCATGATCGGCTTGACCACGCAGGGGTAGCCGACGGATTTCACCGCCGCGGCGTAATCCTCGAAGGTGTCGGAGAAATGATATGGTGAAGTCGGCAGCCCCAGTTCTTCGGCCGCCAGGCGACGAATGCCCTCGCGGTTCATGGTCAGTTGCGCGGCGCGCGCGGTCGGCACCACGTTGAAACCTTCGGCCTCCAGCTCGACCAGCGTGGCAGTGGCGATGGCCTCGATCTCCGGGACGATGTAGTTCGGCTGCTCCTTCTCGATCACCGCGCGCAGGGCCGCGCCGTCGAGCATGTCGATAACGTGACTGCGATGCGCCACCTGCATGGCAGGGGCATTGGCATAGCGATCCACGCCGATGACTTCGCAGCCCAGGCGCTGCAGCTCGATCACCACTTCCTTGCCGAGCTCGCCGCAGCCACACAGCAGTACGCGGGTCGCGGAGGGCGACAGAGGGGTTCCAATACGGGGCATGAGGGTTTCCTCGAACAGTGAATCAGGAAGGCGTCAGTAGCAGGCCGCAGGCGCGGGCGCGCTCCAGGCAAAGTTGCAGCACCTCGCGGCGCTCGGCATTGTCCATGCGGCCCCAGCGGGTGATTTCGGCAGCCGTACGCTGACAGCCGATGCAGATGTCCTGCTCGTCCAGCGCGCAGACATGTACGCAGGGCGAGCGCACGGGTTTTTCGTCACTCATCGTCAACAACCAGCTCTCGGGCATAGCGCTGCGCATTATGAACGTAATGGGCGGCACTGGCTTCGAGCATCTTCTTCTGCTGCTCGGTCAGTTCGCGCACCACCTTGCCCGGGCTGCCCATGACCAGGCTGCCATCGGGAATCACCTTGCCTTCGGGAATCAGGCTGTTGGCGCCGATGATGCAGTATTTGCCGATCCTGGCGCCGTTGAGGATCACCGCGTTGATGCCGATCAGGCTGTAATCGTCGACGCTGCAGCCGTGCATCATCACGTTGTGGCCGACGGTGACGCCCTTGCCCAGGGTCAACGGAAAGCCCATGTCGGTGTGCATGACACTGCCGTCCTGCACGTTGCTGTTCTCACCGATATGGATCAGTTCGTTGTCGCCGCGCAGCACCGCACCGAACCAGACGCTGGCCCCCGCCTCCAGGCGGATCTTGCCGATCAGATCGGCGCTTGGCGCGACCCAACTATCGGGATGGGCATCGACACGGGAGCTTCCCAGACGGTATTTCATGCTCGTCAGTCCTCGGCGCTAGTCAGCGCAGGTGTATGAAGTGTTCGGGCGGCTGGTGCAGGGCGATTTGCGCATCGTCGAAGATCAGGTTGACCAACTCCACCACCATGATCGCCGTGAGCCCCCAGATGCGGAACTCGCCATAGGTGTAGGACGGCACGTACCAGCTGCGCCCGAGGTAATCGATACGGTGGGTTATCTCGCGCGGGTCGCTGCGGAAGAACTCCAGCGGCACCGAGAACACCGCGGCGATTTCGGCATCGTTGGCCTTGTACTCGACGTAGTCCGGCACCACTCCGACGTAAGGCGTGACCTGAATGCCATGCCGCGACACCAGGCTGCTGAGCGGCCCGACCACTTCGACCAACCCCGGTGGCAGGCCGATCTCCTCCTCGGCCTCACGCAGCGCGGTGTCTACCAGATCGCGATCTTCCGGATCGCGCCGGCCACCCGGGAAGGCGACCTCGCCACCGTGGGTCGACAAACCGCTGGCGCGCAGGGTCAGCACCAGCTCAGGTTCATCACTGCGGGTAATCGGGACCAGCACCGCCGCCTCGGGGAAGCTGCGCTCGGTCTCCAGAGGGTGCGGGCTGTAGCCGCGCACGCGATGGAGCAACTCGTCCAGCATGGGCATACTCGGAGTCTTGTTTTGCCAGGCATCATGGCATGAAAGCAGCCGGCCGCCCAACCCCGAGGAAAGGGCCGAGCGGCCTGTAAAGCAGGCTTGCCGGTCATCGCACCGGCCGCCAAGATAGCGCCAGAACCAAGAGGAGCGGGCATGAAATTCTGCAATCAGTGCGGCAACCCCGTCACCCGCATGATCCCGACCGGCGACAACCGCATGCGCCATGTCTGCGGTCACTGCGCCACCGTGCATTACGAAAACCCGCGTATCGTTGCCGGCTGCCTGCCCATATGGCATGACCAGGTGCTGCTCTGCCGCCGCGCCATCGAGCCACGTCGGGGCTACTGGACATTGCCTGCCGGCTTCATGGAAAACGGCGAGACCATCGAACAGGCCGCCGCCCGTGAAACCCTCGAAGAAGCCTGCGCGCGTGTACGCGACCTCAGCCTCTACACCCTGTTCGACCTGCCGCATATCAGCCAGGTGTACATGATGTTTCGCGCCGAACTGGTGGATCTGGATTTCGCTGTTGGCGAGGAAAGCCTGGAAGTACGCCTGTTCGAGGAATCGCAGATCCCCTGGTCAGAGCTGGCTTTCCCGACCATAGGCCGTACCTTAGAATGCTTCTTCGCCGACCGTCGGCAGAATTCCTTCCCGGTACGCAATGAGCCACTCGAAGCGTTGCGTGCCCATTACACACCCCGTTGACCCTTGCGGACGATCCCCGATGCGCTGGTTGTTGCCCCTGCTCTGCCTGACTCTCAGCTTCAACGCCCTGGCCAGCACTACGCCAGCGACCGGCAGCCGCACCGTGGACAAGGTGCTGGTGCTCAAGTCCGAACGCAAACTGCACCTGCAGCAACGCGGCGAAACCATCAAGTCCTACCGCATTTCCCTGGGCAAACAGCCCGATGGCGCCAAGCAGCGTGAAGGCGACCTACGCACACCGGAAGGCTTCTACTGGATCGACTGGCGCAAGCCGAGCGACAAGTACCAGCTGTCGCTGCACATCTCCTACCCCAACGCCCGCGACCTGGCCAAGGCCAAGGAAGCCGGCGTACCGCCAGGCAGCATGATCATGATTCACGGCACGCCGCTGGACGAGGAGTACCCGGAGTGGTTCTTCCATACGCTGGACTGGACCGAAGGCTGCATCGCCATGAAGAACGACGACATGCGCGAGGTCTGGAGCCTGGTCAAGGATGGCACGCTGATCGAAATCAGGCCCTAGCTGCCTACCAGCGAATATTGCGTGCCAGACGCGTGTCGCCCGGTGTCAGCCACTGGGCACTGACCAGCACAGGATAGATCGCCGCCCCTGCCTCGACGGTGCCCTCCAGCTTCGCCCGCCGGCCAAGAATGTCCGCCTCCAGTTCGGCCTGGTGCTGGTCGGCCAGCTGCAGCTTCGCCAACAGTTTCATACCGGCTGAACAGTCCAGCTGCAAGGCGGCCTGGCCCAGCGGCAGTTGCCAGGGTGCCTGCAACTCGAGCGAGGTTACGCTCACCTGCCCTTGCGCTCGCCGGCACTGAGTGGCGCTACCGTGCAATGCAATACGCCCCTGCCAGTGCCCGGCCAACCGGTAGCTGCCGGCTTGGCCGGCATAGCGTTCACCGGGTTGCACCAGCACCTGCCAGTCCCAGGGCCAGCCCTGCATGCGCAGATCCCAGCGCTGCCCCTGCCAGCCCCCGCTGAAGTCTGCCCGCAGGCGCCAGGGCTGCAGGTGCCAAGCCGGGCGGTCGATCTCGGCGAGCCGCTCGGCCTGGCCGTGCCAGAGGCTGCCACTCAAGCCCGTCACAGGTAGCGCCAGGGGCTCGGCCAGCCAGCGCGCCGGCCACTGGCTGAGCAAGGTGAGCAGGAAAACCAGCGCACACCAGGCAGCACGTCGCTTCATGGGCTGATCACCACTTCGAAGCCGAGATCGGATTCACCCCGCTGCAGATTCCAGCCAAGAGGCTTGGCCCCTTCGCCGCGAATGTGCAGCAACCAGTCGTGCAGGTGTCGCTCATCGCTCACCCTGCCCGTCAGCAGCCAATTGCCCTCGCGCACCTCGGCCAGTTCGATGCTGAGCCGGCCCTGCTCGGCGGATTGGCGCAACTGCTCGATGGCAAGCGGCGCGCGAACCTGCAGAGCCGCCGCCGACGTGGCCAGGCTGCGCCACTGTTGCAGCGTCTGCCAGCGGGCCAGTACTTCACGCCCGGCCAGGATAGCCAACAGCACGCCGATGCAGCCCAGCGCCAGCCACTGCCGCATGCGCGGCGACAAGATGAAGGTCATGGGCCGGCCTCTAGGTCGAAGGATATGTTCAGGTTGCCAGGCTGCTGCTCGACTCGGGCCACCGCCCCCACCTCGTCGGCGAACGCCTGCCAGGGAGCTGCGCCATCGCCGTCGCCGTTCAATCGCAGGCGCCAACTGCGTCCGTCGTAAGCCACGCTGTCAAGCTGCCAGTCAGCCTGCTGCGACAACCACTGGCTGACACGCGCCTGCAACTGCTCTACCTGACGCAGGCGCAGGCGCTGCTCGTCCGCTTCCTCACGCAGACGCCTGAGGTGCTGGGTAGCCTGGGGCAGAAGCTCGGCAGCGCCGGTCACCGCCCACACCTGCTGCTGGTACTGCGCCTGCTGGCGCCATTGCTGGCTTGCCCAGATCCCGCCCCAGAGCATGGTCAGGGCCAGGCAGGCCGCGGGCAGGCGCCAGTCCAGCCGCAGCCCGGAGGCGAGCCTGCGGCGCTTGCCGGTCTGGAGGTCGAAGGTGCCGGGCAGGTTGTCGAGTGGCGGAAGTTGGTCCGGCCAGGGGCCGTCAGTTTGCACCACTGCGCCCGCGTATCCACCGGCCTCTGGCGGCTCACCCAGCGTCTCGGGCCAGGCCAGCCAGAACTGCTGTCCCGCGGCCGAGGCACGCTTGTACAGCTGCAGCCCGGGCTCACGTTGCCAGCCCAGCACTTGCGAGGGTTCTGCCCGTGGCAGCAGTTGCAGCTCGGCCCAGCAGCGCTCGGGTTGAAGGCCCCAGGCCTGGCAGCACGCCGACCAGCGCTGCAGCCGCTGCGCATCGACGCAGACCAGTTCCAGCCAGCCGGGCTGTCGGGCGATGCAGCCGATCGATACCTGCTCGGCGGGCTGCAGCAGGCGGTCTTCGAGCAACAGCGGCCATTCGTGACGCTTCAGCCCCGGTGGTGCCTGCAGGTGAAAGTGACTGCAGACCTCCGCCGGGATCAGCAGCGCCACACGAGCTTTGGCCATTGCCGGCGGCTCGCCGCTGCCCGACGCGCGGACCCGACCGCCCTCCACGCGGGCCCACTGCCACGACTCAGCCTCTGCCGAGGGCCGCAGCAGCAGCCAGGGACGCAGGTTGCGCCGCCAGCGTTCAGGCTTCATAGACGCCCCCAGGGCAGGGCGAAGGTGCATACATACGGTGCTCCATCACGTTGGAAAGTCAGGCGTACGCCGCGGTCAGGCCGCAGCAGGTCAGGGGACGGCGCGGCCACCCAGCGTCCTTCCTGGCGAAAGCTCAGCTGCACGGCGTCCACACCCGACAATTGCTCGCGGGCGACCCAGCGCGCCTGGTCAGGGGCGTACAGATCGTTACTGGTAAACACGCCCAGGCGCTGGTTACGGGCGTCGAAGCGCAGCCGCTGACGCTGCAGGCGCGAGGTGCCGGCCTCTCCCGCCCAGGCATCGAGGGTCACCCACTGCAACTGAGCTTGCCCCTCGTGCCAGTCCAGCCAGCGGGCCTCCAGCGGCATCCTCCGCTCATACAGCTGGCGCAGCACCAGGGTGTCGAAACGTCGTTCCAGCGCCAGGCAGAAATCCAGCACGGCGCTGCCTTGCCCGCTGTCCTGCAGGCGCTCGCGAACGCTGCTCCAGCCGCTGACCAGTGCCGCGAGCAGCACGCCGAGCATGGCGGTAAGCGCCAGCGCGACCAACAGTTCGATCAGGGTCAGGCCCTGTTGCCCGGTTCTCATGGGCGCACCAGAAACACCAGGTACTGGCCCATCGATGCGCGTCCGTCCCGGTCGGCGAACAAACTCAGATCGCCCCGGCGCAGCCGGTTCACGCCAGTGCCCTGCAGCTGCAGGCGCCAGTGGCAGTTGACCAGCCCCTGGCGAAGCACGCCAGCCGCCGAGGAGCCTGTCGGCCAGAAACGTTCCACGGCAAAACGCGCCTCCAGTTCCCTGGCGCACAACAACCCCGCCTGGTGCTGCTGCACGCTCTGCTGCACCGCCAGGCGCTGACGCAGCGCCTGGCTGCTGATGACGGCGAGCAAGGCGGCAATACCGAGGGCCACCGTCACCTCCAGCAGGGTGAAACCGCGCTGGCGCCTCATGGCTGCAACGTCCGCTGCAGCCGCCCCTGGGCATCCCAGCGCCAGACCTCGACGCCACCGGGCCAGCTCCAGCGCAGCGCGTCACTACGCACCAGACCGGTGGCCGAGACCACCAGACGCGGCTCGTCGCTGGCCGGCCAGTCCGGGCGCAACTCCCTGGGCCAGTCGCCCAGGGCCACCGGCTCGACCTGCCAGGCCGGCTGGCTGTCGCCCTCGACCTGGCGCACGAACTCCGGTCGTTCGCCCGTCCAGCGCAAGCCCTGCACCTGCCCTGCATGCACGGCCAGCCCGGCCTGGCTGCGCGCGGCCGCGGCAAGTCGCTCCAGGGCCTGGCGCGCAGCGCTCTGCTCGCCGTCCAGCCAGGCCACGGCGAGGCTGGTCAGCAGGCCGGCGATGAACAGCACCACCAGCAATTCGAGCAGACTGAACCCGCGCTCGCGCACCGCTTACAGGTCCCAGTTGCCCAGGTCTGCATCCATCCCTTCGCCACCTTCGAGGCCGTCCGCACCCAGGGAAAAGACATCGAAACGGCCATGCTCACCGGGGCTACGGTACTGATATGGCGCGCCCCAGGGGTCCGCGGGCAGGCGGCGGATATAACCATCATCCCGCCAGGCGCGTGGCAGCGGCTCGACAACAGGTTTGCTGATCAGCGCAGCCAGGCCCTGCTCGCTGCTGGGAAAGCGCAGATTGTCCAGGCGATACATGTCCAGCGCCTGCTCCAGACTCGAGAGATCGGCCATCACCTTCTGCTTCACGGCCTTGTCCTGGCTGCCCAGCACGCTGGGGGCGACCACGGCGACGAGCAGGCCCATGATGAAGATCACCACCATGATTTCCATGAGCGTGAAGCCGCGCTGGTGGTTTCGCTTGTCGTGCATGACAGTTCTCCTCTTCATAGTGTCAGACCCTGGTTGAGTTGAAGGATCGGTAGCAGTACGGCCAGGACGATGAACAGCACCACCGCGCCCATGAGCAGAATCATCAGCGGCTCGAACAGCGCCATGGCGGTGTCCACCTGACGGGCAAAACCGCGCTCCTGGTTATCGGCAACCCGTTCGAGCATGTCCGGCAGCGTGCCGCTGGCCTCGCCACTGGCGACCATGTTCAGCAGCAGCGGCGGAAAATGCCCGCTGGCCTCCAGAGCACGGTGCAGGCTCACGCCCCCGCGCACTTCATGGGTGACGCGTTCCAGGGCCAGGCGGATGCGCCGGTTGTCGACCGTGGCAGCGGCGACCTGCAGGGCCTCCAGCAGGGGCACGCCACTGCCGACGAGAATCGCCAGGCTGCGTGACAGGCGCGCGCTTTCCAGCCCCTGCAACAGCCCCCCGAGGCGCGGCAGGCGCAGCAGCAGATCGTCTCGACGCAGACACCACTGCGGCTTGCGCAGAAGCCAACCGGCCACCAGCGCCAGCACGACGCCCAGGCCCAGCAGCCACGGACCACAAACCAGCAGGGCGTTGCTGATGCCGATCAGCAGCGACGTGATCCACGGCAGGCTTTGCCCGGCATGGGCGAACTGCTCGGTGAGGCGCGGCACGACGAAGGTCATCAGGCCGATCACCACTACGAGCGATACGCCCATCAGCACGCAGGGATAGATGAGCGCGGTGCGCGCCTTGTGCCGCTGGCGCTGGCTCTGCTCCAGGTGCTCGGCCAACCGTTCCAGCACCGGCGCAAGGCGCCCGGAGCGCTCGCCGGCCTCCACCAACGCGCAGTACAGCGGTGAAAAGACGCCGCCCTGGCGCGCCAGGCTGCGCGCCAGGCCCAGGCCCTCGGCGAGGCTGCCACTGACCGCCACCAGCAGGTTGCGCAGCGCCGGCTGCACCAGTTGCCGCTGCAGCGTGGCCAGGGCGTCGACCAAGGGAATCCCCGCGCCGGTCAGGGTCGCCAGCTGCCGGGTCAGCTCGCACAACTGGGCACGGTCGACGCGCTGGCGCCGTGCCGGCTGGCGATCGTTCTCATGCCGTTGCAGATCGCGGGCGAACAGCCCCTGCTCGCGCAGCAACTGGCGCGCATGGCGCTCGCTCTCGGCCTGCAGGCTGGCCTTGTGGCTGCGTCCGGCCAAATCGACGGCCTGATAGCGATAGGTCGGCATGGCTCAGCCCTGCACCGCTCGCAGGATTTCGGCAAGGCTGGTCTGCCCTGCCGCCACGCTGGCTGCCGCCATGCCTGACAGGCTCTGCCGACGACCTTGCAGGTACTGCTGCATGGCCACTTCACTCGCGCCGTCGTACAACAGGGCAATCAGCTCGGCATCCAGCTCGACGAATTCGTAGAGACCCAGACGCCCCTGGTAGCCCGTGCCGCGGCACTGTTCGCAGCCGCGCGGGTGATAGCTGTGCTGCAGATCACTCAGTTCCGGCAGCAGCGCCTGCTCCGCTGGCTGCAGCGGGCGGCGCTCGGCGCAATGGCAAAGGCGCCGCACCAGACGCTGGGCCAGCACTCCGCGCAGGCAGGAGGCGATCAGAAAGGGCTCGATGCCCATGTCGCGCAAGCGCGTCACCGCACCCACGGCACTGTTGGTGTGCAGAGTAGAAAGCACCAGGTGGCCGGTAAGGCTGGCCTGCACGGCAATCTGCGCGGTCTCGCGGTCACGGATTTCGCCAAGCATGATCACGTCCGGATCCTGGCGCAGGATGGCACGCAGGCCGCTGGCGAAGGTCAGGCCGGCACGTGGGTTGATCGCCGTCTGGCCGATGCCGGCGATGGCGTATTCCACCGGGTCTTCGACCGTGAGGATATTGCGACTGCCATCGTTGAGACTATTAAGGCAGGCGTACAGCGTGGTGGTCTTGCCCGAGCCGGTGGGCCCGGTGGACAGGACGATGCCATTGGGCCGCGCCAGGCAACCGCGCAGCCCCTGGGCAACGGCCGAGGGCATGCCCAGGTTGTCCAGCGCCAGCAGGCTCGCCTGTTTGTCCAGCACCCGCATCACCACCCGCTCGCCATGGATGCCCGGCAGAGTGGAAACGCGCACATCGACTTCGCGCCCGGCGGCCCGCAGGGTGATGCGGCCATCCTGCGGCTGGCGTTTCTCGGCGATGTCCAGGCGCGCCATGACCTTGATCCGCGACACCAGCATGGCCGACAGGGCGCGCGGCGGCCGCAGCACTTCCTGCAGATGACCGTCGACACGCAGGCGCACCACCAGGCTCTGCTCGAAGGTCTCGATGTGGATATCCGATGCCTGACGCTGCAGGGCCTGAGCAAAGAGGCCGTTGATGAGGCGAATCACCGGCGCCTCGTCATCGCTTTCCAGCAGGTCCTCGATACGCGGCATCTCGCTCATCAGGCTGTCCAGGTCGACCTGCTCGCCAATGCCTTCGATCAGCGCCTCGGCTGCGCCTTCGCCGGCCTGGTACAAACCGCCCAGGCGCTCATCGAAGGCGGCCCGCGACAACTGGCACACCGACGCGGGCCGCCCCTGCACGCGCAGCAGCTCCTGCAACTGGGCGCTGTCGGCGTCCTCGCGCAGCCATAGCTGCCAGCCGGCGTCCCCCGGCACCACGGCCAGGCCGGCCTGGCGCGCCAGCCGGTAGGGCAAGAGCTGCATCACCAGGCGCCCTCACCAAGACGTGCGCGGCTCGCCGGGAACAGGCGCTGCAAGCTGTCGGCATCGTCCAGCGAAGACAGCGGCAACCCGGTTTCGCGTCGCAGCCCCTGGTACTTGTCGGTGCTGTAGGCCGCGATGCTGGCGTCGTCACGCAGGATGCGCGGGCGGATGAACACCATCAGGTTCTGCTTAACACCCGACTGCCCGTTGGAGCGGAACAGATGGCCCAGACCGGGGATATCGCCCAGCAGCGGGACCTTCTGCGCGTTGCTGGTCACTTCATCGCTGATCAGGCCGCCGAGGATGATCAGGCCGTTGTCCTCGACCATCACCTTGGTCTTGATCTCGCGCTTGTTGGTGATCACATCACTGGCGGAGGCGTTGTCGGCCAGCGAGGAAACCTCCTGCACGATGTCCAGGCGCACGCTGTTGTCGACGTTGATCTGCGGCCTGATGCGCAGCTTCACCCCGACTTCGCGACGCTCGATGGTCTGATAGGGATTGGCGTTGTTCTGGGTCACCGAGCCGGTAACGAAGGGCACTTCCTGCCCCACCAGAATCGATGCCTCGGCGTTATCCAGCGTCAGCAGCGTCGGCGTCGACAGCAGGTTGAAGCCGCTGTTGCTCTTGAGCGCGTTGACCAGCACGGCGAAGTTGAAGCCACCGCCGAAATGCCCCAGCCCGGCCGTGACGCCATTGACGCCCGACAGCAGCTTACTGAGCGCCTTGTTGTCGCCGCTGGCGACGGCACCGGCGATGGCCGAGATGTTCGCCCCGCCAGCGCCGAAGTTGACCACCCCGGCACCGAACTTTTCATCGGCGAACAGCCACTGCACGCCAAGCTCTTCGGCCCGCGAGTCGGAGACCTCGGCGATGATCGCCTCGACCACCACCTGGGCGCGGCGGATATCCAGTTGCTCGACGATGGCGCGATAGGTCGCCAGCTCGCTGTCCGGGCCGACCATGACCACGGCGTTGGTGCCCTCCTCGTATTCCAGGCGCACTCCCGAGTCACTGACGGGCAGGCGCGCGACCGTCTCCTCCTGGCCCGCCCCTGCGGCAGCAGCGGCCTCCTGGCTGAGCCCACGCAATACCTTGACCACCTCGGCGGCATTGGCGTGGCGCAGGTAGATGACCTGGGTATTGGAATTTTTGGTCTGCCCGGCAGGACGATCGAGTTGCGCCAGCAGTGCCCTCACCCGCTCCCGGCCGCTGGCGCTGCCGCGCACCAGCAGCGCGTTGCTGCGCGGATCGGCAACCACCTGGACATCGTCGTTGCCCTTCTCACGCGCCAGCAGACGGGTGACGAGCTGGCTGGTATCGGCGGCGCTGGCATGCTGCAGCGGCAGCACCTGCAGCGGTTCGTCGCTGACCTGATCGAGTTCGGCCAGCAGGCTGTCGATGCGCTCGAGATTGCTGCGCCAGTCGGTCACCACCAGCAGGTTCGCCGCCGGATAAGGCGTGATGACCCCGACGCGTGCATCGATCAGTGGTTTGAGAATGCCCAGCAACTGTTCGCTGGCTGCGTTGCGCACGCTGAACACACGGGTGGCGATGCCGTCGCCGCCGGCCTTGCGCTCGCCGCTCTCCACCGGCACCGGCTCCAGGCGCGCCGCCTGATCGGGCACGATCTTCACACTGCCGTTGGGCAGGTTGACGGCGGCAAAGCCCTGCGCCCGCAACTGCGCCAGGAAGATATCGTAGATGGCCTCGCTGTCGTGCCGCTCCACGGTGCGTACCGTGACCTTGCCCTTGACCCGGGGATCGACGATGAAAGTGGTACCGGTGATCTGCGACACGCTGTCGATGAACTCGCCCAGCTCGGTATCGACGAAATTCACCTCGTACAGCGGCGACTCGGCAACCGGCAGATCCAGCACCTCATCGGCCATGGCCAGTGGTGACAGCAGGCCCAGCAGGCCGATCAGGCAATAGCGCACGCTCATTTCTTATCCTTGCCGCTTGAAGCCGGTCACGGTGGGCCGTGGCGGCCAGGGCAGACGCTCGCGTCGCCCCTGGTTATCGAGGATCAGGCCCTCGTCATCGATGTCCTGCAGCACGATGCCGGGCGCCAGCGCCTGACCGCGGCTGTAGCTGCGCACCTGCTGGCCATAACGCAGCACCACCACCGTGGCGCTCGCCGGCCAGGCGCGCAGACCGCCGACGTATTCCACGGGCAGGCGCGTCAGCGGCAGGCCATCGGACTGTGCGGCCTGCCAGTGTCCGACCAGCAGGCCAGGCATCGCTTGCAGATCGCTTGGCCCGGCGCTGGCCGGCATGGGTTCATGGGCCAGCTGCAACACGCACTGGGCCGCCAGCCAGGCGGCCAGCGTCAGCCAGCAGAAACGAAGCGCGCGCTGCACTCGATTCACGAGAGTCGCTCGCGCGGGTGCCAGCCCGGATGCCCCTGCACGTAGCGCATGCTGGGCAGATGCAGCGCCGGCAACTGCCAGCCTTCTGGCTGCTGCACCAGCCAGTTTTCGACGCGCTGCCAGAGCGGTTCCCCGGCATTGGCCTGGTGCTGCAGGCCGAAGGTGCGGCACAAACCGGTGGGCGGCGCCAGGCCAGCCACGCGCCTGCCGCTCGGGCTGTAGCTGAGTTGCCAGCTCTGCCCCAGCAGGCGCGGCAGATCCTGGCTGTTGTCGAGTAGCAACGGGTCGCCGAACAGTTGCTCGGCAGCACTTTCCAGCACCTGTTCCAGGCGATCGCCGGGCACGTCGAGCACCGGCGCCGAATAGCCACCTGTCAGGTTGATCAGGTGTTCGCGGGTGATGGTCTGCCCGCGCGCCAGGGGGCTGTCGTAGCGCAGCCCGGGCAAAAGCACCGGGATCTGCTCGTCGCCGCGCAGGGCCTGGTAGAGCAAGCGATCCCAGGAGCCTGCGCGCGTATCGCGGCGCCAGAGCGCCTCCGGAGCCCGTGCCAGCGGCTGGTCCAGCCAGGCGGCGTGCCCGGCGCGCTGTTGGTCGAGGGTGAGCTGCAGGCTCTGCATCTCACTGCGCGCAGCCGCGGACAGGCCGCGCTCGAAGGCCGGATGGAACTGCGCGCTGAACTGCCAACGTCCGCCCTGTTGCCGACAGTTGATATGAAAGGCACCGCTGGCCCGACAACCGGCGAAGATCACCGGCACCTGACGCCCTCCGGCCTGCCAGACCGGGACCGGCGCCGGCCAGAAATCCTGCCCGCGCGCGCACAGCAGCAAGTCGACCCCGGGCATGCGCTCGGCCAGCCACAGGCCGGGGCCGGTGCCGACATCCGCCAGCGCCACCACCAGGTCGGCTTCGCCGCGCGCAGCCTCGATAACGGGTAGCAGCGACTGGTACCACTGTTTCAGCGACGCCTGCTGATCCTGCGCATAGGGATCGGTGATGCCGACGATGGCGATCCTCACGCCGGCCCTGCGCAGCACCGTGTAAGGCTGCACGCCGAGCGACTCGGCCTGGTCGGCCGCGAGACCGGCCCCCAGTACCGGGCGCTCGAAGCGGCGATACAGCGAAGCGCCACTCTGTGGCCAGAGCACGCGTTCGTCGCTGCTGACGCGCACCTCGGAACCTAGTAACTGGCTGCCCTGCAACCCGCTTTCGCCCTGCGTCAGGTAGGCCAGGCCACTGCCGTTCCAGCATTGGCCGTTTTCCAAGGTCAGGCAGTTTTCCCGGCCCAGACGCTGGCGCAGATCGACCAGCAGGGCGCCGAGCACGGCATAGCCGCCCGTGGTGGCCTGCGCGCCCAGCCGGGCATCGAGCAAGGCATCGAGTTCAGCCTGTCCCTGACGGGCACTGGCGCCGCTGATCCAAGGTGCACGCCCCAGATGCGAAACCGGCCCCAGGCGCGTCGCCGGTACCACCGGCTGACCTGGCAGGCGTGCATCCAGCGTGTCGGCCACATAAAGCAGATTCAGCCCCGGCGCCGAATCGCCGGCATGAGTCGCCAGGCCAGAACAGGCGCTGAGCAAGGGCGCCATCGCCAGCATGCCGATCCCGCCCAGTACCTCACGCCTAGCCATGTCCACCATCGTAATGCTCGCCTGCCTTGATCAGATGTCGGGGCGCGATACTGGGCAGCTTGCATGACAGTTTAATGGCAGTTAATCGACAGGAATTTTTCGAAACCGTCAGAAAAGTCTTTGTAAATCAGCCAGGTGGCAGTAACCAAGTGTTCAATTTCCGTTAACGGAACTGCCAAGGAATCATCACAAACGGTCATTACAGTCCCGGTTTCCTCAAGCCGTTTCACTAGAAAAAGGACATGACCTGATGAGTCGAGATACCGGCGACAACCTTGACCGCAACCTCAGTGGCAACCGCCCCATGGCTGCAGTCATGGATGCCTACCTGAGCCGCCGCAGCGTAATGCGCGGCACTCTGGGAGCCGCGATTGCCATGATCGCGGGCACCGGCCTCACCGGCTGCTTCGACAGCGGCGGCAGCAGCAATAACAGCAGCGACAACTCTCCCGATACGCCTGCCGAGCCGAAACTGGCTCTGGGCTTCGCATCCATCGCCGGCTCGCGTACCGATGCTTGCGTCGTGGCCGCTGGCTACAGCGCCCATGTCCTGGCGCCCTGGGGTACTCCGTTCAACAGCAACGGCGGCACCTGGATGAATGACGGCAGCAACAGCGCCGATGAGCAGGCCAACTCGGCAGGCATGCACCATGACGGCATGCACTTCTTCCCGATCAACGGCAGCTCCGAAGATGGCCTGCTGGCGATCAACTACGAATACATCGATGAAGACGCCCTGCACCCCAACGGCCAGACCGACGATGCCTCCGGCAATCGCCCGGCCGAGGAAGTACGCAAGGAAATCAACGCCCATGGCGCTGGCGTACTGCACATCCGCAAGGTCAATGGCCGCTGGCAGGTCGTCGACAACGATCCGCTGAACCGCCGCTTCACCACTGCCACCGTGATGGACATCGCCGGCCCGCTGCGCGGCACCGATCACGTCAAGACCAAGTTCTCGGTCGACGGCACCGAAACCCGCGGCACCAACAACAACTGCGGCAACGGCTACACCCCGTGGGGCACGTACCTGACCTGTGAAGAGAACTGGCCGTCGGTGTTCATCAACACCACCGGCTCGGTGCCCGTCGACCAGCAGCGCATCGGTGTCAGCACCCGCCAAGGACGCTATCGCTGGGAAACCGCCGCTGGCGACCCAAGCGAGCAGAACGAAGAGTTCGCCCGTTTCAACCTGGAGCCTTACGGCGCCAGCGCCACCGACGACTACCGCAACGAAGCCAGCACCTATGGCTACATCGTCGAGATCGATCCTTACTCGGCCACCAGCCGTGCGGTGAAGCGCACCGCGCTTGGCCGTATCCGTCACGAAGGCTGCTGGCCAGGCCTGGCAGTGGCCGGCAAGCCAATCGTGTTCTACACTGGTGACGACTCGAACAACGAGTACCTGTACAAGTTCGTCTCCGACGCCCTGTGGGATGAAGCCGACGCCAACCCCAGCGATCGCCTCGCCACCGGCGCCAAGTACATGGATAGCGGCACCCTCTACGTTGCCCGCTTCGACGAAGACGGCAAGGGCGTGTGGCTGCCGCTGACCGTGAACAGCCCCACCCTGGACAACAGCACCCTGGGGGCCAAGTTCACCGACCTGCCGGGCATCATCCTTAACACCCGCGGCGCAGCCGATGCGCTAGGCGCCACGCCGATGGACCGCCCGGAGTGGACGGCCGTCAACCCGCTCAACGGTGACGTGTACCTGACCCTGACCAACAACAACAGCCGTCCGGTCGCCAACCCGGCCAACCCACGCATCAACAACCGCCACGGCCACATCATCCGCTGGCACGACAACGACGACCACACCAGCTTCGAGTGGGACATCTTCGTGTTCGGCGCCAACGCTGCCGGTACCGCCGACATCAACCGCTCCGGCCTGACCGAACTCAACCAGTTCGCCAGCCCTGACGGCATGAGCTTCGACAGCCGCGGCATCCTGTGGATCCAGACCGACAATGGCGAATCCACCCTTACCAGCTACACCAACGACCAGATGCTTGCGGTCATCCCCACCAACCTCGTCGACAGCAATGGCGACCAGGTGCCGGTCAACGCCCAGAACCAGGCCGACCTGCGTCGCTTCTTCGTCGGTCCCAATGGCTGCGAAGTGACGGGTATCGCCTTCACGCCGGACAACAAGACGATGTTCATCAACATCCAGCACCCGGGCAACTGGCCGTACTCGGATGACGCAACCGAAGCCACGCCATCCGCCACCACAGTGCGTCCACGCGCTGCCACGGTGGTCATCCAGCGCGATGACGGTGGTGAAATCGGCGTCTGACGTCAGGCATGCAAAAACAACGGCCCGGGACTTCCCGGGCCGTTTCTTTTTACCTGTGCGATCAAGTGGCGCGCCGCTGCGCCAATACCTTCTACCAGGGCCGTACTTCGCGGGTAATCACTCTGACACGCTGCACCGGCACTTGCGCATGCCACTGCACCACGCCCTCGGCCTGCACCTGGAACTGGCTGCGCATGATCTGCCCGTCCTGCTCGAAGCTCATCTGCAGGAGGAAATTGCCACTGTTGAGCAGCAACCCTTCGCTCAGGCGTTCGAAAGTCTGATCGTCCACCGCCCCCAGCGCCTGACGCAATGCGGATGCATCAGGATAGCCGCCGGCGGGTCGGCCACTGAGGATCCGGCTCAGCAGCGAGCGGGGAAACGCACCCTCGTAAAGCGCGTCGAGCAGCGGCAGGTGCGCCTGGGTCAGCGAGTTGGCATTGAGCCGCCACCCGCTCGTCTGCGGCAAGGCGCAGAGCTGTGGGTAGTGCGTATGCGCGATACCCTGCTCGGCCAGCAGGACATTCAGCTCGCTCATGTCCACCATCGGCTGATCGGCCGCCAGATGCGGTGGTGAGCGACGCAGATAATGATCACTCTCCGCGCCCTGCAGGCGACTCTGGCTGTCCGCATCGATCCAGTCACTCAGACGATCCACCAGCCGCTCGGCCGCCATGTCATCACCGAGTAGGTACTTGAGCTGGCGCTCAGCGCGCTGCGCCTCTTCGCCGACCAGCGCATTGACGTTGAAACAGGTGTGCAGATCGCGAATGCGCAGGCTCGCCGAACCGTCGGCCAGACCGTAGCTTAGTGGCTGCCCACGCAGCGCCTGCCAGAACAGCGGGCTCAGCCGCCAGGTTGCGTCCCGGAGCGCCTGCTCGGCAAAGGCCAGACCTGCCACCTCCATCGCCCGCGCCTGCACGCGCTGCTGCTGCAGGCGCACCGCATCGACCTGGCGGCGGCCGTCCTGGACCATCCAGGTCAGGCCACCCGCCAGCATCGCCAGAACCACCAGCACCATCAGCAGGGCCGCACCTCGCTGCCTTTGACCAACCATCTTCAGCGCCTTGTAGAGAAAGCCGCCAGTCAACACCGCCGATGTTTCAGGCGCATGGCAGCCACTGCCGTCGGCGATCGCCACGTCACTTTCGCGTCACAAAGCGCAGGCAGGATTAGGCCTTCAATTTCATGAGCTTGGAGATTTCCATGGGTGGCATCGGTATCTGGCAACTGGTCATCGTGCTGTTGATCGTGTTCCTGTTGTTCGGCAGCAAACGGCTCAAGAGCCTGGGCGGAGACCTGGGCGAAACCATCCAGGGCTTCCGCAAATCCATGGCCACCTCCGATACCGGCGAGCAGGCCACGGCGCAGGTCCAGCAGCACGCGCCCGCGCAGGCTGAGGCCACCACCCAACCCCAGGCACACGCGGATCGTCACGCCTGATGTTCGAGATCGGCTTCACCGAAATGCTGCTGGTCGGCGTCGTGGCGCTGCTGGTACTTGGCCCGCACCGTCTGCCCGCCGCAGCCCGTACCCTCGGCCGCGGCCTGGGCCAGGCCAAGCGCGCCATGGGCATGCTGCGCGACCAGTTCGAGAAGGAGCTCAACGCCGAGGCGCTGAACAAGGAATTCGATGCAGCCCCTCTGCGCCAGCTCGAACAGGACCTGCGGCGCAGCGTGAGCCTGCAACCACCAACCGGTAACGACATTGCCAAAACGGAAAATCTGGAGCGCGCCTCATGAGCGAGATGCCCCTGACGGCCCACCTGGGCGAATTGCGTAGACGTCTGCTGCGCAGCCTGCTGGCGATAATCCTGGTATTCGCCTGCCTGTTTCCCTTCGCCCAGACGCTCTATACCCTGGCATCGGAGCCGCTGCGCCGCTATCTGCCCGAAGGCGCAAGTATGATCGCCACCAGCGTCACGTCGCCCTTCCTGGCGCCGTTCAAGCTGACCATGATGCTCGCCCTGTTCATCGCCATGCCGCTGCTGTTGCACCAGGCCTGGGGCTTCGTTGCACCCGGTCTGTATCGGCGGGAAAAGCGCATCGCCGTGCCCCTGCTGGTTTCGAGCATCGTGCTGTTCTACAGCGGCATGGCCTTCGCGTTCTTCCTGGT
Organism: Pseudomonas sp. UBA7530; assembly: GCF_002479365.1. Taxonomy (NCBI): domain Bacteria; kingdom Pseudomonadati; phylum Pseudomonadota; class Gammaproteobacteria; order Pseudomonadales; family Pseudomonadaceae; genus Pseudomonas; species Pseudomonas sp. UBA7530. The sequence continues at coordinate 405,576 of NZ_DLMS01000003.1, forward strand.
GTTCCCGATGATGTTCGGCTTCCTCGCCAGCGTCACCCCCGCCGGTGTGGCGATGATGACCGACATCAGTCTCTACCTGGATTTCATCATGGCGCTGTTTCTGGCCTTCGGCCTGGCGTTCGAGATCCCGGTGGCCACTTTCCTCGTGGTCTGGGCTGGCCTTACCGATGTACAGACCCTGCGCCAGAGCCGGCCGTACGTGGTCGTCGGCTGCTTCCTGGCCGGCATGCTGCTGACACCACCGGACGTGTTCTCTCAGACCATGCTGGCGGTACCAATGTGGCTGCTGTTCGAACTTGGCTTGCTGACCTGTGCCACTGTGCAACGTCGCGCCGAACAAGACAGCGCTCAGGAACTGGTTGAACAACCATAAAGGGCATCAGGCCGCGGGCAGCGAAACTGCCTACGGCCTGATCGTCGGTCTCAGAACTGCATGTCGGATAGACGCCAAACGTCGAAGGCCGGCGTCTCGTAGGGGTGGCTCTTTTTCAGGGCCTTGACGGCATCGTGGATCAGCTCGTCGGCCACCACGAGTTCGACTTTCCACTCGGCAACCTGCTCCACTCGCCCTACCGTACCCAGGAACGGCTGGCTGCCTTCCAGTGCCCGGAACTGCCCTTGTCCCAGTGACTGCCAACAGCAACTGTCGTAGCGACCGATACGACCGCCACCAGCGGCAAAGACCGCTTTTTTCACCGGTTCAAGGTGACTTTCCGGTACGTAGAAGCACAGTTTGTACATCAAGTTCTCCGCAATTGGGTAACACGACAACAGGCACAACAATGACGTCAGAATGATGGCATTTTGCCTCAATTTGTTTCCGAGAACTCCATCAGGAAAGCAAAAAAAAGAGGAAATGTTCCGACGATTCCGTTTGGACTCGATCAGCTCGATAGCGTTCAGGAGAGGGGTCAGTCCCTGCCGAAAAAGCGCCGCCATTTGTCGCACAGAACGGGAGCCGGCGGGTTATGGCTGCCGTCGCAATAAGGCAGGCTTGCGGAGCGAGTGCAGCGGCACAACAGCAGGCGCTGCTCACGCTCAGGATGCAGGATCAGGGATTGGGCGCAGTCGGGCGGGCAGTTGGGCATCTCGGGGGAGTGGCCGCAGCGGCACAGGCGATGAGTCTCACCGGGCTTGACCAGGCGAACTTCGGGAAGGATCTGCTGGAAGTCATCGGCCATGGCTGGGCCCATGTAGCCCGGATGAAATCCGGGAAGGTATGACACGGATTCTCCCGGATTGCATCCGGGCTACGGCCTATTCCACGATCGGCTCCCTCTCCCATTTATGGGAGAGGGCTGGGGGAGAGGGTTTGGTGTTGGCTATAACCCCATCTCCCGCCCCGACGCTAATACTTACAAGCTCAAGCTGGATCGGAGCGCGGCCGCTTTCCCTCTCCCGCCCTTCGGGCACCCCGCTCCGCGCCCCGGCCTGATCGCTTCGCGATCAGGCGCTCATCGGCGCAGGAAGCGGTGCTTCCAAAGCGCGCCTCTTTGCCCCGCAAGCGGGAGAGGGTCATCAGAAGGCCGCTACGCGGCCGCTATCAGTTCACCCAGACGCGGGCGTTGCGGAACATGCGCATCCAGCCGCCGTCTTCCTGCCACTCGTCCGGGCGCCAGGAGTTCTGCACGGCGCGGAACACGCGCTCCGGGTGCGGCATCATGATGGTGACGCGGCCGTCGCGACTGGTAAGGCCGGTGATCCCGCGCGGCGAACCGTTGGGGTTGGCCGGGTAGGCTTCGGTGACCTTGCCGTAGTTGTCGACGTAACGCAGGGCCACGGTGCCGGACAGATCGGCCTCCAGCAACGCCTCCTCGCTTTCGAACTCGGCATGGCCTTCACCGTGGGCGATGGCGATCGGCATGCGCGAACCGGCCATGCCCTGCAGGAAGATCGAGGCCGACTCCTGGATCTGCACCATGGCCACGCGCGCCTCGAACTGCTCGGAACGGTTGCGCACGAAGTGCGGCCAGAACTCGGTGCCTGGGATCAGCTCGTGCAGGTTGCTCATCATCTGGCAGCCGTTGCACACACCGAGGGCAAAGCTGTCCTTGCGCTCGAAGAAGCCGGCGAAGGCATCACGCGCGCGGGTGTTGAACAGCACCGACTTGGCCCAGCCTTCGCCGGCGCCAAGCACGTCACCGTAGGAGAAGCCGCCGCAGGCCACCAGGCCCTTGAACTCTTCGAGGCTGACGCGGCCAGCCAAGATGTCACTCATATGCACGTCGATCGCCGAGAAACCGGCGCGGTCGAAGGCAGCCGCCATTTCCACCTGGCCGTTGACGCCCTGCTCGCGCAGGATCGCCACTTGCGGCCGCACGCCCTTCTTGATGTAGGGCGCGGCGATGTCCTGGTTGAAGTCGAAACCGAGCTTGACTGACAGACCGGGGTTGTCCTCCTCCAGCAGCAGATCGAACTCCTGGTCGGCACCCTGCGCGTTGTCACGCAGGCGTTGGATGCGATAGCTGGTCTCGGCCCACTGGCGCTGCAGCAGACGGCGCTCACCGGCGAATACCGGCTCACCGTTGAAACTGATGCTGACCTCGCCGTTATTGACGGCCTGGCCGATCACTGCCACGCAGTCGTCCAGACCGGCGGCGCTGAACTGCGCCAGCACTTCCGGGGTGGCGTCCTGGCGAACCTGGATCACCGCGCCCAGTTCCTCGTTGAACAGCACAGCCGGCAATTCTGCGGCTTCGTCAGCCAGCGCATCGAGGTTCAGCGACAGGCCGCAATGACCGGCAAAGGCCATTTCCAGCACGGTGGTCAGCAGGCCGCCGTCGGAGCGGTCGTGGTAAGCCAGCAGGTGGCCATCGGCGTTGAGGCCCTGGATCACGGCGAAGAAGGCCTTGAGGTCTTCGGCGTCGTCGAGGTCCGGCACCTGCTGGCCGATCTGCGCGTAGACCTGCGCCAGGATCGAGGCGCCCATGCGGTTCTGGCCGCGGCCGAGGTCGATCAGGATCAGGTCGGTCTCGCCCTTGTCCATGCGCAGTTGCGGGGTCAGGGTATTGCGGATGTCCTGCACCGGAGCGAAGCCGGAGATCACCAGAGACAGCGGCGCGGTCACGCTCTTGTCGACGCCCTCGTCCTGCCAACGGGTCTTCATGGACATGGAGTCCTTGCCCACCGGAATGGTGATGCCCAGCTGCGGGCACAGCTCCATGCCCACGGCCTTGACGGTGTCGTACAGGCGGGCGTCTTCACCCGGGTGGCCGGCAGCGGCCATCCAGTTGGCCGACAGTTTGATATCGGACAGCTTGCCGATGCGCGCCGCAGCCAGGTTGGTGATGGTCTCGCCGACGGCCATACGCCCGGATGCCGGGGCGTCGAGCAGCGCCAGCGGTGTGCGCTCGCCCATGGCCATGGCTTCACCGGTGTAGACGTCGAAGCTGGTGGCGGTAACGGCGCAGTCGGCCACCGGCACCTGCCACGGGCCGACCATCTGGTCGCGGGCTACCAGGCCGGTGATGGTGCGGTCGCCGATGGTGATCAGGAAGCTCTTGCTGGCCACGGCCGGATGACGCAGCACACGGCCCAGCGCTTCTTCGATATCGACACTGGCGGCGTTGAAGTCATCGCCCTGCTCCGCTTCGCGGCTGACGCTGCGGTGCATGCGCGGCGGCTTGCCCAGCAGCACTTCCAGCGGCATGTCCACCGGGGTGTTGCTGAAATGGCTGTCGGTGACGGTCAGGTGCGGCTCGGCAGTGGCTTCGCCGACTACGGCGAAGGGGCAGCGCTCGCGTTCGCAGATGGCCTGGAAGCGCTCGAAGTCGGCCGCATCGACCGAAAGCACGTAGCGCTCCTGCGACTCGTTGCACCAGATCTCGTGCGGGGCCATGCCCGGCTCGTCATTGGGCACCTTGCGCAATTCGAAGCGACCGCCACGGCCGCCGTCGTTGATCAGCTCCGGCAGGGCGTTGGAGATACCGCCTGCGCCGACGTCGTGGATGAACTTGATCGGGTTGGCATCGCCCAGCTGCCAGCAGCGGTCGATGACCTCCTGGCAGCGACGTTCCATTTCGGGGTTCTCGCGCTGCACCGAGGCGAAGTCCAGGTCGGCCGAGCTGGCACCTGTGGCCATCGACGAAGCGGCACCGCCGCCCAGGCCGATGAGCATGGCTGGGCCGCCGAGCACGATCAGCTTGGCGCCGACCGAGATCTCGCCCTTCTGCACGTGGTCTTCACGAATGTTGCCGAGACCGCCAGCGAGCATGATCGGCTTGTGGTAGCCGCGCACTTCTTCGCCACGCGGGCTGCTGACCGCCTGCTCGAAGGTACGGAAGTAGCCATTGAGCGCCGGGCGACCGAATTCGTTGTTGAACGCGGCGCCGCCCAGCGGGCCTTCGATCATGATGTCCAGCGCGCTGACGATGCGCTCGGGCTTGCCGTAGGGCTTTTCCCAGGGCTGGAGGAAATCGGGGATGTTCAGGTTGGAGACCGAGAAACCGGTCAGGCCGGCCTTGGGCTTGGCGCCACGACCGGTGGCGCCTTCGTCGCGAATCTCACCACCGGAGCCGGTGGACGCGCCGGGGAACGGGGCGATGGCGGTCGGGTGGTTGTGCGTCTCCACCTTCATCAGGATGTGCACCGGTTCCTGCACCGCGCCGTACTGGCGGGTTTCCGGGTTCGGGAAGAAACGCCCGGCGGTGTGCCCAACGATGACCGAGGCGTTGTCCTTGTAGGCGGACAGCACACCTTCGCTGTGCATCTGGTAGGTGTTCTTGATCATGCCGAACAGCGACTTGTCCTGGCTCTCGCCGTCGATGTCCCAGCTGGCATTGAAGATCTTGTGGCGGCAGTGCTCGGAGTTGGCCTGGGCGAACATCATCAGTTCGATGTCGTGCGGATTGCGTCCCAGGTCGTTGAAGCTCTTCACCAGGTAGTCGATTTCGTCCTCGGCCAGGGCCAGGCCCAGGTCCTGGTTGGCCTGTTCCAGCGCGGCGCGACCACCGCCGAGCACGTCCACGGCGGTCAGCGGCTTGGGCTGGGCGTGGCTGAACAGCGCGGCGGCGTCCTCGAGGGCGCTCAGCACCAGCTGGGTCATGCGGTCATGCAGCAGGGCGGCGACGGCGGCGCTGTCGCTCTCGCTCAGCTCGCCACTGACGTAATAGGCAATACCGCGCTCCAGGCGCTGGACCTTGGCCAGGCCACAGTTGCGGGCGATGTCGCTGGCCTTGCTCGACCAGGGCGAAATGGTGCCGAAACGCGGAATGGTCAGGAACAGCTTGCCGCTGGGCTCCTGCACCGGCACGCTCGGGCCGTACTTGAGCAGCCGCGCCAGCACTTGTTCTTCGTCGGCGTTGAGCACGCCCGTCACGTCGGCAAAATGCGCGAACTCGGCGTACAGCCCGGTCACGGCCGGCACCTTGCTGGTCAGTTGCTCAAGCAATTTGCCATGGCGGAAAGCGGAAAGGGCGGGAGCGCCGCGCAGAATCAACATCGTCGGAACAGCCTCTGGGAAGGGGTGTGCTGGAGGCCGGGCATTCTACCTTAAAGCGGCGGTCTGCGGCACCTGTAGCCAGGCGCTTTCAGGACGAACGCGCACTATCAGAGAAGCGCAGCGCTGTCGAGATATGGCGCCGCCTGCGCTTTGCGTATACTGCGCCGATGTTTGCACGACCTGCGATACGCATGCGTTGCGCCACAAGGCTGTTGGCGATTGGAACCCTCCTGATGCTTGCTGGCTGTGGCGAAGAAGCCCAACCCAGCGTACTCGAGCAGGCAAAGGCGGAGGGTGAGCTGCGCGTGGTCACTCGTAACAGCCCCGCCACCTACTTCCAGGACCGCAACGGCGCGACCGGTTTCGAATACGAACTGGCCAAGCGCTTCGCCACCGATCTCGGCCTGGAACTGAAGATCGAAACCGCGGACAACCTCGACAATTTGTTCGCCAGCCTGGGCCGCGACAAGGGCCCGGTCATGGCCGCCGCCGGCCTGGTGGACACGCCACAGCGTCAGCGTGAGGCGCGCTTCTCGATTCCCTACCTGGAGGTCACGCCGCAGGTCATCTATCGTCAGGGTGAAAGCCGCCCGACCAAGCCTGAAGACCTGGTCGGCAAGCGCATCCTGGTGCTGGCCGGCAGCAGCCACGCCGAACAGCTGGCCGCCCTCAAGCTGGAACAGCCGGAACTGGAGTTCGAAGTCTCCGACGCCGTCGAGGTGGTCGACCTGCTGCGCATGGTCGACGAAGGACAGATCGACCTGACCCTGGTGGATTCCAACGAGCTGGCGATGAACCAGGTGTACTTCCCCAACGTGCGGGTCGCCTTCGACCTGGGCGATACCAATACCATGCGCTGGGCGGTGGCTGCCGGTGAGGACGACAGCCTACTGGTAGAAATCGACGCCTTCCTCGAACGCTCCGAGGCCAACGGCACCCTGCAGCGTTTGAAAGAGCGCTATTACGGCCATGTCGACGTGCTGGGTTATGTCGGCGCCTACACCTTCGCGCAGCACTTGCAGAAGCGCCTGCCGCGTTACGAGAAGATGTTCCGCAACGCTGGCCAGACCAACCAGATCGACTGGCGCCTGCTGGCAGCCATGGGCTATCAGGAATCCTTGTGGCAACCCAACGCCACCTCCAAGACCGGCGTACGCGGCCTGATGATGCTGACCCAGCGCACCGCGCAGTCGGTCGGCGTGTCCAACCGTCTCGACCCCAAACAGAGCATCGACGGCGGCGCCCGCTATTTCATCCAGGTGCACCAGCAACTGCCGGAAAGCATCGCCGAGCCGGACCGCACCTGGTTCGCCCTGGCCGCCTACAACGTCGGCGGCGGCCATCTGGAAGATGCCCGCAAGCTGACCGAGGCCGAAGGCCTGGACCCGAACAAATGGGCCGACGTGCAGAAGATCCTGCCCCGCCTGGCGCAGAAGCAGTGGTACAGCAAGACCCGCTACGGCTATGCGCGTGGTGGCGAGCCCGTGCACTTCGTGCGCAACATCCGCCGCTACTACGACATTCTCACCTGGGTGACCCAGCCGCAGCTGGAAGGCAACCAGGTGGCCGAGAGCGGTATCCACCTGCCCGGTATCGACAAGCGCAAGCCCGAAGAAGAAACCCCGCCGCTGTAACTGCCTACAACAAGCTCTGATTGCCTGCCGCACAGCGACTGATGGCCTGGCGCGCCGCTGGCAGCCCCTTCAAACGCGTGGCGCACTGCGCCTGACTCGACACCCGCTCGACCTGCAGGTTGGCCTGCGCGTCGATGCTGATCAGGTACGGATGGTTGTAGCGCACGCGATCGTTCCAGTCGCTGAAACGCTGAGTGGCGAATACGCAGCGGTAGTCCAGATGGCCGGTAAAGCCCTGGAAGCGATCACGCATGAAGATGTGGTGATAACTCTGCCAGTCGCGGTCACGCTGGCCGACGCGCACGGCCTCCTGGCAATCTTCCAGCGTGGTGATCTGTGGCTCGTGCAGGAAAATGCTCTGCGCCAGGTTCGAGCCGCCCAACTGCACGCTGGCCACCAGGTACACCTCAGGCTGCGCTGCCACGACCGGCGCAACCAGCAGCGCCAGCAGGCTCAACATCCCTTTGCTCATGACAGTTCCTCTTAGGGCGCTCAGCCGCGCCGGGCCTTGAAGAAATCTTTCAGCAGCGCCCCGCTCTCCTCGGCCAGCAAGCCACCCTCAACCAGTACGCGATGGTTGAGAAAGCCTTGATCGAAGAACTGCCCCTGGCTGATCGCCATGCCCGCACGCGGCTCGCTGGCAGCGAACACCACACGGGCGATGCGCGCATGCACGATCAAGCCGGCGCACATGCTGCAGGGCTCCAGGGTGACGTACAACGTGCTACCGGGCAGCCGATAGTTCTGCACACTCTGCGCCGCCACGCGAATGGCCACCATCTCGGCGTGGGCGCTGGGGTCATGCCGCACAATCGGGCAATTGAAACCCTGGCCCAGTACCTCGCCATCCTGTACCAGCACGGCGCCGACCGGCACTTCACCCTGCTCGGCTCCCAGGCGCGCCTGCGCCAGCGCCAAGCGCATGAAGTGCTCGTCACGCGAGCGGTCGATGATCTGCGGTCTTTTCATTGCAACAATCCGTAGGCGCCGGCGAAAAACGGCGCCTACCCTACACCACTTCGATGGCCGCCATCAGCCCCGTTTCCATATGGTCGATCACGTGGCAATGAAACATCCACACGCCGGGATTATCGGCGACGAAAGCGATGCGCGCCGTCTCGTTCTTGCCCAACAGATAGGTATCGGTGAAATACGGAATGATCTTGCGTCGATCCGACCCCAGCACCTTGAAGGTCATGCCGTGCAGATGGATGGGGTGCTGGTACTGCGCCATATTGCGCAGCACAAAAATGTAATGGCCATCTTTCTTCAGCGTGGCAATCGGGCGGTCGGCGCAGGTCTTGTCGTTGATATCCCAGGCCTGGCCGTTGATCTGCCAGTACTTGTAGCTGCCACCGCGCTCGACATCACCCGACAGCATCGCCGCCCATTCGAAGTTGAAGCGCAGCGTTTCGGCGCGGGCCAGATCCGGTTCGGCGACGGGGTTGGCCGGCAGAGGTGGCGGCCAGTCGCCTGCGACTTCGCTACTCGCGACACCCTTCAAGGTGGCAAGGCGCAGCGGCCCGTTGCGCAGTGACAATTCCTCGCCGGCTGCAGGCACCTTCAGCGCCAGGTCGATGCGCATGCCCGGCCCCAGCCAGTATTCCTTGCCCAGTGGCCGCGGCTGCACCGGGTTGCCATCCAGGGCATAGATGCGTGCCTCGCCGCCCGGCAGGTTGAGGCGGTAGGTGATGGTGTTGTCGACGTTGATCAGGCGCAGCCGCACCACCTGCCCTTCCGGCAGCTCCAAGGTCGGGTTGGGCTCGCCGTTGATGGTGGTCAGGCGCCCACGCGTGCCTTCGCGCGCAGCCTGGCGCGGCACCAGAAACTCGGTGAAGGCGCCCTGCTCGTCGATGTGCCAGGTCTTCAGGCTCAGCGTGCGCTCATGGCGAAAGCCGGTCGGCTCGCGCTCCTCGACGATCAGCGGCCCGACCAGGCCGCGCCCCAGTTGCTCGGCACTGGCAGTATGCGGGTGATACCAGAAGCTGCCGGCGTCATGGCAGATGAAGTCGTAGTCGAAGTATTCGCCCGGCAGCACCGGTGCCTGGGAGACGTAGGGCACGCCGTCCATCTCCAGCGGCAGACGGATACCATGCCAATGGATGGTGCTCTGCACGTCCAGCTTGTTGATGAAGCGCACCCGCAAGCGCTCGCCCTGACGACAACGCAGCTCCAACCCCGGCGCCTGGCCGCCATAGGCCCAGGCCGGCGTCACATGCCCTGGCACCAGTTGCAGATCCAGTGGCGCGGCGATCAGCTCGTAATCATGGGTGGCGACATTTTCCGGGCGTCCCAGCCAGTAGCGCACACCGCCAGCGCCCAGGCCGGCCACACCCAGACCGGCCAGGCCGGCGAGCACTTGTCTGCGGGTAAACGACATCTTCTTCCTCGATAATCTGCAGCCATACTCAATTGCGGTATCTTCTCATTTTCATGCGTAGGCAGACGAGCATCTGCAAAGACAAATTGCCGCGGCCGCGGCTGAGAGATAACACCGGGAATAGAACAGGCTCAAAGGGATAGAATCGCCAGGCAATCCATAGGAAGCGCTACCCCGGACATGGACAGTTTCTTCTTCGACACCCCCCTGGCCATCATGATGGTGGCGATAACCCCGATGATCCTGCTCATGTGGGTCGGGTTGATGGCCGCATTTGGCGAAATGATCTGGTCGGACTGTTACCGGCTCAGCCGTCCGCACGACATCGTGAACGCGGCGATCATCGATCAGAAGCTCGTGAACGCGCGCATCAGCGTGGGTAAAACCACAATGGTCACCCTCAAGCCGGTCTATCGCCTACGTTACGAGTACGAACAACGCACCTACGAAGTGGAGCACCTCGTGCTCAACCAGGAGCATGTCGAGCTCAACGAGCAGGCCGGCACCTTCCTGCTCTATGTACCGAAAGCCAACCCGGCCGATGCCACGCCCGAAGCCCCAAACGCCGCATCGCCCTTCGCCGCGATCATGCTGATGATCATGGGCTACCTCATCTGGGAAGCCGCGCCGACGCTGCTGGCAGGGTATTGATCATGATCGTGCTGTTCATCCTGCTCGGCGGCCTGCTGTGGCTGATCAGTTTGCTGCTTTCCGCCTTTTCCGCCTGGGGCTTCTATAAGCTGGCGCGACTACTGTGGGAAAAAATCCGCCGAGCCTTACTGCGCCCGGGCACGGCGCAAATCACGTCCTATGAAGTTTTCACACCCGCCCCCGAAAACGTTCACGTTCAGGACACCCGCCCACAAGTCCGCCTCGAACTGGACTGCGAGCGCCATGGTCAGCGCTTTCAGATATCCCTCGGCCCTTTGACGTGCGAGGAGCTATTCCCCGCTCTGGACCTGCCCGCACACCACATCGCCTGCTGGCTGAGCGACGAGGATTGGCGCCAGCTGCTGAAAGATCGCTGGGTGACGATCGCCTGCGACTGGCGCCAGCGCAAAGCAATACTCACCAGCCAGATTCGTCAGGACCGAAGCATGCTGCTGATCGGTTTTCTGAGCCTGAGCCTGTTCGTTCTTCTAGTGGCGCTGTCATTACTGCAGAGCTGACCGCCCACTGCGGTGCTCCAGGTTTATAGAGCCCGTATCCGCCCGACAGAGCGTCTTCGCTCAATCGCACTCAGGCACCTGAGCCATGGTCATGCCGCCACCGAAATTGGCGATGGGCCGCATGACCAGCCGGCAGCCTTCCTCTACATCCCGACCGGCCTGCGCCTCGAGCGATTCGCGTTTGACCCGGTAATCAAACGTCAGGGTGGTTCCGGCAGGCGCACCACCTTCTTCACGAGCCGTCGTGACACGCACCTCCAGCCGCACATCGGTCGGGCTGAACGTGCCCGAAAAAAGGAAAGTACGTCCATTGCTGACGCCCCCACCGCTGACACGCCCGTCGGCAGTGATGCTCATCTGCACATCACCCGGCTCGCTACGCCAGCCGGTGTCGTCATAAATGCCGGGGACAGTAAGCTCGGTCTGCGTTGTACTTTCCGGCACCTTACCCTGCAACTGCAGGCTCGCCTTGCCTGGTGCACTGCGCTGCAGCAGCACACTTCCCCTACCGTAGTGCGTGGCCGACTTGCCGGAGGGAGGCGCCACCTTGAAGTCGACCCGACCGGTGTAGGCGCGCTCGCCGAACCGTTCGATGATGTCCTGAGCCAATGCGCAGGGTGCCAGCGCCAGCAACAGCGCCGTCAGCAACGTGCGCGAACAAAAGGCCGGTAAGTTGCCGAACATGGGCGCTTCCTTTTCAACGAAATGAAAGCCTAACCCTAGCCAATGCTTGGCGCGGGCGACAGCAACCCGCTAGTCAACCCGCAAAAAACAAAACCCCGGCACCATGGCCGGGGTTTCGTCACGCGGGTTCGCACCAAACAACAAGATCATGAGAAATGACATTACTAGCCAAACCATACAAAAAACGGGGCCAGCCTCTCGCGACATAGGCAACCAATAACTGCCGCGTCAGAGAGCAGGCAAACCGTACACGACGACCTGAGCTTTAGTCAGACAATCACTACACGCATGAGCAACTCCAGGTTCGGCACTGGTGCATGCAGCAAACCGCTTGTCAGCATATGCATTGGATAAAAAATCTTTATGTCGCGAGAGAAAATCACCGCGTTGCGTAGGGGCGCAAGTTGGATCGAGGAGTCTGTTAGGCAGCAGCGAATAGATAGCACGGCTTGCGACCTATTCTGTCGCGCCATCGGACGATGATGCTGACCTTGTTCTGACGGAGCCATCCCCATGGACCGCCTAATTCACGAAAATCTGGAAAGCCTCGGCGGCGCGCGCCAGCAGATCGCCGACCTCGACGAGATCAACTACCCGTTGCAGGCTGGGTGGCTGGTCAGCACTGCCGAAGAACGGCAGATCCTGCGAGTCAGCCGGGGGAGCAGCAAATGAACCGCACAGGCCCACTGTTCGCTACCCTCGACTTCATCAACCGCCGCTCCGCTCTGCAAGCTGGCTGGCCTGACGGGCCACATCTGGACGGCAGCAGCCGAAATTGCGACCTGCTTTTCGTCATCGATGCTCCCCCCGACTACCAACCGGCCGTGCAGCCGCAGCGGTCGGTGATATTTCTCGACCAGCACGCACAACCGCGCAAGCTGCCGCCCGAGCACTTCCAGATCACCCCGGCGCACGCCCTTAGCCTTCACGCTTTCGACGCCTGGGCGCAGTTCGTTGTACAGGCGCTGCCGGCGCCGCTGCTGCGCAACGTCATGATCGGCACCGATCTCACCGATCTGCTGCACCTGATGCGCGCTTGCAACGGCCGGCGCCTGCAGCTGTTCTGCCTGGAGTTTCCCGCCGACGCTCAGGCGCCACTCGAACAACTGGGTGGGCTGCACTTCCGTCACCTGTTTACCTGCCTGTTCGGTGGCCCCGATCTGAGCCTGCATCATTACAGCGACGCTGGCTCGGCGCTGGAAGCCATTTGTACAGAAGGTGCCCGGATGGTCATAACCACCGCCATGCACGCGGCACCGCAGCGCCGCCTGTTGCTGCTCGGCGAACCTGTAACGCCCCATACCGCGGAGCCGCGCCCATGAGCCAGACGAACTTCGACCTGCCGCACACGCCGCCGGATCTCAGCCTGCAGGCGCTAGCCTGGATGTACAGCCTGGCGCGCGATTGCGGCGGCCTGCGCACGCTTGTCAACAGCAACTACTTCACGGATGACGATGTCGCGCTGGGCCTCGGCGCCCAGCGCACCGAAAGCGCACCGAAGGCCGAACGCAGCACGCGGCCGATTGGCTTCGTGCACTAAGCGTGACAACACTGGAGGCATTGCCGTGCAACAGTGCAAGCCGCATGATGGCGCCACGCAATCAGTCATGGACGTTACTGTGCCCGCCGTCACCAGCCGCACCACCCTCACCCGCCAGTGGGAGCTGCTCAAGCTGCTCCCGCCGCGCAGCCCCGGCGCCACCGCCAGCGAATTGCACCAGCGCCTCGCCGAGGCCGGTTACAGCACGACCAAGCGCACCGTCGAACGCGACCTGATCGAGCTGTCGCGCCTGTTCCCGTTGCAATGCAACGACAAGAGCCCGCCCTACGGCTGGCACTGGCAACCCGGTAAAGGCGCGGATCTGCCGGGCATTACCCTCAGCGAAGCCCTGACCCTGCAACTGCTCGAAGACAGCCTGCGGCCGCTGATGCCGACGTTCATGCTGAAGACACTGGAGCCGCGCTTCAGCCTGGCCCGCGACAAGCTCAGCGCGATGACCGGGGAAAACGAGTCAGCGCGCTGGCTGAGCAAGGCTGCCAGCGCGCAGCCAACCATCACCCACCTGCCACCCGGAATAGACAGCGCCGTGCTCGACTACATCCAGCAGGCGCTGCTCAACGAGAGCCAGCTGTACTGCCACTATTATTCCGCACACAAGGACCAGCAGCGCGAACTCATCCTCAACCCGTTGGGTCTGGTGCAGCGCGGACAGATCACCTACCTAATTGCCACTGCCGAACCCTACATCGACGTCCGCCAGTTCGCTCTGCACCGTTTCAGCCAGGCCGAACTGCGCAACAGCCGCTGCAACATACCCACCGGCTTCCAACTACAGCACTACATCGACAGCGGCGCCATGCAGTTCGGCTCCAGTGAAAAGATTCAGCTAAAGGCGCGCATCAGCGAAGCCATCGCACGCCTGCTGCGCGAAACCCCGCTGTCCGATGACATGCAAATCATCCCCGATAAAACCGGCCTGCAGCTCACCGCCACGGTGAGCAACAGCTGGGAACTGCGCTGGTGGATTCTCTCCCATGCCCCGGCCGTGATCGTCGAAGCACCGCTAGCGTTGCGTGAGGATATTGGTCGGCGCTTGCGCGAGGCGGTCACTGCGTATGGCGCTGCCGTCTGAAGAAATCCACCCCCCAGATAAGCTCCTCACCTAAACCCTCTGACAAGGAAGCCCAATAATGGCAAGACACCATTACTCAACCCGTGCCGTACTGGTACTTGAGCAGCCCTGGAATCTGGACAGTGGCGACTGCAACCGCAGTAGCGTCCTGCCTTTCATAGAAGGCATTGCCAAACTGGCAGGGGATACCGAAGTCTTTCATGCTAATTTTTACGACAAGCGCAGCTTTGAACAGGCCCTGGAAGTCCTGTGTAGTGCGCGCTTTAAAAATGCCGTTATCTACATCGCCGCTCATGGCAATAAAAAGCAAATTGGCGGAATTCGACTGGCCGCTCTTCTGACCGCGATTGGTGAACACTCCAAGAAAACCAACATCACCGGCATCATGCTGGGTTCCTGCTTCATTGGATCGGATACGTACAAGATTGAAGCCTTTATCGAAGGCACCAATATCTCGTGGTGCGCTGGTTATGCATCGGAGAGCTATTGGCTCCAAGGAACCATGATTGACTCTTCAATCCTCGCGTCAATGCTTGAGCTGGATGAGAACTATCTGTCCGAACGGAGCGTGATGATCCGGCACTTGGGCAACGCCCTAGCCCCTTTCTCACGCACTTACATCATTGGCAAAGATGAAGATAAAAACGAGGTCTCGCTTGAAAACTCGATGCGGTTCATCATCCAACCCCGCGGCCAAGGCAACAGGGCTCGCCATGTAACGGATGAAGTACTGAAACAACACGACCGGTACCAGATTGCTGAACCCAACGAAGTCTGAGCCGCCCGGCAAGCAGTTATCAGGCGATACTCCGTACGCAGCCAGCCCGCCGTCGATAATGAATACCTGACGACACTCGGTCAGAAAGACAAAAGCCCGCTTACGCGGGCTTTCTGTTGCAGCAGGTCAGCTTGTGCGGCACGCGCCGCCGCAGCTTATTCCCACTCAATCGTCGCTGGCGGCTTGCTCGACACGTCGTAGGTAACGCGGGAGATGCCTTCGATCTCGTTGATGATGCGGCCGCTCACGGTTTCCAGCAGCTCGTAAGGCAGGTGCGCCCAGCGAGCGGTCATGAAGTCTACGGTTTCCACGGCGCGCAGGGCGACGACCCAGGCGTAGCGACGGCCGTCACCGACCACGCCAACCGATTTCACCGGCTGGAACACCACGAACGCCTGGCTGGTCTTGTGGTACCAGTCGGCCTTGCGCAGCTCTTCGATGAAGATGTGATCGGCGCGGCGCAGGATGTCGGCGTATTCCTTCTTCACCTCGCCCAGGATGCGCACACCCAGGCCAGGGCCCGGGAACGGGTGGCGGTAGACCATGTCGTAGGGCAGGCCCAGCTCCAGGCCGATCTTGCGCACTTCGTCCTTGAACAGTTCACGCAGCGGTTCTACCAGCTTGAGGTTCATCTCCTCCGGCAGGCCACCGACGTTGTGGTGCGATTTGATCACGTGGGCCTTGCCACTCTTGGCGCCAGCCGACTCGATCACGTCGGGGTAGATGGTGCCCTGGGCGAGGAACTGGATGTTATCCAGCTTGCTGGCCTCGGCATCGAACACGTCGATGAAGGTGCGGCCGATGATCTTGCGCTTCTTCTCCGGGTCGGCTTCGCCGGCCAGGTTGCCGAGGAACTGATCTTCGGCGTTGGCACGGATGACCTTGACGCCCATGTTCTCGGCGAACATGGCCATCACCTGGTCACCTTCGTGCAGGCGCAGCAGGCCGTTATCGACGAACACGCAGGTCAGCTGGTCGCCGATGGCCTTGTGCAGCAGCGCCGCGACCACCGAGGAGTCCACGCCGCCGGACAGGCCGAGCAGCACGTTGGCGTCGCCGACCTGGGCGCGCACGGCGGCCACGGCGTCTTCGACGATGTTGGCCGGGGTCCACAGGGCTTCACAGCCGCTGATCTCCAGCACGAAGCGCGAGAGGATGCGGCCGCCCTGCTTGGTGTGGGTCACTTCCGGGTGGAACTGCACGCCGTAGTAGTGGCGGGTGTCGTCGCACATCGCGGCGATCGGGCAACTCGGGGTGCTGGCCAGGACGTGGAAGCCTTCCGGCAGGCGGGTGACCTTGTCGCCGTGGCTCATCCACACGTCGAGGCCGAGCACGCCGTCGGCGTCGACATGGTCTTCGATGCCGGCCAGCAGCTGGCTCTTGCCGACCACGTCGACACGGGCGTAGCCGAACTCGCGCAGATCGGAGCCTTCAACCTTGCCGCCGAGCTGCTCGGCCATGGTCTGCATGCCGTAGCAGATGCCCAGTACCGGCACATTCAGGTCGAACACGGCCTGCCGCGCGCGCGGGCTGTCAGCTTCGTGCACCGACTCCGGGCCGCCGGCGAGGATGATGCCGCGCGGAGCGAAGGCGCGGATGTCCTCGTCGCTCATGTCCCAGGGGTGCAGTTCGCAATAGACGCCGATTTCGCGCACGCGGCGGGCGATCAGCTGGGTGTACTGGGAACCGAAGTCCAGAATGAGGATGCGGTGGGCGTGAATGTCGTGGGCCATGGGCGCCTCTGCGAGGCAGCTGCAAGCCTCAAGCTGCAAGCTGCAAGTTGAAGAAGAAAGCGGCAGCCACGACGCTCGGTAGCTTGTGGCTTGCCGCTTGAAACTTGAAGCTGGGCGGGTTTCAACCCACCCGGTAGTTCGGCGCTTCCTTGGTGATCTGTACGTCGTGCACGTGCGACTCGGCCATGCCGGCGCCAGTGATGCGCACGAACTCGGGCTTGGTGCGCATTTCCTCGACGGTGGCGCAGCCGGTGTAACCCATGGAGGCACGCAGGCCGCCCATCAGTTGGTGAACGATGGCACTCATCGCGCCCTTGTAGGGCACGCGGCCTTCGATCCCTTCCGGCACCAGCTTCTCGGCACCGGCCGAGGAGTCCTGGAAGTAGCGATCCGAGGAGCCTTGCGCCTGGGCCATGGCGCCCAGCGAGCCCATGCCGCGGTAGGCCTTGTAGGAGCGGCCCTGGAACAGCTCGACTTCGCCCGGGGCTTCTTCGGTACCGGCCAGCATGGAGCCGATCATCACGGCGGAAGCGCCAGCGACGATGGCTTTGGACAGGTCTCCGGAGAAGCGGATGCCGCCATCAGCGACCAGCGGCACACCGGTGCCGGCCAGCGCGGCGGCGACATTGGCCACGGCGCTGATTTGCGGTACGCCGACGCCGGCGACGATACGGGTGGTGCAGATGGAACCCGGGCCGATGCCGACCTTGACGCCATCAGCGCCGGCTCCGACCAGCGCCTTGGCGGCAGCGCCGGTGGCGATGTTGCCGCCGATCACCTGGACTTCCGGGAAGTTCTGCTTGACCCAGCGCACGCGGTCGATCACGCCCTTGGAGTGACCGTGGGCGGTGTCGACGATGATCACGTCGACACCGGCATTGACCAGCGCACTGACGCGATCACCGGTATCGGCACCGGTGCCGACCGCGGCGCCGACGCGCAGACGGCCCTGGTCGTCCTTGCTGGCCAGCGGGTAGGCCTTGGCTTTTTCGATGTCCTTGACGGTCATCATGCCCTTGAGGGTGAAGGCGTCGTCGACGATCAACACCTTCTCGATACGGTGCTTGTGCAGCAGCTCGCGAACGGTTTCCTTGTCGGCGCCTTCCTTGACGGTGACCAGGCGCTCTTTCGGCGTCATCACCTCACGCACTTTGGCGTCCAGACGGTTCTCGAAGCGCACATCGCGGGAGGTGACGATGCCTACCAGGTCGCCATTACTCAGCACCGGTACCCCGGAGATGTTGTTCTGCCGGGTCAGCTCGAACAGGTCACGCACGGTGGCGTCGGCCTCGATGGTGATCGGGTCCTTGACTACGCCAGCCTCGAACTTCTTGACCTTGCGCACTTCGGCAGCCTGCTGCTCGATGGTCATGTTCTTGTGGATGATGCCGATGCCGCCTTCCTGGGCCATGGCGATCGCCAGGCGCGCTTCGGTGACGGTGTCCATGGCCGCGGACAGCAGCGGGATGTTCAGTTCGATGCCGCGGGTCAGGCGGGTCTTCAGGCTGACGTCCTTGGGCAGTACCTCGGAATAACCGGGGATGAGCAGGACGTCGTCGAAAGTGAGTGCTTCTTGGCTGATGCGCAGCATGGCGGGCTCCCGAGCGGGAAAATAAGAAGCGCGGCATTATACCCAGCGAGGCCTCTGCACTCAATGCAAAGAGTGCCTTCAAATAGACATGCCAGCAAACTTTTCATCACCAGGCCTGCACTGAAACGGCGGTGACGACGCCCTCCCTGAGCGGCCAGGCTGCGGGCAACAGGCTCAGGCCGGATCATCCACCCGCACCTGCCTCACCGCAAAGCCCAGGCGTTCGCCGAACTCCTCGACGAATGCCGGGCGCAGACCCGCCTCCAGCCAGCCGTTGAAGATGAAGCCCAGGTTGGAAAAGCCGCAAGGCTGCAGGAAGAGGAAACCGTTGATGTCATCTTCATGCCCGCATTCGGGGCAGGTGAAGTTATCGGTCTCCCCCGGCCACCAGATCTCAAGGCTGTCGAACAGCGGTACGCCGACCTCTTTGCGACATTCGGCGCAGCCCGCCTCTTCGAGAAAGCCGCGCGTCGGTACATAGATGCAGCGGTGGGTGATGATCTCCAGGCCATTGTGCGGCTGGCCATAGGGCAGCAATTCGGGACGCTGGGCGATACGCCGCGCGCCGGGCCCGATGGCGTAGGCCATGCCGTTGCCGCCCTGACCGCAGGTGGTCGGCAGCGCCTCGACGATCTCCCGCTTAACCAGCCAGCGCAGCATGGCCTGGGCCTTTTGCTCGTGGGCGGGAAGCGTGGAAATCTGCGGGACGAGAATCAGTTGGGCGGTCATGGCGATCAGGCAGCGGCGATGAAAAGACCCGGCAGCTTAGGCGCTGCCGCCAGCAAATCAAGCCTCGCGACAGGCTTGCTCGGCTGTTGCGACCTGCGCACGCGCCACCCAGCGCGCGCGCAGCAGGTCATAACTCCAGTTGAACGCCATGGTGTAGGGCAGGAAGAACAGAATCAGACCGATATCCAGCCAGAAGGCCGCCCACAAGCTGATCGACAGCCACCAGGCAGCCAGCGGCACCAGCACCAAGATCAGCCCTGCCTCGAACAGCAAGGCATGAGCCAGGCGTACCTTGAACCCGCGATGAAAACCCATGCGCCGCTGCGCCTGGTCGAACAGATAATTGAACAGCATGTTCCAGAGCATGGCGATGGTGGAGAACATCAGCGTCAGGGCGCCCATCTGAGCGAGCGGCTTGTCCATCAGCCAGGCCAGCGCCGGCGCGCAGACACCGACCGCGATGAACTCGAAGGCCAGTGCATGGCCGACACGCTCCTTGAGGGAGCGCTGCAAGGGCTGAGTCATGGGATGAAGCCTCGTTAAGAAATGCGATGGGCGCTATGATCATCGGTATTACGGTTACCAACAAACCAGCTGCCATCGGGAAAACCGATATGAATCTATCCCCCGATTCACTCCAGGCGTTCGCCCAGGCAGCCAGCTGCGGCTCGCTCAGCGCTGCCGCGCGGCGTTTGGGCAAGAGCCAGTCGACCATCAGCGAGGCAGTGGCGCGCCTTGAGCTGGACCTTGGCATCGAGCTGTTCGAGCGCGGCCCGCGCCGGCTGCAATTGACCGAAGCCGGCAGCAGCCTGCTGGCTCACGCCGAAGAGGTGCTGGCCGCCAGTGACCGCCTGACTCGCCATGCCGCGAACCTCGCCGCTGGCCAGGAAGCGAAGCTGACCCTGGCGCTGTCGGACGCCTACCAGCCCAAGCAGTACCAGGCACGCCTGGTCGAGCTGGACCAGCGCTTCCCCGATCTGGAATTCGAGTGCCTGATCGCCGAGCACGCCGACGTGCTGGACCTGGTCAATCAGGGCCGCGCGCACCTCGGCCTGCTGGCCGCGCAGCCGAACTACCCGCCTGATATCGCTCACGCCGGTGTCGCCACCAACGCCGAGTTCGGCCTGTTCGTGGCCCGTGAACATCCATTGGCCAGGCAAAAATCGGTCACCAACGAGGATCTGGCCAACTGGCGCGTGCTGCGCCTGAGCAGCGTGGCCAGCAGCGAAACGCCGGCCGACGACCTGCCAGGCAGCGGCGGTCGTTGCTGGTCGGCGCCGGATTACCTGCTGCTACAGGAGATGGCGGCGCTGGGCTTCGGCTGGGCGGCGCTGCCGCGGGAACTGGTCACCAACCATGGCGGCGGGCTGCTGCAGGAGCTGCAATTGCCCGGCTGGCCACGGCACGTGCCGGTCGACGTGGTGTGGTCGCGCCAGCGCGAGTTGCGCCCGGTCGCCGCCTGGTTGCTGGGCCGCCTGCTCGAAGGCACAGCCCCCCAGAGGGAGCGTAATGCTGTTCACTCAAGGTCGTAGGCATTGGCTCCCCTCTCCCATTTATTGGCGGCACGCCTAGTGGAGAGGGGTTGGGGGAGAGGGCCGAAAACTCCGCGAAACTGCCAGCTTCCCCTCGCCGAACGCGGCCCGCCCTAACCCTCTCCCCGGAGGGGCGAGGGGACTAATCGCGCTCGACCGTTTCTTAAGTGAGCAGCATTACCAGTGGGAGCGGACTTGTCCGCGAAGCTTTACTGCCAGCCCATTCGCGGACGAGTCCGCTCCCACAACGGTATGTCCACGCATCGGTCGAACGGGTCGCAGCCGTCGCCTGCTCGGCTTATCATGCTGCCCCATGATCAAAGACCCATTCGCACGCCTGAACCTCGACCGAGAGGTGCTCAGCGTCAGCCAGCTCAACAACCGCGCCCGCCTGCTGCTGGAGGATGTGTTCTCCGGTATCTGGGTCGAGGGGGAGATCTCCAACCTGGCCCGCCCGGCGTCCGGCCACATCTATTTCACCTTGAAAGACAACCAGGCCCAGGTGCGCTGCGCGCTGTTCCGGCAGAACGCCGCACGCGTACGCCAGGCGCTGCGCGACGGCCTGGCAGTGAAGGTGCGCGGCAAGGTCTCGTTGTTCGAGGGGCGCGGCGACTACCAGTTGATTCTCGATGCCGTCGAGCCAGCCGGTGACGGCGCCCTGCGCCTGGCCTTCGAGGCGCTGAAGGAAAAGCTCGGCGCCGAGGGCCTGTTTTCCACCGAACGCAAGATCGCCCTGCCCTCCCATCCCAAGCGCATCGGCATCGTCACCTCGCCCACCGGCGCGGTCATCCGCGACATCATCAGCGTGTTCCGTCGCCGCGCGCCGCAGGTGGAGCTGAACCTGATTCCCACCGCCGTGCAGGGCCGCGACGCCACCGCACAGATCGTCCGCGCCCTGCAACGCGCCGATGCGCAGGGTTTCGACGCGCTGATCCTGGCCCGCGGCGGCGGCTCGCTGGAAGACTTGTGGTGCTTCAACGAGGAAGCCGTGGCCCGCGCCGTAGGCGCCTGCGTCACGCCCATCGTCAGCGCCGTGGGGCACGAGACGGATGTTTCCATCGCCGACTTCGTCGCCGATATGCGTGCACCGACGCCCTCGGCCGCCGCCGAACTGCTGGCCCCGGACAGCAGCGAGCTGGTGCAGCGCCTGCACAACCTGCAGCGGCGTCTGGTCCTGCACATGCAGGGTCGCCTGGCCCGCGAACGTCTGCGTCTGGAGGGCACCAGCCGACGTCTGCGTCACCCCGGCGAGCGCCTGCGCCAGCAGGCCCAGCGCCTGGACGACCTGGACATGCGCCTGCGCCGCGCCTTCAACCAGCAATTCGCCGGTCAACGCGAGCGCCTGGCGCGCCTCGACGCACGCCTCGCCGCGCAGCACCCGGGCCGTAACCTGGCCCTGCTGCGCCAGCGCCTGGACGGCCTGGCGGCGCGCCTGCCTCGCGCCATGCAAAGCCAGCTGCGCAGCCAGCGCCAGCAACTCGGCGCGCTAGCCGCGCAACTGCAGATCGTCAGCCCACTGGCCACCCTTGGTCGTGGCTACAGCATTCTCCTCGACGAACGTGGCCAGGCCGTGCGCAGCGCCGCGCAGACAGAGCCGGGTCAGCGCCTCAAGGCGCGCCTGAGCGAAGGCGAACTGGACGTGCGCGTCGAGGACAACCACATACAACCGGCGACCCTGTCGCTTCTGGATTGAGCCAATGCCAGCATCCCTGCGTAGGAGCGAGCTCTGCTCGCGAAGTTTTTTCAGCCTGCACGTTCGCGAGCAGAGCTCGCTCCTACGAGCACTCTGCGTAAGCCTATTGACCCTTTTCCTCGCCCTGCCCGCCCATGCCGAAGGCTTCATCACCCGCCTGCTGAACAAGCCGGTACCGGGCGGTGTGGCCGTGGTTGATCTGGGCAACCCGGCGCAGGCGCCCAAGGTGCGCTATCAGGGCAAGCCGGTGCTGACCGTGCGCGAGGACGGCCAGCGCTGGATCGCCATTGTCGGCATCCCGCTGAGCGTCAAGCCCGGCACCCAGCAAGTGGAAGTCGAGGGCGGCCGGACGCTGAGCTTCCAGGTCGGCGCCAAGCACTACACCGAGCAGCGCATCACCATCAAGAACCAGCAGCAGGTCACGCCCAACGCGGAGAATCTCAAGCGTATCGAGCGCGAGCTGGCCGAGCAGACTCGCGCCTATCAACAGTTCAGCGCGCGCCAGCCGAGCAACCTGCTGTTCGACAAGCCGGTCAACGGCCCGCTGTCGAGCCCCTTCGGCCTGCGCCGCTTCTTCAACGGCGAGGAGCGCAACCCGCACTCGGGCCTGGACTTCGCCGCCAACCGCGGCACGCCGATCAAGGCGCCGGCAGCCGGCAAGGTGATCCTGGTGGGCGACTATTTCTTCAATGGCAAGACGGTGTTCGTCGACCACGGCCAGGGCCTGATCAGCATGTTCTGCCACCTGTCGGAGATCGGCGTGAAGGTCGGCGACGAGCTGGCCCGCGGCGGCGTGCTCGGCAAGGTCGGCGCCACCGGCCGCGCGACCGGCCCGCACCTGCACTGGAACGTCAGCCTCAACGATGCACGGGTCGACCCGGCGATCTTCATCGGCGCGTTCAAGCCATAACCGAGGTACTTGGGCGCCGCCGCAGGTTAGCGTCTAACCTGACGGCGACCGCTGACCGACGATTGCCCGACCGCACCGAGGAGCCACCATGATCACCGTCCACCACCTGAACAACTCGCGCTCGCAGCGCATCCTCTGGCTGCTCGAAGAGCTGGGCGTCGACTACCAGATCAAGCGCTACGAGCGTGACACGAAAACCATGCTCGCTCCGCCGGAACTACGCGCGGTACACCCGCTGGGCAAGTCACCGGTGGTCACCGACGGCGAGCTGACCCTGGCCGAATCCGGCGCCATCATCGACTACCTCGCCAACCGCTACGGCCCGCACCTGTTACCAGCTGCCGATAGCCCCGAGCGCCTGCGCTGCACGTA
Organism: Pseudomonas sp. UBA7530; assembly: GCF_002479365.1. NCBI lineage: Bacteria > Pseudomonadati > Pseudomonadota > Gammaproteobacteria > Pseudomonadales > Pseudomonadaceae > Pseudomonas > Pseudomonas sp. UBA7530. Next base: position 428,854 of record NZ_DLMS01000003.1, read on the forward strand.
CTGGCTGCACTACGCCGAAGGCTCGGCCATGCCGCCGCTGCTGCTCAAGCTGGTGTTCGACAAGATGGAAAGCAGCCCGATGCCCTTCTTCGTCAAACCTATCGCCCGCGGCATCGCTCGGAAGGTCAAGAGCGCTTTCGTCGCACCGCAGCTCAAGCTGCATCTCGATTATCTGGAAAGCGAGCTGGGCAAGAGCACCTGGTTTGCCGGCGAGCAGTTCAGCGCCGCCGATATCCAGTTGAGCTTCCCGCTGGAAGCCGCCGCCGCTCGCGCCGGCCTGGACGCCAGCCGCCCCCGCCTGATGGCCTTTCTCGAACGCATCCATGCCCGCCCCGCCTACCAACGCGCCCTGGAAAAGGCGGCGAATACGCCTACGCCAAATGATGTCCTGCTCGGCGCCGGGCCACACGCGCCGATCAGCCACCAGGCGTTATCGCGACTGACTGCAGACGCACACAGCCGATGCTGACGCGATTGCCCGCCAGCAACCCGTGTTTGCTAAGGTACGCGCGCCATCGCGCGGCGCGCCCGCGGCGGCGGTTATGAAACGAGCGAGAGACGCGATGAAAGAACAGTACCAGGCCACCCTCGCGTGGCTTCAGCAATACCCCGAGCTGCACACCCTGATCAGCCTGAGCCTGCTGATTCTCGGTGCCTGGATCGCCAACTGGGTGGTCAAGCGCATTCTCGTGCGTGGCATCTACCGCGCGCTGCGTTCGACCAGCATCGGCCAGGACAAGGTACTCAGCCACTCCCATGTGGTGCGCCGCCTGGCCAACATCGTGCCGGCGCTGATCCTCACCGCTGGCATCAAGGTGATCCCGCATCTGCCCGAAGCCGTGGTCACGGTGGTGGAGAACGTCTGCAGCGCCTTCATCATCCTGACCATCGCCCTGGCCATCGCCGGTGTGCTGAACCTGATCAACACGCTCTACCAGCGCCGCCCCAACGCCCACCTCAAGCCCATCAAGGGTTATATCCAGGTGGTGACCATCGTCATCTACGCCATCGCGGCGATCCTGATGGTGGCCGCGCTGATCGACCGCTCGCCGCTGATCCTGCTCTCCGGCCTCGGCGCCATGGCCGCCGTGCTGATGCTGATTTTCCAGGACACCCTGCTGTCGCTGGTGGCCAGCGTGCAGATTTCCTCCAGCGACATCATCCGCGTCGGTGACTGGGTGGAAATGCCGCAGCTCAATGCCGATGGCGACGTGATCGACATCGCCCTGCACACGGTCAAGGTGCAGAACTTCGACAAGACCATCACCACCATCCCGACCAAGCGCTTCATCAGCGACCCGTTCAAGAACTGGCGCGGCATGCAGGAATCAGGCGGGCGACGGATCAAGCGCGCGCTGTACCTGGATCAGACCAGCGTACACTTTCTCAACGATGAAGAAGTCGCCCGCTTGCGCCGCTTCATGCTGCTCGACGAATACCTCGACCGTAAGGACCAGGAGCTGCAGGACTGGAACACCAAGCTGGCCGAGCACGGCAAGGAAGCGGTCAACACCCGCCGCATCACCAACATTGGCAGCTTCCGCGCCTACGTCGAGCACTACCTGCGGCACAACCCGAACGTCCACCAGAACATGACCCTGCTGGTGCGCCAGCTCAGCCCGACCGCCGACGGCCTGCCGCTGGAAATCTACTGTTTCACCAATACCGTGGCATGGAGTGCCTATGAGGGTATCCAGTCGGACATCTTCGACCATCTGCTGGCCATCCTCCCTGAATTCGGCCTGCGCGTGTTCCAGCACCCGAGCGGCGCAGACATGCGCGAGCTGCGCCCGTCTTTGCACCTGACACCTTAGAGCCTGCACCTCGCTGCGGGAGCCAGCTTGCTGGCCCCGCTCGCGTCGTGGCCGGTGGTGGCGCGATCGCTGCGCAATCAAAGCCCGATGTTCCGACAATTACCGCAACAAAAAGCTTTCTGCCGACCGAAGACGCGTTTTTTCACCAATTTTTTTAACGTACTTGCCAGCTTTTTTCACAGTAGTTAGGGTTGGCTTCATGAACATCTGGCAAACCCTCATCACCCTTCGGCAACACGCCAATCTCTGCCTGGTCGCCCAACGACTGCGCTAGGGTCTGCCGACCCCGAATCTCTCTGTTTCCTTCATCTCTTTATTTTCAGCACGGCCTGCTTGGCCTTCGCGTTCAGGATTGATTCATGAGCATGCTCAAAGACCCGTCGAAGAAATACCGTCCGTTCACTCAGATCCAGATTCCCGACCGCACCTGGCCAGACCAGATCATCGACAAGGCGCCAATCTGGCTGTCCACCGACCTGCGTGACGGCAACCAGTCGCTGATCGAGCCGATGGACGCCGAGAAGAAGATGCGCTTCTTCAAGTGCCTGCTGGCGGTGGGTCTGAAGGAAATCGAAGTGGGCTTTCCGTCCGCTTCGCAGACCGACTTCGACTTCGTGCGTGAGCTGATCGAAGGCGGCCACATCCCCGACGACGTGACCATTCAGGTGCTGACTCAGGCCCGTGACGACCTTATCGAGCGCACCTTCGAATCGCTCAAGGGCGCCAAGAAGGCCATCGTCCACTACTACAACGCCTGCGCGCCGAGCTTCCGCAAGATCGTCTTCAACCAGGACAAGGCCGGCGTGAAAGCCATCGCCGTGGCCGCCGGCACCACCATCAAGCGCCTGGCCGACGCCGCGCCTGAGACCCAGTGGGGCTTCGAGTACTCGCCGGAAGTGTTCAGCAGCACCGAAATCGACTTCGCCGTCGAGGTGTGCAACGCGGTGATCGACGTGTTCCAGCCAACCCCGGCCAACCCGCTGATCCTCAACCTGCCAGCCACCATCGAATGCGCCACGCCGAACAACTACGCCGACCAGATCGAATGGTTCGGCCGCCACGTGAACAAGCGCGACAGCGTGCTGATCAGCGTGCACACCCATAACGACCGCGGCACCGGCGTCGCTGCCTCGGAGCTGGCCGTCATGGCCGGCGCCGATCGCGTCGAAGGCTGCCTGTTCGGCAACGGCGAGCGCACCGGCAACGTCTGCCTGGTGACCCTGGCGCTCAATCTCTACACCCAGGGCGTCGACCCGCAGCTGGACTTCTCCGATATCGACGCGGTGCGCAAGGTGGTCGAGGACTGCAACCAGATTCCGGTGCACCCGCGCCATCCGTACGTCGGCGACCTGGTCCACACCGCGTTCTCCGGCTCGCACCAGGACGCCATCCGCAAGGGCTTCGCCCAGCAGAAAGAAGATGCGCTGTGGGAAGTGCCGTACCTGCCGATCGACCCGGCCGACATCGGCCGCGATTACGAGGCGGTGATCCGTGTGAACAGCCAGTCCGGCAAGGGCGGCATCACCTTCCTGCTCGAGCAGGAATATGGCATCAACCTGCCGCGCCGCATGCAGATCGAGTTCAGCCAGGTGGTGCAGCGTGAAACCGACCGCCTGGGGCTGGAGATGACTGCCGCGCAAATATACAAGTTGCTCGAGACCGAGTACCTGCAAGCGCGCAGTCCCTACGCCCTGAAAGGTCATCGTCTGCAGGAAGAGAACGGTACCAGTGCAGTCGACGTGGAAGTCGTCGAAGGTGGCGAGAACCATCATTGGCGCGGCATCGGCAAGGGCCCGCTGGAAGCGCTGGCCGCAGCCCTGCCGGTGGCCATCGAAGTCATGGACTACAGCGAACACGCTATTGGCGCTGGCGCCAATGCCAAGGCTGCGGCTTACATCGAGCTGCGCGTAAACGGCGGCCGCGCTCTGCACGGCATCGGTATCGACGAGAACCTGACTACGGCCAGCTTCCGTGCCCTGTTCAGTGCACTGAACCGCGCCCTGAGCCAGAGCGAGTCGCAAGCGGCCTGATCCATCAGCGCTGAATGCAAAACGCCGGGCAATGCCCGGCGTTTTTGTATGCGTATCTGGCCGTCTCGAGCGTAGGGCGGGTGAAACCCGCCACATGGACCCGGCGGGTGCACCCGCCTTACCGACTTTGGTAGCCCGGATGCAATCCGGGAAGCAGCATTCAGATATCGAAAATCATCAGCACCGCGAACATCAGCGCAGCCAGGCCGAGGGTGAACAACAGGCCGATACCGGCCGCCCGCCAGTTGGATAGGAACGCACCGCCGGCCTCGACATGTTGCTTGAGGTCGGCCTCCTGCAGATTCTTCGCCAGCATGATCATCGCCATCAGTTGCGCGACGGCGAACGGCAGGGCGGGCACTTCCTCGGGCAACACGAAAGCCAAGACCAAGGTGACGATCAGAAGCACGACGGAAATGCCCCAGACCATCGCCACTCGATGCGCCTGACCGAGCAGTTGCAGGTTATGCGCCAGCAGCCAGGCACCGGCCAGCGGCGTGCCGATAAAGGTCGCCAGACCGACGCCGGCGATGCTGTAAAGCGGCTGCTGCTGAGTGGCGGCTTGCTGCAGGTCGGCCTGCGGTGTCTGGAAGGGGTTGCTCTGTTGCACGTCCATGTCGTGTCGCTCCGGATCAGTTCAAGGTAAAAGCGTCGGCATCCAGGTGCGCGGGGAAACGCTCGCGGTAGGCAGCCAGCGCTTCGCTCGACAAGCGGACGCGGAACACACCGTCGCCCTCGCCTGCCACCAGCAGCGCCTCGCCCTGGAAATCCAGCACCTGGGAATCGCCAGTATACGCGTGCCCTTTGCCATCCTCGCCGACCCGGTTCACAGCCGCGACATAGCACAGGTTCTCGATAGCCCGCGCCGGCAGCAGGCGATTCCAGTGCTGGCGGCGAGCGCCCGGCCAGTTGGCGGTATACAGCAGCAAATCGGTACCCTGCGGGTCGCGGCTCCATACCGGAAAGCGCAGGTCGTAGCAGATCAGCGGGCGCACACGCCACCCCTCGAGCTCCAGCACTACTTGCTCATCGCCGGCGCTGTAGTGCTTGTGCTCGCCGGCCATGCGGAACAGATGGCGTTTGTCGTAATGCGCCAGTGAACCATCCGGGCGCGCCCAGAGCAGGCGATTACGGTAGCTGCCATCAGCCTCCTGGATGATCAGGCTGCCGCAGACCACCGCATCAATGCGCTGCGCCTGCTCGCGCAACCACTGCGTAGTGGGGCCTTCCTCGGCTTCGGCCAGTTCGGCCGAGTCCATGGAGAAACCGGTGCTGAACATCTCCGGCAGGATCACCAGATCGGCGCCGCGTGCCTGCTCCAGTAGTTTCTGAAAATGGTCGCGATTGGCGACCGGGTCATGCCAGGCCAGAGTAGTCTGGATCAGCGCCAGTTCAAGATCGGGTTTGTTGCTCATTGGGGCGCCTCGCTTGTCGTACCCGCCAACACCTCACAGGCGGGTTGCACCCGCCCTACCATCACACCGCGCATAGCTTCTCGGCAGCCTGGCGCAGGGTTTCCTCACGCTTGGCGAAGCAGAAGCGCACCAGGCGCATATCCTCAGGCGCGGACTGGTAGAACACCGACACCGGAATCGCCGCGACACCATGCTCGCGAGTCAGCCACTCGGCCATGGCCACGTCGTCCAGATCGGGGCGAATCGCTGAATAGTCGGCCAGCTGGAAGTAGGTACCCGGAGCGCGGGTGAAGGTGAAGCGCGAGCCGGCCAGCAGGTCGCAGAACAGGTCGCGCTTGGCCTGATAGAAAGCCGGCAGCTCTTCGACATGTTCGGGGTGCGCGGCCATGAACTCGGCCAGACCGAACTGCAGCGGCGTCACCCCACAGAAATTAACGTACTGGTGGATCTTGCGCAGCTCGGCGGTCAATGCGGGCGGCGCCACCACGTAGCCGGTCTTCCAGCCGGTGACGTGGTAGGTCTTGCCGAAGGAGCTGACCACAAAGGCGCGCCGGTACAGCTCCTCGTGCGCCAGCACGCTGGCATGGCGGGCGCCGTCGAAGATCAGGTGCTCGTAGACTTCGTCGCTGATGACATGGATATCGCGGCCACGAATCAGCTCGGCCAGTTTGTCCAGATCAGCGCGCGTCAACAGTGCACCGCTGGGATTGTGCGGCGAGTTCAGGAAGATCAGCCGGGTACGCGGGCTGATGGCATCAGCCAGGCGCTGCCAGTCCACGGCGAAATCCGGCAATGCCAGCGGCACATGCACGCAGCGCCCGCCGGCCAACTCCACCGACGGCTCGTAACTGTCGTAGCAAGGGTCGAGCACGATGGCTTCATCACCCGGACGGATCAGCGCCTGCACCGCGCAAAAGATCGCCTCGGTGGCGCCGGGGGTGATGGTGATCTCGCTGTCGGCATCGCGCTGCACGCCGTAGCTGCGGGCGATCTTCGCCGCCACCTGCTGGCGCAACGTGGGCAGGCCGGTCATCGGCGAATACTGGTTGCGCCCTTCCATTACGTGGCGCGCGACTGCCTCGCGCAACGCCTGCGGTCCGTCGAAATCGGGAAAGCCCTGAGAGAGGTTCAGCGCGCCTACATCGGCAGCGAGCTGCGACATTCGCGTGAAGATGGTGGTGCCGACGTTGGGCAGTTTACTGACGAGCATCGCGACTTCCTGATAGAACAAGGCAAGCCGCGAGGATAGCCGAAGGGCGCCATAGACGGCACCCACAGCACTTATGAAAAAGAGTTGGAAGCTTATGCCGCGCATGCCGAACGGAGTCCGATATGCGCGGCGCGGCCAAGCTTACTTGCGCTTGTCCTTGCGCTTCTTCTCGGCCTTCTTGTGGTGGCTCATCAGGCGGCGTTTCTTGTTCACCTGGCGGTCGGTGAGCTTGTTCTTGTTGCCCTCATAGGGGTTGTCGCCGCCCTTGTACTCGATACGGATCGGCGTACCCACCAGTTTCAGCACGCGGCGGAAGGTATTTTCCAGGTAGCGGCTGTAGGCGCGCGGTACGGCGTCGACCTGGTTACCGTGGATCACGATCAGCGGCGGGTTGGCACCGCCCAGGTGGGCATAGCGCAGCTTGATACGGCGACCGTTGACCAGGGGCGGCGCGTGGTCGCTGACGGCATCTTCGAGAATCTGCGTCAGGCGGCTGGTCGGCCAGCGGGTGATGGCCGATTTGAAAGAGGCCTGCACCGACTTGTACAGATGGCCAACGCCGGTGCCGTGCAGGGCGGAGATGAAGTGGATATCGGCGAAGTCGACGAAGAACAGCCGGCGCTCCAGCTCGGTCTTCACGTAGTCCTTCTGCCCCTGGTCCATGCCGTCCCACTTGTTAAGGGCGATGACCAGGGCGCGGCCGCTTTCCAGCACGAAGCCGAGCAGGTTGAGGTCGTGATCGACCACGCCTTCGCGGGCGTCCATGACGAACACCACGACGTTGGAGTCCTGGATGGCCTGCAGCGTCTTGACCACCGAGAACTTTTCCACCGCCTCGAAGATCTTGCCGCGACGACGTACGCCGGCGGTGTCGATCAGGGTGTACTTCTCGTCGTCACGCTCGAACGGGATGTAGATGCTGTCACGGGTGGTGCCGGCCTGGTCATAGACGATGACCCGCTCTTCGCCGAGCATGCGGTTGACCAGGGTCGACTTGCCGACATTGGGACGGCCGATGATGGCCAGCTTGATGCCGTCCTTCTCGCTCGGGCCGGGAATGCGCTTGGCCTCCTGGCCTTCCAGCACTTCTTCCTCTTCGGCGCCCTCTTCCGGCTCGCCGGCATCCTTGGGGAAAGCGCCAAGCACCACTTCGAGCATCTGGGTGATGCCACGACCATGGGCACCGGCAATCGCCAGCGGTTCGCCCAGGCCCATGGGGCTGAATTCCGCACGGGCCAGGTCGACGTCGAGGTTGTCGACCTTGTTCACCACCAGGAAGCTCTGCTTGTTACGACGGCGCAGGTGCTCGCCGATCATCTGGTCGGAGGCGGTCATGCCGGCACGCGCGTCCACCAGGAACAGCACGGCATCGGCCTCTTCGATGGCCTGCAGCGACTGCTCGGCCATCTTCGCGTCGATGCCTTCCTCGTCACCGGAAATACCGCCGGTGTCGATCACGATATAGGTGCGCCCCTGCCACTTCGCCTCGCCATACTGGCGGTCGCGGGTCAGACCGGACAGGTCGCCGACGATGGCGTCGCGGCTGCGGGTCAGGCGGTTGAAGAGTGTGGACTTGCCGACGTTCGGCCGGCCCACCAGGGCAATTACGGGAACCATCAGGCTCTCCACTTGAGTTAATTCAGAAAATGCAAAGGCCGCTGCATGGGCAGCGGCCGGGATATTTCGTGCTGCCGGGTTAAGGCAGCATAGTCGGCTTACTTGATGGTCAGTGCCACCAGCTTGCCGCTATTACCGTAGACATACAGCCAATCACCCACCACCAGCGGCTGGGCACGCAGGCCATCGCTGTCGATACGGGTACGGCCAACGAAGCGACCGTCGACCTGGCTCAGCAGGTGCAGATAGCCCTCGAAGTCACCCACGGCGACATAGCTGGAGAACACCGCCGGGCCCGAGAGCTGACGGCGCGCCATCGAATCATTGGTCCACAGGGCCGAGGCGCTGCGCTCGTCGATACCTTCGACGGTGCCACTGGCATGGCTGACGTAAACGTTGCCGAAGCCCTGAGCGACGCCTACCGAGCTGGAGGCCTCGCGCTGCCACAGCACGCGGCCGGACTCCAGGTCCATGGCCGCGACACGGCCCTGGTAGCTCACTGCGTAGACGGTGCCGCCGGACAGCAGCAGGCCGCCGTCGATATCCACCACGCGCTCTAGCTCGGAACGGCCTTGGGGAATGGCAATGCGCTGCTCCCAAACCGGCAGGCCACGCTGGGCATCCACCGCAACCACCTTGCCGCTGGACAGGCCGGCGACCACCAGGCGGTTGGTCACCAGCGGCGCGCCGGTACCGCGCAGAGTCAGTACGGCCGGGGTATTCTCAACGATCCAGCGCTGGCTACCGGTGCTGGCATCGAAAGCGATCAGACGGTCATCCTGGGTCTGCACCACGACAATGTCGCCATTGCTGGCCGGCGCCGCCAGTACTTCGCTGGTCACGCGCGAGCGCCATTGCTCTTCGCCGTCGCTGGAATCCAGGGCGATCACTTCGCCCTTGAGCGTACCCAGCAGCACCTGTCCGTAACCGACGCCAATGGCACCGGAAACCGGGATTTCGAGCTTCTTGCGCCAGATGACCTTGCCGCTGGTGCGGTCCATGGCCATGACCACGCCTTCGACGTCGGCAGCGTAGATCACATCGCCTTCGATGGCTGGGACCAGCATGTTGAAGGTTTCACCCTGACCATCGCCAATCGAGCGGCTCCACTCGGTACGCAGCTCGACTTCAGCGTCGAACTTGGTCAGCTCGGCGGGCGGCAGTTCCTTCTTGCTATTGCTGCTGCAACCCACGGCCAGAACGGCCAGAGCCAGCAGTGCGGCATTCTTCCAACGCATCACGTCACGCATCCCCTTTTGCCAGGTCGTCCAGCTTCATCTGCAGGCCACCGACGGCGGCGTCTTCGGCCAACGCGTCCTTGGCCTTCTGATACGCGGCGTGCGCGTCGTCGCTGCGACCCAGCTGTACCAGCAGGTCGCCCTTGAGCTCTTCGCGGCTGGCGAGGTAGGCATCCTCGACCTTACTGTCGAGCAGCTTCAGCGCATCATCGGTCTTGTCCTGGGCCGCCAGCACACGGGCCAGACGCTGACGTGCCAGCTCCTCGAGCGTGGCGTCGGCCGGCTTGTCGAGAACGCGTTGCAGCGCGGCCGCGGCATCGTCGAGGCGATCCGCTTCGACGGCGACCTTGGCGACGAACAGGCTGCCGTACTGGGCGTAGTGGCTACCGCCAAACTCGCTGTCGAGCTTGCCGGCCAGTTCGGCGACTTTCGCGGCGTCGGGCTTGCCGGCCGGGTCCAGCGCTGTTTCCAGCAATTGCTGATAGAGCACCGAGGCGCCTTGCGCCTGATTGTCCTGGTACTTCTGCCAGCCCTGCCAGCCGAATACAGCCACCAGCGCCAATACGCCACCGGCCAGCAAAGGCTTGCCGTTGCGATCCCACCAGTCCTTGATTTGCGCGATCTGTTCGTCTTCGGTCTGCATGTCTAACCCCGTACTCCTAATCGAGAGCCTGCTCAAGCCTGCTGGCAGGCGGCCAGATGCTCAGCCAGAGCATCCCAGGCAACATTTTGTTGTTCACTGTCGTCGCGCAGCGGTTTGCAACCTACCACGCGCCCAGCCAATTCGTCGTCCCCCAGAATCAGCGCATAACGTGCGCCGCTCTTGTCGGCTTTCTTGAACTGGCTCTTGAAACTGCCGCCACCGGTGTTGAGCAACAGGCGCAGCCCCGGCAGCTCGTCGCGCAGACCTTCGACCAGAGTCAATGCCGCCAGCTCTGCCGCCTCGCCAAAGGCGCAGACGTAGACATCGGCGGCGCGATTGAGCTCGGCCGGCAACAGGTCCAGGGTTTCCAGCAGCAGAACCAGGCGCTCGATACCCATGGCGAAGCCAACACCCGGCGTAGCCTTGCCACCCAGCTGCGTCACCAGGCCATCGTAGCGACCGCCCGCACACACCGTGCCCTGCGCGCCGAGCTTGTCGGTGACCCACTCGAACACGGTGCGGTTGTAGTAATCCAGACCGCGCACCAGCTTGTGGTTGATCTGGTAGCGAATGCCGGCGGCATCCAGACGCGCCTTGACGCCCTCGAAGTGCAGGCGCGATTCCTCGTCGAGGTAGTCGCCCAGGGTCGGCGCACCGACCAGCAGCGCCTGAGTCGTCTCGTTCTTGCTGTCGAGGATGCGCAGCGGGTTGGTGGTCAGCCGGCGCTGACTGTCTTCGTCGAGCTGCTCGAAACGCTCCTGCAGGTAGGCCACCAGGGCATCGCGATAAGCCGCGCGCGCCTCGCTGGAACCCAGGCTATTGAGCTGCAGGGTCACCGCATCGGCCAGACCGAGCTGCTTCCACAGACGCCAGGTGAGCACGATCAGCTCGGCATCGACGTCCGGCCCCGGCAGGTTGAAGGCTTCCACGCCGACCTGGTGGAACTGGCGATAGCGGCCCTTTTGCGGCTTTTCGTAGCGGAACATCGGGCCCGCGTACCAGAGCTTCTGCACCTGGCCGCCACCGGACAGACCATGCTCGAGCACGGCACGCACGCAGCCGGCGGTGCCTTCAGGGCGCAGGGTCAGGGATTCTTCGTTGCGGTCGAAGAAGGTGTACATCTCCTTGTCGACCACATCGGTGCCCTCGCCGATACCGCGAGCGAACAGCTCGGTGTACTCGACGATGGGCAGGCGGATTTCCTTGTAGCCATAGCCATCGAGCAGGCTGACCAGCGTACTTTCCAGGTAGCGCCAGGCAGGCGTCTGCTCCGGCAGGATGTCGTTCATGCCACGAATGGCTTGCAGGGACTTGCTCAATTGTCTTCCTTACGCACGGATCAGCTGCGCACGATCACGGCAGCATCGGCGGCAGCCTTTTCGGCCGCCTTGTCGCGGATGAGCTTCTCCAGCTCGTCCACCAGATTTTCGTTGGTCAGCTTCGAGGCCGGTTTGCCGTCGATGTAGACCAGGTTGTTCGGGCTACCACCGGTAAGGCCGATATGCGCCTCTTTGGCCTCGCCGGGGCCGTTGACCACGCAGCCGATCACGGCCACGTCCAGCGGCACCAGCAAGTCCTCGACGCGAGCTTCCAGCTCGTTCATGGTCTTGACCACATCGAAGTTCTGCCGCGAGCAGCTCGGGCAGGCGATGAAGTTGATGCCACGCGAGCGCAGGCGCAGGGACTTGAGGATGTCGAAACCGACCTTGATCTCCTCCACCGGATCGGCGGCCAGGGAGATGCGGATGGTATCGCCAATACCTTCGGCCAGCAGCATGCCCAGGCCGACTGCCGACTTGACCGTACCGGAGCGCAGGCCACCGGCCTCGGTGATCCCCAGGTGCAGCGGCTGCTCGATCTGCTTGGCCAGCAGGCGATAAGCCTCGACGGCCATGAATACGTCGGAAGCCTTTACGCTGACCTTGAAGTCGGGGAAGTTCAGGCGATCCAGGTGCTCGACATGGCGCAGGGCGGACTCGACCAAGGCCTCGGGCGTCGGCTCGCCGTATTTCTTCTGCAGATCCTTCTCCAGTGAACCGGCGTTGACGCCGATGCGGATCGGGATGCCCTTGTCGCGCGCAGCCTCGACCACCGCCTTGACGCGGTCCTCACGGCCGATGTTGCCCGGATTGATACGCAGGCAGTCGACGCCCAGCTCAGCCACGCGCAGGGCGATCTGATAGTCGAAGTGAATATCGGCCACCAACGGCACACGCACCTGCTGCTTGATACGGCCAAAGGCCTCGGCGGCGTCCATGTCCGGCACGGAAACGCGCACGATGTCGGCGCCGGCATCTTCCAGGCGACGGATCTGCGCTACGGTGGCGGCCACATCGTTGGTGTCGGTATTGGTCATGCTCTGCACGGCAATCGGCGCATCGCCGCCGACCGGTACCGAGCCAACCCAGATCTTGCGCGACAGTCGGCGCTTGATCGGCGATTCGCAATGCATGCTTTACATCCCCAGTGTCAGGCGCGCGGTTTCGCCAGAGATATGCGGCGTGACGTCAACGCTTTCGCCGTTGTAGGTCACCTGAGCGCCCCGGGCAAAGCCCAGGTGTAACTTCAGCGGCGCCTTGCCGGTCAGTTCGATGCGCTCGCCGCTACGCTTGAGGGCGCTAACCAGGACCTTGCCATCGGCATCGGTCACCTGCGTCCAGCAATCGGCGGTGAACTGCACATTGAGTGCGCCCTGCCCTGCCGGCACCGCTACAGGTGCAGCAGGCTCAGCGGCGGGAGCCGGCGCGGTGGCGGTCACTGCTGGCTGATCCTGTTCGGTAGCAAGCGGGGCCTCCGGCGCGGGTTCAGCAGCCTCACCCTCAGTCGTCGCGGACTCGGCAGCAGGCTGTTCGGCGGCACCGGTGCCTTCCGGGGTTTCACCCGGGTCGACCGGCAGCAACAGCGGGCTGCTCCGCTCATCGCCCTGAGCGGCAACCACAGCCTGATCTTCCGGCTCGGCAAGCGAGTGCACCTGCGTGGTGCCATCGGCCCCCTCTACTTCCACATGCTCAAGCCCCAGATCAGCCAGACTGGTCACCGAACGGCCCTGATCCTGCCACCAGACAAAACCACCGCCAATCAATGCCAGCAGCAACAGAAAACTGACCAGGCGCAGGATACTTTGCGAATACCGTACGGGCTCTTCGATACGGCCCAGTGCATGCACGCTGCTGCCGGTGGCATCGGTGCCAGTGAACTGATCGAACTCCATCACCAGACGGTTCTGATCCATTTCGAGCAGCTTGGCGTAAGCACGAATGTAGCCACGGGCAAACGTGGTGCCCGGCAGCTTGTCGAAAGCACCGGCCTCGAGCTGGGTGAGACGCTGCGGAGTCAGATTGAGCTGAGCCGCTACTTCGGCGACGCTCCAGCCCTTGAGCTCACGGGCCTGCCGCAGGCTTTCGCCCGGGTTGTTCGGCGTCGGCTGAGTCACTTCGCTATGCGCGGCTTTCATTTTTGCCCCGAAACAAATTGCTGATATTCCTGAGAAGCCGGATACAGGCGCCGTAATTGCAGCCCCAGGCTGGCTGCCCGGTCACGGTCCTCGAATATCTCGGCCAGTCGCGCTCCCAGGAGCAGGCTGCGAGCGCTTTGCGGCGCCATTTCGCTGTAGCTATCGTAGTAGCGACGCGACGGCACGTACTCCTTGTCCTCGTAGGACAGCAGCGCCATTTCCAGCAACGCGCGCGGCTGGCGGCTGCTGAGGCGCAAGGCACGCTGGAAATACTCTTTGGCCTGCTCACGCTGACCGAGTTGCAGAGCCGTCATGCCGAGGTTCTCGAACACTCGGGAGCGCTCGGGATAGAGGTTGTCCTCGGCGGCCTTGAGGTAGGTGCTCATGGCCTCCTGATAGCGCTTCTGCTCGAACAGGAAACCGCCGTAATTGTTCAGCAGACGGGCATCCGCAGGCCGCTGGGACAGCGCCTTGCGAAAATGCTCGTCGGCCAGTTTAGGCTCCATTTCCAATTGAAAGGCCATGGCCAGCGCGGCATGCGCATCGGCATTGGAGGAATCAAGCTCCAGCGCGTTCTTCAACGGTACCTTGGCGAGCTGGGTATCGCCCTGCTGGATATAAGCGATGCCTAGCTGGACATAGGCATCACGTGCTTCGTCACGCCCTTTCGCCGTACGCATGGGGTCGACATCGCCGGTGGTCACACACCCACCGAGCAGGCTGGCAACGAGCAATAACAGCGCAGGGCGCAAGGTCATGGACATCCTCTCTTCAATTTCGATTGGCGGTGGCGCGAGGCTCTTGCGCCTCGCTGCCCAGCTGACGCACGGCGATATAACGCTCACTGCGCCGAGTACGGTCCATGACCTGGCCAACCAGCTGGCCGCACGCGGCGTCGATATCGTCACCACGGGTGGTGCGTACCGTGACGTTATGCCCGGCCTTGTGCAACAGGTCCTGGAAGCGGCGAATGGCGTTATTGCTCGGCCGCTCGTACCCCGAGAAGGGGAAGGGATTAAACGGAATCAGGTTGATCTTGCAAGGTACATCGGCCAGAAGTGCGATCATCTGCTCAGCATGCTCGGGCTGATCGTTGACGCCCTTGAGCAGGGTGTACTCGATGGTCAGCACACGCTTCTCGCCCAGTTTGGAGATGTAGCGCTTGCAGGCCGCCAGCAGCATGTCCAGCGGATACTTCTTGTTGATCGGCACCAGCTGGTTGCGCAGCTCGTCGTTGGGCGCGTGCAGCGACAGGGCCAGCGACACGTCGATCACTTCGGCCAGCTTGTCGATCATCGGGACCACGCCGGAGGTGGACAACGTCACCTTGCGCTTGGAAATGCCGTAACCGAGGTCGTCCATCATGATCTGCATGGCGGAGACGACGTTGTCGAAGTTCAGCAACGGCTCGCCCATGCCCATCATCACCACATTGGTGATGGCGCGATCGATCTTCGCCGGCACGCTGCCGAAGGATTGGTTGGCGATCCACACCTGGCCGATGATCTCGGCGCTGGTCAGGTCGCTGTTGAAGCCTTGCTTGCCGGTGGAGCAGAAGCTGCAATCCAGAGCACAGCCGGCCTGTGACGACACACACAGGGTGCCACGGCCGTTCTGCGGGATGTACACGGTTTCCACGCAGCTGCCAGACGCCACACGCACCACCCACTTGCGCGTGCCATCGGCGGAAATATTTTCGCTGACCACTTCCGGGCCGCGAATCTCGGCAGAGGCCTCGAGCTTCTCGCGCAAGGCCTTGCCGACATTGGTCATGGCGGCGAAATCATCGACGCCAAAGTGGTGAATCCACTTCATTACCTGGCCGGCACGGAAGCGCTTCTCGCCAATGGACTCGAAGAACTGTTCCATTTCCGGCTGGGTCAGGCCCAGCAGGTTGATCTTGCCGGTGGTATTGGTCATGGCTTCACCCTCGCATCATTCGCCGTATCAGCGGATGCGCGCGCACTGCTCGGTAGCGGAGAAGAAGTAAGCGATCTCGCGGGCAGCGGAAGCTTCGGAGTCCGAACCGTGAACGGCGTTTTCGTCGATGGAAACGGCGAAATCAGCACGGATGGTGCCGGCAGCAGCTTCTTTCGGGTTGGTGGCGCCCATCAGTTCGCGGTTCTTGGCAACGGCGTTCTCGCCTTCCAGAACCTGAACGATGACCGGGCCGGAAGTCATGAAGGCGACCAGGTCCTTGAAGAAGCCGCGCTCGCTGTGCTCAGCGTAGAAACCGGCAGCTTCGCGCTCGGACAGTTGCACCATCTTCGAAGCGACGACGCGCAGACCGGCCTTTTCGAAACGGGTGGTGATCTCACCGATGACGTTCTTGGCAACGGCGTCAGGCTTGATGATGGAGAAAGTACGTTGAACAGCCATGTGAAGCTCCAGAAACTTTAGGGTTAAAGCGAAAAATTAAACCCGCGAATTATACGCGGGTTATGAGAGCGCAGCCACAGGCGGCAAGCCACAAGCTGCAAGTAAAAGCTACGCAGCGAAACCCGCGCTTGCGGCGCCGGATTTGTAGCTCGAGCGTAATCCGGGACTGTAGCGCCGATACTCCGCCCCTCCGAGCCATGCCCTACTGGGCTTCTTCGATCCAGGCTGCCTGGATGGCTTCGAGCACCTTTTCCCCACCGCGTTGCGGATCGTCGGAGAACTCGGGCAACGCCAGCACCCAGCTGCGCAGATCGACGAAGTTGACGTAGCGCGGATCGATATCCGGCTTCTGCTCGCTCAGCTCGATGGCGATATCCAGGACATCGACCCATTTCAGACTCATGACAGATACCTCCCGGATCAATGCGGCGCTTCAGCAGCGTGGTTGAGTGAATACTTGGGAATCTCGACGGTGAGGTCGTCCTCGCCGACGATGGCCTGACAGGCCAGGCGCGACTGAGCTTCGAGCCCCCAGGCCTTGTCCAGGTAGTCCTCTTCCAGCTCGTCCGCCTCGTTCAGCGAGTCGAAACCTTCGCGCACGATGCAGTGACAGGTGGTGCAGGCGCACACGCCACCGCAAGCGCTTTCCATCTCGATATGGTGCTCATGCGCCAGCTCGAGGATGGAAATGCCAGGCTCGGCCTCGACCACCAGGCCATCCGGGCAGAATCGCTCGTGAGGCAGAAAAATTACCTGCGGCATTAATTATTCCTCGATCTCGTTGAGATTGCGCCCGGCCAGCGCGGCTTTAACCGTCGAATCCAGTCGCCTGGCGGCGAAGGCATCGGTGACCTGCGACAGGCGTTTGGTCTGTCGCTCGATCGCCAGACCATCGGTGCCGGCAAGCAGATCGCGAAGCTCCTGCACCTGCAGCTCGATGACTTCGCGCTCCTCGGCATCCAGCAGACGATCGCCATCGGCCTCCAGCGCCCCCTCGACTGCCTCGATCAGACGCTGGGCATCGACCTGCTGCTCACGCAGCACACGCGCCGCCTTGTCGTCTCCGGCGTTCTGGAAGGAGTCCTGCAACATGCGTGCGATCTCACCATCGGTCAGGCCGTAGGACGGCTTGACCTGAATGCTCGCCTCGACGCCGGAGCTCAGCTCGCGCGCCGCGACACTGAGCAGACCGTCGGCATCGACCTGGAAGGTCACGCGGATCTTCGCCGCCCCGGCGACCATCGGCGGAATACCGCGCAACTCGAAACGCGCCAGGGAACGGCAGTCGGCGATCAGTTCGCGCTCGCCCTGCAGCACGTGAATCATCATCGCCGTCTGGCCATCCTTGTAGGTGGTGAACTCCTGCGCACGCGCCACCGGAATGGTGGTATTGCGCGGGATCACCTTCTCCATCAGCCCGCCCATGGTTTCCAGGCCGAGCGACAAGGGAATCACGTCCAGCAGCAACAGCTCCTCGCCATCCTCACGCTGGTTGCCGGCCAGGGCGTCGGCCTGGATCGCCGCACCAATGGCCACCACCTGGTCAGGGTCGATATTGGTCAGCGGCGCACGACCGAACAGCTCACCCACCGCCCCGCGCACACGCGGCACACGGGTCGAACCACCGACCATGACCACCGCACTGACTTCTTCCAGCTCGATACCCGAATCGCGTACGGCACGGCGGCAGGCCTTGAGGCTGCGCGCGACCATCGGCTCGATCAGCGCTTCGAATTGCTCGCGCGACAGCGAACCATGCCAGTCGCCATAGCTCAGCTCGACACTGCCGGCGTCCGTGAGCGCTTCCTTCGCTGCGCATGCAGCCTGCAGCAGGCGACGCTGGGCGGCCGGGTCGAGGTCGCTGGAAATACCGGCCTGCTGGATGATCCAGTCGGCCACGGCATGATCGAAATCGTCACCACCCAGGGCGCTGTCGCCACCGGTGGCCAACACCTCGAACACACCGCCAGTCAGACGCAGGATGGAAATATCGAAGGTGCCGCCACCGAGATCGTAGATGGCGACCACGCCTTCGGCCTTCTGATCCAGGCCGTAGGCCACCGCAGCAGCTGTCGGCTCGTTGAGCAGTCGCAGCACGGTCAGGCCGGCGAGACGTGCAGCGTCCTTGGTGGCCTGACGCTGGGCATCGTCGAAATAGGCCGGCACGGTGATCACCGCGCCCACCAGCTCACCGCCCAGGGTCTGCTCGGCGCGCAGGCGCAGAGTCTTGAGAATCTCAGCCGAAACCTCGACCGGGCTCTTCGCCCCCTGCACCGTCTCGATGAAGGGCATGTGCGATTCGCCGGCAGCGAAGCGATACGGCAACTGTTCGCCGAGCTGATGCACGTCGGCGATGCCGCGTCCCATCAGGCGCTTGACCGACAACACGGTATTGAGTGGATCGCTGGCGGCCGCCAGCTTGGCCGACTCGCCCACCTCGATGCTTGCGGCGTGATAACGCACGGCAGAGGGCAGGATAACGCCGCCATCAGCATCAGCCAGAGGTTCGGCCAGACCACTGCGCACGGCAGCGACCAGCGAGTTGGTGGTGCCCAGGTCGATGCCCACTGCCAGCCGACGCTGGTGCGGTTGTGGGCTCTGCCCTGGCTCGGCGATCTGCAATAGGGCCATGGTCTTCTTGAAATCATCAGGCAGGCTGCCGAAGCAACCTACAGGTTAATCGTCGAGGCGCTCTTCTAACTGGCGCACTTCATGAGAGAGCTTGTCGAGGAATTGCATACGGCGCATCAGGCGCTCGGCCTCTTCACGGCGCGCCTCGTCATCCCAGCACACAGCGAAGCCCTCGTTGAGCTGCTCCTGCGCGGCTTTCAGGCGGCCTTTGAAGGCAGCGACGCCAGCCAGATCTGCATCGTCCTGCAGCTCTTCCAGCTCTTCACGCAACTGCATCTGCTGCAGAAGGAAATCCGGATCCTGCACAGTCACTTCCAGCGGCAACTCGGGGCCACGCATGGCCAACAGATAGCGCGCACGCTGCGACGGTGTTTTCAGGACCTGATAAGCCTCGTTGAGGCAGGCCGAGCGCTCAAGCGCCAGGCGCTGCTCACGCTCGCCGGCATCGGCGAATCGATCCGGATGAACCTGGCGCGCCAGCTCACGGTAACGTGCCGCCAACTGCTGCAGATCGAGGCGAAAACCCGGTTGCAGGTCGAACAGGGCGAAATGGCAAGGATTACCCATTCAGGGCCTCAAATGTTGAAGCTTTCGCCGCAACCGCATTCGCCGCGCACGTTGGGGTTGTTGAACTTGAAGCCCTCGTTGAGGCCTTCCTTCACGAAGTCCAACTCGGTGCCGTCGAGATAGACCAGGCTCTTGGGATCGATGATCACCTTGACGCCGTGGCTCTCGAACACCTGGTCCTCGGCCGCCAGCTCATCGACGAACTCGAGCACGTAGGCCAGGCCGGAGCATCCGGTAGTACGCACACCGAGGCGAATGCCCTCGCCCTTGCCGCGCCCTTCGAGAGAGCGTTGCACATGGCGGGCAGCTGCTTCAGACATGGTGATGGCCATTGCAAACCTCGTATCAGAGCAAACCTTTCTTCTGCTTGTAATCGCGCACAGCAGCCTTGATGGCGTCCTCGGCGAGTACGGAGCAGTGAATTTTCACCGGCGGCAGCGCCAGTTCTTCGGCGAGCTGGGTGTTCTTGATGCTTTCGGCTTCATCCAGGGTCTTGCCCTTCATCCACTCGGTGGCGAGCGAGCTGGAGGCGATGGCCGAACCGCAGCCATAGGTCTTGAACTTGGCGTCTTCGATCACGCCGCTTTCGCTGACCTTGATCTGCAGGCGCATAACGTCGCCGCATGCCGGCGCACCGACCATGCCGGTACCTACATCGGGATCTTCGGCGTTCAGCTTGCCGACGTTGCGCGGGTTTTCGTAGTGGTCGATGACCTTGTCACTGTAAGCCATGTTGTATTTCCTCTCTCATCAGGTGCCGCTCTTCAGGCAGCTATCAGTGTGCTGCCCATTCCACGGAGGAAAGGTCGACACCTTCTTTGAACATATCCCACAGGGGCGACAACTCACGCAGCTTGTCCACCGCTTCGCGGACCTTGGCAGCGGCGTAGTCGACTTCTTCTTCGGTAGTGAAGCGACCGAAGGTGAAGCGAATCGAGCTATGCGCCAGCTCATCGTTGCGGCCCAGAGCGCGCAGCACGTAAGACGGCTCCAGGGAAGCCGAGGTGCAGGCCGAACCGGACGATACGGCGAGGTCCTTGAGCGCCATGATCAGCGACTCGCCCTCGACGTAGTTGAAGCTCAGGTTGAGATTGTGCGGCACGCGGGCAGTCAGGCTGCCGTTGACGTACAACTCTTCCATGTCTTCGAGCTGGCGATAGAAACGGTCACGCAGGGCAGTGATGCGCTGGTTTTCCGCCGCCATCTCTTCCTTGGCGATGCGGAAGGCTTCACCCATGCCGACGCACTGGTGAGTGGCCAGCGTGCCCGAACGCATGCCGCGCTCGTGACCGCCACCGTGAGTCTGCGCCTCCAGACGTACGCGCGGCTTGCGACGCACGTACAGGGCGCCAACGCCTTTGGGGCCATAAGTCTTGTGCGCGGAGAAGGACATCAGGTCGACCTTCATCTTCTCCAGGTCGACTTCCACCTTGCCGGTGGACTGCGCCGCATCGACGTGCAGCAGCACGCCACGGGAGCGGGTCAACTCGCCGATGGCGGCGATGTCATTGACAGTGCCGATTTCGTTGTTGACGTGCATGAGCGACACCAGCGTGGTGTCGTCACGCAGCACGGCTTCGACCATGGCCGGCGTGATCAGACCATCTTCGCCCGGCTCCAGATAGGTCACTTCGAAACCTTCGCGCTCGAGCTGACGCGTGGTGTCCAGCACCGCCTTGTGCTCGATCTTCGAGGTAATGATGTGCTTGCCCTTGCTGGCGTAGAAATGCGCCACGCCCTTGATGGCGAGGTTATCGGACTCGGTGGCACCACTGGTCCAGACGATTTCGCGCGGGTCGGCATTGACCAGCTCGGCGACCTGACGGCGGGCGTTCTCCACCGCCTCTTCGGCTTTCCAGCCAAATACGTGGGAGCGCGAAGCCGGGTTGCCGAAGTTACCGTCGACCAGCAGGCACTCGCTCATCTTCTGCGCGACACGCGGATCGACCGGCGTTGTGGCGGAGTAATCGAGGTAAATAGGCAATTTCATTGGGTTTCTCCTATCAGGCAAACGCCCTGCTCACTCGATGGCAGACGCTTCAATCTTATCCAAATGCGGCGCAGTGCCTCTGCCGGAGCAGCGACGCTGATCCTGGCGCAACGCGACCTCTTGAACCTCACGGCGCACGACCAGATCGGCCAGACTGATGCCACTGAGGAATTCATGAATTTGCTGACTGAGATCGCACCACAGATGATGGGTCAGACAGGTGTCGCCAGAGTGGCAATCGCCCTGCCCCTGGCAACGCGTGGCATCTACGGACTCATTGACCGCATCGATCACCTGGGCCACCTGAATGCCACGCATGTCACGCGACAGCTGATAGCCGCCACCCGGCCCGCGCACACTGGAAACCAGGTTGCCACGGCGCAGCTTGGCGAACAGTTGCTCGAGATAGGACAGGGAGATGCCCTGCCGCTCGGAAATATCGGCCAGGGAAACGGGACCATGCTGCGCGTGCAGCGCCAGATCGAGCATGGCGGTAACGGCGTAACGGCCTTTGGTGGTCAGTCGCATGGCTCTACCACGAATCACTGAATTGAGGCGGAGTATGCAATTCCCGAGTATTTAAGTCAACTATAAGACCTATTAATTTACTCAGGTTTGACCGCAAAAAGAGGCGAGATGATAGCAGAGACCACCTCGCCGCGCATCAGGCTGCAGGCTTGTCGCCCTGCCCCTTGCAGACCTCGGCGAAATCCTCGTCACGCAGCTCCGGCAACGCCTTGGCGCGATAGTCGCAATCCAGAGAAGCCAGCGCCTTGCTGACATCCTCCAGACGACCATCGACGGCCTGCAGGTGGTCGAGCAATTGCCCGATTGCCCTTGCCACCGGGTCAGGCATGTCCTGACCTACGCCATAGGCATCGAAGCCGATCTTCTCGGCCATGGCCTGACGCTTGGCCTCCTGCTCGTCATCGGACTTGACGATGATCTTGCCGGGAATGCCGACCGCGGTCGCACCGGCCGGCACCGCCTTGGTCACCACGGCATTGGAGCCGATCTTGGCGCCCGCACCAACAGTGAACGGCCCCAGCACCTTGGCGCCAGCTCCGACCACGACACCATCTTCCAGGGTCGGGTGACGCTTGCCCTTGTTCCAGCTGGTACCGCCGAGGGT
Organism: Pseudomonas sp. UBA7530; assembly: GCF_002479365.1. NCBI lineage: Bacteria > Pseudomonadati > Pseudomonadota > Gammaproteobacteria > Pseudomonadales > Pseudomonadaceae > Pseudomonas > Pseudomonas sp. UBA7530. Next base: position 450,974 of record NZ_DLMS01000003.1, read on the forward strand.
CACACCCTGATAGAGCGTCACGTCATTGCCGATCTCGGCAGTTTCGCCGATCACGATACCCATGCCGTGATCGATGAAGAAGCGCCGCCCGATCTTCGCCCCCGGATGGATCTCGATACCGGTCATCCAGCGCCCGAAGTTGGACACCACGCGCGCCGGCCACTTCCAGCCCGAACGCCATAGCGCATGAGCCACCCGATGCAGCCAGGTGGCATGCAACCCCGGGTAGCAGGTCACCACCTCGAAGGCATTGCGCGCCGCCGGATCACGGTGAAAAACGCTCTGGATATCTTCTCGCATGCGTTCAAACATCAGACTTCCCCTGCTTGTGAGGCTCTCCACGCACGGCCTTCTCTGTCTCGGTAAGGATGCCGCGCAGGATATTCATTTCCAGCTTGCTCACCGCACTGCGCCCAAAAAGGCGGCGCAGGCGAGTCATCAGGTGCCGTGGCTTCTGCGGATCGAGAAAGCCGATCATCACCAGCACGCGGCGCAAATGACCGTAGAAAGATTCCAGCTCATCCGCCGTCGCGACCTGGGAATTGAGCATCGCCGTGGTTTCCAGCTTCTCCACCTTGCTCGGCAGGTTTTGCGCTGTCAGCCAGGCCATGCGCACTTCATAGGCCAGCACCTGCACCGCCGCAGCCAGGTTCAGCGAGCTGAACTCCGGGTTGGACGGGATATGCACGTGGTATTGACATCGCTGCAGCTCCTCGTTGGTCAGACCGGCGTACTCACGGCCGAACACCAACGCCACCTCACCACCCGCAGCGGCCTGTTCGCAACTGGTCGTACCGCACTCGCGAGGATCGAGCAATGGCCAGGGGATGCGTCGGTCGCGCGCACTGGTACCGATGACTAGCGTGCAGCCGACCAGCGCCTCCTCCAGCGTGTCGACCACCTGCGCGGCGTCCAGCACATCGGTGGCGCCGGATGCTCGCGCAACGGCATCGCCGCTGGGGAAATCCTCGGGAGCCACCAGCACCAGACGTGACAGACCCATGTTTTTCATCGCCCGCGCGGCACCGCCGATGTTGCCCGGATGACTGGTACCCACCAGAACGACGCGAATATTGTCCAGCAACGCAGACACTCTCAGAAACGATTAGGGGGCTACGATCTTACCCAAGCCCCGGCGTGATTGCCATGCGGGGTACAGACGGCGCTTCATCAGCAACGGTTTTCTGCTAACATGGCCGGCTTTCTTTAACGCCCCAGGTGAACCTCCCATGCAGCCCATGCTGAATATCGCCCTGCGCGCCGCTCGCAGCGCCGGTGAAATGATCTTTCGCTCCATCGAGCGCCTGGATGTCATCTCGGTCGACGAGAAGGATGCCAAGGATTACGTCACCGAGGTCGACAAGGCCGCCGAGCTGATGATCGTCCAGGCCATTCGCAAGGCTTACCCGACCCACAGCTTCCTCGGCGAAGAAGGCGGCGTGCTGGAAGGCAGCGGCGAAGGCGCTGATTATCAGTGGATCATCGACCCGCTGGACGGCACCACCAACTTCGTTCGCGGCGTGCCGCACTTCGCCATCAGCATCGCCTGCAAATACCGCGGTCGCCTCGAGCACGCCATTGTCCTCGACCCGGTTCGCCAGGAAGAATTCACCGCCAGCCGCGGCCGCGGTGCAGCTCTCAACGGTCGTCGCCTGCGCGTCAGCAATCGCAAGAGCCTTGAGGGTGCCCTGCTCGGCACCGGCTTCCCGTTCCGCGATGGCCAGCTCGATCACCTGGACAACTACCTCAACATGTTCCGCAGCCTGACCGGCCAGACCGCCGGCATCCGCCGCGCAGGCGCTGCCAGTCTGGACCTGGCGTACGTTGCGGCCGGCCGCTTCGACGCATTCTGGGAGTTCGGCCTGTCCGAGTGGGACATGGCTGCCGGCGCCCTACTGATTCAGGAAGCAGGCGGCCTGGTCAGCGACTTCAGCGGCGGCCATGATTTCCTCGAAAAGGGCCAGATCGTTGCCGGCAACACCAAGTGCTTCAAGGCCGTGCTGACGGCGATCCAGCCGCACCTGGCACCCTCGATGAAGCGCTGAGCTTTCATCGAGCAAAAATAAAAAACGCCCCGAGGGGCGTTTTTTTATGACTCGCTTTCTTATTGAGTCTGCTGCACCAGCACCAGCTCGCCCTGCTTGTTGACCGGAATGCGGCTGCCCGGATCACGGTCCATGCGCACGGTGCCGACCTTCTCGCCCAGCTGGTACTTCACATCGTAGCCCACCAGCTTCTCGCTGGTGTCGGTCACGGTGTTGCAGCGGGTTTCGGTGGTGGTGTAAGTGTCACGCTGCTGCATGCCTTCCTGAACCTTGTTGCCGGCATAACCGCCGCCAACGGCGCCGGCCACGGTGGCGATCTTCTTGCCGGTACCGCCGCCGACCTGATTACCCAGCAGACCACCGGCGATGGCCCCGATAGCCGTGCCGGCGATCTGATGCTGATCCTGTACCGGACGCTGACGCGTGACCGCCACGTCCTTGCAGACTTCCCGTGGCGTTTTCACGGTTTCATTGACCGGCGTTACGGCCAGCACCTCGGCATAATCCGGGCCACGATCAACCAGGCTGTAAGTGGCAACAGCGCCACCAGCGGTCACACCCACAGCACCCAGTACGGCACCTACCAACAGTGATTTGTTCATTTTATGTGTCTCCTAGGCTCGGCGACTCGCGCCCTTCTCCCTGCCTAGGACAGCAAAAAGCCGCGACAAGTTCGACTGGCCGCGGCTTTCGCTGACTTTCATGAAGCCTGTCACATCGTTACGGGCGGCCGTCGTCGGCCTCGGCTTCAGCCGCAGGAGGAATCAGATCTTCCACGCTGAGTTTCAGCCATACCAGCACAGTGGCACCGATATAGACCGACGAGTAGGTCCCGACCACGACACCCACCAGCAGGGTCAGAGCAAAGGCGCCCAGCACTTCACCACCGAAGAACAGCAGCGCCAACAGCGCCAGTGCTGTGGACAATGATGTAGCGATGGTACGCAGCAAGGTCTGGGTAATCGAAACGTCGATATTCTCGATCAGCGAGGTCTTGCGCAGCACGCGGAAGTTCTCGCGGATACGGTCATAGATGATGATGGTGTCGTTGAGCGAGTAACCGATCATCGCCAGGATCGCCGCCAGCACGGTCAGGTCGAACGGGATCTGGAAAAACGCCAGTACGCCCAGAGTGATGATCACGTCATGCACAAGGGATGCGATGGCGCCGACACCGAACTTCCACTGAAAGCGAAACGCCAGGTACAGCATGATGCCGCCCAGCGCCAGGAGCATGGCAATACCGCCCTGGTCACGCAGTTCCTCCCCCACCTGCGGGCCGACGAACTCGACGCGTTTGACCTCGAAACGCGTCGCCTCGTCGACCTTGCGCAGCGCGGCCGCGACCTCATTACCCAGGTCGGGAGAATCGCCAGCCAGACGCACCAGCACATCGGTACTGGCGCCGAAGCTCTGCACCACGGCATCGGTATAACCTGCCTGGCCCAGCTCGGTCTTGATTCGATCAAGATTGGCCGGCTGTTCGTATTGCAGTTCGATCAGGGTGCCGCCGGTGAAGTCCAGGCCGAAGTTAAGCCCTTTGGCGAACAACGCCCCCAGGCCGATCACTGTCAGCGCCAAGGTTATGGCGAAGGCGATATTGCGTACCGCCATAAAACGAATGGTTGATTTGATCATGGCTGCACCTCAGATCCACAGCTTCTTGACGTTGCGGCCACCGAAGATCAGGTTGACCAGACCTCGGGTGAACATGATGGCTGTGAACATCGAAGTGATGATGCCCAGAGACATGGTCACCGCGAAGCCCTTGACCGGGCCGGTGCCCATGGCGAACAGGATGCCGCCGACCAGCAAGGTGGTCAGGTTACTGTCGAGAATCGCCGAGAATGCACGGTCGAAGCCTTCATGCAGGGCGCGCTGCACGGGCAGGCCATTGGCCAGCTCCTCGCGAATGCGCGAGAAGATCAGCACGTTGGCGTCCACCGCCATACCCAGGGTCAGGACGATACCGGCAATACCCGGCAAGGTCAGGGTCGCGCCGATGGCAGACATCAGGCCTACCAGCAGCACCAGGTTGAACGCCAGAGCGACAGTCGCCAGCACACCGAAGAAACGGTAGATGGCGATGATGAAGAGGGCCACGAAGATCATTGCCCATTCGGTAGAGGCAATACCCTTGGCAATGTTCTCTGCACCCAGGCTCGGGCCGATGGTGCGCTCTTCAGCGAAGTACATCGGTGCAGCCAGGCCACCGGCGCGGAGCAGCAGCGCCAGCTCCGAGGACTCACCCTGGCCGTTCAGACCGGTGATACGGAACTGGCTGCCGAGTGCCGACTGGATGGTCGCCAGGCTGATGATCTTCTTCTCTTCGACGAAGGAAGGGACGGCGACTTCCTGCTCGACGCCATCGACGGTCTGACGCACATAGCGAGTGACCGGCTTCTGCTCGATGAAGATCACCGCCATGCTGCGACCGACATTGTTGCGCGTGGCGCGATTCATCAGATCGCCGCCGTGACCGTCGAGGCGAATGTTCACCTGCGGACGACCGTTCTCGTCGAAACTGGCCTGGGCATCGGTAACCTGGTCACCAGTGATGATCAGCTCACGCTCAAGCTGCACCGGCGGACGACCCTCCTCGCGGAAACCGAAAGCCTCGGTCGCACCACGCGGCGCGTCGAAATCGGCCTGCAGACGGAACTCCAGGTTCGCGGTCTTACCAAGAATACGCTTGGCCTCGGCGGTGTCCTGCACACCGGGCAGCTCGACCACGATGCGGTTGGCGCCCTGGCGCTGCACCAGCGGCTCGGCTACGCCCAGCTCGTTGACGCGGTTACGCACAGTGGTGAGGTTCTGGCGAATGGAGTATTCGCGGATCTCGGCGATCTTCGCCTGGGTCAGACCCAGTTGCAGGACCTGCTGGCCATTGCGCTCGACAGTGGTCAGTTCGAAATCGCTGTAATCCTTGCGAATCAGGCGCTGCGCATTGTCCAGCGTGTCGCTGTCGGCAAAGCCGAGCTGAATGCGGCCGTTGCTTTCCGGCATGCTGCGATAGCGCACGCGCTCCTTGCGCAGCAGGCTCTTGATTTCACCTTCATAGACCTGGCGGCGCACGTCCAGCGCCTTGTCCATGTCGACTTCCAGCAGGAAGTGCACGCCCCCGGAGAGGTCCAGGCCGAGCTTCATCGGGCTCGCGCCCAGGCTGCGCAGCCAGTCGGGAGTGGTTTGCGCCAGGTTCAGCGCCACGACGTAGTCATCGCCCAGTGCGCGACGGACGATGTCCTTGGCCGGCAGCTGGTCATCCTGCTTGATCAGACGAATCAGGCCGCCGCGGCCACGCTCGTCGATGCTGGCAGCCTTGACCTGGATACCGGCATCGGTCAGCGCCTTGCTGGCACGATCGACATCCGTCTGCTCGATGCTCAGCGCCGAGCTGGCGCCGCTGATCTGCACGGCAGGATCGTCTGGATAGAGATTTGGAATGGAGTAGACCAGGCCGATCGCCAGTACGGACAGAATCAGCAGGTACTTCCACAGAGGGTATTTATTGAGCATGAACGGGCCGCCCGCTATGACGCGGGGCGCTAAAAGCGCCCCGTGGAATGGAAAAACCGAGAACCGAATCAGATGGCTTTCAGCGTGCCCTTGGGCAGGGTGGCGGCGATGGCCTGCTTCTGGAACTTCAGCTCGACGGTGTCAGACACCTCGATCACCACGAAATCGTCGGCAACCTTGGACACCTTGCCGGCGATACCGCCGCTGGTGACGACTTCGTCGCCCTTCTGCAGGCCGCCGAGCAGGTTCTTGTGCTCCTTGGCACGCTTGGCCTGCGGACGCCAGATCATCAGATAGAAGATGACCAGGAAGCCGATCAGGAAAACCCACTCGAAACCGCTGCCGGCAGGGCCAGCAGCCGCGGTGTCAGCGTAGGCGGCGGGGATCAAAAAGCTCATGTAACACTCCTAATGGAAAGGATCTTCAAACGTTCGGGAAATCAGTCCAGAGGCGGCACAGGCAGGCCGCGCTTGGCATAGAAGGCTTCGACAAAGGCGGCCAATGTACCCTGTCCGATAGCCTCGCGCAAACCAGCCATAACCCGCTGATAATGCCGCAAGTTATGGATGGTATTGAGCATACTACCGAGCATTTCGCCGCACTTGTCCAGATGATGCAGATAAGCGCGCGAGAAGTGTTTGCAGGTGTAACAGTCGCAGGTCGGATCCAGCGGCGAATCGTCGAGCTTGTGCACGGCGTTGCGGATCTTCACCACGCCGGTATCGACGAACAGGTGTCCGTTGCGCGCATTACGCGTCGGCATCACGCAGTCGAACATGTCCACGCCGCGGCGCACGCCCTCGACCAGATCTTCCGGCTTGCCCACGCCCATCAGGTAGCGTGGCTTGTCGGCCGGCATCTGCGGCGGCAGGAAGTCGAGCACGCGGATCATCTCTTCCTTCGGCTCGCCGACCGACAGGCCGCCGATGGCCAGGCCGTCGAAGCCGATCTCGCACAAACCCTCCAGCGAGCGCATGCGCAGCTCCTCGTGCATGCCACCCTGGACGATGCCGAACAGCGCCGCGGTGCTTTCACCGTGCGCGGTCTTGGAGCGCTTGGCCCAGCGTAGCGACAGCTCCATCGAGCGCTTGGCCACGTCGAACTCGGCCGGGTACGGCGTGCATTCGTCGAAGATCATCACGATGTCCGAGCCCAGGTCGCGCTGCACCTGCATCGACTCTTCCGGCCCCATGAACACCTTGGCGCCGTCGACCGGCGAGGCGAAGTACACGCCCTCCTCCTTGATCTTGCGCATCGCCCCGAGGCTGAACACCTGGAAACCGCCGGAGTCGGTGAGGATCGGCCCCTGCCACTGCATGAAGTCGTGCAGGTCGCCATGCTTCTTGATCACCTCCATGCCCGGGCGCAACCACAGGTGGAAGGTGTTGCCGAGAATGATCTGCGCGCCGATGTCCTCGACGTCACGCGGCAGCATGCCCTTGACCGTGCCATAGGTACCCACCGGCATGAAGGCCGGGGTCTCGACCACGCCTCGCGGGAAGGTCAGGCGGCCGCGACGGGCCTTGCCGTCGGTAGCCAGCAACTCGAAGGACATGCGACAGGTGCGCGACATACTCAAACCTCGGGCCCGCGCGCGGCGGGATTGCGGGTGATGAACATGGCATCACCGTAACTGAAGAAGCGATAACCCTGCGCCACGGCCTCGCGATAGGCGGCCATGGTCTCGGCATAGCCGGCGAAGGCCGACACCAGCATCAGCAGGGTCGACTCGGGCAGATGGAAGTTGGTGACCAGCGCGTCGACGACATGAAACGGACGCCCCGGGTAGATGAAGATGTCGGTATCGCCGCTGAACGGCTTCAGCTCGCCGCTCTGCGCCGCGGTCTCCAGCGAACGCACACTGGTGGTGCCGACGGCGACCACGCGTCCGCCACGGGCGCGGCAGGCCGCCACGGCATCGACGACATCCTGGCCGACTTCCAGCCACTCGCTGTGCATGTGGTGATCCTCGATGCGCTCCACGCGCACCGGCTGGAAGGTACCGGCGCCGACATGTAGGGTGACGAATGCCGTTTCCACACCCTTGGCACGGATCGCCGCCAGCAGCTCGTCATCGAAGTGCAGCCCCGCAGTCGGCGCAGCCACTGCGCCCGCTTTCTCGGCGTAGACGGTCTGGTAACGCTCGCGATCCGCTTCGTCGTCCGGCCTGTCTATATATGGCGGCAACGGCATATGGCCGACCCGCTCCAGCAACGCCAGCACCGGCTCGGCGAAACGCAGCTCGAACAGGGTATCGTGACGCGCGACCATCTCGGCCTCGCCACCACCCTCGATAAGAATCTGCGAGCCCGGCTTGGGCGATTTGCTCGAGCGCACATGGGCCAGCACGCGGTGCTGATCGAGCACACGCTCCACCAGTATCTCCAGCTTGCCGCCGGACGCTTTCTGGCCAAACAGGCGCGCCGGAATCACCCGGGTATTGTTGAACACCATCAGATCACCGGAGCGCAGTTGCTCCAGCACGTCGGTGAACTGGCCATGACGCAGCGCGCCACTCGGGCCGTCCAGCTGCAACAGGCGACTGGCACGACGCTCGGCCAGGGGGTGACGGGCGATCAGCGACTCGGGCAGATCGAAGTGAAAATCGGCAACACGCATGATTCTATTCGGCGGGGGTATTTCTGCAGGATGGCGAAGCTTACCGGATTTCCCCCAGTCCGACCACGTGAGGCTGCGGCGCATACCTGGCGACGATCCGCGCCAGGGTGCCATCGTTCTGCAGCGAGCGGATGGCGGCATTGACCGCCTCGAGCCGACCCAGCCGATCTCGGTGCAGGCGCAAACGCAATTGAGAGCGATGAATCGTCGGCCCCTCCTCCACCTGCCAGCGAGTCCCGCGCAACTGCCCGTCCACATGTTGCAGATAGCGCCACTCCAGGCGGTCGAGGATGCCGGCCTCGCTGCGCCCCTGGGCAACGCGGTAGATCAGTGCCTGAACATCGGCGCCATCGTTACGCTGAAAGTGGTTGCTGCCGGCATAGCCATAGCCGCGCACGGTGGCGATGGCTCGTCCACCTAGATCCTCGAGATGACTGTAGGGGAAATCCCTGCCGGGAGGAAAAATCAGCATCTCCTCGGTTTCCAGCACCGGCACCGTCCACGCCGAGACCTCGACTTGTTCGGCGTCACTGCGCCAGCTCTTGCTGACGCAACACTCGATCTGCAACTGCCCCTCGCGAAAAAGCTTTTGCGTCCGCAGCGGCGGCAACGGGTGGCTGGCTAGCAGCGACTCCGGCAAGCGCTCATCCAGCGCGAGCATGAACTCGTGGAGGATGCCGCTGACCCGAGCCCCCTCGACTATCCAGTAAGGTGCCCAACTTTCATCGGTGACGGCGTAGGTCAGGGTGTCGGCCCTAGCGATAGGCACGAGTAGCAGACCCGTGACGAGCATCCGGCACAAACCTTTGATAACTCCTTCTCCCATGACCGCCTCACCCCGAGGTCATTTATATAAGTGCCATACTCGGCAATCTTGATGACAGCGCGATTCTAGCCGCAACCGCAATATAAAAGCCGGGCGCCATCATCACTGCCATTGGCCGCCAGTACAGGAACGCATCGATAGCCAATTACCGCATTAACGCCGATTGACCGGCGCAAGGTGCATCCCTATACTGCGCCGCCATCGTGCCCCGGTGGCGGAATCGGTAGACGCGGCGGATTCAAAATCCGTTTTCGAAAGGAGTGGGAGTTCGAGTCTCCCCCGGGGCACCACGATTCGAAGCCCGCAAGACCTTGGTCTTGCGGGCTTTTTCGTATCTGCGTGAACAATAGAGGCAATTGTTGCAAGCCGGTTACCGCCAAACTTTTCCGGCACCTCGGCAGGCCCCGTAAAACCTGGCTGGCGACCTTGCTGGCAGGGGTTGGCAATTGCGCAAAAGTTAGCGTAGAGTGATCGAACTGTTTGCATGGGTCGCCGTGAATCGTGACTCTGGTGCAGCAGATCACTTCGATCCGCTACATCCCGCTCGACTTCTATTACTCCTTGCAACCAGTCTCAGCCCTCTATACTCGGAGGCTGTCATCAACTTTAGTTTCAAGGAAAAAGACATGTCGAATCGTCAGAACGGTACCGTCAAGTGGTTTAACGACGAGAAAGGTTTTGGTTTTATCACTCCCGAAAGCGGTCCGGATCTGTTCGTGCACTTCCGCGCGATCGAAGGTAACGGCTTCAAGAGCCTGAAAGAAGGCCAGAAAGTCAGCTTCGTAGCTGTGCAAGGTCAAAAAGGCATGCAGGCCGACCAGGTTCAGATCCTGGGCTGATTGCCGCTGCTTTGAAGAACCCCTGATCTCGATCAGGGGTTTTTTTATGCCTGGGGAAAAGTCGCGGTTAGAATGGCGCGCACTTTCGTCACAGCGAGCCCATCATGCCGAAACACCAGCTACGCCCGCAGGGAGACTTTCCCACTGCCGGGCTGATTCGTCGCCTGGCGGCCCTCTTCTACGACTTTTTGCTCTGCGTGGCGCTGATCATGGTGGTCACCCTGATCTACCAACAGGGCATCCTGCGCCTGATTCATGGTGGCGATGCACTGATGGCGATGGCCGAAGCCGGCGCCCTGGACAACGACCCGCTTCTCGCCAGCCTGGTACTGCTGTCGCTGTTCGCCTTCTTCGCCAAGTTCTGGACGCATAACGGCCAGACGCTGGGCATGCAGGCCTGGGGATTGCGCATTCAGAACGCCGACGGTAGCGCCATTGACCTATGGCAGGCCTTGCTGCGTTTCGTGGTCGCCATCGGTTCCTGGCTGTTCGCCGGCCTGGGTTTTCTCTGGCTGCTGTGGGACAAGCAGGGCCGCACCTGGCACGACATCTATTCGGACAGCCGCGTGGTTCAGCTACCCAAGAACATTCACAAGAAGTAGCCCGAGCAGATACGAAAAAGCCGGTTCACTGAACCGGCTTTTTCATGCCCACAAGCGACTCAGCCGGCGCGGCGTAGCAGCCAGAGACCGGCCAGCGCGCAGATGCCAGCCGGCACCAGCACCGCCAGTAGCGGCGAGAAGCCGAACACCAGGCTCGACGGCCCCAGCAGGTCCTGAGCGATACGGAAGATGAAGCCGACCAGCACGCCGGTGAAGACGCGCTGCCCCAGCGTCACCGAACGCAGCGGGCCGAAGATGAAGGAAATCGCCATCAGCACCAGAGCGCCAGTCACCAGCGGCTGCAGTACCTTGGTCCAGAACGCCAGCCAGTAACGGGCATTGTTCAGCCCCTGCTCGCCCAGGTAGTGGATGTACTGCCACAGCCCGGTCACCGAGAGCGACTCGGGCTCCATCACCACGGTGCCAAGCAGCTCCGGGTTGAGTTCGATGTCCCAGCGCTCTTCGCGCTGATTGACCACCTCGGAACGGTCTTCATGCAGCAGCGTGGTCTGCACGTTGCTCAGCATCCAGTGGTTGTCACGGTACTCGGCACGGCGAGCGAAGCTGGCCGAAAGCAGGCGACGCTCGCCGTCGAAGCGGTAGCGCGTAACCCCGAGCAGAACACCGCCTGGTTGCACGGCGTTGATGTGCACGTATTCCTGGCCCTGACGATGCCACATACCGCGCTTGGAGCTCTGCGCCGCACCACCACCCTGCGCCAGCGCACGGTCGGCCTGGGCCTGGTTCTCGGTCAGCGGCGCAACGTACTCGCCGATCAGAATGCCGGCGAGCATCAGTACCAGCATGGGCTTCATCACCGCCCAGACGATACGCCCGATGGACACGCCAGCAGCGCGCATGATGGTCAGCTCGCTGTTGCTGGCCAGGGTGCCGAGACCGATCAGGCAGCCGATCAGCGCCGCCATCGGCAACATCTCGTAGGCCCGGCGCGGCGCGGTCAGCAATACGTACCAGAGCGCCTGACCGAGGCCGTAATCGCCCTTGTTAAGGTCGCCCAGCTCATCGATGAAGGCGAACAGCAACGCCAGGCCGAGGATGACGCCCAGTACCGCCAGAATGGCGAAGAAAACCTGAGCGCCGATGTAGCGATCCAGCTTAGCCATGAGCCACCTCCGACGCCGGCGCACGGCGGCTGGCCCACCACAAACTCAGACGTTCCCAGTACAACAACGCCAAGCCGATGGCGAGGAAGATGCCATGCACCCACCACAGGCCCAGGGCCGCAGGCAGCCGGCCCTTGTCCAGCGCGCCACGCGCGGCGATTAGCAGGCCCAGATACGCCATATAAAGGAAGATTGCCGGCAACAGCTTGAGGAAGCGGCCCTGACGCGGGTTGACCTTCGACAGCGGCACGGCCAGCAAGGTGACGATGAACACCAGCAGGGGCAACGACAGGCGCCATTGCAGCTCGGCCTGCATGCGCGGGTCGCTGCTGCCGAGCAGCTCACGAGTCGGCGTCGCCTCACGTTCGCTGGCTTCGATGGCGACCTCCGGCTTGGGCAGCAGCACGCCGTAAGTGTCGTACTGGATGGCGCGGTAATCCGCCTCGCCCGGCTCACCGTCATAGCGGTAGCCATTTTCCAGAATCAGATAGCGGCTACCGTCGTCCTGGATTTCCTGGCGCCCGCTCTCGGCCACCAGCACAGTGATGCCACGCTCGGAACGGCCATCGGTGGAGAAGCGCTTCTCCGACATGAACACGCCACGCAGCTCGCTGCGATCGGCCGACAGCTCCTGCGAATAGGTCACTCGCGAGCCATCACGCAGCGACTGGAAGCGCCCCGGCACCAGAGTATCGAGTTCGGTCAGGGCATCCTGCTCGTTGAGGATGCGCGCCACGCTGGCCACGCCCTGCGGCGCCAGGCCCAGACTCAGCCAGCCAACCAGCAGCGCGACGATCAGCGCTGGCGCCATGCTGTAAGCGGTCAGGCGCTGCTGGCTGACGCCGGTGGCCGACAGCACGGTCATCTCGCTGTCCAGGTACAGACGGCCGTAGGCCAGCAGGAAACCGAGGAACAGCCCCAGCGGCAGGATCAGTTGCAGGAAGCCGGGAATCCGGTAGCCCATGATCAGAAACAGCACGCCCGGGTCGAGTACGCCCTGCGCCGCCTGGGCCAGATACTTGATGAAACGACCGCTCATGATGATCACCAGCAGTACGGCACTCACCGCACTGAGGGTCACCAGCACTTCGCGGGACAGATAACGGAAGACGATCAAACCGGACGCTCCAGGGTTGTCAGGCTCAGGCGCGAACGCTCAAACTAGCCGCACCTACTTGCCGGCCCACCGCAGGGTGGACCCTCGAAAAATGGCGGCCATTATCCGTCAAACCCGACTCTTTGTCTTGGGGACAGCTCACTATGGAATTCCTCGTCAAAAGTACCCGTGCGGAAACCCTGAAAACCGCGACCCTGGTGGTCGCCATCGGCGAAGGCCGCAAGCTTGGTGATGCCGCCAAGGCCGTCGACCAGGCCAGCAACGGCGCCCTCTCCGCCGTGCTCAAGCGTGGCGATATCGCCGGCAAGCCGGGCCAGACCCTGCTGCTGCACAGCCTGCCGGGACTCAAGGCCGAACGCGTGCTGCTGGTGGGCTGCGGCAAGGGCGATCTATCCGACCGCCAACTGCGCAAGTTGGTTGCAGGCGTGCATGGCGTGCTCAAGGGCCTGGGCGGCAGCGACGCGCTGCTCGCCCTTGGCGAGCTCAAGGTCAAGGGCCGTGATACTTACGGCAAGACCCGCCTGATCGTCGAGACCCTGGCCGACGGCACCTACCTGTTCGAGCAGTTCAAGAGCCAAAAGGCCGAGCCGCGCGCGCTCAAGAAGATCACCCTGGTCGTCGACAAGGCCGAACAGGCCGACGCCGAACGCGCCCTGCAGCATGCCCGCGCCATCGCCACCGGCGTCGCCTTCACCAAGGACTTGGGCAACCTGCCGCCGAACCTCTGCCACCCCAGCTACCTGGCCGAAGAGGCCAAGGCTCTGGGCAAGGTGCACAAGAACCTCAAGGTCGAAATCCTTGACGAGAAGAAGCTCAAGGAGCTCGGCGCCGGTGCCTTCCTCGCCGTGGCCCAGGGCAGCGAGCAGCCGCCGCGGATGATCGTCATGCACTATCAGGGCGGCAAGAAGGACGAGAAGCCCTTCGCCCTGGTCGGCAAGGGCATCACCTTCGACACCGGCGGTATCAGCATCAAACCTGCCGCCGGCATGGACGAGATGAAGTACGACATGTGCGGCGCCGCCAGCGTGTTCGGCACGCTCAAGGCCGTGCTCGAGCTGCAACTGCCGATCAACCTGGTGTGCCTGCTGGCCTGCGCCGAGAACATGCCCAGCGGCCGCGCTACTCGCCCTGGCGACATCGTCACCACCATGAGCGGGCAGACCGTGGAGATCCTCAACACCGACGCCGAGGGCCGTCTGGTGCTGTGCGATACGCTGACCTACGCCGAGCGCTTCAAGCCGCAGGCAGTGATCGACGTGGCCACCCTCACCGGTGCCTGCATCGTCGCCCTGGGCAGCAACGTCTCCGGCCTGATGGGCAACAACGACACGCTGATCAAGCAGATCCTCAAGGCCGGCGACACCGCCGACGACCGCGCCTGGCAGCTGCCGCTGCATGACGAATATCAGGAGCAGTTGGACAGCCCCTTCGCCGACATCGCCAACATCGGCGGGCCGAAGGCCGGCACCATCACCGCCGGCTGCTTCCTGTCGCGCTTCGCCAAGAACTTCCACTGGGCGCACCTGGACATTGCCGGCACCGCCTGGATCAGTGGCGGCAAGGACAAGGGCGGCACCGGTCGTCCGGTACCGATGCTGACCCAGTATCTGCTGGACCGCGCCAAGGCCTGACGCCGCAGCCCGGCCACGCCTGTGTAGGAGCGGCTTCAGCCGCGATAATTCGCGAGTTATCGCGGATAAATCCGCTCCTACACAATGCACTTCACCGCCATTCGCTTTTTATCGTCGAAGCCCCTGATGCCCAGAATCGAGTTCTACGTTCTATCCTCCAGCGACGCCGCGGGCCGTCTGCGCGCCGCCTGCCAGTTGGCGCTCAAGGCCTGGGGCGCTGGCCTGCCGGTGTTCGTCCGAGGTAGCGACGAGGCGCAATGCGCTGAACTCAACGAGCTGCTGTGGAGTTTCAAGGCCGAGCGCTTCGTACCCCACGACCTGCATCAGGACGCGCCGCTGTCGCCCGTGGTACTGGGTATCGATGAAGTGCCGAGTGCCGACCAAGGCGTGCTGATCAACCTCGGCAGCAGCCTGTCGCCGCACGTCGAGCGCTTTTCCCGCATCATCGAGATCGTCAACCAGCAACCCGAATTGCTCAGCGCCTGTCGCGAGAATTTCCGCACCTACCGCCAGCGCGGGTATGATCCGCAGCGCGTCGAACTTTAGTGGCCGTCGGCGCTCACAATTCAGGCTACTTCTGCCCTTTTAGCCCGCCGCACCGACCGCCATGGACACGCCCAAGCCTCCGCAAAAACCTGCTCAACTGCTGCACGACCTGGAGTCGATTCGCGAGCTGCTGGGTGACGACAGATCCGAGCCACCGCTGCTGATCGACTCACTCGATCCGGACAGCATCCCGGTGCTGTCCGATATCGTCAGCGCGCCGCCCGGCCCACCGCCGCCCTTCCACGCCGCGCCGGCGCCCAAGCCGAGCGCGCCGGCGCCAGCATCTGCCGAGCCTCCGCCCGCGAGCCCATTGCGTGAACGCATCGAGCCGCGCCTGCACGACAGCGCCCGCGAGTTGCAGCACCTCAATGGCGAGCTGCGCGCAGCCGCGCAACTGATCCTGCAGGACGTGATCGACGACTTCGTGCCGCAGATCGAGGCCGAACTCAAACGTCGCCTGGAAGCCCGACTGCCGCGCCTGTTGCCGCCGCGCAAACCCTGACACGTCTCAACCCAGGCGGCGCGCCCTGCCCCCAGCGCCGCGCCACTGCCCTCTGACGCGCAGCCCTTACGCCACAAGGCCCATCCCCGTTATACTTGTCGGCTTTTCCGATCAGCCGTCACAAGGGTCCCGCCGCGCATGGACAAGACCTACCAGCCGCACGCCATCGAATCCAACTGGTACCAGACCTGGGAGCAGAACGACTACTTCGCCCCGCAAGGTCATGGTGAGCCGTATACCATCATGATCCCGCCGCCGAACGTCACCGGCAGCCTGCACATGGGTCACGGCTTCAACAACGCGATCATGGATGCGCTGATCCGCTTCCGCCGCATGCAGGGCCGCAACACCCTGTGGCAGCCGGGCACCGACCACGCCGGCATCGCCACGCAAATGGTGGTGGAGCGCCAGCTGGCAGCGCAGGGTATCGGTCGTCACGACCTGGGCCGCGAGAAATTCCTGGAGAAAGTCTGGGAATGGAAGAACCAGTCCGGCGGCACCATCACCCGCCAGATCCGTCGCCTCGGCTCCTCTGTGGACTGGTCGCGCGAGCGCTTCACCATGGACGACGGCCTGTCCGGGGCGGTGAAGGAAGCCTTCGTCCGTCTGCATGAAGACGGCCTGATCTACCGCGGCAAGCGCCTGGTAAACTGGGACACCAAGTTCCACACCGCCATCTCCGACCTGGAGGTGGAAAACCACGACGAGAAAGGCTCGCTGTGGAACCTGCGTTATCCGCTGGCCGACGGCAAGAAAACCGCCGAAGGCAACGACTACCTGATCGTCGCCACCACCCGCCCGGAAACCATGCTCGGCGACAGCGCCGTGGCCGTGCATCCGGAAGACGAGCGCTACAAGGCGCTGATCGGCAGCTACGTCGAACTGCCGCTGCTGGGCCGCCGCATCCCGATCATCGCCGACGATTACTGCGATCCCGAGTTCGGCACCGGTTGCGTGAAGATCACCCCGGCGCACGACTTCAACGACTACGAAGTTGGCAAGCGCCACAACCTGCCGCTGATCAACATCTTCGACAAGAATGCCGCCGTGCTGGCCAGCGCCCAGGTGTTCAACCTCGACGGCAGCGTCAACGAGCAGATCGAGGCCAACATCCCCGAGCAGTTCGCCGGCCTGGATCGTTTCGAGGCGCGCAAGCAGATCGTCGCTGCGTTCGACACTGCCGGCCTGCTGGAGAAGATCGAGGATCACGCGCTGAAAGTGCCGAAGGGCGACCGCTCCGGCACCGTGATCGAGCCGTGGCTGACCGACCAGTGGTACGTTTCCACCAAGCCGCTGGCGGAAAAAGCCATCGCTGTGGTCGAGAGCGGCGAAATCCAATTCGTGCCCAAGCAGTACGAGAACATGTACTTCAGCTGGATGCGCGACATCCAGGACTGGTGCATCAGCCGTCAGCTGTGGTGGGGCCACCGCATCCCGGCCTGGTACGACGAATCCGGCAACGTCTACGTCGGCCGTGACGAAGCGGAAGTACGCGCCAAGCACAATCTCGGTGATGCCGCCCTGCGCCAGGACGAAGACGTGCTGGACACCTGGTTCAGCTCCGGCCTGTGGACTTTCTCCACCCTCGGCTGGCCGCAGCAGACCGACTTCCTCAAGACTTTCCACCCGACCGACGTGCTGGTCACCGGCTTCGACATCATCTTCTTCTGGGTCGCGCGGATGATCATGCTGTCGACTCACCTGACCGGGCAGATTCCGTTCAAGACCGTCTACGTGCACGGCCTGGTACGCGACGGCCAGGGGCAGAAGATGTCTAAGTCCAAGGGCAACGTGCTCGACCCGCTGGA
>NZ_DLMS01000008.1:0-124315 GCF_002479365.1 Pseudomonas sp. UBA7530
CAAGCGAGCGGGTTGATTGCCCTGCTCGCTCCTTGGTCCTGCTGTCCCCTCGTAGTGCTCCTTTGGTTTGGAGACAGCCCTTGGCGCCCTAGGGCGCCTTTTTTACTTAGGTTAAAGGACGTATGAAAATGAGTCGGCCACTACACACAAGCGGCCGTGCTGGCAGGCAGTACTACTGGGCGGGATATTCTGCAACGACCTGATCAGAACCCGTCTTGGTCAAGCCAATGACCTGGTAGGCATGCTGTACGCCATCGACTTCCATGCCGGGGGAGCCCGCCGGCATCCCGGGAACAGCGATGCCCAGCAGATCATCGCGCTTGGTGAGTTCGATGACCTGAGCCGCCGGCACATGACCTTCGACGAACTTGCCGTCAATCACCGCGGTGTGGCAAGACGCTAACCGTGGCGCGACGCCCAGTCTTTGCTTCACTGCTGTCATGTTGCTTTCAACATGGTCGACGACTTTGAAGCCATTCGCTTCGAGGTGTGAAATCCACTTCTTGCAACATCCGCAATTGGCATCACGATGGACATCAATCGTCAGGGCATCAGCTGCTTGAACCGCAGACGTGACGGAGAGAGCGGCCAGTAAGGCCAGATATTTAGCTTTCATGTACGTGCTCTTTGCCATCGGCGTGGGTGTGGGTCTTGGGCGAGGCGTTCGGAGCCTGCTCGGCGTGATGATCACCTCCGTTGGACGACGCCTCATCTCCAGCATGGTGGTCATCGCCACTCATATCCGAATGGTGACCTGCCTTAGGTGCGGAGCCACCCTCGCTATCCGTAGCCGCGGCATCGTGATGACCAGGCTCTCCAGCATCACCTGATCCATGATGGTCATCGCCACCGCCACTATTGTCATGATGGCCAGGCTTGTTGTCGCCGTGCTGTCCTTCATGGTTATGCATCTGCGTTTCCCCACCACCGTGCTGATGGCCGCCACTGGATGCGACGAGTGTTTGGTATTGCTTGGCATCCATCGTCGGCAGTTGGTTGAGGAAGGCAACCATGCCCCAGATGTACTCGTCTCCCATGCTCTTGCCCCACGCAGGCATACCCGTTGCCTTGATGCCATGCTTGATCACCCAGAACGCTGCTGACGGATTGCCATCGACACCGATCTTGGCGAGGTTGGGGGGCGCAGGATAAAGCGATTGGCTTAGCTCGGTCTCCGCCACACCTGGCGCCAAATGACAGCCGATACACATGGAGTTGTAGTTGCCCGCACCGGCGCGAATAAGAGCTTGATCATCCAGGTTGGGAACCTCGATGTCCCGCGAACGGACTTCGATAGAGCGGTCACGGGCCATCGTGAGAAACGCATGCACTGCAGGAAAATGGGGATCGTCGGCCCCCACGTTGACCACGCCAAAGTAGGCGCCGGCCAGGACAGCTGTGCTACCCACCACGCCGGCCGCCACCAAAGTT
Organism: Pseudomonas sp. UBA7530; assembly: GCF_002479365.1. Classification (NCBI taxonomy): domain Bacteria; kingdom Pseudomonadati; phylum Pseudomonadota; class Gammaproteobacteria; order Pseudomonadales; family Pseudomonadaceae; genus Pseudomonas; species Pseudomonas sp. UBA7530. The sequence goes on from NZ_DLMS01000008.1 coordinate 1,432, forward strand.
TTAATTGTTCTTTTCATGTCAGGTTCTCAAAACCACATCCGGATACCGGCGACAAAACGCGCCTCGTCTACATCACCGCCATCGTCGCGCACCATGTCTGCCGTGTTGCCATAGGAGCGGCTCCAGGAAACCCCGATATAGGGGGCAAACTGCCTGACAATCTCGTAACGCAGACGCAAGCCGAGCTCGGTATTTGCCAACCCAGACCCCACACCTCGCTCAGGATCGTTCTTGCCGTAGAAGTTCATTTCGGCAGTTGGCTGGAGAATCAGCCGGTTGGTCAGCAGAATGTCGTACTCGCCCTCCAGTCGGGCAGCAGTTTGGCCATTCTCGCCGACGAAGGCCGTGGCTTCGGCCTCAAAGGCGTAAAGCGCCATGCCCTGGATACCGAAGGCGGCCCAAGTCTGCGGCGACTCCGGTTTGAAGTCCTGGCGAACGCCCGCGACGACATCCCACCAAGGGCCGATCGAGCGGCCGTACAGCAGCTGTAATTCAGCATCCTCGGTCACGCCGTTGGTACGCTCGCCTTCGGAGCGGAACCAGACCCGGTTGATATCACCGCCTACCCAGCCCGACGCATCCCAGGCCAGGGTGCTGCCCTCATCTGCGTCCTGGTATTCGAGCTGATCGAGCAGGAAAAAACTGTTGATGGCGCTGTCGTGAACCTTGTGGCCAGGTAATGGCGGGAAAGCCGCTTGGCGATCAGCATCCGTCAGAACGGGAATCGGCGTACGGCTGGTGGTTCTCGGGGCTTCAGCGGAGCCATGGTTCATCTTTGAATGATCCATGCCCTCCATCTGTCCTTGCATGGCGCCATGCCCCATCTTGCTGTGATCCATAGCCTGGGCCTTCTCTTGGCTCTGGCCGTGGCCCATCTGGCTATGATCCATGCTGCCCGAAGCACCCTGCATGGCACCATGGTCCATCTTGCTGTGATCCATGCCCTCCATCGGCGCTTTGGTAGCGCCGTGGCTCATCTGGCTATGGTCCATCGACATGGTGCCGTGCCCCATTGCCGAATGATCCATTTCTTCCGCAGCCAAAGTAACGCCGCCGCTGAACGCACTCAGCGACACAGCCAGCGCCAAGAGAGATGGACGTGAAAACCTAGTGGTCATGGTTCGAACCTGCTTCGGCTTCGGTGCCGCCATGCTTATCCATCATGTTTTCGTGATTCATGCCGTCATGCTTCATGTCTCCGTGATCCATGGCGCCATGATCCATATGCTGGCCAGCCGCCTTATCCTTCGACTGATCTGCGTGATTGCCACTGGCGGTCTTGGGCACAGCCGACTCGGCAGCATGTTGTTCGTGCTCACTGTGCCCCTCACCTGCCAACGAAACCGGTGCGTGCAGGGCAGCCAATAGGCTGAACATGACTGCGCTGCCAGCCAGGGCATTTCGCTTCATAAAAGTGCTCATCAGAAATCTCCTTTACTCATCCACACGAACTTCACGGAACATGCCCATTTCCATGTGGAGCAACAGGTGGCAGTGATAGGCCCAACGACCCAACGCATCGGCGGTCACCCGATAGCTGCGCTTGGAACCTGGCGGCATGTCGATGGTGTGTTTACGCACCAGGAAATTGCCGTTCGCATCCTCCAGATCACTCCACATGCCATGAAGATGGATCGGGTGAGTCATCATGGTGTCGTTGACCAGCGTGATGCGAACACGCTCGCCGTACTTGAGGCGCAGAGGCTCGGCGTCAGAGAACTTGATTCCATCGAAGGACCAGGAGAATTTCTCCATATGCCCGGTGAGGTGCAGCTCGATGGTGCGACTTGGCTCACGCCCGTCCGGATCAGGGAAGGTGCTGCGCAGGTCAGAGTACGTGAGGACGCGTCGGCCGTTGTCTCGCAAACCAATACCTGGGTCGTCCAACTTATGCGTTGGTGTCATGGTTTGCATATCGACCAGCGGGTTGTTGGTCTCTGAGGCTGGGTGTGCCTGCATGGCACCTGCCATGCCTGCCATGCCTGCCATGCCCGAATGATCCATTCCCGCCATCTGGCTGTGATCCATGCCGGCCATGCCACCCTGCATGCTCCCATGATCCATGCCCGACATACTGCCGTGATCCATCCCGGCCATGCTCCCATGATCCATGCCGCCCATGCTGCCGTGGTCCATGCCCATGTCACCCATGGCAATCAGTGGGCGCGGGTCAGGGCTTGGTACCGGTGCACTCAACCCTTCCTGTACCGCAAGGGTGCCGCGCGCATAGCCAGTGCGGTCCATGGATTGGGCAAACACGGTATAGGCCTGTTCGCTGTCTGGTTCGATGATCACGTCGTAGGTCTCGGCCACGGCGATACGGAACTCGTCGACGCTGACCGGTTTGACGTGCAGACCATCGGCCGCAACCACAGTCATCTTCAGGCCTGGGATGCGCACATCGAAATAGGTCATCGCCGAGGCGTTGATGAAGCGCAGGCGGATCTTTTCGCCCGGTTTGAATATGCCGGTCCAGTTGCCATCAGGTGCCTGGCCATTCATCAGGTAGGTGTAGGTGTAGCCACTGACGTCAGCGAGATCCGTCGGGCTCATCTTCATCTCGGCCCACATCTTGCGATCGGCTACCGCAGCGGACCACCCCATCTCGCTCACGTCATTGATGAAATCACCAACGGTGCGCTTGTGGTAGTTGTAGTAGTCCGACTGCTTTTTGAGCTTGGCCAGTACCCGCGCTGGATTTTCATCGGTCCAGTCGCTCAGCAGCACGACATAATCACGGTCGTAACTGAAGGGCTCGGGTTCCTTGGCGTCGATGACCAGCGCGCCGTATACGCCGACTTGCTCCTGGAGCCCCGAGTGGCTGTGATACCAGTAGGTGCCGTTCTGGTTGACCTTGAACTTGTACTCATACATGCCGTCGGGGGCGATGCCATGGAAGCTCAGGCCCGGAACGCCATCCATGTTCGCCGGCAGGATAATGCCGTGCCAGTGAATGGACGTGTCCTCCTTGAGGCGGTTGCGTACGCGCAACGTCACGGTCTCGCCCTCCCGCCAGCGCAGGATTGGGCCTGGCAGCGAGCCATTGATCGTCATGGCGGTACGCGCTGCGCCGGTGATGTTTACCGGAGTCTCTCCGATAAACAGGTCGAAATCGTTACCGCTCAGCACGTTCGGCTGACCTGGGCTGGTTACCGCCCAGACCGGCGTGCGCCACATGCCCATGCCGCCGAGAATACCGGCGGCGGCGAGGCCTTTGACGAAAGTACGTCTTGTGGTTTTGCTTTGCATGCCGTTATGTCCAATCCGTCAGATGAGCCGGTGATGTGCATCCGGTCTCGGGTTCATTGACTGCTCCAGTATTGGGAGATTTGATCTTCAAGCCTTGCGTGCTGCGCAAGTCCCCCCGACACCAAGCAGTATAAAACTGCCATATCTCAACCATCCGGGTGATTACATTTCTGTAAGGTTGAAGGGGCTCAGCAGTTGGCGTGTTCCGCCTGTTTGGCTTGGCTGCCGGCGACGGGAGCTCCATCCTTCTGCTGCTTGGCCAGCTGATACGCTTCCAGCGAGACCTGACGGGCCTGCTCCATGCGTGCAAACGTGCGATCGGCACCGCCTTCGGCCATCGCCAGAGTGGAAGCACTCAGGGCAGCAACTACAAACAGGGTTTTGATCGATTTCATTTCGTGAATCCTCGTAAGTTTAGAAGCCCCCGTAACTAGTGGGGGCGAGCCTTAAGCTCGCTGTTACGTTAACCACGAAGCCCTGTCAGCAACCTGATCTGAACATTACAGTTCTGTCAGGTTGCTATTTCTTTCTTGTAGGCCCTCCTGAAGGCTCGGTACTGTCTTCTTGCCCGAGAAGCCTTGCGGATTCCATGGGCCTGCTCGGCAGCAATGCCTGAGCTAACTCGCTCATTCGCACCGACGGATCGCGACCATCAAACAATCAAGAGAAATAGCCACTATGTCGAACAAATCCAACGTAGCTACCGGTGCCGCCCTGGCTCTGGTAGCCGCCAGCCTGTTCTCCACCCTGCCCGTCCAGGCGGCCCAGGACACCAAAGCAGCAGAAGTGAAATGCTTCGGGGTCAATGGTTGCAAAGGGCAGAACGACTGCATGACCGCGAAAAACGACTGCAAAGGCCAAGGCGAATGCAAAGGCCAGGGGTTCAAGTTGATGACCCAGGCCAAATGTGACGAAGCCGGTGGCAAAACCAGCGAATAAGGCGGTTCAGGGGAGTGCATGCCACTCCCCTGCTGGAGTCTCGAATGAGTAAGCGCAAAACTCTGGGTTTCGGTCTTGGCCTTCGCAACGAGTATTACCGGCAGATCCTGGAGGAACGGCCTGCGGTCGACTGGTTCGAGATCATTTCCGAGAATTACCTGGTGGAGGGCGGCAAGGCTCTCTACTTCCTTGATGCGATCGGCGAGCACTACCCCCTGGTGATGCACGGAGTATCTCTTTCGATTGGCGGCTCACATGCCTTGGACATAGACTACCTACGACAGCTCAAGCAGCTGGCGGATCGGGTGCAGCCTCAGTGGGTGTCTGATCACCTGTGCTGGAGTCGAGGCAACGCCCATCAACTTCACGATCTGCTACCGCTGCCGTTTACCCAGGAGAGCCTGCTGCATGTCGCGGCCCGGGTGCGCTTGGTGCAGGATGTTTTGGAACGTCCCATCGTGCTGGAGAACGTTTCCTCCTACGTGCAGTGGACAACATCCAGCATGAGCGAGTCTCAGTTCCTCTCGGAGCTCAGTTACCTGACCGGGTGCGAGCTGCTTCTCGACGTGAACAACGTCTACGTCAGTTCGCGCAACCAGGGTTTCGACCCTTGGCAGTTCATCATGGAATTGCCGCACGAGCGGATTCGGCAAATTCACCTGGCCGGGCACAGCGATTACGGGCAGTACCTCATCGACACCCATGACCAGCCCATCGCTGATCCGGTTTGGTCTCTCTACAGCAAGACTTTGAGCTACTTGGGCCCGACATCGACCTTGATCGAGCGGGATGACCAGTTTCCGCCGCTGGAAGAGCTGTTGTCCGAATTAGCACATGCCCGTGCTATCGCCAAATCTGTGATATCGGGGGCCACCCCTTGAGCCTGATCGCCCTACAGACTGCATTTGAAACTTACCTGACAGGTGACAGTGCCCTGCCCTCCAACAAGCTTTTGGAGCAGATCCGAGGTAGCACAGCGCTGAGTGCTCTCGAAGGCCTGCAGATCTACCACAACGCTTACCGTTCGCGCCTGCTTGCGGTCTTGCGAGAAGACTTCCCTGCCCTGCTTCACTGGATCGGCAACGAATCATTCGAGCAGCTCGCACTGGCCTACTTGGCCGCCTGGCCACCACGACATTTCAGCATTCGCTGGCTGGGCGAGAAGCTGCCCGAGTTCATTAGCAGCTACGTCGAAGAACCCCAACTATCGCCGATGCGCGAACTCGCGGAACTGGAATGGGCCTTTACACTGGCCTTCGACGCTCAGGATGTCGAAGCGCTTTCGCTGGAGACCATGAGTGATTTTTCGGCTGAAGACTGGATTTCACTCAGGGTTTCCCTGACTGCATCTGCCCGGTGGTTGCAGCTGCAGTACAACACGCTGGAGTTGTGGAAAGCCGCCAAGTCCGGCAGCTTGCTGCCTGATGTTACCCGCCTGCCAACGAACCTAGCCTGTCTTGTTTGGCGTCATGAACTCGTCTGCCAGTACCGGAGCCTGGAGCCAGCGGAGGCTTCGGCATTGCAGTTTCTCATCGAGGGCGGATCGTTCGCTGAACTCTGCGAGTCGTTGAGCGCCACGCATGGCGAGCAAGCTCCCTTGCAAGCCGCGACCTGGTTGAAGTTGTGGGTCAACGACGGTTTGCTAAAGCGCGGCCAGCTATTACACGAATGACCCGGAACCTTTGGGCTAGCGCTCTCTCTTTGGCCACTCCGAGCGCTTCTATGACTCACCACATCATGCATTTCAAACAGCAAGCCTTGCTTGACCCGGAGACCTATCAGGCAATGCTGGCCGACGGCGTTGGTCACTGGGAGCGGCTTGCAGGAGAAGTCGTCGGCATAGAAGACGAAAAAAGCTACGAGTTCGCTGCATTGAAAAGCCTGTTCAAGCGCAAGCGGTACTCCTATGACACGCTGGAAATGCGCGAGCCAGGCGATCACTCAAACTGGCTTCGCGGCCGAGATGGTTCAGAAGGTATGACCAACGAGGTCACCAGTATCCCAGGGCTAAAAGAGCTCTCAGAACTGGAGATTTAGTGGGATAGCAGGTCAGCGCTCAAGCGCTGACCTGGGCCGAATAGCCAAGCTCCTGGATGAGTTCGCGGATCGATTCGGCACTTTCTGTGCTCTCAACGGTGACCTTGCCGGCCGCTCGATCCACTTCTACTCGTGCATCCTGATCCAGAGCTTGAATGGCCTTCGTGATTTTGCTCACGCAACTGCCACAGCCCATCCCCGCAACACTCAGACTAAACATGTCTTTCACCTCATTTCGTCCGCGGCTCAAGTTACCGCACAGACAGTATCGACCTTGACACGATGGCAAGGTCAAGCCCGTAAGCGCTACAAAAGGATCAGCCGTTTACCACGGGCGTAAGGATGGGGGTTGGTGAACACACCACGACATGCCTTGCGCCCCTCGTCAGTGCGACGTATAGATTCTGGGGGGTCATAAGCTCAGGATGCAGGACAACCGAGACATCCGCCTCCAGCCCCTTGAGAAGTAATGTGCTGCCTACAGAGCGTCTTGCGATCGGTCGGGCAAGGTGTCTATTGCGCTCTCGCGCTTGAATGGCTGCACTCAGAAAGTCGGCAGCACCTCCCACCACCGCTTGCATTGCAGACCGGCAGCAGTACAGAACCTCCGGTCGGTATACACGTGCCCCGTGCTGCTCAGCGAGCGTATCGATCACACGGAGCGCTTGCCCCAATGTTGGCGCTGCTACGAAATCGATCGCCGCAGCCTCGGCCGCGGTCGGAGGCGTTCGGGCCCTTCCTGCACGCAGCGACTCCACGCGCGTTCGCAGGTTTGCTGCACCTACGCCCGTCATTACGCTGGAAGCAAACTCCACAAGTTGTGCCAGAGCATTGGCACCCTGCAAGTCAAAGTTCCTGGCGAAGTTGACGAGATCTCTCAGGTCGACGGCTTCTACGGCCATGGCACCGGGTGTCTGGCTCGTGAGCTGATGGCGACCTTGCACGTTGATGGAGTCCCCGATGATGAGGACGCTACCCTGAGCGTTGGGAGCTTCGGTTCTCGCGGCCACCAGTCGCTGCTGAACTTCGGTTCCGGCGTTTAGCTGCACCCAACGCACTTCTGCTGGAGCCGTGCGCAGATCCACCGGCTGACCAGCTTGAAGTTGTTGCCTTATGGCGAGCAGCCACTGCCCGAGGTTCTCAGCTCCAGCCAGCCGCCAGCGCCACGGTATCCTCAACTCTCCCGCTGCGGGAAACAGGGGTTGCACCTCATTCGCCCAATGCACCAGTCGATTGCCACGGAAGCTGAATATGGCTTGCATCGGGTCACCGAGCACGCAGGTCGGAAGCACCTGGGCCAAACCAGACACGATGGCGTGCTGGACGACGTTGCAGTCTTGGTACTCGTCGACAAGCAACCGTGCATAGGTGGCGCGAAGGGGCTGAGCGAGGTGACCGGCCTGCAACAACTGCATGGCGGCCTCCCGAATTGCCGGGTAGTCAGTATTGGGTTGATGCAGCTGTAGGATCTGCGGGTTATGGCCGCTTCGCGCTGGGAACTTAGCGATCAGGCGCATCGAGAATCCGTCAATGGTGGAGACTCGATATGCGGAGTTAGGAACACCGGCTCGTCTCAGGCGCGCCCGTAAGGCCGCAACGCCGGCGTTCGTATGTGTCAAGACGAGGATGGGTTTGCTCTGCGTATGCGCGATGAGCGTCTCGGCAATCAATTGCGTTTTTCCACAACCTGCGGGGGCCGTTATGGAGCCACGCTCGATAGCGAAAAGATCAATCTCAGGGGGCACTTGTAAACGTCCAGAGCTGATTCGTGACTGCCATGAAGCCCGGTTCGGCGTTCTGTAAAGACGGACCGACGATGTCCCTTGCAACCTCCTGATAGGTTGTCAGCGACTTGAACCAGCCGCTGTTGCGGATACGGGATGCGGTTCCCAGCAGCTCTCGTCTCTCAGGTGAGTACCCATCCACGAGTCGCTTGGCTCGGATATCGTTCAGCGTCACGCGGCCTTGGGACTTCGTCTGAATGTGTGCGTTCATCAGCTCTGCACCCACTATTGTTTCGGCTTTCGCCAGAAGTGCATCGAGTGCTTGCTCACTGAGATGGCGGAAGATCTCGTCCTCCAACGTGAGGCCTGGTCGCCATGTAAGAATTTGCCCGCCGGCGGCCAAGAATGCTTCAGCGAGCCCCGCGGTCGAAGGCTTGTCGGCATCTACAAAAACCATCACGCGGTAACCCAAGTTCAGAAGTGCTGTTCCCCGGATAAGACTGTTATCGGGGCTTCCCCCGCCGGCGTCCACATACGCGCCGCCATGGGCCAGGAATGAGGTAGCGCCAAGACTGACCCACCATTGGTCAAGGCCACGCGCGAAGCCAACCTCGCTGGCCCCCTCGCAAACGATGATGGATTTGGCGAGGAATGCTTCGGGGTCCTTCCGAAGGGTACTTTGTACCTCGTTGGCTTCCCCAGCTGGCATAACACTGTGGCGCTGAGGTGCTGACCGAACAACGAATAACTGGCTGCCGGACAGCTCGCGCAGCGCGACCGGCGAGTGCGTCGTCATGAACACTTGCAACGGAGCGGCAGCGTCCTTTGCACCCAGCGAGTCCAGGAATCGCATGAGCCGATGAGGTTCAAGCCCGTATTCCACCTCATCAACCAGGGCAATTGGCGCGGCGCTGGCCGCAGCCCTTTGAAGCCCTGCCACTAGCAAGCGTGACGAGCCCGTGCCAAGGGAGCGCAGCGGAATACCTGTTTCACTGTGCAGCGCGATCGCCCCCTCGCCAATCGACACAGAATGTGCGTCAAGGAGCGCCTGAGGCATAGCCCCGACCGAAACGCCAAGATGCTGTGCTGTGCGTTGCACGACCTCAAGCGTCTGGGTCAGATGTTCGGCTGCTTGATTGCCAAAGTTCGCTCTTGCTTGCCTAGCGGCGCGCGCCAGTTCAGCACCAAGCTCGGCGCGCTCATCGGTAAGTCGATTGAGCACTGAGCCACGACTCCACGACAAGTTCGAACTCGCAAAGCTGCCGATACGGGCGGGTGCTAGTGCCGCTCGTTCCTTCCAGGGAAGAGTGCGTTCGAGTTGCTGCTGCTCCGCACGCTCAGAAAAAAGTGTCCAGGTAGGTTCCAAATCGGCACCAACTTGCAGGAGCAAGGTGATGACGGTCTCCAGCCCCGCTCGCGGTTCGTCTTCGACTTCTCCCGTTCCTGGATTGAATCCACGCAAGAACTCGCCGTAAACATCGATATCCATCAGCGATACCGGCAAATCGCCAAGCGTCACACTGATGGTGATGGGTGTTTCGACGTTCAGAGCGAAGAAGTCCATGTCGCCGAACGTGCCGCCCCGGCGGGCACCGACGCAAAGGTCAATCGCATCTAGAATGCTGGACTTTCCACTATCGCCAGGACCTATGAGGCAGTTAATTCCTGGGGCCGGCACCCAGTCGAGCGCCTGGATAGATCGGAAGTTGCTGATAATCAGTCTGCGAATGCGGGCCACGGAGAGTCCTCATGGGTTAACGACGACCAGTCTCCTACCCGCAGCGGCAACAGTCCATCGAACGTCACCTCGTCACTATGTGTTGCGACAGATAGGTCGGACCGGAAACTACCGTACGGCATTTTCCGGTCAGATGCGCTTCTGAATAATCACCTGGTCGGTGGTATGGAAGCCTATCCGATGTCCGTTGATTTCAACCTCAGAGCATTGAAGACCACCGACGCCGAGCTGACACTCATCGCCAGCGCAGCAATCAAGGGCGACAGAAGATGCCCCGTCAGCGGGTACAGCAGCCCCGCTGCTAGCGGGATTCCCATCGCGTTGTAGAGGAACGCAAAGGCGAGGTTCTGCCTCATGTTTTTCACGGTTGCCACTGACAGGGTGCGCGCTCGCAGGATGCCCATCAGATCTCCCTTGACCAGCGTCACTTGGGCGCTGTTCATCGCCACATCGGTACCGGTGCCCATGGCGATACCTACGTCAGACCTGGCCAGGGCGGGCGCATCGTTGATGCCGTCACCCGCCATGGCGACACGACGGCCATAGCCCTGCAAATCGGCGACCAGTTTCTCCTTATCCTGCGGTTTGACCTCACCATGCACTTCCTCGATTCCGAGCTGCTTCGCCACGGCTCTTGCTGTGGTGAGGCCATCACCAGTGGCCATGATGACCTTTACGTCTTCGCTTTGAAGCTTGGAGACAGCCTGTTGAGAAGTAGGCTTGATCGGATCGGAAACGGCCAGGAGTCCCGCCAGGCGACCATCAACGGCCAAATAGATGATGCTGATGCCTTCCAGACGCAGTTGCTCGGCGCGATTGCGCAGCGGGGTAATATCGACGCCCGCCTCGTCCATCAGTGCGGTGTTGCCGAGCTGCAGCTGATGGTCATCGACCTGGCCGCGCACACCAATACCCGAGCCAGATTCGAAAGTGTCCGGTTTGACCAGTGCAATGCCCTGACCGCGCGCATGATCGACGATGGCATGAGCCAGCGGGTGCTCACTACCCTGGTCGAGACTAGCAGCCAGGCGCAGCACTTCATTGGAGTCGTAACCGCCTGTCCCTTCCGCACTATGAAATACGGGACGCCCCTCAGTCAGGGTTCCAGTCTTGTCGACGATGAGCGTGTCGATCTTGCATAGATTTTCGATGGCGCTGGCATCGCGGAACAACACACCGCTGCTAGCGGCCTTGCCAGTCGCAACCATGACGGACATCGGGGTTGCCAGACCCAGAGCGCAGGGACACGCAATGATTAGCACCGCCACCGCATTGATCAGGCCAAATACCCAGCCTGATTCCGGCCCTAATAGCCCCCAGCCGAAGAAGGTCAGAATCGCGATCAGGATCACCCCGACCACGAAATACCCTGCCACCGCATCAGCCATACGCTGCATGGGGGCCTTGGAACGTTGGGCTCTGGCCACCATCTGAACGATCTGCGACAGCATGGTCTCGGCACCGACCTTCTGCGCCTCCATCACCAGGCTGCCGTGGGTGTTCAGGGTGGCACCGATAAGGGCATCCCCTACCCGCTTGGTCACGGGTAACGGTTCTCCGGTAAGCATCGACTCGTCGACGGCGCTCTCGCCCTCCAGCACGGTGCCATCCACCGGGACTTTTTCGCCCGGCCGGACACGCAAGTGGTCACCCTGATGGACGTGGGTCAGCGGAATATCTTCTTCCTGGCCGTCAGGCCTGATGCGCCGGGCAGTCTTGGGGGCCAATCCCAGCAGTGACTTAATGGCGGCAGAGGTCTGCGAGCGGGCTTTGAGTTCGAGCATCTGGCCCAACAGCGTGAGCGAGATGATCACCGCGGCGGCCTCGAAGTAGACGCCGATGCGTCCATCCTGAACGAAGGCCGCCGGGAACCACTGCGGCACCAGGGTGGCTGCCACGCTGTAGAGGTAGGCGGCTGCAGTTCCTAATCCGATCAGGGTCCACATGTTGGGGCTGCGGTGGCGGATGGAGTCAATGCCGCGGGTGAAGAATACCCAGCCACCCCATAGCGTCACGGGCGTCGCCAGAGCCAGCTCGACCCAGTTCTGGGTCGTGCCATGAAACAGTTGCAAGGAATGGCCGGCCATCGCCAATACGGTCACGATGACGGTCAACGGTAGGGTCCACCAGAACCGCAGCGAGAAGTCCTTCAGCTCTGGATTTTCCTCCTCTTCCAGCTCCGGGATGACAGGTTCCAGCGTCATCCCGCAGATCGGGCAGTTTCCGGGAGCCGGTTGACGGATTTCTGGATGCATCGGGCAGGTGTATTCAGCACCTACAGGTGTCGATGTGGGTGCTGGAGTCGCGTGCTGGTGATGCTCCCCATGAGACTGATGGCTCATGTACTGATGAGGATCTGCTTGGAATTTCTCTAGGCACTTCGCACTGCAGAAATGATAGGCCTTCCCTTCAAAGCTCTCGCGATAAGGGCCATCAGGTTTGACCTCCATGCCACACACCGGGTCGCGCTGGCTCTCGGAGTGGGCGTGCGAGTTATGTGAATGATCCTGGTCATGATGGCAGGAGGTCTTTTGCATGCGATCTATGTCCTTTCTTCGTCCTTGGAAACAGCGGTGCTGCTGGAGTGGGAGTGCCCGCCGTGATTGTGGCCAAACAGATGCATCAGCGGGCATAGCAGCAGGATGAGGTACGGCAGGGCCTGCGAAAGATGACCGTAATGCTCACGCGCTACATAGAAGATGCCGATTACGGCCAGCATGATCAGCGCAATGCCAATCTTGCTCTTCCAAAAAGGCGGCTCAGTGGTACTGGTGTGATGGGTATGGTCCACGACAATAGCCTCGTTTCAATGGCGGCCGGATCAGTATAGGTGTCTCAGACTGGACGGAGTTGGCGAGTATCAATAAACGTCAGCGTACGGTCACCTTACCGACCATTCCCGACTGATAATGTCCTGGAATATTGCAGGCGAACTCCAGTTCGGTGGCGGCGGAGAAGGTCCAGATCAACTCTTCGCGTGCTCCAGGTTCGACAAGAACACTGTTGGGGTCATCGTGTTCCATACCGACCATCTTCATGCCGCCCATGGCATGGCCCATATTGCTCATGTCATGTGCACCTGTAGGGGACAGCGTGCCGTTCTGAAACATCGCGGCCATCTCTTTCTGGTGCGCGGCATGGGATGCCGCTTTGCCAAGATTGAATTCGTGTAGCAGTGCACCGTCATTTTTCAGGACGAAGCGAACTGTCTCGCCTGCTTTGATCTCCATTGCTTTGGGTTCGAAGAAGATGTCCCCCATCCGGACTTCGATGGTGCGATCTACTGCCTGACCGTCTCCCGGTTGCCCAATACTGTCTTTCTTGTGGCCCGGGCTGGCCAGCGCATTGGCAGCACTGAGCAGCAAGCCAAGGGTGGTGATTATGAAAGCGGGTCTGAGTTTCATGGTGTGCCTCTGAGGTGTTGAGGAGGGATGAGTCCCGATGCTAATGAGGTGCAGCTGGCGGTACGCTGACGTGAAAACTACATCGCAGTAAGGTTCGTCAGATCGGTGCTACCCAGCTCGCGGCCAACGGGTAGCACCGATGCCGGACTAACGCAGAGCAAACTCACCGACCATCCCCGCCTGGTAATGCCCAGGCAATGTACAGGCGAAGCTCAAACTGCCCGCCTTAGGGAAGGTCCACACGAACTCTTTGGTTGTGCCGGGCTCGACGAGAACCGCGTTCGGGTCGTCATGCTTGGCTTTGATGACTTCCGGATAGCCTGGAGGGTTGGAGTCTCCCATGCCATAACGCTCATGCCAGACAATGCGCTCGGCCATGCCGGTCGGGGTCAGTGTGCCGTCCTTGAACAAGGACGCCATCTTGCGCTGGTGCTCCAGCTGGGACGCTGCCTGCCCGATGTTGAACTCGTGCATCAACGCGCCCTCGTTCTTCAGAACGAAGCGCACGGTTTCACCTGGCTTCACATCGATCGTTTTCTGGCTGTAGTTGATGTCGTCCATCTTTACCAAGATGGTACGAGTCGCTGGCGTCGCCTGGGCCTGCTGCCCAATGCCATTGCTACTGCCGCCGACCTCGGCAAATGCCGGAAAGGTGGTGCTGATGAACAGAGTGCTGATCAGCAGTTTAAGGGGTAAGCGTTTCATGGTGAGACCTCGAGATGGGTGCTGGAAATCTCATGCTATTCCCCGCTTGCTGCCAGGCCGCTGACCCCAAAACTACAATTGCGTCAGCTGGGAAAAAGCACGGCGCCATAAAGGCGCCGCTAGGCCAAAGGAGCAATCACGGAAGGCCTGGAAGATGGGAAAATCCTTATCGATGGCACTCTTTGTCGGCCATCATTAGCTTGTGCTCGCGGAGCATTTGAGCCAGCACGTCGTCTACCAGCTTGTCATGCTTTTCCATCCAGGCCAGATGCTCTTCGGCAGACATGTTTGGCGCGGGATGTTCGTTGTGCAGCTGGCTCATGATGTCTTCGAGCATGTTCATATGCTCCTTCATGTGCACATGCCGCTCGCCGACCGGGGCCTTCTCCGCCTGGATCAGCACGGCTTCTGCTTTGTCGCGCATCTGCTGGATGCGCTCGAATACACGGTCGCTGCCCCCTTCGGCCCAAGCCATGGAAGACAGCAGTAGCGAACCAACCAGAAGCAAAGGTTTCAGCGATTTCATGGGCAGTCTCCATCAGTGCAAACTATGGCCGGCACCTCTGCTTTTGGTCTGTCGAGGGCCGAGAGCACAACCTAGTACTCATGCTTGCACCCTAGACAAGCCACCCTGTCAGTGAGCTGAAGTCAGAATTACATTTTCGTAAGCTTCTGGTTGGGGCCGCGGTTTGCCTGCAAACTCAGGCCACCCGACTTTTGGAGTCTGCACACATGAAACTACTGGTAGCTGAAGACGAACCCAAAACCGGTACGTACCTCCAGCAAGGTCTCACCGAGGCTGGGTTCAATGTCGACCGGGTTATGACCGGTACAGATGCCCTTCAGCATGCACTTAGCGAAGCCTATGACCTGCTAATTCTGGATGTAATGATGCCTGGGCTGGACGGTTGGGAAGTGCTGCGCATGTTGCGCGCAGCAGGAAAAGACGTCCCCGTACTGTTCTTGACGGCACGCGATGGTGTGGAAGACCGCGTTAAAGGGTTGGAGCTGGGTGCGGACGACTACCTGATCAAGCCATTTGCTTTCTCAGAGCTTCTGGCCAGGGTCAGAACGCTGTTGCGCAGAGGTAATGGTTCGCCGACGCAGACCACCATGAAAATTGCCGATCTGGAAGTCGATCTGATGAAGCGGCGTGCGATCCGTGGCGGGAAAAGAATTGACCTGACCGCGAAGGAGTTTTCACTGCTGGAACTGCTACTGCGCCGGCGCGGCGAGGTGCTCCCGAAGTCGCTGATTGCCTCTCAGGTTTGGGACATGAATTTCGACAGCGACACCAATGTCATTGAGGTTGCGGTACGCCGGCTACGCGCAAAAATCGATGACGATTTCGATCTCAAGCTGATTCATACCGCCCGCGGCATGGGATACATGATGGATGCTCCGGAGTGAATATGAAGCACCTTTCGCTGACCGCACGCATGAGCCTGATGTTCATGTCCGCGGCAATTGCAGTCCTGACGGTAGCAGGGCTGAGTTTCAATATGCTCAGCCAGCACCACTTCAAGATGCTGGATCGGCAGGCCCTGGTGGAGAAACTCGAATCCGCCAAACATATCCTCAACAATGCTCGCGGTGAAGCGAGCCTTTCGGAAGAATCACCGCAGTTGCGGGCCTTGCTGGGAGCCCATCAGGATCTGGCCGCCACTATCCTGGCCAGTGACGGTTCTGTACTGTTTTCCGACCCCAGAGCAGTCGAAGTACCTGAGCGTTTCAGACGTGCAAATGAGCAGAGCATGTGGGAGTGGCAGAACGGCCAACACATGTACCGTGGCATGACGGAGCAAATCTCGGTAGCCGATCAGGCTGAGCCGCTCACTGCGTTGCTGATTCTTGACGTCACCAATCACACACACTTTTTCGACACGCTGCAACGATGGTTTTGGATTGGATTGGTCATCAGCGCCCTGTTCAGTGCCGCACTCGGCTGGGTGGTTGCTCGCAGTGGCCTCAAGCCTCTGCGGCAAGTCACTCGCGTGGCCTCCGGGATGTCCGCCCGATCATTGCAGGAGCGAATTCCTCTCGAACCAGTACCGCAAGAACTTCAGCAGTTAGTTCTGTCCTTCAACGCGATGCTGGCTCGACTTGAAGAGGCCTTCATTCGACTCTCCAACTTCTCGGCGGACATCGCACACGAACTACGAACGCCCGTCAGCAACCTCATGACCCATACTGAGGTGGTCTTGAGCCATAAGCGCGACATCACCGCATACGAGGAGAACCTCTACTCCAACTTGGAAGAATTGAAGCGCATGTCTCGAATGATTGATGACATGCTGTTCTTGGCCAAGGCTGATAATGGCTTAATCATCCCAGAGCAGGCCAGGATCGAACTGGCTGACGTAGTCTACAAGCTGTTTGACTACTACCACCTCCTAGCCGAAGAGCGTGGCATTGAGCTATCGCTCACAGGCACAGGCCAAGCGCAGGGGGATCGGCTGATGCTTGATCGCGCGCTATCCAATTTGCTATCTAATGCGCTGCGCTACACGCCGGCGGGAAAGACAATTTCGGTTCTGATCCGCCAGGCAGCGGACTCAACCACATTCAGCATCGAGAACCCAGGGGACACAATCAGCTCAGAGCATCTAGAGAAGCTCTTCGACCGCTTTTACCGGGTCGACCCCGCTCGGCGGGAGGGAAGCCCGAGCAACGCCGGGCTCGGACTTGCCATCACCCGGTCCATCATTGAGGCTCACAAAGGCCGCATCTGGTGCACCTCAGCCGCTGGCCTCACGGGCTTTCACATCGAATTGCCCCATTCCAGATGATGCCGGTCTGGCGGTAAGTAGGCTACAGCTAACCGCTAGCCCAACTTAAAAGGGTGGGTGCAACTCGACTGAGCGCAGATTGCACTCGCCATCCAGATAGGCAACGAGCGGTGAGATGACACCAGAGCACCCCATTCGCTCTCGGGTAGTAGTTTATGAAGTTTGGAAACGGCATCCCCCACGCTTGCTTCGCCAACCCAATCCAATGCTCGAATGGCGTCTCCCGCTCCAGTAGCGCCTAGAGCCATCAACCATCGAGGCGCATACCGAATCGATACGGTGGTCTTGCCAACCTGAAGCTCCCTAGAACGTCCGTCGGTTAGAAAGACATAGCCAACTGGAACCTGTGTACTCAGCCCTAATTTATTCGCGGCACGAGCCCCGTGGTCGACCAGCACCTCACCCAGCGCATTAGCCAGCGAGTGGACAACCTTCTCGGGTGCCGGCGGGCGCACGCCGAACCGAGTTTCGACTGCGGCAACATAAATGCCCCGAGCAACGCGAAACAGCTTTCCACCTTCGATCAGGCGAGAGAGTCCTCGCTGCACAGCATGGCGAGAACCATCGAGAGTCAGATCCGCTGCCAAGCTCAGAGAACTGACCAGAACAGTGCCAACAAGCAATGCCCCATTGAAAAAACCTTTCACCCGTTTACTCCTTTTGTTTGGGCATCAAACGTAATTGAATCTCAGAGAGTAGCTGGACGAGAGGCGATCCTGTAAGTCACCTTGATGGGAAAGAAACTTGATGTGGCATCAAGAAAAAGCCTAGCTGGGGAAGCTAGGCTTTATATGGAGTAGAAACTTAACTATAGATTGTCAGCAGCGACCTTATACCGCTACGAGATATCAATAGTCGTCAGCCAGCTCTTCCTGGGCTGCGAGACGTGCAGAGGTTTCAGCCTGTGGCTTAGACATCAACTTGTCGCGAATCATACCTTCCAGCTTGTCCATAGTGGGTTTGTTTTCCAACAGCCACTTGATGGTATTGGCCTTACCTTGACCAATCTTGTTGCCTTCGAAGGAGTACCAGGCGCCGGATTTCTCAACGAAGCTATTAGAAACTGCTAGGTCAACAATCTCGCCGGCTTTGCTAATACCTTGTCCGTAGAGGATCTGGAACTCGGCCTGTCTGAATGGAGCAGCAACTTTGTTCTTGACAACTTTCACGCGGGTTTCGCTGCCGACCACCTCTTCGCCTTCCTTGACCGCACCGGTACGGCGGATGTCCAGGCGCACCGAGGCGTAGAACTTCAGGGCATTACCACCGGTGGTGGTTTCCGGACTGCCGAACATTACGCCGATTTTCATACGGATCTGGTTAATGAAGATACACATAGTGTTGGAGTTCTTCAGGTTACCAGTGATTTTCCTCATCGCCTGCGACATCATTCGAGCGGCAAGGCCAACATGGGAGTCCCCGATCTCGCCTTCGATTTCAGCCTTCGGAACAAGAGCAGCTACGGAGTCGACAACTATAACGTTGACCGCCCCCGAACGAGTCAGAATATCTACGATCTCAAGAGCCTGTTCACCAGTATCTGGCTGCGAGCAAAGAAGATCATCGATATTCACGCCAAGTTTGGCGGCATAGATTGGATCAAGGGCGTGCTCAGCATCGACGAATGCACAAGTCAAACCTTGCCGCTGAGCTTCAGCAATTACGGAAAGGGTCAGTGTGGTTTTACCAGAAGACTCAGGGCCGTAGATCTCAACGATACGACCACGTGGCAAACCACCCACGCCCAGAGCGATGTCCAGGCCAAGAGAACCGGTCGAAACAACATCGATGTCCATTGTGCGGTCGGAGCCGAGCCGCATAATGGCACCCTTACCAAACTGTTTCTCGATCTGAGAAAGAGCCATTTCCAACGCTTTGTTTTTTGCCTGATCCATTCTCACCGACCACTCAGATTAGGATTAATCGAATATTGCTGATTAGCTTAGGGCGTACCCCTTGTGAAGAAGGGAGACCTCCTAAGTGAACCAAAACTACGCTGCGATTCCGAATACTGCATCCTGCAGGCCGACGTGCATGTCGCCCATTTCCCCTTCGATTTCTGCCTTGGGTACCAGCGCTGCCACGGAGTCGACGATGATCACGTCGATGGCATTGGAGCGCACCAGCATGTCGGTGATTTCCAGCGCCTGCTCGCCGGTGTCCGGCTGCGACACCAGCAGGTCATCGACATTGACACCGAGCTTGCCGGCATAATCCGGATCCAGCGCATGTTCGGCGTCGACGAAGGCGCAGGTGGCGCCCAGCTTCTGCGCCTCGGCGATAACCGACAGGGTCAGGGTCGTCTTACCTGAGGATTCAGGACCGTAGATCTCGACGATACGGCCTTTCGGCAAACCGCCAATGCCCAGAGCAATATCCAGACCCAGCGAGCCGGTGGAAATGGCCGGGATCGCCTGACGCTCATGATCGCCCATGCGCATGACCGCGCCCTTGCCGAACTGCTTCTCGATCTGACCCAGGGCAGCCGCCAAAGCGCGCTTCTTGTTCTCGTCCATTACATCCTCACGTATTCACAAGGGCCTAAGCGGCCGCCAACAACTGTATAAGTAGCCAGTATTATTCCACAGGGCAAGTCGCCCGCCTACCCCAATGCCGGATTTTCCTCTGCCAACAGGCGCAGAAGCCCGGCCAGCGCGGCCTCGACCGTTTGTCGGCGTACCTCGTCGCGACCTCCGGCAAACTGCTTGCGCAGGCTGTAAAGGCGCTCGCCGTCTCCCCAGGCCAACCAGACAGTACCGACCGGCTTCTCCGGCGAGCCGCCATCTGGACCCGCCACGCCACTGACGGCAACAGCGTAGCGTGCCCCGCTGTGCCCCTGGGCGCCGCGCACCATGGCTTCCACTACCTCCTGACTGACCGCGCCGACGCTGGCGAAAAGCTCGGCGCAGACTTCCAGTTGCCTGGTTTTCTGTGCGTTGGAGTAAGTCACGTATCCAGCCTCGAACCAGGCCGAGCTACCCGGTATGCGGGTAATCGCCTCGGCAATACCGCCACCGGTGCACGATTCTGCAGTGCTGACCTGAGCGGCCTGCACCTTCAGCGCCTGGCCGAGCTGCTCGGCCAACTGACTGATTCTGTCCATGTTCGCCTCCTTATCGAGTGCCCCACCCTACACATCTTGCGCCAGCAGTGGAAATGGCCATGACGGACAGCCGGCACAACACAGCGGCCAGCGATATCGCCGGCGTTTCGGGGTCCACGGCAAAGGCGAAGTATGGGAAGATTCCCCGTTTCGTCACACCCACCGCACGTAAGGCCCGGCATGACCGATCTCTCCGCACACACCCCGATGATGCAGCAGTACTGGAAGCTGAAGAACCAGCACCTGGACCAGTTGATGTTCTATCGCATGGGTGACTTCTACGAAATTTTCTATGAAGACGCGAAGAAGGCGGCGAAGCTGCTGGACATCACCCTGACCGCTCGCGGTCAGTCGGCCGGCCAGTCGATCCCCATGTGCGGCATCCCCTTCCACTCGGTTGAAGGCTATCTGGCCAAGCTGGTCAAACTTGGCGAATCGGTGGTGATCTGCGAGCAGATCGGCGACCCGGCCACCAGCAAGGGGCCGGTGGAGCGCCAGGTGGTACGCATCATCACTCCCGGCACCATCAGCGACGAAGCCTTGCTCGACGAACATCGCGACAACCTGCTGACTGCCGTCCTCGGTGACGAGCGCCTGTTCGGCCTGGCCGTGCTGGACATCACCAGCGGCCGCTTCAGCGTTCAGGAAATCAAGGGCTGGGAAAACCTGCTGGCCGAACTGGAGCGCCTGAGCCCCGCCGAACTACTGATCCCGGACGACTGGCCACAGGGCCTGCCCGCCGAGAAGCGCAAGGGCTCGCGACGCCGCGCGCCCTGGGATTTCGACCGCGACAGCGCCTTCAAGAGCCTGTGCCAGCAGTTCGGCACCCAGGACTTGAAGGGCTTCGGCTGCGAGAACCTGACCCTGGCCATCGGCGCCGCCGGCTGCCTGCTGGCCTATGCCAAGGAAACCCAGCGCACCGCCCTGCCGCACCTGCGCAGCCTGCGCCATGAGCGCCTGGACGACACGGTGATCCTCGACGGCGCCAGCCGCCGCAACCTAGAGCTGGACATCAACCTTTCAGGTGGCCGCGACAACACCCTGCAATCGGTCATGGATCGCTGCCAGACCGCCATGGCCAGCCGCTTGCTGGGCCGCTGGCTGAACCGCCCGCTGCGCGACCGCGCGGTGCTGGAGGCGCGTCAGAACGCCATCACCTGCCTGCTCGACGGTTACCGCTTCGAGACGCTGCAGCCGCAGCTCAAGGAAATCGGCGATCTGGAACGCATCCTTGCCCGCATCGGCCTGCGCAACGCTCGCCCGCGCGATCTGGCTCGCCTACGCGATGCCCTGGCTGCGCTGCCCGAGCTGCAACAGGCGATGACCTCGCTGGACACACCGCACCTGCAAAAACTCGCCACTACCGTTGCCACCTACCCTGAGCTGGCCGACCTGCTGTCCCGCGCCATCATCGACAATCCGCCGGCAGTCATTCGCGATGGCGGCGTGTTGAAGACCGGCTTCGACGCCGAACTGGACGAGCTGCAGGCGATGAGCGAGAACGCCGGCCAGTTCCTCATGGATCTGGAGGCACGCGAGAAAGCCCGCACCGGCCTGGCCAACCTCAAGGTCGGTTACAACCGCGTGCACGGTTACTTCATCGAGCTGCCGACCAAACAGGCCGAGTCCGCCCCGGCCGATTACATCCGCAGGCAAACGCTCAAGGGCGCCGAGCGTTTCATCACCCCGGAGCTCAAGGAGTTCGAAGACAAGGCATTGTCGGCCAAGAGCCGCGCCTTGGCGCGCGAGAAGATGCTCTACGACGCGTTGCTCGAGAGGCTGATTGGCCACCTCGCCCCGCTGCAGGACAGCGCCGCGGCCCTGGCCGAACTGGACGTGCTGAGCAACCTGGCCGAGCGCGCGCTGAACCTCGACCTGAACCGCCCGCGCTTCGTCGACGAGCCGTGCATGCGCATCGATCAGGGGCGTCATCCGGTGGTCGAGCAGGTGCTGACCACCCCCTTCGTGGCCAACGACCTGGACCTGGACGACAACCGCCGCATGCTCGTCATCACCGGGCCGAACATGGGCGGTAAGTCCACCTACATGCGCCAGACCGCGCTGATCGTGCTACTGGCCCATATCGGCAGCTTCGTGCCGGCAGCGACCTGCGAGCTGTCGTTGGTCGACCGCATATTCACCCGGATCGGCTCGAGCGACGACCTGGCTGGCGGCCGTTCCACCTTCATGGTGGAGATGAGCGAAACCGCCAATATCCTGCACAACGCCAGCAAACGCAGCCTGGTACTGATGGACGAAGTCGGTCGTGGTACCAGCACTTTCGACGGCCTGTCGCTGGCCTGGTCGGCAGCCGAGCACTTGGCGCGCCTGCGTGCCTTCACCCTGTTCGCCACACACTACTTCGAGCTGACGGTATTGCCGGAAAGCGAGCCGGTAGTGGCCAACGTGCACCTTTCGGCCACCGAGCACAACGAGCGCATCGTTTTCCTCCATCACGTCCAGCCCGGACCGGCGAGCCAGAGCTATGGCCTTGCAGTGGCACAACTGGCGGGCGTGCCGGGCACCGTGATCAGCCGAGCCCGTGAGCACCTGGCACGTCTGGAGGCCACCAGCTTGCAGCACGACCTGCCGCGCCAGGAGCCAGGTAAGCCGCAGGTACCGATGCAGAGCGACCTGTTCGCCAGCGCGCCACATCCACTGCTGGAGCAATTGGACAAGATCAATCCCGATGATCTGACTCCGCGTAAAGCGCTCGAGCTGTTATATACATGGAAGACGCAGATCTAACGCTCCAAACAACAAACTGCTAGAATCGCGCGCAATTTTACGACCGCCCGGTTTACAGCCTGAGCCGCGGCCTTAGACAGAGCGCCTGGCAGCCCTTCGCAGAAAGAGCCCAGGCCGCCGCCCCGAGGAGAGAATCAGAATGACCTTCGTCGTCACCGACAACTGCATCAAGTGCAAATACACCGACTGCGTGGAAGTCTGCCCGGTGGATTGCTTCTACGAAGGCCCTAACTTCCTGGTCATTCACCCGGACGAGTGCATCGACTGCGCCCTGTGCGAGCCGGAATGCCCGGCTCAGGCTATCTTCTCCGAGGACGAGGTACCCGAGGATCAGCAGGAATTCATCGAGCTGAACGCCGACCTGGCCGAAGTATGGCCGAACATCACCGAGAAGAAGGATGCGCTGCCGGACGCCGAAGAGTGGGACGGCGTGAAGGACAAGCTGCAGCATCTGGAGCGCTGAGTTCGCCAGAAACACGGAGACCCGCCATGTGCGGGTCTTTTGCTTTATACGGAGCCACTTCGACATTCCGTCCCGGCGTAGCGTCAGAAATAGCGGACAAAAAAAGGGGCGGCTCGCGCCGCCCACTTTTATTCCCTAATCCCTTTGTCTCCCAAATCATCGTCCTGATGAATCGCTTCTTGCGATACTCCTGATCGTCATCCTGGCGACCTGTGCTTGTCCCTGAGCACGGGTGTGATATTAGCCACTTCAGACTTCCGCACAACCCGACTGAAATGCGCTCAATCAGTTCGATTAAATTTAATTTCCTTTAAAAACAAATAATTACAAGAACTAGTCGGTTAAAATCAGTCCACTTCAGCACAAAGACTGACAACAGTTGTAAGCAACGGCTTACGCGACAGCACATAAAAAACCCGGCCGAAGCCGGGTTTTTCATCGAGGCGCAAACCTCATTGAAACAATGCGTCGCTGGACAGGCCGTTCTTCTCCAGAATTTCACGAAGACGCTTGAGCGCTTCGACCTGAATCTGCCGCACGCGCTCGCGAGTCAGGCCGATCTCCTGGCCCACCTCCTCCAGCGTACAGCTCTCATGCCCACGCAGACCGAAACGACGCACAACGACCTCGCGTTGCTTATCGGTCAGGTCTGACAACCACTGATCGATGCTCTGCGACAGATCATCGTCCTGCAACAGCTCGCAGGGGTCGGTCGGCCGATCATCGGTCAAGGTGTCGAGCAGGGTCTTGTCCGAGTCCGGACCGAGCGAGACGTCCACCGAGGACACGCGTTCGTTGAGGCCAAGCATTCGCTTGACCTCACCCACCGGTTTTTCCAGCAGGTTGGCAATTTCTTCCGCGGAAGGCTCATGGTCCAGCTTCTGAGTCAGCTCGCGGGCCGCACGCAGATAGACATTGAGTTCCTTGACCACATGAATCGGCAAACGGATGGTTCGCGTCTGGTTCATGATGGCGCGTTCGATGGTCTGGCGGATCCACCAGGTGGCATAAGTCGAAAAACGGAACCCCCGCTCCGGATCGAACTTCTCCACGGCGCGAATCAGGCCCAGGTTACCCTCCTCGATCAGGTCGAGCAGGGAAAGGCCGCGATTGACGTAACGCCGGGCGATCTTCACGACCAGGCGCAGATTGCTCTCGATCATGCGCTTGCGCCCGGCAGGATCGCCCTTCTGCGCCAGGCGCGCGAAGTGCACTTCCTCTTCGGGAGTGAGCAAGGGAGAGAAACCGATTTCGTTGAGATAAAGCTGAGTGGCGTCCAGCGCCCGGGTGTAATCGATGTACTTGTGCTGCCTGGAAGGGGCTGCGTTCTTGGCCTTGGGCCGCGCGACCGGTGCTTCCACTTCATCGCCCTGAACCTCGCCGAAAACGATGCCGGACTCCATCAGGAGTAGCTCATCGTCGACGTCAAACTCCGGCGCTTCTTTTTTGATGAGAGCCATTGTTGTTGTCCTTAGCTGAGTTCGACAACAGACTCTGGCGGAACCGTCCTGGCCATACCTGAGCCCGTCCCTCCTACGCGATGGAACGGGTCAGCCGCGGATCAACGACGTGGCAGATATTGCAGCGGATCGACAGGTTTACCTTGGCGGCGAATCTCGAAGTGCAGCTTCACCCGGTCGGCCCCTGTGGACCCCATTTCGGCAATGCTTTGCCCCGCTTTGACCTGCTGCCCCTCCCGTACCAACAACCTGCGGTTATGACCGTAAGCACTTACGTAGGTGTCGCTGTGTTTGATGATGATCAACTCGCCGTAGCCCCGCAAACCACTCCCGGCGTACACCACCGATCCATCAGACGCAGCTAAAACAGGCTGTCCTAATTCCCCGGCGATATCAATGCCTTTATTCAAACTACCGTTTGAGGAAAAACGACTGATCACTGCGCCCTGTGTCGGCCAGGACCAACCGCTGGCCGAGCGGCTTACCGGGGTTACAGGCGTGGTCGCGGGCGTGTTGGCGACAGGTGGCCGAGCGGGCTGAGAGGCAGGCGGGGCCGTCACGGCGACCGGCGGACGGCTCGGCACCGGGCGGGTGACCACCGGCGAGGTGGCCGGGCTCGGTGTCGAAACGACTGTCTGGCTGCTAGCGACTGGGCGATTGTCGAAACGGATCTTCTGGCCAACGCGAATGATGTAAGGATCACGCAGGCCGTTGTGCGCAGCCAGCGCCTTCCAATCCCAGCCGAAACGAAAGGCGATGGAATAGAGGGTATCGCCACGCTGCACGACATAGTGGCCGTTGCGCACGGGCTGGCGCTGGACCACCGGAGCACGCCCCTGGCCCTGCCCGCGATCGACCACCTGCACGCCCCCAGGAGGCGAACTGACGCAACCGGCCAATGCCGAGGCGGCAAGGATGGCGAGCGGCAGGCGCAAGGCTGCGACTGCGCGCACTAGCACGTGAAGGACGGTGCAACTCACCCAAACGCTCCCTGAATGATTCCGTGTACGGCGCCCATTGTGCCGTATTTATTCGGTGCGGCCAGCATCGACTGGCCGACGCCCTGCCAGCCACTCCAGACCCAGCACCAAGACGATACCGCCTAGCGCCAGCGCCACGGCGAATAGCAGCTGTGGATCCTGGCCGCTGACGTCGGCGAATTGCCCGGGCAGCAGATTGTTCTGCAACAGCGGCACCTGCTCGCCCTTGCTGTCGACACGCCAGGTCAGCGTTTCCTTCCAGGGCCAGACCTTGTTCAGGGAGCCGAGCATCAGCCCGCTGAGAAACGCCAGGCTGAGGTCCCGCCAGCGCGACAGCAGCCAGCTGAGCAGGCGCGCAAAACTGAGGATGCCCACCAGGCAGCCACTGGCGAAAACCGCCATGACCATGAGATTGAAGTCCTTTACCGCGCCCAGCACCACGGAATAAAGGCCGAGCAGCAGCAGGATGAAGCTGCCGGAAATGCCCGGCAGGATCATCGCGCAGATGGCGATGGCCCCGGCCAGGAACAGGGTCGGCAAGTCACTGCCCCACTGCATGGGCGCCGCGACGGTGATCCAGTAGGCGAAAGCCAGACCGAGCACGAAGCTCACCACCCTGCTCCAGTTCCAGCGCCCGATTTCGCGGCCGACCAGATAGGTGGATACCAGAATCAGCCCAAAGAAGAACGACCAAACCGGAATCGGATGATGGTGCAGTAAATAGGTGATGACGCGGGCGAGCGTGAGGATACTGGTGACAATGCCGCTGAACAGCACCAGGAGAAAGGTCGCGTTGGCCATCTGCCAGGCGTCCTTGATGCGGCCGCGCAGCAGCAACAGCAATGCCTCGGGGATACCGGCGATGGAGCGCAGCAGCTCGTCGTAAATGCCGCTGATGAAGGCGATGGTGCCGCCGGAAACACCTGGCACCACATCGGCAGCGCCCATGGCCATACCCTTGGCGTAGAGCAGGAAATGTTTCTTCATGGATCCTTCCAGAGCGATAAAGCGATCAGGCCAGCGGCCCGTTGAGCAGCGGCACGAAGCGCACCGCGTCCAGCACATGACGGGAAAAACCATCCTCTTCACGTACGATCAGCAACAATTGCTGCACATCGCCGCTGCCCACCGGAATGACCAGGCGTCCGCCCGGTGCCAGCTGATCGAGCAGAGCCTGCGGTACCTGCGCCGCAGCCGCCGTGACGATGATGCCGTTGTACGGGCCGAGCGCATTCCAGCCTTCCCAGCCATCTCCCCAGCGAAAGACCACGTTGCGCAGCTTGAGTTCGGCCAGACGCTCCTTGGCGCGATCCTGCAGCACCTGAATGCGCTCGACCGAAAACACCCGCTCTACCAGTTGCGCCAGCACGGCGGTCTGGTAGCCGGAGCCGGTGCCGATTTCCAGAACCTTGTCCAGCGGCCCGGCTGCCAGCAGCAGCTCGGTCATGCGACCGACCATGTACGGCTGGGAAATGGTCTGGTTATGACCGATGGGCAGCGCAGTGTCTTCATAGGCGCGGTGCGCCAGCGCTTCATCGACGAACAGATGACGCGGGGTACGGCGGATCACTTCCAGTACCCGCGCGTTGGACAGTCCTTCCTCGTAGAGGCGCTGGATCAATCGTTCGCGGGTGCGCTGCGAGGTCATGCCGATCCCGCTGCGCTGCATGTCGTCCTGTCCACGCATCAGAAGATGCCCTCCAACCAGCCATCCATAGTTTCGAGAGCCTCATTAAATGTGCGATCGAGCCGTAGCGGCGTGATCGATACATAGCCTTGCATCACGGCATGGAAATCGGTGCCCTGGCTGCCGTCCTCGACATCACCAGCAGCCGCGATCCAGTAACCTTCCTTGCCCCGCGGGTTGACCACCTTCACCGGCGCTGCTGCGCGCGCACGGTGACCGAGACGCGTCAGCTGTACGCCACGGATATGTTCGAGCGGCAAATTCGGCACATTGACGTTGAGCACGGTGCGCGGCGGCAACTCGAGGCGCTCGTGCGCTTCGACCAGCTTGCGGACAAAATAGGCAGCAGTGGGCAGATTATCGGGAAGCCGCGACAGCAGCGAAAAGGCGAACGCCGGTTTGCTCAGGAAGCGACCTTCCAGCGCGGCGGCGACGGTCCCGGAATAGAGCACATCATCGCCCAGGTTGGCGCCCAGGTTAATGCCCGAGACGACCATGTCCGGCGTCTGCTCGAGCAAGCCGTGAAGCCCCAGATGCACGCAATCGGTCGGCGTGCCGTTGAGGCTGATGTAACCGTTGGTCAGGGCCATGGGATGCAGCGGGCGATCGAGCGTCAGCGCACTGCTGGCACCGCTCCTGTCTTCGGCCGGGGCGATCACCACGCATTCGGCGTAGTCGGCCAGCGCCTGGTGCAACGCGGCGATACCGGGCGCGTTCACCCCGTCGTCGTTGGAAATCAGAATTCGCATGGAGTATCCGTCTGCCCTGCTGGCACCAGATCGAGCAATTCGCGCACCACCACGGTGGCGAAACACCCGGCCGGCAGGACGAATGCAAGTTGCAGAATATCGGGCTCGGGATAATGCCACGTAAGGCTCTGAATGGGGAGGCGCAGAATGCGCCGTTCGTGCGCCATGTCCGCCTTGACCAGCCATTGCACCAGTTGCGCAGCGTCATCGGCGACGCTTTGCTCCAACTGCTGGGTAGCACCACCGGTCGGCAGCGCACCGTCACCCCACAACGGCCCGGTGGGATGCAGATCAAGAATGGCCAGGCGCGGGTCATGGCATTCAGCCTCGCCTGCCATGAAGAAACTGCGACTGCCAGTAAAGGCCAGCAAATCGCCGATCTGCGCCTGGTTCCAGGTGCCGGCCGCCACGCGCCTGGCCAGCACCTGGTTGAACAGGTAACTGCGTGCCGCTGAAAGCAGGCGCGAACGCAGATTGCGCTGCACCGGCAGCTCCTGGCGCGAGGCAAAATCTCGCGCCTGCTCGACATTGCCGCCATCAAAGCCGAAACGCTGCAGGCCGAAGTAATTCGGCACGCCCTGCTCGGCGATACGCTGCAGGCGCTGCTCAAGGGCATCACGGTCAGCCTCGAGCGCGGTCAGGCGCAAGGTGAAGCCATTGGCCGAATGGGCGCCGCGCTGCAGCTTGCGGTTATGCCGCTGGCTGCTCAGGATGACCAGATCATCGCCCTGCGCGGCGGCAAGATCGGGGTCGGCCTTGCCCGGCAGGTGCAGGCTGAACCACTGACGGGTCAGCGCCTGGCGATCCTTGAGACCGGCATAGCTGACCGCCTTGAGCGGCAAACCGGCAGCACGGGCGATGCGCCGCGCCGCTTCCTCGGTATTCAGGCCGCGTTTTTCCACCCACAGCCATAGGTGCTCACCTTGGCCCGTGAGCGGGATGTCCAATACTTCATCGACCTGGAAATCTTCGGCCGTGGCCTTGAGCACAGCACGCCCGCAGGCCTGGCCATGCGCGCGCGGCCCCAGCAGCTGCAGCTCGTTCATGCCTTGACCAGCAAGGCCACGGCATGCACCGCAATACCTTCCTCGCGCCCGGTGAAGCCGAGCTTCTCGGTGGTGGTGGCCTTGACGTTGACCTGATCCAGCTCGATGTCGAGGTCTTCGGCAATGCGCTCGCGCATGCTCTGAATGTGCGGCGCCATCTTCGGCGCCTGGGCGATGATGGTGGTGTCGACATTGCCCACCGCGTAGCCCTTGGCCCGCACCAGGCCCATGACGTGACGCAGCAGCGCACGGCTGTCGGCGCCCTTGAAGGTCGGATCGGTATCGGGGAAATGTTTGCCAATATCGCCCAGCGCCACCGCGCCGAGCAGGGCATCGCTCAGCGAGTGCAGCAGCACGTCGCCGTCGGAGTGAGCGACAAGTCCGAACTTATGGGGAATCCGCACGCCGCCGAGGGTGATGAAATCGCCTTCGCCGAAGCGGTGTACGTCATAACCATGACCGATACGCATAAAGAACAACGCCCTGAAAAAGTCAGGGCGTGATTCTAACCGAAAGCTGCAAGAGCCTGTGTGCAGCCAAGCCTGCGGCCAAGCTTTACTTGCCGCTTGTGGCTTGCCGCTTAAAGCTGCCGCAACGCGGCCGCATGATGACGCAGATGCTCGTCGATGAAGCTGGCGATGAAATAGTAGCTATGGTCATAGCCAGGCTGCATGCGCAGCGTCAGCGGATGCCCGGCGGCCTTGGCCGCGGCCTGCAGTACCTGTGGCTTGAGCTGGCCTTCGAGGAAGTCATCGCGATCACCCTGATCGACCAGGATCGGCAGCTTCTCCTCAGCCTCGGCGATCAGCACGCTGGCATCCCACTCACGCCAACGCGAACGCTCCTCACCCAGGTACAGGGAAAACGCCTTCTCGCCCCAGGGGCAGTTCATCGGATTGCTGATCGGCGAGAACGCCGACACCGACTGGTAGCGCCCAGGGTTCTTCAGCGCACAGATCAAGGCGCCGTGACCGCCCATGGAATGGCCGGCGATGCCACGCTTGTCCGAAACCGGGAAGTTGGCCTCGATCAATGTCGGCAGTTCCTGCACCACGTAGTCGTACATGCGGTAGTGACGGGCGAACGGTTCTTGCGTCGCGTTGACATAGAAGCCGGCGCCGAGGCCGAAGTCATAGGCGCCATTGGCGTCGTCGGCCACGCCTTCGCCACGCGGGCTGGTGTCCGGCGCGACGATGATCAACCCCAGCTCGGCCGCCATGCGCTGAGCGCCGGCCTTCTGCATGAAATTCTCATCGGTACAGGTCAGGCCGCTCAGCCAGTACAGCACCGGCAGCTTGGCGCCCTGCTCGGCCTGCGGTGGCAGATAGACGGCGAACACCATGTCGCAGTTCAGGCTGCTGGAGCGATGGCGATAGCGCTTGTGCCAGCCGCCAAAGCTCTTGTTGCTGGAAACGATTTCGAGGGTCATGAGCCGCTCCGTAGGGTGCGCCATGCGCACCAAGGGGTTGCGGTGCGCACAGCGCACCCCGCGAGAATCCGTGCGGCCAAGAGGCCGCACGGTGTTTCATCAGAAATGGATGACGGTACGGATGCTCTTGCCTTCATGCATCAGCTCGAAGGCTTCGTTGATCTCGTCCAGCCCCATGTTGTGAGTGATGAAGGTGTCTAGCGGGATCTCGCCCTTCTGCGACTTCTCGACATACCCCGGCAGCTCGCTACGGCCCTTGACCCCACCGAAGGCACTGCCACGCCAGACGCGACCGGTGACCAGTTGGAACGGACGGGTGCTGATCTCGGCACCGGCTGGCGCCACGCCGATGATGGTCGACTCGCCCCAGCCCTTGTGGCAGCACTCCAGCGCGGCGCGCATCAGCTGCACGTTGCCGATGCACTCGAAGCTGTAATCGACGCCACCGTCGGTCATCTCGACGATGACGTCCTGGATCGGCTTGTCGTGCTCCTTCGGGTTGACGAAGTCGGTGATGCCCAGCTCACGTGCCACGGCTTCCTTGGCCGGGTTGATGTCGATGCCGATGATGCGCGAGGCCTTGGCCATCTTGGCACCGATGATCGCCGCCAGGCCGATGCCACCCAGGCCGAAGATGGCCACGGTGGAGCCCTCGGTGACCTTGGCGGTGTTGAGTACGGCACCGATACCGGTGGTCACGCCGCAACCGAGCAGGCAGACCTTGTCCAGCGGCGCCTCCTTCGGGATCACCGCAACCGAAACTTCTGGCAGCACGGTGTATTCGGAGAAGGTCGAGCAGCCCATGTAGTGGTAGATCGGCTCACCGTTGTAGCTGAAACGGGTGGTGCCGTCCGGCATCAGGCCCTTGCCCTGGGTGGCACGCACCGAGCTGCACAGGTTGGTTTTCTGCGATTTGCAGAATTTGCACTCACCGCACTCGGCGGTGTACAGCGGAATCACGTGGTCGCCGACCTTCACCGAGGTCACGCCCTCGCCCACCGCCTCGACGATGCCACCACCCTCGTGGCCCAGCACGCAGGGGAATACGCCTTCGGAGTCCTGGCCGGACAGGGTGTAGGCATCGGTATGGCAAACGCCGGTGGCGACGATACGCACCAGCACTTCACCGGCCTTTGGCGGCTCGACATCGATCTCGACGATCTTCAGCGGCTCGTTGGGCGCGAAAGCGACGGCAGCACGGGACTTGATCATGAAAGCTCTCCTGAGCGTTGCGAAAGTGCCGAGCAGTCTAGAACAACGGCAAGAAGAGATAATTCAACAGATATCAAAACATTATTGCCACACAGGGATAATATGCTCATCCGTCAACGACTGGAGCAAAAACCATGAGTCGCTGGGAAGGACTCGACGAATTCGTCGCCGTCGCCGAGTGTGGCCAGTTCAGCGCCGCCGCGGAACGACTGGGCCTGTCCACCTCGCAGGTCAGCCGGCAAGTGGCGCGCCTGGAGGATCGCCTGCAAAGTCGCCTGTTCTACCGCAGCACGCGCCGCGTGGCCCTGACCGAGGCCGGGCAGTTGTTTCTGCAGCATTGCCAGCGCCTGCAGGATGCACGCGAGGAAGCATTGCGAGCAGTCGGCGACCTCGGAGCGGAGCCCAAGGGGCTGCTGCGCATGACCTGCGCGGTGGCCTATGGCGAGCGCTTCATCGTGCCGCTGGTGAATGATTTCATGGCCCGCCACCCGCAGCTACGTGTGGAGATCGAGCTGTCCAACCGCCAACTGGATCTGCTGCACGAAGGCCTCGACCTGGCCATCCGCCTTGGGCGCCTGCAGGACTCGCGGCTGATGGCGGCACGCCTGGCACCTCGGGAGATGTACCTGTGCGCCGCGCCCGAGTACTTGCAGCGCTACGGCCGACCGCACTCGCTGTCGGAACTTGCCCGGCATAACTGCCTGATCGGCAGCAGCGAAAACTGGAGTTTTGCCGAGAACGGCCGGGAAACCCAGGTGCGGGTACAAGGCAACTGGCGCTGCAACAGCGGCCAGGCCGTGCTCGACGCCGCGCTGCGTGGGTTCGGCCTGTGCCAGTTGCCGGACTATTACGTGCTGGAACACCTGCGCAGCGGGCAACTGATCTCCCTGCTGGAGCAGCACCGCCCGCCCAACACCGCGGTCTGGGCGATCTACCCGCAACAACGTCATCTCTCACCAAAGATCCGCCAGCTAATCGACTCGTTGCGCCTGGGGCTGAGTCAGCGCGCTGAGTACGCCGCCCCCGCCTGAGCCCTGCAACAACCTTGTCGCTCAGCTGAACCGTCATGGAATGTCACAAGCCTGGCCGAAACTTGAGCGAGGCGACCGCGTCACAACCAATGTCCCCGGCAAACGGGGCCTCACGAATTCAGCAGCATGAGGACATGGTTATGCAGGTTCTGGTCAACAGCGGTAAGCACGTCGCCTCGTCGATGGCCTTCAAGGAAGACATCAGCAGTCGAGTGCGCAGCAAACTCCAACGCTACGAGGACCACCTCACCCGGATCGAAGTCCACCTTTCCGACGAGAACGCGCTCAAGAGCGGCCCTCAGGACAAACGCTGCAAGGTCGAGGCACGGATGAAAGGGCGTGACCCGATGACGGTATCCCACGATGCAGAGGAAATGCATCAGGCCATCGACGGCGCCATGAACAAGCTGACCAACGCGCTGGATCGCAACCTGGGCAAGGACGCGAAAAACTGGACGCACTGATGCAGCAATGAATCAATGGCCGCGTGGCCATAATGACTGCAGATAGTGCAGATCTTCCGGGCGGGTGACCTTGAGGTTGTCCGCCCGGCCTTCGATCAGCCGCGGCGCCTGCCCCGCCCACTCCATGGCAGAGGCCTCATCGGTAATCGCCACCTGCACCTGCAGAGCCTGACTCAGCGCGCCATGCAACGCCCCCAGGCGGAACATTTGCGGCGTATAGGCCTGCCAGATCACACTGCGATCCACGGTCTGCGACACTCGCCCGTCGGCACTGGCACGCTTGAGCGTATCGCGCGCCGGCACGGCCAGCAGGCCGCCCACCGGATCATCGGCCAACTCTGCCAGCAAACGGTCCAGGTCCTGCCTGGCTAGATTGGGGCGCGCGGCGTCATGCACCAACACCCAGTCCTCGGCACCTGCGGCCTCGGCAAGCAGCGTCTGCAGCCCGGCCAGTACCGAATCGGCCCGCTCACGCCCGCCTGGCGCACGGCGTACACGCGGATCGCTGGTAACCGGGAGTTGCGGCCAGAACGGATCGTCCTCCGCAACGCATACCACCGCGCCCAGCAGGCCAGGGTGATCGAGAAAACAATGCAGGCTGTGCTCGAGAATGCTGCGACCGGCAATCTGCAGGTACTGCTTGGGACGGTCGGCAGCCATCCTTGCGCCGACGCCAGCTGCTGGAATCACCAGCCAGAATGGAACACTCATTCAGTCAGCAGGTAGAGGGTTTCACCCTCTTTGAGCATGCCCAGCTCCTGCCGCGCGCGCTCTTCAACGGTCTCCATACCGCGCTTGAGCTCCATCACCTCGGCCTCAAGGATGCGGTTGCGCTCCAAAAGACGCTCGTTCTCGCCTTGTTGCTCGGCGATCTGCTGCTGCAGGCGGCTAACCTGGGCAAGACTGCCCTCGCCGACCCACAGACGATACTGCAGACCGGCAAGCAACAGGATCAGCACGATGAACAGCCAATACGGACTACGCATGGAGCGGCTCGCAGATTGAGTCATCGGCATGGTAGGGGCTGCGTTCATGCTTGAAAAGAAGCCGACTGATGAGTGACATGGGGTTTCTGTACCTGCATCCGTGCAATGGTTCCCAAAGATCGACGAAGCGTCCACGAAAAACGCCATGCCCGCAATCGCGCAGCCTCTGTAGGAGCGGCTTCAGCCGCGACAATCGCGGATAAATCCGCTCCTACAGTGCGGCACCAACGCTGGGATAACCACGAAAAAGGGCGACTTGCGTCGCCCTTTTCTACCACGCAGATGTTAGCCGCGGAACTCGGCACGGCCCTTGTACGGAGCCTTGCCGCCCAGCTGCTCTTCGATACGCAGCAACTGGTTGTACTTCGACACGCGGTCGGAGCGGCACAGCGAGCCGGTCTTGATCTGACCAGCGGCAGTACCCACGGCCAGGTCGGCGATGGTGCTGTCTTCGGTTTCACCACTGCGGTGCGAGATCACGGCGGTGAAGCCGGCAGCCTTGGCCATCTGGATGGCTTCCAGGGTTTCGGTCAGCGAGCCGATCTGGTTGAACTTGATCAGGATCGAGTTGCCGATCTTCTCGTCGATACCGCGCTTGAGGATCTTGGTGTTGGTAACGAACAGATCGTCGCCAACCAGCTGTACCTTCTCGCCGATCTTGTCGGTCAGGACTTTCCAGCCCGCCCAGTCCGACTCGTCCATGCCGTCTTCGATGGAGATGATCGGGTAGCGCTGGGTCAGACCAGCCAGGTAGTCGGCGAAACCGGCGGCGTCGAAGACCTTGCCCTCGCCTTCCAGATCGTACTTGCCGTCCTTGAAGAATTCGCTGGAGGCGCAGTCCAGCGCCAGAGTCACGTCATCACCCAGCTTGTAGCCAGCGTTGGCAACAGCTTCGGCGATGGCAGCCAGGGCATCTTCGTTGGAGGCCAGGTTCGGCGCGAAGCCACCTTCGTCACCCACAGCAGTGTTCAGGCCACGGGCCTTCAGTACGGCTTTGAGGTGATGGAAGATTTCGGCGCCCATGCGCAGGGCATCGGCGAAATTCTTGGCGCCCACCGGCTGCACCATGAATTCCTGGATGTCGACGTTGTTATCGGCATGCTCGCCGCCGTTGATGATATTCATCATCGGCACCGGCATGGAGTAGACGCCCGGGGTGCCGTTCAGATCGGCGATGTGCGCGTACAGCGGCACGCCCTTGGCCTGAGCGGCGGCCTTGGCAGCAGCCAGGGACACGGCGAGGATGGCGTTGGCGCCCAGCTTGGCCTTGTTCTCGGTACCGTCGAGCTCGATCATCGCGCGGTCCAGCGCCTTCTGATCGGCAGCGTCCTTGCCCAGCAGCAGGTCGCGAATCGGGCCATTGATGTTGGCGACGGCTTTCAGCACGCCCTTGCCCAGGTAACGGCTCTTGTCACCATCACGCAGCTCCAGCGCTTCGCGCGAGCCGGTGGAGGCACCCGACGGCGCACAGGCGCTGCCGACGATACCGCCTTCCAGAATCACATCGGCTTCCACGGTGGGGTTGCCACGGGAGTCGAGAACCTCACGACCCTTGATGTCGACGATCTTTGCCATTGTTGTTAATGCTCCAAAGGTTGACGATAAGACAGCAGCAGCAGGCTGCACTGGGCCGCCGCTGTCCGCAGGCAGATCGGCGGCTCACGCTGACTCACGGGTCAGGCGGGATTTTTCTCGGGCGGCACTTTACCGGATTGCGTGCGGTTCAGGCAGTCTCGATTGGCGGAAAACTCTTCACCAGATCATCGAGCTGCTTGAGCTGGCTGAGGAACGGCTCCAGCTTGTTCAGACGCAGGGCGCATGGGCCATCGCACTTGGCGTTTTCCGGGTCCGGATGCGCCTCCAGGAACAGACCAGCCAGGCCCTGGCTCATGCCGGCCTTGGCCAGGTCGGTGACCTGAGCACGGCGGCCGCCGGCGGAGTCGGCACGGCCACCCGGCATCTGCAGCGCGTGAGTCACGTCGAAGAACACCGGGTACTCGAACTGCTTCATGATGCCGAAGCCGAGCATGTCCACCACCAGGTTGTTGTAACCGAAGGAGGAACCGCGCTCGCAGAGAATCAGTTGATCGTTACCGGCCTCTTCGCACTTGGTCAGGATGTGCTTCATTTCCTGCGGAGCGAGAAACTGCGCCTTCTTGATGTTGATCACCGCGCCGGTCTTGGCCATGGCCACCACCAGATCGGTCTGCCGCGAGAGGAAGGCCGGCAACTGGATGATGTCGCACACTTCGGCCACGGCAGCGGCCTGATGCGGCTCGTGAACGTCGGTGATGACCGGCACGCCGAAGGTCTTCTTCACTTCCTCGAAGATCTTCATGCCCTCTTCCAGGCCAGGGCCGCGGAAGGAGATGACGGAGGAACGGTTGGCCTTGTCGAAGCTGGCCTTGAACACATAGGGGATACCGAGTTTCTCGGTCACCCGTACGTACTCTTCGCAGGCCTGCATGGCCAGGTCGCGCGACTCGAGCACGTTGATGCCACCGAACAGCACGAATGGCTTGTCGTTGGCGATTTCGATATCGCGAACCTTGATGATCTTCTGCGCCATGGGTCAGACCTTCTTCGCTTTCTGCGCCAGTGCGGCGTTGACGAAACCGCTGAACAGCGGATGGCCGTCACGCGGCGTGGAGGTGAATTCCGGGTGGAACTGGCAAGCGACGAACCACGGATGATCCGGCGCCTCGACCACTTCCACCAGCGCGCCATCGCCAGAGCGGCCAGTGACCTTCAGGCCAGCCTCGGTCAGCTTTGGCAACAGGTTGTTGTTCACTTCGTAACGGTGACGGTGACGCTCGACGATCACGTCCTTGCCGTAGCAGTCGTGCACCTTGGAGCCGGCCTGCAGCTGGCAGTCCTGCGCACCCAGACGCATGGTGCCACCCAGGTCGGAGCTCTCGCTGCGCTGCTCGACGCTGCCTGCCGCGTCCTGCCACTCGGTGATCAGGCCAACTACCGGGTGCTGACTGGCCATGTCGAATTCGGTGGAGTTGGCGTCGGTCCAGCCCACCACATTGCGGGCGTATTCGATCACCGCGACCTGCATGCCGAGGCAGATACCCAGGTAAGGAATCTTGTTCTCGCGAGCGTACTGCACGGTCTTGATCTTGCCTTCCACGCCGCGCAGACCGAAGCCGCCCGGGACCAGGATGGCGTCGACGCCTTCAAGCAGGCCGGTGCCCTGATTCTCGATGTCTTCGGAGTCGATATAGCGCAGGTTGACCTTGGTGCGGTTCTGGATGCCGGCGTGACTCATCGCTTCGATCAGCGACTTGTACGCATCAAGCAGCTCCATGTACTTGCCGACCATGGCGATGGTGACTTCTTTCTCCGGATTGAGCTTGGCATCGACCACGCGATCCCACTCGGACAGGTCGGCGCCGCCGCACTCCAGGCCGAAACGCTCGACGACGAAGTCATCCAGGCCCTGAGCGTGCAGCACGCCCGGAATCTTGTAGATGGTGTCGACGTCTTCCAGACTGATCACTGCACGCTCTTCGACGTTGGTGAACAGGGCGATCTTGCGGCGCGAGGACACATCGATCGGATGGTCGGAGCGGCACACCAGCACGTCCGGCTGCAGGCCGATGGAGCGCAGCTCCTTGACCGAATGCTGGGTCGGCTTGGTCTTGGTCTCGCCGGCAGTGGCGATGTACGGCACCAGGGTCAGGTGCATCAGCATGGCGCGCTTGGCGCCCACTTCCACGCGAAGCTGGCGGATGGCTTCGAGGAACGGCTGCGACTCGATGTCACCAACGGTGCCGCCGATTTCCACCAGGGCCACGTCGGCATCGCCGGCGCCCTTGATGATGCGACGCTTGATTTCGTCGGTGATGTGCGGAATGACCTGGATGGTTGCGCCCAGGTAATCACCACGGCGCTCCTTGCGCAGCACGTCTTCGTACACGCGGCCGGTGGTGAAGTTGTTGCTCTTGCTCATCGTGGTGCGGATGAAGCGCTCGTAGTGACCCAGGTCGAGGTCGGTCTCGGCACCGTCGTGGGTAACGAACACCTCACCGTGCTGGAACGGACTCATGGTGCCCGGATCGACGTTGATGTAAGGGTCCAGCTTGAGCATGGTGACCTTCAGGCCCCGCGCCTCCAGGATGGCCGCCAGTGAAGCCGAGGCGATGCCTTTCCCCAATGAAGAAACAACACCACCCGTGACGAAGATGTAGCGCGTCATGAAAAACCCTAGAAGTCTGCGTTTAAGCGGTCAGTGCCGCCGGGGAAAGCGAAGGAGCGCCATCGACAACACAATGGCAAGCTCGCCAAGCTCCCTGAGGGAGTCGGCAAAAGCTGTAGTAAGACGGGAGCGTAGTCTACCCGAAAGGCCTTACCAGCTCAAACCTTGCGCGCCGATAGGCGGTGACCAGTGCAGACGCACCCCGCTCGCCTCGATTCCTGGCGCATGCGTCAGGTTCGCCACCGCCATCAGCTCATCGCCATCGAACAGCAGCGGCAGGCGCAAACGCACGAATGCCGGCACGCGCATTTCATTGAGCAGGCGCTTGAGATCACGCCTGCCGCGCCCCGGCACCTGCAGCGACTCGCCTCCTTGACGGTAGCGTAGTTGCCAGCGACCTTGCGCCAGCTCGCCAGACAAATGCACCTGACCATTATCGGGAAGCTCGACTGGCTCGCCAGACGCAGCGCATGGCAGCTCCAGCGGCCGCAGCGGCTTCAGCCAGTCGCCACTGAGCCACCACAAGCGGCCATCGGCGCGGTGCAATTCGCCATCGGCCAGTTTCCAGATCGGCGTCGCATCCGCGACGGCATCGCGAAGGTCGTACCAGCCAGCCCAGTGATCGCTGTCCGGCATGCGGGTAAGCGGCGCCAGCCAATGCCGCAGCAGGTTGCGTTGCCGCGCATCGCTCAGCGCGGTCACTGCCGCGAGGTCCAGAGAAGGCAAAGGCAACCAGGGAAATGCGCAAGCGCCACGAGCAGCAAGCAGGTCCATCTCGGCCAATTCATTGAGCAGTAGCTGAGCCTCACCCAGGTGCACAGCGCCGCGCGCAAGACTTGCAGCAGCCTGCGGCCAGCGCTCGGCCAGCAGCGGCATCACCTGCCTGCGCAGGAAATTGCGACTGAAACGCTCGTCGGCATTGCTAGGGTCCTCGACCCAAACCAGACCACGACTTTGCGCGTAAGCCTGCAACTCGGCGCGCGAACAGTCGAGCAGTGGCCGCACCAGCCTGCCCGGCCCCAGCGGCCGACTGGCCGGCATGGCAGCCAGCCCGCGCACCCCTGCCCCGCGCAGCAGACGAAATAGCAGGGTTTCGGCCTGATCGTCGCGATGCTGGGCACTGAGCAGCACCTCGCCCGGCCCCAGCCGCTCACTGAATACCGCATAACGCGCGTTCCGCGCGGCCTGCTCCAGGCTCGCCCCCGGCGTCACCTGCACCTTGACGATCTGCAGAGGAATATCCAGGCGTGCACAAAACTGCGCGCAATGTTCCGGCCAGTCATCGGCTACCGACTGCAGGCCATGATGGACATGAATGGCAGTCAGCGGCGGCAACTGCTCGTGCCGCGCCCAGTCGGCGAGCAGATGCAGCAGCACGCTGGAATCCAGGCCACCGGAAAAGGCGATACGCCAGGCAGGAGCCGTGCGCCACGGCTGCAGAGCCTGACGCAGGTGAAGATCGAGAGCAGTCATCGGCCAAGCTTAAACAACAATGGGCCCGAAGGCCCATTGAGATATGCGCTGAGAGAACTCAGGCGATGCCGTAGCTCATCAGGCGGTCGTAACGGCGCTTGAGCAGCGCGTCGGTATCGTGCTCCTGCAGGCTGGCCAGTTGCTTGGTCAGCTCTTGGCGGATCGACTCCGAGGCGGCGGCCGGATCGCGGTGCGCGCCGCCCAGCGGCTCAGCGATTACCTGATCGACAATACCCAGATCCTTCAGGCGTTCGGCGGTGATGCCCATGGCCTCGGCAGCATCCGGCGCCTTCTCAGCGGTACGCCAGAGGATCGAGGCGCAACCTTCCGGCGAGATCACAGAGTAGGTGGAGTACTGCAGCATGTTCAGCTGGTCGCAGACGCCAATGGCCAGCGCACCGCCAGAACCGCCTTCGCCGATGACGGTGGCGATGATCGGAGTCTTCAGGCGCGCCATCACGCGCAGGTTCCAGGCGATGGCCTCGCTCTGGCCACGCTCCTCGGCATCGATGCCCGGGTAGGCACCAGGGGTGTCGATGAAGGTGAGGATCGGCATCTTGAAGCGCTCGGCCATTTCCATCAGGCGGCAGGCCTTGCGATAGCCCTCAGGGCGCGGCATGCCGAAGTTGCGGCGCACCTTCTCGCGCACTTCGCGGCCCTTCTGGTGACCGATGATCATCACCGGCTGATCGCCCAGGCGCGCAACGCCACCGACGATGGCAGCGTCGTCGGAGAAGTGACGGTCGCCGTGCAGTTCGTCGAACTCGGTGAAGATGTGCTGGATGTAGTCCAGGGTATAAGGGCGGCGCGGATGGCGCGCGAGCTGCGCGATCTGCCAGCTGGTCAGGTTGCCAAAGATGCTTTCGGTCAGGGCGCTGCTCTTGTCCTGCAGGCGGGCAATCTCGTCGCCGATGTTCAGCGCGTTGTCATTACCAACCAGGCGTAGCTCTTCGATCTTGGCTTGCAGGTCGGCGATCGGCTGTTCGAAATCGAGGAAATTCGGGTTCATAGTCATCCGTCTTGCGTCGACGGCCAAGTGGCCGGGGAGCTGTATCCATTAGGCGCCCTACCTTAAGGGATGGGGCGCAGCGGGTCGACACCCTTGGGTGCCTTTGCTGTCACGAAGAGGAATTTTCCTCTCGCATATCAGCGGTAGTGCAAAAAGACGTTGTCGCGCCCGAACTGGTCACGCAATGCCTGAATCAAAGTGTCGGCCGGGTCGATTCGCCAGGCATCGCCGAATTGAAGCAAGGCGCGTGCCTCCTCGCCACTGTAGTCGACGGTCACCGGGCAGGCTCCCTTGTGCTTGCTGCACAGCTCGGCCAGCCAGCGCAGGCGATCACCCTTGAGCGCTTCACTGGCGACCTTAACGCGCAGGCTGTCGGCCAGGCCGGTACGGGCCTCTTCCAGGCTCATCACGCGCTTGGCGCGCAGACGCAGACCGCCGGAGAAATCGTCGTTGCTGACCTCGCCCTCAACCACCACCAGCGCATCGTTCTGCAGCAGCGCCTGGTTGCTGGCGAAGGCATCGGCGAACAGCGAGGCTTCGATACGCCCGGAGCGGTCATCGAGGGTGATGAAGCCCATCTTGTCGCCCTTCTTGTTCTTCATCACCCGCAGGTTGACGATCATCCCGGCGATGGTCTGGGTATCGCGTGCAGGCTTCAACTCGACGATCCGCTGGCGGGCGAAGCGGCGAATCTCGCCTTCGTATTCGTCGATGGGGTGGCCGGACAGGTAGATGCCCAGGGTGTCCTTCTCGCCTTTCAGGCGTTCCTTAATCGGCAGCTCGCGGGCCTTGCGGTGGTTGGCGTAGACATCCGCCTCGGGCTCGGCGAACAGGCCGCCGAACAGGTCCATGTGGCCGCTCTCGGCGCTGCGCGCGGTCTGCTCGGCGGACTGCACGGCCTCTTCCATGGACGCCAGCAACACCGCGCGGTTCTTGTCCACGCTGGCCTGGTAAGCCTTGAGCTCGTCCTGGTAGTAGGGGCCGAGGCGATCCAGCGCGCCGCTGCGGATCAGCGCTTCAAGGGTGCGCTTGTTGATGCGCTTGAGGTCGACGCGGTTGCAGAAGTCGAACAGGTCCTTGAACGGCCCACCTTCGGCACGGCATTCGACGATGGCCTCGACAGGCCCCTCGCCCACGCCCTTAACCGCACCGAGGCCATAGACGATACGGCCATCGTCGTTGACGGTGAACTTGAACTCGGAGACGTTCACGTCCGGCGGATCGATGCGCAACTTCATGTTGCGGCACTCTTCCACCAGGATCACCACCTTGTCGGTGTTGTGCATGTCCGCCGAGAGCACCGCGGCCATGAACGGCGCGGGGTAATGCGCCTTGAGCCAGGCTGTCTGGTAGGACACTAGTCCGTAGGCGGCGGAGTGCGACTTGTTAAAGCCGTAGCCGGCGAACTTCTCCACCAGATCGAAGATGTTACCTGCCAGGTCGGCGTCGATATTGTTGTTGGCGCAACCTTCGATGAAGCCGCCACGCTGCTTGGCCATTTCCTCGGGCTTCTTCTTGCCCATGGCGCGGCGCAGCATGTCCGCCTGGCCCAGGGTGTAACCGCCCATGACCTGGGCGATCTGCATCACCTGCTCCTGATAGAGGATGATGCCGTAAGTGGGCTTGAGCACCGGCTCCAGGCCGGCGTACTGGTAGTCCGGATGTGGATAGGACAGCTCGGCACGACCGTGCTTACGGTTGATGAAGTCGTCCACCATGCCGGACTGCAGCGGACCGGGACGGAACAGCGCCACCAGTGCGATCATGTCTTCCAGGCAGTCGGGCTTGAGCTTCTTGATCAGCTCCTTCATGCCGCGCGATTCGAGCTGGAAGACCGCGGTGGTCTCGGCCTTCTGCAGCATGGCGTAGGTCGGCTTGTCATTGAGGGGGATGAAGTCGATGTTGACCAGTTCTTCGTCCGAGGCGCCATCGCGCTTCTGGATGCGGTGAATGGTCTCCATCGCCCACTTGATGATGGTCAGGGTACGCAGACCGAGGAAGTCGAACTTGACCAGGCCGGCCTGCTCGACGTCGTCCTTGTCGAACTGGGTCACCAGGCCGCCGCCCTCCTCGTCACAGGCGATCGGCGAGAAGTCGGTGAGCTTGGTCGGCGCGATCACCACACCACCGGCATGCTTGCCGGTACCGCGCACCACGCCTTCGAGCTTGAGCGACATGTCCCAGATTTCCTGGGCTTCCTCGTCGTTCTTGAGGAATTCGCGCAGCGGCTCCTCCATGTCAAAGGCCTTCTCCAGGGTCATGCCCACTTCGAAGGGAATCATCTTCGACAGACGGTCGGCCAGGCCGTAGGACTTGCCCTGCGCCCGTGCCACGTCGCGCACCACCGCCTTGGCCGCCATCGAGCCGAAGGTGATGATCTGGCTGACCGCGTTACGCCCGTACTTCTCGGCCACGTAGTCGATCACACGGTCGCGGCCGTCCATGCAGAAGTCGACGTCGAAGTCGGGCATGGAAATCCGCTCAGGGTTGAGGAAGCGTTCGAACAGCAGGTCATAGGCCAGCGGATCG
The DNA here is from genome assembly GCF_002479365.1 of Pseudomonas sp. UBA7530. Lineage (NCBI taxonomy): Bacteria > Pseudomonadati > Pseudomonadota > Gammaproteobacteria > Pseudomonadales > Pseudomonadaceae > Pseudomonas > Pseudomonas sp. UBA7530. The sequence continues at coordinate 44,590 of NZ_DLMS01000008.1, forward strand.
AGGTCGGTGATCTTCAATACGTAGGCCACCAGAGAACCGGCACCCGACCCACGGCCAGGGCCGACCGGCACGCCGTTGTTCTTGGCCCACTGGATGAAGTCCATCACGATCAGGAAGTAACCGGGGAAACCCATCTGGATGATGATGTCGAGTTCGAAGTTGAGGCGGTCGATATAGACCTGCTTCTTCGCCTCGTAATCCGGCGTGTCCTTGGGCAGCAGCACTTCGAGACGCTCGTCCAGGCCCTCGAACGAGGCATGCCGCAGGTAGTCGTCGATGCCCATGCCATTCGGCGTGGGAAAGTCCGGCAGGAAGTACTTGCCGAGCTGTACGTCGATGTTGCAACGCTTGGCGATCTCGACGGTGTTCTCCAGCGCTTCTGGCAGATCGGAGAACAGCTCCCACATTTCCTCGGCGCTTTTCAGGTACTGCTGATCAGAGTAATTGCGCGGTCGACGCGGGTCGTCGAGGGTACGGCCTTCACCGATGCAGACGCGGGTTTCGTGGGCTTCGAAGTCGTCCTGCTTGATGAAACGCACGTCGTTGGTGGCCACCAGCGGCGCCTCGGCGCGATCGGCCAGGGCCACGGCCGCATGCAGGTATTCCTCGTCGCCGACACGGCTGGTGCGCTGCACTTCCAGATAGAAGCGATCCGGGAACACCGCCATCCACTCGCGCAGGCGCGTCTCCGCCATTGCTTCATCGCCAGCCAGCAACGCCAGGCCGACTTCGCCTTCGCGCGCACCGGACAGGGCGATCAGGCCCTCGGCGGCGTCCTTGACCCAGTCGCGCTGAATGATCACCAGGTCGTTGCTCTGCCCCTCGGCCCAGCCCCGGGAGATCAGCTCGGTGAGATTGCGGTAACCCTTGGCGTTCATCGCCAGCAGGGTCAGGCGCGTCAGCGGGCCATCCTCCTCGGCACTGGCCAACCAGATGTCAGCGCCGCAGATCGGCTTGACGCCGGCGCCCATGGCCGTCTTGTAGAACTTCACCAGCGAGCACATGTTGCTCATGTCGGTGACGGCCACCGCCGGCATACCGGCCCCGGCCACCGCCTTGATCAGGGGCTTGACCCGCACCAGACCATCGACCAGGGAGTATTCGGTGTGCAGACGCAGGTGGACGAAAGCTTGGGTCATGGAGGGCCTTGCAGATGAAAACGACAAAGCGCGGATTGTAGCCTAAGAGGGTCTGGCTTAGGGCCAGAGCTTCAGATCGTGGCTACGATGCAATCCGCGACGACAGGCTCGAGCAGCGCGCGCACCGGCGCGAAGGAGCGCCGATGAATCGGCGTCGGCCCCAGGCGCTGCAGCGCGTCGAGGTGAACGGGCGTAGGGTAGCCCTTGTGGCCGGCGATGCCGTAGCCAGGATAGAGGCGGTCCATCTCGACCATCTCGCGGTCACGGCTGACCTTGGCCAGTATCGACGCCGCAGCGATCGCCGGCACCCGGCCGTCGCCCTTGATCACCGGCGCACTCGGCACGGCCAGTTTGGGGCAACGGTTGCCGTCGATCAGCGCCAGTCTGGGCGTCACACTCAGGCCCTCGACGGCACGCTGCATGGCCAGCATGGTGGCATGCAGAATATTCAGGCGGTCGATCTCTTCGACCTCGGCGCGGGCGATGCACCAGGCCAGGGCCTTTTCGCGAATCTCGTCGAAAAGCACTTCGCGGCGCAGCTCAGTGAGCTTCTTCGAATCATTCAGCCCGAGAATCGGCCGCGCCGGATCAAGGATCACCGCAGCCGTGACCACCGCGCCGCAGAGCGGACCACGGCCGACTTCGTCGACGCCGGCGACCAGTTCCTCGACCAGGGTGAAATCGAGCCCCAGCTGCATCAGTCGCGCCCCGCCAGCTTGAGCACGGCATCAGCCGCCGATACCGAGGCGTCGCGGCGCAGTGCGCGATGGATCACGTCGAAGCCTTCGGTCTGTACCTGGCCACCGTCGATCAGTGGCGCCACGGCCTGGGCCAGCGCCTCTGGCGTCGCCGCGTCCTGAATCAGCTCGGGCACCAGCAGGCGCTCGGCCAGCAGGTTAGGCAGCGAGATATAGGGGCTTTTCACCAGGCGCTTGAGAATGCGATAGGTCAGCGGCGCAACACGATAGGCCACCACCATCGGGCGCTTGTACAGCAGCGCCTCCAGGGTCGCGGTACCCGACGCGATCAGCACCGCATCGCAGGCCGCCAGCGCCTCATGGGAACGGCCGTTGAGCAAGGTCAACGGCAGGTCCCGTCCGGCCAGCATCTGCTCCAGCTGCTCGCGACGCTCGGGCGTGGCACAAGGCAGAAGGAAGCGCACGCCTGGGCGAAGTGAGCGCAGGCGGATCGCGGCGTCGAGAAACAGCTCGCCAAGACGCGCAACCTCTCCACCACGACTGCCCGGCATCAAGGCCACCACCGGCTCGTCCTGCGGCAGATCCAGCGCTTCGCGTGCAGCGGCGCGGTCTGCCTGCTGCGGAATGGCATCGGCCAGCGGGTGACCGACGAAACGCACCGGCACCTGATGCTCATCGTAGAACTGCGCCTCGAACGGGAACAGGGTCAGCATCAGGTCGCAGGCTTCACGAATCTTCAACACGCGCTTCTGCCGCCAGGCCCAGACCGAGGGGCTGACGTAATGCACGGTCTTGATCCCGGCACGGCGCAGCTTGAGTTCCAGGCCAAGGTTGAAGTCAGGCGCATCGATGCCGATGAACACATCCGGCTTGGCGGCGATCAGATCACGCGCCAACTGGCGGCGACGGCCGAGCAGTTCGAACAGGCGGCCGAGTACTTCGACCAGGCCCATGACCGCCAGACGTTCCATCGGGAAATAGGATTTCAGGCCCTCGGCTTCCATGCGCGAACCGCCGACGCCGATGAATTCGGCATCCGGGTAACGCTGCTTGATGGCCTGCATCAGGCCGGAACCGAGGATGTCACCGGACGCCTCACCGGCGACCAGTGCGACGCGAAGTGGTCTGGTCATAGGAATCAGCGGGTGATGCCGCGGGTGGAGGCCTGGATGGAATCGCGGAAGATCGCCACTTCGGGGAACTGCGCAGCGGACTCGGCCAGCTCGCTCAGCGCCAGCTCCACCGTCAACCCCTGGCGATAGACCAGCTTGTACGCCTTGCGCAATGCAGCGATGGCTTCGGCCGAGAACCCACGGCGGCGCATGCCTTCGAAATTCATGCTGCGCGCCTCGGCCGGGTTACCGAACACCGTGACGAAGGCCGGTACGTCCTTGCCGATGGCAGTGCCCATGCCGGAGAAGCTGTGTGCGCCGATGCGGCAGAACTGGTGCACCAAGGTGTAACCGGACAGAATTGCCCAGTCCTCGACCCAAACATGGCCAGCCAGCGCGGTGTTGTTGACCAGGATGCAGTGATTGCCGATGACGCTGTCGTGCCCGATGTGAGCATAGGCCATGATCAGGTTGTGATCGCCGATGGTGGTTTCGCCACGATCCTGCACGGTGCCCCGGTGAATGGTGACGCCTTCACGAATGGTGTTGTGATCGCCGATCACCAGGCGCGTCGCCTCGCCCTTGTATTTCAGGTCTGGCGTGTCTTCACCGACCGACGAAAACTGATAGATGCGATTGTGCTTGCCGATAACGGTCGGCCCCTTGAGCACTACGTGCGGGCCGATGACTGTACCCTCGCCGATTTCCACATCGGGCCCGACAATGCTCCACGGGCCGACGACGACGTCGTCGGCCAATCTGGCACTGGGGTCGATGATCGCGCGAGGGTCAATCGAACTCATAGCTTGCGTTCCGCGCAGATGATTTCAGCGGAGCAGACTTCCTTGCCATCGACCGTGGCACGGCATTCGAATTTCCAGATGCTGCGGCGGTCGCTCAGGTACTTAGCTTCCAGCGTGAGCTGATCGCCCGGCAGCACCGGCGAGCGGAAACGCAGCTTGTCGGAGCCGACGAAGTAATAAAGAGTGCCGTCGGCCGGCTTCACACCCATCATCTTGAAGCCGAGGATGCCGGCTGCCTGCGCCATGGCCTCGATGATCAGGACGCCCGGCATAATCGGATGCTCGGGGAAGTGACCGTTGAAGAACGGCTCATTGATGCTGACATTCTTATAGGCGCGAATCTGCTTGCCTTCGACGTCCAGGTCCACCACACGATCCACCAGCAGGAACGGATAGCGGTGCGGCAAATATTCACGAATTTCGTTGATGTCCATCATGTCCGGTTAAGCCTGTAAGAAAAGAAAAGAGCACGGTCACGCCGTGCTCAGGCATCAGATGAGACGTTTGCCGTCTGGGTCACGGCGGCCAGCTGTTTTTCCAGCTCGCGCAGACGCTTGGCCATCTCGTCCAACTGACGAATACGGGCTGCGCTCTTCTTCCACTCGCCCGCTGGTTGCATGGCGGTACCGGAAGAATAGGCGCCCGGCTCGGTGATCGAGCGGGTCACCATGGTCATCCCGGTGACGAACACGTTGTCGCACACCTCGATATGACCGACCATCCCCACACCACCGGCGATCATGCAGTTCCTGCCAATCTTGGTGCTGCCGGAAATCCCGCAGCAGCCGGCCATGGCGGTGTTGTCGCCGATCTGCACGTTGTGCGCGATCATGATCTGGTTATCCAGCTTCACGCCATTGCCGATCAGGGTGTCGGACAGCGCACCGCGATCGACCGTGGTATTGGCACCGATCTCGACGTCATCGCCGATGGTCACCCCACCGATCTGCGCGATCTTCTGCCAGACGCCCTTCTCGTTGGCGAAACCGAAGCCCTCGCCACCGATCACCGCGCCGGACTGGATCACCACACGCTTGCCGATCTGCACGTCGTGGTACAGCGTCACGCGCGGCGCAAGCCAGCCGCCATCACCGATCACGCTGCGAGCACCGACCACGCAATGGGCACCAATGCTGACCTCAGCACCGATACGCGCACCGCTCTCGATCACCGCATAGGGACCGATACTGGCACTCGAATCGACAACGGCGTCGTCGGCGACGTGCGCAGTGGCATGAATGCCCGCGGCCGCCTTGGGCTTGCGGTCGAACAGGTGGGAAAGCTGGGCGTAAGCCAAATACGGGTTGGCAACGATCAAGGCATCGCCAGCGTAGCCTTCGGCATCGGCTGCGGTCAGCAGCACGGCGCCGGCCTGAGTTTGCGCTAGGTGCTTGCGGTATTGGGCATTGGCCAGGAAGCTCAACTGTTCGGGCCTGGCCTCCTGTAAGGTGGCCAGGCCCGTAATGACCTTAGCTTCAGCGCCACGCAAGGTGGCGCCCAGGCGCTCGGCCAATTGGCCGAGAGTAACTGTCACAGTCATGCTCAACGCATCTGGTTCATGCGCTCGATGACTTGGCGAGTGATGTCGTACTGAGGCTTGACATCGATCACCGCGCCGCGCTCGAGCACCAGGTCGAAGTTACCGTTCTTGATCACTTCCTCGACGGCCTTGTCCAGGTTCGGCTTGAGCTTGGCCAGCATTTCACGGTCAGCGACGGCCTTGGCTTCGTTCAGCTCCTTGGACTGGAACTGGAAGTCACGGGCCTTCTGCTTGAATTCGAGCTCGAGACGCTCGCGCTCGGCCTGCTGCATCTTCTCGCCATCCTTGACCATGCGATCCTGAATGCGCTTGGCATCGCTTTCCAGGGTCTTGAGCTTGTTCAGCTGCGGGCCGAACTTCTTCTCGGCATCGACCGCGTAGCGCTTGGCCGCATCCGACTCAAGCAGCGCCATCTGATAGTTCAGCACGGCCACCTTCATCTCGGCGAACGCCGGAGTGGCGATCAGGGCGGCGGTGAACAGAACCAGTTGAGTCAACTTACGCACAATGCACTCCTGCAACAAAACTGTTGGCTTTCGGTGAATGACTTTTAGAAGGTCTGGCCCAGGGAGAACTGGAATACCTGAGTATCGGCATCATCCGGCTTCTTGATCGGCATGGCCAGGCTGAAACTCAGCGGGCCCAGTGCAGTGATCCAGGTCAGGCCGACACCCACGGAGCTGGCCAGATTGCTGAAATCGACATCGCAACTGTCGCTGAGCTTCTTTTGACTGGACGAGCAGTTGGTGTCGAAGACGTTACCCACATCCCAGAACAGCGCGGTGCGCAGCGAGCGCTGATCCTTGACGAACGGCAACGGGAAGAGCATCTCGACACCGCCCTGGACGAGAACGTTACCACCAAAGGGCAGCGGATCCTGATCCGGGTCACGCAGGGTTCCTGGTTTCCCCCCTGGGTTGCCCGCGCCACGACTCGGCGTACTGCGCGGACCCAGGCTGCTGTCCTCGAAGCCCCGCACCGAGTTGAAACCACCCGCGTAGTAGTGCTCGTAGAACGGCAATTCCGCGGTGCTACCGTAGCTGTCGCCATAACCCAGTTGAGTGTGGAAGCGCAGGGTGTAGTTGTCGCTGATCGGGGTGAACACCTGGCCACGGTAGTCGAGTTTGTAGAACGACAGGTCGCTACCCGGCAGGGTGGTCTCCAGCACCAGGCTCTGCGAGTGGCCACGGTTGGCCAGCACGCCACGGTTCAGGGTCGACTCGGACCAGCCGATGGAGCCCTTGAAGTTCAGGTAGTTGTCACCCTCAGCGTCGATGAAATCGAAGATTTCGTCGACGGTGTAACGACCGGTGTCGATGCTGTCCTGCTGCACGGTCAGGCCGTAGGTCAGGCGCGAGGTCTCACTGATCGGGTAGCCGATGTTGATACCGGCACCCAGGCTGTCCACCGAGTAGCTGGATACGTCGACATCGAGCTCATCGTAGTCGGTGGTACGGTAGAAGGCGTTGTAACCCAGGCTGACGCCGTCGACGGTCCAGTAGGGGTCAACGAAGCCAAAGCTGTAACGGGTCTGGTATTCACTGCGGGTCAGGCCGATGCTGACGCGGTTACCGGTACCGAGGAAGTTGTTCTGGCTGATCGAACCACCCAGGATCAGACCGGCATTCTGGGCAAAGCCGACGCTGGCGGTAATGGAACCGGACGGCTGCTCTTCGACGCTGTAGTTGACGTCGATCTGGTCGTCGGTGCCCGGTACCTGCGGGGTTTCGACATTGACTTCCTTGAAGAAGCCCAGGCGCTCGAGGCGCACCTTGGACTGGTCGATCAGGTAGGTCGAAGCCCAGCCACCTTCCATCTGGCGCATTTCGCGGCGCAGCACTTCGTCTTCGGACTTGGTATTGCCACGGAAGTTGATGCGGTTGACGTAGGCACGCTTGCCTGGATCGACGAAGAAGGTGATCGAGACGGTGTTGTCCTCGTCGTGCGCTTCCGGCACACCATTGACGTTGGCGAAGGTGTAACCCTCGTTACCCAGACGACGGGTGATCAGCTCGCTGGTGGTGGTCATGATCTTGCGCGAGAAGACCTGCCCTTCCTTGACCAGCAGCAATGCGCGCACATCTTCTTCCGGGACCTTGAGGTCACCGGACAGCTTCACGTCGCGCACGCTGTACTTTTCGCCTTCTTCGACGTTGACGGTGATGTAGACGTGTTTCTTGTCCGGCGTGATGGATACCTGGGTCGAGCTGATATCCATGTTGATATAGCCGCGGTCCAGGTAGTAAGAGCGCAGACGCTCCAGGTCACCGGACAGTTTTTCGCGGGCGTACTTGTCGTCGTTCTTGAAGAAAGACAGCCAGTTGGTGGTTTTCAGCTCGAACAGGTCGACCAGATCCTCATCGGAGAACACGGTGTTGCCGACCACGTTGATGTGGGAGATGGCCGCTACGGTGCCTTCGTTGATGGTGATTTTCAGTGCCACGCGGTTACGCGGCTGCGGAATCACTTCGGCCTCGATCTCGGCCGAGTAGCGGCCCTGGGCGACGTACTGGCGCTGCAGTTCGTTACGCACGCCTTCGAGTGTGGCGCGCTGGAAAATCTCACCCTCGGCCAGGCCGGACTGGTTCAGCCCCTTGAGCAGATCCTCGGTGGTGATGGCCTTGTTGCCCTCAATCTCGATACCGGAGATGGACGGACGCTCGACCACGGTGACGACCAGCACGTCGCCATCGCGACCAAGCTGGATGTCCTGGAAGAAGCCGGTACGGAACAGCGAGCGAGTGGCATCCACCAACTGGCGATCATCGACGGACTCGCCCACGTTGAGGGGCAGTGCGCCGAACACGCTGCCGGCGGACACCCGCTGCAAGCCATTGACGCGAATATCGGAGATGGTGAAGGACTCGGCGTGAACTTCGGCGATCATCAATGCGGACAGTACCGCAGGTAGCAGCAGACGTTTCATGAAGTCCTTTCTTATTCCAACTGACGATAAAAACTGCCGCTTAAGCGACACTTCTTTTAAATCTCAAGAGCGTATTCAGCAATGCTCACAGGCGGCTGAGGTCGTTGACCAGGGCGAGCAGCATGACCCCGATGACCAGACTGATGCCGATCTGCATCCCCCAACCCTGAACCCGCTCAGACAAGGGGCGACCACGCACCCACTCGACCAGATAAAACAGCAGATGCCCACCATCTAGCACGGGAATGGGCAGCAGATTGAGAACCCCCAGGCTAATACTCAGATATGCAAGGAATTTCAGGAAATCCCCCAGCCCTGACTCAGCTGAAGCGCCCGCCACTTTAGCAATGGTTATCGGCCCACTCAAGTTTTTTACCGAGAGCTCTCCGAACAGCATTTTCTTCAGCGAATCGAGGGTCAACAGGCTCATTGCCCAGGTCTGACGCATGCCCTCGGCGACACCTTCGAGCGGACCGTAACGCACCTCGCGGAGCATCTCGGCAGGCCATTCGACGCCCTGAACACCCGCGCCCAGGTAGCCGCTGCGGGCCTCACCCTCGCCTCGCGACGCCAGAGTCAGTTGCACATCCCTCTCCTGGCCATCGCGCTCGAAACGCAGCGCGACCGTCTCGCCCGGCAGCGCCCGCACGCGATCGACCAGATCCTGCCAATCGGCCAGCGCTTGATCATCGAGCGCCAGCAGGCGATCACCCGGCTGCAGGCCGGCAGCATAAGCCGGCCCTTTGGAATCGACTTCAGCCAGCACAGGCTCCAGCACCGGACGCCATGGGCGAATACCCAGCGAACCGATCGGGTCCGGTTCATCGACACCGCGCAGCCAGTTGTCCAGTTGCACCTGTTTGGGCGTTTCGACCGTGGAGCCCGACTCGGTCACACGCAGGTCGAGCGCGCCGCTTTCACCCAAACGCCGCACTAGCTGCAGGTTGACCGCCGCCCAGCCATTGGTGGCCTCACCGTCGACCGCGACGATCTCCTGCCCTGCACGCAGCCCGGCAGCCTCCGCCAGGCTGTCCGGCTGCACCGCACCGATGACGGGGCGCACCTGCTGACTGCCGAGCATGGCGACGAACCAGAAGAACAGCATCGCCAGCAGGAAATTGGCCAGCGGGCCGGCAGCGACGATAGCGATACGCTGGCGTACGCTCTTGCGATTGAAGGACTGCTCGACAAGCTCGGGCGGCACATCGCCCTCGCGCTCATCGAGCATCTTGACGTAGCCGCCCAGGGGAATGGCGGCAATGACGAATTCGGTGCCGTGGCGATCATGCCAGCGCACAAGTGGCGTGCCGAAGCCGACGGAGAAACGCAGAACCTTGACGCCGCAGCGCCGGGCCACCCAGAAGTGCCCATACTCGTGAAAGGTCACCAGGACACCCAGCGCTATCAGGGTGCCAACCAGCATATACAGCCCACTCATTTCACTTCTCCAGCCCTACGGGGCCGCTCAGGTTCTGATGCATGCCGGATGATCGCCGGCTCAACGAGCGGCTAGCCACTGCGCAGCCAGCTCACGCGCCCGGGCGTCGGCCTCGAATACCGCGTCGAGCGCTTCGACAGCCCTGACCGGTTGCGCGTTCAGCACGGACTCAATCATACCCGCGATATCGACGAAACGGATGCGTCGCTGCAGGAACGCCTCGACCGCCACCTCGTTGACCGCATTGAGCGTCGCCGGCGCACTGCCGCCGGTCTGCGCCGCCTCGCGCGCCAGACGCAGGCAGGGAAAACGCTGCTCGTCAGGGCGCTCGAAATCCAGGCGACCGACGGCGAACAGATCCAGAGCAGACACTCCCGAATCGATACGCTCCGGCCATGCCAGGGCATGGGCGATAGGCGTGCGCATGTCCGGGTTGCCGAGCTGGGCCAGGACCGAACCATCAACGTAATCGACCAGAGAATGAATCACGCTCTGCCGGTGGATAACCACCTCGATCTGTTCGGGACGCGCGTCGAACAACCAGCAGGCCTCGATCATCTCCAGGCCCTTGTTCATCATGCTCGCCGAATCGACCGAGATCTTGCGCCCCATCGACCAGTTCGGATGTGCACAAGCTTGCTCGGGCGTGACGTGCTCCAGCTCGACCAGGGGCGTTTCGCGGAAAGGCCCGCCGGAGGCCGTCAGCAGCACGCGGCGCACACCGACTGCCTGCAGGCCGCGCGAATAATCACCCGGCAGGCACTGGAAAATGGCGTTGTGCTCGCTGTCGATCGGCAGAAGAACCGCCCCGCTCTGCTTGACGGCCTGCATGAACAAGGCGCCGGACATCACCAGCGCCTCCTTGTTGGCCAGCAGTACCTTCTTGCCGGCCTGCACGGCCGCAAGCGTCGGCTTGAGCCCGGCAGCACCGACAATGGCGGCCATCACGCAATCGACGGCCGCATCGGCAGATACCGCGCACAACCCCTCTTCGCCGACCAGCACTTCGGTCGCCAGCCCGGCGACACGCAAACGGCTCTGCAGCTCGAGCGCCGAATCGGCATCAGGCACCACGGCGTAGCGCGGGCTATGGCGCACACAGAGCGCCTGCAGCTCCGCCAGGCGGGAATAACCGGTAAGGGCGAATACCTGGTAACGCTCGGGATGACGAGCGATCACATCCAGCGTGCTGAGACCGATGGAGCCGGTCGCGCCCAGCACCGTGACCTGTTGCACTGCACTCACAACGAGCCCCAGCCGGCCAGCCAGAGCAATGTGGCGAATACGGGAATCGCTGCGGTAAGACTGTCGATACGATCCAGCACGCCACCGTGGCCTGGCAGCAGATTACTGCTGTCCTTGATCCCGGATTGGCGCTTGAACATGCTTTCGGTCAGGTCGCCAACCACGGAAATCAGCACCACCACGGCAGCGCCGGCCATGGCCAGCAACAGCCCCATGCCGGACCAGCCTTGCTGCAGCCCGACCAGCAGGGTGATCAGCAGACTGGCCGCGAGGCCGCCATACAACCCTTCCCAGCTCTTGCCCGGGCTGACCTTGGGCGCCAGCTTGCGCTTGCCGAAGGTCTTGCCGGAGAAGTAGGCACCGATATCAGCGCCCCAGACCAGCACCATCACCGCGATGATCAGCGCATTGGCCTGCGGCCACTGTTTGAGCAGAACCAACCCCTGCCATGCCGGCAGGAGAATCAACAGACCGATCAGCAAACGACCCGGTACACCGCCCCAGTAACGACTGCTATCGGGATAGCTCAGCACCAGCATGGTCGCCACCAGCCACCACAGCACCGCCACCAGCAAAAGCACCGGCGCAACGGCCGGGACCAGATAGAGCAAGCCAAGCAACACAGCCACCGCCGCAGCATATGCCACGCGCAGCGACTGCGCATCGAACCCCGCCAGCCGCGCCCACTCCCACGCACCCAGGGTGACCACTGCCCCAATGAACAGCGCGAAGGCGCCACCTTCGAGCAGGAAGAAACCGCCCAGAGCAATGGGCAGCAGTACCAGCGCCGTGATGATTCGTTGTTTGAGCATTAGGAGCGTGCCTCAGCTTCCACCTGCTCGCTGGTCTTGCCGAAGCGACGCTGGCGGGTAGCGAAATCGGCCAGCGCCTTGCGCATGGCCTCGTGCTTGAAATCCGGCCAGTAAAGGTCGGAGAAGTACAGTTCACTGTAGGCCAACTGCCAGAGAAGGAAATTGCTGATGCGGTGCTCTCCCCCCGTGCGGATGCACAGGTCGGGCAAGGGCAGGTCACCGGTTGCCAGACAGCCCTGGAGCAATTGCGGGGTAATGTCTTCGGCTTGCAAATGCCCGGCCTGCACCTCACGCGCCAGGCGCTGAGCGGCCTGGGCGATATCCCACTGACCGCCGTAATTGGCAGCGATCTGCAAGGTGAAGCGACGATTGCCGGCAGTCAGCAGCTCCGCTTCGCGCATGGCAGCCTGCAACTCAGGATGGAAGCGCGAGCGGTCGCCGATGATGCGCAGGCCGATGTCGTTATCCAACAGACGCTTGGCCTCACGACGCAGCGCGCCGAGGAACAGCTCCATCAGCGCACCGACTTCTTCGGCCGGGCGCTGCCAGTTCTCGCTGGAAAAAGCGAACAGGGTCAGCACCTCGACACCCGACTCGGCACAGACCTCGATCACCGCGCGAACCGCGTCGACCCCGGCCTTGTGCCCTGCCACACCCGGCAACAGGCGCTTCTTCGCCCAGCGGTTGTTGCCATCCATGATGATGGCGACATGCCGCGGCACCGCCCCCTGGTTGTTCTTGTCCATGTGTGGGCGCCCAGCCGTCAAACGGCCATCAGGTCCGCTTCCTTGACCTCGAGCGCCTTGTCCACGTCACCGATGAACTTGTCGGTGATCTTCTGCAGCTCGTCAGCAGCGCGGCGCTCTTCGTCTTCGCTGATTTCCTTGGCCTTGGACAGCTTCTTCAGCTCGGCCAGGGCATCGCGACGCACGTTGCGCACCGCAACCTTGGCATCCTCGGCAACGCCACGCGCCTGCTTGGTGTAGCCCTTGCGGGTTTCCTCGGTCAGGGCGGGCATCGGCACACGGATGGTGGTGCCGGCGCTGCTCGGGTTCAGGCCCAGATCGGAAGTCAGGATGGCCTTCTCGATGGCGGCACCGAGGTTCTTGTCGTGCGCGACGATCTTCAGGGTACGCGCATCCTCGACGGTGATCGCAGCGACCTGATTGAGCGGCATGTCGCTGCCCCAGGCCGGGACCTTGATGCTATCGAGAATGCTCGGATGGGCACGACCGGTACGAATGGAAGCCAGGTTGCGACCCAGCGCCTCCAGGGACTTGCTCATGCGTTCCTGAGCGTCTTTCTTGATGTCGTTGATCATTGTGCATCCTCCTCGATCAGGGTTCCTTCAGCGCCACCCACTACAACGTTCAGCAGGGCGCCGGGCTTGTTCATGTTGAAGACCCGCAGCGGCATGGTGTGATCACGGCACAGGCAGATGGCGGTCAGATCCATCACGCCCAGCTTGCGGTCGAGCACCTCGTCATAGGTCAGACGCTCGAACTTCTCGGCATGCGGGTCCTTGAACGGGTCGGCAGTGTACACGCCATCGACCTTGGTCGCCTTCAGAACCACGTCGGCATCGATCTCGATGGCGCGCAGGCAGGCAGCCGAATCGGTGGTGAAGAACGGATTGCCGGTGCCCGCGGCGAAGATCACCACTTCGCCGGTCTTCAGGTGGCGCATGGCCTTGCGGCGGTCGTAATGATCGGTGACGCCGACCATGGAGATCGCCGACATGACGATGGCCGGGATGTTCGAGCGCTCCAGCGCATCACGCATGGCCAGCGCATTCATCACGGTCGCCAGCATGCCCATGTGGTCACCGGTGACGCGATCCATGCCGGCAGCGGACAGCGCCGCGCCGCGGAACAGGTTGCCGCCACCGATCACCAGGCCGACCTGCACACCGATGCCGACCAGTTGGCCAACTTCCAGCGCCATGCGATCGAGCACTTTGGGATCGATGCCGAAATCTTCCGAGCCCATCAGGGCTTCGCCGCTAAGTTTGAGCAGAATGCGTTTGTAGCGAGGTTGGCGACCAGTGGTCTGCTGAGCCATTGCAAGTCTCTCCTGCGGCGATATGAAATTCTTGAGCAACGCGCCTGGGCGCTGCAATCATCCGGCACTTCGAACGTGCCGACGACCGTAGGTTGCACGGCCGCTTGTACATTTGTCGCCCCTTATTCGGCAAAGAGGCTGCACGCGCAAGCGGGCAGCCTCTCTGGGACAACTGGCCTAACCGCCGATTACTGCTTGCTGGCAGCAACCTGAGCGGCGACTTCGGCAGCGAAGTCGGTCTCAGCCTTCTCGATACCCTCGCCCACTTCGTAACGAACGAAGGAAACGACTTCGGCACCGGCTTTCTTGACCAGGTCACCGACCTTGACTTCCGGGTCCATGATGAAGGCTTGCTCGACCAGGCTGGCTTCGGCCAGGAACTTGGCGATACGGCCTTTGACCATGTTCTCGACGATGTTTTCCGGCTTGCCGGCGATCTTCTCGGCGTTCAGCTGCAGGAAGATCTCCTTTTCCTTGGCAACCAGCTCCTCGGAAACCTGGTCCGGGGAAACTACGGCCGGGTTGGAAGCGGCAACGTGCATGGCAACGTGCTTGGCCAGTTCGTCGTTGCCGCCTTTCAGGACAACCAGAACGCCGATGCGGTGGCCGTGCAGGTAGGCACCAACGGTTTCGCCGGTAACAGCGGTCAGACGACGGATGTTGACGTTCTCGCCGCACTTGGCAACCAGAGCTTCACGAGCCGATTCGCGCGAGGCGATCAGCGGAGCAGCGTCGGTCAGGTTCTTCTCGAAGGCTTCATCCAGGCTTTCCTTGACGAAACCTTTGAAGTCGTCCTGCAGAGCCAGGAAGTCGGTCTGCGAGTTGACTTCGATGATCAGGCCACGGCCACCTTCGACGCGAACGGCGATGGAGCCTTCGGCGGCGATGTTGCCGGCCTTCTTGGCAGCCTTGATGGCGCCGGAAGCGCGCATGTCATCAATGGCTTTCTCGATGTCGCCACCAGCGGCAACCAGGGCCTTCTTGCATTCCATCATGCCTTGGCCGGTACGCTCGCGCAGTTCTTTAACCAGGGCTGCAGTAATCTCTGCCATCTTGAAAATCCTCTCGGTAGGTCTTCAACCAAATCAAATCTTTGAGTGGCAAAAAGGGGGCCTAGCCCCCTTCTTGCACAGCGCATAACGCTAAATGCTTGACGTTACCGCTTAGCCTTCGGCGCTCTCGGCTGCGGCTTCTTCGACGAACTCTTCAGTCGCGCCGCCAGCGTTGCTGCGACCACGGATCACGGCGTCAGCCATGGCACCCATGTACAGCTGGATGGCGCGGATGGCGTCGTCGTTACCCGGGATGATGTAGTCAACGCCTTCCGGGCTGCTGTTGGTATCGACGATGCCGATGACCGGGATGCCCAGCTTGTTGGCTTCGGTGATAGCGATGCGCTCGTGGTCAACGTCGATCACGAACAGAGCATCCGGCAGACCGCCCATGTCCTTGATACCACCCAGGCTGCGATCCAGTTTTTCCAGATCACGGGAACGCATCAGGGCTTCTTTCTTGGTCAGCTTGGCGAAGGTGCCGTCCTGGGACTGGGTTTCCAGCTCGCGCAGGCGCTTGATCGAAGCACGGATGGTCTTGTAGTTGGTCAGCATGCCGCCCAGCCAGCGGTGATCGACGAACGGCGAGCCGCAACGAGCAGCTTCTTCGCGAACGATCTTGCCAGCGGAACGCTTGGTGCCGACGAACAGGATCTTGTTCTTGCCAGCAGCCAGCTTCTCAACGAAAGCCTGGGCTTCGTTGAACATCGGCAGGGTTTTTTCGAGGTTGATGATGTGAATCTTGTTGCGCGCGCCGAAAATGTACTTGCCCATTTTCGGGTTCCAGTAACGGGTCTGGTGGCCGAAGTGCACACCGGCCTTCAGCATATCGCGCATGTTGACTTGGGACATGATAGTTCCTTGATAAGTCGGGTTAGGCCTCCACGCATCCCAGCTTCCAACCCTCGAACTTGTCGAAAGGCACCCAGGAAACCGTGTCGATACGTGTGTGGGTTTAGGCTTTCGGACGCAGTGCCCGTAAAGCGGCGCGTTTTATACCACACAAAGCAGTCGCAAGCTACAGGCTTCAAGCCACAAGTAGAGGCGACCCCCCTGCACCGGCGACCACTGCGTTCAGCTTGCGGCTTGTAGTTTGAGGCTTGCAGCTGCCTTTTGGGGCTTGCGCCTCGTAGCTGCTAAGATACTCCCCTTTTCCGTACGCGCCCGAGAGCTTCATATGACCGTCACCATCAAATCCGCCGAAGAAATCGAGAAAATGCGCGTGGCCGGCCGCCTGGCCGCCGAAGTGCTGGAGATGATCGGCGAGCACGTCAAGCCGGGCGTGACCACCGAAGAGCTGGACCGCCTCTGCCACGACTATATCGTCAACGTACAGAAGGCCATCCCCGCCCCGCTCAACTACAAGGGCTTCCCCAAGTCGATCTGCACCTCGATCAACCACGTGGTGTGCCATGGCATTCCCAACGACAAGCCGTTGAAGGATGGCGACGTACTGAACATCGACATCACCGTGATCAAGGATGGCTACCACGGCGATACCAGCAAGATGTTCATGGTCGGCAAGGTCGCCGAATGGGCCGAGCGTCTGGCCAAGGTGACTCAGGAATGCATGTATAAAGGCATCGAACTGGTCAAACCGGGCGCACGCCTGGGCGATATTGGCGAAGTGATCCAGAAGCATGCCGAGAAGAACGGTTTCTCCGTGGTCCGCGAATACTGCGGCCATGGAATCGGTGCCGTGTTCCATGAGGAGCCGCAGGTGCTGCACTACGGCAAGGCCGGCACCGGTATGGAGCTCAAGGAAGGCATGACCTTCACCATCGAACCGATGATCAATCAGGGTCGCCCGGAAACTCGCCTGCTCGGCGACGGCTGGACTGCGATCACCAAGGATCGCAAGCTTTCGGCCCAATGGGAGCACACCGTGCTGGTCACCGCCGATGGCTACGAGATCTTGACCCTGCGCAGCGACGACACCCTGCCGCGCACGTCCGCCTGAGACACAACCGCAACGGTGCGCAAGTCGCACCCTGTGCCCTATATAAAGGAAGGCAATTGCATGCCGCAGATGGACCCCGAACTGTTTGACCGCGGTCAGTTCCAGGCCGAGCTGGCGCTCAAGTCCAGCCCCATCGCTGCATTCAAGAAGGCCATCCGCAGCGCGCGTGAAGTCCTTGATGCGCGCTTTCGCGAGGGTCGCGACATTCGCCGCCTGGTCGAAGATCGCGCCTGGTTCGTCGACCAGATCCTGCAGGAGGCATGGAAGCGCTTCGCCTGGAGCGAGGACGCCGATATCGCCCTGCTTGCCGTCGGTGGCTACGGCCGCGGCGAACTGCACCCCTACTCGGATATCGACCTGCTGATCCTGCTCGGCAGCGACGATCACGAGGTGTTCCGCGAGCCCATCGAAGGCTTCCTCACCCTGCTTTGGGATATTGGCCTGGAAGTCGGCCAGAGCGTGCGCTCGGTGGATGAATGCGCCGAAGAAGCGCGCGCCGACCTGACGATCATCACCAACCTGATGGAAAGTCGCACCATCGCCGGCCCGGAGCGCCTGCGCCAGCGCATGCAGCAGGTCACCAGCACAGAGCAGATGTGGCCGAGCAAGCACTTCTACCAGGCCAAGCGCGACGAGCGCAGAACGCGCCACGCCAAGTACAACGATACCGAATACAACCTCGAGCCCAACGTTAAAGGCTCGCCCGGCGGCCTGCGCGACATCCAGACCGTGTTGTGGGTGGCCCGCCGCCAGTTCGACACGCTCAATCTGCAAGCCCTGGTCGGCCAGGGCTTTCTGCTGGAAAGCGAATACGCCCTGCTCTCCTCCAGCCAGGAGTTCCTGTGGAAGGTGCGCTACGCCCTGCACATGCTGGCCGGGCGCGCCGAAGACCGCCTGCTGTTCGATTACCAGGCGAAGATCGCCGCCCTGTTCGGCTATCAGGACGGCGACGGCAAGCGCAGCATCGAACACTTCATGCAGAAGTACTACCGCGTGGTGATGGCCATCTCCGAACTGTCGGATCTGATCAACCAGCACTTCGAGGAAGTCATCCTGCGTGCCGGCGAAAGTGGCCCGGCAACGCCCTTGAACAGTCGCTTCCAGGTGCGCGACCGCTACATCGAGGTCACCCACCCGAACGTCTTCAAACGCACGCCGTTCGCCATCATCGAAATCTTCGTGCTGATGGCGCAGCACCCGGAGATCAAGGGCGTACGCGCCGACAGCATCCGCCTGCTACGTGACAGCCGCCACCTGATCGATGACGAGTTCCGCAAGGACATTCGCAACACCAGCCTGTTCATCGAACTGTTCAAGTGCAAGGAAGGTATTCACCGCAACCTGCGGCGGATGAACCGCTACGGCATTCTCGGCCGCTACCTGCCGGAGTTCGGCCATATCGTCGGGCAGATGCAGCACGACCTGTTCCACATCTATACGGTCGATGCGCACACCCTCAATCTGATCAAACACCTGCGCAAGTTCCGCTGGCCGGAGCTGGCGGAGAAATTTCCGCTGGCCAGCAAGCTGATCGAAAAGCTGCCCAAGCCGGAGCTGATCTACCTCGCCGGCCTCTACCACGATATCGGCAAGGGCCGCGGCGGCGATCACTCCGAACTCGGCGCGGTGGATGCCGAAGCCTTCGCCCGTCGCCATCATCTGCCGGCCTGGGACGGCGCGCTGATCGTCTGGCTGGTGCAGCATCACCTGGTGATGTCCACCACCGCGCAACGCAAGGACCTCTCCGACCCGCAGGTGATCCACGATTTCGCCCAGTTCGTCGGCGACCAGACGCACCTGGATTACCTCTACGTGCTGACCGTGGCCGACATCAACGCCACCAACCCCAGCCTGTGGAATTCCTGGCGCGCCAGCCTGCTGCGTCAGCTCTACACCGAGACCAAGCGCGCCCTGCGCCGCGGCCTGGAAAACCCGCTGGATCGCGAAGAACAGATTCGCCAGACGCAGAGCGCCGCCCTGGACATCCTGGTGCGCGGCGGTACCGACCCGGACGACGCCGAGCAGCTATGGAGCCAGCTCGGCGACGACTACTTTCTGCGCCACACCGCCAGCGACGTGGCCTGGCATACCGACGCCATTCTCCAGCATCCTAACGATGGCGGCCCACTGGTACTGATGAAGGAAACCACCCAGCGCGAGTTCGAGGGCGGTACGCAGATCTTCATCTACGCACCGGACCAGCATGACTTCTTCGCCGTGACCGTGGCGGCGATGAGCCAGCTCAACCTGAACATTCATGACGCACGGATCATCACCTCCACCAGCCAGTTCACCCTCGATACCTATGTCGTGCTGGATGCCGAGGGCGGCTCGATCGGCAACAACCCGGCGCGCATCCAGCAGATCCGCGCCGGCCTGATCGAAGCACTGAAGAACCCCGACGACTACCCGACCATCATCCAGCGCCGGGTGCCGCGTCAGCTCAAGCACTTCGCCTTCGCCCCGCAGGTGACCATTCATAACGACGCCCAGCGGCCGGTGACCATCCTCGAGCTGACCGCCCCGGACCGCCCCGGCCTGCTGGCACGGATCGGACGCATCTTCCTCGAATACGATCTGTCGCTGCAGAACGCCAAGATCGCCACCCTCGGCGAGCGCGTCGAAGACGTATTCTTCATCACCGACGACAAGGGCCAGCCGCTGTCCGACCCCGAGTTCTGCGCGCGCCTGCAGGAAGCGATCATCGCCAAGCTCGCCGAGCCAAGTGCCCCGAGCACGACGCAGATCACCTTCTGAGCACCTGGATGCGGCGGGCGCCGCACCCAGGACCGGATTCAGATTCTGAAACTGTCCACCAGTTGCTTGAGGCGGCGGACCTGCTGATCCAGCTCGGTACAGGCGCTGAGGCTGGACTGCAGGTTGCGCACGCCGTCCTGGTTCAGCGTGTTGATCTCGGTGATGTCCATGTTCAAGCTCTCGATCACCGAGGTCTGCTCCTCGGTGGCGGTGGCCACTGACTGGTTCATGCCGTCGATCTCACCGATACGATGGGTCACCCCGCGCAGGTTCTCGCCGGCCTGCCCACCAATGCGCACGCTGTCATCGCTGAAGCGGCGGCTCTCGGTCATGGTCGCCACGGCGTCACGGGCCCCGGCCTGCAACTGCTCGATCATCTGCTGAATTTCCAGCGCCGAGCTCTGCGTACGCTGCGCCAGGTTGCGCACCTCATCGGCGACCACGGCGAAGCCACGCCCGGCCTCGCCGGCACGCGCCGCCTCGATGGCGGCATTGAGCGCCAACAGGTTGGTCTGTTCGGAAATACCCTTGATCACGTCGAGGATCTGGCCGATGTCGTTGCTCTTCTCGCTGAGCAGCTCGATATGACGACCGGAGGCCTGGATCTTCTCCGACAGCTCTCCCATCGACCCCAGGGTACGCTCCACCATGCCCTGGCCTTCCTCGGCGTCACGGCGCGCGTCGCTGGCCTGCACCGAGGCATCGGCGGCATTGCGCGCGATCTCCTGGGCGGCTGCACCGAGTTCGTTGATCGCCGCGGCGACGCTATCGGTACGCGCGGCCTGCTCGCTGGAGTTACCCATGGAGGCATTGGACGCCTGCACCACGGTGCTGACCCGCGCATGCACTTCGCGGGTCGCCGAGGCCACTTCGCGAATGGATTCGTGAATACGTTCGACGAAGCGGTTGAAGGCACCGGCCAGCTCACCGAACTCGTCACCGGAGGCGATCGTCAGGCGCTGGGTAAGATCCCCCTCGCCTTCGGCGATACCGCCCATGGCGTGGCTCATCACATGCAGCGGGCGCAGCAGGATGCGGATCAGCGCACCGAGCAGGATCAGGATGGCGACCACACCGATGACCGTGACCATCAGCGCCGAGACGCGAAACTCGCTGAGCGCGGCGAACGCCTTGCCCTCGTCGACGGACAAGCCGACGTACCAGTTCACGCCCGTAAGCCCCTTCACCGGCAGGAAGGTGACCAGGCGGGCGCTGCCATCGATGGACGAAGCCTCCTGTAGGCCTGGCTGCAGACGTGGCGCACCACCGGGAAACAGATCCGCCAGGGTCTTGAGCACCAGGCTCTTGTCGGAATGCACCAGTACCGTGCCCTTCTCGTCGACCAGGAAGGCGTAGCCCATGCCGCCGAGGTCGAAGGAATTGAGGATGTCATCGACCGTCTGCAACTTCAGATCGCCGCCGACCACGCCCTGCAGGGCGCCGCCTGCATTCACCGGCCGCGTGATGGTGATCAGCAGACCGTCACGCGGATCCGCCGCCAGATAAGGCTCGGTAAGGCCAGGCCCGTTGCTGCCCGCCGCGCTCTTGTACCAGGGACGCTGACGCGGATCGTAACCGGCAGGCAGCTCGCTGGCCGGGAACTGGGTATAGGTACCGTCAGCCTGGCCGAAGTAGGCATACAGAAAGGCCGAAGCGATGCTGCGATGTTGCAGGTTACGGCGCAGCGACTCGGACG
Organism: Pseudomonas sp. UBA7530; assembly: GCF_002479365.1. Classification (NCBI taxonomy): domain Bacteria; kingdom Pseudomonadati; phylum Pseudomonadota; class Gammaproteobacteria; order Pseudomonadales; family Pseudomonadaceae; genus Pseudomonas; species Pseudomonas sp. UBA7530. The sequence continues at coordinate 65,829 of NZ_DLMS01000008.1, forward strand.
AGCGGTCGTCCTGGACCGACTCGGCCAGGTTGTCCAGCAGTTGCATACGGCCATCGAGCCAGTGCTGGATATTGCCAGTGGACACCAGGCCGACATCGTTGAGGTAGTTCGACAGATTGTCGCGGATCGCATTGCGTTGCAGGTAATCGTTATACAAGGCAAATGACGCGAAAGCCGCGACGACGACCAGGGAAGCAGCCAGCATGATCTTGTGGCTGAACTTGAGGGTACGCATGGAGAGAGCTCGCCGGAAGGAGGGATGTACGGGTGACATGAGGATTATCGGCTGGGCACCTGTCGTCTTGAGTTGCACCGGCATCGGTTTGGCGACCTAAACGGATGGAAAACGGACGAACGAAGGGAATTTCCCCGAAGGGCCTGCCGTGCTAGTGTCGCCAGCTTTGTCGCCGCCTCACAAAGGACCCGTCGGATCATCATGAACCACGCCCTCGCCCAGCTGCAGCCCTACCCGTTCGAAAAGCTCCGCGCCCTGCTCGCCGGCGTGCAGCCTGCCGCCGACCGCTCGCCCATCGCCCTGTCGATCGGCGAACCCAAGCACCGCTCGCCGGACTTCGTCGGCCAGGCCCTGACCGCCAACCTCGACAAACTGGCGGTGTATCCGACCACCCTGGGCCTGCCCGAGCTGCGCCAGAGCATTGCCAACTGGTGCGAGCGCCGCTTCGGCGTGCCGGCGGGCTGGCTGGATGCCGCACGCCACGTGCTGCCGGTCAATGGCACGCGCGAGGCGCTGTTCGCCTTTACCCAGACGGTGGTCGAGCGCGATGCCAAGGGCCTGGTAGTCAGCCCCAATCCCTTCTATCAGATCTATGAAGGCGCCGCGTTCCTTGCCGGTGCCGAGCCGCACTATCTGCCGTGCCTGGAAGATCACGGCTTCAACCCGGACTTCGACGCGGTGCCGGCAGAGGTCTGGCGACGCTGCCAGATCCTCTTCCTCTGCTCGCCGGGCAACCCCACCGGTGCGCTGATCCCGGTGGCAACACTGAAGAAGCTGATCGCCCTGGCCGATGAACACGACTTCGTCATCGCCGCCGACGAATGCTACAGCGAACTGTACTTCGACGAGGACGCCCCGCCACCCGGCCTGCTCAGTGCCTGCGCCGAACTGGGCCGCAGCGACTTCAAACGCTGCGTGGTGTTCCACAGCCTGTCCAAGCGCTCCAACCTGCCGGGTCTGCGCTCGGGCTTCGTCGCCGGCGACGCCGAGATCCTCAAGCAATTCTTGCTGTACCGCACCTATCACGGTTGCGCCATGCCGGTACAAACCCAGCTGGCCAGCGTAGCAGCTTGGAACGACGAGGCGCACGTGCGCGCCAACCGCGATCTGTACCGCGAGAAGTTCGATGCGGTGCTGGAGATCCTCGCGCCGGTGATGGACGTGCAGCGCCCGGACGGCGGTTTCTACCTGTGGGCGCGGACGCCGGGTGACGATACCGTTTTTACCTGCGACCTGTTCGCCAGCGAACACGTGACCGTGGTGCCGGGCTCCTACCTGTCGCGCGAGGTCGATGGCGTCAACCCGGGTGCCGGACGCGTGCGCATGGCGCTGGTCGCGCCGCTGGCCGAATGCATCGAGGCCGCCGAGCGCATCGCCCGTTTCATTCGCAGAGCCTGAAGCGCTCTATAGTCGCGGCTAAAGCCCCTCCTACAGCAACCTGACATACGGGGGGCTGAGCCCGTAGGGCGGGTGCAACCCGCCAACCTGCCCCGCTTCTGAGGTAGGGCCCGGCGGATTGTTCGCTTCGCGCCTGAATCCGCCCTACGAATGAACGCAGGCGCCTCAGCTCTTGTGCAGGCGCGCCTCGGCGATATCCAGATCGCGCAAAATCTCGCTCAGCATATCGTCATCCAGCTCGTTGTCCTTGCGCATGCGGTACAGCTCCAGCCGCTGGGTGCGCAGCGCCTGCAGGCGCAGGCGGTATTCCAGACGGTCCACTTCGCGCTGTTGTTCGCGCGACTCCTCGCCGTCGCGGGCACGCTCCAGTAGATCGCGGTACTCGCTCATCAGTCGCGCCTTGACCTCCGCCGAGGTAATCGCACCCTCGGCATTGATCGCGCGCTCGTCCTCGGACTCCAGATAGCGGATTGCCGACTCCAGCATCAGCGCACGATGACGGTTGAGCTCGCGCTCGCGCAGGGCCGCGTTGTCCTGCGGCAGGCGCGGCAAAAGACGCGGCAAGACGATGCTCGCCACCAGTAGCGACAGCAGGATCACCCCGGCGGCGATCAGGATCAGCAGATCGCGCTGCGGGAACGCCTGACCACTGTTGAGCAGCAGCGGCAGCGACATCACCCCGGCCAGGGTCACCGCTCCGCGCACGCCGCCCAGGGTCAGCACCGCGCTCAATGCGATACGCGATTGCCCGGCGAAACGCGTCGGCGCGCCACGCAGGCGGCGCACTGCCCCGGAAACCCGCCAGTAGCCGTAGACCCAGACGAAACGCAGCAGCATCAGAATCGCATAAATCGCCACCACCATGGCCAACGCCTCGAGGGCGAACAGCCAGGGCGCCTCATGCTCGCCCAGGGCAGCACTGAGAATGTCGGGCAACTGCAGGCCAAGCAGCAGAAAGATCAGGCCGTTGAAGGTGAATTCCAGCAAGGCCCAGACGCTGCGATTGAGCAGGCGCGTGGAGGTCTGCCTGGGCAGCAGGTCGAGGCGGCTCTGCATCATCCCCGCCGCCACTGCGGAAAGAATGCCGGATAACCCCAGGTGCTCGGCGGCGACATAGGCGGCGAATGGCAGCAGCAACAGCAACAGTACGTGCGGCGCGGGGTCTTCCCAGCCACGGGCGATCATCCAGGCGCGCAAACGCCCCAGCAGATAGCTCAGGGCCACACCAATGGCCAGGCCACCGAAAGCCACCAGCACGAACTGCACGCCGGCATCGGCAATCGAGAACACCCCGGTCAGGGTCGCAGCAACGGCGAACTTGAACGCTACCAAGCCGGAGGCATCGTTCATCAGCGCCTCGCCCTGCAGCAGATTGTTCAAGGTACTCGGCAGGCGCCCGTGGGTGATCGCCGACACCGCCACGGCATCGGTCGGCGACAACACCGCCGCCAGCGCGAAGCAGGCGGCGAGCGGCACCTGCGGCAACAACCAGTGGATGAAATGGCCAGCCCCGAGAATGGTGAAGAACACCAGGGCAAAGGCCAGCAACAGGATCGGCGTGCGCAACTGGCGGAACTGCCCCTTGGGCATGCGCCAACCATCGACGAACAGCAGCGGCGGGATGAACAGCAGCAGAAACAGCTCGGGATCGAGCCGCACGTGCAGCCCCAACGCGGGTATCGCCAGCAGCGCGCCGATCAGTATCTGCAGCAGCGGCAGTGGCAAGGGAATGAACTGGGCGGTAATACGGGTGCCACTGACCACCAGCAGCATGGTCAGGATGGTGTAGAGCAGTTGCATGGGCCAACCTCGACTGAGCAGGCCCTATTCTAGGGGCTTGCCTGGCCCTGGCGCGAGCCATCCTGCCGCCGATGCCACCACGCAGACGCTACCCTGCGCTCGTGGCATAATGCTCGGCCAAAATTTCGAAGACAGACCGCGCCCGCCCAGTGGGGCGCCAGCGACATAGGAAGTGCAATGAGCTACGTCCTCTACGGCATCAAAGCCTGCGACACCATGAAGAAGGCCCGTACCTGGCTCGACGAGCACAAGGTCGACTACGCCTTTCACGACTACAAGAGCGCGGGCATCGACCGCGCCAGCCTGGAAAAGTGGTGCAACGAGCATGGCTGGGAAACCATCCTGAACCGCGCCGGCACGACTTTCCGCAAGCTCGATGACGCGCAGAAAGCCGACCTCGACCAGGCCAAGGCCATCGAACTGATGCTGGCCCAGCCGTCGATGATCAAGCGCCCGGTACTCGATATGGGCAGCAAGACCCTGGTCGGCTTCAAACCGGACAATTACCAAGCCGCGCTGGCCTGATCAATCTCACCCCGATTTTGTTGCAAGGAACCCCTCTATGAACACCTCTCTCTTCAGCATCGCCTTTGGCGTCGGCACCCAGAACCGCCAGGGCAACTGGCTGGAAGTCTTCTACGCCCTGCCGCTGCTCAACCCGGCCAGCGAGCTGGTGGCCAAGGCCGCCGACAAGCTCGGTTACCAGGGCGGCAACCAGGCCATCGCTTTCACCACCGCACAAGCGGCCGATCTGGCCGAAGCGCTGAAAGGCGTAGACGCTGCTCAAGCCGCGCTGCTGACCCGCCTGGCCGAAAGCCACAACCCGCTGGTCGCCACCTTCCTGGCTGAGGATGCTGCACTGACCAGCACCCCGGAGGCCTACCTCAAGCTGCACCTGCTGTCGCATCGTCTGGTCAAGCCGCACGGCCTGAGCCTGGCCGGCATCTTCCCGCTACTGCCCAACGTCGCCTGGACCAGCCAGGGCGCCGTCGACCTCGCTGAGCTGGCCGAGCGCCAGCTGGAAGCACGCCTGAAGGGCAAGCTGCTAGAAGTGTTCTCGGTGGACAAGTTCCCGAAAATGACCGACTACGTGGTGCCGGCTGGCGTACGTATCGCCGACAGTGCCCGCGTGCGCCTGGGCGCCTACATCGGCGAAGGCACCACCGTGATGCACGAAGGGTTCGTCAACTTCAACGGCGGCACCGAGGGCCCGGGCATGATCGAAGGCCGCGTTTCCGCAGGCGTGTTCGTCGGCAAGGGTTCGGATCTGGGCGGCGGCTGCTCGACCATGGGCACCCTGTCCGGCGGCGGCAACATCATCATCAGCGTTGGCGAAGGCTGCCTGATCGGCGCCAACGCCGGTATCGGCATTCCGCTGGGCGACCGCAACACCGTGGAAGCCGGCCTGTACATCACCGCCGGCACCAAGGTGAACCTGCTCGACGAGGGCAACGCCCTGGTCAAGGTGGTCAAGGCGCGCGACCTGGCTGGCCAGCCGGACCTGCTGTTCCGTCGCAATTCGCAGACCGGCGCCGTGGAGTGCAAGACCCACAAGTCGGCTATCGAGCTGAACGAAGCCCTGCACGCCCACAACTGAAAAAGTTGGTTTAACGCTGCTGCGCTAGCCCATACTGCGTTGCAATAAGGCTCGGACGCTCATTTACACCAGTAAACTCGTCGTCCTCGCCTTATTGCGCCTTGTCTGGCCGTCGCTCGCGACACGTTAAACCCAACTTTTGAACTGCCAGATGATCTCTGGAAGCATCCATGTCACTGATCTCCCCCTGGCGTGCCGACTTCCCCGGCATTCTCGCCCTCGAAGCCGAAGGCCAGACCTATCTGGACAGCGCCGCCACCGCGCAGAAACCGCAGGCAGTGCTCGACGCCCTTCTTGGCTACTACACCGGTGGCGTGGCCAACGTGCATCGCGCCCAGCACCTGCCAGGCGAGCGCGCCACCCGCGCGTTCGAGGCGACACGCAGCAAGGCTGCGCAGTGGCTGAATGCGGGCAGCGCCGAGGAGATCATCTTTACCCGCGGCAGTACCGAATCGCTGAACCTGCTGGCCTACGGCATGGAGCACCTGCTGCAACCCGGCGAGCAGATCGTCATCAGCGCGCTGGAGCACCACGCCAATCTGTTGCCCTGGCAGCAACTGGCCCAGCGCCGGAATCTTGAGCTGGTGGTCCTGCCACTGGATGATTCGGGCACAATCGATCTTGATCAGGCCGCCCGACTGATCGGCCCACGCACTCGCCTGCTGGCGGTTTCGCAGCTGTCCAACGTGCTTGGTCGCTGGCAACCGCTGCCCGAACTGCTGGCCCTGGCGCGTGCGCACGGCACCTTCACTGTATTGGATGGGGCTCAGGGGGCGGTGCATGGTCGGCATGACATGCAGGCGCTGGGCTGCGACTTCTACGTGTGCTCATCGCACAAGCTCTACGGCCCCGACGGCGTCGGCCTGCTTTACGGGCGAAGCGAGGCGCTTGGCCAACTGCAGCATTGGCAATTCGGCGGCGAGATGGTGCTCGACGCCGACTATCAGCACGCGCGCTTTCGCCCGGCGCCGCTCGGTTTCGAGGCCGGCACGCCGGCCGTGTCCGCCGTGATAGCACTGGGCGCTGCGCTGGATTGGCTGAGCGATTTGGATGACGCGACCGTGGCCCGGCATGAAGCGGCCCTGCATGCCGAACTGCTGGACGGCTTGCACGCCCGTGAAGGCATTCGTCTGCTTGGCCAGCCGCAGTTGGCGCTGGCCAGCTTCTGCGTCGACGGCATCCATAACGCCGACCTGGCGCACCTGCTGACCGAACAGGGTATCGCCGTACGAGCCGGCCACCACTGCGCCATGCCGCTGATGAAAAGCCTGGGCCTGAGTGGTGCGATTCGTGTCTCGCTCGGCCTGTACAACGATGGCGAAGATCTGCAGCGATTCTTCAGCGCCCTGGACAGTGCTTTGGAGCTGCTGCGATGAACACCACGAACGCCCCCTGTGGGAGCGGACTTGTCCGCGAATGTCGTATTCGCAAGATTCGCGGACAAGTCCGCTCCCACAATTCGGGCTGTGCTGCGGCGCAGAGTGTCAGGGCATGCCACTGACCGCTCAGGCCCAACAGGCTCTCGAGGCCTTCGCTTCCTGCCCCGGCTGGGAGCAGCGCGCGCGCCTGCTGATGCAATGGGGTGAGCGCCTTGAACCACTCGGCGATGAAGAGCGCCAGGAACACAATCGGGTGCATGGCTGCGAAAGCCTGGTCTGGCTCGTTGCCGAGCGACGCGACGGGCGGCTGCACTTTCGCGCCAGCAGCGATGCCCGCCTGCTGCGTGGTCTGCTCGCGGTGCTGCTGGTACGCGTCGAGGGCTTGAGCGATACCGAGTTGGCAACGCTCGATCTAGCCGACTGGTTCAACCAGCTGGGCCTGCAGCGCCAGCTATCGCCCTCGCGCAGCAATGGCCTCAATGCCGTACTGCAACGTATACGCGAGCTTGCGGGTCGATCAGCCTAAAACCCATTCGTCGCGAGGCGCGACTGCTACAGGAAAACTGCCGACACACCATCGCGTAGGAGCACCGCCGCGGGCGAAGCTCTTACGCTCAGATGAGCGAGTCGCCCTTGCCCCGCTCTCGCTGCGTCAAGCCGCGCAGGAAATTGCGCAGAATCTGGTCACCACACTCGCGGTAGTGCTTGTGGCCCGGCGCGCGAAACAAGGCGCCCAGTTCGGCCTTCGTCATCGGCAGATCGGCGGTTTGCAGAATCGCCTGAATATCATCGTCGCGCAGCTCGAAAGCCACACGCAGCTTCTTCAGGATCAGGTTGTTGCTCAGGCGTTTTTCCACCGGTAAACGCGGTCGGCTGTCGTCCTTGCCACGCTTGTGGAACACCAGGCCTTCGAGCACATGAGCCAGCAGCACATCGCTGCAGGAGCGGTAACCCGGCTCATCCTCACGCAGCAGGCAAGCCGGGATCAGCTCCGGCTCGACGAGATAGTCCGCCAACTGGCAGAACGCTTCCAGCGTGCCATCGCTGACATCCAGCAGATAGCGCAGGCTGCGCAGCACATCGTTATTGAGCATGCAGAAAATTCTCGAAGGAAGAAGGTCGGCAGCTGCGGCTCAGTTCCGCAGCGCCTCGGCCGGGGCGCCCGGTTTCCAGTCATCGGCGTTACCGGAATTGAGCGCCTGCTGCAGACGCTGCAGATCGCCACGCTCGGCAATTGTACGCAACCCGGCGTTGAACAGGCGCAGCAACCGGGCGCTCTCGGGATCGTCCTTGCGAAACAGCATGCGCAGTGGCTCGGTATTCAGCTGACGCGGGTGATGAACGATGCTGCCGCGTTCCAGCGGAAACAGACGGCGCAGCATCGCATACCCCACCGCCCTGTCCTGCGGGTGCAAATCGATCCGGCCTAGTTGCAACAGCCGAAAGCCGATGTCGTCGTTGCGCGCCTGCTCCACCTGCAAGCGCCCCTGCTGCAGCGCCTCATCGAAAACCGGCCCATAGGAGTAGCCGAGCGTGACGCCAACACGGTAACGCCTCAGATCATCGATGCTCTGCCAGTCCATTGGATGATCGACGCGGTGAAACAGGACGATCTCGCCGCGCACCATCGGGTCGCTGCAAATGGCATAGCTGAGTCGGCCGGGGGTGCAACTGTAGGGCATGATCGCGTCCAGCTGACCTTGCTGCAGCATCAGCACGTTACGATCCCAGGGGTAATAGAGAAATTCGACGCGATAACCCGCCTCGTTGAAGATGGCGCTGATCAGGCGCCCCAAGGCCCCTCCGTCCAGCCGGGACCGGTCGACATAGGGCTGCCAATCGCTGGTGCCGATGCGCAGAGTCTTTGGCGCCTCGTGTGCGGTGCCGGCGCTCACAGTCAGGCTCAACAACAGCGCAGCGAGCATCCTTGCCCACGCTGCACGCACGACCTGACGGCCAAACCAATCTGTCACAACTCACCTCATGCACATTGCTCGAAGCATCCGTGCTACACGAAGAACAGGCGCCATACGCCCGCAAAGATCACTGCTACTGACGCTCTGCCGGGCGACGCGCCCCGGCCACCAGCTTGTCCACCAGCCTGGCCGCCGCGGCCATGCCGAAGCTGGCGGTAACCATCATCACCGCGCCGAAGCCGCCGGCGCAGTCGAGTTTCACCCCTTCACCGACGAAGCCCTTGGCCTGGCACACCGTGCCATCGGGCTTGGGGTAGCGCAGTTGCTCGGTGGAGAACACGCAGGGCACGCTGTAAGTGCGGCCCGGCGTGCGGGAAAAGCCATAGTCTCGGCGCAGCATCGAGCGCACCTTGGCAGCCAGCGGGTCGTTGAAGGTCTTGTTCAGGTCGGTGACCTGAATCTGCGTCGGGTCGACCTGCCCGCCCGCACCGCCGGTCGTGACGATCTGGATCTTGCGGCGCTTGCACCAGGCGATCAGCGCGGCCTTGGCCGGCACGCTGTCGATACAGTCGATAACCCCGTCGAGCTGCTCGGTGATGTACTCGGCCATGGTCTCGCGGGTGACGAAATCGGCGACGGCGTGTACCACGCAAGCCGGGTTGATAGCGCGGATGCGCGCAGCCATCTCGTCGACCTTGGCCTTGCCCACGGCCCCTTCGACGGCATGCACCTGGCGATTGGTGTTGGTGATGCAGACATCGTCAAGGTCGAACAGGGAAATTTCGCCAACCCCCGAACGCGCCAGCGCCTCGGCCGCCCAGGAGCCCACGCCGCCGATGCCGACCACCGCCACGTGCGCCGCAGCCAGGCGCTGATAGCCCTCCTGGCCGTAAAGCCGGGCTATGCCGCCGAATCGCTGATCGTCTGTATTCATTTATCCCCCTGCTGGACGGCGCGCATTATAGAGATAGCACCCTGCCCACCCAAGCCTGTCGTGCAGGTCAACCGTCGCCTGGCGAAACAGGCGGCATGAAAGCCAATGCGCCACGCGGCGCGCCTGATGACCTGATCGGTAACGACTTTTGCTTTAAGATGGCCGACCTTCACGCCAGCCGCCGTACCGGAGCCGTAATGACCGCCACCCTCTCCCCGACCCTGGAACTCGCCTTCGACCTGATTCGTCGCCCATCCGTGACCCCGGTCGACGAAGGCTGCCAGGAACTGATGATGCGCCGCCTGGCCGCTTGTGGCTTCGAAGTCGAGCCCATGCGCATCGAAGAGGTGGAGAATTTCTGGGCCAGGCGCGGTGGCGACGGCCCGGTACTGTGCTTCGCCGGCCACACCGACGTGGTGCCCACCGGCCCGCTGGACGCCTGGCAGTACCAGCCGTTCGACGTACGCGTCGATGAAGAGGGCATGCTCTGCGGCCGTGGCGCAGCGGATATGAAGGGCAGCCTGGCGAGCATGATCATCGCCGTGGAGCGCTTCGTCGCCGACTATCCGAACCACAAGGGCGCCATCACCTTCCTGATCACCAGCGACGAAGAAGGCCCGGCCCAGCACGGCACCAAGGCGGTGGTCGAGCGCCTGCGCGAACGGGGCGAGCGCCTGGACTGGTGCATCGTTGGCGAACCGTCGAGCACCACCCTGCTCGGTGACGTGGTGAAGAACGGCCGTCGGGGCTCGCTCGGCTGCACCCTCACCGTGTACGGCAAGCAAGGTCACGTGGCCTACCCGCATCTGGCGAAGAACCCCATTCATCTCGCTTCTCCGGCACTGGCTGAACTGGCCGCCGAGCACTGGGATCATGGCAACGATTACTTCCCGCCGACCAGTTTTCAGGTCTCCAACCTCAACTCCGGCACAGGCGCTACCAACGTCATCCCCGGCGAACTGAAGGCGGTGTTCAACTTCCGCTTCTCTACCGAATCCACCGTCGAGGGCCTGCAGCAGCGCGTTACCGCCATCCTCGACAAACACGGCCTGGATTACCACCTGGAGTGGGCGCTGTCCGGCCTGCCCTTCCTCACCCAACCGGGCGAACTGCTCGATGCCGTGGCTGCCAGCATTAAAGGCGTCACCGGCCGCGAGACCACGCCGTCGACCAGCGGCGGCACCTCCGACGGTCGCTTCATCGCCACTCTGGGCACCCAGGTGGTCGAACTTGGCCCGGTTAACGCCACCATCCACCAGATCAACGAACGCGTACTGGCCAGCGACCTCGACCTGCTGACCGAGGTCTACTACCAGACGATGGTGAAACTGCTGGCATGAGCCTGATCTGCCCCCTCTGCCAGACGCCGCTCGAGCACAGCGGCAACGGCCTGGCCTGCGAAAACCGCCACAGCTTCGACCGCGCCCGGCAGGGCTACTACAACCTGCTGCCGGTGCAGCACAAGAACAGCCGTGACCCCGGCGACAACGCCGCCATGGTCGAGGCGCGCCGACGTTTTCTCGACGGTGATCACTATGCGCCGCTGGCCGCGCGCCTGGCAGCACTGGCGGCCGAATACCAGCCCGCACGCTGGCTGGATATCGGCTGCGGCGAGGGCTACTACACCGAGCAGATCGCCAGCGCCCTGCCGGCGGCAGACGGCTACGCCCTGGACATCTCCCGCGAGGCGGTCAAACGCGCCTGCAAACGCGCGCCGCAACTGAGTTGGCTGGTGGCGAGCATGGCCCGCGTACCATTGGCCGATGCCGGTTGCGAGCTGCTCGCCAGCGTGTTCAGCCCCCTGGACTGGAGCGAGGCCAAGCGCCTGCTCGCCCCCGGCGGCGGCCTGCTGCGCATGGGCCCGACCCGCGTGCACCTGATGGAACTACGGCAGAAGCTGTATGACGAGGTGCGCGACTACGACGACGAGAAGCACCTGGCGCTGATCCCGCCCGGCATGCACCTGGCGCATAGCGAAACCCTGCAGTTCCCGCTGCACCTGACCGAGGCTCAGGCCCGCGCCGACCTGCTGGCCATGACCCCGCACGGCTGGCGCGCCAGCGCCGAACGCCGCGAAGCGGTGATCGCCGAGCCCTTCGAAGTTACCGTCGCCATCCGCTACGATTGGATCGTCAAAACTCAGGAATGAACCCAATGCGCCAACCGGACATCGAGATCTACCTCAAAGACGCCGAACGCGACGCCGTGGCGCAATGGCTGGGTGAAGCCCTCGGCCCGTGCAGCGCCTGGCAGCAGAAGGGCCAGACCTTCAAATGCCAGGCGGGCGACGTGCCGGTGACCTGGCTGCCGAAAGCCGTGGGCAAATGGCACAGCCTGTACCTGGAAAGCGACGCTACACCCTGGGCCGACGACCTGGCCTGCGCCCGCGCCGCCCATGCCGCGCTCGGCGTACAGGTGCGCTGCGCCCCTGGCACCTGGGTGGAAGACGAGAGCGACGAAGAAGCCGACCGCTGGATCAAGGTCGATGCCGACGGCGAAAGCGAGATCATCTGGCGCACGGACTGAACGCAAGGCCACCCAGGGCAACCGGTTCAATTGCAACGCCAGGTCTGCAATATCATTTGACCCTACCACCAGGCGTCTCGGGGTTCGCCGTATCTCTGCCGAGCAGGGCGGCTGCCCCTAACCCGGCAGCTGCCACTTTCCCGACGTCAGCCGGTCGAAGCTGAAGCCCTGGCAAAAAACCTCGATCGGAGCGACGTCCATGAACGAAGCCCAGAAGGCCGCAGCCGGCCTGCTCTACGATGCCAATCACGACCCCGAACTGCTCGCACAGCGGCTGCGCGCCAAGATCAAGTTGTTCAAGCTGAACGCCACCTGCCCGAGCGAGGTGCACAGCCGCGAGACACAACTGCGGGCGATCATCGCCAGCATTGGCGAAGGCTTCGTCATCGAAGGCCCCTTCCATTGCGACTATGGCCACAACATCCGCATCGGCAGGCACTTCTACGCCAACGTCAACCTAGTGATCCTCGATTGCGCCAGCGTGACCGTGGGCGACAACGTGTTCATCGCCCCCAACGTCGGCATCTACACCGCCGGGCACCCACTGGATGCCCAGCGGCGCAATGCCGGGCTGGAGTACGCGAAGCCGGTGAACATCGGCAATAACGTCTGGATAGGGGCTGACGTATCGATTCTGCCGGGCGTGACGATTGGCGACGACAGCGTGATCGGTGCCGGCAGCGTGGTGAATCGCTCGATTCCGCCGGGCGTTCTCGCCGCCGGAAATCCGTGCCGGGTGATCCGGCCGATAACCGATGCGCACGGACTGCTGCCGGGCTGAGTCCTCGCGCCGAAGGAAATGCTGATAACGGGCTGGAAGTCAGCCCGCGGATGAAAGGCACAAACGAAGAGGCCCGTCATCGACGGGCCTCTCGTTGGAGTCTGGAGCTCAGAGCGCGGAGACGTCTTCCGCCTGCAGGCCTTTCTGGCCCTGGGTCACGCCGAACTCGACCTTCTGGCCCTCGACCAGAGTACGGTGACCATCACCACGGATGGCGCGGTAGTGAACGAATACATCCGCGCCGCTTTCGCGTTGAATGAACCCGTAACCCTTGGAATCATTGAACCATTTGACGGTTCCGGTCTCACGATCTGCCATTACCAACTTCTCCAAACTCGCTATGTTTTTATTGTCCCCGAAGGCGCTTTGACGGCTCGGTAAAAACGTTCCCTCAGCGTTCGCCACTCCCGGCAATCGAGCATGGAGCAGGTAAAGCGATTCGCGTTCTTGCTTGAGCCGAAGGCCGAGTATAAAGCATGAATTGTGACTGAAAAGGACTTTTTAGAGCCCACTCTTTTCGCAGCCAGATGCGCTGTTCAGAGCGTTTTTTGTCGGTTTTTAGCCTGTAGATCGCGTAATTTTCTTCGCCTGCCACTGAACATGCCGCTGCCTTTCGGCATTGCGAAAAACCGGACATTTCGGCAAACGCAATCGTTGTCTTATATGGCGCCGTTGCGGTAAGCACTGCAGCATGGTGACGCGTTCCTTCTTCCCCTTGCCGTCACGAATAAGGAATTCGTGTTTGGAGAAATCCACATCTTGAGGCGACAGCGAGGTCTGCAGCACTGCGCCGGGTCGGCATGGACAGTGCCCTTGGAAATCGAATAGGTTCTACCGGCAACCTCGTTTTACGGTCGCCCCTGCCGCGGCCTGGTCGTTTGGCGATGCAAAAGGATGATGCATGCGTGCAATGCTATTGGTTCTGGTCTGCCTGCTGCCCCTCTGGGCCTCGGCCGAAGAGGCGCTGGGCAGGATGATCGAGCGCTACAACCAGGAAAGAACCGACGATTACCTGCACAAGCAATCGCTCGCCCTTCTGAGCCACGAGATCGGCATACGCCTGCTGGAAAATCAGGACTACGCGGCGTCGATTGCCTACTTCCAGACCGCACTGGATATCGACCAGAACCTTGATCCTGATGATCCCTACCTCGGCGGCCGCTGGACGTACCTCGGCCAGGCCTACATGTTCGACGGCCAGTTCCAGAAAGGGCTCGAATCACTTCGAACAGCGCTGGAGGTGGACGAGCTGCACTATCCGGCCGAACATCTCAATATCGGCATCGCCAATGGCAACATGGGTTGGGCGCTGATCCTGGCCAGACAGTACCGGCAGGCCAACGACCATCTGCAGATCGCCTGTGCCATCTTCACCAGACAGCTGGGGGAACAGGATAAGCAAACAGTGGATTGCCACAAGAAACTGGATATGACGCGCAAATATCTATAGCGAACCGGCTCGGGAGGTCGTGCACAGGCTTCACTTCAAGGGTATGAACGAACATCATGTGAATCGCCGTCTTTCTGTTGTTTTTACTAGCGGGAGCATCTTCCATGGAATCCACAGAACGCATCTGGTCAGTCGCCAAGGCAACGGTAGAAGGCAAACCGATCATCTATAAATTCGTCGCCGACGCTCCGCCCTTGGACATCCAGCAAAAGATGCCCTGGCTGACGGTCATTTCCTGGAAGTACGAGGCATCGGAAAACAACGGTTTGCCGTCGGCGCAGATCAACAAGGAGATGATTCGGCTCGAAGACGGGCTGGAGACCATAGGCGGCAGTGGCACGCTCTATCTGGATGCCTACACGGCAACCGGCAACGGCCTGAAGGAGTTCGTCTATTACATCGCCGACCGCGAAGCGTTCATGGCCAACGTCAACGAGGCGCTGAGCGATCACCCGGTCTACCCCATCGAGATCAATTTCTACGAGGACCGCGACTGGAGCGACCTGGCCAAGCTTCATCAGAGCATGAGCACCGTGCACTGACCTGCTGAGCGCGCCCCGAAACATCCTCTATTTCGACTTCAGCGAAACATGAGCGGGCCTGCTGGTCAGGCCCCTGGAGCAACTGGCGTCGACGAGATATTCAAGCGTGATGGGCGGGCCAGGTAACGGCTGAAATGCGATGTCGCGATGGGAACTTCATCTCAGGTGATGCCTTCGTTTCAAGGCTATGCTCCACCCGCTCGCTCCCCACAGGACGGAACCACCATGGGTTATATCGCACGCCACTTCAAATGGCTGATGCTGGTGTCCGGCGTTCTTACCGCCACCATGTTCTACGGTCTGTTTGCGCCACAAGAGGCGCTGCAATCGATGTTCGGCGCCTCCTTCGACGGGCCATTGCAATCTCTTGTTATTCGCAGCTGGTCGGCGCTGGTCGGGCTGATGGGCGTACTGTTGATCCATGGCGCATTGAACGCAGAACACCGGACGCTGTGCGCCGTGATTGCAGCGCTGAGCAAGGCCGTCTTCGTGTCGCTGCTAATCGTTCATGGTCAGGCGTATTTGGCCAAGGCTACTGCGGCGGTGGTTCTGGACGTGCTGGTTATCGTGTTCACCCTGCTCTATCTGCTGAGTACACGGCGACAGGCTATCGCTTGATGCGACGCGGCCGACGCACATTCGCTTGCGTCGACGCGGCCTGTAAAAACCAGCAGTCCTCTTGCTGTCACAGTCGTCAGCGATGCTGCTACGTTTCACCCAGCACCGCTTAATTTCTGCGCCAGAGGCTTTTCTTGGACACCACGGTCTTTCTCGCCGTCATCGCCGCCGCCGCCCTGCATGCCGGCTGGAACGCCCTGCTGAAGATCGGCCTCGACCGCTTCCTCAGCGCTACCCTGATTCAGATCGGCGCCGGCCTGGTGGCGCTGTGCGCGTTGCCACTGGTAGCACTGCCGCAGGTATCGGCCTGGCCATGGATCGCGCTGTCAGCGCTGCTGCACATCGGCTACAACTTCTTCCTCGCTCGCGCCTACCAATATGGTGACCTGGGCCAGGTCTACCCCATTGCGCGGGGCAGCTCGCCACTGATGGTCGCCCTGCTCTCGCTGCTGCTCTTGCACGACGGGCTCAGCTCCCTGCAACTGCTAGGCCTGCTGGTCTTGGTAATGGGCATCTGGCTGATGGCCCTGCGCGGTGGTCATCAGCAAGCGCCACAGGGGGCGATGCTGTTCTGTGCGTTGATGACGGCGCTGTTCATCGCCGGCTACACCCTCAGCGATGCCATGGGCGCGCGCGACAATGGCGATGCGCTGAGCTATTCGCTGTGGCTGTTCACGGTCAACGGCGTGGTGATGGCTGCGGTATTGGCCATCGCCCGCGGGCCACGTGCCTTTCTCCAACTGGGCCCGCACTGGCGCGGCGGACTGGCCGGCGGCGCGATGTCGATGGCCGCCTACACCATCGTCATCTGGGCCATGACCCAGGCGCCGGTCGCACTGGTCTCTGCCTTGCGCGAGACCAGCGTGGTGTTCGCCGTATTGCTGGGCATGGTACTGCTCAAGGAAACGCTGCGGCCGATTCGCCTGCTGGCCTGCGTGGTGATCGCCGCTGGCGTGGTGGTGATGAAGCTGGCGTAAGGGTGCCGCCTGAAGCCCACCCGATAAGGACAGTAGGAGCGAGCTCTGCTCGCGAATCCAAGCACAAAAGCTTCGCGAGCAGAGCTCGCTCCTACCAACTCTCCAAGCGCAACCACATAGCCAGAATGCGATCCATGCATCGGCCCAATCTGACTAAGCATTCCGTTCGGGAACCCGAGACACGGTTTGCAGTTCTGTTGATCAACGGGGGCTGAGCCGTCGAGTGTTTTTCCGTCATACGCCGCGGGCATGCTGGCTGGACTGACCGTCCGGACGCGATAGTTTTTTGCCGGCCAGACGGGCTTGCGGCACACTAGCGCCCTTCCCGAGCACCCGCTCGTTTAATTGCTCAAGAGTCCGTATGACCCGCTCCCCTTTCCGCCGCATGGCCTTCAGCGCGCTGCGCCGCCTGCTGTACCTCTGGGTACGCTCGGAAACCATCAACCAGTCTGCCTTCACTCTCAAGCTCGACCGCAGCAAGCCGGTGTTCTACGTGCTGCAGCAGCCGTCGGTGAGCGACCTGGCGGTGGTCGACCGCGAATGCACCAAGGCCGGTCTGCCACGCCCGGTACTGCCGGTGGCGGTCGGCGAGCACATGGAACCGGCGGCGTTCTTCTACCTGACGCCGGAGCCGGACTGGTTCGGCCGCCAGGACAAGCGTGGCATCTCGCCGACCCTCGATCGCGTAGTCACTGCCCTCAGCCAGCATGCCGTGGACGACGCGCAGATCGTGCCGGTCAGCGTGTTCTGGGGGCAGTCGCCGGACCGCGAGACCAGCGCCTGGAAGCTGCTGTTCGCCGACAGTTGGGCCGTCACCGGGCGCCTGCGCCGGCTGGTCAGCATCCTGATTCTCGGACGCAAGACCCGCGTGCAGTTCTCCACGCCGATTCACCTGCGCGAGCTGGTCGAGCAGGACAAGGGCCAGGAGCGCACCCTGCGCATGGTGCACCGCATCCTGCGTGTGCACTTCCGCAACCAGAAGGCGGCGGTGATCGGCCCGGACGTGTCGCACCGACGCAATCTGGTCAAGGGCCTGGTGCACGACCCGATGGTGCGCCAGGCGATTGCCGAGGAAGCCGAGCGCGAAAAGATCAGCCTAGAAAAAGCCGAAGCCCAGGCGCTGCGCTATGGCAACGAGATCGCCTCGGACTACACCTACACGGTGATTCGCTTCCTCGAACTGGTGCTCTCCTGGTTCTGGAACAAGATCTACGACGGCATCAAGGTGCACAACGTCGAAGGCGTGCGCGACATCGCCCAGGGCCACGAGGTGATCTACGTGCCCTGCCACCGCAGCCACATCGACTACCTGCTGCTGTCCTACCTGCTGTTTCGCAACGGCCTGACGCCGCCGCACATCGCCGCCGGCATCAACCTCAACATGCCGGTGATCGGCGGCCTGCTGCGCCGTGGCGGTGCCTTCTTCATGCGCCGCACCTTCAAGGGCAACCCGCTGTACACCGCGGTATTCAACGAATACCTGCACACCCTGTTCAGCAAGGGCTTCCCGGTGGAGTACTTCGTCGAGGGCGGGCGCTCGCGCACCGGGCGCATGCTGCAGCCGAAGACCGGCATGCTGGCCATCACCCTGCGCAGCTTCCTGCGCAGCCACCGCCTGCCCATCGTCTTCGTGCCGGTATACATCGGTTACGAGCGCGTGCTGGAGGGTCGTACCTACCTGGGCGAACTGCGCGGCGCGAGCAAGAAGAAGGAGTCGATCTTCGACCTGTTCAAGGTGCTCGGCGCGCTCAAGCAGCGCTTCGGCCAGGTCTCGGTGAACTTCGGCGAGCCGATCAAGCTGGCCGAGTTCCTCGACCAGCAGCAGCCCGGCTGGCGCCAGCAGGATCTGGGCCCGCAGTACCGCCCGGCCTGGCTGAGCGACACCACCAACCGCCTGGGCGAGCGTGTGGCACGCCACCTCAATGAGGCAGCATCGATCAACCCGGTCAACCTGGTGGCCCTGGCGCTGCTGTCCACCAGCAAGCTGGCCCTGGACGACCGCGCCCTGGCCCGTGTGCTCGACCTCTACCTGGCATTGCTGCGAGCAGTGCCCTACTCGCCGCATACCACCTTGCCGGATGGCGACGGCGCGGCGCTGATCGAGCACGTCAAGGGCATGGACCTGCTGGCCGAGCAGAAGGATGCGCTGGGCAAGATTCTCTATCTGGACGAGCAGAACGCCGTCCTGATGACCTACTACCGCAATAACGTTCTGCACATCTTCGCCTTGCCGGCGCTGCTGGCGAGCTTCTTCCAGAGCAGCGCACGGATCAGCCGCGAGCAGATTCTGCGCTACGCCGGCGCGCTGTATCCGTACCTACAGGCAGAACTGTTCATCCGCTGGGAGCAAAGTGAGCTCGAAGGCGTGATCGACCAGTGGCTGGCGGCGTTCGTCGAGCAGGGCCTGCTCAAGGTCGAAGGCGACGTGTACGTGCGCCCGGCGCCCAGCTCGCGCCAGTTCGTGCTGCTGACCCTGCTGTCGCGCTCGGTGGCGCAGACCCTGCAGCGCTTCTACATGGCTATTGCCCTTTTGCTCAATGCTGGGCAGAACGCGATCAGCGCCGAGGAACTAGAGAACCTGTGCACGGTGATGGCCCAGCGCCTGTCGATCCTGCATGGTCTGAATGCGCCGGAGTTCTTCGACAAGAGCCTGTTCCGTAACTTCATCCAGAGCCTGTTGGACCAGGGCGTGCTGCGCCAGGACGAAGCCGGCAAGCTCAGCCATCATCCGCTGCTAAGCGAACTGGCCGAAGGCGCTGCCAAGCGCGTGCTGCCGGCGGAGATTCGCCTGTCGATCCGCCAAGTGGCGCTGGATCGCAACGAGGACGAACCGGCAGCGCCTTGAAGCTCGCGTGGAGCCGTCCAGGCAGCGCCCCTTGCGGGCCGAACCCCTGCCGTGTTTCGTGGTCAGCACTAGGCCACAGACCGGCAGGAGGCCTTGGCCATGATCGATTCCCTGATGCTCAGCGCGACGCGCATCTCCACCCTGGCGGCCGGGCAGATATTGACCAACGCCAGCGGTTTCTTCTTCCGGCGCGACAACCGGCTGTTCCTGGTCACCAGTCGCCATGTGGCGCTCGACGAGCCCAGCGGTCATCGCCCTGACGCCCTGCAGATCGAGCTGCACACCGACCCTGGTAACCTAGCCAGCACGGCGAATTTCACCATCGCCCTGTACGACGGCGAGCGGCGCCTGTGGCGCCAGGGCATCGATGGTGCCGGCGAGATCGACGTGGCGGTGATCGAGCTGGATCGTTCCGCGTTACCGCCGGGCAGCGTTTACCAGGCCTTCAGTGAGCAGCACCTGCTGCAGGCCGACGAGCATGCGGAAATCGGCTCTACCCTATTGGTGGTGGGCTTCCCGCTGGGCTTTCAGGACAACCTGCACCGCATGCCGGTGGCGCGCCATGCCGGCCTGGCCTCCTCCTTCGGCCTGCGCTTCCAGGGGCTCGGCTACTTCCTCACCGACGGCCGCACCCACCGCGGCATCAGCGGCGCGCCGGTGGTCAAGCGCGCCAGCGTCGATGGCGAGCTGCCCTGGCACCTGCTCGGCATTCACTCCACCCGCCTGCTCGGCGACCGCGACGAGGAACAGGACGAAGCCCTGGGTCTGAACTGCACCTGGTATGCCGATATTCTGATGACGCTGACGGAATGAACGTAGCCCGGATGCAATCCGGGGAGCCAGGCCATGTCCAGTCGCGGCTAAAGCCCCTCCCACAGGCACGGCGGAATCTGTGGGAGGGGCTTTAGCCGCGATAGCTTTTCTGACGCTCGAGCGGCCCCCGGATTTCATCCATGCTGCGAAGCATGGATGGATCATCGCGGCTGAAGCCGCTCCTACGGTACGGGTGAATACCTGTAGGAGCGGCTTCAGCCGCGATCAGTCTGGCCATCAATGCGGACAGTCCCCGGATTCATCCGGGCTACTCGCCACGAAATACGAACGGCCGCCCAATAAAAAACCCGCCGTGCGCATCACGCAGGGCGGGTTCCTTCACAGCGTTTTAAGCCTTACAGCGTCACCGGCTTCGGCTCGGGCTCGGCGGCCATTTCCACGTCCGGCGCGACTTCGATGTGCTGCAGTTCGAGACGCTCGCTGCTCCACTGACGAATGCGGTTGGTCAGCGCCAGGTCATCGTTCAGCTTCTGCCCGTAGGACGGGATGATGTCCTTCAGGCGCGCCTGCCACTCGGGCGTGGCCACCTGTTCGGCGAAGGCCTTCTCGATCAGGTGCAGCATGATCGGCGCAGCGGTGGAAGCACCCGGCGAGGCGCCCAGCAGCGCACTGAGGCTGCCGTCGGCGGAGGTCACCACCTCGGTGCCGAACTGCAGCACGCCGCCCTTCTCGGCATCCTTCTTGATGATCTGCACACGCTGGCCGGCGGTGATTAGTTCCCAGTCGGCGTTCTGCGCCTCGGGGAAGTACTCGCGCAGCGAGGCCATGCGGTCCTCCTGACTGAGCATCAGCTGGCCCATCAGGTAGGTGCTCAGCGACCAGTTATCCATGCCGGCGTTGACCATCGGCAGGAAGTTGTCGGTGGTCATGCTGCTGAACATGTCGAGCAGCGAGCCATTCTTGAGGAACTTGGTGGAGAAGGTGGCGAACGGGCCGAACAGCAGCACGTTCTCGCCGTCGATCACGCGGGTGTCCAGGTGCGGCACGGACATCGGCGGCGAACCGACAGACGCCTTGCCGTACACCTTGGCCAGGTGCTGGGCAACGAGGTCCGGGTTGCGCGTCATCAGGAACTGGCCACCAACCGGGAAGCCGGCGTAGCCATCGGCTTCTTCGATGCCGGACTTCTGCAACAGCTTGAGCGCGCCACCACCGGCGCCGATGAACACGAAGCGTGCATTGATACTCTGCTCGGCGCCGCCCTTGGCCAGGTCGGCCACGGTCACACGCCAGGTGCCGTCGTCGTTGCGCTGCAGGTCGCGGACTTCATGCTCCAGATGCAGGCTGGCCTGCTCCTTGCCGATCAGCGCGTCGATCAGCTGACGGGTGATCTCACCGAAGTTGACGTCGGTGCCGATGGCCATACGGGTCGCAGCGACCTTCTGCTGCGGGTCGCGCCCCTGCATGATCAGCGGTACCCACTGGGCGATCTGCGCATGATCCTCGGTGAACTCCATACCGCGGAACAGGTTGCTGTGCTGCATCGCCGCGTGGCGCTTGCGCAGGTATTCGACGTTGTCATCGCCCCAGACGAAGCTCATGTGCGGGGTGATGTTGATGAAGCTCCTGGGCTTGCTCAGCACCTCGCGCTCGACCTGGGTGGCCCAGAACTGCTTGGAGATCTCGAACGACTCGTTGATCGCCACCGCCTTGCTGATGTCGATGCCACCGTCAGCGGTTTCCGGGGTGTAGTTCATCTCGCAGAACGCCGAGTGGCCGGTGCCGGCGTTGTTCCAGCCATTGGAGCTTTCGCCGGCGACGCGGTCGAGGCGCTCGTAGATTTCGATGCTCCAGTCCGGCTGCAGCTCGTGGAGGTAGGTGCCGAGGGTGGCGCTCATCACGCCAGCGCCGATCAGCAGCACGTCGACGGTTTTCTCGGGCTCGCGGGGTTTGGAGCAACCGATTACGCTGAGACAAAGCAGCGTCAGCAGGATTTTCTTCATGGGACAGTCCAGTATCGTCGCACGACGACAAGAGCCGTGCAGGCAAGGTTTCGGGCAGCGGCCGTTTGGGCCGCAGATGGGCGACAAGCCGCTGGTCAGCGGCGCGACGGGAGGAAGGGTGTTCCAGGCCTCTTGGCGGGCGTATTCCGATCGCGCCACGGGCAAGAGCAATATGCGTGCCGCTGAAAGGATTCAACGGCGTTTTACTGGCCTGCAACGGCACTCAACGCGCGCCGCGGTGGCGAGTTGTCGCCACCGCGCGGCGTCAGGGGTGGTTCAGGTGGCGGGATTCCGCACGCTCAAGCCAGCAGCAGCGGTAACAGCAAGGCGGTGCCGATGCCCAGCAGACTCATCGCCAGGGCGGCGAAGGCGCCGCACTCCTCGCCCTCCTGCAGGGCATGCGCAGTGCCGATGGCGTGGGCGTTGATACCGTAGCTCAGGCCGCGCGCAGCCGGGTGCTCCACCCCGGCCCAGCGCAGCAGCAGCGGCCCCATGGCCGTGCCGATCACCCCGGTGAGCATCACCATCACCGCGGCCAGCGAAGCGACGCCGCCAATCTGCTCGGCCACCGGCATGGCAATCGGCATGGTCACGAATTTCGGCGCCAGGCTCATCACCACGCTCCAGTCGGCGCCCAGTGCCCAGCCGATGGCCAGGGTCAGCGCGACCGACAATACGCCGCCGGCGGTCAGGGTGATCAGCACCGGCCAGAACAACTGGCGGATGCGCTTGATGTTGTGTTGCAGCGGCACCGCCAGGGCTACGGTGGCCGGCCCCAGCAGCCAGGCGACGGGCTCGGCACCGGCACGATAGGTGGCGTAGTCGACCCCACACAGCAGCAGCGTGGTGACGATCAGCGTCACCGACACCAGCACCGGCTGCAGCACCAGCCAACCGCTGCGGCGATAGAGCCAGGCGGCGATCAGAAAGGCGGCCAACGTCAGAGCGATGGCGAACAGCGAGTGGTGAGTGAATTGCGTCATCACTTGCGCTCCTGACGGCGGATCAGGGTCTGCAGCAGCCAGCCGCAGAACGGCACGGTCGCCAGCAACGACAGCACCAGCGCTGTGACAATCACCGGCAACTCGCCGAGCAACAGATCACTGCTGGTCATGATCCCCGAGGCTGGTACGGCCAGCAGCAGCGGCAAGTAAGGCAGCAAGCCGCCGGCGGCCTGCTGCAGCGGCTCCGGCACGGCACCGCGCCACATCAGCCAGAGCGAAAGCAACAGCAGGCCGATGATCGAGGCCGGCAACATCGGCAACAGCCAATGGTTGAGGGCCACGCCGAACAACTGCAGCACTACCAGCCAGAACAGGCCACGCACCATCATGATCTCGATTCCTCCTTCTGGCGCCCACGACGGAACAGCGGGCGCGGCTCGATAACCGACCGACCATACAACACACTGAGCCCTTGCAGGCCCTTGATTGCATCTTCCACCGATTTATCGGCGCGCACGGCGAAGGCGTCGAAGCCGCATTGGCGCATGTGCGCCAGCTGGTCGCGCAGTACATCGCCGACGGCGCGCAACTCGCCACGCCAACCCAGGCGGGTGCGCAGCAGGTAGGCCTGGCTGTAGCCGCGGCCATCTCGGAAACTGGGAAAGTCGATGGCGATCAGCGGCAGGCTGGAAAGAAATGGCTGCAGCGCTTGCGGCTCGTCGTCGACCTGCAGCAGCAGACCGTCGGCACTCATCGCCCTACCCTCCAGCACCTCCACGGGCTGCCGCTCACGCCAGGCCGCCAGCGGCAGGATCAGTGGCACGCCTTGGTCGGCCTCATGCAACTGCCAGGGATCGTCGTCAACGATGCAAGCCTGGCCCTCGACCAGACGGATCAGATTGTTCATACCACCTCCTCGCGGCTGTAGACACGCGCCTTGAACGGCTCCAGGCCGATGCGCTGGAAGGTGTCGAGAAAGCCCTCACCCTCCTCGCGGTGGTCGACATAGGTATGCACGAGGCACTCGATCACCTCGGGCACCTGTTCGGCAGCGAACGACGGGCCGATCACCTTGCCCAGCGCCGCCTGTTGGCCCTGGCTGCCACCGAGGGTGAGCTGGTACCACTCGCTGCCGTTCTTGTCGACGCCGAGGATGCCGATGTTGCCGATATGGTGATGGCCGCAGGCGTTCATGCAGCCGGAGATGTTCAGGCTCAGCTCGCCCAGGTCGTGCAGGTAGTCGAGATCGTCGAAACGCTGCTGGATGGCCTGGGCGATGGGGATCGACTTGGCGTTGGCCAGGGCGCAGAAGTCGCCACCCGGGCAGGCGATGATATCGGTCAGCAGCCCGGCGTTGGCGGTGCCCAGCCCCGCCGCCTCGGCCTCCCGCCATAGCGCGTAGAGGTCGGCCTTGCGAACATCGGGCAGCACCAGATTCTGTTCGTGAGCGACGCGAATCTCGCCGAACCCGTAGCGCTCGCTCCAGTCGGCCAGCGCCTCCATCTGCTCGGCCGTGACGTCTCCGGGCGGCGCGCTGATGCCCGGCTTGGTCGACAACACCACGCTGACATAGCCCGCTACCTGATGCGCCATGACGTTGCGCGAGACCCAGCGAGCGAAGGCATGATCCCTCGTCAGCTGGGTGCCGAAGTCGAGATCCAGGCCGTCCTGCGCGGTGTAGGCCGGCTTGTGGAAAGACGCGGCGACGCGCTGATACTCGTCCTCGGTGAGGCGTGCCGGGCCGTCCTTGATCGGTTGCCACTCGCGTTCCACTTCGGCGGCGAAGGATTCGATGCCGAGGGCCTTGACCAGAATCTTGATGCGCGCCTTGTACTTGTTGTCGCGTCGGCCGTGGCGGTTGTACACGCGCAGGATGGCCTCGACGTAGGACAGGCAGTCCTGCCAGTGCAGGCCTTCACGCAGGGGCTGGGCGATGATCGGCGTGCGTCCCAGACCACCGCCAACCAACACGCGCAGGCGCAGCTCGCCGGCCTCGTCGCGGTACAGCTGCAGGCCTATGTCGTGCACCTGGATCGCCGCGCGATCCTGCTCGGCAGCGCACAGGGCGATCTTGAACTTGCGCGGTAGAAAGAGGAATTCCGGGTTGACCGTCGACCACTGGCGCAGGATCTCGGCCAGTGTGCGTGGGTCGAGGTACTCGTCGGCGGCGACGCCGGCAAAGGCTTCGGTGGTGATGTTGCGCACGCAGTTACCGGAGGTCTGGATGGCGTGCATGTCGTGCTCGGCCAGCCAGTCGAGGATGTCCGGCACGCGCTCAAGGTCGACCCAGTTGAACTGGATGTTCTGCCGCGTGGTGAAGTGCCCGTAACCGCGGTCGTACTCGCGGGCGATATGCGCCAGTGCGCGCATCTGCTTGGCCGACAGGGTGCCGTAGGGGATCGCCACACGCAGCATGTAAGCATGCTTTTGCAGATACAGGCCGTTCTGCAAGCGCAGCGGCAGGAACTCCTCCTCGCTCAGTTTACCGGCCAGGCGCCGCTGTACCTGGTCGCGGAACTGGGCGACACGCTCGCGCACCAGCGCGCGGTCATAATCGTCGTATTGGTACATGCCGGCAGGCCTCCTGATCACGGGGCGTCGACTATGCCTGCCAAACGTGCACTGAAAACAGCGCCAGAAAAGCCTTAAAAAAGCGGATCAGCTAGGTACGACAGCGACCACCACAGCCCGCTGATTGGCGCGGCGCGATGTCGCAGGGCGACCGCTGCCTTGCCAGCGGCAAAGCTCAAGGCGTCAGAAACGGCGCGGCCTGGCGTCCTGCACGACCGTTCCCTCTGCGCTCGACGCACGCATCTGATCCGCTTTTTTATCGAAAACCTGAGTCTGTTTCGCGATCAGTTGCCCTCGGATCATGGCGCCAGCCTGATAAACGCCTGATGAGGGCAACTAAATGACCGATCTGATCCCTGTGCGGAGCCTCGATACCGCCAAACCCATCCGCCTGACACCGGCCCAGGCCGGCGGCCCGATCCATACGCGCAGCTTCACCGGGCGCTTTCGCAACCTGCGCCTGCTCGGTGCCGGCCTGCTGTTCCTGCTGTTCTTCGGCACCGCCTGGATCGACTGGAATGGTCGCCAGGCCGTACTGTGGGATCTGGAGAATCGTCAGTTCCACATCTTTGGCGCAACCTACTGGCCACAGGATTTCATTTTGCTCTCGGCGATCCTGATCATCGCCGCCTTCGGCCTGTTCTTCATCACCGTGCTGGCGGGCCGCGTCTGGTGCGGTTACGCCTGCCCACAGAGCGTTTGGACCTGGGTGTTCATGCGTGTCGAGCACATCACCGAAGGCGACCGCGGCCAGCGCATCAAGCTCGATGCCGCGCCCTGGTCGCTGCAGAAACTGGCCCGGCGCAGCGCCAAGCACGGCCTGTGGCTGGCGGTCAGCCTGGCCACTGCCCTGGCCTTCGTCGGCTACTTCACCCCGGTGCGCGAACTGACGGTGGACCTGGCGACCTTCGAAGTCGGCGCCACCACGGCGTTCTGGGTGCTGTTCTTCACGGCTGCCACCTACATCAACGCCGGCTGGCTGCGGGAAAAAGTGTGCCGCGACATGTGCCCCTACTCACGCTTCCAGAGCGTGATGTTCGACAGCGATACGCTGGTCATCTCCTACGACGCTGCCCGTGGCGAAAACCGTGGCCCGCGCCGCAAGGACGCCGACTACAAGGCCGAAGGCCTGGGCGACTGCATCGACTGCACGATCTGCGTACAGGTCTGCCCCACCGGCATCGACATTCGCGACGGCCTGCAACTCGACTGCCTTAGCTGCGGCGCCTGCATCGACGCCTGCGACAGTGTCATGGACAAGCTCGGCTATGACCGTGGTCTGGTGCGTTACAGCTCGGGACGCGAACTGGCCGGCGGCAAGACCCACTGGCTGCGCCCTCGCCTGATCGGCTACGCGGCGATGCTGGCGGTGATGATCGGCGCCTTCGCCTGGGCGCTGGCCGAACGCCCGCTGATCTCCCTGGACGTGACCCGTGACCGTGGCCTGTTCCGCGAGAATGCACTAGGCCAGATCGAGAACATCTACAGCCTCAAGATCATCAACAAGACCCAGCAACCGCGCAGCTATGCCATCGAGCTGGTCGATGCCGGCGACTTCGAACTGCACGGTCCGCGCACGCTGAACCTGGCACCGGGCGAGATTCGCGACCTGCCGGTAAGCGTCGCGCTGACCGCCACGAGCAACGGCGCTGGGCCGCAAACCGTCCGCTTCGAGGTACGTGACCAGACCGACTCGGGCAGCCGTGTCAGCACCAAGAGCACCTTCCTCGCGCCGCTGCGTTGAGGCGCGGTAAACCGCGTAATTCACTTAACGAAAGGCGGACGCGATCAATCCCCTCTCTCCTTCGGGGAGAGGGGAGCAAGCGTCGTAGCCCGGATGAAATCCGGGGCGGTTCGAGATACGTCCCCGGATTGCATCCGGGCTACAGGCTACACGAGCCTTTTAGGAGCGGCTGGGCGGCATTGCGCTTCAGCCGCGAAACCGCTGCGCCGCATTCATCGCGGATAAATCCGCTCTTACATCCGATGTATGCCCTCCCACTCACGAGGCACTGCCATGTCTGCCGCTCACGCCGTAAAGTGTTCGTCCCTACCCTTTGCAGCGGTGAATCAGGACAGGATGAAGCGCTACGAAAAATTCGCCGACGAGATCGCCGAGCTGATCCGTACCGGCGTGCTCGGCCCCGGCGAGAAGGTGCCCTCGGTGCGCCATGCCAGCCGCACCTACGGGGTCAGCCCGTCTACCGTGTTCCAGGCCTACTACCTGTTGGAAGACCGCGGCCTGATCCAGGCACGCGCACGCTCGGGTTATTTCGTGCGTGAACACGCCAAGCGTCCGCTGCACGAGCCGGAGCTAACCGCCCACGCCGCGCAGACCACCGAGGTCGGCGTCAGCGAGCTGGTGTTCTCGGTACTCGCCTCGCTGAAAGACCCGCACACCGTACCTTTCGGCTCGGCCTTCCCCAGCCCAGACCTGTTCCCCCTGCCGCGTCTGGCCAAGAGCATGGCGCACGCGCTGCGCATGCTCTCGCCGCACGAGATCATCGCCGACATGACTGCCGGTAACGCCGACCTGCGCCGGCAGATCGCCCTGCGCTATATGGTCAGTGGCGTGATGTTGCCGATGGAGGAGCTGGTGATCAGCAACGGCGCCATGGAGGCGCTCAACCTCTGCCTGCAGTGCGTGACTCAACCGGGCGACCTGGTGGCCATCGAGTCACCGACCTTCTACGCCTGCCTGCAGGTGCTGGAGCGCTTGCAGCTCAAGGCGGTGGAAATCCCCGTGCACCCACGCGAAGGCATCGACCTGGGCGCCCTGTCCGATAGCCTCAAGCAACTGCCGATCAAGGCCTGCTGGTTCATGAGCAGCCTGCAGAACCCGCTGGGTGCGAGCATGAGCGAGACCAAGAAACAGGCGCTGTACGACCTGCTGGTCGAACATCAGGTGCCGCTGATCGAGGACGACGTGTACGCCGAGCTGTACTTCGGTAGCCACCCGCCCAAACCGGTGAAGAGCTTCGACCGTGAGGGGCTGGTGATGCATTGCAGCTCCTTCTCCAAGAGCCTCGCGCCGGGCTATCGCATCGGCTGGGTGGCCGGCGGTCGCTATGCCGAGCAGATCGCCAGGCTCAAGCTGATGACCACCATTTCCCCTTCGGTGCCGGCGCAGGCGGCACTGGCCGACTACCTGCAGCACGGCGGCTACGACCGCCACCTGCGCAAGCTGCGCCATTCTCTGGAAATGCAGCAGAGCGCGATGCTCGCCTCCGCCGCCCGGCACTTTCCCGCCAGCACGCGGGTCACAAGGCCTTCGGGCGGCTACTTCCTCTGGTTCGAATTCCCCGAGCGCCTGGACTCGCTGCAACTGCTGCGTCTGGCGCTGGCCCAGGGCATCAGCCTAGCGCCGGGGCCGATCTTCTCCGCCAGCCAGGGCTTTCGCCACTGCGCGCGGTTGAACTACGGTCACCCGTGGAGCCCGCGCAGTGAACAGGCCATGGAAGTGCTCGGGCGCCTGGTAGCGGGATTGCTCTAACGCCTGGCGCGCACAGCGCGCCTTACGTACTGCCGTAGCCCGGATGAAATCCGGGGCCGGTGCATGAATCACCCCGGATTGCATCCGGGCTACGGTCCTGGTGCGCAGCGGGCACGGTCTAAGCTTCGTAGGGTGGATGACGCTTTTCTCATCCACCACCTGACACCCACGGTGGATCGGTGAAGCGTGATCCACCCTACCGACTGGTTACTTCCACCAGTACTCCACCTGCACGCCGAAGTTGGAGCCGTTGCGTGCGCTGCCGAAGGCGCCGTTCTCGGACAAGGCCGAGCCATCGGCCAGGAGGTTGGCGGCCTGTTGCGCGGCGCGGTTCCAGCTGGCGTAGGTGTAGTACAGGCGGATTTCCGGACGCTCCCAGAAGCCAGGACCAGAGGGCGACCAGGTCGGCGCGATGGTGAACTTGGTCAGCTTGCGCGTGCCACCGGGCGCCTCGACCTGATCGCGACCGATCTCGCCGACCAGTTTGAACTGCTCGGTGAAGGCGTAGCTGGTGCGGCCACCGATGGACAGCCAGTTCTGATCGGCACCATCCGGGCGCTTGTCCTTCTGGTAGACCAGCTGCACCTGGCCGCCGAGACGCGGCGTCATCTGGAAGTCGAAGAACTCTACCAGGCGCCAGCTGCGGTTGCTGTTGTCCAGCGTCGGATCGCCGGTATAGCCCAGGCCGGTACCCGGTCCGCGCCCGTACTGCAGGGCGATGGTGTTGACCCCGCCGAGGAAGTCCTGCTGCTTGTGCTGCGCGGTCACTGCCCAACCGCTGTGGCTGTCGGTGCTGTCGGGCTTGTCGATGTAGCTGACGCCCACTTCCAGTTCACCGCCCGGGTTGACCTGGAAGCCGCCGACGTTGAAGTCGTGACGGTTGATGTAGGGCTCCTGGAAGTAGCTGTCCTTGCGCGAGAACACGTAGCTGTACTTGAGGTCGCCGATCTTCATCTCGTCGATACCAAAGCCCGTGGCGCTCTGGTTCCAGTAGTAGAAATCGGAAATGTGGATGTCGTTACGCTTGTAGAAGCGCCGCCCGGCCCACAGCGAGCCGCCATTGAGCGCCGGCATGTTGCTCCATTCCGCGTACATCTGATTCATCCGCGCGAAGCCGTAGTCGCCGGTGAACTTCGGCGTGTGGCCGTACTGGTTGTAGAGCTGGGCCATGCCCTCGACGCTGATCACAGAGCCGTCATCCAGGCGAAACAGGTCCTGCCGCAGATCCAGCTCGATGTACTGCTCGCACTCGTTACCCAGGCGATACTTGGACTGCGCGCCCGGCAACTGGAAACACTGCTGCGTGCCGCCGGTATCGGCACCACCGATGCCGCTGCGCACGTAGCCGCTGAACTCGAGGGCCAGTGCTTGCGGAGTGGCCAAAGCCAGTGCCAGCAGGCAGGGGGCGCCGAGCGAACAGGTGAGGGTTTGCTGTGTGGTCTTCATCGTTGCTCCTGATTGTTTTTATTGAGCGATGCTGCGGATAACCGCCGCAGCGACGGGGGTTTCGTTGTCTCGAGGAGCTGTAGCCAGATGCCATGCGGGGGTATTGGGCAACCCCCGAATTGCATCCGGGCTACACGGCTAACCGAGCTTGAACTGGGCCACCTTGTTATCAGTGGCCTGACGCTTTCCCGGGCGCAGACGCTCGCCGCTGGTGGCGTCGAACAACAGCACGCGCGTGGGATCGAACTGCAGGTCGAGGCTGCTGCCGGCCTGCGGTGCAGCATCCGGCGCCAGGCGGCAGCACACCTTGGTCTGGTTGAGGCTGACGAACACCAGGGTGTCGGGGCCGGTTGGCTCGACCACCTCGACCTCGGCGCGCAGGCTCGGCAGCGCCGCAGCGGCGCCGGCCAGCTGGATCTGCTCGGGACGTACGCCGAGGATCAGCTCGCGCCCTTCCAGCTCCGCCGCCGCGCCAAGCGGCAGCTCGCAGCGCGCCTGCCCGGAGTCGAGCAGGCCGAAGCACTGGCCATCACGCACCTGCGTGCGCAGCGGGATGAAGTTCATCGGCGGCGAACCGATGAAACTGGCCACGAACTGGTTGGCCGGGTCGTTGTAGATTTCCTGCGGGGTGCCGAATTGCTGGATGATGCCGTCCTTCATCACCGCCACCTTGTCGCCCAGGGTCATGGCCTCGATCTGGTCGTGGGTGACGTACACCGTGGTGGTCTTCAGGCGCTGGTGCATCAGCTTGATTTCGGTGCGCATCTCAACACGCAGCTTGGCGTCGAGGTTCGACAGCGGTTCGTCGAACAGGTAGATCTTCGGCCGCCGCGCCAGCGCCCGGCCCATGGCCACGCGCTGCTGCTGGCCACCGGACAGCTGGCCGGGCTTGCGCCCCAGCAGGTGCTCGATCTGCAGCAGCTTGGCCACGCGCGCCACCTCGGCCTCGATCTCGGCCGGCGGCAGCTTGCGCATCTTCAGGCCGAAGGCGATGTTGTCCTTCACCGTCATGGTCGGATACAGCGCATAGGACTGGAACACCATGGCGATGTCGCGATCCTTCGGGCTCATGCCGCTGATGTCGGCGCCGTCCACCAGAATCGACCCACCGCTGATGTCTTCCAGGCCGGCGATGCAGTTCATCAGGGTGGATTTGCCGCAGCCGGAGGGGCCGACCAGGATCAGGAACTCGCCGGAGTCGATGGCCAGCTCGATGTTCTTCAGGGTGTCCGCCAGGCCGCTGCCGTAGGACTTGTTGACGTTGCGCAGTTCGAGGGTAGCCATTTCATTTCTCCACTTTGAAAGCGTCGCGAGCGAAGGTCAGGCAAGGCGGAGTCAGGCGAGGAAGCGGAGTTTAGGCCGCTAAATGAGCATTACTCGCATTGCTCGCCCATACGGGCCGCCCTAAAGGGCGTTAGCCGCAAGCGGCTTCCGAGCCTGAATCCAACGCAGCATGACCGAGCGCAGTAGCTTTCAACCTTTAACGGCGCCGGCCGTCAGGCCGCGCAGGAAGTACTTACCGGCCAGGACGTAGACCAGCAGGGTGGGCAGGCCGGCGATCATCGCCGCGGCCATGTCGACGTTGTATTCCTTGGCTCCGGTGCTGGTGTTGACCAGGTTGTTCAGCGCCACGGTGATCGGCTGGGTATCGCCGCTGGCGAACACCACGCCGAAGAGGAAATCGTTCCAGATCTGGGTGAACTGCCAGATCAGGCAGACCATGATGGTCGGCACCGACATCGGCAGCAGGATGCGTCCGAAGATGGTGAAGAAGCCGGCGCCATCCAGGCGCGCGGCCCGCACCAGCGCCTCGGGAATGCTCACGTAGAAGTTGCGGAAGAACAGCGTGGTGAAGGCCAGGCCGTAGACCACGTGCACCAGCACCAGGCCTTCGGTGGTATTGGCCAGGCCGAGCTGACCGAGGGTGAAGGACGCCGGCAACAAGATCACCTGGAACGGCAGGAAGCAGCCGAACAGCAGCAGGCCGAAGAACAGCTGCGAACCGCGAAAACGCCACATGGCCAGCACGTAACCGTTCAGCGCGCCGAGCAGCGTGGAGATCAGCACCGCCGGGATGGTGATCTTCACCGAGTTCCAGAAGTAGCCGCCGACACCGTCCCAGGCCTTGAGCCAGCCGATGACCGTGAGTACGTCGGGCCAGGACAGCAGGTTGCCGCTGCGGATGTCGTCCGGTGTCTTGAAGCTGGTCAGCAGCATCACCAGCAGCGGCACCAGGTACACTGCGCAGGCCAGGATCAGGGTGGCGTGGATGGCCAGGCGGCTGAGGCTGAAGGCCCTCACCCGGGATACGGGGCGCGGCGCCAGGCGCGCATCGAGCACGGAATCAGTCATGGCGTTTGCCTCGCAGTTCGGAATACAGATACGGCACCAGGATCGCCAGCACCGCGCCGAGCATCAGCATCGCGCTGGCGGCGCCAAGGCCCATCTGGCCGCGGGTGAAGGTGTGGGCGTACATGAACATCGCCGGCAGGTCGGAGGCGTAGCCGGGGCCGCCGGCGGTCATCGAAGCGACCAGGTCGAAGCTCTTGATGGCGATATGAGCGAGGATCATCAGCGCGCTGAAGAACACCGGGCCCAGGCTCGGCAGGACGATGCGCAGGTAGATGCTCGGCAGGCTAGCACCGTCGACCTGGGCGGCGCGGATGATCGACTGATCGACCCCGCGCAGGCCGGCGAGGAACAGCGCCATGACGAACCCCGAGGACTGCCACACGGCGGCCATCACCAGGCAGTAGACGACACGATCCGGGTCCACCAGCCAATCGAAGCGAAAGCCCTCCCAGCCCCAGTCGCGCAGCAATTTGTCCAGGCCCAGGCCGGGGTTGAGCAGCCACTTCCAGGCGGTGCCGGTGACGATCATCGACAGCGCCATGGGATAGAGAAAGATGGTGCGAATGAAGCCTTCGCGGCGGATGCGCTGGTCCAGCAACACCGCCAGCAGCACGCCGATGGCCAGGCTGATGGCGATGAACAGACCGCCGAAGACCAGTAGGTTCTGGCTCGCCACCCACCAGCGGTCGTTGTCCCACAGACGCGCGTATTGCTGGAGCCCGACGAAGTTGTAGCTGGGCATGAAGCGCGAATTGGTGAACGACAGCAGGAAGGTCCAGCCGATGTAGCCGTAGAAGCCCACCAGCACGATGACCATACTCGGCGCCAGCACCAGCTTGGGCAGCCAGCGTTGCAGGGCATCCAGCGGTGAGGCTTTGGCAGTGACTGCATTTGAAGTCATGGATCACTCCGTCGTTGCGGATTGCGCCGCTGCCATTCCCTACCGTAGGGAAACGCGGCGCGGCCGATCCCGTGACGCATGCATGGACACATGCGCCTGGGATAGAAGGCTTGAAAGCGGCGGGTTACACCCGCCCTAGGGCAGGGCCGCCTAGGCGGCCCGCAGGCTCATTGCACCGCCTGGATCGCTGCCGCCAGTTGCTGGGCAGCGCGCTTGGGGTCGGCCTTGGGGTCGTTGAAGAAGTTGGTCACCACGTCGAACACCGCGCCCTGCACGTAGCTGGATGCGGCCATGCCGTGGGCCAGGCTCGGTTGCAGGCCGCCATCGGCGGCGGCCTCCTTGAAGTCGGCCATGGATTTCTGCGCACAGGCATCGAAGCTGCTCATGTCCTGGTCCATACGCACCGGGATCGAGCCCTTGTTCTGGTTGAAGAACTCCTGGAACTCGTTGCCCATCACCGTGCGCGCCAGGTCTTCCTGAGCCTTGCGATTGTCGGCGTTGGTCAGCTTGAACATGGCCAGCGAGTCGATATTGAAGGCGAAGCTGCCCTGGGTACCCGGGAACGCCAGGCACTCGTAGTCCTTGCCGGCGACCTTGCCGGCTGCGGTCCACTCGCTCTTGGCCCAGTCGCCCATGATCTGCATGCCGGCCTTGCCGTCGATCACCAAACCAGTGGCGCTGTTCCAGTCGCGCCCGGCGGCGTCGGCGTCGATGTAGCCACGCAGCTTCTGCAGGGCAGCGAACACTTCGACCATCTTGTCGCCGGTCAGGGTGTCGCGATCCAGCTCGACGAAGGCCTTG
This sequence comes from Pseudomonas sp. UBA7530, assembly GCF_002479365.1. NCBI lineage: Bacteria > Pseudomonadati > Pseudomonadota > Gammaproteobacteria > Pseudomonadales > Pseudomonadaceae > Pseudomonas > Pseudomonas sp. UBA7530. The sequence continues at coordinate 100,112 of NZ_DLMS01000008.1, forward strand.
CGAAAACCCTCGGGGCCGAGAATGCTGAAGGCCAGGTCCTCGAACACCGTACCGTCCTGCCAGGGCTGGCCGCCATGGGCGATGGCGATGAAGCCGGCCGCCTTGAGCTTGTCGGCAGCGGCGAAGAATTCGTCGAGGGTGGTCGGCGGCGTGGCACCCGCCTTTTCGAACACCTGCGGGTTGATCCACAACCAGTTGACCCGGTGCACGTTGACCGGCACCGCCACGTAGTCGCCCTGGTACTTCATCACCTCGATCACCTGCGGTGGCAGCAGGTCATCCCACTTCTGCTCGGCAGCGACGTCGTTGAGGTCGGCAAGCAGGCCCAGCTCGCCCCACTCCTGAATATCCGGCCCCTTGATCTGCGCCGCGGCGGGCGGATTGCCGGACACCGCGCGGGTCTTCAGCACGGTCATGGCCGCTTCACCACCACCTCCGGCAACGGCGAAATCCTTCCATTTGTGGCCCTGGGCTTCGACCAGTTTCTGCAGGGTATCGGCGGCGCGCTTTTCACCACCCGAGGTCCACCAGTGCAGCACTTCGACTTCACCGGCAGTAGCGGAAAGGGGCAGCAGGACCGCGACGGAGATGGCACAGGACAGGCGAGAGATCGCTTTCATGGGATGAGACACCTTGTTGTTGTTATTCGCGAGCAAGTCGTGGTGCTTGCATTGCGAACGAGTCTACCCAGGCCCCACTGCGGCGGGGGTAACAAAGGGTATTGGATGGTCACCGGGCTGTTACAAAGCGGCCCGGGCAGGTTACATGAGGCACCGCGCCGCGGATTCTGCGGTCCAGCGCGAGGGCTCACGAGCGGAAATTCAACGGGATTGGCGCGGTAGCCAGAGGGTGACACGCAGCCCTCCATCTCGCAGATTGCGCAGGCTCAGTTCGCCGCCATGGCTGTGCGCCAGGTTGCGTGCGATGCCGAGCCCCATGCCGTAGCCCTGCTGCTGGCTGGCCAGGCGAAAGTGCGGCTCGAACACCTGCTCGAGCTTCTGCTCAGGCACACCCGGGCCCTCATCATCGACATGCAGGACGAAGGCTTCGTCATCGTCCTCAATGTGCAGATGCGCACGCTCGCCATACTTCAGAGCGTTGTCCAGCAGGTTGCCGATACAACGACGCAAGGCCAGCGGCTTGCCCGGATAGACAGCCCGTGCGGCACCATCGAGGGTCACCCGTCCCGTGCCGAGATAGGGCTCGATCAGCCCATGCAGCAGATGATTGAGGTCGACCGGCGCGATGTTCTCGTGGATGTCGGTGTCCTTCACGCATTGCAGTGCGCCCTTGACCAGCAGCTCCAGGTCGTCCAGGTCGCGCCCGAACTTGCTCTGCAGGCTCTCGTCGTCGAGCAGTTCGACACGCAGGCGCAGCCGCGTGATCGGCGTGCGCAGGTCGTGGGAGATCGCGCTGAACAGCTGGCTGCGCTCGGTGAGGTAACGGCTGATGCGCTCGCGCATGGCGTTGAAGGCACGCGCCACTTCGACCACCTCGCGGCCACCACCTTCGGCTACCGGCTCCACTTCCGCCCCCAGCGACAGGTGCCGTGCGGTGCGCGCCAGGCGCTTGAGTGGGCGACTCTGCAGGTGCACCAGCAAGCCGATGAATACCAGCAGGAAAACACTGGTCAGGAGGATGAACCACAGCTGCTGGGAGGGCAGGAAAGGTTCCTCCAGGTTGGTGTAGGGCTCGGGCAGCAGCGAGGCGATGTACAGCCATTCCCCCGGGGCCAGCTGGATCTGCGTCACCAGCACCGGCGGGTTGAGCGGCTCCAGGGTCAGCGCATAGTGCGCCCAGGATCGCGGCAGCTCGTCGAGCTTCAGGCCGCCGTTGAAGATCAGCAGATCATCCGGCCTGACGAAGGTCACCGAGATGTCGGCAGCGCTGCCCAGTGCCTGACGCAGCACCTCGGTCACCGTCTCGGTCACCGCCTGCTTGCGCGGCGTGGGCGGTAGCAGCTTCATCTGCAACGGACGGTCGTTGAGGCTGACCACGAAGCGCGTGCCGCCCATGCTGCGCAACTGGTCGAGCACCAGCGGCCGGTAATTCACCGGCAGGGAACGGAAGTAACGCACGCTGGCCGACATCGAGTGAGCCAGGCTGCGCGCCGTGGTCACCAGGCCTTCGAGTTGGGTGGCACGCAACTGCGACAGCCAGATGGCGCTGGACAGCGTCTGCGCCGCAAGTATCGCCAACAGGGTGAGCAACAGCATGCGCCCGAGCAGCGAACGCGGCAGCGGCAACCAGCGCCTTGGCTCAACGGCCATCGCCGGCCTGCACGCTGACGGTCGCCGCCAGCTGATAGCCGCTACCGCGCACGGTACGGATCAGCCGCGGCGGCTTGTCGGTATCACGCAGGCGCTGGCGCAGGCGGCTCACCGCCATGTCGACGATGCGCTCCAGCGGCATCACCTCGCGGCCACGAGTGGCGTTGCCGATGGTGTCGCGGTCGAGGATCTGCTGCGGATGATCGAGAAACAGCTTGAGCAGAGCGAAGTCGGCACCGGAGAGGATCACCTCCTCGCCGTCGCGATGAAACAGGCGGTGGCTGACCATGTCCAGGCGCCAGTCATCGAATGCCAGCACCTCGCCGCTGCGCTCCTGGGTGAATTGGGCACGCCGCAGCAACGCCTTGATTCGTGCCAGCAGTTCGCGCGGGCTGAACGGTTTGCCGAGGTAGTCGTCGGCGCCCAGCTCCAGGCCGATCACCCGGTCGGCCTCGTCGGAGCTGGCGGTGAGCATGATGATCGGCACCTGGGCGAAGCGCTGGTGTTCGCGCACCCAGCGGCACAGGCTGAAGCCGTCCTCGTCGGGCAACATCACATCGAGAATCACCAGGTCGGCCGACTCCGCACACAGGCCTTGGCGAAAGGCGCCACCGTCGGCGACGGCGCGCACCTGAAAGCCGACGCGGCTCAGGTAGGTCTCGAGCAGTTCACGTATTTCCTGGTCGTCATCGACCAGCAGAATCGACTTGCCGGGCTGGCTCATGGTCCGCCGTCCTTGTTGTATTCATGCCGCAATGCAGGCCTGGTCGGTGCAGGTTCTAACCGGCCTCGACCCTCTGTTGCAAGGCCACGCCCGCGCCGGTCAGACCGGGATATTCGGCCGTCACCAGCCACACCGGGATGCCGTCAAAGTAATCGCTCATGCGGCCCTTGTCGCTGAAGCTCTTGGCAAAACCGCTGGTGAGAAAACGCTCGGCAAAACGTGGTACCACGCCGCCGACGATGTAGACCCCGCCACGCGCGCCCAGCGTCAGCACATTGTTGCCGGCCACGCGCCCGAGCCAGCAACTGAACTGCTCCAGTACCTCGGCGGCGACGGGCTCGCCCGCCAGGCCGGCAGTCGTGATCGCAGCCGGCGTATCGTGTTGCAGTGGCTGGCCGTCCAGCTCGCAGATGGCGCGGTATAGCGCCAGCAAGCCATTGCCGCTTAGCACGTCTTCGGCCCTTACGTGTCCCAGTTGCCGATGGAGTATCTGCCACAGCTCGGCTTCTCGCGGGCTGCCAATGGGCAGGTCGACGTGCCCGCCCTCCCCCGGCAACACCAGCCAGCGGCCGTCGGCCTGCTCCAGCAGCGTACCGACGCCCAGACCGGTACCGGCGCCAATCACCAGCACCGGCCGCTCTGCCTGCGCCCGGCCCTCGCACACCGGTATCCGCTCGTGCTCGGCCAGGCGGGTCATGCCCAGCGACATGGCGAAGAAATCGTTGATCATCAGCAGCTCGTCGACCTGCAACGCCTGGCAGAAGGCGGTGCGATCGATGCGCCAATGGTTGTTGGTGAAGCGAAACAGGTCACCGCTGACCGGGCCGGCGCAGGCCAGACACACCGAGCCTATCGCCCCCAGCGGCAGGCCCTGGGCCTGCAGATAGGCCATGATGGCCTGCTCCGGCCCGGGAAAATCGGCGGTCGCCAGGACCTGTACCGCCTCCAGATGATCGTCACGCCACAGGGCGAAGCGTGCGTTGGTTCCGCCGATGTCGCCGACCAGCGCTAGTTTCACGTGAATGCCTCCATGACGAGGACGCATCGCGCACAGGCTATCTCGGAAGCGTGAGGGGGCATGCTATCGACTCCAACTCGGATTATTTTTGTAGTTCATACAACGCGCATCACAGTAATCCCGAAAATTACGCCGATCAACCTGGCCAAAGTAGTAATAACAACAATATTCGACAGAGAACCACGGCGGCGTGAATCGCGCCGAGGATGGCGCATTCCACCTTCGGCATGACCCCGGACAATAGTTGCAAGCCCCCTGCCGCCTAGACTCGAGCCTTCCCGAGTTCGCCTGGAGAGCTGCAGCATGTCACCCGATATCGTCATCGTCGGCGCAGGCCCGGCCGGCCTTTGCCTGGCTCGTGCCCTATCCGGAAAGGGTCTGTCCATTGTCGTGCTGGAGCGACAGGCCGAACAGGCATTAGCCGAACCTGCCTTCGACGGCCGCGAAATCGCCCTCACCCACGGCTCGCAAGCCCTGCTCGAACGCCTCGGCCTGTGGGCACGCCTGCCCAGCGAAGACGTTGCCGAGCTGCGCGATGCCCAGGTGTTCAACGGGCCCTCGCTGTTCGCCCTGAAGATACGCGCCGAACAGGCCGGCGCCGAGCGACTCGGCCATCTGGTGGCCAACCAGGCCATTCGCCGCGCCGCCTATCAGGCGCTGAGCGAATGCGCCGATGTGCAACTGCTGTGTGAAACCAGCGTGCGCGCCATCGAGCAAGGCGAGAATGAGGTGAAACTGGTGCTGCAGGACGGCCAGGTGTTGCAACCACGCCTGCTGGTCGCCGCCGACAGCCGCTTCTCCGAGACGCGCCGCCAGCTCGGCATCGGCGCGCAACTCAAGGACTTCGGCAAGACCATGCTGGTGTGCCGCATGCAGCACGAACAGGACCATCAGCAGGTAGCCTGGGAATGGTTCGGCTATGGCCAGACCCTGGCCCTGCTGCCACTCAATGGCCAGCAATCGTCGATGGTGCTGACCCTGCCGCCGCGCGAAATAGAACGCCTGCAGAAACTCGACGAAGCGATTTTCACCCGCGAGATGGAAAAGCGCTTCGATCGCCGCCTGGGCGCCATGCAACTGGTCAGCAGCCGCCACGCCTATCCGCTGGTGGGCGCCTACGCACGGCGCATGGCCGGCAACCGCTGCGCCCTGCTCGGCGATGCCGCCGTGGGCATGCACCCGGTCACCGCACACGGCTTCAATTTCGGCCTGATCGGCGTACAACTGCTCAGCGACGCGCTGCTCGACGCACATGGCAAACGCCAGGACATCGGTGCGACTGCGCCACTGGCGCGCTACGAGCGCCAGCTGCGCCTGGCCACCTGGCCGTTGTACCAGGCCACCAACCTGCTGGTGGAGCTGTACACCAACGATCGCCTGCCCGCTCGCCTGCTACGCGGCGCAGGTCTGCGCGTGGCTCAGGGCCTGCTGCCGCTGAAGAAGGGCATCGCCCGGCACCTGACGGCCCGCGCCTGAGGTCCCAGGCCGCAGGACATCAAAGGTGAAAGATCACACCCACTGATCGTTACGCTTGCGCCGCACGCGCAACATGGTAGGCAGGATCAGGCCGAGCAGCAGCCCGGCGCCGGCGATGCTGCCGCCATAGGCCATGTAGCGCATCAGCGCCTGTTGTTGCTCGTTGCCCAACTGCGCCTGGGCATCACGCAGTTGCGAGCGGGTGGTGGTCAGCTCGGCATCCAGCGCACCGCGGGCGGCCTGCAGCTCGTCGATCAGCGTTTTGCGCGAATCCATGGTTTCCTGCATGCCCTGCACGCGGACCTTCCAAGCATCGTCGATGCCCTTGAGCTCGGCGCTGAGGTCAGCGACCTTCTGCTCCAGTTGCGGCAGGCGCTCGGCCTGGCCGGGCACCGACTGCAGGTCGCGACTGGGGATCCAGACCGTGTTGCCGCTTTCGCTGCGTACCTGGCTGTAGTCGCCCTGAGTACGCACCAGCTCCACTTTCTCCCCGGAGGTCAGGGTGCCAACGATGCGATAGCCATCGGTGGGGCCGCTGCGCACATAGGTGTTGAGGCTGTCGCTGACCCAGCGCTGGTTGCCAGTCGCTTCTTCGGCCAAGGCCGGTTGTGCGCCGCCGAGCAGGCCGCCGAGCAGCAGGCAGGCACCGAGGATGCGGGGTTGGAGTGGAGCATGACGAGATAAAAACATGGGGCGATCTTCACGTGGCAGTCAGACGAACCCGGCGAACGGGATGAACGTGCCGGCCACGCGCTCAAAAGCTCAAGCATGATCCAGACAGAATCCGCGACGAAGCGCCACGCTAGCGGCCAATAGCCATCTACTCCTGCCGGTACGGGCCGACAGCAGACAGACATTGCACCGTTGCTTCGAGTTCATTCGAAGCGGGCGATGAGGGATGGACGGAACGCCGGCTCAGGCATTGTGTTGCTGCACGAAGGCGCAAAAATCCGCCAGTGGCATCGGCCGACCGAACAGATAGCCCTGGTAGCGAAAACAGCCGTTATCCGCCAGAAAGCGCCGCTGCGCCTCGGTTTCTACACCTTCGGCGATCACCGTCATGCCCATGCTCTGGCCGAGGGCGATCACGGTGCGCACGATGGTTTCGCTGTTGGCGTCGGTGAGCACGTCACAGATGAAGGAGCGGTCGATCTTCAGCTTGCTCAAAGGCAAACGCTTGAGGTGGCTGAGCGAGGAAAAACCGGTACCAAAGTCATCCAGGGAGAAGCGCACCCCCTGCTCGACCAGCGCCGTCATCTTGCGGGTCAGATCTTCCATGTCGCGGACGATCAGCGTCTCAGTCAGCTCCAGTTCCAGACGCTGGGCATCGATGCCGTGGCGCTCGATCAGGCCGAGTATCTCGGCAACGAAACTGGCCTGGCCGAACTGTTTCTGGCTGATGTTCACCGCCAGGCTCAGATCGCGAAACAGCGGATCATCCTGCCACTGCCGCAGGCGTGCGGCCGTCTGCTCCAGCACCCACTGGCCGATGGGGATGATCAGGCCGGTGTTCTCGGCGTGGTCGATGAACTCGCCGGGAGCCAGCAGCCCGCGTTGCGGGTGCTGCCAGCGAATCAGCAACTCGGCGCCCGTCACGCGGCCACTGTCATCGAGTTGCGGCTGGTAATACAGCACGAACTGCTGCTCACGCACCGCCGCACGCAGGTCGCGATCCAGCTCCGAGCGCTCGGCCGTGTCGGTTTGCAGGATATGCAGCAGCACGAAGAACAGCCCCATGGCCACCAGTCCCTGCAACCAGGAGCCGATCAGCCGTACATCGTCCGGCAAGGCGTAGAGGTCGGTGGGCCGCCAATTGGAAGCTGCCAGCGCGACGAACAGCAGCAGGCTGAGCAGGGAGACGCCGTAGCGCAGCCTTAACGGCTCGTCGCGAAAGGCCATCAACGCGCCCACCGCGACCGGTAGCAGATACAGATGTGTGGCCCGCGGCGCCACGAGCGTAGGCGGGTCGAGCAGCAGCGTCGAGGCGACGACGATCAGGATCAGCGCCCCGAACAGGATCAGGTTGGCCGCACGGGCACGGTTGCGCAGGGTCAGCGCGAACACGGCGAGGCCACTGAGGACGATGACGATGTCCATCACCACGATGGCCCAATAGCCGCGGGAGGCGAAGAACAGCCCCCACAGCACGCCCATCACCACCATGACCATGCTCGCCAGCATGCGCATGCGGCGTTCGCGCCGCTGTCCGACCAGGGCCAGATCTGCTGCATGCCAGAGTTGGCGAACGCGTTTGCCGAAGGTCGAGAGTGCTGGCATGGAAAAATCCTTGTCCGTTCTCTCTCATTCTCGAAGACGGCTGGCCAAATGCAAGCCGCTTCAATGTCGCCAATGCGCGTCGCTGGCCAGCCGCTCGGCAATGAAATCCAGCAGCAGACGCATGGCCGGCAGCATCTGCCTGCGCGTGCCGTATAGCGCATGGATGCCCAGTTGCGGCGGCTGGTAATCCGCCAACAGATGCACCAGGCGACCTTCGCGCAACAGCGCATCCACCGAATAGAGCGGCTGCAGACTGATGCCGGCACCCGCCAGGGTGGCCTCCAGCAGCACCATCGATTCGTTGGCGCTGAGGCTGCCGGACACCGAAACCGCGCTGGCCTCGCCCTGGTGCTCGAATTCCCACAGGCTGCGACCGAAGTAGGCGTAGGCCAGACAGTTGTGCCGGGCCAGGTCCTCCGGGCGCTGCGGTGTGCCGTGCCGCGCCAGATAATCCGGGCTGGCGCAAACCACCGAGCGACACACGGCCAGACGCCGGGCGATCAGATTCGGGTCGAGCTGGTTGGTGATGCGCAGTGCCAGGTCGATACGGGCCTCCACCAGGTTGACCGCTTCGCTGCCCACCAACAGATCGACGCTGACCCGCGGATAGCGCTCGGTGAATGCCCGCAGCGCGTGTACCAACCAGGCCTGGGCGAAGGACTGGCTGCAGGTGATGCGCAAGGTACCGCGCGGATTCTCGTCCAGAGACTGGCCGAGGGCCTGCATGCGCTCGGCCAGGACCATCATCTCGCGGCATTGCGGCAGCATCTGCTCGCCGGCAGCGGTCAGGCTCAGACGCCGCGTACTGCGGTGCAGCAGACGTACGCCAGCCCAGCGCTCCAGTTCGGCGAGATAACGCGAGACCATCGCCCGCGACATGTCCAGGGCCTCGGCCGCAGTGGTCTGACTGCCACGTTCCAGTACCTCGACGAAAACCCGTGCCGCTGTCAGTCGATCCAAGATGATTCGCTCGATTCACGCAATGAACATGGCCAGCTTACGAGGCTTTTCGCTCGCTAGATAGCGCATAGGATGCGCGACTCTTATCTACCCGGAGATCGCCATGTCGTTCGTCACTCGCTTCATCGCCGGCCTCGGCCTGCTAGCCGCAACCGGCACCGCCCTCGCCCAGCCGCTGACCCTGGAAACCTACAACCCGCGCGACGCCGCCGTGTTCCCGGTCACCTCGACCCTGATCAGCGGCGAGAAGGACGCGATCTTGATCGACGCGCAGTTCTCCAACCGCGAGGCACAGGAACTGGTCGAACGCATCCAGGCCAGCGGCAAGCGTCTGACAACTATCTTCATCAGCCATGGCGATCCGGACTACTACTTCGGCCTGGACGTGCTGACCCGCGCCTTTCCTGACGCCAAGGTGCTGGCCACCCCGGCCACGATCGCCCATATCGAGGAAACCCGTGCTCCCAAACTCGCCTACTGGGGACCGATCCTGAAAGACAGCGCGCCGGCCCGTACCCTGGTGCCCGAAGCGCTGCAAGGTAACCTGCTGGAGCTCGAAGGCCAGCGCATCGAAGTGGTCGGCCACGACGCACACGCCACCAGCCTGTGGATTCCCAGCATCAAGGCGGTGGTCGGCGGCATACTGACGAGCGCCAATATCCACGTCTGGGTGGCCGACTCGCAAACTGCCGAAGCGCGCAAGAGCTGGCTGAAGTCGCTGGACGAGCTCGAAGCCCTGCAACCGACCACTCTGGTGCCGGGCCACTACCTGGGCGAGCCGGCGATGAACCTGACCGACCTGCACTTCACCCGCGATTACCTTTTGGCGCTGGAAGAGGAACTGCCTAAAGCGAAGGACAGCCAGGCCCTGATCGCGGCCATGAAGGCGCGTTATCCTGACCTACAGGATGAAAGCAGCCTGGAACTGAGCGCCAAAGTCCTCAAAGGTGAAATGCAATGGCCATGAAACGCCAGATTCTGATCTGTGGCGCATCACGCGGGCTTGGCCTCGGCCTGGTGCGCGCCTTTCTCGAAGGCGGCTGGCAGGTGCATGCAGTGGTGCGCGAGGTGCGCCCCGCCAGCCCGCTGGAGGCACTGCGCGCCCAGTACGCCGATGCCCTGCAGATAATCACCTGTGACCTCAACTCCCTGGATGCCCATTGCCCCATCGAAGCGGCCCTGCAGGGCCAGCGCCTGGATTGCGCCCTGTTCAATGCCGGGATCTACGGCCCCGGCCATCAGGACCCGCGCCAGACCGAGTTCGATGACATCGGCCAGCTGTTCCTGGCCAATGCCGTGGCGCCGATTCGCCTGGCCCAGCAATTGGCCGAGCATGTGATCGACGGCGGCGTGATCGCCTTTATGAGTTCGCAGATGGCCAGCGTGGAGCTGGCACGCGCAGCCGACATGCCGCTGTATGGCGCCAGCAAGGCAGCGCTGAACAGCCTGTTGCGCAGCTGGCAGATGCAACTGCCGCAGTTGCCCTGGAGCCTGCTGGCCCTGCACCCCGGCTGGGTGCGCACCGACATGGGCGGCGATGCCGCGCCCTTGAGTGTGGAACAGAGCGCCAGCGGCCTGTGCCAGGTGATCAACCGGCAACTGGGACAACGGCAGTGCGCCTTTCTCGACTACCAGGGCCATTCGCTGCCCTGGTGATCCGCCCGCCCATCCGCAGCGCTCTGATCTTCAGGGCGCTGCTGCCCCTCCTTTCGTCCGCTACCCGAAAGCAAACATGTACAGGAACTGTACAAAGTAAATTTATGTACATATATTCATCGACAACTTGGTCTGTATGACGTTGGGCGCCCACTCATCCGGCGCACATCGGCAAACCACCCGACACACTGCGCAATCCGGCAACGCCCATCTCCCCCTTTCTGGTTGCCGGATCTTTTTATTCGGGGCCCGTGCCGCCGGGCATACGCACAATGGCTGGACGCGGCCATCGCCAGCCGGCTCAGAGGGAACGACCATGGTGGCCCTGCTTCGCCCCCTGCTTCCGGCGCTGATGCTGCTTGCGCTGCTCAGCCTGCCAGCAGTGGCCAACACCCAGAACGGCTGGCGTGAACGGCTGCCGCAGGCCAGTCTGGTCGGCAGTGGTGATTTCAGCTGGTTCGGCTTCTCCGTGTACAACGCCAAGCTGTGGAGCCCGGAGCGGCGCGTCGACTTCCAGCAGCCCTTCGCGCTGGAGCTGACTTATCGCCGCAGCATCAGCCGGGAAACCCTGGTCGGCACCAGCCTCGATGAGATTCGCCGCATCAACGGCCAGCCACTGGACCCCGAGCAACAGGACGACTGGACGCAGCAGATGCGCCAGGCTTTCGTCGATGTGCAGGACGGCACGCGCATCACCGGCCTGTTCCTACCCGACGAGGGCTGCCGGTTCTATGTAGACGGCAAGCTGCAGCATGTCATCGACGACCCCGAATTCGCCCGCGCCTTCTTTTCCATCTGGCTCGACCCGCAAACCCGCAGCCCCAAGCTGCGGGCGGCGTTGCTCGGCCTCAACCGCTGAGGTTCCCATGAGACTAATGCTGATCCTACTGAGCAGCCTGCTGCTGACCAGCTGCGGCCAGGTCCCGGTCGAGCGTTACGCCAACGAGCGGCCGACACTCGATCTGCCCACCTTCTTCTCCGGCCCGGTACAGGCCTGGGGCATGTTTCAGGACCGCTCCGGTGAAGTGATCAAGCGCTTCCAGGTCGACATCGACAGCCGCCGCGAGGGCGACAAGCTGATCCTCGACGAGCGCTTCCTGTACAGCGACGGCACCCGCCAGCGCCGGGTCTGGACGCTGACCCCGGACGGCCCGGGCCGCTGGACAGGCACGGCCGACGATGTGGTCGGGCAGGCCGTCGGCGAGGTGGCCGGCAATGCCCTGCGCTGGCGTTATCACCTGAACCTGCCGGTGGATGACAGCACCTACGTGGTCTACCTTGACGACTGGATGTACCTGATGGACGACGACACCCTGATCAATCGTTCGAGCATGAGCAAGTTCGGCATCGAGCTGGGGCAGATCACCCTGTTCTTCCGCCGCGGCGCCCAGCCATGAGACTCAACAGCCTGGGCACCGGCTACCGGGCGCTGGTGATCGGCGCCAGTGGTGCCATCGGCCAGGCGTTCTGCCAGCTTCTGCGCGCCGACGACAACTGTGCCGGTGTACGAGAGCTGAGCCGCAGCAGCTCGCCAGCGCTCGACCTGGAAACCCCCGCCAGCATCGCCGAAGCGGCAGCGGCGCTGGCCGATGAAGCGCCCTACCAGCTGATTCTGCATGCTGCCGGGCTACTGCATCGCGACGGGATCGCCCCGGAAAAGAGCCTGGCCGCCATAGAGGCCGACGCCCTGCAGGCGGTGTTCCAGGTCAACGCGCTGGGCCCGGCGCTGGTGCTGCGTCACTTCCTGCCCCTGCTCGACAAACAGGGCGCCATGGCAATGCTCTCGGCCAAGGTTGGCAGCATCGGCGACAACCGTCTCGGTGGCTGGTACGCCTATCGCGCCTCCAAGGCCGCGCTGAACATGCTGATCAAGACCGCCGCCATCGAACTGGCACGCAGCAAACCCGGAGCGCGCCTGCTCAGCCTGCATCCCGGCACGGTGATTTCGCCGCTATCGCACCCCTTTCGCGGCGCCGCCGCTGCACGCCCGGCCGAGCAAGCAGCAGCCGAGATACTGCGCGTGATCGACAGCCTCGGCCCCGAACACAGCGGCAGCTTCCACGCCTACGACGGGCAGCCTCTGCCCTGGTGACAGACCTATCAGGGCTTCGGCTGACCGGCGCCCTTGAGGAAGAACTGCTCCAGTACGGCCAGCGAGCGCGCGCTGGCGGCACGGCCCCGGCGCTCGGCATCGACCACCCCATAGACCAGCGAGACGAACAGCTCGGTGAGCAGTTCGGCGGTGATATCGATGCGCAAAAAACCCTCCTGCTGGCAACGCAGGAAGAAGCTGTCCAGTGCGTCGGTGTAGGCGATCCAGCGCGCGCCGTCCTTGTCCGGATCGAGGCTGTCGGGGCGATACTGGAAAATCATGAACACCAGCAGCTCGCGATGCCTGAGATGGTTCTCGATCAGGCTGCGCAGCGCCTGCCCGACCTCGGCGCCCTGCAGATCGGCCTCTTCGATCACCTGGCTGAGCGCCGCCTGGCTATGGTTCATCAGGCGTTCGATCAGGGCATCGCGCGTGCCACAGAAACGGTGCAGGGTGGCCTTGCTCACACCCGCAGCTTCGGCCAGCTCCTTCAGCGTCGCGCGTGGACGATCGACGAGGGCGACGGCCAGCGCCTTGAGCAGTTTTTCGTCATTGGACATCGAAGCCCTCCCGGTTAGGCAGCGCGCATTGTGCAGAAAGAGCCCCCATTTTCAACAGGGGAATACAAATTTGCTCACAGTAGACCCGAATGAGTCAATATTGACTCAATTTAAGCAAGGCACGATTATTCGCGCCTTCGAGGACAAATGGATCTGAATTCCAGGTGACAGGCATGAGCAGGATTCGCGGGCGTTACGTTTTTTCAATGGTCACCCTTCTGGCAGCAATCGGCCTCGCTGGCTGCGGTCAGCAAGAGCAGGAAAGCGGTGAGGCGCCGCCCCGCGAAGTCGACGTGCTGACCGTCAGGACCGAACCCTTTACCGTCGTCGCCGAACTGCCGGGGCGCATCGAGCCGGTGCGCGTAGCCGAAGTGCGTGCGCGGGTCGCCGGCATCGTGCTCAAGCGCACCTTCGAGGAAGGCACCGACGTCAAGGCTGGCGACCTGCTGTTCCAGATCGACCCGGCGCCCTTCAAGGCAGCCCTGTCGCGCGCCCAGGGCGAACTGGCCCGCGCCGAGGCACAGCTGTTCCAGGCACAGGCCACGGTCAAGCGCTACGAGCCGCTGGTGAAAATCGACGCCGTCAGCCAGCAGGATTTCGACGCAGCCAAGGCCGCGCTGCAAAGCGCCCAGGCCGACAAGCGCTCGGCACAGGCCAACGTGGAAACCGCGCGTCTGGATCTCGGCTATGCCCAAGTTCGCGCGCCGATTGCCGGGCGCATCGGTCGCGCTCAGGTCACCGAGGGAGCGCTGGTTGGCCAGGGCGAAGCCACCCTGCTCGCCCGCATCCATCAGCTCGATCCGGTCTATGCCGACTTCACCCAGCCAGCCGCCGACGCTTTGCGCCTGCGCGCAGCCATCGCCGAAGGCAAGGTATCCGGCGCAGGCGACCAGCCGCTGGCGCTGCGCGTCGACGGCACCGATATCGAGAGCAAGGGCACCCTGCTGTTCACCGACATTTCGGTGGACCGCAGTACCGGGCAGATCGCGTTGCGCGGCCGCTTCGACAACCCGCAGGGCGTGCTGCTGCCGGGCATGTATGTACGCGTGCTGACGCCGCAGGGGCTTAACCAGAACGCCATCCTGGTGCCGCAGCGCGCGGTGCAGCGTGCCGCCGACGGCCAGGCCAGCATGATGCTGCTCGGCGAAGACGACACCGTCGAGGTTCGCCAGGTCACCACCGGTGCCATGCACGGCTCGCGCTGGCAGATCACCGAAGGCCTCGAGGCCGGCGACAAGGTGATCGTCAGCTCCCTGGCGGCGATCCGTCCGGGCAGCAAGGTCGCTCCACGCGAAGAAGACGCCGCCACCGCACCTCAATCCCAGGCGCAGTAAGCCGGAGAGAACCTCATGTCCCTGTTTTTCATCCGGCGCCCCAACTTCGCTTGGGTCGTCGCCCTGTTCATCTCGCTGGCCGGCCTGCTGGCCATCCCGTTTCTGCCGGTGGCGCAGTACCCCAACGTGGCACCACCGCAGATCACCGTGACCGCCACCTACCCCGGCGCCTCGGCGCAGGTGCTGACCGACTCGGTGACCAGCGTCATCGAGGAAGAACTCAACGGCGCGAAGAATCTGCTGTATTTCGAGTCCACCAGCAACGCCAACGGCATTGCCGAGATCACCGTCACCTTCCAGCCGGGCACCGACCCGGAACTGGCCCAGGTCGACGTGCAGAACCGCCTGAAGAAGGCCGAGGCGCGCATGCCGCAAGCGGTGCTCACCCTGGGCATCCAGACCGAGCAGGCCACCGCGGGCTTCCTGCTGATTTACGCGCTGAGCTACAAGGATGGCGGCAAGGACGACAACACCACGGCACTGGCCGACTACGCCGCGCGCAACATCAACAATGAAATCCGCCGGGTGCCCGGCGTCGGCAAGCTGCAGTTCTTCGCCTCCGAAGCGGCCATGCGCGTGTGGATCGATCCGCAGAAGCTGGTCGGCTTCGGGCTGTCCATCGATGACGTGAACAACGCCATCCGCGCACAGAATATCCAGGTGCCGGCCGGCGCCTTCGGCAGCACGCCGGGTTCCAGCGAACAGGAGTTGACCGCGACCCTGGCGGTCAAGGGCACTTTGGACAACCCCGAGGAATTCGCCGCCATCGTGCTGCGCGCCAACCGAGACGGCTCGCGCCTGACCCTGGGCGACGTGGCACGCATCGAGGTCGGCAGCCAGGACTACAACTTCGGCTCGCGCCAGGACGGCAAGCCGGCCGTCGCCGCCGCCGTGCAGCTGTCGCCGGGGGCCAACGCGATCCAGACCGCCGAGGCGGTCAAACAGCGCCTCAACGAACTGTCGGTGAACTTCCCGGACAACGTCGAGTTCTCGGTGCCCTACGACACCTCGCGCTTCGTCGACGTGGCCATCGACAAGGTCATCATGACCCTGGTCGAGGCCATGGTGCTGGTGTTCCTGGTGATGTTCCTGTTCCTGCAGAACGTGCGCTACACACTGATCCCGTCCATCGTCGTGCCGGTGTGCCTGCTGGGTACGCTGACCTTCATGTACCTGCTGGGCTTCTCGGTGAACATGATGACCATGTTCGGCATGGTCCTGGCCATCGGCATCCTGGTGGACGATGCCATTGTGGTGGTGGAGAACGTCGAGCGGATCATGGCCGAGGAAGGCCTGGCGCCGGTGCCGGCGACCATCAAGGCGATGGGCCAGGTGTCCGGAGCGATCATCGGCATCACCCTGGTGCTGTCAGCGGTGTTCCTGCCACTGGCGTTCATGTCCGGCTCGGTGGGTGTGATCTATCAGCAGTTCTCGCTGTCGCTGGCGGTGTCGATCCTGTTCTCGGGTTTCCTCGCGCTGACCTTCACCCCGGCGCTGTGCGCCACCCTGCTCAAGCCGATTGCCGACGGCCATCATGAAAAGCGCGGCTTCTTCGGCTGGTTCAACCGCAAGTTCACCGGGCTCACCGGGCGCTACACGAAACTCAACGGCACGCTGGTGCCGCGTGCTGGACGCGTGATGTTCATCTACCTGGGCATCGTGGTGCTGATGGGCTTCTTCTACCTGCGCCTGCCGGAATCCTTCGTGCCGGTGGAAGACCAGGGCTACATGATCGTCGACATCCAGCTGCCGCCGGGCGCGACCCGCGAGCGCACCTCGGCAGCCGGCGAGGAACTGGAGGAATTCTTGATGGGCCGCGAAGCCATCGAGACCTCCTTTCTGGTACTCGGCTTCAGCTTCTCCGGCATGGGCGAGAACGCCGCCATCGCCTTCCCGCTGCTTAAGGACTGGTCGGAGCGTGACGCCACCCAATCACCAGAGGCCGAATCGGCTGCAGTGAACGAGCACTTCGCCAACCTCGACGACGGCGCCATGATGGCCGTGCCGCCACCGCCGATCGAGGGCCTGGGCAACTCCGGCGGCTTCGCCCTGCGCCTGCAGGATCGCGCCGGCCTTGGCCGCGAGGCGTTGCTCGCCGCCCGCGACGAGGTGCTGGGCAAGGTCAACGGCAATCCGAAGTTCCTCTACGCGATGATGGAAGGCCTGGCCGAGGCCCCCCAGTTGCGCCTGGTAATCGACCGGGAGCAGGCGCGCACCCTCGGTGTCAGCTTCGAGTCGGTCAGCAGTGCGCTGTCCACCGCCTTCGGCTCCTCGGTGATCAACGACTTCTCCAATGCCGGCCGCCAGCAGCGCGTGGTGGTACAAGCCGAACAGGCAGAACGGATGACGCCGGAGAGCGTGCTCAAGCTGCACGTGCCCAACGACAGCGGCGGCCTGGTGCCGCTCAGCGCCTTCGTCACCACTCTATGGGAAGAAGGCCCGGTGCAGATCGCCCGTTACAACGGCTATCCGTCTATCCGCATTGCCGGTGACGCCGCGCCGGGCGTCAGCACCGGCGAAGCCATGGCCGAACTGGAGCGCATCGCCGCCGAACTGCCGGAAGGCATCGGTTACGAATGGACCGGCCTGTCCTATCAGGAGCGGGTCGCCAGCGGCCAGGCCGTGATGCTCTTCGCCTTGGCCATCACCGTGGTGTTTCTGCTGCTGGTGGCGCTCTACGAGAGCTGGGCGATCCCGCTGACGGTGATGCTGATCGTGCCGGTCGGCGCCCTTGGCGCGGTGCTGGCGGTGACCGCCATCGGCCTGCCCAATGACGTGTACTTCAAGGTCGGCCTGATCACCGTGATCGGCCTGGCGGCGAAGAACGCCATCCTGATCGTCGAGTTCGCCAAGGACCTGTGGGAGGACGGCTACTCGCTGCGCGAGGCTGCCATCGAAGCCGCGCGCCTGCGTTTCCGTCCGATCATCATGACCTCCATGGCCTTCATGCTCGGCGTGGTGCCGCTGGCTATCGCCACCGGCGCCGGCGCCGCCAGCCAGCGCGCGCTGGGCACCGGGGTACTGGGCGGAATGCTCAGCGCAACCATGCTTGGGGTGATCTTCGTGCCGATCTTCTTCGTCTGGGTGCTGTCGCTGCTGCGTACCAAACCTCAGCAAACCGACAACCATCCCCTGCACAAAGCGGAGTAACGCGATGACCTCTCACCTCATGCTGCGCCCCGCTCTGCTGACCCTGGCCATCGCCCTCGGTGGCTGCTCCCTGGCGCCGACCTACGAGCGGCCAGAGGCGCCGGTCGCCGCTAGCTGGCAGGAGGCCGATGCGAATGGCGCCAGTGCCCAGGCGCTGGACTGGCAGACCTTCATCGTCGACGCCGACCTGCGCCGTGCGGTGGACACTGCGCTGAACAACAACCGCAGCCTGCGCCAGGCGCTGCTGGATATCGAGGCGGCACGCGCGCAGTACCGCATCCAGCGCGCCGACCGCCTGCCGTCGATCAACGCCAACGCCAGCGGCAATCGCCAGCGCCTGCCGGCCGACCAGTCGCAGACCGGGCGCTCGGAAGTCACCAGCGTCTACCAGGTCGGCCTGGGCCTGGCCGAATACGAAGTCGACCTGTTCGGCCGCGTGCGCAATCTGTCCGAGGCGGCGCTGGAAACCTACCTGGCCACCGAGCAGGCGACCCGCGCCACGCAGATCAGCCTGATTGCCGAAGTGATCCAGGCCTACCTGACCCGCGATGGCGCACTACGGCGCAAGGCGCTGGTGGAACAGACCCTGGATAGCCGCCTGGCCTCGCTGGAGCTGGTCAGCAGACGCCGCGAAGCCGGCACCGCGACGGCGCTGGATTATCAGGAGGCCCTGGGCCTGGCCGAGCAGGCCAGGGCCGAACGCGAGAGCACCGAGCGCCAGCTACGCCAGGCGGACAACGCCCTGGTGCTGCTGCTCGGCACCCCTGATGCCGGAGGACTGCTGCCATCGGCGCCGCATGACGAGCTGATGCTGCTGCAGGACATCGCCCCCGGCACCAGCTCGGAGCTGATCGAACGGCGCCCGGACATTCTCGCCAGCGAGCACCGCCTCAAGGCACGCAATGCCGATATCGGCGCGGCCCGTGCAGCGTTCTTTCCACGCATCAGCCTGACCGGTTCGCTGGGCAGCTCAAGCACCGAACTGTCCGGCCTGTTCGAGGGTGGCTCGCGGGCCTGGAGCTTTGCCCCGACGCTGTCGCTGCCGATCTTCGCCGGCGGCCGCAACCGCGCCAATCTGGATCTTGCCGAGGTGCGCCAGGATGCAGGCGTGGCCGACTACGAAGGCACCATCCAGACCGCCTTCCGCGAAGTCGCTGACGCCCTCGCCGCCACCGATACGCTACGCCGTGAAGAAGCGGCGCGGCGTGCCCTGGCCGAGTCCAGCCGAGCGGCCGAAGCCCTTGCCGAAGCCCGCTACAAGGGCGGTGTGGATGATCATCTGCGCTACCTGGATGCCCAGCGCAGCAGCTTCAACGACCAGAACACGCTGATTCGGATCAGTACCGACCGCCAGTTGGCGCTGGCCGACCTGTTCAGGGCACTGGGCGGCGGCTGGCAGCGCTAACCTGCCCGCCCGCCACGAACGACAACGCCACGCATAAGCGTGGCGTTGTCGTTTACGTAGGCTCAGTACTTGCCAATGGCTTGAAGAACCCACCGCCGCAGCCGCAGCAATATTCACGGCACACAGGCCTGGGGCGCGCAGAAACGAAATACGGCCCCGGACTCCTCCCCCGCAAAACCCTTGGACGCTCCTGCAAAGGCCACTTTTCCGGGCGGCGAATAAACTCGCACCTCGCTGATTGCTACAGCGTCAATGGCGCAGCAAACGGCAGGACGCCGCACGTATGGCGACAGCAAGCCAAGGCGTGCACATCATCGAAGCCGTGGTGCCTGCCAAGCGGTTCCACGAACCGACTTCACCAAGTCCAGCCAGCGCCTGCGCATCGTTCAATGAGTGATGCCGTGGCACCAGCCTGCTCGTCCAACCCTCGCACGGAGAATGAATCCGCATGATCTGCAACAGATCGGCCCCGCTCACCATCAAGCCCGCGCCCCTGAACAACAGGCGCAGCACCCTGCCGCGCAGCGAAATCGCCGCCAGGCGCAACGAACCCTGCCAACACCAGGCGACCGCTGAGTACCAGGCCGCCCGCCTCGGCAAACTGCTCAAGAGCCAGCCGGGCCAGACGCAAACCGAGATAGCCAACAGGCTGCTGCAGGAACTGGTCGAGGCTTATCGCCTGGCCCTGCAAAAAGCCAGGGAGGGTTGATCCGTCACAGCGCGCTGAATAGATCATTGGCGTCGAGCAGGCGCCAGGCGATTTCTGGCCTTCTTTCCATGGCCCGGCGGATCGCCGCCGGAATGCTCTGCCGCGTTTTGCGGCACAACCCCGGATGCGCGTCGAAGCGCATATGGATGCCACGCATGCTGCGCACCTCGCCATACGCCGGCTCGATGTACAGGCGAATACCCAGCTGCTCGTACATGCGCTGCTGCATGCGCTCGAGATCATCCAGGCTCTGCAGGTTCTCCAGGCGTTCGAGCAGGCGCTGCTCCTCCTGACGGGTCAGCAGCAGGACGCGCGTGTCGGCACCCGGCCTGTCCAGCAGCTCGTCGCGCTGGCAGTCGCAGGCACCCGGTGGGCAGGGATTACGCAAGGGCAATGGTGAATTCATGGCCCTGATCATAGCCATAGCCATGCGCGCTGCCCATCCACGCCTATCGCCTGGCTTGTCAGGGCCGCAGACTCCGTTAAGCTCACGGCATTTTTCCCCCGATGCAAGGAATACCCCATGCTGCGCCTGTCCACGCTCGTCGCCGGCCTGCTGCTCTCGGCCAACGTCTTCGCCCTGTCCCTCTCCGACCTGAGCCAGCAGGACGCCAGCGGCGGCCTCAAGGATGCGCTGATCCAGGGTGCCCAGGTCGCCGTCAAGCAACTCGGCGCGCCGGGCGGTTTCAGCAATAACCCGGACGTGCGCATCGAGCTGCCGGGCAAACTCGGCAAGGCCGCCAAGACCATGAAGATGATGGGCATGGGCGCCCAGGTCGACCAGCTCGAAGCGAGCATGAACAAGGCCGCCGAAGCAGCCGTGCCGCAAGCACAGGCGCTGCTGGTCGACGCCGTTAAGAAGATGACCGTGGCCGATGCCAAGGCGATTCTCGGCGGCCCGCAGGATTCGGCCACGCAGTACCTGAACAAGAGCAGCCGCGAGCAGATCCGCGCCAAGTTCCTGCCCATCGTCAAGCAGGCCACCGACCAGGTGGGGCTGGCTCAGCAATACAACGCCTTCGCCGGCCAGGCCGCCAGCTTCGGTGTGGTCGATGCCAAGAGCAGCACGGTGGAAAGCTACGTCACCGAACAGGCCCTCGATGGCCTCTTCGAGATGATCGCCAAGCAGGAAGCCAATATCCGCCAGAACCCGGCCGCGGCTGCCACCGGCCTGGCGAAGAAGGTGTTTGGCGCGCTCTAAAACACTGGCCAGCAAGACACGACGCCCCGATCTGATCGGGGCGTTTTCGTCAGGGCAGGCAGAGCCTGTCGACCTGCGGTCTGGCGAAGAAGAAGCCCTGCATGTAGCGGATGCCCAGATCGAGCAGGGCATCGCGCTCCCCCGCGCTTTCGATGCCTTCGGCGATGATCCGGATGCCCAGGCGCTGGGCCACCAGCACGATACCGGCGACGATGGCCTGCCGTACCCGGTCCTGATCGATGCCGCGGGTCAGCGCCATATCCAGCTTGAGCACCTGGGGCTGGAATTCTGCCAACAGGTTGAGCCCTGAATAACCGGCGCCAAAATCATCGATGGCGGTGGTGAACCCCTGCCTCCCGTACTCGGCGAAGATCCGCTTGAGGTGTTCGGCATCATGGATCTGCTCGCCCTCGGCCACTTCGAACATCAGCCGCTCGTGGGGAAAGCCACAACGTCTGGCGGCCTCCAGCGTCGCACGAATGCAGGTTTCGGCTCGGTAAACCGCGTTCGGCAGGAAGTTGATGCTGAGCAGACAGTCGGGAAGTTCGAGCAGCCCCAGGCTCGTTGCCTGTTCGATGGCCTTGACCCGGCACGCCTGGTCGAACCGATAGCGGTTGCCGTCGTTGACCCAGCTCAGCACCTCGCCGGCCGACTCGCCCGCGACGCCACGCACCAGAGCCTCGTAGGCGAAGGGCTGTTGCGCCTGGACATCGACAATCAGCTGGAACGCCATGATGAAGTCGAAGCCGAGCGCATCGAGGTTGCGACATTCGTTACAGCCAAGCGCCTTGAAGGGTTGAGGAAAAATGCTGGGGCTGTCGCTGTTCATGGCAAATCCTGATCGGGGGGGCGAAGACTACATGAAATCGAGGCCACAGACTGGCCGAGCCGGCGCTCCTTGACTGACGCAATACACCTGCTAGCACGCAGCGCATCGCGAATGTCACGACGAAACGACACTGCTAAAGACCACACGAAACCCGTTTCGTCGCAGTCCCGTGCAATCGAAACGACAGCCCACGGCAGCCTAACCAGGATCGACGCTTATCGACTTGCCCCTGCGGCGGGCGCTGGCCGCGCGCACAAATGAAAAACCCCGCCGGGCTTTTGGCCGGGCGGGGTTTTAGAAGGTGCCGTTACCGATCAGGCGCAGGCGGCTTGCATCTGGCGATGCGTGTCGATGAGGTGCTGCACCACGCCAGGATCGGCCAGCGTGGAGATATCGCCGAGGGAATCGTATTCGGCGGTGGCGATCTTGCGCAGGATGCGGCGCATGATCTTGCCCGAGCGGGTCTTCGGCAGGCCAGGCGCCCATTGGATCACGTCCGGCGTGGCTATCGGGCCAATCTCCTTGCGCACCCAGTTACGCAGTTCCTGACGCAGCTGCTCGGAAGATTCCTCGCCGGCGTTGAGGGTCACGTAGACGTAGATGCCCTGCCCCTTGATATCGTGCGGCACACCGACTACCGCGGCCTCGGCCACTTTCGGGTGGGCGACCATGGCGCTCTCGACCTCGGCAGTGCCCATGCGGTGGCCGGAAACGTTGAGCACGTCGTCGACGCGACCGGTAATCCACCAGTAGCCATCTTCGTCGCGACGCGCGCCGTCACCGGTGAAGTACATACCCTTGAAGGTCTTGAAGTAGGTATCGACGAAACGGTCATGGTCGCCATACAGGCTGCGCGCCTGGCCCGGCCAGGAATCGATGATCACCAGGTTGCCTTCGGCCGGCCCTTCGATGATGTTGCCCAGGTTGTCCACCAGCGCCGGCTGTACGCCGAAGAAAGGACGCGCGGCGGAACCCGGCTTCATTGGGTGAGCGCCCGGCAGCGGAGTCATCAGGCAGGCACCGGTTTCTGTCTGCCACCAGGTGTCGACGATCGGGCAACGGCTCTGGCCGACGTTCTCGTAGTACCACTGCCAGGCTTCCGGGTTGATCGGCTCGCCGACCGAACCGAGCAGGCGCAGGCTGGAGCCATCGGCGCCGTCGACCGCGGCCTTGCCCTCGGCCATCATGGCGCGGATGGCGGTCGGAGCGGTGTAGAGGATGTTGACCTTGTGCTTGTCGATGATCTTCGCTACGCGGGTGACGTCCGGGTAGTTCGGCACCCCTTCGAACATCACGGTGGTGGCGCCGTTGGCCAGCGGCCCGTAGATCAGGTAGGTGTGGCCGGTGACCCAGCCGATGTCGGCGGTGCACCAGAAGACTTCGCCCGGGCGGTAGTCGAATACGCGCTCATGGGTCAGCGACGCGTAGGTCAGGTAGCCGCCGGTGGTGTGCAGCACGCCTTTCGGCTTGCCGGTGGAACCGGAGGTGTAGAGGATGAACAGCGCTTCCTCGGCGCCCATTTCCTTCGGCGCGCAGACACTGCCGGCCACCTTCATCAGGTCTTCGTACCAGATGTCGCGGTGCTGGTTCCACTTGATCTGGCCGCCAGTGCGGTTGACCACGATGATCTTCTGCACGCTGTTGGTTTCAGGGTTGGTCAGCGCATCGTCGACGTTGGCCTTCAGCGGCACCTTCTTGCCACCACGCACGCCTTCGTCGGCAGTGATCACCACCTTGGACTTGCAGTCGATGATGCGACCGGCCAGCGCCTCCGGAGAGAAGCCGCCGAACACCACCGAGTGGATGGCGCCGATGCGGGCGCAGGCCAGCATGGCCACTGCCGCTTCGGGAATCATCGGCATGTAGATGGTCACCACGTCGCCGCGGTGAATGTCCTGACCGCGCAGGGCGTTGGCGAGCTTGCACACCTGCTCGTGCAGCTCGCGGTAGGTGATTTCCTTGTGCTCGGACGGATCGTCGCCTTCCCAGATGATCGCGACCTGATCACCACGCTCTTCCAGGTGACGGTCGAGGCAGTTGTAGGAGACGTTTAGGGTGCCATCGGCGTACCACTTGATGTCGACGTGATGGTCGTCGAAGGAGGTCTGCTTGACCTTGGTGTAGGGCTTGATCCAGTCGATCCGCTTGCCCTGCTCGCGCCAGAAACCCTCGGGGTTGACCACCGACTGTTGGTACATGGCCTTGTAGGTGGCCTCGTCGGTGAGGGTCCGAGCGGCCACCTCGGGACGCACAGGGTAAAGAGACGCAGCACTCATGGAATCACCTCGGCGGGTAGTTGTTTTTGTATGGTGCCTTTTGTATCCCCCGACCCTTCGTGAGGCCATTCGACCATGGTCTTACCGCTCTAAGACCATGGTCTTGAACCAGTTTCCGGCACATGCCCAGCCAAATCGGCAGCGCCAGGGATATGTCGCGGCGCATGGACAAAAAAAGCCCGGCACAAGGCCGGGCGCAGAGGTAGACGCGGGATCGACGGTTGCCCTAGCTCATGCCCAGCCAGTTCGGCAGGGCCATGGACACGG
>NZ_DLMS01000006.1:0-315985 GCF_002479365.1 Pseudomonas sp. UBA7530
CCGTTTTCTGAGACGACCCCTAGAATGTTCCGGCGTCAGGGAAGGCGATGTTGATGTAGGGGTCACCACTGACCGGGCCGTAGCGCCAAAAACACGAACGAGGGCCTGGCATTGGATCCTTACCGATGGCAACACGCTGCTGGCCTTCCTCGAAGGCATTCGCCTGATCCCAGTTAGCCTGAGAAGGCGAGGCCGCCAGGATTAGAGTGGTCATCGCTAAAACTTGTGACGTTAGCCAAATATGAGGGCTTCAAGGTCATCTCCTTATCGGTGGATTCAAACCTTATTTTGGATACCGTATCCAGGCAGCGAAATAGTGTGGGCACCACAAGGGATAGGGCGGTTTTCTAGCGCGTATTTTTCTAATGTTGTCGCTTACAACTGCTGCGGACACACGCCTTGGCAAAGTATGTGGTGGTCGACCCTAAGGACTTGGGACCTGCTACCGAGGGCTGCTAGCTCTCCGCCGGCAACACCAGTCAGTTCCCCACGCATAGGCCACGCATGCCGCATTAGGATCATTAGGATCATTAGGATCATTAGGATCATTAGGATCGGGCGAACCCTGGGTGAGAAGAACGGCTCTAGGCAGCCACTCTGCTATGTCGACAGCCGGCCTAATAAATTAGCACCGCCCATTTACAGCGATAGCTGCACCTGTGATTGCACTAGCCTCCTGAGAGGCTAAAAATACGATCACATTAGCGACCTGCTCTGGCGTAACCCAGCGGGTGGCATCCGCATCAGGCATATCGAGGCGGTTCTGCGGGGTATCGATGATCGATGGCATGATCGCATTGACCGTGATGCGCTGATCTTTCAACTCTTCGGCCAACGCCTCCGTAAGGCGCATCACCCCGGACTTTGCTGCAGCATAGGCCCCCATGCCTAGGCTGGCCTTACTGGCCGCTCCGGCTGCAATGTTGATAATGCGCCCGGCTTCGGCTTTCTTCAGGTGTGTCAGCGCGGCCATGCTAGCCGTTGCGGCAGTGCGCACGTTCATTTGATACATCAAATCCCAGGTCGCAAGATCGCCGCCCTCGATGGTCTCCCAGCGAAAACCACCCGCCACGTTGATGAGCGCATCTAATCCTTGAAAATGCTGCTGCACCTGCTGCATTGCACAATTTGCCATGTGCAGATCGGTTAGATCGACCGCGCCGATAAGCAGTTTTTCAGAGCGCGCCGTGTCGGCCAGGGGTCGCGGCACGCTGGCCTGATCAATCAGGGCCACCCGCCAACCATTGGCCGCGAACGCCTCGCCTACCGCTATACCTAGACAACCGAATCCACCGCTAATTGCGACTACTTTACTCACGCTTATTCTCCTTGAAGTGGACTACACCAGGGCTGCACTGAGCACTGAGCCCCGGCACGAGTGGTCAGCTAGGTTGCCACTATTGCCGTGCAGAACCTGTCGCCGAGCCGACAAGTGGGCACAGTCAAGAGTGCTAACTTGCCTGGTCGCTGAGTCGCTGAAAGCCATCAGCCGCTCAACTTTCTTGAGTCGAGAGAAAAGGATCGCGCGCAATGAATCTGATCGTGTTTGCCATACCGATTTTTTTAACCACCACCTTGCTGGAAGCATGGCTGGCGCACCGCCGCGGGCTAGCGGCGTATTCCATACCTGATGCCATCAGCAGCTACCAATATGGTCTATTGAGCCAGGTGGTTGGGGCGTTCACCAAGTTGGCGAAACTGGGCGTTTACACTCTGGTATTCGAAGCCTACCGCGCCACGACCTTGCCTAGCGATAGCCTGTGGGTATGGGTCGGAGCCCTTGTGGCCTACGACTTTTTCTACTACTGGCATCACCGTATGAACCATGAAATTGGCTTGCTGTGGGCCGGGCACGTATCGCATCACTCTTCCGAGTACTTCAACCTGGCAACAGCCATACGCCAGTCCTCGACGAGCGCACTTCTGGGCTGGATATTCTATCTACCGATGGCAGTGGCCGGTGTGCCGCCCAGCGTGTTTGCCGGGGTGTTGCTGATCGACTTGCTTTACCAGTACTGGGTGCATACCGAGGTAATTGGTCGTTTGGGCTGGCTTGATCGCATCTTCGTCACACCCTCAAACCATCGCGTCCATCATGGGCAAAATGACTACTGCATGGACACAAACTACGGGGGCATTCTGATTCTCTGGGATCGCCTATTCGGTACCTTCGCCGAGGAGCGCAAGGACGAGAAGGTCATCTACGGCGTGCGCACACCGTTGCAGAGCCTTAACCCATTCTGGGGCAACATGCATTACTACATTGAGCTCTGGCAGAAATCCAAAGCCACCCCGGGCTGGCGGGCTAAACTTGGCGTCTGGCTGGCACCACCTGGTGGCTGGCACGATGAGGCGAGCGAGCCTTACGAGCCGTCGCAGTTTAAGTATTACGATCCGTGTACACCCGATGCGGTCAAACGCTATGCGGTAGTGCATCAGGTGCTTGCAATGTTGTTCCTCATGCATTTTCTGACGCTACTCAACACCTTGCCGAAGACCTTACTGGCACTCTACGCCGCTGGCTTTGCCATTTCGGCAATCTCTCTCACGTCACTATTGGAAGGACGTGCCAATGCACGGCGTTTTGAGCAGTGCCGTGTCATAGGACTGGGCATTGCCTTTGCTGCTCTACCTGACTGGTTCGGTTTTAGTATGCCCATCGCACTCAAGCTGATGTTATTGGTTGTAATGCTAGGCAGCGCTGCATGGCTCAGCCGCACTTCCTTCAAACCTGCTGCTTTGTGGACTTCCCAATGAATGCCGATGCCATTTCCGACTTGATCTTGGCTGTGGTTGCCTTTTCCATTGCCTTTGTCCAGCTGCGCCAGCGCCCTGCTCTAGCCATTGGTTGCGGCCTGATCGGCCTGGCGGCAGCGATTGGTACACTGCATTACCAGTATGGTGAGTTGTTCGCCGGCCCACATCGCTTTACCGGCCTGGTTGCCGCCAGCGCAGGTTTCCCGCTGCTGGTCATTGCACTGCGCTGGCCAGATGACTCTGTTGCTCAGCGCATCACGGCCGCAGGGCGCTTCGCGCTCTTGGTTGGGAGCTTCGGGGTGGTGATTAGCGTGTCGGGATTTGACACCTGGCGCATGCTGGTGCCTCTTGGCTCTGTCTTGTTAATCTGTGCCACAGCCTTAGTGACGCGGCGGGTAATGCCACTCGGGGCGGCGCTAGTGTTCATCGTTAGTCTAGCGGCCGGTGCAACCGGTGAAGAGATGCTCGGACCGCTATCTGGCATCCAATGGCTGCACTACTTGCTGTCTTTAGCCCTGCTGCTGCTGCACCGGGATAGGGTGGTGCCGCTGTTAGCTGCGAGCCGTTAATTCGGCTTCCCCTGCATCCCATATCTTGGGAAACTGTCGAATGTGGTTAAGACCCAACATCGATGTTTCCAAGGTTTCCAAGGTTTCCAAATGCAAAACATAGATGACGCAGCCCATCAGACAATCTACCGCCTGCGCGAGGCAGATGACTGGTTCGCAAGCTTGCCGGGGGAAGTGCAAGACAAAATCATCCAGTCTTCCGTATTGCGCCACTATCGCAAAGGGCAGGTGATCACTGCCCAAGGCAGCCGACCGACTGCAGCCTCAGTAGTGCTTGAGGGGCGCGTGCGGGTTTCGCGGCTGCTATTCGAGGGTGAGGAGAAGCTTTATATGATTGGCGAGAGAGGATTTTGGTTCAACTTCCTCGCCCTGATTACAGGCGAAAAGGCCGATGTGGCTGTGATCGCCGATACCAATGTGCAATTACTAATGCTGCCTCTGCAGCAATTCGAGCGAATCCTTGAAGAGGAACCTCTCTATTGCAAGGCAATTACACTTTTTATTGCCAAGCGCTATGCCGCTTTTATGCGGCACTTTGCCGATGGCCAGATGATCGTGCCGCTGCAACGGCTGCGTACAGGTTTAGCAGAACTGTTGTTGCTGCAACCACCGGCAACAGGCTCTGAGGAAGTTATTTTGAATGTTTCTCAGGCGGATTTAGCCTCCATACTTGGTTCTTCCCGCCAGACTATCAACGGGCTGCTAAAACAACTGGAAAAGGCGGGACTGATTAAGATCGGTTTTCGGCATATTCGAGTAATTGATCCAGCTGGGCTTTCTGAGCACGCGGCTAACTGAGCCGGCACTAATCTCGATGTAATTTTCGCAGGGCCGAGTGCATCGCTGTTGATCATGAGTGGACTCACCACCTGACTTCATCAGTACCACCTGACCACAATGCTAGAGGTGAACCGGCCCTATCAATAGCCCCGGCTTTCCTAGAGACCTTTGGGCCTAATAACTGCCCCCGCACGAGGGCCGCTTGGTCACCAATCAAAGACTGCTTTTGGCCGAGTCCGGTCTATCGCGTCAGGCTTGAATCGGCCAAAAGCGGCCGGTCGACAATGGTGTGTCCGACCCATTGCTGTCGCTCGCAAAAGCTGATGGACAAGAAGGCGTTGTCTACCCTACAAAGCCATCAAGTCCCTGTAGGGTGGAAAACTGCGGAGCATTTTCCACCAGTGGTCATCCAGGCTACCGCGCTGAGAATGCGTAGTGATGTATTAGGGGAGCCCGCAGAATTCGGAAAAAATCGTACGCTAACAGTTCAAGCGTCCCGGCCACGCCTGACTGTAGCTTGTTGACTGGTCAATCTGTCTCGCGGGTAAAGCGATAGAACAAGTTCGGCTCGCTGACCACGTACAAATACCCTTCATCGTCGATGGTTACGCCTTCGGCTTGGGGTATACCTTTCAGCAAACCAGCAAACCCCCTCGCCAAGGAGCGGAAACTCACCACCTTGCCCTCGTCGGTCATTTCAATCAGCAGTTTCGACTCGTCGCTGAGCAGGATCAGATGGCCGCTCTGTTGATCGAATACAACCGAAGACAAGTCAGTGGCAAACACCTTGTCTTTTACTAGGTTGGACATGTCGCGGACGTGCAGGGAAACGCCTCCTTCCAGGCTGGCACGAAGGCCGCTCACTTCCAGTAATTGCCGGGGGTCACGCTCCTTGGTCACAAACAAACGATCACCTTTTAGGTCGTAGGCGAGCCCTTCAAGGCCTTTGTTGTCCTCCTTGCCAAGCGCCAAGGTTAGCGCTGAATACTGGTCTAGCCTCAATGGTCGATCAGGAGAAAGCTTACCGTATTCGTCGATGGGGATATCCACGATAACCAGGCTCTGCCGCCGCTCTTCGGCAATGACCAGTTGACCGTTGCCGGCATAGGACACCGCTTCCACGTCGTGGAAGCCATCCAGGCTGTAACGTCGCTCCACGTCACCGTCACGACTGAGGGCCAGCAGCTCGTTCGGGCCATTGGTAACCGCCCACAGCAGATTTAGGTCAGGATCGAAGGTCAGGCCCGAAAGGTTGTTGTCCACACCGGGAACCGCCTTAGCATCCAGCTCAACCCGATAGCCAGGCAGCCACACAGAGCGCTCCTGCCAATCGTCTGTGTGCCAGTGGGTCTTGATCCAAAAGTACAGACGATCATCAAGGTGATGAGTACGTACTTGGAATACGGTGAGCAACACAAGGCATACAAGCGCCCACATCCAAACACTTACTTTCCGTGTTCGGCCCAGCCAGTTTTTAGCCATCAAATACATTAGAAGCCTCGTTAAATCAGACTGACGCCACGAGCCGTGATGGTTTCAACCCGACTCGGCGCGGCTGGCACAGGTGATACACAACGGCGTGGCCGGATCGAACTCCAGACGGCCCGAGGCGATCAACTCGCCGCATTGGTTACACCAGCCATAGTCGCCCTCGTGCCAGCGCTTGAGGGCCAGTTGGAGACGGACACGTTCATGCCGTGCACGACTGCGGATCGCATCGTTCATCGCTTGTTGCTGGAGTGCGTCCATTCTCGATAGACGCCCCACCTTGCTTTGATCCAGCTCTACCGATTGCGAGCGAGACTCAGCGTCTCCCAGCAATCGATCCAGCTCGGCAGCCCGCTGTTCCAGTAGGGTCTTGAAATGGGCAAGATCGAGGGCGTCGTCCAGGCTCATTAGCGCAGCAGTAACAGCGGACTGGTGGTGGTACGGAGCATGCTGGTAGTGGTGCTGCCGACCAGGAACTGCCGGATACGTGAGTGTCCATAAGCCCCCATCACTAGCAGATCGATGCCATGCTCTTTCTGATAGGCGTGCAGGGTACGTTCTATTTCACCGCTCCGAGTCTCAGCGCGAACGGTAAATCCGGCGTTGATCAGCACTTTCTGCGCCCAGTCCAGCTGCGCGGACGCTTCGTCGTTCACGGGCCCAACCATGACCAGATGGATCGGCAGCCCCTTCAGCAGCGGGCTGGCTGCCAGCATCTCCACACCCTTGCGGGTTGTAGCGCCGCCATCGAATGCCAGCATCGCGCTCTTGGGCTTTTGGAAGTTGGCCGGGGTGACCAGGATTGGCCGGTGCATGATACGAATAACGCTTTCCAGCTGGCTTCCGACATGCTGACTCAGACCGCCACTAGACTCGCCCTGGCGACCGATAACCAGCAAGCGCGTTTCACTTTGCAGCTCTTGCAAGCTCTCCAGTAAATCGCCATGTCGCTGCTTGGACTCCGGTGCGCGCACACCATCATTCACGGCCCGTTCTTTCGCGGCTGCAAGCATGATTCGCCCTTGTTCAAGGGCCAACTTGCCGCGCTGTTCATCCAGGGAAGCAAGCTCATCAAGCAGGTGCTCGCGGCTGCCAAGGCCAATGTTGCCACTCAAATCTGCTGCAACCGGATACTGGCGCTGATCCAGCACATGCAGGAAGGTCAGCGGCGCTTCCAGGCTCAGACTGGCCCAGGCCGCGTAGTCGCAAACAGCTGGAGCCGAGGTGGAACCGTCGATACAGGCAATTACGTGGGTCATTGTTGTTCTCCTTCTCAGTGGCCCATGAGTTGATCAATGGCGTCAGGTTTATCGTGAACACCAAAGCGATCCACGATAGTGGCGCTGGCCTCGTTTAAGCCCAGCACTTCGACTTCAGTACCTTCACGGCGGAACTTAATGACTACCTTGTCCAGGGCTGCAACAGCGGTGATATCCCAGAAGTGTGCACGATTCAGGTCGATGGTTACCTTGTTCAGGGCTTCCTTGAAGTCGAAGGCTGCGACGAACTTGTCAGCCGAGCTGAAGAACACCTGACCGGTGACGTTATAGCTACGATGCTCGCCGGCTTCGTCCAGCGAAGAACTGATCGCCATGTAATGGCCAACCTTGTTGGCGAAGAACATCGCAGCCAGTAGCACGCCGGCTAACACGCCGAAGGCCAGGTTGTGGGTGGCCACCACGACCACCACGGTGACGACCATGACAATGTTGGTCGACAACGGATGCTTCTTCAGGTTGCGCAGCGAATCCCAACTGAAGGTGCCGATGGACACCATGATCATCACTGCCACCAGCGCAGCCATTGGGATCTGCTTCAGCCAGTCGCCGAGGAAAACCACCATCAGCAGCAGAAATACGCCTGCGGCAAGAGACGACAGGCGAGAACGACCGCCGGATTTCACGTTAATGATCGACTGACCAATCATCGCGCAGCCAGCCATACCGCCGATCAGACCCGAAGCAATGTTGGCCACGCCCTGGCCCTTGCACTCGCGGTTCTTGTCACTCGGGGTGTCGGTCAGGTCGTCGACAATGGTCGCGGTCATCATCGACTCCAACAGACCGACCACAGCCAGTGCTGCCGAATAAGGAAAGATGATGGCCAGCGTCTCGAATGTCAGCGGCACATCAGGCCAGAGGAAGATCGGTAGCGTATCCGGCAGTTCACCCATATCACCGACCGTGCGGATATCCAGACCAACCGACATGGCGACGGCGGTCAGCACGATGATGCACACCAGCGGCGATGGGATGAGCTTGCCGATCTTGGGGACATAGGGGAACAGATAGATGATGCCGAGGCCTGCGGCTGTCATGGCGTAGACGTGCCAGGTGACATTAGTCAGCTCGGGCAGCTGAGCCATGAAAATCAGGATCGCCAGTGCATTGACAAAACCGGTCACCACCGAGCGCGAGACGAAGCGCATCAGCGATCCGAGCTTCAGGTAGCCAGCAGCAATTTGTAGCACGCCACATAGCAGCGTGGCGGCCAGCAGATATTCAAGACCATGGTTCTTGACCAGAGTCACCATCAGCAGTGCCATGGCACCCGTTGCGGCCGAAATCATGCCTGGGCGGCCACCGACAAAGGCGATCACCACAGCGATACAGAAAGAGGCGTAAAGGCCGACCTTAGGGTCAACGCCAGCAATGATCGAGAAGGCGATGGCTTCAGGGATTAGGGCCAGTGCGACCACAAGACCGGCGAGGATGTCGCCACGGATGTTGGATAACCAGGTTTGTTTTAACGAGTGGAGCATCAGAATTCCCAAGGCAATGGATCGCGCAGCACAGCATGGCGCAGGCCAAGTGCAGCTGGTCGATACGAGGTCAAATGTCGGATGTAGAGGAGCTGTGGCGGGTGTTAAAACCTAAAGCACAGCAGAAAGCGACCGCTGGCAGAGCAAGCAGTCACAGATGATGCGGGGGGGCGAAGCGCTATGGCGGCGTAGGCAGCCAGATCATGTTTTGCAGGGTAAGCATGAGGTCTTATCGAGTGTCTTTAGTAACTCAATGGCCGCAACAGTCTACAGGAAGAGGGCAATTTCTGCGAGTCACCCCCGGACTAGGGCGTCCTGTTTGGATGTCAGCCTGAGCTATACCCTAACTGTGTCATTTTCAGAAGACGACTGCACCAGTTGATTGGGCGTAATGGCTGTTGTGCAGCCAGCTCCTGACAGTTCAATATCAGAAGTGATCTGCACCAATCTCGACTATGCTCAATACTCGTGTGCACCAAAGCGAGGTGAGCATGGCGACGGACACCCCACGGATTCCAGAACAAGGCGTGGCCACTCTGCCTGATGAGGCTTGGGAGCGTGCGCGCCGTCGTGCGGAGATCATCAGTCCGTTGGCGCAGTCGGAGACGGTCGGGCACGAAGCGGCCGATATGGCGGCTCAGGCGCTGGGCTTGTCTCGGCGCCAGGTATACGTTCTGATCCGGCGTGCCCGGCAAGGCAGCGGCCTCGTGACGGATCTGGTGCCCGGCCAGTCCGGTGGAGGTAAAGGTAAGGGGCGCTTGCCGGAACCGGTCGAGCGCGTCATCCACGAGCTACTGCAAAAGCGGTTCCTGACCAAGCAGAAGCGCAGCCTAGCGGCCTTTCACCGCGAAGTCACTCAGGTGTGCAAGGCTCAAAAACTGCGAGTGCCGGCGCGCAATACCGTGGCCTTACGGATCGCTAGCCTTGACCCGCGCAAGGTCATCCGCCGGCGGGAAGGCCAGGATGCCGCTCGTGACCTACAAGGTGTGGGCGGCGAGCCTCCTGCCGTGACCGCGCCGCTGGAGCAGGTGCAGATAGACCATACGGTCATCGACCTGATCGTGGTCGATGACCGCGACCGGCAACCTATTGGCCGCCCGTACCTGACCCTCGCCATCGACGTGTTCACCCGCTGCGTGCTCGGCATGGTCGTCACGCTGGAAGCGCCGTCTGCCGTTTCGGTTGGCCTGTGCCTCGTGCATGTCGCCTGCGACAAGCGCCCTTGGCTGGAAGGACTGAACGTGGAAATGGATTGGCAGATGAGCGGCAAGCCCTTGCTGCTCTACCTAGACAACGCGGCCGAGTTCAAGAGCGAGGCCCTGCGCCGGGGTTGCGAGCAGCATGGCATCCGGCTGGACTATCGCCCGCTGGGACAGCCGCACTATGGCGGCATCGTGGAACGGATCATCGGCACGGCGATGCAGATGATTCACGACGAACTGCCGGGAACGACCTTCTCCAACCCTGACCAGCGCGGCGACTACGATTCCGAAAACAAGGCCGCCCTGACGCTGCGCGAGCTAGAGCGCTGGCTCACATTGGCGGTCGGCACCTACCACGGTTCGGTGCACAACGGCCTGCTCCAACCGCCGGCCGCGCGCTGGGCCGAGGCCGTGGCGCGTGTCGGCGTACCGGCCGTCGTCACACGCGCTACTTCGTTCCTGGTCGATTTTCTGCCGATCCTCCGGCGCACGCTGACCCGCACCGGCTTTGTCATCGACCACATCCACTACTACGCCGATGCGCTCAAGCCGTGGATTGCGCGGCGTGAACGCTGGCCGTCCTTTCTGATCCGGCGCGATCCGCGCGACATCAGCCGTATCTGGGTCCTGGAACCGGAGGGACAGCATTACCTGGAAATTCCCTACCGTACCTTGTCGCATCCGGCTGTCACCCTCTGGGAACAACGGCAGGCGCTGGCGAAACTGCGGCAGCAAGGGCGCGAACAGGTGGATGAGTCGGCGCTGTTCCGCATGATCGGCCAGATGCGTGAGATTGTGACCAGCGCGCAGAAGGCCACACGCAAGGCGCGGCGTGACGCGGATCGCCGCCAGCACCTCAAGACATCAGCTCGGCCGGACAAGCCCGTTCCGCCGGATACGGATATTGCCGACCCGCAGGCAGACAACTTGCCACCCGCCAAACCGTTCGACCAGATTGAGGAGTGGTAGCCGTGGACGAATATCCCATCATCGACCTGTCCCACCTGCTGCCGGCGGCCCAGGGCTTGGCCCGTCTTCCGGCGGACGAGCGCATCCAGCGCCTTCGCGCCGACCGCTGGATCGGCTATCCGCGCGCAGTCGAGGCGCTGAACCGGCTGGAAGCCCTTTATGCGTGGCCAAACAAGCAACGCATGCCCAACCTGCTGCTGGTTGGCCCGACCAACAATGGCAAGTCGATGATCGTCGAGAAGTTCCGCCGCACCCACCCGGCCAGCTCCGACGCCGACCAGGAGCACATCCCGGTGTTGGTCGTGCAGATGCCGTCCGAGCCGTCCGTGATCCGCTTCTACGTCGCGCTGCTCGCCGCGATGGGCGCGCCGCTGCGCCCACGCCCACGGTTGCCGGAAATGGAGCAACTGGCTCTGGCACTGCTGCGCAAGGTCGGCGTGCGCATGCTGGTGATCGACGAGCTGCACAACGTGCTGGCCGGCAACAGCGTCAACCGCCGGGAATTCCTCAACCTGCTGCGCTTCCTCGGCAACGAACTGCGCATCCCGTTGGTTGGGGTAGGCACGCGCGACGCCTACCTAGCCATCCGCTCCGATGACCAGTTGGAAAATCGCTTCGAGCCGATGATGCTGCCGGTATGGGAGGCCAACGACGATTGCTGCTCACTGCTGGCCAGCTTCGCCGCTTCGCTCCCGCTGCGCCGGCCTTCCCCAATTGCCACGCTGGACATGGCTCGCTACCTGCTCACACGCAGCGAGGGCACCATAGGGGAACTGGCGCACTTGCTGATGGCGGCGGCCATCGTCGCCGTGGAGAGCGGCGAGGAAGCGATCAACCATCGCACACTCAGCATGGCCTGTCGACAACCTCTCGCGCAACCAAGACATCGCGGTCGGACTGCAAGTGATCTTGAAGCCACGGGCCCGTCCCACCCCGACATGGACCTCGATGCCCGAACGGACGTTAGATTTCGAGTTCTAGGCGTTCTGCGATGAAGGTTGGATCCCAGCCGGGATTGAAAGTGTCGACGTGGGTGAATCCGAGCCGCTCGTATAGGCCACGCAGGTTCGGGTGGCAGTCGAGCCGCAGCTTGGCGCACCCCTGCGTTCGCGCGGCATGGCGGCAAGCCTCGATCAGCGCGGAGCTGACACCCCGGCCCGCATGTGTCCGTCGCACCGCGAGCTTGTGCAGATATGCGGCCTCCCCCTTGAGGGCGTCGGGCCAGAACTCGGGATCCTCGGCCGACAAGGTGCAACAGCCGACGATGCCGTCGCTGCAACTCGCGACTAGGAGCTCGGATCTCAGGACGAAGGTCTCCGCGAATGTCCGGTCGATCCGCGCGACGTCCCAGGCGGGCGTTCCCTTGGCGGACATCCACGCCGCAGCGTCGTGCATCAGCCGCACAACCTCGTCGATATCACCCGAGCAGGCGACCCGAACGTTCGGAGGCTCCTCGC
This sequence comes from Pseudomonas sp. UBA7530, assembly GCF_002479365.1. NCBI lineage: Bacteria > Pseudomonadati > Pseudomonadota > Gammaproteobacteria > Pseudomonadales > Pseudomonadaceae > Pseudomonas > Pseudomonas sp. UBA7530. The sequence goes on from NZ_DLMS01000006.1 coordinate 11,984, forward strand.
TGTCCATTCGCTCCCCTGGCGCGGTATGAACCGCCGCCTCATAGTGCAGTTTGATCCTGACGAGCCCAGCATGTCTGCGCCCACCTTCGCGGAACCTGACCAGGGTCCGCTAGCGGGCGGCCGGAAGGTGAATGCTAGGCATGATCTAACCCTCGGTCTCTGGCGTCGCGACTGCGAAATTTCGCGAGGGTTTCCGAGAAGGTGATTGCGCTTCGCAGATCTCCAGGCGCGTGGGTGCGGACGTAGTCAGCGCCATTGCCGATCGCGTGAAGTTCCGCCGCAAGGCTCGCTGGACCCAGATCCTTTACAGGAAGGCCAACGGTGGCGCCCAAGAAGGATTTCCGCGACACCGAGACCAATAGCGGAAGCCCCAACGCCGACTTCAGCTTTTGAAGGTTCGACAGCACGTGCAGCGATGTTTCCGGTGCGGGGCTCAAGAAAAATCCCATCCCCGGATCGAGGATGAGCCGGTCGGCAGCGACCCCGCTCCGTCGCAAGGCGGAAACCCGCGCCTCGAAGAACCGCACAATCTCGTCGAGCGCGTCTTCGGGTCGAAGGTGACCGGTGCGGGTGGCGATGCCATCCCGCTGCGCTGAGTGCATAACCACCAGCCTGCAGTCCGCCTCAGCAATATCGGGATAGAGCGCAGGGTCAGGAAATCCTTGGATATCGTTCAGGTAGCCCACGCCGCGCTTGAGCGCATAGCGCTGGGTTTCCGGTTGGAAGCTGTCGATTGAAACACGGTGCATCTGATCGGACAGGGCGTCTAAGAGCGGCGCAATACGTCTGATCTCATCGGCCGGCGATACAGGCCTCGCGTCCGGATGGCTGGCGGCCGGTCCGACATCCACGACGTCTGATCCGACTCGCAGCATTTCGATCGCCGCGGTGACAGCGCCGGCGGGGTCTAGCCGCCGGCTCTCATCGAAGAAGGAGTCCTCGGTGAGATTCAGAATGCCGAACACCGTCACCATGGCGTCGGCCTCCGCAGCGACTTCCACGATGGGGATCGGGCGAGCAAAAAGGCAGCAATTATGAGCCCCATACCTACAAAGCCCCACGCATCAAGCTTTTGCCCATGAAGCAACCAGGCAATGGCTGTAATTATGACGACGCCGAGTCCCGACCAGACTGCATAAGCAACACCGACAGGGATGGATTTCAGAACCAGAGAAAGAAAATAAAATGCGATGCCATAACCGATTATGACAACGGCGGAAGGGGCAAGCTTAGTAAAGCCCTCGCTAGATTTTAATGCGGATGTTGCGATTACTTCGCCAACTATTGCGATAACAAGAAAAAGCCAGCCTTTCATGATATATCTCCCAATTTGTGTAGGGCTTATTATGCACGCTTAAAAATAATAAAAGCAGACTTGACCTGATAGTTTGGCTGTGAGCAATTATGTGCTTAGTGCATCTAACGGGCGAGTTAAGCCGACCGCAGAATGCGGGTCGGCTTGACCGAAATGTTAGAGCCAGAAGCCAAAACGGATAACCGTAACTTGGCGACGGGCGCTAACTGCGAAAAGGCACGGTGCCACCGAGGCGGCACAGCACTACGAAAAAAATAGCTGCTCGCGCTTGCTACACAAGGGCCAGAGGCCAAAAAGACCACAAACCAGCGTAACGCCACCAGGCGAAGCCCAGAGAAACGGCAAACCCAGCGCTGCACAGCGTTTGAGAAACTGAATGCCGTTTGAATAAACATGGGCGAAATAAAGGAGGGTTTCAGTGGTACTAACGCCTGAATTAAGCCGCGCCGCGAAGCGGCGTCGGCTTGAATGAATTGTTAGACATCACTGGCATGGCACTAAGCAATTTAGTGGCTTCATGTTTCACGAAGTGAACGAACGCCGCCAACTGATCCGCGCGTGAGGCCAAGCAATCTTCTCCTTGTCCAAGATAAGCCTGCCGGGCTTCAAGCAGTACGGGCTTATGTTGATCTGGCAGACGCTCCATTGCCCAGTTGGCAACGATATCCTTCGGTGCGATCTTGCCGGTTGCTGCGCTGTACCAAATGCGAGACAAGGTAAGCACTACATTCCGCTCATCGCCTTCCCAATCCGGCTGCGAATTCCATAGTTTCAGAGTGTCGCTCAATGCCTTGAATAGATCGCCTTCCGGAACTGGGTTAAAGAAATCCTCTGCGGCCGAACCTGCCAATGCAAGGCTATGCTGCCTTACTTTAGTTAGCAGAATAGCCAGATCAACATCGGTTGTGGCGGGCTCGAAGATGCCCGCAAGAATGTCCTTACGCTGCCACTCCCCGAATTGCAGTTCCCGTCTGGCCGGATAACGCCAAGGGACAACATCACCATGCACGACGATGGTAACTTCCAAGGCGCGGAGAGCTTCACTTTGGCCAGGGGAGGCAGAAATTTCCAAGAGATCTACGACCAGGGCTTGTCGGACAGTCTCATCGAGCCGTGCAGCCACAGTAACCAGCAAATCAATATCACTGTATGGCTTCAGGCCACCGTCCAGTGCAGAGCCGTACAAATGCACGGCCAGCAACGTTGATTCCAGATGACGCTCGATGGCGTTGAGAGCCAGTGATAGCTGTACCGAAATCTCGGCGGGTACTGCGTTACTCATGATGTCTAACTTTGTTTTAGGGCGACTGCCCTGCTGCGTAACATCGTTGCTGCTCCATAACATCAAACATCGACCCACGGCGTAACGCGCTTGCTGCTTGGATGCCCGAGGCATAGACTGTACAAAAAAACAGTCATAACAAGCCATGAAAACCGCCACTGCGCCGTTACCACCGCTGCGTTCGGTCAAGGTTCTGGACCAGTTGCGTGAGCGCATACGCTACTTGCATTACAGTTTACGAACCGAACAGGCTTATGTCCACTGGGTTCGTGCCTTCATCCGTTTCCACGGTGTGCGTCACCCGGCAACCTTGGGCAGCAGCGAAGTCGAGGCATTTCTGTCCTGGCTGGCGAACGAGCGCAAGGTTTCGGTCTCCACGCATCGTCAGGCATTGGCGGCCTTGCTGTTCTTCTACGGCAAGGTGCTGTGCACGGATCTGCCCTGGCTTCAGGAGATCGGAAGACCTCGGCCGTCGCGGCGCTTGCCGGTGGTGCTGACCCCGGATGAAGTGGTTCGCATCCTCGGTTTTCTGGAAGGCGAGCATCGTTTGTTCGCCCAGCTTCTGTATGGAACGGGCATGCGGATCAGTGAGGGTTTGCAACTGCGGGTCAAGGATCTGGATTTCGATCACGGCACGATCATCGTGCGGGAGGGCAAGGGCTCCAAGGATCGGGCCTTGATGTTACCCGAGAGCTTGGCACCCAGCCTGCGCGAGCAGCTGTCGCGTGCACGGGCATGGTGGCTGAAGGACCAGGCCGAGGGCCGCAGCGGCGTTGCGCTTCCCGACGCCCTTGAGCGGAAGTATCCGCGCGCCGGGCATTCCTGGCCGTGGTTCTGGGTTTTTGCGCAGCACACGCATTCGACCGATCCACGGAGCGGTGTCGTGCGTCGCCATCACATGTATGACCAGACCTTTCAGCGCGCCTTCAAACGTGCCGTAGAACAAGCAGGCATCACGAAGCCCGCCACACCGCACACCCTCCGCCACTCGTTCGCGACGGCCTTGCTCCGCAGCGGTTACGACATTCGAACCGTGCAGGATCTGCTCGGCCATTCCGACGTCTCTACGACGATGATTTACACGCATGTGCTGAAAGTTGGCGGTGCCGGAGTGCGCTCACCGCTTGATGCGCTGCCGCCCCTCACTAGTGAGAGGTAGGGCAGCGCAAGTCAATCCTGGCGGATTCACTACCCCTGCGCGAAGGCCATCGGTGCCGCATCGAACGGCCGGTTGCGGAAAGTCCTCCCTGCGTCCGCTGATGGCCGGCAGCAGCCCGTCGTTGCCTGATGGATCCAACCCCTCCGCTGCTATAGTGCAGTCGGCTTCTGACGTTCAGTGCAGCCGTCTTCTGAAAACGACAAACTGGATGTCAGGCAAGACGCATCACGCCGTCAGAATAGAGTCCGCTTTCACATTCTTTGACACATGCTTGCCAAGGTCATAGATTTCAGCCTGACAAATTCAAGGCTTCGGGCGCAATGGAACCAAAAACCAACGCAAGCCCTGCCGCCCATCCAGCCCATGGAGGCATCTTGCAGGGACAACGCATCGGTTACGTCCGGGTCAGCAGCTTCGACCAGAACCCGGAACGCCAACTTGAACAGGTCGAGGTCGGCAAGCTGTTCACCGACAAAGCCTCGGGCAAGGACACCCAGCGTCCCCAGCTGGAGGCCATGCTCGGTTTCGTTCGCGAAGGCGACACCGTGGTGGTGCACAGCATGGATCGCCTGGCACGAAACCTCGATGATTTGCGCCGCCTGGTGCAGAAGCTGACCCAGCGCGGTGTGCGCATCGAGTTCTTGAAGGAAGGCCTGGTGTTCACCGGCGAGGACTCGCCGATGGCCAACCTGATGCTGTCGGTCATGGGGGCCTTTGCCGAGTTTGAGCGCGCCCTGATTCGCGAGCGGCAGCGCGAGGGCATCGCCCTGGCCAAGCAGCGCGGTGCCTACCGGGGCCGCAAGAAAGCCCTCTCCGACGAGCAAGCCATCACGCTGCGGCAGCGGGCCGCTGCGGGCGAGCCGAAGGCGCAGCTCGCCCGCGAGTTCGGCATCAGCCGAGAAACCCTCTATCAGTACCTTCGCAAGGACGACTGAACCATGCCGCGTCGCTCGATTCTCTCGGCTACGGAGCGCGACACCTTGCTTGCGTTGCCGGAAAGCCAGGATGACCTGATCCGCTACTACACCTTCAACGACTCCGACCTGTCGCTGATCCGCCAGCGGCGCGGCGACGCCAACCGCCTGGGCTTCGCGGTGCAGCTCAGCCTGCTGCGCTACCCCGGCTATGCGTTGGGCACCGACAGCGAGCCGCCCGAGCCGGTCATCCAGTGGGTGGCCAAGCAAGTTCAGGCCGACCCGGCGAGTTGGTTGAAGTACGGCGAACGCGACGTGACTCGCCGCGAGCACGCCCAGGAACTGCGCACCTACCTACAACTGGCCCCGTTCGGCCTGTCCGACTTCCGCGCCCTGGTGCGCGAGCTGACCGAGTTGGCCCAGCAGACCGACAAGGGCTTACTGCTGGCCGGTCAGGCCCTGGAGAGCCTGCGACAGAAGCGGCGCATTCTGCCGGCGTTGAGCGTAATTGATCGAGCTTGTTCGGAGGCCATTGCGCGGGCCAATCGCCGAGTCTACCGCGCCCTGGTCGAACCACTCACGGACTCGCATCGGGCCAAGCTGGACGAGCTGTTGAAGCTCAAGGCCGGCAGCAGCATCACCTGGTTGACCTGGCTGCGACAGGCACCGCTGAAACCGAACTCCCGCCACATGCTCGAACACATCGAGCGGCTGAAGACATTTCAGCTGGTGGACTTGCCCGAAGGCCTGGGCCGACACATCCACCAGAACCGCCTGCTCAAGCTGGCCCGCGAGGGTGGGCAGATGACGCCCAAAGACCTCGGCAAGTTCGAGCCGCAGCGACGCTACGCGACCCTGGCCGCCGTGGTGCTGGAGAGCACCGCGACGGTGATTGATGAGTTGGTCGATCTGCACGACCGTATCCTGGTCAAGCTGTTCAGCAGCGCGAAGCACAAGCATCAGCAGCAGTTCCAGAAGCAGGGCAAGGCGATCAACGACAAGGTGCGCCTGTACTCGAAGATCGGCCAGGCTCTGCTGGAAGCCAAGGAAAGCGGTAGCGATCCCTATGCCGCCATTGAGGCGGTGATTCCCTGGGACGAGTTCACCGAGAGCGTCAGCGAGGCCGAGCTGCTGGCCCGGCCGGAAGGCTTCGACCATCTGCACCTGGTCGGCGAGAACTTCGCCACTCTGCGCCGTTACACGCCGGCCTTGCTGGAGGTGCTGGAACTGCGCGCTGCCCCGGCTGCGCAAGGCGTGCTGGCAGCCGTGCAGACCCTGAGCGAGATGAACGCCTACAACCTGCGCAAGGTGCCGGCCGATGCGCCCACCGCCTTCATCAAGCCGCGCTGGAAGCCGCTAGTGATAACCCCGGAAGGCCTCGACCGGCGCTTCTACGAAATCTGCGCCCTGTCCGAGCTGAAGAACGCGCTGCGCTCCGGTGACATCTGGGTCAAGGGCTCGCGGCAGTTCCGCGACTTCGACGACTACCTGCTGCCGGCAGAGAGGTTCGCCGCGCTCAAGCATGCGCAGGCTCTGCCCCTGGCGATCAACCCGAACAGCAACCAGTACCTGGAAGAGCGCTTGCAGCTGCTGGACGAGCAGCTGGCCACCGTCACCCGCCTGGCCAAGGACAACGAGCTGCCCGATGCCATCCTCACCGAGTCCGGGCTGAAGATCACCCCGCTGGATTCCGCGGTGCCCAATACCGCGCAGGCGCTGATCGACCAGACCAGCCATTTGCTGCCGCGCATCAAGATCACCGAACTGCTGATGGACGTGGACGACTGGACGGGCTTCAGCCGCCACTTCACACACCTGAAGGACGGTGCCGAGGCCAAAGACCGGACATTGCTGCTGTCAGCGATCCTGGGCGATGCAATCAACCTCGGGCTGACCAAGATGGCCGAGTCGAGCCCCGGCCTGACCTACGCCAAGCTGTCCTGGCTGCAAGCCTGGCACATCCGAGACGAAACCTACTCGGCGGCCCTGGCCGAGCTGGTCAACCACCAGTACCGTCATACCTTCGCCGCTCACTGGGGCGACGGCACGACCTCTTCTTCCGATGGCCAGCGCTTCCGGGCGGGTGGTCGAGGCGAAAGCACCGGCCACGTCAACCCGAAGTACGGCAGCGAGCCGGGGCGGCTGTTCTACACCCACATCTCCGACCAGTACGCACCGTTCAGCACCCGCGTGGTGAATGTCGGCGTGCGCGACTCTACCTATGTGCTCGACGGTCTGCTGTACCACGAGTCCGACTTGCGGATCGAGGAGCACTACACTGACACGGCTGGCTTCACCGATCATGTCTTCGCCCTGATGCACCTGCTGGGCTTCCGCTTCGCACCGCGCATCCGCGACCTCGGAGAAACCAAGCTGTATGTTCCGAATAGCGTCCAGGACTACCCGACATTGCGCCCAATGGTTGGCGGCACCCTGAACATCAAGCACGTCCGCGCCCATTGGGACGACATCCTGCGCCTGGCCAGCTCGATCAAGCAGGGCACGGTCACCGCCTCGCTGATGCTGCGCAAGCTCGGCAGCTATCCGCGCCAGAACGGCCTGGCCGTGGCCCTGCGCGAGCTGGGCCGGATCGAGCGCACGCTTTTCATCCTCGATTGGTTGCAAAGCGTCGAGCTGCGCCGGCGCGTGCATGCTGGACTGAACAAGGGCGAAGCCCGCAACTCCCTGGCCAGGGCGGTGTTCTTCAACCGCCTCGGCGAGATCAGGGATCGGAGCTTCGAGCAGCAGCGCTACCGGGCCAGTGGCCTCAACCTGGTGACGGCCGCCATCGTGTTGTGGAACACGGTGTACTTGGAGCGCGCCACCCAGGCGATGGGCGATGCGGGGAAGTCGGTGGATGGTGAGCTGCTGCAATACCTGTCGCCGCTGGGGTGGGAGCACATCAATCTGACCGGCGATTATGTCTGGCGGCAGAGCCGCAGGCTGGAGGACGGGAAGTTTCGGCCGCTAAGGCTGCCCGGAAAACCTTAGCGTACGATTTTTTCCGTTTTCTCTATTCGCCCCGTCATGGGCCCAGAGGTGATGGAGAAGGCTGCAACGATTCCAATGTCGCGCAGCCGCTGATATCCGACTCCCAGCGTGCCAGCGATTGCCACGACAGGCACTCCCGCAGCAGAAGCGATGACAGCCACCCCGGCAGGGGTCTTTCCGTACAGCGTCTGTTCATCCAACCTCCCTTCGCCGGTGATCACAAGGTCTGCTCCTTGAACAGCCTGACTCAGTCCAGACAAATCCGCGATCAGTTGAACACCAGGCCGGAATTCCGCATGTAGAAATGCTTTGGCGGCGAACCCGATTCCCCCCGCCGCGCCAGCCCCAGGAAAGTCACGTACGTCTTTCTGAAGAAGCGCGGCCACAATATCGGCATACGTATTCAGAGCCTCATCCAAAGCCAAGACCTGATCAGGCGTTGCACCTTTCTGCGGGCCGAAAACGTGTGAGGCTCCGTGCAGCCCGGTCAATGGATTGTTGACATCACAGGCAACTTCAATCCGGACTTTATGTAGCCTCTCATCGAGTCTGTTCAAGTCGATCTGGCGAAGAGCTTTGAGCGCCAGGCCACCCTCCTCGATCTCATCGCCGGCAGAGTCGAGAAACCTGGCACCAAGCGCTCGCAGCATTCCGGTACCGCCATCATTGGTCGCGCTCCCCCCAAACCCCATGATTATTCGTTGCGCGCCAGCACTCAGGGCTTGCTGGACCAGTTGACCGGTTCCGAAGGTGGAAGCGCGCGTAGCGTCGCGTTCCGCGGCCAGAACCAAGTGAATGCCACTGGCTGCCGCCATTTCAATCACAGCGGTGCGAGACTCGTTAAGCCAGCCCCGAGCTGCTTGGACTTCCGCCCCAAGTGGTCCTTGGACGGTACTGACCCGCCGCTCTCCACCGGTGGCAGCCAGGACGGCGTCGACGGTGCCCTCACCGCCGTCTGCCATGGGCATGCACACGATTTGAGCGTCTGGAGCCGAATCCCGCACTCCTTGAGCAATGGCTGTTCGCGCTGGATGACCTACACCAGGTCACTGAGGAAAGGCTCTACGACCAGCTCATGGAGGAATTCCCGAGCTGGATCAGGGAAGCTTCGGCGAAGGGGATCATCGGCTAGCGGAGCGCCAGAAACCCAAGGAGGTCTTTACTAGAATGTCCTTCAAAACAGATGACCCGCCTTGATGGCGGGTTTTATTTTTTAGGAGCCGTGACCTTGATTACCTGGTTCAGCCAAGGGTGGCTAAGTCCATTGGGGTGATTTCTCGGAACCGCGATGTTCTATCGACGCTCACCACGGCCCCGAATGCCTTCAACGTCGCACCTGGATCTATCGCCTCCAGCCGGCTGAAGTCCAAGGTTTCCCATTGATCACGAGAGATCAGCGCCGAGATTACATACTGATCCCCGATACTCCCCGTTGCCAAATCTGTGCGCTGAATGTACCCGGAAGCAAGGCACTTTTGGATGCCTGGGAGCAAGGCAAAAACCTCCCCAACCACGCGGAAAACGGTGCCGTAGCAAAGTGAGACGAAGTCCTTACGAGTCTGAGCTTCGGACCGGGTTTTAAAGGTGAGCTTGCCATTGCCCCTGGCTTCAGCCGTTCGGTTGGGCACATCCCCTTCATCAGGCAAATCTATGTCCAGAGCAATGCCCGAAACGTCATGCGAGAACTCGTACTCGAGGAGCGTTTCTTTCGGCCAGGCAATGCCGGATAGGACATAGTCGAGGGCACGCTCCATCTGAGCGCTGTATCCCTTTGCGGCAAGTCGAATGGCCTTATCAATGTCGGATCGCGCCTTCTCGTGAGCATCACGTGCAGCGTTCCACTCGACAAGATCTTGCTGGTACTGTGCTTCTAGTTCCTGAGCCTCCTTTTCCATCCTAGAACTCCGCAGGAGCATCTTGTCGAGCAGCCCTGGAGCGTCCGTTGAAGGTCGCCGCGGTTCGTCCAGATCGAATGCCGGTGGTAGCGCCGGCAGAGAACCCGGCCGAGGGGTCATCATATGAGCCGATAGGCACTCATTGAGCGCCTGGTTGATCTTGGCTGCAGCTTTTTCCAGAAGCGCCTGGATCTCGTCACTCTTCTCTACCTTCACCCTCTTCACGATTGCCGGCGGAAGGGGAGCGTCTTCCAAGTCGGTGATAATCAACGAACCATCATCGTCGACTTTGACCTTGATCGGCCCGGAATAGCCTGCCGAGTCTGCAGCAGGGTTTGGCGCGTTCCTTGTCCCCGATCGGTCCAGCCGTTCACGATACGCGAGGCCGGTCCCGGGCAGGCCAGCGTTGAGGTAGGTACCACGCTTGCCCATCGTTAAGCTTAGTCCACGTGGCCCAACAGAGGTGCTGATACCCGACCCGCTGATGTTGAGCCGAACACCAGGCACGATCGTAATTCGTTTGCTGAAGCGAAATCCCATTTCTTCCTCCGAGGTCCTCTGGAAATGCCGGGCTGCTCACTGACAGGCAGAGATCTTGGCCAATCTAAGGCCTATACGTGCGAGTTCAGTGAAGCTGGATACTAGACTGAGACTAATCGGCTGGGACATCGGAAACCTGAATTGCCGGCTGCTCGTGGAGCTTATGGCAGAATTCAGAATTATAGATCCCCACTAAATACTCATCTTGGCTTGCTCGATTCATATCTTTTAGCGACCAATCCTTTTTAATCATCAGATGGTAATCGGCCATAATTTCTGGATTAGGGTTAATAGTATTGGCCAAGCCGGTCCGATTAATCTTATCTGCGATGATGTCTATCGACTCTAACTGCCCAACAAGCTTTGAGGCCATGCTGCACTCTAAAACTCGCTTGGTCGTCACTTCTTTTTCGTCCGATGAATCATTCAGCGTGAGCACTGAGTAGAAAGGCGGTTCAGCAAGAGATTTGGATGATGCCTGTGTTGGCACTGCACCATCATTTTTGTACTCCTGCAAGACAGAACCATTCCACTTATACAGACGCTTTGTCTCCATGGACGGGCAGCAATCTGCATCATCTGGGCCGTGCGAGAGCTCGACATAGCTCAGAACGCCATTGCCTTCGTCAGCCAAATCAGAGGCGGAGTTCATGATATCGAGGCGTGTCTTAGCTTCCCACGCATCACCGTTATGGATGAGGGGAACAAGATATTGGTTGCTGTAATTACCGCCACTAGTTGGCTCAAGAGTGTACATCACAACTGCATCAGTGCTGCCATTCCCGTCGAAATCCACCTGCAGGTAACGGCGAGCTTCGCCGTATTCACTGGCGGCATTCTGCTGTGCATGCTCAATAATCGCCGCGTCAACCGCGACCTTAAGCCCATTAGCCTCAACATTTTGCGAGGTAGATTGAACAGGCTCCTCTTTGAGAGGCCCGACCGGCTCTGACGCTTCGGAAACCATATCCGGCGTTTTTTCCCAAATTTCCTGTAGTTTCTTTCTGTTTTCTAGGAGCCGCTTCGTATACTCTTCAAGGATTACACTAAAAAGTTCGTCTGCATCTGATGCTTCAAGAATTCTTACAGACTTCCCATCAAATGGCTCGAACCTACCCATAAATACACGAGTGAAAAAGCCCGGCCTCATGACTTCAAAATGCTCGACCATTTTTCCGATGGATTTTTCTACATGCTCTTCAAATCTCTCGGCACTTTCCCCTTTGAGATCTAGACGCTCAGGCCCTGCCTCAATCATTTTGTCCTTAATTGTTTCCAGAAGCATGATGTTGTAGTCGATCGCCTTGTCGTTACAACTATTTGAAAAAGTGGCAAAGCACTCCTGCATATACTCCTGATGAGCAAAATTGAGCTTCTGGTCGTTAACGAAGCCGCAGCCAGCCAGTGCTAAAGGCACTGCCATTGCCAGTGATTTTAACTTCATTCCATTCCCCATCACGGTAATTTCACAGGCTTAAAATCCAACCAACCAGAGCCGACAGGAACTGGTCACTTACATGCTATGACATGCATTGGGCGATCTAAATCGCGCATGCTGCAGTCTTTGCTGTTATAGATCTTAACGAGATCAACCGAGTTGCGATCATCCGGCTATCTAACGCATTATCTTACCGACCACGACACTCGTTCTCTTCCTGCAGATGTGAAAAAGCCCCGGAAATTCCGGGGCTTTTTCCGCCTTTCGGCTTAGCCGATGCTCACGCCGTGAGCTTCAGCCAGAGGCTTCAGGCCGCCAGCAAAACCTTGGCCGATAGCCTTGAACTTGAACTCGTCGTTGTGACGGTACAGTTCGCCGAAGATCATGGCGGTCTCGGTGGAGGCGTCTTCGGACAGGTCGAAGCGAGCAATCTCTTTGCCGTCGGCTTTGTTCAGGACACGGATGTAGGCATTGCCCACCTGGCCGAAGGACTGCTTACGAGCTTCGGCGTCATGGATGGTGACGGCGAAGACTAGCTTCTTCACGTCTGCGCCCAGGCCGTTCAGCTTGACGTTGACTTGCTCGTCGTCGCCATCGCCCTGACCGGAGCGGTTGTCGCCCAGGTGCTCGATGGAGCCGTCAGCGCTCGTCTTGTTGTTGTAGAAAATGAAGCTGGCGTCGTTGAGAACTTTACCGTTTTCGCCAGTGACGAAAACGGAGGCATCGAGATCGAACTCGGTGCCGTCAGTTACGCGCGGATCCCAGCCCAGGCCCACGATGACCTCGGTCAGACCTGGTGCTTCTTTGGACAGGCTGACGTTGCCGCCCTTTTGGAGAGAAACTGCCATAAAGTGATTCCTTGATTCAGTTTATTAGATGGAGGTCAGTTGACGGTCAGACCGTAACCGTTGGCCAGGGCCTTCAGGCCACCAGCGTAGCCTTGACCAACAGCGCGGAACTTCCATTCGCTGTTGTGGCGGTACAACTCGGCGAAGATCATCGCGGTTTCAGTCGAGGCGTCTTCGGCCAGATCGTAACGAACAATCTCGGAGCCGTTGGTCTCGTTAACGATACGGATGAAGGAGTTGCCGACCTGACCGAAGTTCTGGCGACGATTTTCAGCGTCATGGATCGTCACGGTGAAGGCGATCTTGTCGACGTCGACCGGCACGCGGCTCAGATCGACCTTGATAGCCTCGTCGTCACCGTCGCCGGCGCCATCACGGTTGTCGCCGGTATGCTCAACGGAACCGTCCGGACTCTTGAGTTGGTTGTAGAAGATGAAGTCTGCATCGCCGCGGACTTTACCGGAGGCGTTTAGCAGGAAAGCGCTGGCGTCGAGGTCGAACTGGGTGCCATCGGTGGAGCGAGGGTCCCAACCCAGACCTACCAGAATTTTGGTTAGGCCAGGCGCCTCTTTAGACAGGGAGAGGTTGCCACCTTTTTGCAGAGACAGTGCCATGTATACAGCTCCTTGTGGTTGCTACTGATTACTGGTTTTCGACTTGCGCTTCTTCCTTTTCCGGGAAGATCACGCTTGCGAGGATGCCGACTGCCAGAACTGCCAGGACGATAAGCAGACTGGTATTCGGGTCGATACTGATGCCGTGATGGAACAGGTGGTTGGTGGCGTTCAGGCCGAGCTTGGCAGCGATGAAGAACAGCAGCACGATGACCGCCTTCTCGAGGTGCACCAAATAGCGCTTCAGTGCTTCAAGAACGAAGTAGAGGGTACGCAGACCCAGGATGGCAAACAACATTGCCGAGTAGACGATCAGGGGTTCACGGCTCACCGCGATTACGGCCGGAACCGAGTCGAAGGCGAACAGAACATCGGACACCTCAACTACCACCAAGCATAAGAAAAGCGGAGTGGCGAAAAGACCACCTTTCGCCGCCAGGCTTATGTCTTTGTTCTCGGGTTTCTGCACTTCGACTTCTAGCTTCTTGCGGCTCACAAAGAAGTTATGACCGTATAACTTCGGCCATACCGGGAAGAGCTTTTTCGCGAAGCGGTAGGCAAGATGTTGGGAGTAGTCCTCCTCTTCATCATCATCGTCACCGCCCTTGAGCATCATCACAGCGGTCCAGGCAACGATCAGCGCGAAGACGATCTCGACCCAGGGGCCAAATGCGAGCAGGCCGGTACCGATGACCACGAATACGCCACGGAAGACGATAGCGCCGATGATGCCCCAATAGAGAACTCGGTGACGGAGGCCATCCGGTACCTTGAACCAGGCGAAGATGGCCATGAAGACGAACAGGTTGTCGACCGACAGCACTTTCTCCAAGGCGTAGCCGGTGACGAACAGGCTGGCGACTTCAGCGCCGTGCTGCACGTAGAGGAAACCTGCGAACGCCAGAGAAATCGCCACCCAGAACACGGACCAGATAGAGGCGCGCGCTAGGGTGATCGGCTTGTCATCGCGATGGGTAACCATGTCCAGCAGCAGGGCGGCAAGTGCAAGGCCGACGAATACCGCCATGGTCAGCGGTGGGAAGCCAATGTGAGTCGTTTCCACGTTTAAGTTTCCTTACAGTTCGAAGTCTGCCGGGTTCAGACCCAGCTCTAGGCAAATCAGGCGGCATGCCGCTTTCTCTTTATCATCGAAGTCACCGTCGGAGGCGCCGATGGCGCTGGCCACACGTACCAGTAGCCGTGCTTCGCCGTCCTTGCCCTTGACCTTGCTGATCGCCTTCAGGGCTTCAGCTTGACCAATCTGGAAGTCGAACTCGAACTTGCCGCAGGCGTCGCTGAAGACTTTGATCACGTCGTTCAGGTTGAAGACCTTCAGTTCCGGGGAGTTATTGATGAAGCCGGTCATCTTCATCTTCTCCTCGGATTTGATTTCACCATCCGCCGCGGAGATCAGCGCGCACGCATTTGCTACTGCCTCCATGAAGGTGCGATTTTTGAACTTGGCGACCTCAGTCGTCAGAGTCTCGCGAGCTTTCGTCGCGTTGGTTTTCAGCCATTCGAGCATGTGTTCCTCTCAGTGAGCGGGGCCCTTCGGCCCCGCCGGATCAGTTTTTACTTGGAGCCCGCCGTCCAGCGCATCCCCCAGCCGTAGGCTTTGTCCATATCTTGGTGCCCACGGTGGAAGTCGACTCTGCGGGAGACCTTAACGGCCCCGTTTACGTTTTCAAGCAAGGCGATGGCGCACATCCCATAGCGTCCACCTTCTTCGTTCAGGCGAACTTCGATTTCTGGCTGGCCCGGGATGAAGATCGTCACGACGCCGTCGGTAGCTTTCCAGTTCGGAGCACCTTCGTAGATGAACGCGAAGACCAGGATGCGTTTGATCTCGCTCCACTGCCGGCCGTTGATGTGCATCCACTCGCCGCCAGCAACAGAACCAGTTCGGTCGTCGCCCATCAACTGAATGTAGGGCTCATCGTTCAGATCACCGAAGGCCTCCCCCAGGGCCTGAACAACTCCCTTGTAGCCATCTTGCAGTTCGAAGAGACACCCAACGTCGAGGTCGACGGACTTGCTCTTGCCAAAGATGCCGCCGAGTACACCGCCACTTCCACCTTGGTTCCAGTTCAAGTTCACCTTGATCTCACCAAACCCTGCAGCAGGCTTGTCCAGGCTGATGCTCGAGCGAGACTTGTCGAGCGTTACCTTGCTGAGGCTGATGGTCGGCTTCGGCGGGGCTGGAGGTACTTGAGGCGGCGCAGCGGGAGTCGGTGCCGGCGCGGAAGGAGGTGCAGCGATTTCGACGCCGAAGTGCTTTGCCAGCGGTCCCAAGCCTCCCGCGAAGCCCTGGGCGACACAACGAAACTTCCACGCTCCCTGCCGAAGGTAGAACTCACCGAGGATGAGGGCGGTTTCATTCATCCCGTGTGTTGGGATCTGAGCTTCGATCCCTCCAGTGAGCGCTAGCGATAGCGTCGACACGCGATCGAAGGTTGCCTTGTTTTCGTAGATGGTTGCGGTGAGGGCAACTTTCTCCACGGCAGGATCAACACGGCTGAGGTCGACTGTGAACTCAGCACGACCGGCCGAATTGGCTGTTAGCTGAACAGCTCCACCCAGAATACTGGTTTGACCGTAGAAGCACATGTCGCCATCGCCGCGAACCTTCCCCGAGGTGGTTAGGGCGAATGCAGAGATATCGATGTCTGCGCCTGGAGCCGGCGTATAACTGATGTCCACACGCAGTTGGCCGGTGGCAACCGGCGCATTACCGCCAGGTACCAGGGTTGTCATGCGCGTACCGCCTGAATAGCCAAGTTGACGAGGTCGTCCGCAGTGCGGCCGTTAGTGGACTGGCCGATCGCCTTGAAGTCCCAATCGTTACCCTTGCGGCTGAGGCTAGCCATTACTACGCCGGTGTGCTGGCCCTTCTCAGCGAGGTTGAAGCGCGCCAGCTCCTGGCTCTTCGAGTTGTTCACGATTCGGCAATAAGCATTTTCCACCTGGTCGAACTTCTGACCGCGGAAGCTGTTGACGGTGAACACCAGGTGCTGGACGGAGGCTGGCAGACGCTGCAGGTCGACGTTGATGGTTTCATCGTCGCCATCGCCTTCACCGGTGAGATTGTCGCCGGAGTGCTTGATGGAGCCGTCCTTCGAGCTGAGCTGACGGAACCAAACTAGATCCACCGGCTTCATGTTCCCGTCCAGCAGAATGCAGGAGGCGTCGAGGTCGATCTCGTCGTTGCCACCGCCGAGGAGCTTGGAGAGGAAACCTCCAGACTTTACCGGATCCCAACCCAGTCCGAGGCTGACCGAGGTCAGGCCGCTGCCGGCAGTTTTTTCCAGCGAAATGCTCTGATTTTTGCTCAGGGTGATTGCCATGCTTACGCTCCTTGTTGATCTTCAGAGTTCGAGTGGGACTCACGCGGAGAAACACTCTCCGGGCTCCCGGCCTTGCTATACCGCGAGCGGGAACGCCGCCACGCGGGGTGAAAATGACGCCAATGCGCATCTTGCGCTGCATCCAATAATTCATGATCGCCATGGGTATCCCCCCAGGCCCTCAACCGATACTGTGTCAGAGGGCCATATATGGCTTCCAATCGGCGTACCTTGTTCTCGCAGCGACAGTTGTTTCCGCTGATCCTGCCGGTCAAGTGACCATCGACCACTTCCAGTTCTGTACCGATGAGCTTGATGCCGAGACGTTCGGCGAAGGGCCGCAGAACTAGCGCCGGAGAAGCCGAGCAGAGTGTAACCTCCGCTCCGGACGCAATTTCGGCCGCAACTGATCTTACCCCTGATGGGCGCATGAGCTTGGGCCAAACCAACTGGCAAAAATCTTCAGCTTTCTGACATACCCATTTGGCTTCCACGCCAGCGAGAAATGTGCCTATCAACTGGGCCTTAAGCTCATCCCGGGACATGCCCCTGGAGAGATACCTCAGGGTGGGCAGCGCCAACCTGAGAATGCGTTGGGTGAACTCGCGAGTGCCGAAGGCAAACCGAAGGAACGGCACGAAGCTGTCGTGCCGGGTGAGAGTGCCATCGAAGTCAAACACCGAGAGCACCTTCGCTCCTTTCGGCCCAGCCTCCAGCATTTCGATGCTCATTAGTAAGCCTCGGCCAGGCGGACACTGTGCTCGCCATTGCCCATATCGGCGGTTTTCACACCATGCCACTTGGCGCGCTCAAGGATGTTCACTGCCCACTTGTAATGAGTAGCCGGTTCGCACATTGCATCGTTGTGCTTGAAGACGGCGGGGGCTACATCGTTGACGATCAGCTTGGCACAGTTGAGGTCCTCCAGGCTCACGCGGAGATTGTCCTGAATGATGCGGATCTGACTTGGATGAATTGCCGTCTTGCCTACCAGGCCATGTGCGATGTCGAGCTTCAACTCCTCCTGAAGAAGATGAGGCGTGGCCAACTGCTCGAATACAGGGGCCGTCAGGGCAAATCCCTGTGCTCCCATCACGCCGGCGAGCATGGGAATCACGTAGCCCATCGGTGTGTTGTAGAGCGTGGTGGCAGGGTTGCGGCGCAGGCCGAGGCAACCCATGAGGTCGTTCCCGCCAATCCGGAGTGCGATGATGCGTTGGTTCAGGTTGGCCTTCAGAGCCTGGCCGAGCTCCACCATGGCACCCGGGTCGTAAACATCGCTCGTTTCCAGGGTTGGCATGAGATAGAGGTCAGGGTTGCTAACAGCGGCTTCCCAAAAAGGAAGAGACTTCAGCGTCAGCTTGGGAACGACGAACCCGTTGACGTGCTTCATCAGCGGCCATCCGTTCAGCACTGCTGCCATCTCTGCATCGCGAGGACGGAGGAAGAGCAACGGCCCTTGTTCCGGGCGGCCGCCACGGGCCTGAATGCCCATGAGTAGGGCCTGCAGATTTGCGAGTGCACTTTCGACGTCGATCGCCGCCACTGCATCTTCCAGGCACACAACGAGTGAGCGAAGCTCAGGGATCTTCATCCCGAACACCACATCCAGGATGTCATCGCGGGTTGCCGGCATGTACAGAGTCGCCCCGAGGGCGAATGGAGAAATCGCCTTCATCAGTTCGTACTCCGGATGATGGTTACCGCACGATAAGGTCCAAGAGCCTCGCCGGTCTCCTCCACCGTTACCCCTGCGCGCTCGGTGAGATGCAGTAGGAGTTGCACGTCGCCGTCATTACGATCTCGCACCAGCACGTGATCGGGCACTCGGCGCAGGACTGCTCGGGTGGCCTCGGCAATACCTGGTTTCACGCGATTCAGGTTGCTGATGCCAAAGCGGGTAGCCAGGGAGGTAACCACGTTTTCGGCCGCGGCCTGGAGCTTCAGGCTCTGCTCGTGCGTCCAGGGCGATGCGGTTTGGACGCTACTCAGCGCTTGGCGCTCAGCCTCGATCTTGTCGATGAATTCACGAGTAACGTCGTGTTCACTCAAGTGGTCGTAGACCACGCAACCATGAAGCCCACCTTGAGTCGGCCAGATGGAGCGAGACACCAAGCCGGAAACGGTTGCGCCCAAGATTCCGGACGGGATAACCCAGTCCTCTGCGGAGGCGGCGAGCCATGCGCGGCCGCAGGGGTCGGCTAGCACAACGAGTCGGGGCTCTTCCGGGAAACGCTTGTCGGCACCTAGCGTCCGCTTGAGCTCGCCAGAGATTGCTCCCTTGCCGGTCCAGCCATCCACGAAGACAATGTTCTCAGCACCGTGCAACTGGATGATCGCTTCGAGGGCCACTGTATCGATCCCACGATCACGGATAATGCTTACGCCATAGTGGTGGGCGTCACGGCCCATCTCGACCAGTGCCCGACGGAGCAGGACGCCAAGGGGAAGGCCGGCGCGCACGAAGGAAACCAGTGCGATGCTGGAGCCGGTGCAGACGGCACTCAACGCCAAAGCCAGAGATTGAACATCTTCAGCCATGCGAGCACCGTTCAGCACTAGCGCGCGAGCGTACAAGGACTTGTGAACGTCGGTAGGCGCGTGTTCTTGGCTGATCATCTCCGAATAGTGCTTCTGATTGGTCTGAATCAGGCGCTCCTTCTCCTCGACATCGGTGACATTCATTTGCACCGACCGCAGAAGGAAATGGACGTCTTCCGGCGCGTAGCTTCCGCTGCCGACGGTATTCAGGGTGGCAAGGAGATTACTCAATGATCATCTCCTCCACGGCCTTGGCCAATTGGCTGCGAGCGGGTGTAGCCCACATGTGGCAAAGGCCCATGAATCCTAGGTCAGTAATGCTGTCGCCGAAGCCAAGGACTGGGCGATCTCCATTGATCTTGGCGTCACGGCGCAGCCATTCTTGAACTGCCAATCGCTTGGCCAGCCCCTTGGGCAGGAAAGCGAGGTTGTTGCCGTTGGCGTGAATGTGCATGCCTTCCAGCATGCCTCGGGCTTGAACCTCGGCCAGAACCTTGGAGAGGACAGCGTCATCAGATTCGTTCTGTTTGGTCACCACGTAGTGGCGCAGACCTTCTTCTTCCACAACCCAACCGCGGAGCGAATAGCCCATGTCCTTCCCGATCCGCAAGGTTGCTTCGCTCAACGCTGGCAGTCGATCCTGGAAGGCCCAAAGGGATTCTGCCATCTGGCCATGCCAGTCCTGATCCAGTGAGCCGTCAGAGTGGAGCATCACACCACCATGCGAGCAGATAGCCCCCTCGGTGAAGGGGAGCTTGACGCGGCTGTAGGCCTCAACGTCACGCGCAGTGACAGGCACTACATCGGCAGAA
Source organism: Pseudomonas sp. UBA7530 (assembly GCF_002479365.1). Taxonomy (NCBI): domain Bacteria; kingdom Pseudomonadati; phylum Pseudomonadota; class Gammaproteobacteria; order Pseudomonadales; family Pseudomonadaceae; genus Pseudomonas; species Pseudomonas sp. UBA7530. The sequence goes on from NZ_DLMS01000006.1 coordinate 31,677, forward strand.
GCCAGCAGCCAACTGATGAAGGAGTGCTGGATCGGGTTCATGTACCCATTGGGTTGGCCGTGTACGTCCAGCGTCGCGGTAGTACGCGGCGTACCTTCGACCATCTTGCGAGAGGTCTGGAACAGGGTGTCGTCGAGGTCGACGAATACCAGGGGACGATTAGTGCCCATCGAAAATCACCTCGGCATTCAGGGCAGCAACCAGCTCTGCAGGAGCAGCCTGCTCGGGAGTCTCGGAGCAGATCAGGACTCGGTCAAACTGCCCCGGCTTCACGTTGTAGAGGAAGTTCGGGATGCCAAGACCGTAGTTATCTGAGAACGACAGGGCGTGCTCGATGGCGTGGCCCAGGGCGATTGGAGAGCGGGTGGTAGAACTGAAGTGCACGTCCACACCAGCACGTTCCAGTCGCTCAGCCAGCAGGAAGGGACGCCAAACGAACTCACTTGTACCCACCACGATGACTTTCTCGTTAGGGTGAACCCGGATGTCGGGGGCAAGCGTGTCGTCCACACGACGAACGCCCAAACGCCCCCAGTCCTTGTCAGCCGAAAGAGGCCACTCGCCGATGGAAACTGCTCCCACATCGGGCATTTCGGGTGGCGGGGCAGCTGGGTTTTCATGGAACTGGTAGGAACCCTGCATCAGCGAAACTGCAGTGGCTGATTCCCCGATGGTTTTGCGCACAGCGCCAGCAGACCAGTCCGTGAGGACGCAGGTGACGATACGTTCGATCTTGCTCAGTCCGGCCTCTACCAAGGCGCGGTGCAGATTGACGAAGGTCTTCCCAGTAGAAGCCTCATCGTCCACCAGCACCAGCGACCGCGCCTGAAGCATCGCTTCCCTGATTTCGGGATCGACGGGCATGTGGATCAGGTGCGCACTCGCATGGCTATGCTCTTCCTCGAATCGAGCGAAGAGGTCGGTACCAAGGGGGTGGCGAGTGCTGATGAGGTACACACTGTCAGAGCGAGTGGTACTGAAGGCGCGGTGCACACCGGCACCGAGGCCAACCGCAGTTTCGGCCATGCCAATGACCAGCACCGGGCCAGGGAGATCAGGCGGGATTTCGGCGGCTAGACTCTCGAAGCTGGCAGCCATAACCGAGGGGCGCACGGGTATATGGCGGCCCAGCACTTTCGACACGAAAAGGAATGCTCGCTTGGGGTTCCGGCGCTCTGCGAAGCCGAACAGGTCAGCTGGAGGGAGAACGGTGTCTTCGACTTTGACCTCGAGGAGCCCTCGCTTGAGTTGGGCGCGTACGGACGTTGGTACTATGATTTTTTCCATGAATGCTTCCTTGTTTGGCACGAGGGCTGCCCCTAACGCCTAGTCCCGAGATTCAAGCAATTGTTTCCCTATGGATTACGCGCCTCGATTTTCCATAGCGATTGCTGGGCTTCACGGGCCATTTGAGATGTCGAGAAAGTCCTTCCTGTTGGTGTACGAGTTGGCTCGACACCACAGGCGTCAAGAAACGCCAGGGCAAGCCCGGCCTTGACCGCGAAGTTCATGTTCTGTGCGTCAGGGATCGTGGAAGTCACCATCCCTACAACTGATCCAGCTGCGTCAAAGAGGGGGCTACCACTTGATCCCGGCTGAATTGGTGCAGTGAATTGGAGCAGACTGGAGTCATTGTGCAGGCCAAAGAGTGCTGAAACGCCACCTTGGGTGACGTGCACCCCCCCACCGGCCAGACCAGCAAGTGGGAACCCGAGGGCCACCACAGGCTCGCCAAGGTCACACCCAACTCCATCCCGGAAAGCCACCGGCTTAAAGGCTGGCGCTCCTTGCACTCTAAGTAGTGCCAAATCATTGCGCTGATCTACAACCACTGCCTCGGCACGATGGCGTCCTTCGAACGAAGCGATGTGGATCTCTTTCATGTCCTCAATGACATGCGCACAGGTGAGAATATGGGTGGAAGTCACAGCAAAGCCGGTGCCTGTCGCTCCGGATGCCGGTCGGCTCTGTTCTGAGGAACTGGAGCGGCGGTGCGGGTGAGCATCGTCGATCTTCAGGCCGATGCGACGTCCAAGTGCTGCTAGGCCATAGGCCGACCCCTCGGCCAGAGCACGGAATTTCCACTGGTGATTGCGGCAATAGAACTCACCGACAATGATCGCTGATTCACCATTGTCGGACAGGTTCAAGTTGAACTCGATCTGAGAGTCGATCTGCAAGCGGAGTAATCGCAGGTCGCTTACTGGCCCCATTGCCGAGAAGGTGTACACGACCAAGAGCACCCTGTCGGCACCGGTCGGAAGTTGGCCGAGATTCAAGTTGCAGCAGATTTTCTCTTGCCCACCACTCCACTGCATCCAGGCCTGGGAAACCTGGAAAAGTGCTGCTTCCCCTTTTGGGTGACGCTTATCGTCCAGCGGAAGCAGAGCGACAGCGGCATAGTCCCCGAATGCAGAGGGATTGCCGCACTCCAGCGTCCAGGAACATTGCGCCGCTCCCAAAGCTGTGTTTGCGCCAGGCGCCATCACCATCATCCCTGCTTTGCTCCTTGAGCCCCGAACCTTACTAAATGCGGCGAAATGATATCAAACTTGAAGTCTGACTACATATCAAGTTGTCACTGGCACCGCAACGGTTATGGCTTTCACCCTGATGTTCGGTATCCAATCACTCACCGGCTCAGCCAGACCAAGCCTTCTAGTGGCGAAGATGCCTGGCAGGTTCACTCCCGTATGTCGGGTGTAGCCGATGCCACCGGAGTACCGCGGATTGATCTCGAGTAGATGTGGGACACCGTCTAAATCATCCCGCGTTTGGACATTGACCAGGCCATCGCACTGGAAGTGAGCGGCAGCCTTCAGAGCGAGCTCTACCGCTGGCGAGTCATTCTCGAAGGTCTGGTGCAGCCCTTCTTTCCGGCGACCAACGAATGCCACGGGGCGGCCGGATTCGCAAACCATGTCGATCGAGCACTCGCTTCCTGTCATGTACGGCATGACCAGCATGGCGGAACGATCCGCTCCAGCCCGGTAGGCATTAAGGTATGTCTCAAACTGGACTTCCCGAGAATCGGGGTTGGCGAAGCAACGAAACGAATCCGCTTCAGACTTGAAGCGCCAGAACCCCTGGCCATATATACCTACCGCTGGTTTGACACAGACGTCGCCGAGAACACGAAGGGACTCGTAGGCATCGATGAGTTCCTTCGCATTACGTGCCGTGATCGCCGGGACACAGGCAAGGCCTGCACGTTCTGCTTCCGCCGTGAATTTACTCTTGTCGTCTACCAACTCGAACGTACCCATGCTCGCGCCGCCGGTAACCAAAACCAGGCCAGCGGCCTCGAATCGGTGGCGCTGAGCCTCAAAGACACTCCCCACGCGGCCGACTAGGATGACTTTGATCCCATGCCTTAGGGCGGTCTCGATCACCCAGTCGATTCGTTCCTGGTTGTCCTTCGGCTCAAGGAAACTTACATCGGCGCTTCCGGTGATTTCGGGCCTGTCTTGGCGATGTGAAGCAAAAATCCTCACTTCCGGCGGGAGGGCTTCACGCGCTCCCAGAATGATGTCCCGCTGGCTGGACTGTCCCTCAAGAAACCAAATCAAGATATGCATCCTCAGGGTGGCTGCGGCCGGGCAAAAAAGGCGATCAGCCATGTTTATGGTGGAAGGGGCGATAACGGGGGCTCGGCGTGTATCAACCGGCATCCAGCATTCTACTGGAGTGTATCGCCAAGATCTAAATATCACTCTGGCCGCATCTTGAGCGTCTTTCAGAACCTCGTGCACGCAAGGTTTGGTGTTCAGTAGAGTGCTGAAGTTATCGGAGAAACAGAGCCTGATCGCAACTCTCAACGGACTCGTTCCTGGACCCAGTTGAAAGAGAAACGGTATTGGTTACTAAAGGGAACTTGAATGCACCCATCCGGTTGCTGGTGGTCACTACAAGGCGCTCGCACAGGCACGGTCCAACTCCTAATCGGATAATGGGCAGCCGAAGCTGCCCTAGGTCACATTGATGCGTGCGACTGCCTCACTGCGATGAGGCTGTGACACCAACCTTTGGTCGGTGCATTAGATCTATCAGCGACAATTGCCGGCCAACCGGTACCCTGCGGCTTCTGCCTCCTGGACACTGCTGAACTCCACTCGGTTCTTTGGTGATACTTTGTCGTAGCTCGGGCAGCCCGGCCAGTGGAAAATGCGGGAGTTAGCATTTCCGCGGATATGGTCGGCATCGTCTATGTTGGAGGCGATGGCTGCAGTGCTCTTCTGAGCTTGAGACGGGAAAATCTGCTTCATTCCGCCCCCCGCAACTCGACTCCTTTCTGCCTCCGGTCGGACCGTTACAACCCCCTGGCGCAGCTTCGCATTTCCCAGGGTGACGAATACGGGAGCGTGATCACTCACGTGCTTCCGGCTTTTCTCATGGCTCCAGCCGATCATCCGGGGGTAGTCCATGATGCCCGCGTTATCCAGCTTCAGACGATGCGTCCTGGATACCCAGATGTTGTCGTAAAGATTGGCGTAGAGCCCTTCGCGTGCGGAAAGCGTGGTTGCGCCCTTTGTAATGAGGGGCGTTGCGTGCTGTGAGAGGCCGGAAAATGCGGGGTGAGAGGGAGACATATTGAAGTCACCTACCAGCATGACCGGGGTTTCTGGGTAGATGCTTTCCAGCCACGCCCAGTAGCTCTCCAATTCCCTGACCTCCGGCTCACGGTCTTGGGGACCTTTCCCGTACAACACGTGAATGCTGGCCACAGCAAATAACGTACCATCTCGTTTCGATTTAAATCGGGCCGATAAGGGCTCCCTAATAAAGCGATCGCCTCGATCCATGTACACGACTGCCCCGTCTTCGTATACGACAACGCTCTCACGCATGAGGAAAGCATAGAGTTCTTTGTAGGAGCGGGAGCCCACCGCATGGCTGACCAACGTCGACCATTGCTCCCCGGTCCGTTTCTCAAGCTCCGCCTCCAACTTTGTCAGTCCTTCCTCATTCATCACTTCCTGAATGGCTACCAGATCTGCTTTCCCTGCCACCTCGGCGAGTGCTGGAAAGCTCTTCTCCCCACCCTGTCCCAACCTCATGGCGTTCCAAGACATCAGAGTCAGATCCGCTGCCGAGCTCAGAGAACTGACCAGAACAGTGCCCAAAAGCAATGCGCCATTGAAAAACCCTTTCACCCGTTTACTCCTTTTGTTTGGGCATCAAACGTAATTGAATTTTCAGCTACCGGCCGATTTTGTTGAAAAAAACCGTCATGATTCTGCCCCATGAAAGAGCATGAGCGACGTTGAAATCTGGTTCGCTCAAAACTTATTTTTTCGTAGAGGCACCGAAATCTAATGTATTTTTTTAACCGTCCAAAGCTGCCATCTCAAAAACCAACTTTTCCAACAGAATCGGCGGAAGAGGTTCTTCGCAAACAACTGCATCCATGCCAAACAAAATCTCTAACAGCTGCTTACGAAGGAGCACTTCATTATGATTTTGACTAGGGAATTTTGATGCTAGAACTCTGGCATAACCGGACTAAGCCACTGCCATAGCTCGCCCTGAAATAGTCACACTCAACCTCTGGACTTCAACGCTTTGACATTTTTTGAGTCGACAATAGCTCGAAGCATCCTCAGTTCTGCTTCGAGACTTTCGTTGATAGACACGAGTTTAACCTTCATAGCTTTCAATCCATTAATTTCTATACGGAGCGCCTTGATTATATCGCGCATCTCTCGCTGAGCCTCCAGTCCTTTGACAATCTTTTCTCGATGCCCCTGACCGAGAGCAGTACGAATTTCTTCGGCAACACGGGGATAGCGATTATGGATTGTTGCACGACTCATACCTGCCTCTTCGGCAACCGAGGCAATAGACAACTTTCTACTAGATTCTACTATCCTCGTACGTCCGTGCTGGATTCGCTTTAAAGCATCTAGCAACTTTTTTTCGGTTCCCGATATTCGATCTTCTTTATGCATGACGAAGCCCCCCTTCAAGTAAAACACCGAGCTTAAGCTCCTCAATATCAGCTCCAAGCTCTTGAAGGACGACTTCACACCGTCGAATATCGCTGTCAATTCGTGCACCCGCACCTGGACCACAGTCATTAGCGATAGCTTTAAGCTCCAACATTTGAGCATATATGCCTACCCAATGTGGCAGCCGCGATTCATCGATAAGACTTTTCGAGCAATCACCGCATCGAGTTTTATCCAATACACTGCCACCGGAGCAGCCCGTACTATCTGCAGTACACCATGCAATACCAGTACTTCTCAGATGCACAACCTCCGATACAAACTGAACCATTTCACGGCGGCTTTTGTACGTCCGAATCGCCTCATCAGAGGATCGAAAAATACGAATGGTCTCTGCCAAACCACCAGAAACCAATGCATCTTCTTCAAAAACACTTTCAAGCACCAGCATCTTTTCGTGACGCATTGCAACATAGATTTCATCAAACAGCTCTTTATCTCTAACTTGATCCTCTGCATATATCGCAGTCATATCCAGCGTCCAATGTTTGAAATGATCACGAAGATAACGAACATCACCGAGTTGACTGCGAGCCACATATCGAGCGAACGTCCTTCTAAATTGGTGTGGTGCGACCTCCCAGTCAATATTATGAGCCAGCATAAACCGCTTTAATCTTGCCCTAATGGTTTGTGCAGCAAAAACTTGGAGTTTATGTGCATGCCCTCCCCACCCAAGGAACAAAGAATCGAGATGCGCTTCATAATCATGCATCTCTATCAGATTACTTGCCGACTTAGCCAAACTGTATCTATCATTTAGCTCGGCACGAATCTCTGCGGTGACCTTCCCCGCAACGTCTAGCGCTTCATGGGTAAGCTTTGTGACTAGCCAATCTACCTTACCCTCTTTGGTCTTTGTGGATACTCCAGACATCCAGTAAAACTTAGTACCATCTTCCCCATCACGTACGTAGTGAGCGCCTACTTTTAAGCTCATGAGCTCTGAAACTCTTATACCGCTCGTTAGAAGAATGACGATACTGCAGGCATCTAGCAGGAGATTTTTCTCAAGTCTCAACCCTAAAATGCCACCCCGGTATCCCGTAGCCGCAAGTTTTGCGTTTACAGTGCCAGAATAGGAATATTGGGCTTGCCATTCGGAAACCATTTCCGCAAGCGCTAATGTCTCGTCTGCGCGCTCTAGACGTGATACAGCCGCACGAAAAATTTCCGCGAGCTTGTTATCTGGAATTGGCAAGGTCTTTGATTGGGCCCAGTGAGCACGATTTGCGCCTGACAACTCAGTCGCGCTACTTTCAGGCCAAGGGTGCACCATGGGAGTAGTAGTAACTTTACTGAGCAGATGCAGTGTGTGCACCGAGCTCAATCGCGTACAAAGATAGGACTTAGAAAACTTATTACCAGATCTACTGCTACTATTTTTTAAATAATTAACATACTGCATACACAGAAATTCTGAAATTTCAGACAAGCACTCGACATAAGCACCAGCAAACTTCAAAAATAATGATACGTTTTTGAAAAAAGAAATTAACGAAGATCCGACTGGTCGCACCCGGCCCTCTATGCCGTTTAAATAGTATTCAAGCATAACTATTTTCAGAACTGAGCGCCAACGCTCTGGAATCTTACCGAACCGAATGCATTTATCGTGGTCAGCAGTCCCAGGTGGAAAAATCGCGTTTGGGAATCGCCAAACGTCATCCGCGAGGTAACTTAAGACTTTGTATGTCCCGTCCCCTAGCCGTGTAGCGGTGACTGCTATAGGCAGGTGCGTGTGACCTTCACGAGCCTTTCTCAGTGCTTCTTGTTGATAATAGCTAACACCCTTAGCCAAAATCATTATGCCAACCCCAAAATTTCAGGATCTTTCCAAAATGGATGAGGATTCTGCCTAGCTTTTTCCCTAGCAGCCACGACAGTGGACTTATCAAATTTAGGCAAGATTTTTTCGTCAATAATTTTAATTATATGCCTATATAACCTCACCCAATTTTTTGCACCGATTCGCCCGCGCTCACGAACCAACAACCAATAGAAGCTTAATAATCTATGCAGGTCATCCGCAGTCACTACGAAAGAGCTGCAGCGAAAGCAGTTTAAGAACTCCACACAATGACTCCCATTCTTGGGAGCCCTGTGCCCGTTAACGGTATCCTTGCAACGGGCCACAGCAGTATTTACCTCTTTTACCGGAATAATACCAAGATCGGCATGATCATTTTCGAGAAGTTCTTTATTACGAACCTCCCCCATCAACGCCCAATTTTTCTCAGCATCAGCCGGCGCTTCCAAATAACTATCCAAGAGGACTTTTGGAGTATTTCCAGCCAACATTGCAGTTAAAAAAGGATCATTACCTGAGAGCTCCCATATTTTATTGGCAAAGGTCTTCCTTAATCTAGACACATTAACAACCAGTCTATCACCATTATCAGAAATCAACTCATGACGAACTACCAGCGCCTCCAAAGCTCGATTAATAGTATTAATAGTTATAGGTGCAGGAGTTCTTTCATCAGGATTCTTTAAGGGGCGCTCACGAACGAATAGCCTATCTTTCCACTCCCCCCTACTCCTTATAGAGTCATTCCTTTCTGCGACCATTTTTATAATAGCGGAAATATCGGGCAGCACCACACTCAGGGTATCTACTTCATCATCCAGCGTTGACACAGCGCCACTACTAACTGACTGATAGTTCACTTTATGAGCGCGGCGCTTATAAGTAATCAAAATACTACGATCACGCCTAAGCGGATGAGGAAGCAAACACCCCATGGAAAGTTCGATTAAAGGCGTAAGATTCAATCCAGTACGAGCTACTATTGCAACCGCACAAAAGGCCAAGCCCTCCGCCAAAATAGGACCAGACGCCTCCTTTACTGCAATCACCTCTCTTTTCAAAGCATTAATAACTTGTGTAAACTCTTTCTTTGAAAAAGCTTTTTCACTACTTTTCCTCCTATTGGAGTGCGGGTAAGGATTAGGAGGAAATATATCACTTGAAAGTAACCCACACCTTACCAACTCGCCAAGCACTGACTTACAACAGGTGTAAATATTTTTCTGAGTTGTATATCCAGCACCAGAGGCCTCGAGATATCTAATAAAAGATGCAACAAACCCCCTATCAATATGTCGCAAACCTATCTCACCCTTCATAGCCATTGACATAAATGAGCAATAGCATAAAAAGCTTCTCGAAACGCGCTTTGCATAAGTAATAATACTCGCCACGGACTTAGTCTTACCTTGCGAAGCTATAGCAGACCCGAGCAGCACTTCGATGACTTTATGGCAATAATAGGTAACCTCATCACACCCTACACCATAATATCGTCCGAAATCCAATTTCCGCACTGTCAACGGACTTTCCGGAAAATTAATAACATAACTCTCCGGAACAAAATTAATGGTCTTTGACAGATGATCCGCGATGATGTGGTTAGATGAGCCTTTATCTATCACCAGAGCAGCAGAAGAAAAATCTTTGCGCGCCATATTCATATTCTTCCAACGCAGACAGAATCAATAAATTCTTGATAATCTCCCATAACATCATCTTCGATCATAGAAATTAAGTGCAAGTACCTCTGCGTAGTAGCCACACTGGAGTGGCCGAGCCTATCCCGCACATATAGCAACGGATCTATAACACTCTTACGCCTGCGCATGTCATGGAGTGTATGCGTCGCATAGGTATGGCGGAGCATATGAGGAGTGACTGTGAAAGGAAGCCCCAGATCTTTCCACATATGGTTTAGACTCTGGCCTTTAGGACTGTAAGGCACACCATACCTAGATAGAAACAACGGAATTGACTCTACACATGAGGTCTGCATACTCCGATTACGCTCATGAATTTTGTACTGCCAGAGCGCGGCCATAAGCGAGCGAGGGATGTCAATCTCCCGCGCCTTATTCCCCTTGAGCTCCATATCCTTTGGACTACAGAAAACTCTAAAGTGAGAACTGCCTTTAGATATTTGAGCGGGATCAAATATATAGGAGCTTGGAAATGTAAGGAGCTCTTCCTTCCTCAACCCACTGCTTAGGGCTAGTCGTGCAATAAGCTTTTGAGTAGAACAACTTATGGAATTTAAAAAAATTCTAACCTGCTCTTTAGTTAAAACTTTTATTGCTGTTCTCTTCCCCTTCACTAGTATATCGGGAGAAGCGACATATCCTCCAGTTACATCCACATGAGCCAAAAATACAGAATGGACTGCGACCCTTACTGTTTCAACATCATATGGAACCCTCTCTATCCAACCTTGGCGCCTTGCATAGTTATAGAAAGAGCAAACAACTCGCAGTCTAAGATTTATGGTGTTTTCGCTAAGCCCGCAACTACGCATCGACCAGTCACGGTATGCAGCCAGTGGGCTCGAGCCCAGCTCAAAAAAACCAACATTTCTCCAGTCTCGATTGGCAGCATTTAGAAAACCTAAATAGTCGTAAAGGGCTTGCCCGTATGAGGCCCATGTATGTTTACTTTCAACTCGCCCCCTGTGAAGGCAGCGGTAAATCAAGAAGGCGCTTACCTCGGGAATTGACCGTAGTTCTGCTGTTAGGATGATAGGAAATCCAGGGTAGCTAACCCCGTTTATTTTGAACCCCTCATCTGCGAAGACCAACTCCATCTCACCCGCCCCATAAAGCTTGCAATATGAGTCACGGTAGACGCCCCAGACTCCTACGACAAGGAAATTTGTAACTATTTAAAGGGCACATTTCATATCGTCCCTGCCTGGGTGATCGGCCATCAGCGCCAGTGCTGGCAAAAAGGCGGACGCAAGAACTGCACGGCCAACGATGCGCAGTTCCGCAAGGCCGAGGCCGACCTGCACAACCTGGTGCCGAGCATCGGCGAGGTGAATGGCGACCGCAGCAACTACAGCTTCGCCTGGCTGCCGCAGAAGCCGCACCAGTACGGACAGTGCGAGACGGTGGTGGACTTCAAGGCGCGCAAGGTGATGCCGCGCCCGGCCATCCGCGGGATGATCGCGCGCACCTATTTCTACATGTCCGACCGCTACAAGCTGCGCCTGTCGAAACAGGATCGGCAACTCTACGAGGCCTGGAGCAAGGCCTACCCGCCCAAGGTCTGGGAGCAGCAGCGCAACCAGCAGGTGGCCTGCGTGATGGGCTGGGGCAACCCCTATGTGGGCAAGGTGGATATGAGCCGCTGCGCGCGCAAGCGTGCGTAGGGTCGCGGCTGAAGCCCCTCCCACAAGTTTCCCGCATCTGTGTGAGGGGCTTCAGCCGCGACCGCTTTGGCATATTCCAAGCAGTCCGCGGATTGCATCCGGGCTACGCCAGGCGCTGCAACTCGCGCCGCACCATGTTGGCGAACTCCGGCGGGCTGAGCTGGTACAACTCCTGCGCCACCCAGGGTAGCCAGCGCCCCTGCAGCTCGGCCTTGCGCGCCAACAGGCGCTGGGCCTCGGCTTCGGCGCGAGCCTGGTGCTCACGGTGATAATCGGCGCGGCTCGGTTTTTCTGTACTCACGGTGTTGCCCTTTTCCTCATGCGCGGCAGAGCAGGCATAATCGCGGCCTGTTCGCCCATTTCGACCTTCATCTATGCGCATCCACGTCAGCTTCATCGACCGCGTCGGCATCACCCAGGAAGTCCTGGCGCTGCTCGGCGGGCGTAATCTGAACCTCGATGCGGTGGAGATGGTACCGCCAAACGTCTATATCGACGCGCCGACCCTGAGCGCCGAGGTGCTCGAGGAGCTGCGCGGCGCGCTGCTGCAGGTGCACGGCGTGCAGAGCGTGGAGGTGGTGGACATTCTTCCCGGTCAGCGCCGCCGCCTGCAGCTCGATGCCTTGCTTGCGGCCATGCCCGACCCGGTGCTGGCAGTGGATGATCGCGCCACCGTGCTGCTGGCCAACCCGGCGCTGATCGACATCTGCGAGCGCCCGCCCGAGGGGCTGAGCATCGCCGCGCTGTTCTCCGACGACGCGCTGCAACGCTCGCTGCTCACCGCCGGTTTCCATCAGCCGCTGCGCGAGGTGAACTTCGCCGGCCAGCCACTGCTGCTCGACGCCCAACCGATTACTGAAGACGGGCGCCTGACCGGTGGCTTGCTCACGCTCTACGCTCCAAGCCGCATGGGCCAGCGTCTGGCCGCATTGCATCACGACCATGCCGAGGGCTTCGATTCGTTGCTCGGCGAGTCCGCGCCGATTCGTGCCCTCAAGGCCCGCGCCCTGCGCGTGGCATCGCTCGATGCGCCGCTGCTGATTCATGGCGAAACCGGTACCGGCAAGGAGCTGGTGGCACGCGCCTGTCATACCGTCAGCGTGCGCCGCACCGCGCCGTTTCTAGCGCTGAACTGTGCTGCCCTGCCGGAGAACCTGGCCGAGAGCGAGCTGTTCGGCTACGCCCCCGGCGCCTTTACCGGTGCCCAGCGCGGCGGCAAGCCCGGCCTGCTGGAGTTGGCCAATCAGGGCACGGTGTTTCTCGACGAGATTGGCGAGATGTCGCCCTACCTACAGGCCAAGCTGCTGCGTTTCCTGAGCGATGGCAGCTTCCGCCGCGTCGGTGGCGACCGCGAAGTGAAGGTGGACGTGCGCATCCTCAGCGCCACCCATCGCGACCTGGAACAGATGGTGGCCGAAGGCAGCTTCCGTGAAGACCTGTTCTACCGCCTCAATGTCCTCAATCTGGAAGTGCCGCCGCTGCGCGAACGCGGCCAGGACATTCTGCTGCTGGCCCAGCACTTCATGGCCCAGGCCTGCGCGCAGATCCAGCGCCTGCCCTGCCGCCTGGCGCCGACCACCTTCCCGGCGCTGCTGGCCGGGCGCTGGCCGGGCAACGTGCGCCAGTTGCAGAACGTGATCTTCCGCGCCGCCGCGATCTGCGACAGCAACTGGGTGGAGATGGACGATCTGGATATCGCCGGCACCGAAGTGGCGCCAAAGGTGGAAGGGGAAGTCGCCAGCCTGGAACAGGCCATGGACGAATACGAGAAAGCGCTGCTGGAAAAGCTCTACGACAGCCACCCTTCCAGCCGCCAACTGGCCGCGCGCCTGGGCACCTCGCATACCGCCATCGCCAAGCGCCTGCGCAAGTACGGAATTCCGGGCAAACACTGACGCGCCAGTCAGTTAAGAAAACGCTCGTGCTTTGCAGGATCGCTGCATTTTCACTTGATCATGCAGCCGCGCATAGCGCTCGAACCAATGCCTTATCGCGGACAAGTCCGCTCCCACGGAAGGTCAGCGCTCGCAGCGCCGGCACGGTTATTCCTGTGGGAGCGGACTCGTCCGCGAAGCCTTGTATCCACCGACCAGCATTGCGTGCAGGGTGGGTGACGACGGATCAGATCGGCGTGGTGCTAGTCGGCACCTTGATCACCCCACAGGCCACGCGCGCGCCGCCGCCGCCCAAGGGCTGGGGATGATCTGAGTGGTTGTCGCCGCCAGCGTGAATCATCAGCGAACGATTGTGCAGGTCTTGCAGGCTCTTGAGCCGCGGCGCCAGCACCGGCTGGCTGGCCTTGCCGTCCTCGGTCACCAGCAGTGCAGGCAGGTCACCCAGGTGGGCGTTGTCTTCCCAGGGAAAGCCGTGGCGCCCTGCGTTCTGCGGGTCCCAATGGCCACCAGCGGCACCGGCCGGCGTTTGCTTGCCGTCCACCTGCGCGGCATTGCAGTTGGGCTCGGTGTGCACGTGGAAACCGTGAACGCCAGGCTCAAGCCCCTGCAGGTCAGGGGTAAATACCAGCCCATAGGGCGACTGGCTGATGGTCACGGTGCCGACGGCTGCGCCAGTACCTTTCTCGGTGGCCTGCTCTAGCGTCACGGTAACCGTCTCGTTGGCCTGCAGACTGGTGGCGCCAAGCAGCGCGAATGCCAGGGGAATCAGGGGTTTCATGTCGATCTATCTCCTTGTCGATGAAGCCTCCCAGTTACCGACCCTCGATCCTCCGAGCGGTTCCAGCCATATGATGTATCGATTTCATTACACCGTAACGATTACGCAACGGACACCTGAAAGCCGCGCCGCAACTCGTGCGACGCAAACTTTTCCATTTGCGACGCGTGCATTCGTAGCGATATCGTTCCATACCACTATCAAGGAATATAAAAAATACTCTTAACTTATTGATTTAATTGATATTTTTATCATTGGCACTCACATTGCAATCACCTCCAAACCTGCCCGCCACCTAGAAGCGGACACCTTTACCTCTGAGGAGTTGACATGAGCGAGTTGCGTTTCACCGCCGATCACGAATGGCTGCGTCTGGACAACGATGGTCTGGTTACCGTCGGCATCACCCATTACGCCCAGGACGCGCTCGGCGATGTGGTTTATGTGCAACTGCCGGAAGCCAAGTCCTACGCTCAAGGCGAGGAAGTGGCCGTGCTGGAGTCGGTCAAGGCCGCCAGCAACATCGTCATGCCGCTGGACGGCGAAATCGTCGAGGTCAACGCCGACCTGGAAGGCAGCCCGGAGCTGGTCAACGAATCGCCGCTGGAAAAGGCCTGGTTCTTCCGTATGCGCCTGGCCGACAACGCCGTGCTGGCCGACCTGCTGGACAAGGCCGGCTATGATCGTCTGTTGAACGCCAACGCCGACGCCTGAGTGACCGCCATGACCAAGCTCGATACCCAGAACGAATTCATCGCCCGCCATATCGGCCCGCGCGATGCCGACACCGCTGCCATGCTCGAACTGCTTGGCTATGATTCGGTCGACGCGCTGACCGGTGCGGTGATCCCTGAGAGCATCAAGGGCACCAGCATCCTCGGCGAACAGCCGGGCCTGTCGGAAGCCGACGCCCTGGCCAAGATCAAGGCCATCGCCGCCAAGAACCTGCAGTTCAAGACCTTTATCGGCCAGGGTTACTACGGCACCCACACGCCGAGCCCGATCCTGCGCAACCTGCTGGAAAACCCGGCCTGGTACACCGCCTACACCCCGTACCAGCCGGAGATTTCCCAGGGCCGCCTGGAAGCGCTGCTGAACTTCCAGACGCTGATCAGCGACCTCACCGGCATGCAGATCGCCAACGCATCCTTGCTGGATGAGGCCACCGCTGCCGCCGAAGCCATGACCTTCTGCAAGCGTCTGTCGAAGAACAAGGCTGCCAACACCTTCTTCGTTTCCCAGCACTGCCACCCGCAGACCCTCGACGTGCTGCGCACTCGTGCCGAGCCGCTGGGCATCGATATCGAAGTCGGCGACGAAGCCGCCATCACTGACGCCAGCGCCTACTTCGGCGCCCTGCTGCAGTACCCGGCGAGCAACGGCGACATCTTCGATTACCGCGCCCTGGTCGAGCGTTTCCACGCCACCAACGCTCTGGTTGCCGTAGCTGCCGACCTGCTGGCTCTGACCCTGCTCACCCCGCCGGGCGAGTTCGGCGCCGACGTCGCCCTGGGTAGCGCCCAGCGCTTCGGTGTGCCGCTGGGCTTCGGTGGCCCGCACGCTGCCTACTTCGCCACCCGCGACGCGTTCAAACGCGACATGCCGGGCCGCCTGGTCGGCATGTCGGTGGACCGCTTCGGCAAGCCGGCCCTGCGCCTGGCCATGCAGACCCGCGAGCAGCACATCCGCCGCGAGAAGGCCACCAGTAACATCTGTACCGCGCAGGTGCTGCTGGCCAACATCGCCAGCATGTACGCCGTGTACCACGGCCCGCAGGGCCTGACCGACATCGCGCAGCGCGTGCACAGCTTCACCGCGATCCTCGCCCTGGGCCTGACCAAGCTGGGCCACAGCGTCGAGCAGCAGCACTTCTTCGACACCCTGAGCATCAAGACCGGCGCCAAGACCGCCGAGCTGCATGCCAAGGCCCGTGCTGCCGGCATCAACCTGCGCGAGATCGACGCCGAGCGTCTGGGTCTGTCGCTGGACGAAACCACCGACCAGGCCGCCGTCGAGGCGCTGCTGGCACTGTTCGCTGCTGACCAAGCCGTACCTGCCGTCAGCGACCTGGCTTCGCAGATCGCCAGCCGCCTGCCGCAAGGCCTGCTGCGCCAGTCGGCGATCCTGCAGCACGAAGTGTTCAACCGCTACCACAGCGAAACCGAGCTGATGCGCTACCTGCGCAAGCTGGCCGACAAGGATCTGGCTCTGGATCGCAGCATGATCCCGCTGGGCTCCTGCACCATGAAGCTCAACGCCGCCAGCGAAATGATCCCGGTCACCTGGCCAGAATTCGGCAACCTGCACCCCTTCGCTCCGGTCGAGCAGGCCGCGGGTTACACCCAGCTGACCACTGAGCTGGAAGCCATGCTCTGCGCCGCCACCGGCTACGACGCCGTGTCGCTGCAGCCCAACGCCGGTTCCCAGGGCGAGTACGCCGGCCTGCTGGCCATCCGCGCCTATCACCTGAGCCGTGGCGACGATCAGCGCGACATCTGCCTGATCCCGCAATCGGCCCACGGCACCAACCCGGCGACCGCCTCCATGGCCGGTATGCGCGTGGTGGTGACCGCCTGTGACGCACGCGGCAACGTCGACATCGCCGATCTGAAGGCCAAGGCCGAAGAGCACAAGGATCGCCTGGCTGCGATCATGATCACCTACCCGTCCACCCACGGTGTGTTCGAGGAAGGCATCCGCGAGATCTGCCAGATCATCCACGACAACGGCGGCCAGGTGTACATCGACGGCGCCAACATGAACGCCATGGTCGGCCTCTGCGCGCCGGGTCAGTTCGGCGGCGACGTCTCCCACCTGAACCTGCACAAGACCTTCTGCATCCCGCACGGCGGTGGCGGCCCGGGCGTTGGCCCGATCGGCGTCAAGTCGCACCTGGCGCCGTTCCTGCCGGGCCATGCTCACATGGCTCGCAAGGAAGGTGCAGTCAGCGCCGCGCCGTTCGGCAGCGCCAGCATCCTGCCGATCACCTGGATGTACATCACCATGATGGGCGGCAACGGCCTCAAGCGCGCGTCGCAGATGGCCATTCTCAACGCCAACTACATCGCCCGTCGCCTGGAAGAGCACTACCCGGTGCTGTACTCCGGCGAAGGCGGCCTGGTGGCGCACGAGTGCATCCTCGACATCCGTCCGCTCAAGGACAGCAGCGGCATCAGCGTCGACGACGTGGCCAAGCGCCTGATCGACTTCGGCTTCCACGCCCCGACCATGTCCTTCCCTGTGGCCGGCACCCTGATGATCGAGCCGACCGAGAGCGAGTCCAAGGAAGAGCTGGATCGCTTCTGTGACGCCATGATCGCCATCCGCGAAGAAATCCGCGCGGTCGAGCAAGGCCGCCTGGACAAGGACGACAACCCGCTGAAGAACGCCCCGCACACCGCCCTGGAGCTGGTTGGCGAGTGGAACCACGCCTACAGCCGCGAGCAGGCCGTGTACCCGCTGGCGACCCTGATCGAGGCCAAGTACTGGCCGCCGGTCGGCCGCGTGGACAACGTCTACGGCGACCGCAACCTGGTCTGCGCCTGCCCGTCCATCGAGGCGTATCAGGACGCGTAAGCACGGTGAACCGTCCCCCTCTCCCGCTTGCGGGGCGAAAGCGGAATTAGCGAAGCACTGCTTCGCCCGCTGAAGCGCCCTGAGCTCTGCGAAGGGCGGGGGCGCGGAGCGGGGGCCGGGGGAGAGGGTAAAGCGGTTGTCTACGCAGCCCCCTCTCCCTAACCCTCTCCCCGAGGGGAGAGGGGACGGTTCAGTGGCTAGTCTCCCCTATTTTCGGCTCCCCTCACCGGGGCGGGCCTGTTTCATCCCGAGAAAAACGATAAAGAGCGCCTCACCATGTTCAGCAAGCACGACCAACTGCAGGGCTATGACGATGCCCTGCTCGCGGCGATCCAGGCCGAGGAAAAACGCCAGGAAGACCATATCGAGCTGATCGCCTCGGAGAACTACTGCAGCCAGCGCGTGATGCAAGCGCAAGGCAGCGGCCTGACCAACAAGTACGCCGAAGGCTATCCGGGCAAGCGCTACTACGGTGGTTGCGAGCATGTGGACAAGGTCGAGGCACTGGCCATCGAGCGCGCCAAGCAGCTGTTCGGCGCCGACTACGCCAACGTCCAGCCGCACTCCGGCTCTTCGGCCAACAGCGCCGTGTACCTCGCACTGCTGAGCGCGGGCGATACCATCCTCGGCATGAGCCTGGCCCATGGCGGCCACCTGACCCACGGCGCCAAGGTGTCGTCCTCGGGCAAGCTGTACAACGCGGTGCAGTACGGCATCGATGAGAACGGCCTGATCGATTACGACGAAGTCGAGCGCCTGGCAGTCGAGCACAAGCCGAAGATGATCGTCGCCGGTTTCTCGGCCTACTCGCGCGTGCTGGACTTCCCGCGTTTCCGCGCCATCGCCGACAAGGTCGGTGCGCTGCTGTTCGTCGACATGGCCCACGTCGCGGGCCTGGTCGCCGCTGGCCTGTACCCGAACCCGGTGCCGTTCGCCGACGTGGTTACCACCACCACGCACAAGACCCTGCGTGGCCCGCGTGGCGGTCTGATCCTGGCCAAGGCCAATGAAGAGATCGAGAAGAAGCTCAACTCCGCCGTATTCCCCGGCGCCCAGGGCGGCCCGCTGATGCACGTCATCGCGGCCAAGGCGGTGTGCTTCAAGGAAGCACTGGAGCCGGGCTTCAAGACCTACCAGCAGCAGGTGATCGACAACGCCCGCGCCATGGCCGAGGTATTCGTCGAGCGCGGTTATGACGTGGTCTCCGGCGGCACCGACAACCACCTGATGCTGATCAGCCTGGTCAAGCAGGGCCTGACCGGCAAGGCGGCCGACGCGGCGCTGGGCGATGCCCACATCACGGTGAACAAGAACGCCGTGCCGAACGACCCGCAGTCGCCGTTCGTCACTTCCGGCATACGTATTGGCACCCCGGCGGTGACCACTCGCGGCTTCAAGGAAGGCGAATGCCGCACCCTGGCCGGCTGGATCTGCGACATCCTCGACGACTTGGAAAACCCAGCCGTGATCGAGCGTGTGCGCGGCCAGGTCGCCGACCTGTGCACCACCTTCCCGGTCTACGCTGACTGACACCCGACTTACCACGGGCCGCGCGGCGGCCCCAACCGGTGCGCACAGCGCACCCAACAGGAAATCGACATGACCACTGAAACTCTCGCCAAGACTCCGCTGCACGCCCTGCACCTCGAACTCGGCGCACGCATGGTGCCCTTCGCCGGCTATGACATGCCCGTGCAGTACCCGCTGGGTGTGATGAAGGAACACCTGCACACCCGTGAGGCCGCCGGCCTGTTCGACGTCTCGCACATGGGCCAGATCCTGCTGCGTGGCGAGAACGCCGCGCGTGCCCTGGAAACCCTGGTGCCGGTGGACATCATCGACCTGCCGGTGGGTACACAGCGCTACGCCATGTTCACCGACGCCCAGGGCGGCATCCTCGACGATCTGATGGTCGCCAACCTTGGTGACGACACCCTGTACCTAGTGGTCAACGCCGCCTGCAAGGATCAGGACCTAGCCCATCTGAAGAAGCACATCGGCGAGCAGTGCCAGATCGAGTGCCTGTTCGAGGAGCGCGCCCTGCTCGCCCTGCAAGGCCCGAAAGCGGTCGACGTGCTGGCCCGCCTGGCGCCGGAAGTGAGCAAGATGACCTTCATGCAGGTGGCCCGCGTACGCCTGCTGGGCAGCGAATGCATCGTCAGCCGCAGCGGCTATACCGGCGAAGACGGTTTCGAGATTTCCGTCGTCGTCGACCAAGCCGAAGCCCTGGCTCGCAGCCTGCTGGCCGAAGCCGAAGTCGAGGCCATCGGCCTCGGCGCGCGTGACTCGCTGCGCCTGGAAGCCGGCCTATGCCTGTACGGCCACGACATGAGCAGCGCCACCACGCCGATCGAGGCCAGCCTGCTGTGGGCCGTCTCCAAGGTGCGCCGCGCTGATGGCGAGCGTGCCGGCAACTTCCCGGGCGCCGAGCGCGTGTTCGAGCAACAGCAGAAAGGCGTGGCCCGCAAGCGCGTCGGCCTGCTGCCGCAGGAACGCGTACCGGTGCGTGAAGGTGCGGAAATCGTCGATGCCGACGGCACCGTGATCGGCCAGGTATGCAGCGGCGGCTTCGGCCCGACCCTCGGCGCACCGGTGGCTATGGGTTACGTCAATGCCAGCCACACCGCCATCGACAGCGATGTCTGGGCCGTGGTGCGCGGCAAGCGCGTTGCGATGAAAGTGGCCAAGACCCCGTTCGTGCCGCAGCGCTACTACCGCGGCTGATTCGCGGCGCAGCCTGGCTGCCCGCTCCCCTCTCCCATGTATGGGAAAGGGGTTGAGGGCAAGGTGCGTAGGGCGGGTGAAACCCGCCGCGCGATCTGGCGGGTTGACCCGCCCTACAGGCTGAAGCCCTTCCGACAGATGCAGCCATTCGCGGACAAGTCCGCTCCCACAGAAGCAGCGAGATAGAGTGGCTGGATTTGGGGGAGCGGACTTGTCCGCGAAAGCTTCGTAGCCCGGATGCAATCCGGGGATGCCCTCAAAAGCTCCCGGATTGCATCCGGGCTACGTTGTTATTACCCCCTGATTCGCTCGTATGACACACGCTCGCTTCCGGCACGCAGCGTCTGTGCCCCGCTG
Source organism: Pseudomonas sp. UBA7530 (assembly GCF_002479365.1). Taxonomy (NCBI): domain Bacteria; kingdom Pseudomonadati; phylum Pseudomonadota; class Gammaproteobacteria; order Pseudomonadales; family Pseudomonadaceae; genus Pseudomonas; species Pseudomonas sp. UBA7530. Next base: position 52,192 of record NZ_DLMS01000006.1, read on the forward strand.
CTCCACTTCGTAGGGCGGGTGAAGTCCGCCACATTGCTCTAGCGGGTTGCACCCGCCCTACGAGTAGCCATCCGCGCTACGTCGCGCTATTACCCCCTGATCCGCTCGTAAGGCACCCGCTCGCGGCCGGCACGCAGCGTCTGTGCCCACCAGTTAAGTTGCACCAACGTATGCGCCAGCGCCGAGTTGGCTCGCCGTGGCTCGCTCAACCGCCCCTGATCGTCGAACTGTTCCCAGGCATTGGTGAAGCTCACCGAGCCGCGCACCGTCATGCCATGCAACTCCGCCAGCACCTGGCGCAATTGCTCTACCGCACGCAGCCCGCCGGACACTCCGCCATAACTGACGAACCCCACCGGCCGTGCTTCCCAGGATGCCGGCACCTCGTCGATGAATTGCTTGAGCGCCGCCGGATAGCCGTGGTTGTACTCCGGGGTGACGATCAGAAAGGCATCGGCGCGCAGCAGATGCTGCAGCGACTGATGGCGTTGCTCGGCAACCGCCTGCGCTTCACCTGGCTGGCGGAACATCACGGCCGGATCGACCAGGCTCAAGTCAAATTCGCTGCGCTGCTCGATCTGCTCACGCGCCCAGGCCACCACCTGGTCGCAGAAGCGCTCTTCACGCACGCTGCCGTAAATCAGTACCAGACGAATGCGGTCCTGCATGGAAATGCCCTCGGGGTTGTCTATCAAGGCCTGCGAGGGTAAAACCTCAACTTAACTTGAGGTCAACAGGAATTTGTCATGGACATGCATCGCGCCTTCCACGAACGCCCGCTGAGCGTCGGCCAGGTTGCCGAGCGCAGCGGCGTGGCGATTTCCACGCTGCATTTCTACGAAACCAAGGGCTTGATCCAGAGCCAGCGCAATGCCGGCAATCAGCGGCGTTATCGGCGTGATGTGCTGCGCCGCGTGGCGATCATCAAGGTGGCACAGCGCCTGGGCATTCCGCTGGCCGATATTGCTGCCGCGCTGGCCACTCTGCCCTGCGATCACATGCCCACGGCCGCGGACTGGCAACAACTGTCGGCACAATGGCAACGTGACCTGGATGCCCGCATCGAACAGATGACACAGCTGCGCGACCAGCTCACCGGCTGCATCGGTTGCGGTTGCCTGTCGATGCAGGACTGCCCATTGCGCAACCCCGGGGACGAACTTGGCGCGCAGGGCGCTGGCGCACGCCTGCTGGAGACGGATTAATCGTCCAGGCAGTTGCGCCGATTGCTGAATACCTCGCGCCGGATGTCGCGCACATCCAGGGAAATCGCCGGCACCTGCGGCAGGCGTTGCACCAGTGCGCGTACGATACGCCGCGACAGCGCCCGTTTGTCGTCATCGTTGCGGCCAGCCAGCACGTAGAAGATCAGGTGCACAAACGGGCCCGGCTCGCCACCGACGCAGTGATGCTCGTACAGGCTCAGGCGCACCTTGACCTCACCGGGTTGGAACAGACCACTGTCGGCCGTCTGGTCATGCACCAGTTGCACCAGCTCCTGAGGCGCAATCAGCTCACTCACCTCGCGTGCAGCTTCGATCAGGCAATGCGGCATGGATAAGTCCTTGGTGTAAGTAAATTTGTCATACGTTATCACACAACAAAAGCACCACCCTGCCGCTGTCTTTTCCCGCGTTCCTATCGGCCATGAGCGTTCCTCATGGCGTTTATACTGGGCACCGACGACGTAGACCACTCAGACTTTCGTCTGCCATACATTGACAAGCGATAAAAATGCTGTCGATAATCCATCCAGTTGTATGACGACTTATGACAAAGATAAAAACAAGAATCAGGGCCAGAACATGACTATCCTCGCCTCTTTCTCAGCGCAGCAGCTCCTCGCCTGCTCAGCATTCATCGCCACCAGATGCCATAAACCCGGATTCGCCGGAGGCTGACACCAGCCACCAGCAATGACCGGCCGCGTTCGGCCGGCCGCTCGCCCTCTACAGGGGCAAACACAGCATTCCCCTTCATGCAGGCCCTGAGCAGGCCAGCAGGGGATGGTTCGTTCAAAAACTGGGAGCACAACAATAATGACCGCACGCAACATCATTCCATTGGCCCTGCTTGGCAGCACGGCTCTGGCCCTGGTTATGCCGACTGCCACGCACGCTGCCGGCTTTGTCGAAGACGCCAAGGTCACCCTCGGCCTGCGCAACTACTACTTCAACCGCAACTACCTCAACGGCACCGACCCCTTGATCCGCGGGGAGCGCCAGGGCCAGGCCGAAGGCTGGACCCAGAGCTTCATCCTCGATGCCCGCTCCGGCTACACCCAGGGCACCGTCGGCTTCGGTCTCGATGTGCTCGGTCTGTACAGCGTCAAGCTGGACGGCAACCGTGGCGCCGCCAACACCCAGCTGATGCCGATCCACGATGACGGCCAGGCCGCTGATGACTTCGGCCGCACTGCCGTAGCCGCCAAGGCCAAGATTTCCAAGACCGAACTGAAGGTCGGTGAGTGGTTCGCCGTGCTGCCGATCCTGCGTGCTGATGACGGTCGCTCGCTGCCGCAAACCTTCCAGGGCGCGCAGCTCACCTCCGGCGAAATCGACGGCCTCACCCTGTACGGCGGCCAGTTCTGGAAGAACAGCCAGCGCCACGACGCCAGCCGTGAGGACATGACGTTCAACGGTGTGGATGGCGATGACTTCAACTTCGGCGGCGGTGAATACCGCTTCAACGGCAACAGCACCATGGTCGGCGTCTGGCACGCCCGCCTGGAAGATGTGTACAAGCAGAGCTTCGTACAGTTGACCCACAGCCAGCCGGTCGGTGACTGGGTGCTGGGCGCCAACCTCGGCTATTTCAACGGAAAGGACGAAGGCGCGGCCAAGGCCGGCGACCTGGACAACAAGGTGTATCAGGGCGCGCTGTCGGCCAAGAGGGGCAACAACACCTTCCAGGTCACCTACCAGCGTCTGAGCGGCGATACCAAGTTCCTGCGCATCGACGGCGCCAGCGGCGGCTCACTGGTCAACGATGGCTTCCTGTCCGCTTTCGACAGTCCGGAAGAGCGTTCCTGGCAGGTTCGTCACGACTACAACTTCGCCGGCATGGGCATTCCAGGCCTGACCCTGATGAACCGCTACACCAGCGGCTCCAATATCCATGCTGGCGGCCGTACCGATGCCGAAGAGTGGAGCCGTGAGACCGAGCTGGCCTACACCATTCAGGAAGGCACGCTGAAGAACCTGAACGTGCGCTGGCGTAACTCCGACGTCCGCCGCGACGTTGGCCAGGATCTGCACGAGAACCGTCTGATCATCAACTATCCGCTGTCGATTCTGTAATACCGGACGCTTCACTACGTCCTATTGACTCCTGTGTGTTAACGGCACTTTAGGCCCGTCCTCGTGACGGGCTTTTTTTGCCTACGAACCCAACGAGCCACTTCACGGGACGCCAGCATTCGCGCCCGGCACGCCCAGCCTCAGCGCAAGCGCCCGACCATTTGCGCCAGCACCGTCAGCACGTCCTGCCCCAATTTCTGCGAGCGCGCGCCATTCCAGCCGGTGCGTGGCTGCGGGCTGTCGTCGTGGTCCTTGAACGGCATCTCGATGGTGAACGACAGGCAATCGAAGGTTTCGCCCACCGCGTTGCAGGCCAGGGTCAGGTTGGCCTGGCCCGGCTCGTCGCGCGGGTAGCCGAAACGGGTCTGGAACTCAGCGCCGATCCCGACCAGGCGGCTGCGGAAGTCCTCTTCCAATGCAGCCAGGCGCGGGGTGTAGCCGGGATTGCCTTCGCAACCGGCGGTGAACACATGAGGAATTTCCTCATCGCCGTGAATATCGAGGAACAGGTCGACGCCGATGCGCTGCATATGCTGCAGCACGAACAACACTTCCGGGCTGCGCTCGGAGCTGGCCGACTGCCAGGCGCGATTGAGGTCCTGCCCGGCATAGTTGGTACGCAGATGACCACGATAGGCGCCGTCCGGATTCATGTTCGGCACCAGGTAGAATTCGGCCTCACGCAGCAATGCGGCGACCTCGGCATCCTGCGGATTCTGCAGGCGCTCGATCAGCCCTTCCATGAACCACTCGGCCATATGCTCGCCGGGGTGCTGCTGGGCGATGAGCCACAACTTGCGCGGCGCGGCAGCCTGGCCGCCGATACGCAGCAGCTGGATATCGCGCCCCTCCAGGCTTCTGCCACTGGCCACCAGCTCGGCGCCGCGCTCCAGCGCCCTAGCGATCAGCCGTTCGTGTCGCGCTCGCGGGTAAGGTTCGAAGTAGGCGAACCGTACGCTCTTGTGCTCGGCCTGCAGCTCGAATCGCAGTTGCCCGTCCTCGAACCGGGTCGGCACGCGAAACCAGTCCTGCTGATCGTAACTGGCCACGGCCTGGTAACCGTCCCAGGCGCGGTTATAAGCCGATTGCCCGGCATTGGTCAGATTGAAGCCGTAACGCTGGCCAGGCTGCAGGCCATCGACCTGAAAGTGAAACCACTGTAAGTGGTGACTGTTGAGGTCCGGCCGCATGGCCAGCAGCACGCGCTGCGGGTCACTGGTGTCGATGACCTGGATATTGCCGCTGTCGAAATCCGCACTGATCTTCATGGCTGCCTCTTGAGCGAAATCAGCGCTCAGGATTGCAGCTCATCGCGCCAGTGGGAAGTCGGCACTGCACGGAGAGTTCAGAGCGAACTAAGGTGAGCGGGGCAGGCCTAACAGCGACTTGCCTCGTTTTCTCGCCCAGGGAGCCACTGCCATGCCCAGTCCATTCAATCTGTTTCACGCCACAACCGCCCTGCTCGCACTCGTGTTGCTGGCAGGATGCGCCGGGCGTGAGCCTGACGCCGCCAAGCCCGACGACCAGCCGCAGGCCGAACAGCCCATCACCGAGACCGAACAGGATCAGTTGCGCCAAAAGGCCCAACGTGGCGACCTGGACAGCCAGTTCCAGCTCGGCAGCAGCTACTTCGTCGGCCAGCCGGAAAAGAATCTCAAGCAGGCCGAGTACTGGTGGAAGCAGGCCGCCGACAAGGGTCATGCCATGGCTGCAGTAAGCCTGGCCTACCTCTATACCGGGAGGGATGCGCCGGAGTTCGCTAACCAGCGCGACATGCTCAAATACCTCAACCAGTCAGCCGCTGCCGGCAACCCTATGGCCCAGCATGTGTTGGGCAACCTCTATCGCCGCGGCGAAGGTGGTGTGTCGCGCGACCCCGACCAGGCCCAGCGCCTGTACCAGAGTGCCTGTCAGCAGAACTACGAGCCGTCCTGCGCGGCACTGGGGCGTCAGTAAGCCGAACGTTCAACCCTAAGGTTCAAGGTCGAACAGCGCCTTGCCGCTTTCCATATCGCAGGGCGCCGAGAAGTGCTCATGGAAAATCAGCCAGCTGCCGCCTTGGCGGCGCAGGCACTGGGTCACGCGCATCCAGCAGGTTTCCATCTCGCCCTTGTCATTGGTGCCGCCGCAATGCAGCAGGTAGTGGGTCACGCCGAGATCGCCGCTGGCGTTGAAAGTCGGCTCGTGCGGCTCGAACATCCCCGGGCCGCTGCACATCTCCATGCAGGCCTGCCAATGCGCCTGATACGCCGGGCGTCCTTCGAAGCGCAGCGGGCCGACGGCATCGTAGGACACCAGATCCTCCACGTAGTGACTCATGATGCGCGCCACGTCCTTGCTGCGGCAGGCTTCGGTCCAGCTGTTCAGTGCGTCTTGCAGTTCATGCTGACTCATGGGGTTTCTCCTTCGCTAGGGTTCAGGCCTTGTGGCCGCAACAGTCATGGGTGGGCGCCGCCTGCTCGTACTCATCGTGCAGGCGTGTCCAGTTAAGGCCCTTGCCGTCCAGGTCGGGCATGCCGTCCCAGCCTTCGCCACGGCCAAAGGGCGTGAAGTCGAGGAAATGGAAGCTGCTCATCAGGATCTCCACACCTCGGCCATAGGTGGAGTAGGTGTGATAGATGCGCCCACCCTCCCGCAGAAACACACTGACGCCAGGCTGCTCACCCTGCACGTGATAGGTCAGGCCCAGGCGCTCGAGCTCTTCCTTGTCGCGGTAGTTGTACTCGACCGGCGCGACCTGCTCGTCGGTGGTGGCGTGGTAGTCGTAGTTGAAACGGCTGCCGTATGAGCTGTACCAGGGCAGGGTCCAGCCCATACGCCGCTTGAAAGCTTCGAGATCGGCCAGCGGCGCGCGCGAGACCAGCACCAGGTTGGTGTCACGGGCATGCAGGTGGGACTGGTGACCGATGTTGTCCACCAGGCAGGAACAACCGTCGCAACCCTCGCCTCGGTCCATGTGGTACATGAAGTGATAGACGATCAACTGGCTACGCCCGTCGAACAGCGCCTCTAACCCAACCTCGCCGTCTGGGCCATCGAAGCGGTAATCCTCCTCCACCAGCACCATGGGCAAGGCACGGCGGGCACGGTTGAGCGCATCGCGCTGACGGGTCAAGGCCTTTTCCTGCTCGAGCAGGGCCTTGCGCGCGGCCAACCATTGCTCGCGCGTGGCGACTTCAGGGATATAACGACGGTCCATAAGAATTCTCCGATGAACGATGGCGACTCAGCGCTGCGCGGCCGGGTCGATATCCAGTTGGCGAATCGGCCGCACTTCGACGCAGCCGACACGGGCGGCGGGAATGTGCCCGGCGAGCTGGATGGCTTCGTTGAGATCACGCGCCTCGATCAGGTAGAAGCCAGCCAGTTGCTCCTTGGTTTCGGCAAAGGGGCCATCGGTGATCGCCAGCTTGCCGCCACGCATGCGCACCGTGGTGGCGGTCTGTACCGACTGCAGCGCCTCGGCGGCGAGCATGCGCCCGCTTTCCTGCACACGCTGGGCGTAGGCGTGGCATTCGCTGTCATGCGGGCTGTCGGCGGAGCTGTGCAGCTCCTGTTCGCTGGCGTAGACGAGACAAAGGTATTTCATGGCGCGCTCCAGTTCCTTGGGGGTGGATACTGGATAGTCGAACCTAAGGGCGCTATTTCGACATTGGCCGAAAAAAGATCTTCGCAGCCGACGAACGGTCGGACGCGCCTCGTTAGCGAGTTGGCGCGCGGCGCCCTACTCGGGGACTTCGACGCTGACGTGGATGGCGTCGTGGCGCCAGAACTCCAGGTCGCAGTCGATGATGCGCCCGTGCTGGTCGCGATTGACCCGGGTAATGCGCAGCGCCGGGCTGCCAGGCGCGACCTTGAGGCTGGCTGCGGCTTCGGCATGCAACGCAGTGGGCACCATGTCGAAGCGTACTCGGCCGTAGTGGATGCCATATTCGCTGGCGTAGAGATCGGTCAGCGAGCGCGTCAGGTCGAACTCGAGAATGCCGGGGAAGTAAGCCGGGTTGAGGTAGTGCTCGACGTACAGCACCAGGCGTCCGTCGATGCGCCGCGCGCGGCACACCTGATAGACGCTCGACAGTGCGGGCAACTCCAGTATCTCGCAGATTTGCGCCGTGGCGGGCATCAGCCGTGCATTCAGCACCTCGGTAGCCGGCACCCGCCCCTGTTCAGCGACCATGGCGTGGAAGTGGGTGCGAACCAGCGGGTTGTAGGCGACCCGCGTTGGCGAAACGAACCAGCCGCGGCGCTCCTCACGGTAGACCAGCCCCTGCGCCTCCAGCTGGCCAAGCGCCTCGCGCAGGGTGATGCGCGTGGTGTCGAACAATTCGCTGAGCTTGCGCTCGGCTGGCAATTTGCTGCCGGAGGACAACAGGCCCCGGTCGATCTGCTCCTGCAAGGCGCGGCAGATGACAGTGACGGCCCGTGGCACTTCTTCGCGCATCAACATCTTCCTCTTTGGACTAGTCCAGCCCCATGACAGGGCAAAACTCAATTGCCCAGACGGGTTACAAGACTAGGCAGTCTAGATGACTGATAGATGACAACCAGGCTGCAAGCACGCCGCATGCCACCGGCCTGCGCATTCGCTGCCCGATAAATCAGCCACTTATCCATGGTCTACGCTTGTGAAGCGCACCGGCCAGCCACGCCTAGACATCTGCCAGCTGTGGCCGGACATAAAACTGTCATTGAAGGCGCCTAGATTGGCTCGGGTATTGCTGATCTAGACCAACACTCTCACTGCAAAGGAGTTTCCAATGAAACAACTGCTGCTGGCTTCACTGATGGGCTCGGCCATCGCTCTGGCGACCTCCGCCATGGCCGAAGACACCGACTTGCAGGCACTGGAAAAGGCTGCACGCGCCGAAGGCGCGGTGAATAGCGTGGGGATGCCCGATAGTTGGGCCAACTGGAAAGACACCTGGGCCGACCTGACCAAACTCTACGGCCTCAAGCATCAGGACACCGATATGAGCTCGGCGCAGGAAATCGCCAAGTTCGCCGCCGAGAAGGAAAACGCCACTGCCGATATCGGTGACGTCGGTGCCGCCTTCGGCCCTATCGCCGTGCAGCAGGGCGTGACCCAGCCGTACAAGCCGAGCACTTGGGAGCAGATTCCGGACTGGGCCAAGGACAAGGACGGCCACTGGATGCTGGCCTACACCGGCTCCATCGCCTTCATCGTCAACAAGCAACTGGTCAAGGACATCCCGCGCTCCTGGGCAGACCTCAAGACCGGCACCTACAAGGTGGCTGCCGGTGACGTGAGCACCGCGGCACAAGCCGTGAACGGTGTGCTGGCCGCCGCCATCGCCATGGGCGGCAACGAGAGCAACGTGCAGCCTGCCCTGGATTTCTACGGCGAACTGGCCAAGCAGCGTCGCCTGTCGCTGGCCAACCCGACCATCCAGACCCTGGAAAAAGGTGAAGTGGAAGTCGGCATCGTCTGGGACTTCAACGGCCTGTCCTACCGCGACCAGATCGACCCCGAGCGCTTCGAGGTGCTGATCCCGTCCGACGGCTCGGTGATCTCCGGCTACAGCACCATCATCAACAAATGGGCGAAGAACCCCAACGCCGCCAAGCTGACCCGCGAATACATCCTCAGCGATGCCGGGCAGATCAACCTGGCCAAGGGCAACGCCCGCCCGATCCGCGCCGAGCATATCGAGCTGCCGGCCGAAGTGCAGGCCAAGCTGCTGCCGCAAGAGCAGTACGCCAAGGTCCAGCCGATCAAGGATGCTGCTGCCTGGGAGAACACCTCCAAGATGCTGCCGCGCCTGTGGCAGGAGCACGTGATCATCAATATGAACTGATGCGGCCGCGACACCATTGATCCGTAGCCCGGATGAAATCCGGGGCAATCGCCAAGTGCGCCCCGGATTGCATCCGGGCTACGACCTAACGAGAGAACCCCATGAAGCACAACGTCATCCTGGTGGTACTGGATGGCCTGAGCTATCAGGTGGCCCAGCATGCGCTGGGCCACCTGTTGGCTTACTGCCAGGCCGGGCGCGCCGCGCTGTACAAGCTCGACTGCGCACTGCCGGCACTGTCCCGCCCACTCTACGAATGCATTCTCACCGGCGTCGCCCCCATCGATAGCGGCATCGTGCACAACGATGTGGTGCGCCTGTCGAATCAGCGCAGCGTCTTCCACTACGCCCGTGACGCCGGCCTGACCACTGCTGCTGCGGCCTATCATTGGGTCAGCGAGCTGTACAATCGCGCGCCCTTCCAGGCCGCCCGCGACCGTCATACCAGCGACGAGGCGCTGCCGATCCAACACGGCCATTTCTACTACGCCGATCACTATCCGGACTCACACCTGTTCGCCGATGCCGACAGCCTGCGCCAGCTTCATGCGCCGAACCTGCTGCTGGTGCACCCGATGAACATCGACGACGCCGGCCACAAGCACGGCCTCGACAGCCCGCAATACCGCAACGCCGCGCGCATGGCCGACGTGCTGCTGGCCGAGTACATCCAGACCTGGCTCGACGCCGGTTACCAGATACTGGCGACCGCCGACCACGGCATGAACACCGACCGCAGCCATAACGGTCTGCTGCCGGAAGAACGCGAAGTGCCGCTGATCGTCCTCGGCAGCGCCTTCAGCCTCGATCCGGCAGCCCGCCCGCAGCAGACCGAGCTGTGCGGGACCATCTGCCAATTGCTCGGCGCAGCCCACGACAAACCCTGGTGCAGGGAGCTGCTCGCATGAAGTCGTCCATTTCCAGCAAGGGCTGGGCACTGCTGTGCCTGGTACCCTTCGCCTTGTTCTTCTTCGCCTTTCAGATCGCACCGCTGCTCTGGGTGGCAAGCAACAGCCTGAATACCAGTGAAGGCTGGGGCCTGGGCAATTTCCAGCAGGCCTTCTCCTCGCCGTTCTACCGCCAGGCCATGCGCCACAGCCTGGAGGTCGCCTTCTGGTCGAGCCTGCTGGGTATCGTCATCGCGATCATCGGCAGCTATTCGCTGCGTCAGGTCAGCAGCCGCCTGCGCGATTTCGTCATGGCTTTTTCCAACATGACCAGCAACTTCTCCGGGGTGCCGCTGGCCTTCGCCTTCATCATCCTGCTCGGCTTCAACGGCGCGCTGACCATCCTGCTCAAGCAGATGGGCGTGATCGAGGACTTCAATCTCTACTCCAAGACCGGTTTGATCGTCCTCTACACCTATTTCCAGATTCCCCTCGGCGTGCTGCTGCTCTACCCGGCCTTCGATGCCCTGCGCGAAGACTGGCGCGAATCGGCCGAGCTGCTCGGCGCCAGCAATTGGCAGTTCTGGCGACATATAGGCCTGCCGGTGCTGACCCCGGCGCTGCTTGGCACCTTCGTCATCCTTCTGGCCAATGCCCTCGGCGCCTACGCCACGGTGTATGCGCTGACCACCGGCAACTTCAACATCCTGCCGATCCGTATCGCGGCAATGGTCTCCGGCGACATCTTCCTCGACCCGAACATGGCCAGCGCACTGGCGATGGTGCTGGTCGGCCTGATGACCCTGATCACCATCGTCCACCAATGGCTGCTGCGCCGGAGCTACCATGTCGCCCGCTGAAAAACGCTCGCCGCTGTTCCACCAACTGGTGGTCTACCTGCTGTTTCTGGTCCTGCTGCTGCCACTACTCGGCACGCTGGTTTACTCGCTCTCTACCAGCTGGTCAGCGACCGTCCTGCCCAGCGGCTTCACCTTCAAGTGGTACGTGGCGCTGTGGAGCGATGCGCGCTTTCTCTCCGCCTTCGGTCGCTCGCTGCTGGTGTGCTTTGGCGCCCTGGCACTGGCGCTGGTGTTGATCCTGCCGCTGCTGTTCGTGGTCAACTACCACTTTCCCAAGCTCGATGGCGTGATGAACGTGCTGATCCTGCTGCCGTTCGCCATTCCGCCGGTGGTGTCCTCGGTCGGCCTGATGCAGTTGTTCGCATCCGGCCCGCTGCCGATCCTGGGCACGCCTTGGATCCTCATCGGCTGCTACTTCACCATCGCCCTGCCCTTCATGTACCGGGCGATCACCAACAACCTGCAGGCGATCAACCTGCGCGACCTGATGGACGCTGCTCACCTGCTTGGCGCCAGCACCTGGCGCGCGGCTTTCATGGTGGTGTTGCCCAACCTGCGCAAGGGCCTGATGGTCTCGATATTCCTGTCCTTCAGCTTCCTGTTCGGCGAGTTCGTCTTCGCCAACCTGCTGGTGGGCAGCCGCTACGAGACGCTGCAGGTTTACCTGTACAACATGCGCAACGACAGCGGCCATTTCACCAGCGCTCTGGTGATTTCCTACTTCATGTTCGTGCTGCTGATGACCTGGGCAGCCAACCGTCTGAACAAGGACAAGTCATGAGTTTTCTGCACATTCAGAACCTGCACAAAAGCTACGGCCCGACGCAGATCTTCACTGACATCAATATCGAGATCGGCCAGGGCCAGTTCATCACCCTGCTCGGCCCATCCGGCTGCGGCAAGTCCACCCTGCTGCGCTGCATCGCGGGCCTGACTGCAGTCGACGGTGGGCAAATCCTCCTCGACGGCCAGGACCTGGTACCCATGCCACCGCAGAAACGCGGCATCGGCATGGTGTTCCAGAGTTATGCGCTGTTCCCCAACATGAGCGTGGCGCAGAACGTCGCCTTCGGCCTGCGCATGCAGAAGGTGCCCGGTGCCGAGGCCAACAAGCGTGTCGCCGAAGCGCTGGAGCTGGTGGAGCTGAGCGACTACGCCGGGCGCTATCCGCACCAGCTTTCCGGCGGTCAGTGTCAACGCGTGGCCCTGGCCCGTTCACTGGTCACCCGGCCGCGTCTGCTGCTCCTCGATGAGCCGTTGTCGGCGCTGGATGCACGTATCCGCAAACATCTACGCGAACAGATTCGCGCGATCCAGCGCGAGCTGGGCCTGACCACCATCTTCGTCACCCACGATCAGGAAGAGGCGCTGGTGTTGTCCGACCGCATCGTGTTGATGAACGGCGGCCAGATCGTCCAGAGCGGCGACGCCGAAACCCTCTACACCGCGCCGGCCGATGCCTTCGCCGCCGGATTCATCGGCAACTACAACCTGCTCGACGCCGATGCTGCCAGCCGCCTGCTGCTGCGCCCGGTGAACAGCCGCGTGGCGATTCGCCCGGAAGCCATCCAGATCGGTGGCCTGGGTATCGACGGCACCATCCTCGGCCACAGCCTGCTCGGCAACGTCGTGCGCTACCGGGTCGAAGCCCGCGGCGTGGAGCTGCTGGTGGACGTGCTCAACCGCTCCGCCGCAGACCTGCATCAGGACGGCCAGAGCGTCAGCCTGGCCATCGGCGCGGATGCGATCCGGGAGGTGGCGTGATGGCCTTGGCGATTTTCGACCTCGACGAGACGCTGATCCACGGCGACTGCGCCAGCCTGTGGACGCAGGAAATGGTCAAGATCGGCTGGGCTGACGGTGAGTCCTTCATCGCCCACGAACAGGAGCTGATGCGCCAATACGCCGCCGGCACTCTGGCCATGGAGGACTACATGACTTTCACCCTGTCACCGCTGGTCGGCCGCACGCCCGAGGAGGTCGCCCATGTGGTCGAGCCCTTCGTCGAGGACGTGATCGAGCCGATCTTCTACAGCGACGCCAGCCGCACCCTGGCCGCGCATCGCGCCGCTGGCGACCGCCTGCTGGTGATCTCGGCCTCGGCGCATTTTCTGGTCAGCGCCATCGCCGAGCGCTTCGGCATCGACGAGGTCTTGGCCATCGACCTGGAGCTGCAGCACGGCTTTTACAGCGGGCGTACTCAAGGCGTGCTGACCTACCGTGAGGGCAAGGTGATCCGCCTGGAAAGCTGGTTGATCGAACAGGGCGAAAGTCTGGCTGGCGCCAGCTTCTATTCCGATTCTCGCAATGATCTGCCGCTGCTGCAGTTGGTGGACAGGCCCTTTACCGTCAATCCTGACCCAACTCTGCGCGCCCATGCCGAAAAGTCCGGCTGGCCGATCCTCAGTTGGCGCTGAACCTCACACTACCGGCTCATGATCCCTTCGCAGGCCTCGATCAACGCCGCCGCCAGTTCCCGTGCATAACCGGGCAACTGGTTGCGCGCATGCAGGGCCACCTCCACCGGCGCAACCGGGGCGAAGCCTTCGGCCTCGCCCAGTTCGCGATGCGCGGACGTGATCAACCGGCGCGGCAACAGGGTCAGGCCCAGGCCACCTTCGGCTGCGGCGCTGACTCCAGGCAAACTGCTGCTGACGTAGGCGATGCGCCAAGGCTTGCCCATGGCATCCAACGCATGGGTCATTTCCAGGCGATACAGGCCGTTGGGCGGGAAAACCGCCAGTGGCACCGGATTGCGCGCCAGCACTGGGCGCGCGCGGCTGTCGAGCCAGGCGACCGGCTCGGCCCAACTGGCAAGGCCCTTGGCACTGCCGGCGCGCTGCTTGATCAGCGCCAGGTCCAGCTCGCCCGCATTGAACGCCCGCCATACGTCATGACTGAGGCCGCTGGTGATCTCCAGGCGAATGCCCGGATGCGCATCGGCAAAATCGGCCAGGTAGGGTGTCAGGCTGTTGGCGGCGAAATCGTCCGGCACGCCGAGGCGTACCTCGCCTTCCACCGCGCTCTGCCCCAAAGCGAGCATCGCCTCGTCCATCAGCGCGACGATGCGGTTGGCATAACCGAGCAGGCGTTCGCCTTCGGTGGTGGTCACCACGTAGCGGCCACTGCGGTCGAGCAGCTCGGCGCCGAGCTGCTCCTCAAGACGCCGCACCTGCTGGCTGACGGTGGACTGCGTCAGATGCAGGCTAGCAGCGGCACGAGTGAAGCCTCCGGTCTGCACCACGGCGAGAAAACTGCGTAACAGCACCGGATCAAGCATCGCGCCACCCATCATGAAATCCACTGACAGGCATTCTACTATTTAATTTCCGAATCCAGCTGCGAATTCCTATAGTGCCTGGGAGTCCTTTTTCGCGCCGGGATCGATCCCAGCGCCATCCACCCGCCGAGGCAATCTCTCGATGAGCAAAACGCCCTACTACTACGCCCCGCATGGCGGTCATCCTGGTCAGGATCAGTTACTGACCGACCGCGCCATGTTCACCGAAGCCTACGCCGTGATTCCCAAGGGCGTGATGCGTGACATCGTCACCAGCCACCTGCCGTTCTGGGACAACATGCGCATGTGGGTCATCGCCCGCCCGCTGACCGGCTTTGCCGAAACCTTCTCGCAGTACATCGTGGAAGTTGGCCCGAACGGCGGCAGCGAGAAACCCGAGCTGGACCCGAGCGCCGAAGGCGTGATCTTCGTCGTCGAAGGCACCTGCGACCTGACTCTGAACGGCACCCAGCACGCCCTGCGTCCGGGCAGCTACGCCTTCATCCCGCCAGAAAGCGATTGGTCGCTGCGCAACAACGGCAGCGAAGCCGTGCGCTTCCACTGGTTGCGCAAGGCCTACCAGCCGGTTGAGGGCGTGCCCTACCCGGAAGCCTTCGTCACCCATGAGCAGGACATCGAGCCGATCGTCATGCCCGGCACCGAAGGCCGCTGGAGCACCACGCGCTTCGTCGAGATCAGCGACATGCGTCATGACATGCACGTCAACATCGTCAACTTCGAACCAGGCGGCGTGATTCCCTTCGCCGAAACCCACGTCATGGAACACGGCCTGTACGTGCTCGAAGGCAAGGCGGTGTATCGCCTGAACCAGGACTGGGTCGAAGTGGAAGCCGGCGACTTCATGTGGCTGCGCGCCTTCTGCCCGCAGGCCTGCTATGCCGGCGGCCCGAGCCGCTTCCGCTACCTGCTGTACAAGGATGTGAACCGTCAGATGCCGCTGACCCTGGGCGGTCTGAAGCGCTAGGTCACTCCTCCCGCGTAGGGCGGGTGTAACCCGCCGGTTCGGCAATGGTGGCGGGTTGCACCCGCCCTACGCGAAAACCTCCGCCCTCGCCCCAATGAAAAAGGCCATCCCCTCGGGGATGGCCTTTTTATTTTAAGACATCGATCAGCTATGGCGGATCAGGTGATCGAAGGCGGACAGCGATGCCTTCGAGCCCTCGCCCATGGCGATGACGATCTGCTTGTACGGCACGGTGGTCACGTCGCCGGCAGCGAACACGCCCGGGATGTTGGTCGCGCCCTTGGCATCGACGACGATCTCACCGAAGCGGCTCAGCTCGACGCTACCCTTGAGCCAGTCGCTGTTGGGCAGCAGACCGATTTGCACGAAGATGCCTTCCAGCTCGACGGTGTGCAGCTCCTCGGTGGTGCGGTCCTTGTAGACCAGGCCGTTGACCTTCTGGCCATCGCCCGTGACCTCGGTGGTCTGCGCGCTCTTGATCACAGTGACGTTCGGCAGGCTGTAGAGCTTCTTCTGCAGTACGGCGTCAGCACGCAGGGTGTCGGCGAATTCCAGCAGGGTCACATGAGCGACCAGGCCGGCCAGGTCGATGGCCGCTTCGACACCGGAGTTACCGCCGCCGATCACCGCCACGCGCTTGCCCTTGAACAGCGGGCCGTCGCAGTGCGGGCAGAAGCACACGCCCTTGGCCTTGTATTCCTGCTCGCCGGGCACGCCCATCTCGCGCCAGCGCGCACCGGTGGAAAGGATGACGGTCTTGGCCTTGAGCGAGGCGCCGTTCTCGAACTGCACTTCGTGCAGGCCACCTTCGCTGCTGGCTGGCACCAGCGCCGACGCACGTTGCAGATTCATCACGTCGACGTCGTATTCCTTGACGTGTTCTTCCAGCGCACGCACCAGTTTCGGACCTTCGGTCTCCTTCACCGAGATGAAGTTCTCGATGGCCATGGTGTCCAGCACCTGACCACCGAAGCGCTCGGCGGCAATGGCGGTGCGGATGCCCTTGCGCGCAGCGTAGATGGCAGCTGCGGCACCGGCCGGGCCACCACCGACCACCAGCACGTCGAAGGCTTCCTTGGCGGTCATCTTCTCGGCATCGCGGTTGGCGGCGCCGGTATCGATCTTGGCGAGGATTTCCTTCACATCCATGCGACCGGAAGCGAAAACCTCACCGTTCAGGTAGATGCTCGGCACGGCCATGATCTGGCGACGCTCGACTTCTTCCTGGAACAGCGCGCCGTCGATGGAGACGTTGCGGATATTGGGGTTGAGCACGGCCATCAGGTTCAGCGCCTGAACCACGTCCGGGCAGTTCTGGCAGGAGAGCGAGAAGTAGGTCTCGAACTCGAACTTGCCTTCGATGCTCTTGATCTGCGCGATGGTGTCGGCGTCCAGCTTGGACGGATGGCCGCCCACCTGCAGCAGCGCCAGCACCAGCGAGGTGAACTCGTGGCCCATGGGGATGCCGGCGAAGGTCAGGCCGATATCCGCGCCGGGGCGCACCAGCGAGAACGACGGTCGGCGGGCATCGCTGCCATTGGTCTTCAGGGTGATCTTGTCGGTCAGGCCGACGATGTCTTGCAGAAGCCCGAGCAGTTCCTGGGATTTTTCGCCGTCATCAAGGGACGCGACGATCTCGAACGGCTGGGTGACCTTTTCCAGGTAGGCCTTCAACTGGGCTTTAAGATTGGCGTCCAACATGGCGGAAATTCCTCAAATACGAAAATTCGGGCAATAAAATGCCCGGACGGATCGCGCCCGGGCATCGGGCACCACAAGGGCCGGTTAATGGCCCAAACAGCGCAGATTCGTTCCTCCCCAACCCGCAAAGGCTGGGAAGGTGTTGGCAGTTTAGATCTTGCCGACCAGGTCCAGCGAAGGAGCCAGAGTCTTCTCGCCTTCTTTCCACTTGGCCGGGCAAACTTCGCCCGGGTGAGCGGCGGTGTACTGGGCAGCTTTCAGCTTGCGCAGGGTCTCGCCGACGTCACGAGCGATTTCGTTGGAGTGGATTTCCAGGGTCTTGATCTGACCTTCCGGGTTGATGATGAAGGTGCCGCGCAGAGCCAGGCCTTCTTCAGCGATGTGCACGCCGAAAGCGTTGGTCAGCTGGTGGGTCGGATCACCGATCAGCGGGAACTGAGCTTTGCCAACGGCCGGCGAAGTTTCGTGCCAGACCTTGTGCGAGAAGTGGGTGTCGGTGGTCACGATGTAGACCTCGGCACCGGCCTTCTGGAACTCGGCGTAGTTGTTGGCGGCGTCTTCGATTTCGGTCGGGCAGTTGAAGGTGAAGGCAGCCGGCATGAAGATCAGCACAGACCACTTGCCCTGCAGGCTCTGATCGGTGACTTCGATGAACTCGCCGTTGTGGAACGCATTGACCTTGAACGGCTGAACCTGAGTATTGATGAGGGACATCTCTGACTCCTTCTGAGTTTTGGGTGAGGGTTGAAAGCTACGGTCGCTATATTAGCCACCTAACAGAAAAAAGCTTATTGATTACGGGCATGATATCGATTGAATGCACCAATCGATGGCTCAGCCCACGCCACATGCGGGCTGCAGCCCTGATTCAGACTAGGCTGGGATCAATCAGCAGTGCAAGTTTACCTGCGACCTGGTTACCAGCGAGCGTCTCGAACGCCGCCTCATGGTCTTGGATCGCAAAACTGCGCTCCAGTTGCGGCTTTAACCGGCCTTCGCCGAACAGCGGCCACACCTGCTGCTGCAGATCGTGCAGTAGATCGGCCTTGAACTGATCGTCGCGGTTGCGCAGGGTCGAACCGGTCAACTGGATGCGCTTGCCCAGCACCTGAGCCAGGTCCAGCTTGGCCTCGCGCCCGCCCATCAGGCCGATGTTGATCCAGCGACCGTCACGCGCCAATAACTCCAGATTAAGCGCCGCATACTGCCCACCGACCGGATCGAGAATCACGTCGAACGGCCCGAAATCACGCAAGGCCTGCAGATCTTCACCACGCAAGGCACCACCCTGCGCACCCAGCGCTTCGCAGTAGGCCAATCGCTCGGCAGAGCCGACGCTGACCCAGCACGGGCTACCGAACGCCTTGCACAGCTGGATGGCAGCCGAACCGACGCCACTGGCGCCAGCATGCAGCAGGACTTTTTCCCCGGGGCGCAGAGCGCCGAGCTGGAACAGATTGAGCCAGGCCGTGGCGTACACCTCCGGCACCACGGCAGCCTCGACCAGAGTCAAACCCTCAGGCACCGGCATGGCGTGGCGTGCATCGAGCACCACTTCCTCGGCCATACCGCCACCGGCGAGCAGGCAGCAAACGCGATCGCCCACCTGCCAGGCGCTGCCAGCACCCACTTCGACAATCACCCCGGAGCACTCCAGGCCCAGCGCCTGGCTAGCACCCGGTGGCGGCGGATAGAGCCCGGCACGCTGCAACAGATCGGCCCGGTTAAGCCCAGCGGCCGCCACCTTCACCCGGATCTGCCCTGCATCACAGCTCTGTGCCGGTTGTTCCAGCCACTCTGCACGCCCTTCGACGCCTTGCAATGCCTTCATGCTGCCTCCATAGTGCAAGTGAACCAAGCCCAGCGCTGACCGCCGGGCTTTCGCCTAGCGCCAACGGAACCTGGCGCCCTCAAATACGGCCTAATATGCGTTATCACCTGCCACTACGTCGAATCAGCATGAAGCGCTCCCTTGCAAGCACCGCCCTCGCCCTCGTTCTCGGCCTCAGTGCCCTGCCGCTGGCGGCCAAGACCACCACAGCGACCAGTTGGGACTACCTGCAACCGGATCGCGAGCAGGTGATCGCCAGCCTCAACGTAGTGGAGCTGTTGCGCCGCCACCACTACAACAAGCCGCCGCTCAATGACGAGCGCTCGGTTCAGATCTACGACAACTACCTGAAGTTGCTCGATCCGTCCCGTAGCTATTTCACTGCGGCCGACATCGCCGAATTCAACCAGTGGCGCACCAAGTTCGATGACCTGCTGAAAAGCGGCGAGCTCGAACCGGGCTTCACCATCTATCGCCGTCACCTTACCCGCCTGGAAGAACGCCTGAACTTCGCCCTGGCCGAGCTGGGCAAAGGCGTCGACAAGATCGATTTCACGGTGGATGAAGAGCTGCAGGTCGACCGCGAGAAAGCTCCTTGGGCCAAGGATCGTGCCGAACTCGACGACCTCTGGCGCAAACGCGTCAAGGACGAAGTGCTGCGCCTGAAGATCGCCGGCAAGGAAACCAAGGACATCCAGGAGCTGCTGACCAAGCGCTACAAGAACCAGTTGGCGCGACTCAAGCAGACCCGCGGCGAGGACGTGTTCCAGGCCTACATCAACGCTTTCGCCACCACCTACGACCCGCACACCACCTATCTGTCGCCGGATAACGCGGAAAACTTCGACATCAACATGAGCCTCTCGCTGGAAGGCATTGGCGCCGTCCTGCAGAGCGACAACGAGCACGTCAAGGTGGTGCGTCTGGTGCCAGCCGGCCCGGCCGAGAAGAGCAAGCAGATCGCACCTGCCGACAAGATCGTCGGCGTCGCCCAGGGCAATGATGAAATGGTCGACGTGATCGGCTGGCGCCTGGACGAAGTGGTCAAGCTGATTCGTGGCCCGAAAGGCTCCACCGTGCGCCTGGAAGTGATTCCGGCCAGCAATGCGCCGAGCGACCAGAGTAGCAAGGTGGTCACCATCACCCGCGAAGCGGTCAAGCTGGAAGAGCAAGCCGCCAAGAAAAAGGTCCTGGAACTCAAGCACGATGGCCGCGATTACAAGCTCGGCGTGATCGAACTGCCGGCCTTTTATCTCGACTTCAAGGCCTTCCGCGCAGGCGACCCGAACTACAAGAGCACCACCCGTGACGTCAAACGCCTGCTCGACGAGCTGCAGGCCGAGAAGGTCGACGGCGTGGTCATCGACCTACGCAATAATGGCGGCGGCTCGCTGCAGGAAGCCACCGAGCTGACCAGCCTGTTCATCGAACAGGGCCCCACCGTACTGGTGCGCAACGCCGACGGTCGCGTCGACGTGCTCGCCGACGAGAACAAGGGCATCTACTACAACGGTCCGCTGGCGGTGCTGGTCAACCGCCTGTCCGCGTCGGCCTCGGAGATCTTCGCCGGCGCCATGCAGGACTATCACCGCGCGCTGATTCTCGGCGGCCAGACCTTCGGCAAGGGCACGGTGCAAACCATTCAGCCGCTCAACCATGGCGAACTGAAACTGACCCTGGCCAAGTTCTATCGCGTCTCCGGCCAGAGCACCCAGCACCAGGGCGTGATTCCCGACATCCTCTACCCGGACGTCATGGACACCAAGGACATCGGCGAAAGCGCCCTGCCCGCCGCACTGCCGTGGGACAGCATCCGTCCGGCGATCAAGCCCGAGCTGGACCCGATCAAGCCGTTCCTGACCGAACTGAAGGCTCGCCATGATCAGCGCACGGCCAAGGACCCGGACTTCGTCTTCACTCGCGACCGCCTTACCCTAGCCAAGAAGCTGATGGAGGAGAAAACCGTCAGCCTCAACGAACAGACCCGACGTGCTCGCCAGGCCGAAGTCGAAGCCAAGCAACTGGCCCTGGAGAACAACCGCCGCCAGGCCAAGGGCGAAGAGCCGCTCAAGGAGCTGGAGAAAGAAGACGAGGACGCGCTGCCGCTTGCTGACGAGAAGAGCACGCCGGAAGACGATGCCTACCTTTCGGAGTCCGGACGCATCCTGCTCGACTACCTGGGGTTGAACCCGTCGCTGGCGCTGCATTGAGGCGATTCTACGAACGTCATCAAATCGTCATCGAACTGTCGTGAAATGCAGGGGCCGGTTAGAAACCGGCCCCTTCGTTTTCCGGCAGATCGAGAACACCATGACCGTCACCGAGCAGTTGAGCGCACTGGGTAACATCCTCGCTCACGGCGACCTCAGCAGCCTGTTCCAACCCATCGTCTCGCTGTCCGAACAGCGCATTCTCGGCTACGAGGCACTGACTCGCGGCCCATCCAACAGTCCACTGCATTCACCATTGACGCTGTTCGCCGTGGCCCGCCACGCAGGCCGCCTGAGCGAACTGGAAATGGCCTGCCGCAAGAGCGCCTGCAAGGGCTTCAGCGCCCTGGGCCTGGACGGCAAGCTGTTTCTCAACGTCTCGCCGGAATCGCTGCTCGACCCCGGTCACCAGCCCGGGCGCACCCTGAAACTGCTGCAGGCATTCGGCATCCCACCAAGCCAGGTGGTGATCGAACTCACCGAGCAGTCGCCCACCGAAGACTTCGCCCTGCTCGACAATGCGCTGCATCACTACCGCGCCATGGGGTTTTCCATCGCCCTGGATGATCTGGGCGCCGGCTATTCGAGCCTGCGCCTGTGGTCGGAGCTGCGCCCGGACTACGTGAAGATCGACCGTCACTTCATCGACGGCATCCACCTCGACACGGTGAAACGCGAGTTCGTCGGCTCCATTTTGAAAATGGCCGAAGCATCACGCGCACAGGTGATAGCCGAGGGCATCGAGCTGCCCGAAGAGCTGGCCGTACTGACGGAAATGGGCGTCGACCTGGTACAGGGCTACCTGCTCAGCAGGCCGCAGGAAAAGCCGCCGCGCGAGGCACGCCAGTTGCTGCCCCAGATCCAGAGCAACCAGGCCAGCCTCAGCGAAGACAGCCATGACCTCAGCGCTCTGCTCAACGATCAGCTCGCAGTCGATCAGCACACGCCCATCGCCGAGGTGCTGGACGTCTTTCGCGCCCAGGCCAACCTCAACTCCCTGGCGGTGCTGGACGCCCAGCGGCAGCCGGTCGGCATCGTCCACCGTCACTCGCTGTCCGAAGCGCTGCTCAAGCCATTCGCCACCGATCTGTTCGCGCGCAAACCCATAAGCCGTCTGATGAGCCAGGACTTTCTCGCCGTGGAGCTGACGCAGTCGTTGCAGAAGGTCAGTCGTCTGCTCACCAGTCGTGCACGCCAGCGCATCGAGGAAGACTTCATCATCATCCAGAACGGCCGCTATCTGGGGCTGGGACGGGTGATCGACGTGCTCAAGCTGATCACCGAGCAGAAACTCCAGCAGGCGCGTCACGCCAACCCGCTGACCCTGCTGCCAGGCAACGTGCCGATCCAGCAATGCCTGAGCCGCTTGCTGCAACAGCAGCGCGAAGCGGCCGTGTGCTATGTCGATATCGATAGTTTCAAGCCGTTCAACGATCTCTACGGCTATGCCAAGGGCGACGAGGTGCTGCTGTGCCTGGCACAGTGCCTGAACGAGCGGGTCGATCCGGCGCGCGACTTCGTCGGCCATATCGGCGGTGACGATTTCATGCTGGTGCTTGGCTCGACCGACTGGCGCGACAAGCTCGGCAAGCTGATCGAGGATTTTCAAAGTCAGTGCCGACGCTTCTATCGCGAGGAGCATCTCCAGGCCGGCTGCTTCATCGCCCACAACCGCCAGGGCCAGCGCCAGGAATATGCGCTGCTGTCGCTTTCGATCGGCGTGGTGCACGTGAGAAAGACGGATTGCGCTCAACTCGATGCCTCGCGCCTGGCCGAACTGGCGTCCGAAGCCAAGCGCCAGGCCAAGGGCGTGCCTGGCTACAGCCTGCACATTCTGGAAGGCTCAGCGGCCTGAGCGGCTAGCCTCGTCCGCCATGGCGGCGTAGCGCTCGGCGGCCTGCGGGTCTGCTTCCAGGCCGGGAGCGCCCTCGCGGTAAAGCTGGCTCAGGCGCCCGCTCGCCAAGGGATGCCCGGCAGTCGCCGCCATTTCCCACCAACGCACGGCCTGCACGGCATCCGGCACTTGCCGGGTGTCGCCCTGCATGGCCTGCACGCCCAGTTGATAGGCGGCCTTGCCGTCTCCACCCTGGGCAGCCAGACGCAGCAGCCGCAGCCCCTCCTCGCGCGCGCCAAGGCCCTGGCCGCGAAATAGCAGGATATGACCATAGAAACTCTGCGCCGCGGTGTCGCCGAGGTTGGCCATACGTCCGTACTGGCCCTGCATCCATTGCCACAGACGCGGTTGACGCAGCGCCGCAGGCCAGTGGAAAAGTCGCCGAGCCAGCCAGTACCCCAGCCGCGCTCGGGCCTGCCAGAGCCACCTAGACATCGGCGGGATACTCGAACTCGAACACCCGCACCACCTCCGCCGCATGCCAGGACGCAGCGGCGACGCCATCGGAGGCCCCATTGAAACGCCCGAGGCGCGTCACGCAATCGAAGAAGCCGGTGCGCGGCAGGCGACTGGCGCCCTGACTGATGACCAGCGCGCTGCGCAGCGGCCGCTCGGCGCGAGCATCCAGTGCAGCGAGGTGCTCCAAAGCGGCGGTCAGGGTTTGCATGGCCGGCGTCGGTAGGTCGAGGCGCTCGATCAGCGCTCGATAAGTCAGGAGGTGGCGCTGACGGCGGGCATCATCCAGCTCGGTCAGCAGTGCCTGCCAGTGTTGACGACTGATGCGTACACTCAAGACCAGCCCTCCAGCCCCAGCTCCCAGGCAAGAGAACGCAGAATCGCGGCATCGGGCTGCCGTTCGCCGCTCTCGATCATGGCCAGATAATGGGGGCTGATACCGACGCTGCGCGCCAGCGCTTCCGGGCTCAGGCCCTTGGCTTCGCGTAGCGCTTGCAACTGCGCGAGAGGCGCGCGATTGGTTGCAGGCACCGGCGAAGGCTCAACGGGCGCGGCAACCTCCTGGCGCCCCGCAGCCTGCAACAGGGCCTGATAATCGGCCCAGGGCAGCACTGCGTATTCCGGCTCGCCGTCACGGGCAATGATTTGCACACTCATGAGTCTCTCCGTTGGAAAGCAGGGCCGACGGCCTCGACCCCTTCCTTGCATGTGGTCATCTTAACAGGCGTCTACCGCCAGAGGCGTCATCCAAACGGGCCAGGTAGCGAGATGCGGCGTTTCGCCCTATCCGCTCGAATCGGCAACCTGCGAACGCGCGACCTTGAGAGTGCGAAACACGGGAGCGTCGGCTGCTCAGCGGGTGCGAACAGAATCCGCAACGCGCGAACGGGCCATCAGGACTGCAGCGGATCGACCCGTTCGGCCGGCGGTAGCTGTTCGATGAGCGCCATGCGCTCCGGGCTCTGCTTGTCCCGCCACGCCCTGAAGGCATCCAGCTCGCCATGCCAGGTGCGCATGACCCAGGCCAGCACGGCGAGGTCGTCGACGAAGCCGACGCCTACCAGCCAGTCGGGAATGGCATCGAGCGGAGCGATGAAATACAGCAGCGCCGCCACCACCATCAGCAGAGCCTGGCTGCTGATCTGCCGGTACTCACCCTTGAACCAGGCCAGGCTGAGCGCACGCAGCAACTGCAGATCTTCCTTGAATGCGGCGAAGCGCTGTCCCTGCGGGGTGCGCTTGTCACCTAGCGCGCGCACGAGTTCGGGCAACTTGCCGTCGCGAAGAAAGCGGGCGGCCAACGGCAGGTAACGCGTCAGTTTCCACGGAATTTTCATAGGCCTCCTCGGCGAGCCAGGTACTTTCTGGGCTTGCCTCGCTTATCCACCGAAGCTGTGGATAAATCTGTGCAAATTCTTTAGACAAGCTTATCAAAGCCCCGTGGCATGGGGTCTCGGCTTAGATCGGATATTTTTTATACAGCATATAAAATCCATGAAAATCAACAAGTTGCTGATTGACATGAGAAGCCCGCGTCTGTAGCGAAGGCTCTTCGGGAATCTTTCCCAAAATGTGCATAAGCGTAACACCCTGCCACCGTGCACCCTCTTTTTTGCCCTCAGAAACGACAACGCCCCGTCAAGACGGGGCGTTGTACGCAAGTACCAGGTGTTACTCTTCGGTCGGCTCGGCGGCCTGATCCTTGATGGCGATCAGTTCCAGATCGAACACCAATACCGAATTGGCCGGAATGGCCGGGGACGGGCTCTGCTCGCCGTAAGCCAGCTCACTGGGGATGTACAGCTTGTACTTCTCGCCCACGTGCATCAGTTGCAGACCTTCGACCCAACCCGGGATCACGCCGCCAACTGGCAGATCGATGGGGCTGCCACGCGCGACGGAGCTGTCGAAGACGCTGCCATCGGTCAGCTTGCCTTCGTAGTGAACGGTCACCACGTCGCTTTCCTTCGGCTGCGCGCCGTCGGTCTTCTCGATCACTTCGTATTGCAGACCGGAAGCAGTGGTGACGACACCTTCACGCTTGCCGTTCTCTTCGAGGAATTTCTTGCCGGCTTCGGCAGCTTCCTTGTTCAGCGCCGTCATGCGCTCTTCAGCACGATTCTGCAGGAAGGAGAAGGCCTCGATCATGTCCTCATCCTTGATGCGCGGCTCCTTCTTCGCCAGCGCATCTTCGATCCCCTGGGCGACGGCCTTGGAATCCAGATCGTCCATGCCCTCTTCGGACAGGCTGCGACCCATGTTCAGGCCAATACCGTAGGAAGCTTTCTGCGCCGGGCTGTTGAGTTCGACTTCGCTGGTTTGCGAATCGCAACCGGCGAGCACCAGGCCCACCAGGGCAACCGCCGCCGCCAAACGATGCTGTTTCATGCTTGTTCCTTGTAGATGCGCCCGAAGGCCGTCGTGTGAAAGCGCGAGCTTAGCAGTACGCCGCGATCACTGGCTACGGCATAGGAGCCGTACAATACGCATAAGTTCAAGCAAACAAAGGATTTTTTGAGGTTTTCGGCGAATGCCGAAGCGTTGTCACAGGAGGGGATGAAGCGAGGAAAAGAATGGCGCAGCGGACGGGACTCGAACCCGCGACCCCCGGCGTGACAGGCCGGTATTCTAACCGACTGAACTACCGCTGCGCGTAACTGCGAGATTGGTGGGTGGTGACGGGATCGAACCGCCGACCCTCTGCTTGTAAGGCAGATGCTCTCCCGGCTGAGCTAACCACCCCATTCACTCTCGAAGTGGGGCGCATTCTAGAGAGCGATTCGGACCTTGGCAAGCCCTCTTCATAAAAAATTTATCGCCGCAGCAAGAACTTAGGCAGCACCGGCGAATTTCCTCGAAGGTTCGTTGTCAGGGTTGGCCTGAGCACGCCAGCGGAGAATAATGCGCGCTCTGTGCCGGCGGACCGGTCAGCCTACCGCTGCTCGCCCGCCACCTTCATCCGTCGCTGCGCGCCGGCTTTCCCCAGGTGAAAGCCCACAGATGGCGCCGCCTCGCGACTTACATCATCAATGGAGAGTCACCCGCTCATGTGGTTTCGTAACCTGCTGGTCTACCGCCTCACCCAGGACATCCCTTTCGACGCCGAAGCGCTGGAGACCGCACTGGCCAGCAAACCGGCCCGTCCCTGCGCCAGCCAGGAACTGACCACCTACGGCTTCACCGCCCCCTTCGGTAAAGGTGCCGACGCCCCACTGGTGCACGTCAGCGGCGACTTCCTGCTGATCGGCGCGCGCAAGGAAGAACGCATCCTGCCGGGTTCGGTGGTGCGCGACGCGCTGAAGGAAAAGGTCGACGAAATCGAAAACACACAGATGCGCAAGGTCTACAAGAAAGAGCGCGACCAGATCAAAGACGAGATCGTCCAGGCCTTCCTGCCGCGCGCCTTCATCCGCAAATCCGGCACTTTCGCTGCCATCGCGCCGAAGCAGGGTCTGATCCTGGTCGACAGCGCCAGCGCCAAGAAGGCCGAAGACCTCCTCTCCACCCTGCGCGAGGCCATCGGCTCGCTGCCGGTACGCCCGTTGTCGGTGAAGATCGCACCGACCGCCACGCTCACCGACTGGCTGAAGAACCAGAGCGCTGCCGAAGGCTTCTTCGTGCTCGATGAGTGCGAGCTGCGCGACACCCACGAGGACGGCGGTGTGGTGCGCTGCAAGCGCCAGGACCTGACCAGCGAGGAAATCCAGCTGCACCTGTCCACCGGCAAGCAGGTCACCCAGCTGTCACTGGCCTGGCAGGACAAGCTGTCCTTCGTGCTCGACGACAAGCTGACCATCAAGCGCCTGCGTTTCGAAGATGTGCTGCAGGAACAGGCCGAGCAGGACGGCGGCGGCGACGCCCTGGCCCAGCAGGACGCCAGCTTCGTCCTGATGATGATGACTCTGGTGGAGTTCCTGCCGGAGCTGTTCACCGCACTGGGCGGCGAAGAGATTCCGCAGGGAATCTAGGGCGCTTGCCTCCCCTCTCCCGCTTGCGGGAGAGGGGCCGGGGGAGAGGATCTATCCGACAGGTGTAGGGCGGGTGCAACCCGCCAACTCGACCGGCAGGTTAGCTGCCCTACATCGGAAGACAACCCCGAATTTCATCCGGGCTACACACGAGTGAGCGTCAGACCAGCGACTCGAGGCTCTCGGTAAAGGCACTGGCGCCCTGCTCCGCCGTGCTGAAGTTATGGCGCATGAAGGCGAACAGCTCACGCCCGCAGCCCATTGCCGGAGCTGGCCTCGACGCCGTCTCACGTGCGGCGAACTCAGCCTCGTCGGCCTGCAGTACCAGCTGCCCGCTTTGACCATCGACACGTATCAGGTCGCCGTCGCGCACCCGCGCCAGCGGCCCGCCATCGAAGGCCTCCGGGCAGACATGAATGGCCGCCGGGATCTTGCCCGAGGCGCCGGACATACGCCCATCGGTGACCAGTGCCACCTTGAAACCACGATCCTGCAGCACGCCCAGATAAGGCGTCATCTTGTGCAGCTCTGGCATGCCGTTGCTGCGCGGCCCCTGGAAACGCACCACGGCGACGAAATCGCGCTCCAGCTTGCCGGCCTTGAACGCCTCGACCAGCTCCAGCTGATCCTCGAACACCAGCGCCGGCGCTTCGACTACCTGATGCTCGGGTGCCACGGCGGACACCTTCATCACGCCACGGCCAAGATTGCCCTGCATCAAACGCAGCCCACCTTCGGCCGAGAACGGCCGTGCCACCGGACGCAGCACGCTCTCCTCCAGGCTCTCGGTCGGCCCGTCGCGCCAGACCAGCTTGCCATCCTCGAGGAAAGGCTCCTGGGTATAGCGCGACAAACCGCGCCCGGCCACGGTGTTGACCTCTTCATGCAACAGCCCGGCATCAAGCAACTGACGAATCAGAAAGGCCATGCCGCCAGCGGCCTGGAAGTGATTGATGTCGGCCTTGCCGTTGGGATAAACGTGGGCCAGGGTCGGCATCACCTCGGACAGATCGGCCATGTCCTGCCAGGTCAGCAGAATGCCGGCAGCGCGGGCGATGGCCGGCATGTGCAGTGTGTGGTTGGTCGAGCCGCCCGTGGCGTGCAGGGCGACAATGGAATTGACCAGGCAGCGCTCGTCGACGATCTCGCCGATGGGCATGAAACTCCCACTCTGCTTGGTCAGGCGCGTCACCTGCTGCGCAGCCTCGCGGGTCAGCGCCTCGCGCAGCGGCGTGCCCGGATTGATGAACGAGGCGCCCGGCAGATGCAGGCCCATCACCTCCATCAGCAACTGGTTGGTATTGGCGGTGCCATAGAAGGTGCAAGTGCCCGGCCCGTGGTAAGCGGCCATTTCCGCTGCCAGCAGCTCTTCGCGGGTCGCCTTGCCTTCGGCGTAGCGCTGACGCACATCAGCCTTCTCCTTGTTGGACAGACCCGAGGTCATCGGCCCGGCCGGCACGAACAGCGATGGCAGGTGACCAAAACGCAGTGCGCCCATCATCAGCCCTGGCACGATCTTGTCGCACACACCCAGGTACAGCGCAGCGTCGAACATGTTGTGCGACAGCGCCACGGCCGTGGACATGGCGATCACCTCGCGGCTGGCAATGCCCAGCTCCATGCCCGGTTCGCCCTGGGTGACGCCATCGCACATGGCCGGCACGCCACCGGCGAACTGCCCTACTGAACCGAGTTCGCGCAGGGCCTGCTTGATCTGCTCGGGAAAGACCTCGTAAGGCTGATGCGCCGACAACATGTCGTTGTAAGCAGAAACGATGGCCACATTGGCCGCATCCAGCAGACGCAGGGTCTGTTTGTCGTCACCGCTGCAGCCGGCGACGCCGTGAGCGAAGTTGGCGCATTGCAGCTTGCCCCGCTGCGGGCCTTCGCTGGCAGCTGCACGGATCATCTCAAGGTAGCGCTGGCGCGTGGCGCGGCTGCGCTCGACAAGACGTTCGGTAACTTCGACAACGCGGGGATGCATGGGAAATCTCCAGGCTAGCTGCTAGCGTCTGTTTGTATTTACAACAAAATATTGCCACCCGGCACGCTTGATTTCCATAGCGATGGGAATAATCTTGTAATTACAACAACAAATTAACGAGACCCTCACCATGACACTACGAATCGCCATCAATGGCTTCGGCCGTATCGGCCGCAACGTGCTACGCGCACTTTATACCCAGAATTATCGTCAGCACCTGCAAGTCGTGGCCATCAACGATCTGGGCGACAGCACGATCAATGCGCACCTCCTGCAATATGACAGCGTCCACGGCCATTTCCCCGAAGAAGTGAAAGTCGACGGCGAAAGCCTGTGGATAAAGGGTGATCGCATCGCCGTCAGCGCCATTCGCAACCCGGCCGAGCTGCCCTGGAAAACCCATCAGGTCGATGTGGTGCTCGAATGCACCGGGCTGTTCACCGAACGCGACAAGGCAGCCGCGCATCTTGCCGCCGGCGCGCGCAAGGTATTGATCTCCGCGCCTGCCAAAGGCGCCGACGCCACCGTGGTGTACGGCGTCAACGAACAGGTGCTAACGCCGGACATGCAGATCATCTCCAATGCCTCCTGCACCACCAACTGCCTGGCGCCGGTGGCGCAGGTGCTGCAGCGCGAGCTGGGCATCGAACAGGGGCTAATGACCACCATCCACGCCTACACCAACGACCAGAATCTGTCCGATGTCTACCACAGCGACCTTTACCGCGCGCGCTCGGCAACCCAATCGATGATCCCGACCAAGACTGGTGCGGCCGAAGCGGTCGGCCTGGTGCTGCCGGAGCTGGCCGGCAAGCTCACCGGCATGGCGGTACGCGTACCGGTGATCAATGTGTCACTGGTTGACCTGACCCTGCAGGTCAAACGCGAAACCACCGCAGAGGAAGCCAACGCCCTGCTCAAGGCGGCCAGCGAGCAATCCTCGGTGCTGGGTTACAACGTGCTGCCGCTGGTGTCCTGCGACTTCAACCACAACCCGTTGTCATCGATCTTCGACGCCAACCACACCAAGGTCAGCGGCAAGCTGCTCAAGGTGATGGCCTGGTATGACAACGAGTGGGGCTTCTCCAACCGCATGCTGGACAACTGCCTGGTGCTGGCCCGCTTGAACTGAACAGGAGGCTCGATGAGCCGTATCAGCTTTACCCGCGCCGAACTGCCGGCGCGCAAGCGCATCGCCCTGGTGGCGCACGATCACTGCAAGGGCTTCCTGCTCGACTGGTGCGAACGTCAGCGCGACAAGCTCGCGCGCCATGAGCTGGTGGCCACCGGCACCACCGGCCTGCTTCTGAGCAAACGTCTGGATTTACCGGTGGAGAGCATGATCAGCGGCCCGCTGGGCGGCGACCAGCAGATCGGCGCGCGCATCGCCGAACAGCGCGTGGACATGCTGGTGTTCTTCTGGGACCCGTTCGAGCCGCAGCCACACGACCCAGACATCAAGGCCCTGTTGCGCGTGGCTGCCGTCTGGAACATCCCGGTGGCGTGCAACGAAAGCAGCGCCGATTACCTGCTCAGCAGCAGCCTGCTGGAACAGCAGCACGAGTACCGTATCCCCGATTACCAGGCTTATCTAGCTGCGCGCGGCTAGCAGGCCATTGAAAAACTACCTGCGTTGGCAATACTGCGTTAAAACCGGCCTCAAAATGCTCATTTACAGCTCGTAAACTGCGCTTTTTCGGCCGTTTTTGCCTTGTCTTGCCTGCCTCGCCGACGTTTTTCAACGGCCTGCTAAAAATCCACCTTGCCCCGCCCCGCCTTGATCGCACCGCGCTTGCTCTTGCCGTCCAGACGGCGCTTCTTCGACCCGAGGGTCGGCTTGGTCGGGCGGCGCTTCTTTTCCACTTTGCCGGCGCTGCGGATCAAATCGGCAAGACGCTCGAAGGCGTCGGCGCGATTCTGCTCCTGGGTACGGTACTGCTGCGCCTTGATCACCACCACGCCGTCAGCGGTGATGCGACTGTCGGCGAACGCCAACAAGCGTTCCTTGTAGAACGGCGGCAGCGACGAGGCCTGGCTGTCGAAACGCAAGTGCACAGCGCTGGACACCTTGTTGACGTTCTGCCCGCCGGCCCCTTGGGCGCGGATGGCGGTCAGCTCGATTTCCTCATCGGGGATATGAACACTGTTGGAAACGATCAGCATGGGTAAAAATTTCTTGAGGCTCATGGTCATCAGGATACCCGCCATAGCTGTAATCTTTGCTTGAAATTTCCCCACGGCATTCGTCGGGCGCCTCGGCTAACGTAGCGGCCTGTCTTTTTCCGGAAGCACGCGATGGACTCGATAACCCAGGCGGTACTCGGCGCCAGCATCCAGGGCGCGCTGCTCGGCCGCTGGCAGGGGCGCAAAGCCCTGCTCTATGGCGCTACGCTGGCTACCCTTCCCGACCTGGACGTGGTCATGGACTACGGCGATGCCGTGGCCAACATGACCTACCACCGCGGTTTCAGCCATTCGCTGTTCGTTCTGAGCGGCCTGGCGCTCCTGCTGACCTGGCTGGCCAGGCGTTTTCGGCCTCACCCAGGTTATTCGGCCAATCGCCTGTTACTGACGCTATGGCTGGTGCTGATCACTCACCCCTTGCTGGACGCCTTCACCAGCTACGGCACGCAGCTGTTCTGGCCGCTGATGCCAACGCCTACGGCCTGGTCCAGCCTGTTCATTATCGACCCGCTGTACAGCGTGCCGTTGCTCGCCGCGGTGGTGATCAGCCTGTTTACCGGGCTGCGCGAACAGAGCTGGCGCGTACCGGCCGTGGCGCTAGCGGTGTCGACGCTGTACATCGGCTTCAGCCTGGCCGGCAAGTTCATGGCCGAGCAGCGCGTGGAGCGTGAGCTGGCGCGCCAGGGCATTCAGGCCGAACAACTGTTCATCACCCCAACGCCGTTCAACACCCTGCTGTGGCGAGTGATCGTACTGGACGGCGAGGACTATCACGAAGCCCTGATCGGCTGGTTCGATGACCAGCCTCCGCAGTTGCAGCGCCTACCGCGCGGCACGCACCTGCGCGAACCACTGGCGGCCTCGCCGATGCACCAGCGCCTGGAGTGGTTCACCGGTGGCGCGCTGCGTTACGACCAGGTCGGTGATCGCCTGATCGTCACCGACCTGCGCCTGGGCATGACCGGTTTTCACCCTTTCCGCTTCGACTTCGCCCAGTTGCGCGATGGCCAGTGGCAGGTGCACCCGCGCCTTGATCGCCTGCCGTTTGAGCGCGGCGAAGTCGGGCACCTGACCCTGCTGTTCAAACGCATCTGGCAACCCGAACTGAAGGTTCCGCTGCTGGCATGGGCCAGCGAGTTGCAGAAACCACTTTTGACTGAGACTCGCTCGCACTAACAGCGGTACTATCAGCGTCCACTTATCTGGGCAGGACGCCTGCAATGCTGTTTCGCCGCTTCGAATCTCTGATCGACGTCTTCAAACCCAGCCCCGACGTTGCCCCGCCAGCCGGCATGCTGCGCTTCTACGGCCACTACCTGAAACAGGTGTGGCCGCTGATGGTCGCCGTGCTGATCATCGGCTTCTTCGCCGCCCTGATCGAGGTAGCGCTGTTCAGCTTCCTCGGCCAATTGATCGACATGGCTCAGGCCAGCACGGACGCCAGCACCTTCTTCCACGAGCACCAGCGCGAGTTGTTGTGGATGCTGCTGGTGGCGCTGATCATCCGCCCCATCGTGTTCGGCCTGCACAACCTGCTCACCCATCAGGCGGTGAACCCTGGCCTGACCAACCTGATTCGCTGGCAGAACCACCGCTACGTGCTCAAGCAGAGCCTGAGCTTCTTCCAGAACGATTTCGCCGGGCGCGTCGCCCAGCGCGTGATGCAGACCGGTCCCTCGCTACGCGACTCGGCCATGCAGGTGATCGACGCGCTGTGGCATGTGGTGGTCTATGCCGGCAGCGCGCTGTACCTGTTCGCCGCCGCCGACCTTCGCCTGGTGGTGCCGCTGGCGTTGTGGATCGTCGGCTATAGCGCGGCGCTGTGGTACTTCGTGCCACGCATCAAGGCACGCTCCGCCGCCGCCTCCTCGGCACGTTCCAAGGTCATGGGCCGCGTGGTGGACGGCTACAGCAACATCGCCACGCTCAAGCTCTTCGCCCACTCACAGGAAGAGGAAAGCTACGCCCGCGAAGCCATGCAGGACCTGCTCGACAAGTTCCGCCTGCAGTCGCGCACCATCACGGCACTGGATTTTCTCATCACCTGCCTGAACGGCGTGCTGATCGTCGGCACCGGCGCCCTGGCCCTGTGGCTGTGGAGCCATTCACTGATCACCACCGGCGCGATTGCACTGGCGCTGGGCCTGGTGATTCGCATCAACAACATGGCCGAATGGATCATGTGGGTGGTCAACGGCATCTTCGAGAACGTCGGCACCGTGCAGGATGGCATGCAGACCATCGTCCAGCCGCGCCAGGTGCTCGATCGCCCGGACGCCAAACCGATCAAGGTGCAACAAGGCGGCGTGCGCTTCGAGGACATCCACTTCCACTACGGCAAGAAAGGTGGCGTGATCGCCGGCCTCAGCATCGATATTCGCCCCGGCGAGAGGATCGGTCTGGTCGGCCCCTCCGGCGCCGGCAAGTCGACCCTAGTCAACCTGCTGCTGCGCCTATACGACCTGGAAAGCGGCCGCATCCTGATCGACGACCAGGACATCGCCACGGTGACCCAGGAAAGCCTGCGCGCCAACATCGGCGTAGTGACCCAGGACACCTCACTGCTGCACCGCTCGATTCGCGACAACCTGCGCTACGGCAAACCCGGCGCCAGCGACGAGGAACTCTGGGAAGCGGTGCGCAAGGCGCGCGCCGATGCCTTCATCCCCACCCTCGATGACAGCCAGGGCGGCCGCGGCATGGATGCTCAGGTCGGTGAACGCGGCGTGAAGCTATCCGGCGGTCAGCGTCAGCGCATCGCCATCGCCCGCGTGCTGCTCAAGGACGCGCCGATCCTGGTGCTGGACGAAGCCACATCGGCGCTGGATTCGGAAGTCGAAGCGGCCATTCAGGAAAGCCTGGACAGCCTGATGGAAGGCAAGACCGTGATCGCCATCGCCCACCGCCTGTCGACCATTGCGCGCATGGATCGCCTTGTCGTGATCGACAAGGGCCAGGTGATCGAAACCGGCACCCACGCCGAACTGATCGCCCACGGCGGCCTGTACGCACGGCTGTGGCAGCACCAGACCGGCGGGTTCGTCGGGGTGGAGTGAGATTACGCGGTTGATCCGGGTGTGGATTGTGGGGCTTGTCCGCGAAGCTGTTCTGCCAACCCATTCGCGGACGTGTCCGCTCCACAGGTTTTATGCCTGAAAGGCCGAGATCCCAGCCCGGGGCAATCCGGGCTAGGATCTATGGTTCACTCGGCTGCCGGCTTCTTGCGCTTGAGCGGCGCGCTGCCGTCGGCGCTGACCAGTGCAGAAGGCTTGCCAGCCGGGCGTGGACCGGTCTTGCGCTTGGGCGCGGCGGCTTTCTTCGGGTCCTTCTTCTCGGCTTTTTTCTTCTTGCTGCCAGCGGCCTTGCCGGACGCCTTGAGGTTTTTCGGCCCCTGATAGACGCCTTTCAGCTCCTTGATGGTGCGACGCTCGAAACGCTGCTTGAGGTAGCGTTCGATGCTCGACATCAAGTTCCAGTCGGTATGGCAGATCAGTGACACCGCCAGGCCTTCGCCACCGGCGCGGCCGGTGCGCCCGATACGGTGCACGTATTCGTCGCCGGAACGCGGCATGTCGAAGTTGATCACCAGATCCAGGCCTTCGACATCCAAGCCACGCGCCGCCACGTCGGTGGCGACCAGCACGCGAACAGCCCCCTGACGCAGGCGTTCGATGGCCAGCTTGCGGTCCTTCTGGTCCTTCTCACCGTGCAGGACGAACGCCTTGACCCCGGCGGCGACCAACTTGCCGTATAGGCGGTCGGCCTGCACCCGGGTGTTGGTGAAGATGATGGCCTTGTCGTAGGTCTCGTTGGCCAGCAGCCAGTCAACCAACTGTTCCTTGTGGTAGTTGTGATCGGCAGTGATGATCTGCTGACGCGTACCTTCGTTGAGCTGGCTGACGCTGTTGAGCATCAAGTGCTGCGGCTCCTTGAGCACCTTGGCAACCATCTCGCGCAGGCCATTGCCGCCGGTGGTGGCGGAAAACAGCAGGGTCTGGTGCGGGCCACAGGCTTCGGCCAGGCGCTGGGCATCTTCGGCGAAGCCCATGTCAAGCATGCGGTCAGCCTCGTCGAACACCAGCACCTCGACCTCATCCAGCGGCAGGTTGCCGGCATTGGCATGCTCGATCAGACGCCCCGGCGTGCCGATGAGAATATCGATCTTGCGCATCATCGCAGCCTGCACCTTGAAGTCCTCGCCACCGGTGACCAGACCGGCCTTGAGAAAGGTGAACTGGGCGAAGCGCTCGACTTCCTTGAGCGTCTGCTGCGCCAGCTCGCGGGTTGGCAGCAGGATCAGCGCGCGAATGCTCAGGCGCTGCTTGGAGTTGCCGTCACCCAGCAGGCGATTGAGCAGCGGCAGGACGAACGCGGCGGTCTTGCCGCTGCCGGTCTGGGCAATCACCCGCAGGTCCTTGCCCTCCAGCGCAGGCGGAATCGCTGCCGCCTGCACCGGAGTCGGCTCGACGAAGTTAAGCTCGGCAACAGCTTTCAGCAGGCGTTCATGCAGGGCGAATTGGGCAAACACGGGGGCACTACCTCGAAAAATCGACAAAACGGTGCATAGCCTAACGGTTTCCGGCGTCGGGGCCGAATTTCTTTGCACGCCACTCACATTCATACGCCGACAGACGGCCGCTTGGCGGCGCCGTCCGGCTATAGGCGAACGGGAACCGAAGCGGCTCGCCCACTATCTAATCGGCATAATCCTCCAGGGAGTGCCGCCATGCTTACCAAACCCCAGGCAACGCTCAGCATTGGCCTGTGTATCCTGCTCGCCACCTCGCCAGTGCTGGCCAACCCGCCCCCCGGTAAAGGCAAGCCTGGCCATCAGCATGATGGTGGCGTGCAGATCGACCTGCGCGGCCCGAGCGTGGATATCGGCCAGGTGCGCATCGTGCTCGGTGAGAATCGCCAGTTGATCGGCCCCACTTCATCACTACCGCCAGGCATCGCCAAGAACCTCGCTCGAGGCAAGCCGCTGCCTCCCGGCATCGCCAAGAACTTCGATAGCCGCCTGACTTCGCGCCTGCCCTATTACGAGGGCTACGAATGGAAGCAGATCGGCCGTGACGTCGTGCTGGTCGCCATCGCGACCGGCATCGTCTACGAAATCCTGCGCAACGTCCTGGACTGAGAGCCTTCCGACAAGCGGTGAGGCGCGCGACGAACTTGTTTCAGCGGCGCCACTCCAATTTCCAGATAGCCCTCCCGAGGTGCATGATGAACCCGTCCCTGATCTACCACGTCACCTCCAGCCTCGATGGCTACATCGCTCGTCCCGATGGCCGCCTCGACTGGTTCGACTCGTTGCGTCAGGCTGATGAAGAGTACAGTTTCCAGTACTTCTATTCGGGCATCGATGCGCTGCTGATGGGCCGGGTCACCTACGAAGCGCTGCTCCAGCGCGGCGGCCCCTGGCCCTACCCCGGCAAACCCTGCGTAGTGTTGACTCGCCTGGCCCTGCCGCGCGCCAGCGATGAGATCCAGCTGACCCACTGCACACCAGCCCAAGCGGTCGCGGCCTTGAACGAGGCCGGCTTTCAACGCATCTGGCTGGTCGGCGGCAGCCTGCTCGCCGGTAACTGCTACACCGCCGGGCTGATCGACGAAGTGGTGATCAATCTGGTACCTCACCTGCTTGGTGCCGGCGTTCCGCTACTGGCCACCGGCATGGAGCGCAGCCTGACACTGAGCGAGCAACGTCGGTTCGACAGTGGCACCCTGCAGCTGCATTACCAGGTGCAGAAGCAGAGCAATGCGCTAACCCAGATGCCCACCCCGCGCATCAGCGCAGCTTGACGTTTTCGCGCTGCCTGCGCAGCAGCCGTGCGCTGTCCCAACCGACCAGCAACACAGCCGCCCAGATCGGCAGGTAGGTCAGCCATTGCCCCGCATCGAACGTCTCTCCCAGCACCAGTAGCGCCACGCCGAACAACAGCACCGGCTCGACATAGCTGAGAATGCCGAATAGTCCGAGAGGCAGCAGCCGGCTGGACGCCATGTAAGCGGCAAACGCCAGGGTACCGATCAGGGCCATCACCGGCACCAGCAACCACAGCTGCGGGCGTTCGGCAAATGCCCCTGCGGGGCCATAGGCGATGATCAGCCAGATCGCCAACGGCGCCAGCATCAGCATCTCCAACACGAAGCCGGACAGAGCATCCAGTCGCATCCAGCGGCGTAACATGAAATAAGGCGGATAGCCCAGCGCGGTGACCAACGTCAGCCAGGAGAACGCCTGAGTACGCCAAAGCTCGTGCAACACACCGAGCATGGCGCAAGTCACCGCCAACTGTTGCAACGGGCGCAGGCGCTCGCCGTAGAACAGTCGTCCGGTCAGCACCATCGCTAACGGCAGCAGGAAGTAGCCCATGGACACTTCCAGCATGTGCCCGGCCAGCGGTGCCCAGAGAAACAGCCCCCACTGCACACCGATCAACGCCGCTGCCAGCGGGCAGGCGGCCAGCAAAAGCGGTTCACGGCGAAGGCGTATGAAGGTCTCGCGCAGCGAAGCTGTTTGCCGCGTCAACACGACCAGCAGCAGAACCAGAGGAATCGACCAGAGCACGCGCTGCGCGAATATCTGCACGCCATCAAGCGGGTTCAGCCACTGCACGTAGCCCGGTAACAAGGCGAACAACATCGAGGCACCAACCGACAGCGCCACACCGCGTCCAGACAATTGCATCAGCGCACCTCGACAGGCTTATGGCGACCCAGCCTGAGCAATGGCAGCGAGGCAGCGATCACCGCACCACCCAGGGTCAGACGCAGCAGATCGGCATCGTGATTCCAGATCAGCAGATTGACCAGCAGCCCCGCCGGTACCAGCACGTTATTCATCACAGCCAGCGTGCCACCATCGACCAGACTGGCGCCCTTGTTCCACCAGTACAAACCCAGGCCGGACGCCACCACACCGAGCCACATCAGTACGCTCCATTGCAATGCAGAGCTCGGCAGGCGCTCACCATTGCCCAACAGCAGGAAGGCCGGCAGCGCTATCAGCAGCGCACCCAGATAGAAGAAACCGAAACGCCTGTACTGCGGCTCGCTGGAGGGGTGCCGGAGCAGCAAATGCTTGTACAGCACCTGCCCTGCCGCAAAGGTGAAGTTGGCCACCTGCAGCAGCAGGAAGCCCAGCATGAAGCCACTGCTGATGCCATCGTAGCGAATGATCCCGGCGCCCAACACTGCCACCAGTGCAGCTGCCAGTGCCCAGGGGTTGAACCTGCGATTCAGCGCATCCTCGATCAGTGTCACGTGCAGCGGCGTGAGGATGGTGAACAGCAGCACTTCCGGCACTGTCAGCACCGAGAAGCTGAGGTACAGGCAGACATAGGTGATGCCGAACTGCAGCGCTCCGATCAGTAACATGCCGCGCACGAACGCCGGTGCGTGACCACGCCAGCGGGTCAGTGGCACGAACAGCAGCCCGGCGATGACGATACGCGTCAGCACCGCGAAGTAGCTGTCGACCCGACCAGCCAGGTACTCACCGATCAGGCTGAAGGAAAAGGCCCACAGCAGGGTCACTATCAGCAGATATCGCACAGCCACCTCCGAAGGAAGGCGGCGACCTTAGCGCGTTCCCCTGCGGCGGACAATCCGTGCTTTGGCGACTGCTTGCCGGCCAAATAAAAAAGCCGGCCACTTCACGCGAAGCGACCGGCATAGCGCGCCCGCGCACGGGCACTCAGGAGAGGAGGATCGGTATCAAGCCACTTCAGCCAGCTTGGCCTTGGCCTGGGCCAGCCCTTTTTCGCTGAACTCGCCGCCCAGGTTCAGGCCTTCGGCATGAATGAACTGCACGTCGTGGATACCGATGAAGGCCAGCGCCTGACGCAGGTAGGGCTCCTGATGATCCAGGCCGCTGCCGGCGTAGATGCCACCACGGGCGGTCAGCACGAAGGCGCGCTTGCCGGTGAGCAGCCCCTGCGGGCCGGTTTCGGTGTACTTGAAGGTCACGCCGGCGCGCAGTACGTGGTCCAGCCAGGCCTTGAGGGTGCTGGGGATGGCGAAGTTGTACATCGGCGCGGCCAGCACCAGCACGTCAGCGGCCAGCAGCTCGTCGGTGAGTTGATTGGAGCGAGCCAGCGCGGCTTTTTCCGCCTCGCTCTGCTGCTCGCTCGGGGTCATCCAGCCGCCCAGCAGGGTGGCATCGAGGTGCGGCACCGGCTCGAGCGCCAGGTCACGAACCTGGATCTGATCGGCCGGGTGCGCAGCCTGCCAGTTGGCAATGAACTGCTGGGTCAGTTCGCGGGAAACCGAACCTTGCTGGCGGGCGCTGCTTTCGATAACGAGAACACGGGACATGTCTGGGGCTCCATCGAGGTGAGTAAGAGTCGATGGAGCACAGAGTAGAGACGCAGCATTCGATTAAAAAGCGTAAATATCCGCTTACATATATCGACTAATTTGATTTATCGAGATGCTAGGTCTAGGCTTCATCACTTCAGGCGGCACGTCAGGGCGATGCGCAGGCGGATCACGCTGCGGTTGAACTTGACCGTCATGTTGTTGCTGGCACCTGGCGCCAGCACGGTGCGCCGGGTGCGTGGTGCCTCGGGGCCATTGCGGAACACCGCGCTGCACTCGGCCTCGCTCTGGCCATAGTTGTAGAGCATCAGCGCCGCCATGTTGTGGTCGATTTCCTGGGTAGTGGCCGAGACCTCGGCGCCGTTGAACTGTTTTTCCACCTCGATGGGATAGGCATGAGCAGCCAGCGGCAGGAAGGCGAACAGCAAGCAGATTATTTTTTTCATCGGTGCTCTCCAACATGGGAGAGCCAGTGTAACAGGCCGCCTCAGGCAGGATGATGTGATGAAAGCTCCCCGTGTAACCCTGGATCAATGGCGCACGCTACAAGCCGTGGTGGACCAGGGCGGTTTCGCCCAGGCCGCCGAAGTGCTGCACCGCTCGCAGTCCTCGGTCAGCTATACCGTGGCGCGCATGCAGGAGCAGCTCGGTGTACCGTTGCTGCGTATCGACGGACGCAAGGCCGTGCTCACCGAGGCCGGCGACGTGCTGTTGCGCCGTTCGCGGCAACTAGTCAAGCAGGCCAGCCAG
Organism: Pseudomonas sp. UBA7530; assembly: GCF_002479365.1. Classification (NCBI taxonomy): domain Bacteria; kingdom Pseudomonadati; phylum Pseudomonadota; class Gammaproteobacteria; order Pseudomonadales; family Pseudomonadaceae; genus Pseudomonas; species Pseudomonas sp. UBA7530. Next base: position 92,619 of record NZ_DLMS01000006.1, read on the forward strand.
CTGGAAGACCTGGCGCACCACATGGAACAGGGCTGGGAAGCCGAAGTGCGCCTGGTGGTGGACGCCGCCTATCCCACCGCCAACATCGTTCGCGCGCTGACCGCCTTCATGCCACAGAGCCGCGGTTGCCGCGTGCGCCTGCGCGAGGAAGTGCTGTCCGGGGTCGAGGAAGTGCTGCTCGAAGGCACCGCCGACCTGGCCATCAGCGCGCTGAACATCACCGGCCACCTGGGCATCGAGCTGGGTGAGGTGGAATTCATCGCCGTCGCCAACCCGGAGCACCCGCTGCACCGCCTGCAACGCGAGCTGAGCTTTCAGGACCTGGAGGGCCAGATGCAGGTCGTGACCCGTGACACAGGCCGCCTGCAGCCGCGCGATGCCGGCTGGCTCGGCGCGGAGCAACGCTGGACGGTGGGCAGCCTGCCGACCGCACGCACCTTCGTCAGCAGCGGCCTGGGCTTCGCCTGGCTGCCGCGCCACCTGATCAGTCGCGAACTGGAAGAGGGTTCGCTGAAAGTCCTGCCCCTGGCGCAGGGCGACGTGCGCAAACCGCGGTTCTTTCTCTACAGCAACAAAGAGCGCGTGCTGGGTCCGGCCACGCAGATTCTCATCGAACTGATCAAGAACTTCGATGCAGCTCCGCTGGACACTGCCTTCGCCGCACCGCAGTCAAATCATTGAAGAGCCCCCGCCATGCCCTACTTCGACAACGATGGCTGCCAGTTGCATTACGAGGACTATGGCCACGGCGCACCGCTGCTGTTGGTGCATGGCCTGGGTTCGAGCACACGGGACTGGGAATACCAGATTCCCGTGCTCGCCCGGCACTACCGGGTCATCGCCCTCGACGTGCGCGGCCATGGCCGCTCGGACAAACCGCAGGAGGCCTACCGCATCGCCGATTTCGCCGATGACGTGGCCGCGCTGATCGATCATCTGCAACTGCCGCCGGTGCATCTGGTGGGCATCTCCATGGGCGGCATGATCGGCTTCCAGCTCGGTGTCGAGCGCCCCGAACTGCTGCGCAGCCTGACCATCGTCAACAGCGGCCCGGAAGTGAAGGCCAAAAGCGCACGCGACTGGCTGGAGATCGCCAAGCGCTGGACGCTATCGCGCCTGCTCAGCCTGGAGACCATCGCCAGGGCCCTGGCCAAGCTGCTGTTTCCCAGGCCGGAACAGGCCGAACTGCGGCGCAAGGTCGAAGAGCGCTGGCCACAGAACGACAAGCGCGCCTACCTCGCCAGTCTCGACGCCATCATCGGCTGGGGCGTGCGGGAACACCTCGCACGCATCACCTGTCCTACCCTGGTGATCAGTGCCGACCGCGACTACACACCGGTTGAACGCAAGCGCGAATACGTGGCAGAAATGCCGAACGCGCGCCTGCTGGTGATCGAAAATTCGCGCCACGCCACACCACTGGATCAACCCGAACGCTTTAATAGCGCCCTGCTCGCCTTCCTCGGCGAGACTGCCAACAAGGAAAACTGACCATCATGCTCAAGCAACTCGTTCTTGCCACCGGCGCTCTGCTGCTGTCGTCCAGCCTGCTGGCCGCGGAAAACCCTAAAGTCCTGCTGACCACTAGCCTGGGTGAGGTGGAAGTAGAGCTGGCCGCCGACAAGGCACCGGTCAGCACGCAGAACTTCCTCCAGTACGTCGACAGCGGCTTTTACAACGGCACGCAGTTCCACCGGGTGATTCCGGGCTTCATGATCCAGGGCGGCGGTTTCGATGCCGACATGCGCCAGAAGGACACCGAAGTACCGATCAAGAACGAGGCCGACAATGGCCTGCACAACGTCCGTGGCACCCTGGCCATGGCCCGCACTCAAGCGCGCGACTCGGCCACCAGCCAGTTCTTCATCAACCACAAGGACAACGCCTTCCTCGACCACAGCTCGCGCGACTTCGGCTACGCCGTGTTCGGCAAGGTGACCCGCGGCATGGACGTGGTGGACAAGATCGCCCAAGTACCCACCAGCAACCGCGGCATGCACCAGAACGTGCCGCGCGAGCCGGTGCTGATCATCGACGCCAAGCGCCTTTAAATACCCAAGACCGCAGTTCGCGGACAAGCCCGCTCCCACATGACGATAGCCGCGCTGTGGGAGCGGGCTTGCCCGCGAATAACAAGGCGCCGCGGGCACACCTGATCAACACCGTAGCCCGGATGCAATCCGGGAGATCGCACCACGACTGATCAAGCACCTGTAGGAGCGAATTCATTCGCGATTGGCCAATACGCATCGCGAATGAATTCGCTCCTACAACGACAAAGCCGCCCATTGGGCGGCTTTGTCGTTTCAACGGAGGCGCTTACTTCTCGACGAAGGCACGCTCGATCAGATAGTCACCCGGCTCACGCATGCGCGGGGAAATCTTCAGGCCGAAGCTGTCGAGCACTTCGCTGGTCTCGTCGAGCATGCTCGGGCTACCGCAGATCATCGCGCGGTCGTCCTGCGGGTTGATCGGCGGCAGGCCGATGTCGGCGAACAGCTTGCCGCTACGCATCAGATCGGTCAGGCGGCCCTGATTCTCGAACGGCTCACGGGTCACGGTCGGGTAGTAGACCAGCTTGTTCTTCAGCGCGTCGCCGAAGAATTCGTTCTGCGGCAGGTGCTCGGTGATGAACTCGCGGTAGGCGACTTCGTTCACGTAACGCACGCCGTGCACCAGAATCACCTTCTCGAAGCGCTCGTAGGTTTCCGGGTCCTGGATCACGCTCATGAACGGCGCCAGGCCGGTGCCGGTGCTCAGCAGGTACAGGTGCTTGCCGGGGTTGAGGTCATCGAGCACCAGGGTGCCGGTGGGCTTCTTGCTGATGATGATCTCGTCGCCTTCCTTCAGGTGCTGCAGCTGCGAGGTCAGCGGGCCGTCCGGCACCTTGATGCTGAAGAATTCCAGGTGCTCTTCCCAGTTCGGGCTGGCGATGGAGTATGCGCGCATCAGCGGGCGGCCATTGTCCTGCTGCAGGCCGATCATCACGAACTGGCCATTTTCGAAGCGCAGGCCCGGGTCACGGGTGCACTTGAAGCTGAACAGCGTATCGTTCCAGTGGTGGACGCTGAGCACGCGCTCGACGTTCATATTGCTCATGATGATTTCCTCGAAGAACTTCAGCGCCAAAAGGCGCGATTGCGCGGCATTCTATTCGCGGCAACAATATCTGTTAAGTGGATTATCAAGATATAGGTTATCGGTTATATCGATATGCGATTTACTCTCAGACAACTTCAAGTATTCGTTGCCGTGGCGCAGCATGAGAGCGTCTCGCGCGCGGCGCAATCGCTCGCATTGTCGCAGTCTGCCACCAGCACCTCGCTGACCGAGCTGGAGCGGCAGTCCGACTGCCAGCTGTTCGATCGCGCCGGCAAACGCCTGGCGCTCAACGCATTGGGTCGGCAGTTGCTGCCCGAGGCCGTGGCGCTGATCGACCAGGCGCGCGAGATCGAACGCCTGCTGGGCGGTAAGAGTGGTTATGGCTCGCTGAACGTTGGCGCCACGCTTACTGTGGGCAACTACCTGGCGACGCTGCTGATTGGCAGCTTCATGCAGCACCACCCGGAGTGCCGGGTGAAGCTGCAGGTGCACAACACCGCCCATGTGGTGCAGCAGATCGCCCATTACGAGCTGGATCTCGGTTTGATCGAAGGCGACTGCCAGCATCCGGACATCGAGGTGCAACCCTGGGTCAAGGATGAGCTGGTGGTGTTCTGCGCCCCGCAGCACCCGCTGGCCAAACGAGGTAGCGCCAGCCTGGAAGAGCTGACGCACGAAGCTTGGATTCTGCGCGAACAGGGCTCGGGCACCCGCCTGACCTTCGATCAGGCCATGCGTCATCACCCGCGCAACCTCAATATCCGCCTGGAGCTGGAACACACCGAGGCGATCAAGCGCGCGGTGGAATCAGGCCTGGGCATCGGCTGCATTTCACGCCTGGCGCTGCGCGACGCCTTTCGCCGCGGCAGCCTGATGCCGGTGGAGACCCCGGAATTGGACCTGCGCCGGCAGTTCTACTTCATCTGGCACAAGCAGAAGTACCAGACGGCGGCGATGCGCGAGTTTCTCGAACAGTGTCGTGCGCTGACCGCCGGAGTCAGCCGCAGTGATCAGATCGTCCTGCCACCGATCGTCTGAACGGTCAGCGTCGATCCAGCGTCACGCGGCGCCGCGATATCAGCCCGGAATCGACTCCATCTGCTGCAACAGCAGCGCCGCCTGGGTGCGGGTACGCACGCCGAGCTTGCGGAAAATCGCCGTGACATGCGCCTTGACCGTCGCCTCGGACACGCTCAGCTCGTAGGCGATCTGCTTGTTCAGCAGACCTTCGCAAACCATGGTCAGCACGCGGAACTGTTGCGGCGTCAGGCTGGCGAGGCCGGCGCTGGCGGCCTTGGCCTCTTCGGACACCGGTGCGCTCTCCTCGGCCAGCGGCGGCCACCAGGTGTCGCCATCGAGCACCTGACGCACGGCCTGCTGCAAGGTTTCCAGCGGGCTGGATTTGGGAATGAAGCCGCTGGCGCCGAACTCGCGGGAGCGGTTGACCACGGAAGCTTCTTCCTGAGCGGAAATCATCACTACGGGAATCTGCGGGTACTGACCGCGCAGCAGCACCAGGCCGGAAAACCCGTAGGCGCCCGGCATGTTCAGATCGAGCAGGACCAGGTCCCAATCGCTCTTGGCGGCCAGGTGGCCTTCGAGTTCAGCGATGCTGGCAGCTTCTACCAGACGGACCTCAGGCCCCAGCCCCAGGGTCAATGCTTGCTGCAGTGCGCTGCGAAACAGCGGGTGGTCGTCGGCAATCAGGATTTCATAGGCGGCCATTGGCAGATCCTGTTCTTCTTATGAGTGGCACCGAGGTGAGTATGGCAGTGCTTTTCGCCTGAAGATCCGCTCAAGCCTGCTCATCCACATCACAGACTCCCCACTCGGACCGACGGCGGCGCTCAGCATGCCGAGCTGTGGCGGGGTGGTCAAGCTCAACGCTTTGCGGCAGCATGCGCAACTTTCCTAGCGAGACGCTCCGATGCGAAGCCAAGCCCTGCGCGCCGACCTGTTGATGCTGATTACCGCGATGATCTGGGGCAGCTCATTCGTCGCCCAGCGCCTGGGCATGGATAATATCAGTCCCTTCCTTTATACCGGCCTGCGTTTCGCCCTCGCCTGCCTGGCGCTGCTGCCGGTGCTGGCCCTGCTGCAGCGTCGTCAACAATGCCCGGTCGCCCCTCTGAATCGCAACCTGCTGATCGGCGGCGTGATCATGGGCCTGGCGCTGTCGCTGGGCATCAACCTGCAGCAGGTCGGCCTGCTGTTCACCACCGTGACCAACTCCGGCTTCATCACCGGGCTGTACGTGATCGTCGTACCGATTCTCGGCCTGCTGATCGGCCAACGCAGCAGTGCAGGCATCTGGCTGGGCGCCAGTCTGGCGGTGGTCGGCATGTTTTTGCTCAGCGTCGGTGAGGGTTTCACCGTGGCCTCAGGCGACTGGCTGCAGCTGGCCGGCGCCTTCGTCTGGGGTGTTCACGTGTTGCTGGTGGGCTTCTTCGCCAGCCGCCACGACCCGCTGCGCCTGGCCTTCATCCAGTTCGCCACCTGCGCGGTGATCAGCCTGCTACTGGCAGCGGTATTCGAAACCGCGACACTGGACGGCATCCTCCAGGCCGCACCGGCCATTCTCTATGGCGGCCTGTTCGGCGTAGCGGTGGGCTTTACCCTGCAGGTGGTCGCGCAGCAGCATGCCATCGCCTCGCACGCGGCGATCATTCTCTCGCTGGAGGCGGTGTTCGCCGCGATAGCCGGCGCCCTGCTGCTGGGTGAGGTGCTGGCACTGCGCGGCTATCTGGGTTGTGCACTGATGTTCGGCGGCATGCTGCTGGCTCAGCTGTGGCCCAAGCCTCTGCCGAACGATCTCAGCGGTACGACTGCAAGCGCTGGTGCAGAGCGTCGTTGAGCTCCAGTGGCAGGCGCCGCTTAGCCGCCAGGTAGTGCTGGCTGAAAGCATCGAGATAGTCGTCCAGCGCCTCGCCGGCGCGCAGATCACCCGCCAGCTCCAAGCACATGGCGGCCACTTCGGCCGTGCACAGATGCTCCCCGCGCGTGGAGCGACGCAGGCGATAGCGCGATAGCTGCGCCGGTGTCAGGCTGAGCACCGGCAAGGCGTCCAGATAAGGGCTCTTGCGAAACATCTTGCGCGCCTCGGTCCAGGTGGCATCGAGCAGCACGAACAGCGGCCGCTTGCCGGGCACAAGCTGCACCTCTTCCACCACGCGCTGCGGCGTGACGTACTCACCGGGAAAGACCAGATAAGGCTGCCACTGCGGATCGGCCAACAGCTCCAGCAGCGCCGGATCGACAGCGGTGCGCGTCCAGCCGAAGGCGTGAGTTTCAGGCACCACGTCGGCGATCAGCCAACCGGTATTGCTCGGTTTCAGCGCCTCGATATCGTGCATCACCAGGCACATGCCGGCATTGGCCTGAACCTGCGGGCGCCAGGCACACAGGCAATGAGTCGGCTGCACCCGACAGTCAGGGCAGCGCTCGGCGCGCGAACCGCGGGCGATGAAGGGTTTGACGCTGCGCGCCAGGCGCTCTGCGCGCAAACGGGCAACGGCATGTGGGGCTGGATGAGTCATGGAGCGAGCAACTGCAAACGGGGGCGGGATTCTACCACCGCGCTCGCCCTTCGAACGGCGTGGACCAAGGACAGACCGATGAAGTGGATGCGGGGGTCGTACGCGCCGGCGCGGTCGTCGCCCAGATCAGGCCAGCCGAGGTAGGCGGCCGAGCATCTCGCCTGAACGTCGCACATCCATTGGATGACGGCATGCCTGCGCCCGAGCGTCTGGCCAAACCAGTACACTACCTAAGGTCATCACGTACCGGCTTGCGTCGAAAAAGGCGAGTCTTGCCGCCTGGACAGCATGCAGCGCTGTTATCGGTAATTCACCGTTTCAGACAGCCAACGGCCAGCGCCGCGAACATTCTTCCCGAGGCCCTGTCCAACCCTCGTCCACGTTTTCAGGAGTCATTACATGCTGCGCTACATCCTTCCCGCCCTCGCGTTCAGCCTGATGTTTTCTACCGCTCAGGCCGCTTCGCTGAAGGAGATGGAACTGACTCGCACCCTGGAGCAGGTCGCCCGACAAAGCAGCGAAGGCACGCCACGGGCGATCAACGAGGACATTCTCGATCAGGGTTATACCGTGGAAGGCCATACGCTGATCAACCACCTCAGCGTACGTGAAGCGCATGCTGCGCAGATGCGCGGCAATCCCGACATCGTGCGTGCGCAACTGGCCGCCAGCGTCTGCCGCAATTCGGGTTATCGCGCCCTGCTGGCCGAAGGCGCGCAACTGCGCTACCAGTTCAGCGAGTACCGCAGCAATCGCCCGGTAACCGTCGAAGTCTTCGACAAGGGCGACTGCGGCCTTTGATCGAAGGCTGGCGTCAGCCCCTGTGCACCCGGCGCTGCGCGTCATCGGCGCGCAGTTCGGCAAGCAAGGCCTCCATGTAGCGTGAGCGTCGCCCACCACCTTCGAGGCGACGCGTGCACTCGTCCTCGAGACTCAGCTGGCTGTTATGCGCTGCCTGCTGCAGCATGCGATAGAGGCTCGTTTCTATCTCCAGAGTCAACTTGGGCATGCCTGTCACTCCCTTCACCTTGACCAAACAGCAGACTCGGCGTAGCGGGCGAGGTTCCGCCGCTCGTCGGCTACCAGCCCTATGCCCACTAGCCACGGACAGAAACAGCACTTCATGGCTGGCAGATCCTGCATGAGCGACTGAACCGAATCGCCCCGTAATCGACGCTTACGAAAAGGTGGCAACGAAACGGCAGCGTGGCTGTGGCAAGCTACCTGACACGCCATAATCAGGGAGCCGGCCAAGTTGAGCGGCTGTGCCTTTCTCAGGCCCGGAAGAGGAGAGTTTCCATGCCCTTTGAAGCGGACGACTATCTGTCGCGCCACGTGCAAACCAGCGAGGTCGACCTGAGCAGCAAGGTAGAGGAACTGGTGGCGCTGGCAGCCCCGAGCAACAGCCCCAACCTGTCGCTGTACCGCGAAATGCTCACCACCGTGATCCATATGGCCCAGGCAGATCGCAATCGCTGGGATGCCAAGATCATGATGCAGACCCTGCGCGAAATGGAACATGCCTTCGGCGTGCTGGAGCAGCTCAAGCGTCGGCGCAAGGTCACGGTGTTCGGCTCGGCACGTACGCCAGCCGATCACCCCCTGTATCGGCTGGCTCGCGAACTCGGCGAACTGCTGGCGCGCCGCGACCTGATGGTGGTCACGGGAGCCGGTGGCGGCATCATGGCGGCAGCTCATGAAGGCGCCGGCACGGAAAACAGCCTGGGGTTCAATATCACCCTGCCCTTCGAGCAAGCCGCCAATGCCACCATGCGCGGCAGTCACCATCTGCTCTCGTTCCACTTCTTCTTCCTGCGCAAGCTGTTCTTCGTCAAGGAAGCCGATGGCCTGGTGCTCTGCCCCGGCGGTTTCGGCACGCTCGATGAAGCCCTGGAGGTGCTCACCCTGATCCAGACCGGCAAGAGCCCGTTGGTACCGGTGGTGCTGCTCGATCAACCGGGTGGCAGCTACTGGGAAGATGCGCTGGGGTTCATCCGCCGGCAGCTCGGCGACAACGGCTACATCCTGCCGACCGACCTCAACCTGCTGCACCTGGTCTACAGCGCTGAAGAGGCCGTGGATGAAATCGCCCGCTTCTATCGCAACTTCCACTCCAGCCGCTGGCTCAAGGACCGCTTCGTGATTCGCCTCAATCACCCGCTCAACAAGGCAGCTCTGGCGAAGCTGCACAGCGACTTCTCCTGCCTGTGCAAAGAGGGCGGTTTTACCCAGCAGCCTCATGGCGAGCAGGAACGCGACGAACCGGAATTGCGCGACCTCACCCGCCTGGCCTTCGCCTTCAACGGTCGCGATTATGGCCGCCTGCGGGCCCTGCTCAATGTGGTCAACGAACCGGAGAACTGGGCAACCTGAGCTGACGAGTTGCCGTAGCCCGGATGAAATCCGGGGTATTGGCCTCTCGCCATTCCCGGATTGCAGCCGGGCTACGCAAAGCAAGAAGCCCAGCATTTGGCTGGGCTTCTTTTTGCTGCATGCCTATCAGGCGTTGCCGGCGACCTTCATCCGCGCCGCCTGGGTGAAATCGAGCATGCGCTTGAGCGGCTTGATCGCCTTGGGAATCAGCGCCGGGTCGACATGAATCTCGCCGGAGCCCTGGCGCAGGCCGGTGAGCACGCGCTCCAAGGTGTTCATCGCCATCCATGGGCAGTGCGCACAGCTACGGCAGGCGGCGCCGTTGCCGGCCGTCGGCGCTTCGATAAAGGTCTTGTCCGGGCACAGCTGCTGCATCTTATAGAAGATGCCGCGGTCGGTAGCGACGATAAAGGTCGAATTGGGCAGCGTCTGCGCCGCCTTGATCAACTGGCTGGTGGAACCCACTGCGTCGGCCAGTTCCACCACGTTCTGTGGCGACTCGGGGTGCACCAGAATGGCTGCATCGGGATACAGCGCCTTCATGTCCAGCAGCTGCTTGGACTTGAATTCTTCGTGAACAATGCAGGCACCGTCCCACAGCAGCATGTCGGCGCCGGTCTCGCGCTGAATGTAGTTGCCAAGGTGCTTGTCCGGCGCCCAGATGATGGTCTCGCCGTTATCCATCAGGCTCTCGACGATCTCCAGCGCGCAGCTGGATGTCACCACCCAGTCGGCACGAGCCTTCACCGCCGCCGAGGTATTGGCATACACCACCACGGTGCGCTCGGGATGCTGATCGCAGAAGGCCGAGAACTCGTCCACCGGGCAGCCCAGATCCAGCGAACAGGTCGCCTCCAGCGTCGGCATCAGCACGCGCTTTTCCGGGTTGAGAATCTTCGCCGTCTCGCCCATGAATTTGACCCCGGCCACTACCACGGTCTGCGCCGGGTGCTGGTTGCCAAAGCGAGCCATTTCCAGGGAATCGGAGACGCAGCCACCAGTTTCCTCGGCCAGCGCCTGGATAACCGGATCACAGTAATAGTGCGCCACCAGCACCGCGTTCTGCTTCTTCAGCTCGGCGGCGATCTCACGGCGATAGAAGGCCTCCTCCTCGGCGGTCAGCGGCTTGGGCTGTTTGGCATCGAGGTGGGCTTGAACCAGAAGGCGTTCGGAAATCTGCGTCATATCATCGAACCTGCGGCGCTCTTGAGCGAGCTGCGAGTATACCCCCTGGCTGCCCATCGCCACAGGCGGGCCAGCCTCGGCCAGAGGGCTTTTCCGAGGGCAAAAAAAAGCCAGTCTCACGACTGGCTTTTGCGATCTGGTGGGTCGTGTAGGATTCGAACCTACGACCAATTGGTTAAAAGCCAACTGCTCTACCAACTGAGCTAACGACCCAACGCGAGGCGCATGATACTGATTTAATTCAGGAAATCAACACTTCGCGAAAATTTTTTCAGAAATAGCGGGTGGCATCAGGCACGCCAGCAGCGACGAAACCGGCAGCGCGCAGGCGGCAGCTGTCGCATTTGCCACAAGCGCGGCCATCATCGTCGGCCTGGTAGCAGGAGACCGTGAGCGCGTAATCCACCCCCAGACGCATACCGGCCTGAATGATTTCGCCCTTGCTCATCTGCTGCAGCGGTGCGCGGATGACAAAACCCTCACCCTCCACACCGGCTTTGGTCGCCAGGTTGGCCATGCGCTCGAAGGCCTCGACGAACTCCGGGCGGCAATCGGGATAGCCCGAATAATCCACCGCATTGACGCCGATGAAGATGTCGCGTGCTTCGACCACTTCCGCCCAGCCCAGCGCCAGGGAGAGAAACACCGTGTTGCGCGCCGGCACGTAGGTCACGGGAATGCCCTCACCTGGGGTTTCCGGAACCGCGATGCTGCTATCGGTCAACGCCGAGCCACCGATACCGTTGAGATTGAGGCCGATCACCTTGTGCTCGACCACACCCAGTTGCCGAGCGACGCGCTCGGCCGCCTGCAGTTCGGCGCGATGACGCTGCCCGTAATCGAAGCTCATGCTGTAGCAGGCGTAGCCTTCGGCCCTGGCCATTGCGACGACCGTGGCCGAATCCAGGCCGCCGGAAAGGAGAATGACCGCTTTCTTGTCGTTCATGATCAATGTCCCGGCTCGTCGTTCCAGAGAATCTTGTGCAGTTGCAGTTGCAGGCGCACCGGCAGGTTGTCCGCCACTATCCAGTCTGCCAGCGCGCGTGCATCGACCTGCTGGTGGCTGGGCGAGAACAGCACCTCGCCGGCCCGGGCCGCCAGGTCGTACTGGATCAGCCTGGACAAGGCCCAGTCGTAATCCTCGCGCGAGCAGATGACGAACTTGACCTGGTCATTGGCGGTGAGCCACTCGATGTTCTCGTAACGGTTGCGCTGCACCTCGGCCGAACCGGGCGTCTTCAGGTCGAGCACCTTGCTCACCCGTGGATCGACGGCCGAGACGTCGAGTGCGCCACTGGTTTCCAGCGACACCTCGTAACCGGCGTCACACAGACGCGAGAGCAAGGGGATGCAGTTGGGTTGGGCCAGCGGCTCACCGCCGGTTACGCAGACGTAGCGCGGCCGATAGGCGGCCACCTGAGTGAGAATACTGTCCAGCGTGACGATCTCACCGCCGCTGAAGGCGTAGGCGGTGTCACAGTACTGACAGCGCAGGGGGCAGCCGGTCAGGCGCACGAATACCGTCGGCAAGCCGGCGGTACGCGTTTCCCCCTGCAACGAGTAGAAAATCTCGGTGATGCGCAGGGTTTCTTGCATGGTAGCCACGGGCGTGATGACGAAACAGGTCATCCGCCTCCGTTGCGTGAAAAGACAGGAACACCGGCAGTGGTCGGTATTCGACGAGGCATGGCGGCAGGGACATCAGCCGAGCTGAAACCCCACACCCATGCGAGCGCGCATTCTAATGGAAGTCGCCGAATGGCAGACAAAAATCATCGGAGTGGATTTTTAACGTCGCTTCGCGACGGCCCATAAAGATTGCTGCCTGGGAGCAGGCCACAAGAAAAACCCGCGACATGCGCGGGTTCGTTCATCAAGATCGGCTTACAGGCGCTGCAGGTCGCGCTGGGCCAATTGGGCGGCCGAGCTGCCCGGATACTGAGCGATCACCTGCTGCAGGATACCGCGCGCCTTATCGTTGTGCCCCAGGCGGCGCTCGACATCGGCCAGCTTGAACAGCGAATCCGGCACCTTGGCATGGCTTGGATAGGCCTGGCTGACCTTGGCAAAGGCCTGGCCGGCGGCTTGCAGATCGCCCTTGGCCAGATTCACTTCACCCAGCCAATACTGAGCGTTGCCGGCGTACTGACTGTTGGGATAACGATTGAGGAAGGCAGCGAATGCCTGCGATGCCTTGTCGAAATCCTTGGCCTTGATCAGGTCGAAGGCGGCATCGTAGTAAAGCTTTTCCTTGGCCGGATCACCCGGCTCGGCGCTGCCCTGCTGCTGTGCAGCAGGTGGCGTCGGGGTGCCATTGGCGTTTACCGCGCCATCGGCTGAATTCTGTGCGGGAGCTCCACCGGCAGCTGCGCCGGAAGAAATACGTTGATCCAGATCCTGGTAACGCTCCAGCCCTTCCTGCTTGAGGCGCTGGATTTCGTTTTGCTGCTCTTCGACCATGCCACGCAGTTGCGCAATTTCCTGCTGCATCTGCTCGAGCTGGTTGAATAGCATACCCTGCGCAGAAGCGGGCGCTTGCGCGCCCGCTCCGGCGGAGGAGCCGGCCGTACCATAACCCGCCGGTGGATAGCTGCTGCCCTGTTGCATGGAGCTGCTTTCCAGTACGGGAACCTCCGCTACCGCCGCGAGCGGCAGGGCGAGTGTCAGAAGGGTCAGGATACGGCGGCAATCTCGCATGGCAGCTTACTTACGCAGCTCTACGCGACGGTTCTGAGCCCAGGACTGCTCGTCGTTGCCAGTGGCAACCGGACGCTCTTCGCCGTAGGAAACCAGTTCCAGCTGAGCCGGGGAAACGCCCTGCAGAACCAGGTAGCGCTGAACGGCCTTGGCACGACGCTCGCCCAGAGCCATGTTGTACTCACGGGTACCGCGCTCGTCAGCGTGGCCTTCCAGAACGACGCGAGCGCCGTTGCCTTTCAGGTCCTTGGCGTGTACGTCCAGAGCGCGCATGGCTTCGGCTTTCAGGTCGGAGCTGTCGTACTCGAAGTAGAAGGTGGTGATAGCGCGCAGAGCCGCTTCTTCGCTCAGGCTGCCGTCAACAGCGCCAGTGTTGGCACCGTAGCCAGCGTTCGGGTCAACAGCGCCTTCACCAGCAGCGTCGCCGCCTTTGGAGGAGCAACCTACAGCAACGGCGAGAGCCAGGGACAGTGCAGCGAACTTACCGAATTTCAGCATTTCCATCATGTAACTCCTAATGAACCCCAGTTGTGTTAAGCAATATAGGTGTAACGCCGCATCAGTTCAGGTAAGGGGACCAAGAAGGCTCTCGAACTTCGCCTTGAGCGGTAGGAAGAGGGAGCCTCACACGTCCGTTGGTGGACGCTAACATCAAGACTCCCCGGCCCTGCTGGCGGGTGGCGTAGATTAGCATGGCCCCATTGGGCGCAACAGTGGGCGACTCATCCAAACTTGTGTCTGAAAGTATGCGCAAACGGTTGGTTTCCAGGTCCTGTGCAGCCACCTTGAACACGGTAAAACCATCTTGGCGATGGATCATCACCAGGGTCTTCTCATCAGCCGACAATTTCGGGTTGGCGTTGTAGTTACCGACGAAGGTCACTCGCTCAACTGCCCCACTGCTGATGTTGGTTTTGTAGATCTGCGGCTTACCCGCGCGATCGGAAGTGAAGTAAAGGGTCTGACCATCCTTGCCCCAGAAGGGTTCGGTATCAATTGCGTAATGGTTGGTGATGCGGCGCATCTGCCGACTGCCCATATCCATCACGTAGATTTCCGGGTTGCCGTCCTTGGACAGCACGAAGGCCAGACGCGAGCCATCCGGCGACCAGGCTGGCGCTCCGTTGAGGCCTTCGAAATTGGTGACCTGCTCGCGACGGCCGGTGTCGATGTGCTGCACGAAAATACGCGGGCGACGCTGCTCGAACGAGACGTAGGCAATGCGGCGACCATCAGGAGCGAAGGACGGCGACAGGATCGGCTCACGCGACTGCAACAGGGTCACGGCGCGGGCACCGTCGTAGTCGGAACGCTGCAGGGTGTAGCGGGTGTTGTTGGCGCCCATGCGCTCGGCGGTGACATATAGCAGGCGAGTGGAGAACGCCCCCTTGACGCCGGTGAGCTTCTCGAACGACTGGTCGGCGATATGGTGGGCCATGTCGCGCAATTGGTCGGTGCCGCCACCTACATTGCCGGTCATCACCTGCTGCTCGGTGTTGACGTTGAACAGTGCGTACTGGATCTGCAACCGGCCACCGTTGGGCACGATATTGCCGACCAGCACATACTGGGCGCCGAGAGCTTTCCAGTCGCGGTAGATGACTTCGCTGGCCTGGGTCGGCAGGCTGATCATGTTCTGTCGCGGGATGGGCTCGAAATAGCCGGAGTTGCGCAGGTCGTTGCCGATGATCTGCGACATGTCTTCGGGCAGCACCGAACCACCCTGCCAGCCGAAGGGCACAACGGCGATGGGCGTAGCGCGGTCGGCGCCTTGGGAGATCACCAGCGGGTCGGCTGCCTGGACGCTACCGACCAGCATGACCAGCCCAAGCAGGGCGATACGAATCAGGTTGTTCACAGAGCTCAATCCTCCGGTTTGAAAATGACGCGACGCTGCCTGTACATACGGTCGAAGGTAGCGCGATCCAATTGTTGCATCTCGGGAATACGCCCGACGTTACGTACAGCGGCAACGGCCGAGTTGTCGAACGGCGCATCGCCACTGGAGCGCGATACGCTGGCGTTGGTCACGGTGCCGTCGGGCAGCATCTGAATCAGCAGCTCGACGCTCATGCCACGGCGCGCCGACATCGGTCGCTGCCAGTTCTCGGTGATCAGTTTGATGATCAGGTCGTCGAGGTTGCCGGCAACCTGGTCGCCATGGGTTTCGGCCAGCGCCTGCTGGTTCTGCACGTTGTCCGAGAGCAACTCGGCCAGCGCCGCAGCCTTCTGATCCTCGGCTGCCTTGCGTCGCGCCTCTTCGGCCTTGCGCTTGGCATCCTCGGCAGCCTTCTTCTTCGCTGCCTCGGCAGCTGCCGCCTTCTTCTTCGCCTCTTCTGCAGCGGCCTTTTTCTTGGCCTCTTCAGCGGCTTTCTTCTTCGCCTCTTCCTCGGCGCGCTTCTTGGCGATATCCGCCTGGCGCTTCTGCTCGGCAGCCTTCTCGGCTTCGGCCTTCTTAGCAGCTTCAGCTTTGGCTTGTTCGGCCTTTCGAGCCTCTTCAGCCTGCTTTTGTTCCTCGGCTTTCTTGGCCGCGGCTACCTTCTGCGCTTCGGCCTGGGCCTGCTTCTGCTCCTCGGCTTTCTTCTGCTCCAGTCGTTCGGTCTCGAACTGCGGTGCCGAGGTCTTCTGCGCCTCACCCGCGACCTTCTGCGTGGTCTGGGTGGTGGCCTGGCTCTGCGACTGCAACTGATACAGCGTAGCCTGTACCACCGGACGCGCCGGTGGCAGTTCCGGGGTGAAGGCGAAGCTGACGAACAGCATGGCGAACATCAGGACGTGCAGACCCACGGCCCAGACCACGGGCCAGAAGTAGCTTTCCGATTGCGAACGCTCGGTTTGCTGCATCAGGGGGCCTCGGTAATCAATCCGACGTTACCCACGTCGGCCTGCTGCAGGCCGCCCATGGCCGCCATCACGGTGCCGTAATCGACGGTGCGATCACCGCGCACGAATACCTGCACCTGCTTACCCTGACGACGGTTCTCGGCAATGATCGCCGAAACGGCCTGGGTCATCTGCTCGAGGGTCGAAGCACGTTCCTGCTCGGTGTCGACGTCGACCTCGCTGCCCATGTTCCAGTAGTAGGTCTTGTCGGCCTTGATGGAAATGGTCAGTACCTGGGCGTCGTTATCCTGCGGCAGCGCTTCGCTGCTGACCTTGGGCAGATCGACCTTGACGCCCTGGTTGAGCATCGGCGCGGTGACCATGAAGATGACCAGCAGTACCAGCATCACGTCGATGTATGGCACCACGTTCATCTCGGCGACCGGTTTGCGTCTGTTGCGAATTCTCGCCATGGCTAGAACCTATTCTGTGCGCGCGTCTTATTCTTCCGAGGTGTGCACCTTGCGGTGCAGGATGGCCTGGAACTCGTCGGCGAAGGTGTAGTAGCGGCCGATCAGCATTTCGCCGCGGGCAGAGAAGCGGTTGTAGGCGATGACCGCCGGAATCGCGGCGAACAGGCCGATGGCGGTGGCGATCAGCGCTTCGGCGATGCCCGGGGCGACGGTGGCCAGGGTGGCCTGCTGCACCTGAGCCAGGCCGCGGAAGGAGTTCATGATGCCCCACACGGTACCGAACAGACCGATGTACGGGCTGGTGGAACCAACGGTAGCCAGGAACGGCAGTGCGGTTTCCAGCTTCTCTTCCTCACGGGAGATGGCCACACGCATGGCGCGCGCCACGCCGTCCATCACCGCGTCCGGGTCCACGCCCTGCTGCTGGCGCAGACGGGAGAACTCCTTGAAGCCGGCACGGAAGATCTGCTCCAGGCCGGAATCCGGATCGGGGTTGCTGCCGGCCTGACGATACAGCTTGGACAGGTCGATGCCGGACCAGAATCGATCTTCGAAGTTGTCCAGCGCGCGTTTGGCAGCGCGCAGCGCATTGCTGCGCTGGAAGATCATCACCCAGGAAATCACCGACGCGGCCACCAGGGTCAGCATCACCAGCTGAACCAACAGACTGGCGTTACTGATCAGACTCCACATCGACATATGGTCAACGGCGTTAGCTTCCACGCTTACTCTCCTGCTGCAATTAATCCCGGCGCCTGCGTCCCGGCGAACGCGTGTCGCAGGGTTTCGGGAATAGCCCGGGGTTTCAAGTTGTCGGCGCGCACACAGGCCACCAGAAACTGCCCTTCGCAGAGCAGCACATCATCCGCAGCCCGCCTGACCTGTTGACGAAAGCGCAGGCTGGCACGGTTCAATTCGATTACATCGGCGCTGATCACCAGCTCGTCATCCAGGCGTGCCGGCGCGTGATAGCGCGCTTCGGCCGAATGCACGACGAACAACAGGCCCTCACCGGCAAGCGTCGACTGGGCATAACCCAGCTCACGCAGGCGCTCGGTGCGAGCCCGCTCCATGAATTTGAGGTAGTTGACGTAGTAGACGATGCCGCCCGCATCGGTGTCTTCGTAGTAGACCCGGCAATGGTGGCTGAACGGCTGGACTCCGTTTTGCGCGCGCATACTCTAGTCCCCGGCCTGCTGCTTGCCAATCCGGCCTGGTAACAATTTTTTCGTCATTCGTCACCCGCGCTGAAAAGGTCGCCACTGGGCGACTTGCCCGGGCGCTTGGGAATGTTCAGCCCGAAGTGCAGATAGGCATGCCGGGTGACCACACGCCCGCGCGGAGTGCGCATCATGTAGCCCTGCTGGATCAGATAAGGCTCGAGCACGTCCTCGATGGTGTGGCGCTCTTCGCCGATGGCCGCGGCAATGCTGTCGAGCCCCACCGGGCCGCCGTCGAACTTCTCGATCATGGCCAGCAGCAGGCGGCGGTCGGAATGGTCGAAGCCACGCTCGTCGACATCCAGGAGGTTCAGCGCCTGGTCGGCGATGGACTGGGAGATATGACCCGTGCCGCGCACTTCGGCAAAGTCGCGCACTCTGCGTAGCAGACGATTGGCGATACGCGGCGTGCCACGCGCGCGACGGGCAATCTCGAAAGCGCCTTTGGCCTCGATGGGCAGCCCGAGAATCCCGGCGGAGCGCGAGACGATGGTGGCCAGGTCATCGATACCGTAGAACTCCAGGCGCTGGACGATGCCGAAGCGGTCGCGCAGTGGATTGGTCAACATGCCGGCACGCGTGGTGGCGCCGACCAGGGTGAAGGGCGGCAGATCCAGCTTGATCGAGCGTGCCGCGGGGCCTTCGCCGATCATGATGTCGAGCTGAAAATCCTCCATCGCCGGATACAGCACCTCCTCGACCACCGGCGAAAGACGATGGATCTCGTCGATGAACAGCACATCGCCGCTTTCCAGGTTGGTCAGAAGCGCCGCCAGATCGCCCGGCCGCTCGAGCACCGGGCCGGACGTGCTCTTGATCGAGCTGCCCATTTCCTCGGCGATGATATTGGCCAGGGTGGTCTTGCCCAGGCCCGGTGGCCCGAAGATCAGCGTATGGTCGAGCGCTTCCGCCCTGCCCCGCGCGGCCTGGATGAACAGCGCCATCTGCTCGCGCACCACGGGCTGACCGATATAGTCGGCCAGACGCAGCGGGCGAATGGCACGATCCTGCTGCTCTTCGCGCTCACGTGGGCTGGCGGTAATCAGGCGATCGGCTTCGATCATCGCAATACTTCCATCGACAAGGTGTTGAAGAACGTCAGCGAGGCAGCCGAGGCTAGGCAAAAACAGGCGAGAAAGCGGAGTTTACGAGTGTAAATGGGCATTTTGAGCCTGTTTTTAACAACGCCTCGGCAACGCAGGTAGTTATTCAACACCTTGTCACGCCACGCCGCGCAACGCGCGACGAATTAAGTCTTCACTGCTCATACCATCCTCCTTGACGGCGGCAACGGCTCGGCTGGCCTCCTGCGGCTTGTAACCGAGGGATATCAACGCACTGACGGCGTCATTCTCCGCGCTTGAGACTGCCTGAGCCAGTTGAGGTTCAACCACCAGGGGCGCAATGGACGGTATCGACTCCCAGGCCTTGAAACGGTCCTTGAGCTCGACCAGCAGGCGCTCGGCGGTTTTCTTGCCGACGCCCGGCACCTTGACCAGCGCCGCGGTGTCCTGCGCCTGCACGCAGCGCACCAACTCATCGACCTCGAGCCCGGACATCAATGCCAGCGCCAGCTTGGGGCCGACTCCGTTAAGGCGAATCAGCTCGCGGAACAGCTCGCGCTCGCGCTTTTCGAAAAAACCGTAGAGCAGATGCGCATCCTCACGCACTACCTGATGCGTGTGCAGGGTTACCGGCTCGCCCACCGCAGGCAGACGATAAAGGGTCGTCATCGGTACTTCCAGCTCATAACCGACGCCATTCACATCCAGAAGCAAATGCGGCGGCTGCTTCTCCGCCAGGGTGCCGCGCAAACGTCCGATCACCGCTGCTTTTCCTTTATTCCGATTACAAACGAAGACGACCGCCGCGCCGCTTGGCGCTGGCCAGTCCATGGGGAATGAGACTCTGCCGATGGTGGGCATGGCACAGGGCGATACCCAGCGCATCGGAGGCGTCGATCTGTGGCTTCTGCACCAGCCCCAGCAGGTGCATGACCATCATCTGCACCTGCTGCTTGTCGGCCGCCCCGGTGCCGACCACGGCCTGCTTGACCTGGGTGGCGGTGTACTCGCTGACCTCCAGCCCGGCCTCCACTGCGGCGACGATAGCCGCGCCACGCGCCTGCCCCAGCTTCAGCGCCGAATCGGCATTGCGCGCCATGAACACCTGCTCGATCCCCATGGTCACCGGGCCATGGGTGCGAATCACCTCGCTGACGCCGCGAAAGACGATCTGCAGGCGCTCGGCCAGAGATCCATTGCCGGTACGAATGCAGCCCGAAGCCACGTACTCGCAGCCACGCCCGGTATCGCGCACCACACCGTATCCGGTAATGCGCGAGCCGGGATCGATTCCTAGGATCAGGGTCATGTCAGCAACTGTCTATTTATCCAGTTGGCGAGTATACGGGGCGCCCCCTGCTGCGTCATCCGCCACTGCTCAGCCAGACGAAAAAAGCCGGAAGCACCATGCGGCGCTTCCGGCCTCCTCGTTCTTAGCCCGAATGCAGTCCGGGAAATACGTACCAGATCGCGTTCGGGCTACAGCCTCAGCCGAGCTGCTCCATGATCTCGTCGGCGACTTCAGCGTTGTGATAGACGTTTTGCACGTCATCCAGATCTTCGAGCATGTCGATCAGCTTGAAGACCTTCTGCGCCGTTTCCAGATCAGTGATCGGCGCACTAATCGACGGGATCATGGCGATCTCTGCCTCTTCACCCTTGAACCCGGCCGCACTCAGCGCCTCGTTCACCGCGTGAAACTCGGTGAAACTGGTCGATACCAGCGCCGAGCCATCCTCACCCATTTCCACATCGTCGGCCCCTGCTTCCAGGGCCGCTTCCATCAAGACGTCCTCATCGACACCCGGTGCGAAGCTGATCTGCCCTTTGCGGTCGAACATGTAGGCGACCGAACCATCGGTGCCGAGGTTGCCGCCGCATTTGGTGAAGGCATGCCGCACTTCGGCTGCGGTGCGGTTGCGGTTATCGGTCATCACCTCGACGATGATCGCCACACCACTGGGCGCGTAACCTTCATAGCTGAACTCGACGACGTTGTCGGCTTCGTTGTTGCCGGCACCACGGGCGATGGCGCGATCGATCACCTCGCGCGACATGTTGTTGGTCAGCGCCTTGTCCACGGCCAGGCGTAGACGCGGGTTATCCGCCGGAATCGGGCCGCCGTGCTTGGCGGCGACCGTCAGCTCACGAATCAGCTTGGTGAAGATCTTGCCCCGCTTGGCGTCCTGACGCCCCTTGCGGTGCTTGATGTTGGCCCATTTGGAATGACCAGCCATAACTCACTCCATCTTTTCCACTTGAGAATTGCAGGGGCGCCCGAATGAACGCCCCAGAACGAAGAAGCCTGGAAATCCAGGCTTCTTGTACAGGCTTATTCGGCCTTGGGTTGCTCGCGCAGGCGGATATGTAGCTCGCGCAGCGACTTGCCATCCACCACACCCGGCGCCTGAGTCATGACGCAGGCCGCGCTCTGGGTTTTCGGGAAGGCGATCACTTCGCGGATCGACTGCGCACCGGTCATCAGCATCACCAGGCGATCCAGGCCGAAGGCCAGGCCACCATGGGGCGGCGCACCATATTTCAGCGCATCGAGGAGGAAGCCGAACTTCTCCTGCTGTTCTTCTTCGCTGATGCCCAATACGCGGAACACGGTCTGCTGCATGGCCTTGTCGTGAATACGGATCGAACCGCCACCCAGCTCCGTACCGTTGAGCACCATGTCGTAGGCACGCGACAGCGCGGCAGCCGGGTTGGCCTCCAGCTCCTCGGGGGTGCACTTCGGCGAGGTGAAGGGGTGGTGCATGGCGGTCAGGCTGCCATCGTCGTTCTCTTCGAACATCGGGAAGTCGACGACCCACAGCGGCGCCCACTCGCAGGTGAACAGATTCAGGTCATGGCCCAGCTTGATGCGCAGCGCGCCCAGGGCTTCAGAAACGATCTTGGCCTTGTCGGCACCGAAGAACACGATATCGCCATCGACAGCACCGACGCGGTCGAGGATGACATTGATGTTGTCCAGCGGGATGTTCTTGACGATCGGCGACTGCAGGCCTTCGACACCGGCGGCACGCTCGTTGACCTTGATGTAGGCCAGGCCCTTGGCGCCATAGATGCCGACGAACTTGGTGTAGTCGTCGATCTGCTTGCGCGGCATGCTCGCCCCGCCCGGTACCCGCAACGCGGTGACGCGGCATTTCGGGTCGTTGGCAGGTCCCGCGAAGACCTTGAATTCGACGTCCTTGAGCTGATCCTCAACATCCACCAGTTCCAGCGGGATACGCAGGTCCGGCTTGTCCGAACCGAAGCGGCGCATGGCTTCGGCCAGGGTCATGTGCGGCAGTTCGCCGAACTCGACGTCCAGCACTTCCTTGAATAGGTTGCGCACCATGGTCTCGGTGATGTCCATGATGTCTTTTTCATCGAGGAAGCTGGTCTCGATGTCGATCTGGGTGAATTCCGGCTGACGGTCGGCACGCAGGTCTTCGTCGCGGAAGCACTTGGCGATCTGGTAGTAGCGGTCGAAGCCGGCCACCATCAGCAGTTGTTTGAACAGCTGCGGCGATTGCGGCAGGGCGAAGAAGCTGCCGGGATGAGTGCGGCTCGGCACCAGATAATCGCGTGCGCCTTCCGGCGTGGCGCGGGTCAGGATCGGCGTTTCCACGTCGAGGAAGCCGTTGTCATCCAGATAGCGACGGATGCTCGAGGTGATGCGCGAACGCAGCTTGAGCTTCTCGGCCATTTCCGGACGGCGCAAGTCGATGAAGCGATAACGCAGGCGGGTTTCCTCACCGACGTCGGAATACTCGTTGAGCGGGAACGGCGGGGTTTCCGCTTCGTTGAGCACGTCCAGCTCGTAACCCAGCACCTCGATGGCGCCGCTGGCCATGTTGGCGTTGCGCGCGCCCTCAGGACGCAGACGCACCTTGCCGGTGATCTTGACCACGTATTCGCTGCGCACGCGGTCAGCCTTGGCGAAGGTTTCGGCACGATCCGGATCGAACACCACCTGAGCCAGGCCTTCACGATCACGAATATCGAGGAAGATCACCCCGCCATGGTCGCGGCGACGGTGTACCCAGCCGCAAAGGGTGATTTCCTGGCCATCCAGGCTCTCGTTCAGTTGGCCGCAATAGTGGCTGCGCATCATGATCGTGTTTCGCTTCTCTAAGGTCTTGGATAGGTCAGGTAGCCCCCAGCACCATGGGCAGGAGCCACGCCGCGGCACAGGCCTAACAGCACGCCGCGCTTCGATAAAGAGCGGGATTATATAGCGTAAATCGTCGCGACGCAGCCGAGCTACTCCCCCTGCTGCGAACAATTGCCGGGAACCGGGTGAACCGAGCGTTATCGATAGTCTCTAAACATCGCTTTAATTGATATAAGCCAAGATCATCCCGCCGTCCTGCGTGCTAGGCTCTGCCCAACACTGCGGGATAGAAACCCCGGGCTCACCTGAAAGGAGACAAGCCATGGAAATCAATATCGGAATCGCCGAACAGGATCGCGCCGCCATCGCCGAAGGCCTCTCGCGCCTGCTGGCCGACACCTACACGCTGTACCTCAAGACCCATAACTTCCACTGGAACGTTACCGGCCCGATGTTCAACACCCTGCACCTGATGTTCGAAGGTCAGTACACCGAACTCGCCCTGGCGGTTGACGCAATCGCCGAACGTATCCGCGCTCTGGGCTTCCCTGCTCCGGGGACTTATGCCGCTTACGCGCGCCTGTCCTCGATCAAGGAAGAGGAAGGCGTGCCCAGCGCCGAGGAAATGATCAAGCAACTGGTGCAAGGTCAGGAAGCGGTCGTGCGCACCGCCCGCGGCATTTTCCCGCTGCTGGACAAGGTCAGCGACGAGCCCACTGCGGACCTGTTGACCCAGCGCATGCAGGTGCATGAGAAAACCGCCTGGATGCTGCGCAGTCTGCTTGCAGCTTGAGATGCTCGAAGGCCCGGTTATCCGGGCCTTTTCATTAGGCAGGCCACCCCGCTCTGATCTATGCTCTGGCCATTCGCCATCGAGTTGTCGACATCCATGAGTCAAGCCAACAAACCGCCCAGCATCATCGAACTGTATCCGGAGGAAACCCGCAAGGCGGCCGAGCTCCTGAAACAGGCCGTCCCCTTGATGATGCGCCACGACATCCCGCCCAATCCGGTGCATTACGCACTGTGGTACACCTACAGCCGAGGCAGCGAGCCAGAACTCAACCGCCGCATGGACAAGGTGGTCGAAGACTTCGACGTGTTTCCTCCGGAAACCGCCAGCCGGCTGTTTCGCGACTACATCATCCGTGGCGAACTGGATGAGGCACGCGCCGGTCAGCAACAGGTCATCGAACTGGTCGACGATATCGAAGACGACGTTTCACGCAGCGTGATTGGCAGCCAGCACTACCAGCAGAGCCTGAGCCAAGGCCTGAATGCCCTGCAGGAGCCTATCATCGACGACCTGCCCAGCGTGCTCAGCGAACTGCAGGAAAGCACCCAGCTGATGCAGGATCAGCAGGAAAAATTTCTCTATCGTCTGCGCACCGCACAACAGGAAATTACCCATCTACGCAGCCAATTGGAGCGTGCCCATCTGGCAGCCACGCTCGATAGCCTGACCCGCGTGTTCAACCGCCATGCCTTCACTCGTCTGCTGGAACGCGCCCTGCACGAATCACAACAGGGCCTGGCTCTGGTGATTCTGGATATCGACCACTTCAAGCAGTTCAACGACCAGTACGGTCACCCGCTGGGTGATCGCGTGCTGCAACACGTCGGCCAACTGTTGCGCGACCTGCTGCCGCCGGAGGCCTTTGCTGCGCGCTACGGCGGCGAAGAGTTTTGCGTGGTACTGCGCAACTGCCCCCACCTCAGCGAGGTTGTAGGTTTCGCCGAACAACTGCGCAACAAGATCCAGTCCCTGAGAGTCAAGGTGCGCCGCACCGACCAGATTCTGGACAGCATCACCGCCTCCTTTGGCTGCGCCATGGCCGAAACTGGCGACACCTTCGAATCGCTGCTGACCCGCGCCGATGACGCGCTCTATCAGGCCAAGCGCGCTGGCCGCAATCAGGTCCATCCGATCACCAGCGAAAAGATGCTAACCGCTTGATTTGAGAAGCCCCTGCCTTTGCTGTTAAATAGCTTCGCACGCCGCGTTACCATCCCGCGGCGTCGCCAACCTGTATAGCGGCGCGCGTTATGGCCGTTCAGCTGGCCACCAGTGAAGCGCGCTCCCTCCGCAACACCTTGAGTCATCATTCAATCAGTGAGTTCGTCGAAGATGTTGAAGATTGCCCATCTCGTGACAGGGTTCGCCGCCCTGCTGCTGTCCGCCGTACCCGGTATTTCCACTTCGTTCCTGAGCACCCCGGATGCCATCTACCTGGCCCTGACCGGCCTGCTGAACCTGCTCGCCGCCGCACAGCAGCAGAATGCAGCAGCCACACGCCAGCAGTTGCTGGGCCTGTCCTCGGCTTTGCTGATCCTGGCTGCCGTGGTCCAGAGCCTGATCCTGCTCGCACCGCTACCCAGCATCGGTGGCCAGCCGGCTATCTGGCTGCCTTTGCTGACCTCGGTCGTCGCCGTGCTACTGAGCCTTGCCGCCCAGCTGCGCGCACAACCGCAGACCAAAGAACAGCAGCCTTTTGCGCAAACCAGTTCCAGCACACCTCAGGAAGATCGCGAGACCGGCACGGTCAAGTGGTTCAACACATCAAAGGGGTTCGGCTTCATTTCCCGAGACTCGGGCGAAGACATCTTCGTGCACTTTCGTGCCATTCGCGGCGAGGGTCATCGCGTATTGATCGAAGGTCAACGCGTGGAGTTCTCCGTCATGCAGCGTGACAAGGGCCTGCAGGCGGAAGATGTGATTGCGGCAGCGCCCTCACGACGCTGAGCGGCACGCAAGAAAAAGCCCGGGAAACCGGGCTTTTTCGTATCAATAGTGCGGTGGTGGCGCTTCGTCCTGGGCAATCCCCGCGAGCCCGTTCAACTCTTCCTGACGACGCGCCATAGCAGTCAATTGCAATTGCATCCGCTCGATGCGGCGGTTCTGCTCGACCAGCTCATCGCTCAACGCCTGAATGGTGTCATCCTGAAAGGCCAGGCGGCTTTCTAGCTCCATGATCCGCGACTCCAGGCTCATGCGAACGCTCCGGCGAATTGAAAATCCTTGGTCAGCACCAGACGCAGCTTGTCGATGATCTGCACCACCTGCTGCTCGGAATAATGCTGCGCAGGGTGGCGACCCCAGACCGGCGCGGGCCAGGAGGCGTCGTCACGACGACGCACGATCACATGCATGTGCAACTGGCTGACTACGTTACCCAGCGTAGCCACGTTCATCTTGTCGGCAGCAAAGGTGTCCTTGAGGGTTTCAACCAGCAAGGTGGTTTCCTGCCAGAGCTGACGCTGGTCAGCCGCATCGAGCTGGAACAATTCGCTAACCTCTGCACGCCGGGGCACGAGGATGAACCAGGGGTAGCTGGCGTCATTCATCAGCAGCAGGTGGCAGAGGGGAAAATCCCCGACCAGCAGGCAATCCTGCTGCAGCCGTGAATCCAGGGTGAACATCGCGCGCTCCTCCTTCAATACAGATCGTCAAGCGTAGTGCCGCGAGGGCCGACGCAATGGCGCGCAGCATACGCGGGCTCAGCGGACAATTCACCCGACGAACGCGCACCAACCCAAGGCAGGCCAGGCGCACACGCACCGCAGGCGTGCACCATTTTGTTTCTTCCCGTAATGGGACGACGCTGAGCGTTACCGACGAAGCGACAGGCAGCTTACTGACGGCGCACTCTGGCTGCAGCCCGCACAGGCCCGCATCCCCCTCGCAAACCCGCGCCAAGGGCAGCATTTGCGCGGCAGAACGAGTTGCTCTGTGCTCAAAAATCAAGGTTTTAGAGTGAGAAGCAGATTTTGAGCATGACTTTTGCTATTTGTGAGAGCAATGCCCGGCAAGCCGTGCAGTCGACCAATAACAGCGGTCTTTGGCACCCGAGAACCGCGGAGACGTTGGTGCAACGAAACGCAAGTGCAGAGCTATAGATTTGCGACATTCCTCCTCACGCGATGCGACACAAGCATGAACGAAGCCGCAACGAATAGACTGCAACTATCGCCAACATTGGCTGCGTGCTATAAGTTAGCGCCGACACAAAAAGAAAGAGCCGCCCATATAAAAAAACAGTGGGCAGCGCAACTCTTCCAAACCCAAGGAGCAATCACGATGCAAGTGATGAAGTGGAGCGTAATCGCCCTGGCAGTAGCCGCGGGCACCAGCCAAATGGCCGTGGCGTCCAGCCAGTCCGAGTCGAACGGCTTCCTCGAAGACAGCAGCTTCGACATCTTCAACCGCGTTCTGTACATGAACCGCGATTTCAAGAATGGCGCCTCGAACGGTGCAAGCACTTCTGCCAATCCGGCAGGTTATCGCGAAGAGACCGGCCTGGGCATTCGCCTGCTGTACCAATCCGGCTTCACCCAAGGTACCGTAGGCGTAGGTTTCGACGCTCACTCCCTGAGCAGCATCAAGCTCGACAGCGGTCGCGGTCGCTACGGCACTGGCCAGTTCGCCCAGACCGATGACGGTCGTGGCGACGATACTCAGACCGAGGTTGGTGGCGCTGTCAAGCTGCGTATTTCCGACACTGTTCTGAAGTATGGCAGTCAGTTCACCGCCAGCCCGGTATTCTCCACCGACGATAGCCGCATCCTGCCAGAAGTCACCACCGGTACCTATCTGGTAAGTAACGAAATTGAAGGCCTGGAACTGAGCGCCGGTCGCTTCACCGCCATGAGCAGCCAGACCGGCACCAGCCGCGATGACATCAACGGCAAAGGTGAAGCTGGCCTGAAGTACGCCAATATCGTGGGTGCTTCCTACTCGTTCACCGATGACCTGAGTGCAGCATTCCACGCCTCCGATGTAGAGGACTACTGGAAGAAGTACTACGGCAACGTCAACTACAACCTGTCTCTGGCCGAAGAGCAGGCTCTGAACTTCGATTTCAACGTCTACAAGACCGACTACGACAAGACCTACACCAATACTGCTAGCGACCAAGACAACACCATCTGGAGTCTTGCAGTTGCCTACTCGCTGGGCGCCCACACTTTCACCCTGGCCCACCAGCGCTCGAGCGGTGATCGTGGCTATGAATACGGCGTAGACGGCGGCGGTACCGTCTGGCTGGCCAACTCCGTGCAATACTCCGACTTCAATGGCAAGGACGAACGCTCCTGGCAGGCTCGCTACGACCTGAACATGGCCGAGTATGGCGTACCGGGTCTGAGCTTCATGACTCGCTATATCTACGGCGACAATATCGACGTTGTAGGTTTCGCTGACGAAGGTAAAGAACATGAGTTCAACTTCGAAACCAAGTACGTCGTTCAGGATGGTGCCGCCAAAGACCTGTCGTTCCGCCTTCGTAGCGCCATCTGGCGTGCCAACAGTGCGTACAACTCGGTCAACGGTTCAGACAACAACGACCTGCGCCTGATCGTCGAATACCCGCTGAGCGTTCTGTAACTTCAGCGCTACTCGATAGCAGCATAGAGAAACCCGGCCAAGGCCGGGTTTCTTTATTTACGCTTCAGCAATTTAGAGAGGCAAAGCGTAAGTTCCCGTTACATGCGCAACCAACTCATTCTCATTTCCATCCGAATATAACGAAACTTCGCAAACAGCCTGACGCCGACTCAACCGCAATATGCGCGCTTCGGCCAACAAATCGACCGGTTTGGGTTTGATCAAAAAGTTGATATTGAGATTGGACGTCACTGCCATCTCTACCCGCCCCAGGCGCCCCAGCACCACCGCATACATCGCTGCATCACCCAGCGCCATGATGGTTGGACCGGACAGCGTCCCGCCCGGGCGCACCAGTTTGGCGTGAAAGGGCACCCGCGCCAGCACGCCCTTCTCGTCGAGCCGGTCGATCCGCAGATCAATGTCCTCGGCCATCGGCAGCCCACCCCGAATCAGGGTTTGGACTTCAAATGCAGTCAGCCCCACTATTATTCCTCCTGATCAACGCGGCAGCGCTCCCGCCCCCGCGCCACTCCTGTACGCCACTGTATAGGCACCGTACAATGCCGGCCTATTCCAAGCCCTAGCAACCGACAGAACGGCCAAACATGCGTACCAGTCAGTTCCTGCTCTCGACCCTGAAAGAAAACCCTTCCGATGCCGTGGTGATCAGCCACCAGCTGATGCTGCGTGCCGGCATGATCCGCAAGCTGGCCTCCGGCCTGTACACCTGGCTGCCGATGGGCCTGCGCGTGCTGCGCAAGGTCGAGACCGTGGTGCGCGAGGAAATGAACGCCGCTGGCGCGCTGGAAGTGCTGATGCCCGCCATCCAGCCGGCCGAGCTGTGGCAGGAATCCGGCCGCTGGGTGCAGTACGGCCCCGAGTTGCTGCGTGTGAAGGATCGCCATGATCGCGAATTCTGCGTCGGCCCGACCCATGAGGAAGTGATCACCGAACTGGCCCGCAACGAGCTGAACAGCTACAAGCAACTGCCGATCAACTTCTACCAGATCCAGACCAAATTCCGTGACGAGATCCGTCCGCGCTTCGGCCTGATGCGCGGTCGCGAGTTCATCATGAAGGACGCCTACTCCTTCCATGCCGACCAGGCTTCCCTGCAGGAAACCTATGACCGCATGCACCAGGCGTACTGCAACGTGTTTACCCGCCTGGGCCTGAACTTCCGCCCGGTACAAGCCGATACCGGCTCCATCGGCGGTACCGGCTCGCATGAATTTCATGTGCTGGCCGACTCCGGCGAAGACGATATCGCCTTCAGCGACAGCTCCGATTACGCTGCCAATATCGAAAAGGCCGAAGCCCTGCCGCGCGAGAAAGTGCGCCCTGCGCCGAGTGAAGAGCTGCGCCTGGTCGATACCCCCGACGCGAAAACCATCGCAGCTCTGGTCGAAGGCTTCAACCTGCCGATCGAGAAGACCATCAAGACCCTGATCGTTCATGCTGCCGAAGAAGGCAAGCTGATCGCGCTGGTGGTGCGTGGCGATCACGAACTCAACGAGATCAAGGCCGCCAATCTGGAGCAGGTCGCCAACCCGCTGACCATGGCCACCGATGCCGAGCTGCGTGCCGCCATCGGTGCAGGCGCCGGCTCTCTGGGCCCGCTGAATCTGCCGCTGCCGGTGATCATCGACCGCTCCGTGGAGCTGATGAGCGACTTCGCTATCGGTGCCAACATCGATGACAAGCACTATTTCGGCGTCAACTGGGAGCGTGATCTGCCGGTTCCGACGGTGGCCGATCTGCGCAATGTCGTCGAGGGCGATCCGAGCCCGGACGGCCAGGGCACGCTGGTGATCAAGCGCGGTATCGAGGTTGGCCATATCTTCCAGCTCGGCACCAAGTACAGCGAGGCGATGAACTGCCAGGTTCTCGGCGAGAACGGCAAGCCGGTCACCCTGACCATGGGCTGCTACGGCATCGGCGTATCGCGCGTGGTGGCTGCGGCCATCGAACAGAATTTCGACGAGCGCGGTATCCGCTGGAACGACGCCCTGGCGCCGTTCCACATCGCCCTAGTGCCGCTGCGCTACGAAACCGAGCAGGTCCGCGAGGCCACCGACAAGCTCTACGCCGAGCTCACTGCAGCCGGCTTCGAGGTGCTGCTGGACGATCGCGACAAGAAAACTAGCCCCGGCATCAAGTTCGCCGATATGGAGCTGATCGGTATCCCGCACCGCGTGGTGGTTAGCGACCGTGGACTCGCCGAGGGCAACCTCGAGTACAAGAGCCGTGCCGAGACCGAAGCGCAAGCCGTACCGCTGGCCGAGATACTGTCCTTCCTGCAAGCCCGTATCAGTCGCTGATCACGCCCTACCGAGACATCATGTACACGAGCAGCAACCTTCGCCTCATCGGCGCCGCCCTGTGCGGCGCCCTCTTCCTCAGCGGCTGCGCCAACCAGCTGCCGCAACGCAGCGAGCATGAGGAGCGCGTCGAACGCAAACTGCTGGATCACCAGCTGCAGATCGATGCCGGCGAGCCCAAGGTATTGGAGCTGCCGCAACGCCGTGTGCGTGTGCATGACCAGAAGAGCTTCGAGGTCACGGCTTTCGAGGTGACCCGCCGCTACGACCGCTACACCCCTTACCAGCCCTGGCGCGAGATTTATGAAGTGCCGATGGGGGCGGTCGCGGTGGTTGCCGGTGTCGGCGCGAACATCCTCAACGTGGTGTTGCTCGGCAGCTTGCCGGAAACCGCGACCCGCGACTGGATCAGCTACGGCATGGCCGGCCTCAACCCGTTCATGAACGTCGAGTCCAACGGTCGTGCCGAGCAGAACCTCGCCAGCATCGACGAGGTTCAGCGCGATCGCCGCATGGAATACATCAACCTGCCCTGGGCCGAACGCCCGGTTCAGGTCAGGGCGGGCGATCAGCAGTTCGAGCTGCTCACCGACAGCACCGGTGTGCTGCGCCTCAATCTGCTGGACAGCCCGTTCACCGAGCAGGACATCACCCGTCTGAACATGCTGCAGCTAAGCGTGGAAGACCGCCTTGGCGATGATGTTGCACGTGCCGAAACGACGCTGATGGTCAGCCACACCCTTCGCGGCAAGCTTCATGAAGCGCATGATCTGATCTTCGACGACCTCGAAGGCGACGACGTCGCCCAATGGGTGCACCGGGTCAAGCGCCTGTCCGATCTCGGCCTGGAGGAGGAAGCCAGCGAGCTGGAACAGAGCCTGATCGAGCTGACGCGCAACGACCCCGAGTTACAGGACGCCTTCCTCAAGGCGCTGCTCAAAGACGCCGGACGCCTGGCTGCCGATCCGGCCAACTGAGCTCGATTGTCGCAGTTGCACCCTAAAGGTTGTACCCGCTCTACGATTGATCCCGTTAAACCATCTGCAAAGTCTGTTTGCGCGCAGGCGGCGCAAAGGCCGCATCGAGCAAGGCCAGGTCGTCCGCACTCAAGATGATCGCAGCCGCCGCGGCGTTGTCGCGCAGATGCGCGCTGCCTACGGCCTTGGGAATCGCAATCACGCCGTCCTGCCTGAGCGTCCAGGCCAGCGCGATCTGCGCCGGCGCAGCCCCATGCCGCTCAGCCACCTGTCGCAGCACGGGTTCATGCAGCAAGGCGCCCGCCTGGCTCAGCGGACAATAGGCCATCAGCGGCATGCCGGCGCGCTGTTGCCAGGGCAGCAGGTCATACTCGACGCCGCGCGCCTCCAGGTTGTACAGCACCTGGTTGGTCCGGCACGCCGGCTGATCCAGCTCGAGCAGATCGTCCAGGTCGAAGTTGGAGACGCCCCAGGCGCCAATCTTGCCCTGCTCACGCAGGCGCTCGAAACCTTCGACGGTTTCCGCCAGCGGATAGCGGCCGCGCCAGTGCAACAGATACAGGTCGATGCGCTCGCAACCCAGGCGCTTAAGACTGCGCTCACAGGCCGCCTGGACACCTTCCACACTGGCGTTGTGCGGGTAGACCTTGCTAACCAGAAACACCTCGTCCCGACGCCCGGCGATGGCCTCGCCCACCACCTGCTCCGCGCCGCCCTCGCCATACATTTCGGCGGTATCGATCAGGCTCAGGCCGAGGTCGAGCCCCTCACGCAACGCCGCGACTTCACGCGTACGCTGGCGTTCGTCCTCGCCCATGCGCCAGGTACCCTGGCCGATCACCGGTACCTGTGTGCCTGCCAACTCAATTCTGCGCATCGATAGCTCCCCCATGGGTTGTAACCAGGTCATATCCCTCGCCACGCCATTGCAGCAGGCACAGCCCGTGACCGAAGGGATCACTCAGCGTGGCCAGGCGCCCCCAGTCATATTCATGGATTTCACCTTCCTGCTGTGCGCCTGCACCCAGTGCCCGAGCCAGCGCAGCGTCGAGGTCAGCGACGACCAGATCTAGGTGCAGCGGCATCCAGTGCCGGCGGTAGTCGCGCTGCACATCTGCCTCTGGGCTGGGTCGAGTGGCGGCAGCCTTGTGCAGCAGGTAGAGCGGTACGGCTGCGCCGAGCATCTCGACCACCGAGCCGTCGAACAGCACGCGCCCCACGCTTAAACCAAGACCCTGCTGATAGAAGGCCACGGCGGCCGGCAGATCGGGAACGTCGAGGTTGAGCAGCAGTTGCATGATCAGAGCGGCTTGAGCAACAACAGCAAGGACACCGGCTGCACGCTCTCGGGATGCAGCGGCTCCTGCAGCCATTCGAGCCGCCAGCCGGTCTCACCGATCAGCGACAGCCAGGACTGCAGGGTGCGGAAGAACCAGGGCATGGGCGCCTGAAAACCCTCGCCAAAACCGACGAAATCCTCGACCCGCCAACCGTCCTGATAGGGCTCGCCATGGCTGGCGCGCCAGGGATGCAGGGTCTGGATCAACAGGCTGCCACCAGGTGCGAGCAACGCGTGCAGGCTGCGCAGGAACGGCTGCAGCGGCTCCTCGAACAGGGCGAAATTGCACACCAGCACCTCGAAACGCCCAAGTTGCTCGGCATGCGCCTCAAGCTCGGCATATCCACAGACGCGGTACTGGCTGCGCCCGTCGCAAGCTGCGCGGGCTGCTTCGATCAGCGGCGCAGAGGCGTCCACCCCGACCGGCTCGATGCCATGCTCGGCCAGACCACGGCACAGCCAGCCCTCGCCGCAACCAATATCCAGCACTCGCTTGGGTTGCAGCGCCAGAACGGCCTGGATGATGGCCGCATCGGTGACCAGGCGCCGGCTTTCGATACGCTGTTCGCGCACTGCGGCAGCCCAGGCATCGGCGTTGGCCTGCCAGCTTTGCTGAAGCTGTTCACGATGGTCGCGCTGCATGCCGATTCCCTGCATCGATGCAATCCTGCGAGTCTAGCAGGCCTGCTCGCAATCGAGGTACAAGCCGCGCAACCTGCAAAAAGCGCCAGCCAGACGCCGCGCCAGCGTCTACGCTGATAGTGAGGCAGACGAGACGACCGCAGCCCAGCCGACCCAGGGTCAGCTTCCGGCAAGAGGCAATCTCGCGGTTTATATGATGCTGACAGACCAGGCCGGTGATTTATGGGCGCATCATGGCAAGTGAATTCGCAGCAGCGTGAACTGGCCTCATCGGCCAGCGCACAGGCTCAGCGAAAGCCGGCTTCGGCAGGGCGTCACTGGCGTCTGAGCCTGTATTTGCTGCTGGTATCGCTGGTGCTGGCTGGCACCGCGCTGCTGGTGTTCGAATCGCGCAGCGCACATTTCCAGTCGCGCGAACTGAGCCGCTATGCCGCAAGCCTCACCTATCAGGTCGAAGCCGGCCCCAGCGAAAATATCCTGTACCCAAGCGATGGCCCCTTCGACAAACGCCAGGGCTATGCCTACCTGCCACTGATGCTGGAGCGCCTGCAGCAGCGCGATTACCAGATCACCGAGCAGGCGCGTTTCTCCGACGAACTGATGGCCTACAGTCGCCGCGGCCTGTTCCCACCCTTTACCGAGAAGAGCCAGAGCGGCCTGACCATCAGCGACTGCCGCGGCACGCCCTTCTACGAGTTTCGCTACCCGCAGCACGGCTATGCCGACTTCGACAGCATCCCGCCACTGGTGGTCAACAGCCTGCTGTTCATCGAGAACCGCCACCTGCTCGACCCGTCGCAGCCGCTGGCCAACCCGGCGGTGGACTGGCCGCGCTTCGCCATGGCGGCGCTATCGCAACTCGGCAAGATGCTCGACGTGCAGGACCAGTCCGCTGGCGGCAGCACCCTGGCCACTCAGCTGGAGAAGTACCGCCACTCGCCAGACGGGTTGACACTGTCTGCCGGGGAAAAACTGCGGCAGATGCTGTCCGCCAGCGTGCGCGCCTACCAGCACGGGCCGCAGACGCTGGAGGCGCGTCAGCGCATCGTGCGCGACTATCTCAACAGCGTGCCGCTGTCCGCCGCGCCCGGCCATGGTGAGGTGCACGGCCTGGCCGATGGCCTGCGCATCTGGTACGGCGCCGACTTCGAGCGCAGCAACGCCCTGCTCGATCCGCGCCGCTCGCCCGACGCCAGCCTTGCCGAGCGTGGCATGGCCCTACGGCAGATGCTGTCGTTGATGATCGCTCAACGCCGGCCCTCCTATTACCTCGCGCAAGGGCGACACGACATGGAGTCGCTGACCGATAGCCATATTCGCCTGCTCGCCGGCGGCGGCCTGATCGATGCCGACCTGCGCGACGCGGCCCTCGCGCAGAAACTGCAATATCGCGACTGGCAGCAGGAACCCAACCTGCGTGCGGTGGAAAGCGACAAAGGCATCAGCGTGGCGCGCTCACGCCTGTCCAACCTGCTGGGCATGCCATTCTACGACCTGGATCGCCTCGATCTGGCTGCGCGCAGCACCCTGCAGCGCGATCTGCAGCAGCAGGTCAGCACCTACCTGCAGGACCTGGCCAATCCGGAATTCGCCGGGCAGATCGGCCTGTTCGGAGAACGCCTGCTGTCGCCGCAGAAGACTGCTGAAGTGCGCTACAGCTTCACCCTGTTCGAACGCACGCCGACAGGCAGCCGGGTGCGGGTGCAGACCGACAGCACCGACCAGCCTTTCGACATCAACGAGGGCAGCAAGCTGGAGCTCGGCTCTACCGCCAAACTGCGAGTGCTGGCCACCTATCTGGAAATCATCGCCGAGCTGCATCAGCGCCACGCCGACAAGAGCCCGGCCGAGCTGCGCCAGGTGGAAATCGCCGAGCAGGATTACCTCAGCCGCTGGGCCATCTCCTATCTGCAGGCCAACCCCGGCGCGGGCCTGGCCAGCATGCTCGACGCCGCGCTGGAACGGCGCTATTCGGCCAGCCCACATGAGCGCTTCTTCACCGGCGGCGGGCTGCATACCTTCGGCAACTTCCGCCGCGAGGACAACGGTCGTAACCCGACCCTGCGCGAGTCGTTGCGCGAGTCGATCAACCTGCCCTTCGTACGTCTGATGCGCGACCTGGTGCGCTACAGCAGCTACCAGAGCAGCGCCGAACTGCTCAAGGACGACAAGGACCCGCGCCGCCAGGAATACCTGCAGCGCTTCGCCGACCGCGAGGGGCGCACCTTCCTGCTGCGCTTCTGGCGCAAGTATCAAGGCCAGGCAGAGCAGCAGCGCCTGGAGACCTTCATCAGCGGCCTGCGCCAGACCTCGGTACGCCTGGGCGCCGTGCATCGTTATTTGCTGCCGCAGGCCGATGAGGAAACCTTTGCCACATTCCTGCGCGCGCAGCTGCCGCAGGAAAAACTCAGCGATCAACGGATCGCCCGCCTCTACAAGGATTACGGCCCCGGTGCCTACAGCCTGCCGGATCAGGGCTATATCGCCCGCGTTCACCCGCTGGAACTATGGCTACTGGGTTACCTGATCGACAACCCGCAGGCGAACTTCAGCGACGCCGTAGCAGCCAGTGTCGACGAGCGTCAGGAAGTCTACG
Source organism: Pseudomonas sp. UBA7530 (assembly GCF_002479365.1). Classification (NCBI taxonomy): domain Bacteria; kingdom Pseudomonadati; phylum Pseudomonadota; class Gammaproteobacteria; order Pseudomonadales; family Pseudomonadaceae; genus Pseudomonas; species Pseudomonas sp. UBA7530. The sequence goes on from NZ_DLMS01000006.1 coordinate 128,461, forward strand.
GCTGGCTGTTCCGCAGCCGGCACAAGAGCGCGCGTGACAGCCGCATCCGCATCATGCTGGAAGTCGAAGCCTTCTCCGACATCCACCGGCGCTGGAAGAATCTCGGCTATCCCTTCCAGCATCTGGTTCCCTCACTGGCTACCGCGCTGGGCAGCTCCGGTGACCGGCCCGCAGCGCTGGCCGAACTGATGGGCATCATCCAGAACGACGGTATCCGGCAGCCGGTGCTGCGCATCGACGAGCTGCACTTCGCCGCCGGCACGCCTTACGAAACGCGGGTCGAGCGCGATATTCATGGTGGCAAGCGGGTGATGCAGTCGGAAGTCGCCGCAGCGCTACGCAATGCCCTTTCCCAGGTCGTCGAAGGCGGTACCGCGCGGCGCCTGCAGGGCAGTTTCCAGTTGCACGACGGCCAGAGCCTGACGCTCGGCGGCAAGACTGGTACCGGCGACAACCGCATCGAAAGCGTCGGCGCAGGCGGCCGGGTGATCAGCTCCAGGGCTATGAACCGCACGGCCACCTTCGTATTCTTTCTCGGCCCGCGGCACTACGGCACCCTCACCGCTTTCGTACCGGGACGTGAGGCCGAGCGTTTCACCTTCACTTCGGCGTTGCCGGTACAGGTGCTCAAGGGCATGGCGCCGATTCTCGAGCCCTATCTCGAACCGGGCAGCGCGACGCGCTGCGACACAGCGCTGAGCGCAGTGCAGATCAGCCGCCGGTAATACCTGGTAACCACAGCGGCCGGCGACTGGCGAAACCCGGCATCGGTTGTGCAGTCCATCGCTGCATCATTCGTTGCTGTTCATGAGTATCGCCGATGCGCTCATCCTGGTTCGCCCTGCTACGCCGCCGTCGCCTGAGCCTGATCGTGATGGCCTGCCTGCTGGTGCTGATACCCGTCGGCTGCGCCAAACTGGAGCAGACCGAACGCGAGTTGGTGTTTCGCATCGAGCCCGGCACCGCCCGCTGGTTCAGTGGCCTGCCCACCGGCATCGAGGACGTGCAACTGCAATCGCCAGACCTGGGCGCCGATGAAAGCCTGCACGCCTGGTGGTGGCCCGCAGCCCGCAAGGATGCCCCGGCGCTGCTCTATCTGCATGGTTCACGCTGGAACCTGACAGGCCAGCTGTTTCGCATCGAGCAGTTGCACGCCATGGGCTTCTCGGTACTGGCGGTGGATTATCGCGGCTTCGGCCAAAGCCGTGGCGCCCTGCCCTCCGAGCGCAGCGTTTATCAGGACTCGCTGATCGCCTGGGAACACCTGACTCGCCTGCAGCCCGAAGCGGACAAACGCTTCATCTATGGCCATTCGCTTGGCGGCGCGGTAGCCGTCAATCTGGCGCACGAACTGGCGGGCGAAGATCGAGCGCAGGCCGCCGGCCTGATCGTCGAATCCAGCTTCACCAATCTGGGCGATGTGGCCGCCGCAGTGGCCAACACCTCGCTGCCGGTTCGCTGGCTGCTGTCTCAGGAGTTCGATTCGCTGAGCAAGATCGGCGAGGTCGGCATCCCGGTGCTGATCGCGCATGGGCGCAACGACCGCTACGTGCCCTCACGCTTCAGTGAAGCGCTGTTCGATGCGGCCAGCGAGCCGAAGCAGTTGCTGCTGATCGAGGGCGCCAACCACAACAACGGCCTGCGCATGGCCGGTAACAGCTACCGACAGGCGTTGCAGGCGCTGGGGCTGGAGATCAACTGACCCGCGCGATTTCAGGACTTGAATTGCTGCAGGTAGAGCTGTTCGACCTTGGCCCGCGCCCAGGGCGTCTTGCGCAGAAAGGTCAGGCTCGACTTGATGCTCGGCTCATGCTTGAAACAGCGCACATCGACCTCTCGGGCCAGCCCCTCCCAGCCGATGCGCTCCTCCAGCGCGGTGAGAATCGCCTGTAAGGTCAGGCCGTGGAGTGGATCATTGCTGGTCATGAGAGCATCCGTCGAAAATGGTAGGCATATCTTAGAGCCGCAAACGAAAAAGGCGATGACTACCTGGTAGTCATCGCCTTCGAGTCAAGCCGGCAAGGTCAGGCCGACTTGTATTCGCTCTCGGCCTTGTCGAAGCGGCTCAGCATCGACGGGCTCGGCGCTTGACCGATACGGCTGAAGATAACGATGGCCAGGGTGGCGAGGATGAAGCCTGGAATGATCTCGTACAGACCCAGACCAATCCAGTTCTTCCACACGATTACGGTGGTGGCGCCGACCAGCATACCGGCCAGCGCGCCGTTGCGGGTCATGCCCTTCCACAGCAGGGACAGGATGACCACCGGCCCGAACGCGGCGCCGAAGCCGGCCCAGGCGTAGGACACCAGGCCGAGTACACGGTTGTCAGGATTGGCGGCCAGAGCGATGGCGACCAGCGCCACCAGCAGCACCATGCCACGACCGACCCAGACCAGTTCGGTCTGCGAGGCACCCTTGCGCAAGAAGGCCTTGTAGAAATCCTCGGTCAGCGCACTGGAGCACACCAGCAACTGGCAGCTCAGGGTGCTCATCACCGCAGCCAGGATGGCGGACAGCAGAATGCCGGCGATCCACGGGTTGAACAGCAGCTTGGCCAGTTCGATGAACACGCGCTCCGGGTTCTCGCCGACCGGGCCGGCGACTTCCGGGTGCGCCGAGAAGTAGGCGATGCCGAAGAAGCCTACGGCAACCGCGCCGGCCAGGGTCAGGACCATCCAGGTCATGGAGATGCGGCGCGCAGCCGGGATCGACTTGACCGAATCGGCGGCCATGAAGCGCGCCAGGATGTGCGGCTGGCCGAAGTAGCCCAGGCCCCAGGCCATCAGCGAGATCACGCCGACGAAGGTCGCGCCCTTGAGCATGTCGAAGTTGGTAGGATCGACCGCCTCGATGGCAGCCATGGCCGGATCGAAACCGCCGGTGGCGATCATCACCACCACCGGGGTCAGGATCAGCGCGAAGATCATCAGCGTGGCCTGCACGGTATCGGTCCAGCTCACCGCCAGGAAGCCACCGATGAAGGTGTAGGCGATCGTCGCAGCGGCGCCGGCCCACAGTGCGGTCTCGTAGGACATGCCGAAGGTGCTCTCGAACAGGCGGGCACCGGCTACCACGCCGGAGGCGCAGTAGATGGTGAAGAACACCAGGATCACCAGCGCCGAGAAGATGCGCAGGATGCGGCTGTTGTCTTCGAAACGGTTGGTGAAGTAGTCCGGCAGGGTCAGGGCATTGCCGTTGTGCTCGGTTTGCACGCGCAGACGGCCGGCAACGAACAGCCAGTTGAGGTAGGCACCCGCCACCAGGCCGATGGCGATCCAGCTTTCGGAGATGCCGGCGACGAAGATCGCGCCCGGCAGGCCCATCAGCAGCCAGCCACTCATGTCGGAAGCGCCGGCGGACAGCGCGGTAACGAAGCTACCGAGGCTGCGGCCACCGAGAATGTAGTCGGAAAGGTTCTTGGTACGCAGATAGGCGATCAAGCCGATCAGCACCATGGCTGCGATGTACACCACGAAGGTGACGAGCATTGGAGTACTAGCTGTCATTTGGGGGGCTCCCCTCTCGTTTGTTGTTCTTGGGCACCGTGCCCGGCTTGGCAAAGCGCACCCGCGTTCGCGGATACGGGGCTCCGGTTTCTTTCCTCGTCACACCGATGCCTGGCGAGCACGATCAGGGACAGATACCGGCGCAGTGAAAATCTCCACCACTTCGTCACTGCATCGGCAAGTGCATGAGCACTTTCCCTGACCTCCCTGGCTTACGCCTGCGGCCACCGAATCGCGTTACCACCCCTACTTCGGCTGCATGCACGTCTATTATCGGTCTAGCCCAGCAAAGCTGGTCTGACCAATCGGCGCAGACAAAACGGTCGTAACGAAAGTGAAGGGCGGAATTTAGTGGCAGAGGTGAACGGGCTTCTTGCTGAAAGCTCTGGAGTTTTTGCAGAAATCTCCGACACGGGGAACTTCCGGCAAACAGCTGTTTCGGCGCCAGCACGATAACCTGATCGCTCGATCAGTCCCCACTGGGCTGGCGAAAAGGCAGATAACCGCGCGCCTGTTCCGCGTAAGCCCGCACGCCAGAGCGCTCCTGTTCGAGAAACTCGGCGACTGCAGCATACAACCCCGGGTGACAGAGATAATGCCACGAACGGGTGATGACCGGCTCGAAACCGCGTATCAGTTTGTGCTCCCCCTGGGCCCCGGCGTCGAAGCGTTGCAGACCTTCGGCGATGGCTAGCTCCATTCCTTGATAGAAGCAGGTTTCGAAATGCAGGCGGTCGAACTCGGCCAGGCAGCCCCAGTAGCGACCGAAGAAGGTTTCGCCATCGACCAGGCTGAAGGCCATCGCCAGCGGCCGCCCCTGCTGCCGCGCGAACACCACGCGGATCATCTCCGGCATGCGCTCGGCCAGTAGGCTGAAGAAATCCCTCATCAGATAGGGTGCCTGACCGCGTACATGATAAGTGTTGGCATAGCAGTGGTAGACGAAATCCCAGTCCGCCTCGCTCAACTCATGGCCGCGTCGCCAGTCGAAATCGATGCCCTGCCCCGCGACCTGTTCTCGTTCCTTGCGCATCTGTTTGCGTTTGCGTGAGCTGAGCGCGTCGAGAAAATCCTGAAAGTCACGATAACCGCGGTTGTGCCAGTGGAACTGGCAGCCGAGGCGCTCGAGCCAGCCTTCACGCTGGGCTATCAACGCATCGCAGGCGGTGCTGGTGAAATTGATGTGCAGGCTCGACAGGCCCTCCTCTGCGAGACCCGCGGCCAGGGAATCGAGCAGTCTGCCGGCGCTTTGCGCGTCGCCCAGCAGGCGTGCCCCGCTAACGGGTGAAAAGGGTACGGCCCCGAGCAGCTTGGGGTAGTACGCAATGCCCGCACGGCGGCAGGCGTCTGCCCAGCCGTGGTCGAATACGTATTCGCCATAGGAGTGCTGCTTGAGATAGGCCGGCATGGCAGCCCGGACCACGCCCTGATCATCGAGCCAGAGGCGGTGCGCCGGTTGCCAGCCGCTGCGCCCACCCACACTGCCGCTTTCCTCCAACGCAGCGAGGAAGGCGTGGCGCAGGAAAGGTTGTGAATCGGTCAGCAACGCATTCCATGGGCCTGCGCTGACGCTGGACAGCGAATCGGCAACGAACAAGGTCACAACTGCACTCCAGAAAGGGATGGGTTCTCCCTGAGCGAATCAGGTTATCAGCACGTCAATAGAACAGGAAATCCGCTCGGGGCGAGAGCAACATGACGAAATTTCATCCAGGACGAGGCCCACGCTGCGCTTTTCTCGAAACTTTAACAATGCCTCTATACAGTCGCCGCGGGACTTCTCCGACCCCCTTAAAAACAGCCTAAAAGATTCAAAAAAACTTCCTAAGCATATGTTTTTAAAAAAGTTCCCCTGACTCGAAAATGTCACACGGCAGCAAGCCTTCTGTCATATCGGATTTCCATAATCGCCTCCGTCCAAACAGACGATGTCATGCCACAGGCAATGACGGCGTTTCATAAAACGAAGGAGTTTTTTCGATGAAGATGAAGTTGATTGCGGTTGCTGTGGGTGCTGCTCTGGCGGTACCGGCTGTGGCAATGGCAGACGTGACCGTCTATGGCCGTGCACATGTGTCGGTGGATTACCTCGATGATGGTGCCAAGTACTCCGAAACCAACCTGTCGAGCAACTCCTCGCGACTGGGCTTCAAAGGCGACCACGCCATCAACCCGGATCTGAAGGCGTTCTTCCAGATCGAACAACAAATCAACTTCACCACTGGCGCCTCGAGCGGCGGTACCGACTTCGCCACCCGCGACACCTTCGTGGGTCTGAGCAGCAACTTCGGCGCCATCCAGGTCGGTCGTTTCGACAGCCCGTTCAAGGTAGCCCGTGGTCCGTTCAACCTGTTCGGCGACCAGGTCGGCGACATGAACAACCTGGCTCGCGTCACCGCCGGCCGTCTGGACGAGCGTTACGACAACACCATCCAGTACACCACCCCGGACTTCAACGGCTTCAACGTTAAAGTGGCCTACTCGATGTACAAGGGCCAGTCGCTGAACATCACCGACACCCCCGCCAACAACGAAGACAGCGATGCCTTCAGCACCTCGCTGAACTACATCGGCGGCCCGCTGGAAGCCTCCCTGGCCTACGAGAAAGTGGAAGAAGACACCCTGCGTGGCAAGGCTGACTCCGTCCGCGCTGCCGTTGCCTACAAGCTGACCGATGCCTTCAAGCTGGTCGGTTTCTACCAGACCACCGATTTCGAAGGTGTATCCGGCACCACCAGTGCTCAGCGCGACGCCGGCACCTTCGACGTCTACGGCATCGGTGGCGAACTGGCGATTGCCAAGAACACCGCTCTGAAAGCCACCTATATGACCAACGACAGCGACGCCGACAACTCCGATGCCGACATGTGGGTCGTGGGTATCGAGCACAAGCTGGACAAGGCCGTGCGCGTCTACGCCAACTACGCCGTCGTCGACAACGATTCCAACGTCGCCTACTCGCCGTGGATGCAGTCGCGTACCGCTACCCCGAGCAACCAGTCCATCGTTAACGGCGTGAACGAAGCCGCTGGCGAAAAAGCTGCCGGCTTCACCGTAGGTCTGCGCTACGACTTCTGATCCCGCTTGCGGAACAGATAAAACAAACCGGGTTGCTCCGCGAGGGGCAGCCCGGTTTGTCATTTAACTGACACCTGGCCGTCTTATTCTTGTTTCCGGAATGTCATCGACCCCAGCCCGCCGAGCATCGGCGGACCTTCGTACTTAGGAGTTTTCATGCGCCGCTTGTTCGTAATCGCCATGGCTGGCCTGCTGGCCGCCTGCGCCCAGCAACCCAAAGTCCAACTGTATTCCGGCGCACCGCTGCCGCAGAACCAGGTCCTCACCGTGGTCGTACCCGGCGAGCTGGAAATCCGCAGCATCAATGGCCAGCCCTACTCCGCCGCCATTGCCGCTTCCGGCCTGAACGACAAGGAGCTGCTGCTGCAGCCAGGCGCTTACCAGATCCACGCTTTCTACAAGAACGGCTTCGACATCGCCGGCGGCATGAGTCACGAAGTGGTGCGCAGCCGCACCGCCATCTTCACCATCGACGGCAAGCCCGGCGATCTGTGGCGCCTGGAGTTCAAGCGTCCGGCCAACCTGGCCGAAGCCCAGAAGTTCGAAGAAGACTTTCCGGCCTGGGCCGTGAACACCCGCACCGGCGAACGCAAGGACGCCGAAGCAGGTAATCGTAACGTTTCGGCATTTAGCGTACTGATGGGCTCCAGCGAAGTCGCTGCGCAGGCCACCAGCGTCGCACCGCTGGGTGCCGCCGCAGCGAGCGCACCACAGGCGGTCGCTCTGACTCCGGCCCAGGCCGCTGCCCTGCCGCATAACGACGCCACCCTGACCACCCTGCAGCAGATGTGGAACCTGCTCACGCCGGAAAGCCGCAGCGCCTTCCTCAAGTGGGCTCAGCAGTAACCCAAACCGAGGGCGCTCCCGCCACGCGGGAGCGCCCTCGACAGCCCGCGACAGCGCCGGTATCTACCGTTTGTAGCTGTACCGAAAACTCTGTCTCAGCTACGCAACATCCCCTCTCGCTCCCACGCGCAGCGCACTCGCAGCGCACCTTCCTGGGGGCTGTGAAAGCCGTTGTCGGATTCCCATCGGAAGGTATGCAGGCCGTTCAGTTCGGTTTCCAGATGCACCACGGCACTGGTCCAGTACAGGCGCTTGAGTAGCGCCTCAAAGGCTTCGATCCACAGGTTCCACTCATACTCCACTGCGCCGTAGCTGGCGCCGAAGTGGATCACCTGGGTCTGGTAAAGGCCCGCCCCCGGCAGCTCGCAGAAAGAGAACATCTCGCGCCCCAGAAAGGGCCAGAGATCGCCCGAGGGCAGTTCGGCCAACACGCCATGGTTGGTTTCACGGCGCAGACGACTCTGCTCGGGGTCATCCGAGGGCCAGTCGCGGATGCAGCCATAGACGATGGATTCGGACTCCACACCGGCACTCCTGAAAAAGCAGCAAGCCTTCTAACACAGCACGCCAGGGCAAGAAAGGAACGGGGGCGAATTCTTCAGCGCGCCTTGCGCCTGCTACGCCCCAGCAACCAGGCCACCAGCGTCATCACCAGCGCCAGCGCAGTGAGCACTGCGAACGGCAGGCGGTAGCTGCCGGACAGATCGCGAGCCAGGCCGGTCAGAATCGGCGTCAGGCAGCCAAGGCAGTAACCGGTGAACAACATCATCGCCGTCCAGCGGCTGACCGCCATCGGCGAGCCGGCTTCGTACAGCGGCAATACCAGCGACAGGGCGAAGGAGCCGCCCAGCGAAAAGCCCAGGATCAGCGCCCAGAGCTCCGGAACGAAACGCGGCATGAAGGTGACCATCGCCAGACAACCGCAGGTGACCGCACCGCAAGCCAGCAATAGCGGATAGCGCGCGTTGTAGCGCTGTGCCAGCCAGGGCAGCAGGAATGAACTGGGCAGCCCCATGAGCATGGCCAGGCTGAGCAGCGAGTTGCTGCGCAGCACGCTCAGCCCGGCTTCGTGGTAGCGCGCCACGGCCCAGGTGGCGATGGCATAGAACAGCCCCGCCTGAATGGCGAAGAAGCAACTGATCAGCCAGGCGCGTGGCTGCCGCCAAGGCAGGCCGGTGCTTTCCTGCGCCTCTACAACGCCCACCTGGCTGGGCAACCACAACCAGAGAATTACCCCGAGCAACGCTGGTGCGGCCCACACCGCCAGCCCCAGATGCCAGGCATCGCCAAAGAATGTGGTGACCGGCGCCGTGAATACCGCGCCACCCGCCCCGCCGATGGCCATACCCAGCGAATACCAACCCACCACGCGTCCCATCTGGCTGGCGAAATGACGTTTGATGAAGCCCGATAGCAACGGGCCGGCCACCGCTATACCTGCGCCCAGGGCGATGGCGCTACCGATCAGCACCGTACTCTGGTGTGCGGCCAGACGCGCCAGCAGCGCCAGGCCGATCAGGCCGAGGCAAAGCACGATGGTGCGTTCGAGCCCCCAGCGCATCGCCAGGCGCGGCGCCAAAGGCGCCAGCAGGCCCATGCACAGCACTGGCAAGGCGGTAGTCAGGCTGATGAAACTGCGGCTCAGCGACAGCTCGGCGGCAATACGCTCGATCAGCGGTGCAAGGGAGGTGATGCCGGGGCGCAAATTGATCGCCGCCAGCACCAGGGCCACTAGTAGCAGGACCCGAGGGACTGGTTTCACAAATGTTCCATGGTCATGACGGCAGGCCGGCCGGGGCGGCCGGGGCGGCCACCCTACCCCTGCAGGCCGCGCCAGGCAAGCCTGAAGGCATGAATAACTGACTTATCGGTCAGCTGACGGATTTGGCCTTGCCGCGCATTTTTTCGGCCATGTTGGCCATCTCGTCGTACAGCGCCTGCGGGTTCTTCTGCTTGACTGCCCAGGCCATGCGGCCCATTTCATGCGGCAGGATCATGAAGCTGCCCTTGGCCATTTCATCGTGGATATAGTCAGCGATATTCGCCGCAGTGATCGGCGAACTTTCCAGCAGCTTGCCCACCTGAGCCTTCATCGCAGGCGTCGGGCCACGGAAAGAGTCCAGCAGGTTGGTCTGGAAGAAGGATGGGCAGACCACATGCACGCCGATCTCCAGCTGACGCAGCTCCACCAGCAGGCTTTCCGACAAGGCCACCACGCCGGCCTTGGCCACGTTGTAGTTGCTCATGCCCGGTCCCTGCATCAGCGCGGCCATGGAGGCGATATTGACGATCTTGCCCTTGCTCCGTTCCAGCAGCGGCAGGAACGCCTTGCAGCCTTTGACCACGCCCATCAGGTTGATCGAGATCTGCCAGTCCCAGTCCTCCAGCGACAGCTCGCTGAAGAAACCACCGGAAGCGACGCCAGCGTTATTGACGATGACATCGATGCCGCCAAACTGCTCTTCGCAGGCCTGCGCCAGGGCGGTCAGCTGACTGTAGTCGCGCACGTCGCAACGGCGGGTGAAGCCGTCGCCGCCCGCCTCGCGCACCAGCCCCAAGGTTTCCGCCAGGCCGGCTTCGTTGACGTCGGCCAGCGCCAATTGCCAGCCTTCGCGCGCCCAACGCAGGGCAATTTCGCGCCCCAGGCCGGAGCCCGCGCCAGTGATCATCATGCGGTTTTGCATAGCAGCCCTGCCTTCATTGTTTGGTTGCGATGGCTGCAGTGTAGCGAAGGAGATAAAGGGTCCGAGCCTTCATCAGGCTTATGAATAGGCTGGGCTAATCAGGCGCGCGGCCCGCTGCGCCAGCGCCAGATCAGCCAGGCGTAAACGGCCAGGTTCACCAGCACGACGATGGCCCCCAGCCAGAGCTGGATCTGCGGCGTGAGCCCGGCCGGGTAGATCAGCGGTATCAGGTAATGCTCGATGAAGCCACCCTCATATCCAGCTTGTCCCGCCGCCCGGCGCAACTGATTTTCCCAGGGTGTCAGCGGGCAACCCAGATGCAGGCACTCCACGACGATACCCCAGGCCACTGCGGGCAGGTGCAGCCAGAGCAAGCGCGGCCAGCGCAGCAACAGCAAGCCACCGAGCAGCACGAACAAAATGAAGCCCAGGTGCACCAGCACCAGCGCATCGGCAGCCATACGCCAGAGCATCGCGACTCAGTCCACCACGAACAAGCGCGCGCCAGCCGATGTCGAGGAGCGATGCGCCTCAGCGCCATCGGCCACCTGATAGCTCATACCGGGCTTGAGCACGAATACCCGGCCATCTTCCAGCTCGGTAACCAGCTCCCCTCCAGACACAACAACACGTGCCCCTTATGGCACCAGTGGTCAGCCAGATAGCCCGGTGAATATTCCACCATGCGTACCCGCAGCGCACCGAACTGGCAGGTGCGCCAGCGCGCTACGCCACGCTCGCCCGGGTGCTCGGTAGCTGGCATCGCGCTCCAATCCGTCACACCGAAGGGGATATCACTGATTTGCATGGTTTGGCTCCATCGAAATAGAGCCTCACCTTAACGCAGCGACCCACCAGTCGAATAAATAGGTAATTTATTTCATGTGAATCAAATCAATTTAGAGCGACTATCAAGGCCATGCACACGCCACATTTCCCGAGCCGAACGAACAGGAATAGCCTTCCTACAAGACGAAATGATTCTCAACGAGGTGCATCATGCTCAAGACACTGACCTTCACCATCATGCACTTCTGCATTGCCTTCGGCGTCACCTACGTACTGACCGGCAGCGTTGCAGCCAGCAGCCTGGTAGCGGCAATCGAACCGCTGTGCAATTCGGTGGGCTTTTACTTCCACGAAAAGGTCTGGCAGCGTTTCGAGCGCAAGCGTCAGCCTGCGCCGGAACGCCCCAAGCATGCCTGGCTGCATCATCACGCCTGAGCGAACGCGCCTGCGCTTCGCCAGGCAGGCATGACTACAATTGCTGTGACTCGAGATTCCTACGATTTAGCTAAGATAGTCTGGCACTTTGCCCTTCTTGCTGCTGTCATAAGCCAGCTGTTTAATCCAGACGCTCTCTGATTTAAAGGGACTTAGCACATGCCCAGCCTTGCCCGTCTCGCCGCCTTGCTCGGTGGCCTGGTCTTCTGTGCCTTCGCCGTTGCCGCCGATGTGGATGCCGAAAGCTACGGTTACCCGCTGGCCAACCCGTTCGAAGCGACCATCGCCACCACGCCGCCCGAACTACGCCCGGAACTCCCGGCCGACGGCGACATCAGTCAGCGCGACTACTCGGTACGCCTGCGTCCGGACCGCGAATTCGAACTGCTGGACAACTTCTGGCCGGTGACCAAGCTACGCTACCGCCTGGCCGAGCAAAAAGGCCGGGCGCCGCTGATCTTCATCATCGCCGGTACTGGAGCGCACTACGCCAACGGTACCAATGAGTACCTGAAGAAGCTGTTCTACGGCGCTGGTTTCCATGTCGTGCAGCTGTCGTCGCCGACCAGCTACGATTTCATGGCCGCCGCCTCGCGCTTCGCCACCCCCGGCTATAGCCCGGAAGATGCCGACGACCTGTACCGCGCCATGCAGGCAGTACGCGCCCAGCACCCGAAACTGCAAGTCAGCGAATATTTGCTGACCGGATACAGCCTCGGCGCGCTGCATGCCGCCTTCGTCAGCCAGATCGACGAAACCCGCCGCGCCTTCGATTTCCAGCGCGTGCTGCTGCTCAACCCGCCGGTCAACCTCTACACCTCCATCAGCAACCTGGACAAGCTGGTGCAGACCCGAGTCCAGGGGATCGACAACAGCACCAACTTCTATGACCTGGTGCTGGGCAAGCTGACGCGCTATTTCAACGACAAGGGCTATCTGGATATCAACGAGGCCATGCTCTACGACTTCCAGCAATCCACCGAGCGGCTCTCGGACGAACAGATGGCCATGCTGATCGGCACCTCGTTCCGTTTCTCCTCCGCCGATATCGTCTTCACCTCGGACCTGCTCAACCGCCGCGGCCTGATCACTCCGCGCGATTACCGCATTACCGAAAACACCAGCCTCACGCCTTTCTTCCAGATGGCCCTGCGCTGCGACTTCGATTGCTACATCGCCGAGCAGCTGATGCCCATGTGGCGTGCCCGTTATGACGGTGGCAGCCTCAATCAACTGATCGAGAAAACCAGCATGTACGCACTGGAGGACTATCTCAAAGGCAGCGACAAGGTCGCGGTGATGCACAACGCCGACGACCTGATCCTCGGTCAGGGCGACATCGGTTTTCTGCGCCGCACCTTTGGCGACCGCCTGACCCTTTACCCGCGCGGCGGGCACTGCGGCAACCTCAACTATCGCGTCAACAGCGACGCCATGCTGGAGTTCTTCCGTGGTTAAGCACAGCTCCCTCATCATCGCCCTGCTGCTGGCCAGCGGGCAGGCACTGGCCGAACGTCAGGTCGACGCCGACGGTTTCACCAACCCGCTGCAGAATCTGCAGTTCAACCCGGGGCTGGATCAGCAGGAGTTCGAGCGCGCCTCCAGTGACGCCCTGCAGGTCTATGACCCACTGGAGTCATGGAACCGCCGCGTCTATCACTTCAACTACCGTTTCGATCAGTGGGTATTCCTGCCCGTAGTCGATGGCTACCGCTACGTCACCCCGGATCTGCTGCAGACCGGCGTGCACAACTTCTTCAGCAACCTCGGCGAGATTCCCACGCTGGCCAACAGCGTGCTGCAGCTCAAGGGCAAGCGGGCGATGAACACCACCGCACGCCTGCTGTTCAATACCATTATCGGGGTCGGCGGTATCTGGGACCCGGCAACGAAAATGGGCCTGCCCAGGTTGAGCGAAGACTTCGGCCAGACGCTTGGCTACTACGGCGTGCCCGCCGGCCCTTACCTGATGCTGCCGCTGCTCGGCCCGTCGAACCTGCGCGACACGGGCGGCCTGGTGGCGGATTTCAGCCTGGAGAATGCGGTCAACTACCTCGACGTGGCCGACGCCAGCCGCGACAATCCAGGCATCATGGTCCTGCGCGCCGTCGACACGCGTGCCAACACCGGCTTCCACTATGGCCAGCTCAACTCGCCGTTCGAATACGAGAAGCTGCGCTACTTCTATACGGAGTCGCGCAAACTGAGAATTGCCGACTAACCCTGACTCATTGGATTTATCGATAATTTATTAGGAAATTTTCCACCCAAATATCGATTTAATGCGAATAGCATGGCGCCATCCCTATCTAACAAGGAGCGCGCCATGACTTCGCAACGCCGCGTCATCAGCATCCAGCCTGGCCAACCTGCCTCCGACGGCGCCGGTGTGCGCCTTAACCGCGTCATCGGCGGGCCTGGCCTGGAGCGTTTCGATCCCTTCCTGATGCTTGACGAGTTTTCCACCGACAACCCCGACGACTACATCGCCGGCTTCCCGCCGCATCCGCATCGCGGCTTCGAGACAATTACCTATATGCTCGAAGGGCGCATGCGCCATGAAGATCACCTGGGCAACGTCGGCCTGCTGGGCAGCGGCGGCGTGCAATGGATGACCGCCGCGCGCGGCATCATCCACAGCGAGATGCCAGAGCAGGAGTCCGGCGCCATGCGCGGTTTCCAGCTCTGGCTCAACCTGCCGGCCAAGGACAAGCTGGGCGAAGCGGGTTATCGCGATATTCCCGCCACGGACATTCCACGTATCAGCACAGCATCCGGCGTCGAGGTGGTGGTGATCGCCGGCGAGTTTGACGATGGCGAGATCCGCCAGGCAGGCGCTGTGCAGCGTCCGCATACCCAGCCGCAGCTGTTCGACCTGCATCTGCCGGCCGGCAGCCAGGTGGCGCCGCGCCTGGCCGACGGACAGCGGGTCATGCTCTACGTCTACGAAGGCCTGCTCGAACTGCCCGACGCCAGCGCACAACCGATCAGCGCCGGGCGCCTGGTGCGGCTGTCGGATGCAGGCGAGCTGCGTCTGGCCAGTAGCCATGGTGCGCGAGTGCTGCTGATCGCCGGCACTCCGCTGAACGAGCCCATCGTGCAGTACGGGCCGTTCGTGATGAACAGCCGCGAGGAAATCGAACAGGCCCTGCGTGATTTTCGCGATGGCGTGCTGGCCTGAGTGCATCAGGCCAGCTGGACGGCCTCGGTCAAGCCAAGAAATCGGCAGAGGTCGGCCTTGCGCGTCATCGCGTCCTGATACCCCAGTTCGATCAGCTCGCTGCAATAGCCGGGTTCGAACAGCAGGTAGCTGAGCACGCCGGCACCACCGGCCTTGGTCGCCCCCGGGCCACGCAGAAACAGACGCAGCGCCCTGGGCAGCTCACGCTGGTGGCGGGCGGCGATCTGATCCAGCGGCTGGCTCGGCGCGATCACCAATACCTCCACCGGATTGAGCCCCAGGCCACGCGGACGTCGATCCGGCGGCACCAGCGCGCTCATCTGGTTGAGACGTTCGAGCAGTTCGATATCCGTCTCCAGATTGTCGATGAAGGTACTATTGAGCATGTGCCCGCCGATCTGCGCCAGGCTCGGCGGCCGCGTGCTCGCTACACGCGGCAGTGCGGCACCGGCTTCGAGCTGGGCATTGCCGCTGACGCCGATCACCAGCACGCGGCTGGCGCCCAAGTGCAGCGCCGGGCTGATCGGCGCCGCCTGGCGCACCGCGCCGTCACCGAAGTACTCACGGTTGATCTTCACTGGCGGGAAGATCAGCGGAATCGACGCGCTGGCGAGCAGATGGTGAAGTTGCAAACGTGTCGGCACGCCCACGCGGCGATGGCGAAACCAGGGGTCGATGGTGGCGCGGCCCTGATAGAAGGTCATTGCCTGGCCGCTTTCATAACCGAAGGCCGTCACCGCGACTGCACGCAACTGACGATGGCGCACGGCGGCGGCGATACCGGAGAAATCCAGCTCGCGTTCGAGTAGGTCGCGCAACGGCGAGCTGTCGAGCAGCGCCACTGGAACGTCGCGACCGATACCCAGCAGGCTGTGGCCGACGAAACGCGTCGCCTGACGCAGCACGCCAGGCCAGTCGCTGCGATACACCATATGGGTGTGAAAGCCCTGCCAGACCGAGGTCAGGCGCCGCACCGCTTCGCCGAACTGCAACGCGCCGCAGGCCAGGCCAACGGCGTTGATCGCGCCGGCGGAGGTGCCGACTATCACCGGAAAGGGGTTGTGCGAGGCATCCGGCAGCAGATCGGCGATGGCGGCCAGGACTCCGACCTGATAAGCCGCCCGCGCCCCACCACCGGAGAGAATCAG
Organism: Pseudomonas sp. UBA7530; assembly: GCF_002479365.1. Taxonomy (NCBI): domain Bacteria; kingdom Pseudomonadati; phylum Pseudomonadota; class Gammaproteobacteria; order Pseudomonadales; family Pseudomonadaceae; genus Pseudomonas; species Pseudomonas sp. UBA7530. The sequence goes on from NZ_DLMS01000006.1 coordinate 144,131, forward strand.
CCCGGTGACGGGCTCATGGGGCTGGGCAGCTGCGGTCATCGGCCAATCCTGATTTTTCTGTTGAGTATAGGTGCGTTACTTACGCTTTCCGTACAGCTTCGCCTCGCCCTCGGGGCGCGTCTTGAAGCGCCGATGCGCCCACAGATACTGCTCGGGACAGGCGCTGACCACCTGCTCGATCCATTGGTTGATGCGTAGGCAATCGGCCTCTTCGCTCTCGCCGGGGAAGCCTTCGAGCGGCGCATGGATCACCAGACGATAACCGCTGCCATCGGCCAGGCGCTGCTGGGTGAAGGGCACCACGCACGCCTTGCCCAGGCGAGCGAACTTGGTGGTGGCGGTGACCGTCGCCGCCTGGATGCCGAACAACGGCACGAAGATGCTCTGCTTGCGGCCGTAGTCCTGATCCGGCGCGTACCAGATGGCGCGACCGGCACGCAGCACCTTGAGCATGGCGCGAATGTCCTCGCGCTCGATGGCGGTGGCATCGAGGTTGTGGCGCTCGCGGCCACGCCGCTGGACGTAGTCGAACAGCGGGTTGTCATGCTCGCGGTACATGCCGTCGATGGTGTGCAACTGACCGAGCAGCGCGGCGCCGATCTCCAGGGTGGTGAAGTGCACCGCCATGAGGATGACGCCCTGCCCTTCGGCCTGCGCCTGCTGCAGATGCTCGAGGCCCTCGACATGCGCCAGCTTTGCCAGGCGCGCCTTGGGCCACCACCAGCTCATGGCCATCTCGAAGAAGGCGATACCGGTGGAGGCGAAATTCTCCTTGAGCAGACGTTCGCGCTCGGCAGCGCTCTTGCCGGGGAAGCACAGCTCCAGGTTGCGCGCCGCTATCTGCCGGCGCGAGGTCGCCGTGCGATACATCAGCCAGCCCAGCGCCCGCCCCAGCTTCAGCTGCAAGCCATACGGCAGCTGCACCACCAGCCACAGCAGTCCGAACCCCAGCCACAGCGGCCAGAAGCGCGGATGAAGGAAATAGGCGCGAAAGCGGGGGCGATCCATGAGGCGTTTCCGATCACATACAAAGCCGCGCATTCTAACGCAGTTTTCCAGCCGACTCGGTGGCATCGCTGCCGACAGCGCGGCTCACGGCAGTGGATCGACGAACCGGGGCGTCTGCCCCGCCGTCGTTCGTCGCTTGCGGCATGCGGGCTATGTCGTTATAAGTCCGGGCATCTTTCGACTCGCCAGAAGGCCCATCGCATCACCATGAGCCAAGCCGACCTCCTCGCCCAAGACCCCGTATTCCAGCTCAAGGGCAGCATGCTCGCCATCACCGTGATGGAACTGGCGCACAACGACCTCGAGCGCCTCGACGCGCAACTGACGGAAAAGGTCGCCCAGGCCCCGGCCTTCTTCAGCAATACGCCGCTGGTACTGGCCCTGGACAAACTGCCGGAAGGCGAAGGTGAACTGGACCTGGCCGAGCTGATGGCCGTCTGCCGCCGCCATGGCCTGCGCACCCTGGCCATCCGCGCCTCGCGCGAAAGCGACGTCGCCGCCGCCGAAGCCATGGATCTGCCGGTGCTGCCGCCGTCCGGCGCACGCGAGCGGCCGCTCGATCCGGCGCCGAAGAAGGTCGAGGAAAAACCGGCCGAACCCGAGCACAAACCCAGCCGCATCATCACCACGCCGGTACGCGGCGGCCAGCAGATCTATGCCCAGGGCGGCGACCTGATCGTGCTGGCGCCAGTCAGTGCCGGGGCGGAACTTCTCGCCGATGGCAACATCCATGTTTACGCGCCCATGCGTGGTCGCGCCCTGGCTGGCATCAAGGGCAACACCAAGGCACGGATTTTCTGCCAGCAAATGGGCGCCGAAATGTTGTCCATCGCCGGCCATTACAAGGTCGCCGAAGACCTGCGCCGCGACCCGCTTTGGGGCGATGCGGTGCAGGTCAGCCTGTCGGGTGACGTGTTGAACATCACCCGCCTTTAACGGATACTGCGGCCACTTTTACGGACATAAAGGAGCCTCTAAAAACGCTGGCAACGCAGCCAGTTTTTGAGGCTCCGTCAAAAGGGCATCTGGAAGCCTCGATTGGCCTCAGATTCCCGCGTTATCTTCATTTTTTGGGGTGAATCACCTTGGCCAAGATCCTCGTAGTCACTTCCGGCAAGGGTGGCGTCGGTAAAACCACCACCAGCGCTGCCATCGGTACCGGCCTCGCCCTGCGCGGGCACAAGACCGTCATCGTCGACTTCGACGTCGGCCTGCGTAACCTCGACCTGATCATGGGCTGCGAACGCCGCGTGGTGTACGACTTCGTCAACGTCGTCAACGGCGAATCCACCCTGACCCAGGCCCTGATCAAGGACAAGCGCCTCGAGAACCTCTACGTGCTGGCCGCCAGCCAGACCCGTGACAAGGACGCGCTGACCCCCGAAGGTGTCGAGAAGGTCATCACTGAGCTGTCGCAGAATTTCGAATACGTGGTCTGCGACTCGCCGGCCGGTATCGAGAAAGGCGCTCACCTGGCGATGTACTTCGCCGACGAGGCCATCGTCGTGACCAACCCGGAAGTGTCTTCGGTACGTGACTCCGACCGCATGCTCGGCCTGCTGGCGAGCAAATCGCGCCGCGCCGAGAAAGGCGAGGAGCCGATCAAGGAACACCTGCTGCTGACCCGTTACAACCCCGAGCGCGTCACCAAGGGCGAAATGCTCGGCGTCGAAGACGTCGAGGAAATCCTCGCCATCCGCCTGCTTGGCGTGATTCCCGAATCCCAGGCCGTGCTCAAGGCTTCCAACCAGGGCATTCCGGTCATCCTCGATGACCAGAGCGACGCTGGCCAGGCCTACAGCGATGCAGTCGATCGCCTGCTCGGCAAGGAAGTGGCGCATCGCTTCCTTGATGTGAAGAAGCAGGGCTTCCTGCAACGTCTATTCGGAGGTCGCGAATGAATATTTTCGACTTCTTGCGCTCGCGCAAGAAGGAAACCACCGCATCCATCGCCAAGGAACGCCTGCAGATCATCGTGGCCCACGAACGTGGCCAGCGCAGCCAGCCTGACTACCTGCCTGCCTTGCAGCAGGAACTGGTGGAAGTGATCCGCAAGTACGTGGCCATCGACTCGGACCAGGTTCAAGTCGCACTGGAAAACCAGGGCAGCTGCTCGATCCTGGAGCTGAACATCACCCTGCCGGATCGCTGATCGATCCTGGCCACGCGCACGGCGGCTTCGGCCGCCGTGTTCGTTTGTAGCAACGCGCACCTGTAGGAGCGGATTCATCCGCGAAGCTTCTGCAGGCCAAAAGCATCGCGGATAAATCCGCTCCTACACCAGCCCACACATCATGCCGCTAAGCCAGATCGAAATTCTCCACCAGGACGCCGCCCTGTTGGTGATCAACAAGCCCACCCTGCTGCTGTCGGTGCCCGGCCGGGCTGATGACAACAAGGATTGCCTGGTCACCCGCCTGCAGGAAAACGGCTACCCCGAGGCGCGCATCGTGCATCGGCTGGACTGGGAGACCTCCGGCATCATCGTCCTGGCTCGCGACGCCGACAGCCACCGCGAGCTGTCCCGGCAGTTTCACGACCGCGAAACCGAGAAGGCTTACACCGCGCTGTGCTGGGGCCAGCCGCAGGCCGACAGCGGCAGCATCGATCTGCCGCTGCGCTACGATCCGCCGACCAAGCCGCGCCACGTGGTCGATCACGAACTGGGCAAGCATGCGCTGACTCACTGGCGCATCGTCGAGCGCTGCGGCGACTGGTGCCGGGTCGAACTCACGCCCATCACTGGTCGCTCGCACCAGTTGCGCGTGCATATGCTGTCCATCGGCCATCCGCTGCTGGGCGATCGTCTCTACGCCCATGAACAGGCGCTGGCCGCCCATGAGCGCCTGTGTCTGCACGCCAGCATGCTCGCCTTGACCCACCCACAAACCGGCGAGCGCATGCGCTTCGAGTGCCCAGCACCGTTTTGACGGCCTGCCGGTTGCGCATTGGCAGAAAGACACATGGCAGTGTGCGCCCAGCACATCCGACCCAGCAGATAGACGCCAACTATCGCCCCAAACGAGTGCGTAGCCGGCACAGCGCGATACAAATTGGTTAAACTCGCGCCATCGTTGCCCGGAGTCCCTATGCGCGAAGAACTGATCCAAGGCCTGCTCGATTTTCTCAACGCCTCGCCGACCCCCTTCCACGCCACCACCAGCCTGGCCATGCGCCTGGAAGCCGCCGGTTTTCGTCACCTCGACGAACGCGCGCCCTGGCATACCGAAGCGGGTGGTCGTTACTACGTGACCCGCAACGACTCCTCGATCATCGCCTTCAAGCTGGGCAAGCGCCCCACCGTCGACGGTGGCATTCGCCTGGTCGGCGCGCATACCGACAGCCCATGTCTGCGCGTCAAGCCAAGCCCGGAACTGCAGCGCCAGGGCTATTTCCAGCTCGGCGTGGAAGTCTATGGCGGCGCCCTGCTCGCGCCCTGGTTCGACCGTGATCTGTCGCTGGCCGGCCGCGTGACGTACCGCCGCGACGGCAAGGTCGAAAGCCAGCTGATCGACTTCTACCAACCCATCGCGGTGATCCCCAGCCTGGCCATCCACCTCAATCGTGAGGCCAACCAGGGCTGGGCGATCAACCCGCAGACCGAGTTGCCGCCGATCCTGGCCCAGCTCGCCAGCAGCGAAACCGCCGACTTCCGCGCCCTGCTCGCCGAGCAGCTGGCCATGGAGCACGATTTCAACCCGGACGCGGTGCTCGATTACGAGCTGAGCTTCTACGACACCCAGAGCGCCGCCATCGTCGGCCTCAATCAGGACTTCATCGCCAGCGCGCGCCTCGACAACCTGCTGTCCTGCTACGCCGGCCTGCAGGCGCTGATCGACTCGGACGACGAGGAAACCTGCGTGCTGGTCTGCACCGACCACGAGGAAGTCGGTTCCTGCTCCGCCTGTGGCGCCGATGGCCCCTTCCTTGAGCAGGTGCTGCGCCGCGTGCTGCCGGGCGGCGATGATTTCGTCCGCACCATCCAGCGCTCGCTGCTGGTATCGGCCGACAACGCCCACGGTGTGCACCCCAACTATGCCGACAAGCACGACGGCAACCACGGCCCCAAGCTCAACGCCGGCCCGGTGATCAAGATCAACAGCAATCAGCGCTACGCCACCAACAGCGAGACCGCCGGTTTCTTCCGCCACCTGTGCCTGGAGAACGAAGTACCGGTGCAAAGCTTCGTGGTGCGCAGCGACATGGGCTGCGGCTCCACCATCGGCCCGATCACTGCCAGCCAGCTCGGCGTGCGCACGGTCGACATCGGCCTGCCAACCTTCGCCATGCACTCGATCCGCGAACTGGCCGGCAGCCATGACGTCGATCACCTGGTGAAAGTACTGACGGCCTTCTATTCCAGCCCTGAACTCCCCTGAGGTTCTGACGCGATGATCGAACATATCCGCAACAGCCTGCTGGAGGCCCAGCGCGCGCTGGAGGCCTTCCTCGCCAACGAACAGACCCTGGGCAATATCCAGAAGGCCGCCGAACTGCTGGTCGAGAGCTTCGAGAACAAGGGCAAGGCCTTCTCCTGCGGCAACGGCGGCTCGATGTGCGACGCCATGCACTTCGCCGAGGAGCTGACCGGGCGCTACCGCAAGAACCGCCCCGGCATCGCCGCCGTATCGATCAGCGACCCCAGCCACATCAGCTGCGTGGCCAACGATTTCGGTTACGACTTCATCTTCTCGCGCTATATCGAGTCGCACGGCCGCGAAGGTGACGTGCTGATCGCCATCAGCACCAGCGGCAAGAGCCCCAACGTGGTCAAGGCTGCCGAAGCCGCCAAGACCCTGGGAGTGAAGGTGATCGCCCTGACCGGCAAGCCCGGCTCGCTACTGGAAAGCCTGGCCGACGTATGCATCTGCGCCCCCGGCGGCGATTTCGCCGACCGTGTGCAGGAGCTGCACATCAAGACCCTGCACATTCTGATCGAGCTGATCGAGCGCAAGCTGAGCCCGCAGAATTACGCCTAGCGTCGCAACACAATCACATGCCGGTCGCCCGGCTTCTCGTAGTGGTTAGCAACGCGGGAAGCGGATCGACAAGCAAGCGCTGCGGTGGTGCGTCGCGTAACCCACCAAGCGATGGATCACATTGCGCCAATGGTGGGTTGCGCCGCTGCAGATGCGGTGGCGTGATCAACAAGGTGACAGGCGGCTAACCCAACCTACGGACTTGCGCCCTGATTGCATCCGGGCTACGCGCCGACGACCGGCAGACGAACCTGTAGGAGCGAGCTCTGCTCGCGAACACCACCAGCAATAGACGCTTCGCGAGCAGAGCTCGCTCCCACAAAAACACTTTCGCTCAGGCGCTGCGCAGGCGCTTCGGGGTCAGGCCCATGTAGCGGCGCATGGCCGTAGTCAGGGCGCTCTGGCTGGAAAAGCCACATTCCTCGGCGATACGCACCAATGGCAGGTTGCTCTCGCGCAGCATACGCGCGGCGCGGTCGAGGCGGGTCTTGAGCAGGTACTGGTGTGGCGTGAGGCCGACGCAGTCCTTGAACTGGGCGTGGAAGTGGCTGGGACTCAGGCACATCTCGTGCGCCAGCTCGGCAACACTGATGCGCCGCGCCAGGTGTTCGCCGATGTAATCGTCCAGCCGCTGCAGATCCAGCGCGCCTTGCGGCTGCCGGCGCTGCTCGCCGAACAGGCGCAGGTGCAGGGCACGGAGCAGGACGCCGCCGAGAGAGCGCGCGAGGATCGAATCACTGCCATAACGCTCCAGCTCGGCGCCGGCATAGGTCAGCAGGTGCTGAAAATCCACATCGAGGGCAGGATAGCGCGGCGTTTCGAACAGACGATGGAGCAACTCCAGGTCTTCGCTAGGCGTGTCCTGCTCGTCCAGATCGAGAATCAGCATGCGGTTGTCGCCCATGCCGGCGAACTGGTGGGCTGCATCGCCCGGCACCAGGCAGGCACGCATCCGACAGACTTCCCCGCCGCGACCGCCGACCTCGAATTCGGCGCGGCCCACCAGAGACATCACCAACTGGTGATGATCGTGGGCATGTTCATGGGCCTGCTCATCCAGGCGAATCACACGGGCTTGCAGCATCGCTAAAAACTGGCGGCACGAAACGAGGGTTGCACTTTACTCCTTTCCCAACGAAAACGCCGCAACCACCTATCAGCGAAACGGTTGCACCTGTAGCAACCAAAACTAGGCAATACGTCCCACGTGGATCAGTAATTGCCTGCCCACAGCTGAAACGTTGAAAAAATCCTGAGGTCGCCCCATGTAGCATTCAACGTGCAAGCAAAGGTGCTCCATGAACGATCAGGACATCCACTCCGAAGCTGTCGACGAAAACGCACAATCGGCCACCGGCCTGGTGCTGCCCGCACAAAGGCTGCCGGACAAGCTCTACGTCATCCCCATCAACAATCGCCCGTTCTTCCCCGCGCAGGTGTTGCCGGTGATCGTCAATGAGCACCCATGGGGGCGCACGCTCAAGCGCGTGGACAATACCGAGCACAAATGCCTGGCGGTGTTCTACGTCGATAATCCGCCGGACGAGAACGGTGAGTTCGACGTCGACAGCCTGCCCGAACACGGCACCCTGGTGCGCGTGCACCATGTCAGCGAGGAAGGCGGCAAGCTGCAGTTCGTCGCCCAGGGCCTGACCCGCGTACGCATCCGTAGCTGGCTCAGCCGCCGCGGCCCGTATCTGGCCGAGGTCGAATACCCACAGCCGTCCAACAACCCGCGCGACGAGGTCAAGGCCTACGGCATGGCCCTGATCAACGCGATCAAGGAACTGCTGCCGCTCAACCCGCTGTACAGCGAAGAGCTGAAAAATTACCTCAATCGCTTCAGCCCCAATGAGCCGTCGCCGCTGACCGACTTCGCCGCCGCCCTGACCACCGCCTCCGGCCATGACCTGCAGGAAGTGCTGGATACCGTGCCCATGCTCAAGCGCATGGAGAAGGTGTTACCGCTGCTGCGCAAGGAGGTCGAGGTCGGCCGCCTGCAGAAAGAGCTGTCCGCCGAGGTCAACAAGCAGATCGGCGAGCGCCAGCGCGAGTTCTTCCTCAAGGAGCAGCTCAAGCTGATCCAGCAGGAGCTGGGCATCAGCAAGGACGACAAGAGCGCCGACCGCGAGGAATTCCTCGCCCGCCTCGAAGGCAAGACCCTGCCGGCGCCGGCGCAGAAGCGCATCGACGAAGAACTGAACAAGCTGTCGATTCTGGAAACCGGTTCGCCCGAGTACGCCGTCACGCGCAACTACCTGGACTGGGCAACCGCCCTACCCTGGGGCATTCACGGTCAGGACAAGCTCGACCTGGGCCGCGCGCGCAAGGTGCTGGACAAGCATCACGCCGGCATGGACGACATCAAGCAGCGCATTACCGAATTCCTGGCCGTCGGCGCCTTCAAGGGCGAGATCGCCGGCTCCATCGTGCTGCTGGTCGGCCCACCCGGCGTGGGCAAGACCAGCATCGGCAAGTCCATCGCCGAATCACTCGGCCGGCCGTTCTACCGCTTCTCGGTGGGCGGCATGCGTGACGAGGCGGAGATCAAGGGCCATCGCCGCACCTACATCGGCGCCATGCCCGGAAAGCTGGTACAGGCGCTCAAGGAAGCCGAGGTGATGAACCCGGTGATCATGCTCGACGAAATCGACAAGATGGGCACCAGCTACCAAGGCGACCCGGCCTCGGCGCTGCTGGAGACCCTCGATCCGGAACAGAACGTCGAGTTCCTCGACCACTACCTGGATTTGCGCCTGGACCTGTCCAAGGTGCTGTTCGTCTGCACCGCCAACACCCTCGACTCGATTCCCGGGCCGCTGCTCGACCGCATGGAGGTGATCCGCCTGTCCGGCTACATCACCGAAGAAAAGCTGGCCATCGCCAAGCGCCACCTGTGGCCCAAGCAGTTGGACAAGGCCGGCGTGCCGAAAGCGCGCCTGTCGATCAGCGATGCGGCGCTGCGCGCGGTGATCGAAGGCTATGCCCGCGAGGCCGGCGTGCGCCAGTTGGAGAAACAGTTGGGCAAGCTGGTGCGCAAGTCGGTGGTGAAACTGCTGGAAAGTCCCGAGGCGAAGATCCGCATCGGCGCCAAGGACCTGGAAGAAGCGCTCGGCATGCCGGTGTTCCGCAACGAGCGAGTGCTGGCTGGTACAGGCGTTATCACCGGCCTGGCCTGGACCAGCATGGGCGGCGCTACCCTGCCGATCGAGGCGACGCGCATCCATACGCTCAACCGCGGCTTCAAGCTCACCGGCCAACTCGGCGAGGTGATGAAGGAGTCGGCGGAGATCGCCTACAGCTACGTCAGCTCGCACCTCAAGCAATTCGGCGGCGACCCGACCTTCTTCGACCAGGCCTTCGTCCACCTGCACGTGCCGGAAGGCGCCACGCCCAAGGACGGCCCCAGTGCCGGCATCACCATGGCCAGCGCCCTGCTCTCCCTAGCACGCAACCAGGCGCCGAAGAAAGGCGTGGCCATGACCGGCGAGCTGACCCTCACCGGCCAGGTGCTGCCCATCGGCGGCGTGCGCGAGAAGGTGATCGCGGCGCGCCGGCAGAAGATCTTCGAGCTGATCCTGCCGGAGGCCAACCGAGGCAGTTACGAGGAATTGCCGGACTATCTCAAGGAAGGCCTGACCGTGCACTTCGCCAAGCGCTATGGCGACGTGGCGAAAGTGCTGTTCGACTAAAGAGGGCCAATGTAGGAGCGAGCTCTGCCCGCGAATGTCGGCGAGCCTGAAAAGCTTCGCGAGCAGAGCTCGCTCCTACACCCAGCTGCCCGCCTGTACGGTCGCCACCGACAAGCCAATGCGGCTATGCTGGGCCAGGTTTCGTCGACTGGAGTTCGTCATGCACGCCACCTTGCGCCTGCTTACCCTGCCCGCCCTGGCCCTGCTAACCGCCTGCGCGCATCAATCCGGCACACTGGAGCTGAACAAGGATCGGCAGTGCCCGCTGACGCTCGATCAGGGCCAGCAAATGATTCTCAGCCTGCCCAGCAACCCCACCACCGGATTTCGCTGGGAAATCCGCGATGGCGCAGAGAAGGTTTTGCAAAGCCTCGGCCCGGAGGTCTACAGCAATCCGGAAGACGCCGGGCTGGTGGGTGCTGGCGGCATCTCCACCTGGCGTTTCACTGCGCGCGAAGCCGGTGAAGGCCGCCTGCTGCTGACTTACCAGCAGCCGTGGGAGCCCAACGTACCGCCAGCGGAAACCTTCGATTGTGAATTGCGGGTGAAGTGAAATAGCCGCGCATGGTACGGCTTCTGTGGGAGGGGCTACAGCCGCAACGGCTCGACGTTAGCCGCCGCTGAGATGCTTTCCATAGGGCGGGTGCAACCCGCCACCTAGTTATGGCGGGTTTCACCCGCCCTACAGGCTGAGAATTAGCAAAAGGCATGATCGCTGGTTTCGCGGCTGAAGCCGCTCCTACAAACCGAGGCCTACGCGACCTATGTAGGAGCGGCTTCAGCCGCGAATGCCGCTCCCACATCCGACCTCAGCTCTTGAGCCGGTAGCCGGTCTTGAAGATCCAACCCACCAGCACGATGCACAGCGCCAGGAAGCCCAGCACCATGGCCAGGCTGACGCCGACGTTGACGTCGGATACGCCATAGAAGCTCCAGCGGAAGGCGCTGATCAGGTACACCACCGGGTTGAACAGCGTCACCGTCTGCCAGGCTGGCGGCAGCATGCTTATGGAGTAGAAGGCGCCGCCGAGAAAAGTCAGCGGCGTGACGATCAACGCCGGGACGATCTGTAGTTTCTCCCAGCCATCGGCCCAGACGCCGATGATGAAGCCGAACAGGCTGAAGGTCAGCGCGGTCAGCACCAGGAAGGCCACCATCCAGATCGGATGCTGAATTTCGAAATCGACGAACAGCCTTGCGGTGAGCAGGATGATCAGACCTAGGATCATCGACTTGGTCGCCGCTGCCCCCACGTAGCCAATCAGAATTTCCAGATAGGACACCGGCGCCGAAAGAATCTCGTAGATGCTTCCCGAGTACTTGGGCATGTAGATGCCGAACGACGCGTTGGAGATGCTCTCGGTCAACAGCGCCAGCATGATCAGACCGGGGATGATAAAGGCCCCGTAGCTCACGCCCTGCACCTGGGTCATGCTCGAACCGATGGCCGAGCCGAACACCACGAAGTACAGCGAGGTGCTGATCACCGGCGTGGCGATGCTCTGCAACAGGGTGCGCCAGGTGCGCGCCAGCTCGAACAGGTAGATGGCCTTGATGGCATAAAGGTTCATGCGCGCGACTCCTCCAGCAGTGACACGAAAATCTCCTCCAGAGAACTCTGACTCGACTGCAGATCCTTGAAATCGATGCCGTGTTGGGCGAGATCGCGCAGCAGTTCGGCAATGCCGGTGTTCTCGTGCTGGGCATCGAAGGTGAACACCAGCGCATGGCCCTGATCCGCCAGCTCCAGGCCATAGCGCGCCAGCTCGCTCGGCACGCAGGACAACGGCTGCTGCAGGTGCAGGGTCAGCTGCTTCTTGCCCAGCTTGTGCATCAGCACCTGCTTGTCTTCCACCAGGATGATGCGGCCCTTGCTGATCACCCCGATACGATCGGCCATTTCCTCGGCCTCTTCGATGTAGTGGGTGGTGAGGATGATGGTCACGCCGCGCTCGCGCAGGCGCCGCACCATGTTCCACATGTCGCGCCGCAACTCCACGTCGACGCCTGCGGTGGGCTCGTCGAGAAAGAGAATCTGCGGCTCGTGAGAGAGCGCCTTGGCGATCATCACCCGGCGCTTCATGCCGCCGGACAGTTCCATGATCTTGGCGTTGCGCTTGTCCCACAGCGACAGATCCTTGAGCAGCTGTTCCAGGTAGGCCGGGTCTGGTTTTTTGCCGAACAGGCCACGGCTGAACTTGACCGTTGCCCAGACGGTTTCGAACACGTCGCTGACCAGCTCCTGCGGTACCAGGCCGATCTGCGAGCGGGCTGCGCGGTAGTCGCGGACGATGTCCTTACCGCCGACCAGCACCCTGCCCTCGCCCGGATTGACGATGCCGCAGATGATGCTGATCAGGGTGGTCTTGCCGGCGCCATTGGGCCCGAGCAGGGCGAAGATCTCGCCCTGGCGAATGTCCAGGTCGATGCCTTGCAGGGCAGGATGCCCGGACGCATAGATCTTGTTCAGTTGCTGGATGGAAATGACCGAGTGCACGGTGGGTAGCCCCTTGCCTGCGGAAAACGCCACAGTTTACAGGGCTTGAGACAGCGAGATCAGCGCAGAAGTGGAAAAAACGGCGCACTTGTGGTGCGCCGGGATGCTGCAGGTGAGGTAGGAAACGATCACGGCACTTGTGGCGCCGTAACGATAAGCCCGGCGGCGAGTGCCGCCAGGCGTATTCAGTGGCGTGCGCCTGAACGCACGCATGGCCGTAGGGCGGGTGCAACCCGCCAACTGAGGCGGCGGGTTGCACCCGCCCTACAACGGAGTCAAGAGGCTGCCGGTGGCGATGAAGGCTCGCAGGTTATCCAGCACCAGATCAGCCATCTGCTGGCGGGTCTCGATGCTGCCGCTGCCGACGTGCGGCAACAGTACCACGTTGTCCAGTTCGCGCAGTTCGGCCGGTACCTGGGGTTCGCGCTCGAAAACGTCCAGCCCGGCGCCGCCAATCACCTTCTGCTGCAACGCCGTGATCAGCGCCGCCTCATCGACCACCGAGCCGCGCGCGACGTTGACCAGAAAGCCATCAGGCCCCAGCGCTTCGAGCACCTCGGCGTTGATCAGATGATGGGTGGCCTTGCCGCCCGGGCAGGTCAGCACCAGGAAGTCCGCCCAGCGCGCCAGCGCCAGCAGATCCGGCTCATGCTGGTAAGGGCTGCCCTCGACCGCACGGCGATTGTGGTAACGCACCGGCATGGAGAAACCCGAGGCGCGCAGCGCCACTGCCTCGCCGATGCGGCCGAGACCGACGATCCCCAGGCGCTTGCCGCTGACCCGACGCGCCAGCGGGAACCCGGTGGTGCTGCTCCAGGCGCCGCTGCGCACGAAGCGATCGCCCTCGGACAGACGCCGAGCGCTGTCGATCATCAGGCCCATGGCCAGGTCCGCCACGCAGTCGTTGAGCACGTCCGGCGTGGTGCTGAGGACGATGCCACGATCGCGCAGCAGATCCAGCGGATAGGGGTCGTAGCCGACACCGAAACTGCAGATGGCGCGCAGATTCGGCAGCAGCGCCAGCTGCTCGGCCGTACAGCCGAAACGCGCCGAGGACACCATGTAGATGAACTGCTCGCCGTGCTCGCGCAGGAACGCCAGCGGCTCGGCCTGTTGCCATAGCGCGCTGACCTCGTATTGTTCGGCCAGCTCGCGGTTGAAGCGCTCGCTCAGCGGGCCGATCTGCAGCACCTTGGGTTTGCTCATGGAACCTCCTGTTTCGATCATGCGATTTACAGCAATTTGCCCGGATTCATCAGTCCGGCTGGATCCAGCGCCTGCTTGACTCGAGCCATCAACTCCAGCTCCAGCGGCGCCTTGTAATGCTGCGCGGCCAGGCGCTTGGACTGGCCAAGGCCATGTTCGGCGCTGATGCTGCCGGCATCATGCAGGGTCTGGTCGTAGATCACCCGCATGATCGCCTCGGCTTGCGCCTTGAACACGGCATCCTCGGCGCCGATTGGCTTGCTGATGTTGTAATGCAGGTTGCCGTCGCCGACGTGCCCATAGGCCACGATGCGCACACCGGGGAACGCCTGCTGCAGCGCCTGATCGGTACGCGCGATGAAGTCGGGGATACGGCTTACCGGCACACTGATGTCGTGCTTGAGGCTTGGCCCCTCGTGGTTCTGTGCCTCCGAAATGCCCTCGCGCAACGCCCACAACGCGTGCACCTGCGCATCGCTACCCGCCACCACGGCGTCCAGCGCCACGCCCAGCTCGAAGGCCTCGCCGAGGCCCTGTTCGAGCAGTTCGTTCAACGGCGCGTTGGGCTGGGTGTCGCTCAGCTCGATCAGCACGTACCAGGGGTGCACCTCGGCGAAGGGATCGCTGACACCGGCGACATGGCGCAGGACGAACTCGACGCTTTGCCGCGACATCAGCTCGAAGCCGGTCAGGCGGTCGCCACACAGCCCGCGCATCTGCCCGATCAGCTCGACGGAAGCCTGCGGGCTGGGCAGCGCCACCCAGGCGGTGGTCAAGCTGCGCACGGCGGGGAACAGCTTGAGCACGGCGGCGGTGATGATGCCCAGGGTGCCCTCGCTGCCAATGAACAGGTGCTTGAGGTCGTAGCCGGTGTTGTCCTTGCGCAGGCCGCGCAGGCCGTCCCAGATGCGCCCATCGGGCAGCACCACTTCCAGGCCCAGCGCCAGGTCGCGCATGTTGCCGTAGCGCAGCACGGCGGTGCCGCCAGCATTGGTCGCCAGGTTGCCGCCGACCGTGCAACTGCCCTCGGCGCCCAGCGACAGCGGGAACAGCCGGCCGACTTCGGCGGCGGCCTCCTGCAACTGCTGGAGGATCACCCCGGCCTCGACGGTGATGGTTTCATTGCCCACGTCCACTTCGCGGATGCGCTTCATGCGCGTCAGCGACAGCACGAGCTGCGCCCCGGAGTCGTCAGGGATCGAGCCGCCGCACAGGCCGGTGTTGCCGCCTTGCGGCACCAGGGCGACGCCGGCCTGCGCACACAGACGCACCACCGCCGCCACCTCCTCGGTCGAGGCCGGGCGCAGCACCGCAGCCGCCTGGCCACGATAGGCGCCGCGCCAGTCGCTCAGGTAGCTTTGCATACGCTCGGCGTCAGTGATCAGGCCAGCCTCGCCGACCACCTCGCGCAACGTCTGAATGAGATTTTCGGACAGGCCGCTCATATCAGGTCACCGGCGCCGGGTTGAACAGCACCAGGTCGTTGTGCAGACGCAGGTGTTCGGCGCAGGTCTGCTTGCGCCCGCTGGCCACGTCCAGATAGAGCTGGAAGATGTGCCAGCCCATTTCCTCCAGCGTCATGCGCCCGGAAACGATCTGCCCGGCGTCGACGTCGATCAGATCCGGCCAGCGCTCTGCCAGTTGGGTACGGGTCGCGACCTTGATCACCGGCACCATCGACAGGCCATACGGCGTGCCACGACCGGTGGTGAAGATGTGCAGGTTCATGCCCGCCGCCAGCTGCAGCGTGCCGCAGATGAAGTCGCTGGCCGGCGTGGCGCAGAACCACAGGCCCTTGCCGCGAATGCGCTCGCCCGGGGAAACCACACCGGTGATGGTGCCGTTGCCGGACTTGGCGATCGAACCCATGGCCTTCTCGACGATGTTGTTCAACCCGCCCTTCTTGTTGCCCGGCGTGGTGTTGGCGCTGCGATCGGCCATGCCGCGCTGCAGGTAGCGGTCGTACCAGTCCATCTCGCGGATCAGCGCATCGGCCACCTCGACGCTGGCGGCGCGCGGCGTGAGCAGGTGGATGCCGTCACGCACTTCGGTGTTCTCGGAGAACATCACGGTGGCACCGGCGCGTACCAGCAGGTCGGCGGCCACACCCAGGGCCGGGTTGGCGGTGATGCCGGAAAAGGCGTCGCTGCCGCCGCACTGCATGCCGACCACCAGCTCGGCCGCCGGTACAGTCTCGCGGCGACGCTGGTCGAGCACCTGCAGGCGCTCCTCGATCATGCCCATGATCTGCTCGACCATGCCGGTGAAGCCGGTGCCGGAATCCTGCAGGCGGAACAGCCAGTCTTCCTCGTCCATGCCGTTGGTGAGCTGGTCGCCATCCATCAGCTGGTTGGCCTGCAGCTTTTCGCAGCCCAGGCTGATCACCAGCGCCTGGCCACCCAGGTTGGGGTTGCGGCTGATGTTGTACAGGGTGCGGATCGGCACCACGGCGTCCGGCGCGTTGATCGCCACGCCGCAGCCGTAGCTGTGCGACAGCGCCACCACGTCGTCGACGTTGGGGTACTTGGGCAGGATTTCCTTGCGCACGCGCTCAACCACATGATCGAGCACGCCGACCACGCATTGCACGGTGGTGGTCACGCCGAGAATGTTACGAGTGCCGACGCTGCCGTCCGGGTTGCGGAAGCCCTCGAAGGTGTAGCCCTCCAGCGGCTCGCCCGGCGTAGCCTGGATGGTCGCCTTGGGCAGGTTGTCCAGCACCGGCGGCTCGGGCATGCGCAGCACCTGCTCGGTCACCCAGCTGCCGGCGGCGATGGCTTTCAGCGCATAGCCGATGACCTCGCCATAGCGCACCACCTCGCCACCCTCGGCGATGTCGACCAACGCCACCTTGTGGCTCTGCGGAATGCCTTCGATGGCTTTCAGGCCATCGTCGAACTGACCGCCGACTGCTACGCCCTGGTCATTGACCACCACGCCGACGTTGTCGCTCGGGTGCAGGCGGATATAACGGGGCGAATCCTGATGGGGAATCAACTGCATGATGCTTGCTCCTGTGTGCGCTCAGGATACCGAGCCGGATGTGGAGCCAGAGGCGCCATTGTCCAGTTCGACCCTGTGAATACGGCCGACGATCAGGCCGAAGCTCACGACCGCCAGCAGGGCATTGAGGCCAACATAGGCCAACGCCCAATCGAATGATCCGGTACGGCTTACCAGGTAGCCGATGACGATAGGTGTCGTGATCGCCGCCAGGTTGCCGAAGGTATTGAACAGCCCGCCGGACAGGCCAAGAATCTGCCGCGGCGAGGTATCGGCCACCAGCGTCCAGCCCAGCGAGCCGAGCCCCTTGCCGAAGAAGGCAAGGGCCATCAGCGCCACCACCGCGGCGTCGCTGCCTGCGAAGATGCACAGCACCATGCTGCTCGACAGCAGCAGGCCAAGCACCATCGGCAGCTTGCGCGCCAGGGTCAGCGAATGGCCGCGGCGCAGCATGCCGTCGGACAACAATCCACCCAGCACGCCACCGACGCAACCGCTGATGGCCGGCAAGGCGGCGGCGAAACCGGCGCCGAGAATGCTCATGCCGCGCGCCTGCACCAGATAAACGGGAAACCAGGTGAGAAAAAAGTAGGTAATGGCGTTGTTGCAGTACTGACCGAAGTAAATGCCAATCATCGTGCGTTGCCTGAGCAACAGGCCCAGGTGCCGCCACTGCGAGCCGCCAGCATTGCCACGCTGGCCTTCGAGGTCGATCAACGCCCCGCCTCGCTCCAGGTGCTCCAGTTCAGCTGCCTCGATACGCGGATGCTGACGCGGACCATGCAGTTGCTTCAGCCACAGCAACGACAACGCCAGGCCCAGGCAACCGAGCACGATGAACACCGACTGCCAGCCCATCGCCTGCACCACCCAACCCATCAGCGGCGCGAACACCGCCGTGGCGGCATATTGCGCCGAGCTGGAGATGGCCGTGGCCGTGGCGCGCTCCGCGGTGGGAAACCAGGAGGCAATGATGCGCGCATTGCCCGGAAAGCACGGCGCACTGGCAAAGCCCACCAGCAACCGCAGCAGGAACATCGAGGTCACTGCCCAGGTCGTCGGCAGCCAGCCGACGAAGCCCTGCAGCAGCGTCAGCGCCGACCAGATGAACAGCGCCAGGGTGTACACCGGCTTGGTGCCGAAGCGGTCGAACAGCCAGCCACCGGGAATTTGCCCGATCACGTAGGCCCAGCCGAACGCCGAGAAGATGTAGCCGAGCGTCACCGCGTCGATGCCCAGGCCGGCCTGCATCGCCGAACCGGCGACCGACAGGCTGGAGCGATCGGCGAAGGTGATGGTGGTGACGAGAAACAGCATCAGCAGAATGCTGTAGCGCACCCGACCCGGTTTGGCATCTGGCATCGGCAAGGCTCGTGAGACAGAAGGAAAGTTCAGCCTGTAAGGTGGGCCGGCGTTCCGCGTCAGCCAAGGTCATCAATCCGTAGGGTGGGCTTTAGCCCACCGATTGTAGTCACGGTGGGCTGAAGCGGAACGCCGCCCGGCCCACCCTACAGGATCACGGGACCGCACCAGGCTCAACGCACCATGCAGGGCTTCTTGTTATTGAAGGTCCAACCCGGAATCAGGTACTGCATGGCCACCGCGTCGTCACGCGCACCCAGGCCCTTGGTCTGGTACAGCTCGTGCGCCTTGGCCAGCGCGTCCCAGTCCAGCTCGACACCGAGCCCTGGCGTCTTCGGCACCTGTACCAGGCCACCCTCGATGCGCAGCGGGTTGCGCGTCAGGTACTGGCCGTCCTGCCAGATCCAGTGGGTGTCGATGGCGGTGACGCGACCCGGCGCCGCGGCGGCGACGTGGGTGAACATGGCCAGGGAGATGTCGAAGTGGTTGTTGGAGTGCGAGCCCCAGGTCAGGCCCCAGTCGTTGCACATCTGCGCCACGCGTACGGAACCGGCCATGGTCCAGAAATGCGGGTCGGCCAGCGGGATATCCACCGATTGCAGGGAGATGGTGTGGCCCATCTGACGCCAGTCGGTGGCGATCATGTTGGTCGCGGTCGGCAGGCCGGTGGCACGGCGGAACTCGGCCATCACTTCACGACCGGAGTAACCATTCTCGGCGCCGCACGGGTCTTCGGCATAGGCCAGCACGCCATGCAGGTCGCGGCACAGGGCGATGGCCTGATCCAGCGACCAGCCGCCATTGGGGTCGAGGGTCACACGGGCGTCGGGGAAGCGCGCGGCCAGGGCACGAATCGCCTCGACCTCGGCTTCGCCATGCAGCACGCCGCCCTTGAGCTTGAAGTCGTTGAAGCCGTAGCGCGCATGCGCAGCCTCGGCCTGGCGCACGATGGCTTCGGGGGTCAGCGCTGTCTGGTTGCGCACGCGCTCCCAGGCGTCATCGGCATCGCGCTCATCGCGGTAGCCGAGATCGGTCTTGTCCTTGTCGGCGATGAAGAACAGGTAGCCGAGCATTTCCACCGCATCGCGCTGCTGGCCTTCACCAAGCAGTGCGGCGACCGGCACGCCGAGGTGCTGGCCGAGCAGATCGAGCAGCGCCGACTCCAGTGCGGTGACGGCGTGAATGGTGATACGCAGGTCGAAGGTCTGCAGACCGCGGCCGCCGGAATCACGATCGGCGAAAGCGCGGCGCACCTGGTTCAGCAGCGCGTTGTAGTTGCCGACCGGCTGGCCGACGAGAATCGAGCGGGCGTCTTCGAGGGTCTTGCGGATGCCCTCGCCGCCGGGGACTTCGCCGACACCGACATGGCCGGCGCTGTCCTTGAGAATGAGGATGTTACGGGTGAAGTAAGGGCCGTGGGCACCGCTCAGATTGAGCAGCATGCTGTCCTGACCGGCGACCGGTACGACTTGCAGCTCGGTAATCAGCGGAGTGCCGACAGCGGCAGGAATCTGTGAAGTCATTTAGCGTGCCCCTGTTGTTCTTATGAGGGTTTGACAATTGCTCAATGCCATCGCGCCCGGCCTGCGGAGCGCAAACGGGTGGCCGCTCGCCGAGCGAGCGGCCACCTGCGGCATTATTGCGCGCCTTGCGCTTCGATCAGCTTGGCCAGGGCCTCGTACTCTTCCGGCAGCAGATCGGTCAGCGGAGCGCGTACCGGACCGGCATCGTAGCCAACGATCTTGGCGCCGGCCTTGACGATGCTCACGGCATAGCCGGCCTTGCGGTTACGGATGTCCAGGTATGGCAGGAAGAAATCGTCGATCAGCTTGCCAACGGTGGCGTGATCTTCGGCTGCGATGGCACGGTAGAAGTCCATGGCGGTTTTCGGGATGAAGTTGAATACCGCCGAGGAGTAAACCGGTACGCCCAGCGCCTTGTAGGCAGCGGCGTAGACTTCAGCGGTCGGCAGGCCGCCGAGGTAGGTCAGGCGCTCGCCCAGGCGACGACGGATCGACACCATCAGTTCGATGTCACCAAGGCCGTCCTTGTAGCCGATCAGGTTCGGGCAACGCTCGGCCACCTGCTCCAGCAGGTTGGCGTTCAGACGGCAGACGTTACGGTTGTAGACCACCACGCCGATGTTCACCGACTTGCACACCTGCTCGACGTGAGCGGCAACGCCGTCCTGCGAGGCTTCGGTCAGGTAGTGCGGCAGCAGCAGCAGGCCTTTGGCGCCCAGGCGCTCGGCTTCCTGCGCCATCTGGATGGCAACGCGGGTCGGGCCGCCAACGCCGGCCAGGATAGGTACGGACTTCTCGCAGGTATCTACGGCAGTCTTGATCACGGCGCTGTATTCGTCCGGCGCCAGGGAGAAGAACTCGCCAGTGCCACCGGCAGCGAACAGAGCGGAAGCACCGTAAGGGGCCAGCCACTCGAGGCGGCGCACGTAGCTGGCCTTGTTGAAATCACCGGCAGCATCGAAGTCGGTTACCGGGAAAGACAGCAGACCGGAAGAAAGGATGGACTTAAGTTCTTGTGGATTCATTATGCGAACACCCTGGAAAGCGAGTTGTGAGGGATTACGTCAGCCGAAGCTGTAGAGATACGTTATCGTACAACAACAAAAAAAACACCAGTTTTCGTATCGTCCGTTCGTCGAAGATTTTTGCCCGTGCGCCATACCTGCCCGCAGAACCGGCCCGCAAGCGGCGAAGCTCAGCGTAGAGCAGCCTGGATGATGCTCTCAGAACAGATGCCAGCGCAATCATCATTCGCCATGGGTAGCGTTGACACGCCAACTTCAGGCTGGTACTAATTTCACCAAGTCATACGACAACCTATGACATTCCAATAAAAACAAACGAGGCCCAGGTCATGTCACAGACCTTCACTGCCGCTCCGCCCTGCCATCGCGCTGCCCCTCGCAGCGATGCCAGCAGCCGCACGACCAGCGCGCCCCGCGCAGGCCTCGTTGCCGTCTTTGCCCAAGCTCTCATTTGCTGCAACGAGGATCTTTTGCTGATCCCGGTGCACGACTGAACCGTACCTTCGCCATTGCGGCCAAGGGCCGCGCCACGTTCGGAGCCCCAGCCAAGATGTACGAAGCCTCCCGCAGCAGCACACCCCAGATCGTTGAGATGCAGGTCATTCCGGTCGCTGGCCATGACAGCATGCTTCTCAACCTGTGTGGCGCCCACGGCCCCTATTTCACCCGCAACCTGGTACTGCTCAAGGACAATGCCGGGCGCATCGGTTGTGGCGAGGTCCCCGGTGGCGAAGGTATCCGCCAGGCGCTGGAGCGCTGCCGTGAACTGGTGATCGGCCAATCGGTAGGCCGTTACAACCATGTGCTCAACCGCCTGCGCCAGGCCATCGCCGGCCCGGCCAAGGGGCCGCAGACCACCCAGCACCAGGTCACCTCCGAATCCGAAGCGCGTGTACTCAAGCAACCGCACGAGATCAACCTGCGCCTGGACAACGTGATCACCGCGGTCGAAGCCGCCCTGCTCGATCTGCTCGGCCAGCATCTCGACGTGCCGGTGGCCGAGCTGCTCGGCAGCGGCCAGCAACGCGATCGCGTGCCGATGCTCGCCTACCTCTTCTATATAGGTGAACGCCAGCGCACCGACCTGCCCTATCTCGCTGGCACAGGCTCGGCGGACGACTGGTACCACCTGCGTCATCAGGCTGCACTGACGCCAGAGGCCATTGCCCGCCTGGCCGAGGCGGCGCATGCGCGCTACGGCTTCAACGACTTCAAGCTCAAGGGCGGCGTGATGCGTGGCGCCGAGGAGATGGACGCGATCCGTGCGATCAAGGCGCGCTTCCCCGATGCGCGCGTCACCCTCGATCCCAATGGCGCCTGGTCGCTGGACGAGGCCATCGCCCTGTGTCAGGGCCAGAACCATGTGCTGACCTATGCCGAGGACCCCTGTGGCCCGGAAAACGGCTACTCGGGCCGCGAGGTGATGGCCGAATTCAAGCGTGCCACCGGCATTCCCACCGCCACCAACATGGTCGCCACAGACTGGCGGCAGATGGGGCATTCGCTGCGCCTGGAAGCCGTCGACATCCCCCTGGCCGACCCGCACTTCTGGACCATGCAGGGCGCCGTACGCCTCGGCCAGGTCTGTGAAGAGTTCGGCCTGACCTGGGGTTCGCATTCGAACAACCACTTCGATATTTCCCTGGCCATGTTCACCCATGCCGCCGCCGCCGTACCGGGCCGCGTCACCGCCATCGACACGCACTGGATCTGGCAGGAAGGCGAAGAACGCCTGACCCGCGAACCGCTGCAGATCATCGGTGGTCAGGTACAGGTATCGGACAAGCCCGGCCTCGGCATCGAGCCGGACATGGAGCGGATCATGGCCGCCCACGAGCTTTACAAGAAGGTGGCCAGCGGCGCGCGTGACGACGCCATGGCCATGCAGTACCTGGTTCCGGGTTGGCAGTATGACCCGAAACGTCCCAGCCTCGGCCGCGACTGACTCGCGCGGCTTTTTATCCCAACCCGGAGTATTCCAATGAAAAAAACATTCCGCGCTTCCCTACTCTCTGCCCTGGTCGGTGTCGGTGCCCTGGTCACCCATGCCGCCACCTTCGCCGATGAGGTCAACTGGCCGACTCGCCCGATCCAGGTGGTGGTGATCGCCAACCCCGGTGGCGACACCGACTTCAACGCCCGCATGATGGCCAAGTACTTCAACGAGATCACCGGCAAGACCATGGTCGTGACCAACGTCGCTGGCGGCGGTGGCACCCTGGCGGCCGAGCAGGTCAAGGGCGCTGCAGCGGATGGCAACACCATCCTCTTCACCCACCCGGGCCAGCTGATCGTCAACGAAGTGGCCGGGCTGACCGAAGACAGCTACGAAGCCTTCGATGTCTCCTGCATCGCCGGTGTCGACAAGAGCGCCGTGTTCGTGGCCTCCAAGCAGTCGGGCGTGACCAGCATGAAAGACCTGGTCGAGAAGTCCAAGGCCAATCCGGGCAGCCTCACTTACGGCACCGAGATGGGTAACTTCTCCCACGTGCAGGGCCTGCAGCTGGAAAAACTCAGCGGCGCCAAACTGAAGATGGTCGATGCCGGTACCGTATCCGACCGCGTTGTCGCCATGCTCGGCGGCCGCGTCGATCTGGGCGCCATCAGCTACGGCTCGGTACAGGACTACGTCAACGGCGGCCAGATGGTCGCTCTGGGTCAGCCCAACGACGAACGCAACCCGCTGATCCCTGACGTACCGACCCTCAAGGAACAAGGCCTGGACATCACCCTGGACAAGCCATACGTGGTCGCCTTCCCGAAAGGCACCGACCCGGCGATCGTCAAGAAAATGTCCGACATCATGCAGCAGATCACCGAGAAGCCTGCCTACGCTGAAGACCTGAAGAAGTTCAAGCAGCCAGTCGCCTTCTTCGCCACCGAAGACGCCAAGCAGATTCTGGCCAAGACCCGCGAAGACTTCATGCAGTTCAAGGATGAGCTGCGCAAGGCCAAGTAAACCACAACGCAGCGCCGGCCCGATCGATTCGGCCGGCGCTGCACCTCAGAACATCGAGGTATGCAATGAACACCCTGAATAAGAAAGAACTGATCATCGGCGTTGCCATGCTCGCTGCCAGCCTTACCTACCTGGTACTGGCGCAACAGCTGCCCGGGCATGAAGGTGTCGATGCGGCCACCGTTCCCAAGCTGCTGGCCGGCCTGTTGTCGCTGCTGGGCGTGATGCAACTGTTCAGCGCCTTCGCCAAACCCAAGGCTGCCGCTGAACCCACCACTGCGGCCCAGCCTGTGGTGGAAGCCGAAGAGCCGGCTGCCGACGTCGTAGAACCCAAGACCGTTTTCAAGACCCTTGGTCTGATCCTCGGCTACATGGCCCTGCTCGGCCCTGTGGGTTTCCCGATCATGACCGTGGTTTACCTGTATCTGCAGTTCCTCGTGCTGACCCCGGTAAACCAGAAAGCCAAACACCTCACCTATCTGCTGATCGCCGTCATCTGCTCTGCGCTCATCTTCCTGCTGTTCCGCGAGGCCTTCGACCTGTTGCTGCCCGCTGGCCTGCTGAACGACTACATCTGAGGATCGACCATGCTCGAATTACTGCAGCAAGGCTTCGGTGCCGTATTCTCACTGAACATCCTGATGCTGATGGCCATTGGCGTGGCCATGGGCATCGTCTTCGGCGCCGTGCCCGGCCTCTCGGCCACGATGGCCGTTGCCCTGTGCCTGCCCCTGACCTTCACCATGGGCCCGCAAGCCGGCCTGTCCCTGCTGGTCGCGCTGTTCATCGGCGCCACATCCGGGGGGCTTATCTCGGCGATCCTGTTGAAGATTCCGGGAACACCGTCCTCCATCGCCACGGTGTTCGACGGTGGCCCGTTGATGGAGCAGGGCCATGGCGTCAAGGCGCTGGGCGTCGGCATCGTGTTCTCCTTCCTCGGCACCATCTTCAGCATCGTCGCACTGATGTTCATCGCCCCGCAGCTGGCCAAGGTGGCCTTGAGCTTCGGCCCGCATGAATACTTCGCCATCGCCGTGTTCTCCCTGACCCTGATCGCCACCCTGTCGGCCGGCTCCATGGTCAAGGGGCTGTTCGCCGGTGCACTGGGTATCGCCGTATCCACCGTGGGCATCGCCCCGGTCGAGGCCATTCGCCGCTTCACCTTCGGTATCAGCGAGCTCAACGGCGGCTTCTCGATGCTCACGGTGATGATCGGCATGTTCGCCGTGGCCGAGATCATCAAGCTCGCCGAAACCGGTCGCCATGCCGTGCAGGGCAAGGCCAGGTCGGTGAGCATGAAGAACATCAAGGGCTTCGGCTTCTCGCTCAAGGAGTTCCGCGAGCAACTGCCGAACGCCGGTCGCTCGGGGATCATCGGCCTGGGCATCGGCATCCTGCCGGGCATCGGCGCGGGCACCTCGAACCTGGTTTCCTACATCATCGCCAAGAAGCGCGCGAAAGACGGGCACACCTACGGCAAAGGCAACATCGGCGGCGTGGTCGCCAGTGAAACCGCCAACAACGCCGGCATCGGTGGTGCCATGATGCCGCTGATGACCCTGGGCATTCCCGGCGACACCGTCACCGCGATCATGCTCGGCGGTTTCCTGATCCACGGCATCCAGCCCGGCCCGCTGCTGTTCATCAGCCAGGGTCCGCTGGTTTACACCATCTTCGCCGCGCTGATCGTCGCCACCTGCATGATGCTGTTCATGGAGTTCTACGGCCTGCGCCTGTTCATCAAGCTGCTCGACGTGCCCAAGCACATCCTGCTGCCGATCATCCTGGTGCTGTGCGTAGTGGGTGCCTTCGGTCTGTCCAGCCGCCTGTTCGACGTATGGTCGATCCTGCTGTTCGGTCTGCTCGGCTACGCCTTCGTCAAGGCCGGTATGCCCGCGGCTCCGTTCATCATCGGCTTCATCCTCGGACCGATGGCGGAGACCAACCTGCGTCGCGGTCTGATGCTGTCGGACAACAGCTTCGCCGATTTCTTCACCAATCCCATCGCCGGCACCTTCCTTGGCCTGGCGCTGGCATTCGTGCTCTGGCAGGTGTTCAGCGCGCTACGTCCCAAACCCAGCGCGATCAACGAGATCCTGCGTACCTGATCCACTCCACCGCCCCCTCTGCTCAGGGGGCGGTTCTTTTTCCCTTCCCCGCCTCTGCTTCATGCGCCCTGCAGCGCCATCCGCAATCACGTTGCGGTAGATGATGGACGCCCGCATTGATCCAGGTCTAATCTAATCAGCCACTTGATTGATACCCGGAATGAATCAATGTTCGACCTGGCCCAACTGCGCTGCTTCACCACCCTGGCCGCCGAGCTGAACTTCCGCCGCGCCGCCGAGCGCCTGCACATGACCCAGCCACCGTTGAGCCGACAGATCCAGTTGCTCGAACATCAGCTGGGCGTCACGCTGTTCACCCGCAGCACCCGCTCGGTTGCCCTGACGGCGGCCGGTCGCGCCTTCTTCGTCGAAGCCCAGGCCCTGCTCGATCAGGCCCACCGCGCGGCACAGAGTGCCCGGCTGGCCGCCATCGGTGAAAGCGGCTCGCTGAACATCAGTTTCGTCGCCAGCGCGGTGTATGACGTGCTACCGCGCGCGATCACCACCGCCAAGCGTGAGCGCCCGGGTGTGGATATCGCCTTGCTGGAGATGAGCACCTTCGAACAGGTGCAAGCACTGCGCGCCAGGCGCGTGGACCTGACCATCGTGCGGGCGCCCCTGCAGCAACCGGGGCTGATCAGCGAATGCCTGTTGCGCGAGCCCTTCGTGCTGGCCACGCCCGCCGAACACCCGCTGGCAAAGCACGAACGGCCGACCCTGGAGATGCTCCATGGTCAGCCCTTCATTCTTTATGCGCATACCGCCTGGCAGCCCTTCAACGAACTGCACACCGGCCTGTTCCGCGCCAGCGGCATTCAGCCGGAGTTCGTTCAGGCGCTGGGGTCGACCCTGACTATCCTGTCGCTGGTCAACGCTGGCATGGGCCTGGCGCTGGTGCCGCGTAGCGCCAGCGCCATTCGCTTCGAGCAGGTGTGTTTCCGTGAGCTGCCACTACCCAAAGGCGTATGCGGCGAGCTGCACCTGGTCTGGCGCGACGACAACGACAACCCCGCCTTGCCGGCAGTGATTGATGCCGTGCGCCAGGCGGCTCGCGACATCTATCCGCAGAATTGAAGATCAGGCGCGCTTGCCAACCTCCGCCTGCTGCACCGTCCAGCCGGCAACCTGCTCGCTCAGACTCAAACCAAGGCCCGGCCGGGTCGGCACCAGCATGCGCCCGTCGCGAATCTCCAGGCGCTCGTTGAACAGCGGCTCCAGCCACTCGAAATGCTCGACCCAGGGCTCGCGCGTATGACTGGCGGCCAGGTGCACGTGCAGCTCCATGGCGAAGTGCGGCGCCAGGGTCATGCCGGCCTGCTCGGCCAGGGTCTGCACGCGCAGGTACGGAGTGATACCGCCAACGCGCGGCGCATCGGGCATGAGGAAATCGGCACCGCGCTGGCGGATGAACTCCCAGTGCTCGGCCGGGCTGGTGAGCATCTCACCGGTGGCGATCGGCGTATCGAACAGACGCACCAGCTCGGCATGGCCTTCGGCGTCGTAGCAGTCCAGCGGCTCCTCGATCCAGATCAGGTCGAAGGGTTCCAGGCGGCGGCACATGCGCCGCGCGGTCGGGCGATCCCATTGCTGGTTGGCATCGACCATCAGCGGGAAGCTCTCGCCCAGATGCTCGCGCACCGTGCTGACGCGGTGGATATCCAGCGCCCAGTCGGGCTGACCGACCTTGAGCTTGATCCCGCCAATGCCCTTCTCGCGGGAGATATCGGTGTTCTTCAGCAGTTGATCGAGCGGCGTATGCAGAAAGCCACCGGAGGTGTTGTAGCAGCGCACGGAGTCGCGGTGACTGCCGAGCAGGCGCGCCAGCGACAGACCGGAGCGACGCGCCTTGAGGTCCCACAGAGCGACGTCGAAGGCGCCGATGGCCTGGGTCGCCAGGCCGCTGCGGCCAACCGAGGCGCCGGCCCAGCACAGCTTGTCCCACAGCTTGGCGATATCGCTGGGGTTCTCACCGATCAGGTTCGGCGCCACTTCCAGGGCATGGGCGAACTGGCCTGCACCGCCGGCGCGCTTGGAGTAACTGAAACCCAGGCCGCGATGACCGTCACGGGTCTCGATCTCGGCGATCAGGATGGCGATCTCGGTCATCGGCTTCTGCCGGCCGGTCAGCACCTTGGCATCACTGATCGGGTTGGCCAGCGGCAGGGCTACCGAACGCAGGCTCAGCCAGGCAATGCGGTCGTCGTCGGCGCGTGGGGTGGCGTTATCGGTCATGACTACTTCCTCGTGATGAACTCGGCACCCTTTGGGCCGCCGAAAATGAACAACCCGAGTCAGATTAAGATGATTGCGCAATCATTCAAGCATCGAAATCATCTGCTGTTTCCTGACTGATCCGGCCCGCTACGACTCGTCTAGACATTTCACAAATCTGCAACATTCGCCCACTACGCTGAGCCTGTTCCGCCACGCCTGGCTTCCGAGGCATCCCATCATGTTCCTGCAAAAATCCCTGCGCGCGCAGATTCTCGCCCTGCTCGGCGGCAGTCTGGCGCTGATCCTGATCACCGCGCTGGTCTGCTTCAGCTTTCTGTCCAGCGGCATTCAGTCCTACCGCGGCCTGCTCGACGGACCGCTGGAATCCTCTCGTCTGATCGACGCGGCCAACGTTGAATTCAAGATACAGGTGCAGGAATGGAAGAACGTTCTGCTACGCGGCCAGGACAGCGCCAACCTGCAACGCTACTGGAGCCAGTTCGAAGCACAGGAGCGCAAGGTGCAGGATATTCTCGGCCAGTTGACCCAGGTCGCCGCTGCTGATCCGGCGCTGAAGGCCCAGGTCGAGCGCCTGCGCGGCGAACACCAGACCCTCGGTGCCAACTACCGCAAGGGCCGCGACGCCTTCGTGGCTGCCGGCGCCGACGCCAAGGCAGGTGATGACGCCGTGCAGGGCATCGACCGCGCGGCCAGCGAGCAGATGACCACCCTGGTCGAACAACTGCGCCAGAACAGCCTGAGCCAGGCCGAGCAGATCAACGCCAGCGCCGCGCGCACCATCTTCAGCGGTACCGTAGTCATGCTCATCGCCGCGCTGGTCATCGCCCTGTTCAGCCTGTGGCTGGTCAACCGCAACCTGATCATTCCCATCCGCCACCTGATCGGCCATGTCGATCAGCTCAGCCACGGCCAGTTCGATCAACGTGTGGAGAGCACCCGCCAGGACGAGCTGGGCCTGCTGGCACGCGCCGCCAATACCCTGCGCGACTTTCTCGCCAGCACCACCGAGCGCCTGCATCAGAGCACGCAGAATCTCGACAGCGCCAGCGGCGAACTCAACGCCATCGCCTCGCGCATGACCGAAGGTGTCAGCGAGCAGTTCGAGCGTACCGACCAGGTCGCCACCGCGATGCACGAGATGTCTGCCACGGCGCAGGAGGTGGCGCGCCATGCCGCCGACGCCGCACACGCGGCCAACGATGCCGACGACTCGGCGCGCCAGGGCAGCACGGTGATGCAATCGACCATCGCCACCATCACCGACATCCGCGGCGAGATTGCCAGTACGGCAGAAGTGATCCGTCGCCTGGAAAGCGACAGTGGGCGCATCGGCAAGGTGCTGGAAGTGATCCGTGGCATTGCTGAGCAGACCAACCTGCTCGCTCTCAATGCCGCCATCGAAGCGGCCCGGGCCGGCGAGCAGGGTCGCGGCTTCGCCGTGGTCGCCGACGAGGTGCGTCACCTCGCCCAACGCACGGCCGAATCCACTGCCGAGATCAACCAGATCATCGACACCGTGCAAAACGGCGCCCTGGATGCCGTGCGCGCCATTGAGAGCGGCCAGCAGCGCAGCGAACAGGGTGTCACCCAGGTCACCGAAGCCGGCGCCATGCTGCAGCGCATCACCGAGGCGGTAGAGGCCATTCGCGACATGAACCAGCAGATCGCCACGGCTGCCGAGGAACAGACCTCGGTGGCCGAGGACATCTCGCGCAACCTCACCGAGCTGACCGCCATCGCCAGCGCCAACCAGGACAACGTGGAACGCACGCAGATGGCCAGCCGCAACCTGCACGACATGTCCGGACAATTGGGTGAGGTGACCCGCCGCTTGGGTGCCTGACGCCACCGCCGAACGACTCCGGCAGGACGGGGCGTCCGATGCAATTGCCGCCACCCTGCCCGTTCAGCCTTATGTCGACAGTCCGCTGTCCGGGCCGGACAGCGGATCACAGGTCCGAACGGGAATCTCGCCAACTGGTCGTGAGCCGGGAGACACGCCAGCTGCGGACGTCGCGCTTGTCTTCCCGGCACCCGCCTTATTGCCAAAACCTGATCGCGTAAACGACAAAAGGTCGCAATTAGCCCTTGCTATTTATGTAATAGGAATTATTCTCAGTTACGTAATGACGGCCAAGGAGACCTGCCATGACCTACCTGATCGATGCCTGGCTGGACCGCCCGCATCCCTACCTGCGCATCCTCAATCGCGAAACCGGCGAAGTCTGCGCCATGCTCGAAGAAGAAGCGCTGGACGAACTGCGCGACCAGGGCGACTTGGACCTGCATGAACTCAGCTCCAGCGAACCCATCGTGCTCAAGGAGCTGGTGCGCAGCCTGTTTCTCTACTGCTACGCACGGGCCTTGCGGCCGTCCTAAAGACAAAACGGCCCCCTGCAATGCAGGGGGCCGCTCGATCGTAGGGTGGACGACGCTTTACCCGTCCACCGTCGTCGTGGTGGACAAAACAGCGTTGTCCACCCTACGACTTACCTACGCATTTCGCTTACAGAATGTCGAGCAGCTCGACATCGAATACCAGCACGCTGTGCGGCGGGATGCTGCCAACGCCCTGAGCGCCGTAGGCCAGTTCGCTCGGCACGTGCAGGCGCCATTTGCTGCCGGTAGCCATCAGTTGCAACGCCTCGACCCAGCCCGGAATCACGCCGCCGACCGGGAATTCAGCCGGCTGGCCGCGCTCGTAGGAGCTGTCGAACACGCTACCGTCGATCAGGGTGCCGTGGTAGTGCACACGTACCTGATCCTCGGCCGACGGCTTGGCGCCCTCGCCGGCCACCAGCACTTCGTACTGCAGACCCGAAGCCAGTACGGTCATGCCTTCGCGCTTGGCATTCTCGGCCAGGTAGGCACGGCCTTCGCCGGCAGCGGCTTCGGCCTTGGCAGCGGCCTCGGCCTGCATGATCTCGCGGATGACCTTGAAGCTCGCGCCCAGCTCAGCCTCGGAAACGCGGCTGGCCTGCCCGGTGAAGGCATCGGTCAGACCGGCGAGGATCGCGTTCAGGTCGACGCCGGGCGGCGGGTTGTCGCGCAACTGACCACCGAGTTGACGACCGATGCCGTAGCTGACGCGACCTTCATCGGAGGACAGATCGGGGCTGAAGTTGAATTCGGACATGAAAGGCTCCGCTAGGGGCTGTGAAAAAGGTCGGCCAGCCTAGCACAGAAGCCAGGCGCGGCGTCACGGCCGCAGGCATTGCCCGTCGCAGCTGAACCCAAGGAAGACGCTTCAGCGGCGACACTCTCGCCCTATTGCTTGTTGCGCCCACGGCGACAGCGCTCGGAGCAGTAGCGCACCTCATCCCAGCAGCGCGCCCATTTCTTGCGCCAGGTGAATGGCAAGCCGCAGACCGCACAGGTCTTCACCGGCAGCTCGCTCTTTTTCACAGCATCTCCCCGGCATCGAGCCTGGCCAGCAGGCGTTCGCCCCAGTCCCACAGCGCTTGCTGCTTGGCCTCGTTCATACGCGCCAGGTTGCGATAGACCATGCCCATGCGCGGGTTGCGCTCAAGCGGCTCACGGTGGCGCATGAGGAAATGCCAGTACAAGGCATTGAACGGACAGGCCGACTCGCCGGTGCTTTCGCTCACCTTGTAGCTGCAGCCCTGGCAATGATCGGACATGCGCTTGATGTACTGGCCGCTGGCGCAATAGGGCTTGGAGCCGAGGTAGCCGCCGTCGGCGTGCATCACCATGCCCAGGGTGTTAGGCAGCTCCACCCAGTCGAAGGCGTCCATGTACACGGCCAGGTACCAGTCGCAGATAGCCTTGGGCGCGATGCCGGCCAGCAGCGCGAAGTTGCCGGTAACCATCAGCCGCTGGATATGGTGCGCATAGGCGTGCTCCAGGGTCTGGCCGATGGCCTGGCGCATGCAGTTCATCCGTGTCTTGCCGGTCCAGTAGAACTCGGGCAGTGCTCGTGAGTTGCCGAAGCGATTGCCTTCGGCGTACTCCGGCATGCGCAGCCAATAGACGCCGCGTACATACTCGCGCCAGCCAATCAGTTGGCGAATGAACCCTTCGGCGGCATTCAGCGGCACGTCGCCGGCGCGATAGGCGGCCTCTACCTCGGCGCAGATCCGCCGCAGATCGAGCAAGCCGATGTTCAGCGCGGCGCTGATGCGCGAGTGAAAGAGAAAGGGCTCGTCGTCGGCCATGGCGTCCTGATAATCGCCAAAGTCGGCCAGGCCTTGGGCGAGAAAATGCTGCCAAAGGCCCTCGGCCTGCTCGGCCGTCACCGGGTAATCGAAGCCCTCCAGGCTGCCGTAATGCCCGGCAAAGCGCTGTCCCACCAAATCCAGCACCTCACGGGTGATCGCGTCCGGCTCGATGCGCAGAGGCGCAGGTGGACGCACGCCCTTGGGCAGCGCCTTGCGGTTGTCGGCGTCGAAGTTCCAGGCGCCACCCTCAGGCGTGCCGTCGGGGTTGAGCAGCAGGCCACTGGCGCGGCGCATTTCGCGGTAGAAGAACTCCATGCGCAGCTGCTTGCGGTCCTTCGCCCAGGCAGCGAAGGCATCGCGCGTACACAGAAAACGGCTGTCCGGGTGCCAGTGGATCGGCACGCCGCAGTGGCGCAGGGCCTGCTCCAGGCGCCAGTCGCCGCACTCGGTCAGATGGATTTCAGCGGGGTCCAACTGCTGCGTCCAGCGCAATAACTCGCCGGGCAGGGAGCCGCTGTTGCCAGGATCATCGAGCGTCACGTAATGCACCTTGAGGCCCTGCGCGCGCAGGGCCTCGGTGAAATGGCGCATGGCGCTGAAGATCAGGGCGATCTTCTTCGGGTGATGCGGTACATGGCTGGCCTCCTCCATCACCTCGGCCAGCAATAGATGGTCGCGCTGCGGGTCGACGTCCTGCAGCGCGCCGAGGCCGGGCGTCAGTTGATCACCCAGAATCAGGATCAGGCGGCGTACACCGCCCTCACTATCAACGGCCATCTGCGGAGCTTTCACCAGCCGGAACGAAAGGCGATGGGCACACGCAGACTGTTGGCGGCCGAGGGCAAGCCGCACATCTCGTCATGTACCGAGCTGTGCACCAGAAAGAACGGCAGCGTCGGCATTTCCTGCAGCACGTCGCGCGCATGCTCCACCGAACGCAGGCTCAAGGTACTGCCGTGTTCGTCGATAATCGGATGCGCGCGCCCTTCCATCCGTGCTTCGAGCAGGTAGATGCCACCTTCGAGCGAGATCAGGTTGAGTTCATCGATGCGCCCGGCTTGGGCATAAGCGGATAGATCATGCAGATTCATCTGGCTTTCCCTCGTCTTTCTATACAAGAACTTATACAAACATAATTCTTGTAAAACAAAGAAAAAGCTCAACCCCAGAACGCAAAACGCCCGTCCTGTTCGGACGGGCGGTCTTGAAACAAGCCGGGATCAATCGTGCTTGGTCAGCTTGTCCAGATAGCCCATGGCGAACGCCGAGGCGACGAAGGTCATGTGGATGATCACGTACCACATCAGATGGTCCGTTTCGTAGTTGCGCGCATCCATGAACACCCGCAGCAGGTGGATCGAGGAAATGGCCACGATCGAAGCGGCCACCTTCATCTTCAACGAGCTGGAGTCCATCTTGCCCAGCCAGCTGAGTTTCTCCTTGCTGTCATCGATATCCAGTTGCGAAACGAAGTTCTCGTAGCCGGAGATCATCACCATGACCAGCAAGCCGCCTACCAGCGCCATGTCGATCAGTGACAGCAGCACTAGAATCAGGTCGGACTCTGCCATGGCGAATACGTTCGGCAGGATGTGGAAGACTTCCTGGAAGAACTTCAGCGCCAACGCCAGCAGACCCAGAGACAGACCGAAATAGATCGGCGCCAGCAACCAACGCGATGCGTACATGGCGTTTTCGATAAAGCGTTCCATGGAAAACTCACTGAAGAGAGAAAAAGCGGCGAGTATACCCATCGTCCAGCATCAGCAGAAGCAGCCAGCGTATTGTGGATAACCCCCATCAACGCGAGTCCCCGGTGAATGCTCCGGCGCGCTTTGTTGCGGACGTTTCAGCTGTGCCCGTCAGTTTCGGGGCGGCGCTGCAAGGCACTGAGCGGTCTGTTGCGTTCGCCGTTGACGCGGCGCAACTCGGCCTGCATGTGCAAGCGCCAGATGGGCGGTTCGCTGCACTCGGCATATCCCTGCAAGGCCAGGCTTTCGGCAATCGAATCAAGGACCCCTTCTGCGACAAAAGGCCCATAGAATGGGCCTTGCGCCTTGATCGCAGAAGGTTGCGCGCCTGACATGCCGGCGGCGCAGAGCAGTATCCAGCGTCCTTGGTTATCTGCCATCGGCCGGATCACGCATTCGATGCGCGTGACCAGGCCCAGGCATTGGCGGGTGAGGCAGAGGCTGCGCGACATGGCGGCGACCCTCGCGGAATCCAGGCTCCAGCCTACACCCCGAGCGCCCGCACTGTGAAGCCAAAGTTATCCACGCGTTCTGTGGATAACTGTGTGCATGAAGCGTTAGCAACGAGTCCGACGCGCCTATACCGGGAGATCCGGGACAATCGTGCAAGATTTGCTCAGCTCGCCGCGTCGCCCTCGCCCTTCTTGCGTCGCGGCGCCTTTGCCGGCTTGGCGGCTGCCGGCTCGGCTTCGGTTTTGGCCTTTTCCGCTTCGGCGGGCTTGCCCTCCTCCTCCAAGCCGATCTCGGCGATATCGCGC
Organism: Pseudomonas sp. UBA7530; assembly: GCF_002479365.1. Classification (NCBI taxonomy): domain Bacteria; kingdom Pseudomonadati; phylum Pseudomonadota; class Gammaproteobacteria; order Pseudomonadales; family Pseudomonadaceae; genus Pseudomonas; species Pseudomonas sp. UBA7530. The sequence goes on from NZ_DLMS01000006.1 coordinate 178,415, forward strand.
AGGCGCTCGACCACACGGGCATTGACGCTGCCCTTGGGGAAACGCCCTTTCTCGTCCGGGTGACCGGCCGCCTCACCGACCAGCAGGCTCAGCGCCTCATCGACATGGCGCACGGCATAGACGTTGAACTGACCGTCTCGCACGGCCTGCAGCACGCGCTCGTCGAGCATCAGGTTGGCGACGTTGGAATGCGGGATGATCGCCCCTTGCTCGCCAGTGAGGCCACGCGCCTCGCACAGGCGGAAGAAGCCCTCGATCTTCTCGTTGACCCCGCCGACGGCCTGCACCTCGCCGAACTGGTTGATCGAACCGGTAATGGCGAAGCACTGCTTGAGCGGCGTGCGCGACAACGCCGAGATCAGCGTGCACACCTCGCCGAGCGAGGCGCTGTCGCCGTCGACGTAACCGTAGGACTGCTCCAGGGCGATGCTCGCGGAAATCTCCAGCGGGAATTCCTGTGCATAACGGCTACCGAGGAAGCCGGTGAGGATCATCACGCCCTTGGAGTGGATCGACTGGCCGAGGCTGACCTCACGCTCGATGTCGACGATACCGCTGCCGCCCGGATACACGGTGGCGGAAATCCGCGCCGGCACACCGAAGGCCGAGTCGCCGACTTCCAGCACGGTCAGGCCGTTGCATTTGCCAACGGCCGCGCCGCTGGTGTCGATGAGGATGATGCCGGCCAGCATGTCGTCAATGATCCGCGCCGACACCCGTCCGGTGCGCGTGGCCTTGGCCTTGAGGGCACGCTCGATATGACCGACGTCGGTGATGCTCTCCCCGGCGAGCTGGCGAATGAAATCGGCCTCACTGACCAGCTGGAACAGGTCGCCGATACGCGCAGACAGGCGCCCCTGGTGCTCGGCCAGGCGCGCACTGTAGGTAGCCAGACGCGCCACGGCAGCACCGGTCATGGGCGCCATGCCCTCTTCCGAGGTACGCGTCTTCATCAGTTGGGCGAACTGCTCCAGGCTGTCCTCGGCGAGCGGGATGTCCTCGTCGAAGTCGACCAGTACGCGGAACATTTCCTGGAAGTCCGGATCGTGATCCTGCAGCGCGTAGTACAGCTGCCGCGAGCCGATGATGATGACCTTGAGCTGCAGCGGGATGACCTGCGGGTTGAGCGTGACGGTGGCGATGCGGCCGAGATCGCCCAGAGGCGACTCCATCTTCAACTGGCGCGAATGCAGAGCGCGCTTGAGCGCTTCCCAGACGAAGGGTTCGCCGAGCAGTTTTTCCGCCTCGACCACCAGGTAGCCGCCGTTGGCGCGGTGCAGCGCGCCCGGGCGCAGTTGGCGGTAGCTGGTGTATAGCGCGCCCTGATCGGAGCTGTACTCGATACGGCCGAACAGATTGTCGTAGGTCGGGTGCGATTCGAACACCACCGGCGCACCGCCGTTGGCGTGGTGACCGACCACCAGGCTCGGGCAGTACATTTCCTCCAGCAGCTTGCGCAGCTGCGGATCGGCCTTGTCGACATCAACCAGTTGCTCGACAGCGGTTTTCAGCAGATTGATCTGCATCGCCTGCAAATAGGCGCAGACACCGGCGTTTTCCGCATACTTTTCCGACAGTGGCGCCAGCAGCGGCTGCAACGCGACGGTGATGGTCTCTTCGTTGAGCTGACGTAGCAGATTGCTCGACTCGCGCTTCCACTGCGGCAGGCTGGCCAGTTCCTCGTTGAGGCGCTCTTCCAGTGCGGCGATATCGGCGTGGAAGCGCTCGCGGTCGGCTTCCGGCAACTGCGCGAACTCGGCCTCGTCCAGCGCCTTGCCGTCGGCCATCGGGGTGAAGGCGATATTGGTGCTGTCACGGTACAGGGCCACGCCCTTCTCCAGCGAGAGACGCTCGATCACGTCCAGCGCTTGGTCGTAGCGCTTGTTGAAGCCGCGGTCGATGGCGCTCTTCTTCTGCTGGTAGGTCGGCGTTTCGAACACCGCCGGGAAGGTGGCCAGCAGGTTGTCGATCAGTTGGCTGATATCGGCGATGAAGTCGCTCGCCGTACCGGCTGGCAGCTCCAACGCACGCGGCTCGCGCGGTTCGTCGAAATGATTGACGTAAACCCGATCGGCCGGCGTCTCCATGCGCTTGGCTTCGGCCTTGAGGTAGCGCTGGACGAAGGAGAAGCGCCCGGTGCCGGGTTCGCCCATGACGAACACGTTGTAGCCAGGGCGCGGCATTGCCACGCCGAACTGCAGCGCTTCGACCGCGCGGGCCTGGCCGAGTACGCCGCGGAAGGGTTCGAGATCATCGGTGCTGCTGAAGTTGAACTGCTCGGGGGCGAAGGGGCGGGTCAGCGATTCGGGGGCAAGGCGCAAAGCATCGAGGCTACGCTTGGACATTGGCAATCCTTTATAGCAAGCGGGAGTTCCGCAAAAACATGGGGTGATTCTGGGCCTGCTATCTGGCCGCGATCAAGGTTTGATTCCTCCATATGACAAAAAAGCCATGACGCGCACGCTTCATGGCTCGGAGGCTGCAGATACAGGAACACCGCCCTCAGGCGGTGTTCAGGGTTCGCGGAGAAAGGATCAGAACTCGCCGCGCAGGGTCAGGGAGAAGTTGCGGGGTTCGCCGTAGTAGTAGTTGGCGCCGGTCACTCCGATCTTCTCGTAGTAGTACTTGTCGAACAGGTTGTTGGCATTGAACTGTGCCGAATAATGCTCGTTGAAGCGGTAGGCAACCATGGCGTTATAAACCGCGTAACCGGCCTGCTCGGCCCGTGCGGTACGCGTATTGTTGACGGCGTAAATGTCACTTTGCGCCTGGACGCCGCCTCCCACCGTCCAGTTGGCAAACTGTCCCGGCAGTTTGTAAGTAGTGAATAGCCGCAGCAAGTGCTTGGGATCGGTAGTGCGCAGCACGTTGCCTTCATTATTGGCCGTGTCCTTCAGGTATTCGGTGGTGGTGTAGGTATAGCCGCCCCCTACCTGCCAACCCGACATCACCTCGCCGGATATTTCCAGTTCCACACCTTCACTGCGGCTCTTGCCGGCGGCAACCATGCAGGAACCGATGGCATTGTTCGGCTGGCAAGGCAGCGCGATGGCGTTGGCATCCTGCAGTCCCTTACCGACTAGGTTGGTGCGAAAGACCGCGATAGAACTGTTCAGACGCCCCTGATAGAACTCACCCTTTAGCCCAATTTCGTAGACCTCACCGGTCATGGGTTCGAGCAGCGAGCCTGAGACGTCGTAACTGGTCTGCGGCGCGAAGATTTCGGTGTAGCTGGTATAGGCGCTGATGTTGTCGGTCAGATCGTAGATCAGCGCGGCGTAAGGGACGACCTCGCGGGTGACCTCGTAATCGCCGGTCGCGCTGTTACGGTTCTCGAAGTCGTACCAGTTCAGGCGCGCACCGATAATTGCGTTGAGCGGATCGGCCAACGACAGGTTGAGGCTGGCGTAGGTGGCCTTCTGGGTAGTGATGGTATGCGCCTGCGGGTTGGCCTGGGCGCCGATGCGATCCTTGTTCACATTTGCAGGGTTCCAGTAGCGTACGTCGAACGACTGCCTCTGACCGTTAGCGTCGAGGATGTAGCCCCATACCGACTCCACGCCGATGGCATCGGCCTCGTTCCACTCAGCCCCCACGGTCAGCCGGTGCTCGCGCCCGAGCAGCGCGAAAGGCCCGTCCAGAACCGCACCCACGTTGCTGTAGTTGGTACGTCCACCACCGTCGTTGAAGTTGTAGTTCACGTCCCACAGGTAGGGATTGCTGGTACCCGCGGTTCTGGCCAGCGAGGTCTGCTGGAAGCCGTGGTCCTTGTATGCCAAGCGACTGCGGTTGGCGTTCAACTTGAGGCTCCAGCCGTTAGCGAACGCGTGATCCAGCTCAGCGAAGGCATGGGTATTGGTGCGGTCCCAGCGCGCCCAGTTGGCGCCGAGGAAGGTCGAGCGGGAAAAGCGCAGCGGCGAACCGTCGAAGTCCGGTACCAGCCCACCCCATGCCCCGGTCGCATCGATCTCGCTGTATTCCAGGCCGCCGGTGACGGTGGTGCTGTCGCTCAGGTCGGCTGCCAGCACCGTGTAGAACACGTTCTTGCGCTCCATGCGGGTGTCCTGGAAGAAATCCTTGTCATCATGCACCGCAATCACCCGACCACGAATGTTGCCGCTCTCGGTCAACGGCCCGGACACATCCGCCACGTAGCGATTGGCATCCCACGAGCCGAGCGTGTAACTGGCCGAGCCCTGGAACTCGCGCGTCGGACGCTTGCGCACCATGTTCACGACGCCGGATGGGTTACCGGAACCACGCAGCATACCGCTGGCACCACGCAACACCTCGACGTGGTCCAGAGTGGCGACGTCAGGCTGAATGAAATTGCCGCTGCGCCAATCGACATTGATCGTCGAACCATCGAACTGCAGAGCATCGATCTGGTAGCCACGCGAGTAGTAAGTCACCCGCTCGCTGTCGGTTTGATCGACCACTACGCCAGGCGTCTGCTGCAACATCTGCTTGAGGTTGGTGAGGTTCTGATCCTTCATCCGTTGCTCGGTCAGCACCGTGACCGACTGCGGTGTGCGACGCAGGGACTGCGGCGTCTTGCCGATTGACACCGCGCCAGTGGTGTAGGAACCGCTGCCCTCGGTGACACCGCCCAGGCCGGCGCCCACCACACTGATGGCTCCCAGATTCAACGCCCCCTGCGCATCACCTGGCACATTCAGCAGAAACGCCTTGGGCGAGAGTTGCTCCACCTGCATGCCCGTACCGCCCAGCAGCATCCGCAATGCCTCGGCCGTATCGCTCAGAGCCTGCACGCCAGGGCTTTGCTTGCCAGCCACTTCCTCGGCAGCATAAGAGAGGCTGACGCCGGCCTGGCGGGCGAAACGATCGAGCGCGTCGGCCAGTGGCCCGGCCGGGATGTCCCAGGACTGCTGTTGCGAAGCGGCGCCCTGTTCGGCCATGACCGGCACGGCGGCAACGGCCAACGACAGACCGAACAGGGAGGCGCGCAAAGCGCGGGTCAGGGGGTGGAGGGAGAGGGTCATTCATTGCTCCGTAGCAGTCTGGAATTTGGAAGCCTGTAGCCGGCCTTTCCTGACATGCCGAACATTAATGAGAAACCACCTCAATTATTTTCGTATTTGCGGGTTTATTTGTCAGCGTCCGCCATCCGGGCTGCGCTAAGCGCTGCGCAAGCTCGGGTACGGCTCATAATGCTGTTCGCGTTTGGCTCCCCTCTCCCATTTCTTGGGGGCACGCCTAGTGGAGAGGGGCGAGGAGACGGATTGCACTTGATCGTAAATCAAGTGAACAGCATTGCAGGTAAGGCTCAGGCCCTTGCGCTGACGGTCACCCAGTAATCGGTTCGGCAGTCCACCCGCACCGGCAGCGCCAGTGCCAGCAGCCCCAGGATCTGCCGGGTATCGTCCAGTTGGTAGGTACCGGATACGCGCAGGTGCGCGACCTCGTCGCGACATACCAGCAGGCCGCGCCGATGCCGCGACAGCTCGCTCAGAAAGGCGTCTAGGCGCATGTCAGCAGCGCGGATCACTCCATCGGTCCAGGCCCACGGGTCCAGGCCATCGCTCAATGCCGGGCGCACACCATCGGCGTCGAAGCGCACCTGCTCGCCCGCCGCGACGCGCGCAACTGCAGTCGTTTGCGGATCGCCGAACAGGCTCACCTCTCCATCCCTCACGGCCAGGGTGCTGAACCCGCTGTGGTGCTGGTTCAGCAGGAAACGCGACGCCTGGCCCCGCACCTGGCCGTCGCGCCCCATGACCCAAAGCGGCCGCCGATCCTCGCCTGCGACCTCCACCAGCAATTCACCGCGATACAGCCGAATACGCCAGGACTGCCCATCGAAAGCGGAATCGAAGGCGCTGTCGCTGTTCATGTGGATACGGCTACCCTCGCCAAGCTCGACCAGACGCCGCTCGCCCACATCGCTGCGGTACTGCGCCATCAACCCGGGGAGCGGCGTATGCTCGCGCGCCTGCCAGAGCAGCGCGCCGGAAGCCGCGAACAACCCGAGCATCTTGAGGCTCTGCCGACGACTCATGCGCTCGCGCACGCCGCCCAGTGTTCGACGGCTCAGGGCCGGCGGCAGATTGGCGAAGCGCTCGCCGGCCTGGGTCACGCTCTGCCAGGCGCGCTCATGCTCGGGAGATTCGCCCAGCCAGCGCTCGAACCGTTCCACGGTGGCGGCATCGGGCACGTCGAAGCGCATCCGTACCAGCCACTGGATGCCAGCCTCGAGCACCGCGGCATCAAGCGGCGGGTCAGTCCTGTTCATGGCTGAAGCGATAGCAGGCGTGCAGGGCCTTGGCCAGGTCGCGCTCGACAGTGGCGCGCGATACGCCAAGCTGCTCGGCGATCTGCAAGCAGGTCAGACCATCCAGTTGGGCCAGCAGAAAAGCCTGACGCACCCGCGGCTTGAGCCTGTCGAGCAGACAATCCAGTGCCTCCAGCGTGTCGAGCAGTTGCAGGCGTTCTTCCTCCGAAGGCGCCTCGCCCTCGCCCAGATGGGCAATGCTCTCCAAATAGGCCTGCTCCAATGCGCGACGTCGGTACTGATCGATCATCAGCCCGCGGGCGATACGGCCCAGATAGGCACGCGGATTGAGCAGCGTTACCGGCATCTCGCTGCGCAGCAGACGCACGAACACGTCCTGCGCCAGATCCGAGGCATTGTCCCGACAGCCCACCCGGCGGCTGAGCCAACTGTGCAACCAGGACTGATGTTCGCGATAAAGCTGATCGACGGAGGGGGAAAGGCCTGATGTATCGCTGGACATACGGGAAGGCAAAGACGCAATTGATAGGAATTCTCATGTTATTCCTTTCGCCCCCTTCGCAGCAATCCCGCCACGGTGCGATACGTCCACCTGCACGGCCCCTCATACCTTGACATCCGCGCCTGGCTTGGCCAAAGCTCGGCCATCGCCATGACCAGAAGAACAGCGACCTTGAAACGGATATTCGCCGTCCTCGCACTAAGCCTCGCCCTTCCCCTGCACGCCGCCACGGTCGAACAACTCGCCGCCGATCCTTACTGGATCGCACTCGGCCACTACGAAACCGGCAAGCTCGGCGGCTGGCGCAGCTATGTCGATGACGACGACTTCTTCCTCGCCAAAAATGGCGACAGCGACCCGGCCGCTGAACTGCAGGCAACCCTCGAGGCCCTGTATCAACCCGCCGAACTGGGCGACCGTCACCCGCAATGCATCTACCCGGCGCGCACCCGCTGGCTCAAGGCCCAGTTGCAACTCAATGACCTGCCCAACCCGGACTGCGCCGAGTATCGAAACTGGATCGCCGACGTCAATCCGCACAGCACGGTGCTGGTGTTCCCGGCCGCCTATCTGAACAGCCCCTCATCGATGTTCGGCCACACCCTGCTGCGCATCGACCAGCCCGACATCGACAGCCACAACACTGCGCTGCTGAGCTATGCGCTGAACTTCGGCGCCTTCATCGAAGGCAACGACAACAGCATCCTTTACGCCTGGCGCGGGCTGATGGGCGGCTACCCGGGCCTGTTCGCCCTGGTGCCTTACCGCGAGAAGCTCAGCGAATATAACCGCCTGGAGAACCGCGACCTGTGGGAATACCGGTTGAACCTGACGCAGGAAGAAACCGCGCGCATGGTCGAGCACGTCTGGGAGCTCAAGCAGATCCGCTTCGATTACTTCTTCTTCGACGAGAACTGCTCCTACCGCCTGCTGGAGCTGTTGGAAATCGCCCGCCCGGGTATCGAACTGACCGAGCACTTCCCGCTCACTGCCATCCCCACCGACACCGTGCGCGCGGTCAAGGACGCCGGGCTGGTGGAACGCATCGACTATCGCCCATCACGCGAGCGCGAGCTGCTGGCGCGCGCCGAACCGCTGGAGAGCGACGAACAGACCTGGGTACTGCGCCTGAGCGAAGACCCGACTCAGCTCGACAACACCGATTTTCTCGCCCTCCCGGTCGAGCGTCGCGCACTGATTCAGGATGCGGCATTCCGCCTGGTGCGCTATCACGCCAATGACGAAGAACGCAGCAGCAACGCCCAGCGCAGCTTCCAGCTACTCGGCGCGATCAACCGCAACCCGCCGCCACCGCGGGAGGTGGAGCGCCCACTGCTGCCCGAGGAAGGCCACGAATCGCGCACCTGGCAACTGGCCGGCGGCAGCCGTGATGATCGTGCCTTTGCCGAGTACGGCCTGCGCATGGCCTATCACGACCTGAACGACAATCTCGATGGCTTCCCATTGGGCGCGCAGATCGAGATCCTCCAGCTCAAGCTGCGCCAGTACGAGAACAACCACTGGCAGCTGCAGCGCCTGGATCTGGCCAATATTCGCTCGCTGACACCGCGCAACGCCCTGCTCCAGCCGCTGTCCTGGCAGGTTGGCGGCGGCCTGGAGCGAGTACTCGGCGAAGACGGCGACAGCCAGCTGGTCGGTCATATCAGCGGTGGCGCCGGCGCCACCTGGCAGTTGCACGACGACGTGCTCGGCTTCGCCCTCGGCACCGCGCGCCTGGAATACAACGAGGACTTTGCCGCCGTCGTCTCTCCGGCACTCGGCTTCAACAGCGGGCTACTGTGGCGCAACCCGTTGGGTAACCTGACGCTGGAGGCTGCCGGCGACTACTTCCACAACGGCGAAGTGCGCCGGCGCCTGTCGCTCAACCAGCAGTGGGAAGTGTCACGTAACCTCGGCCTGCGCCTGAGCGCCCAGCGTGAATTCAGCCAACTGGCCAGCCCGGTCAACGAAGTGAAACTGGAGCTGCGCTGGTATCACTACTGATCGTATTAGTGCTCAGCGGCTGCTGGTCACGAGTCGCTGGCGGCTCGCTCAAGCCTCGCGCGGCAGGCGCCCGGGTTCGTTCAACAAGCACTCGCGCACCTGCATCAGGGCGAAGCCCAGCAGGTTGAGGCCACGCCAGGAGGCCGGGGTGTGAGCGTTCGGGTCGCCCTCCGCCAGACCGATACCCCAGACGGGATCGACAGGGCTGGCCTCGACCAGTACACGCGGCGCGGTCCCCAACAGGTATCGCGCCAGCTCGGGGTCTTGCGAGAACTTGCCGAGATTGCCTTCGAAGACGACGGCTTCACGGTTTTCACGCCAGAGCGCCTCATCGAAGCCGCGGATTTGCCGGCCAATCGCCTTGACTTCATTCGGCGTGTGCGCAGCCAGAACACGCTCCAGCGCCTCAGCATCCTCGAATAACCGGGCCTTGCCGGCCATCATGTAGTGCTCGGCGGTGGCGTAGTTGATTCCGTCGAGAGTGAAGGCCGAGGGATACCATTGGCTCAGACAACTCTTGCCAACCGGCGCGCCGGCCGCACGGCTGTGCCCCCAGAAATACAGATAGTCGAAGCGATCGCCAGCGGCGCAGGCCTGCTGCAGTTGCTCGACGGTCATGGGCAGGTTCATACGCATTCCTTGCATGGGTTGAATCATGCCGCACAGCATACTGAAGCGTGCCGCCGGCCGCTGCATACCGGTGCACCCCGCCGCCATCGGTTGCTGCCTGAAGCCTTCCACTAGCCGCCGCGATAAGCGCTGACCCGCGGGCAGGAAACGCAAACACAGGATGCTCCTATACTGAAATTCCCGCTGCCCGTTTCAGGAGAGCCATCATGCGTCGCACACTCATGTTTCTCGCCGCTGCCCTGATCAGCCTGCCGCTGTGGGCCATGCACTGCCCACAGGACATGGCCAAGATCGACGCGTTGCTGCAAAGCGATCCGCCCTCCGATCCCGAGGTGCTGGCCAAGGTCAAGGAGCTGCGCGCCGAGGGCGAAGCGCTGCACAAGGCTGGCGATCACGGCGAGTCGGTCAAGGTCCTCGGCGAAGCGCTGGACCTGCTGTCAGCCAGCGAGTAAATGCAGGCCGCGCGGGCCTGCTCAGAAACCGCTGTAGAGCAGGCCCAGCGCCACCTGCCTGACCTCCTGCAGATCCACCGGCTTGCTCAGGCAGGCACTGGCGCCACGCGCCCTGGCGTCTTCGAACAGGCGAGCGTCGGCCACCGCGCTGATCACCAGCACCGGCACATCGCGTAAACGCGGCTCGGCACGCATGGCGTCGAGCACTGCCAGGCCATCGCCATCGGGCAGGTCGATATCCAGCACCACCAGCGCTGGCTCGCTGTTCTGCAATTCGACCAGCGCCCGCTGGCAGGAACTCACGCCGTGAACCTCGGCGAAATCGCGCAGCGAGGCCTGGAGCATCTTCATGCAGGCCGGGTGATCCTCCACGCACAACACCTGCACCAGGCTGCGCGCAGCTTGCGCCGGCACATCGACGGCTTCGTCGTGAGGGCCTTCAGGGCTGGCGGCACTGGGTATGTCGAGCCAGAAGCGACTGCCCACGCCGGGCTCGCTACGCACGCCGATCTCGCCATCCATCAGCGTGGCCAGTTCACGACACAGCACCAGTCCTATACCGGTGCCGGGAATGTTCGAGCTCTCACGCCCCAGACGCTGGAATGGCTGGAACAGCTGCGCCAATTGCTCGCTCGACAGGCCCGGTCCGGTATCGTCGACCCACAGCCGCACGCAGTCGGCACGCACCTCGTAGCCCATGCGGATCGTGCCGCGCGGGCTGTTGTACTTGATCGCGTTGGACAGCAGGTTGAGCAGGATCTGCCGCACCCGCCGTGGATCGCCTTGCACGAACAAGGGCGGGTCGGCTGCCTCCATCACCTGCAGTTGCAGCTGTTTGTGTTGCACCTCGGGCTGCACCAGCTCGGCACAACCGCTGAGCAACGCGCCGATCTCGATCGGCTGGAACTGCAGCTGCTGGCGCCGGCTCTCGATGCTCGACAGGTCGAGAATGTCGTCCACCAATGAGGTGAGATGACGACTGGCATTGACGATTTCGCGTGAGTAGTCGCTCTCCAGTTTCGCGTCGTGCTTGTCCTGTACTTCCATCTCGATCAGCTGGGCGAAGCCATGGATCGCGTTGAGCGGCGTGCGCAGCTCGTGACTCATGCTCGACAGGAAGCGGCTCTTGGCCTGGCTGGCGGCAAGCGCTTCGAGGCTGGCGTGACGCAGCTCGTCCTCCACCTGCTTGAGGCGGGTGATATCGACGTGGGTGCCGGCGATGCGCAGCGGCCAGCCACTCTCGTCACGCAACAGGACCTTGCCTCGGCTAAGCAGCCACAGGTACTCGCCGCGGCAATCGAGATAGCGATACTCGGCGTCGAAATACTCCTCGCCATTGTCGGCGAACAGCTTGCGCAGGTGGCGCAGGCGCTCCAGGTCATCGGGGTGCACGCGCTGGTTGAATTCGCTCAGCGTCAGGTGTCTCGCACCCAGGCCGAAACGCCGTACGAAGCGCTCGCTGAGATCGATGGTGAGATCACGCGTGTCGATCTGCCAGAGGCTTTCGGTGGTGCTATCCAGCACCAGTTGCAGGATGCTTTGCGTCTCCTGCCGCTCATGTTCGCTGGCCTGGAGTTGTTTGCCAGCCTGCTGCACCGCCTCGGCCAGGCGGCTGACCTCGGCAATGTGGCTGTCCGGCACCGTTGGCGAGTACTCGCCCTGCCCCAGGCTGGTGGCCATGTCGACGATGCCGTCGATGGGCTCGGCCAACTGGTTGCTCAGGTGGCGCGAACGCAGCCACATCAGGGCGAAGAACAACAGATAGAACGCTGCCAGGCCGGCGATCAGCAGGTAGCCGATGTGCAGGTAGCGCTCGGCCAGCTGGTTGGTGTCGTGGAAGATCTGCTCCTCGTCCACCACCAGCAGCAAGCGCCAGCCGGTCTGCGGAATCTCGCTCCAGGCCACCAGTTGCTTGCGTCCGCCCAGCAGCACTTCCTGCACATTACCGTTGCCCTCGTTCATCGCCTGCAGCAACGGCGCCATGCCTTCGCGCTTGGCCAGATTGAAGTCCTCGGGTTTGAGCACCTCACGGCGCACGGCCTCATCGTAGGAATACTGGGTCAGCTCGCGCAGACCAAAATCCAGTTCCCCGGCCTTGGGCAGCGCCATGATGTTGTGGTCATGACTGACCAGCATCGCATAGCCGTGCCACGGCACGTTGAGCTCGGCGATCTCGCCCAATACCTGGCCTACGGTCACATCGAGGCCGACCACCCCTTCGAGAAAATCATCGCGATATACCGGGGCGATGGCCGATAGCATCCAACCGAGGCCGGCCGGGTCGAGGTAAACTTCGGTCCACATCACCTGTCGCTGCGGGTTGTGCTGGGCATCGGCGAGGTAATAGAAGTTGTAATCGGGTATCACCATGTCATGGGGATACTGCGCGGGCGTATCGAACCAGGGGTAGATGCGGTTGTAGCTGTCCCAGGTATTGAAATACAGCGCAGCCACCAGCGGATTGGCCTGCTGGATCGAACGCATCAGCGGGTCGATCTGCGACAGGCGCATGACTTTTGCGTGATCCTGCTGCGCCAGAGGCGTGCTGTTGGCATAGAAGGACGCCGCACGGCCGTCATCGCTGCGCGTGTAGAAAACGCCGCTTTCAGTCTTCGCATGACGCTGGCGCTCGAGCTCGTCCGCCTGGAAGCGAGAGTCGAGCAAGGCCTCATGTGTCTCATCGCGGAAGACCTGCACCAACGACTCGATGGAGCGTAAACGGCCATCGATGATCTGCCCTTCACGCAGCGCGGCGCTGGCCAGATCCTTCACCGCCGTTTCCTGCAGATGCTCGACCTGCGCGTCACGGATCGCCTGGTTACTCAACAGATACACCGCGATCAACACCGACTCCACGAGAATCAGCGGGATCAGCGCGCTTTGCACGAACGCTCGCCAGATCCACTGACGCAGGGGGTAGCGGCTAGAACTCGGCATTACGGCTCCTTTTCAGAGGTCGCGGGCAGACGCGAAGGGCCATCATAGCGTCCCGAGACGGAATCCGCAGTCGACGCTGAGGAACCTTTGGCGTAGACTCCGCGTCCTAGCTGTAACCACGAAAGTTTTGGGGCCGATTAGGATTCGACGCCGGTAGCGAAACTTGAGGGGCATGCCGAGTAGGTGACAGTTCTCGTAAATCCGCTGCCACAATTTCATAGTTGCCAACGACGACAACTACGCTCTGGCCGCCTAAGGGCGCCAGCTGACCCTAGGGGATGCCTGTAAACCCGAAGATCTGGTCAGTCATATAGAACAGGATCGCCGCCAAGTTCGCTGCAGACGTAACGGCTAAAACTCATGCAGCTCGCTCCAAGCACCCTGCCACTCGGGCGGCGCGGAGTTAACTCAGTAGAGATGGCTAAGCATGTAGAACCAATAGCGGAGAGCTGGCGGACGGGGGTTCAAATCCCCCCGGCTCCACCAATTGAAGCAAGCATAAACCCCTGATTTTCCTAGAGAATTTCAGGGGTTTTGTGTTTTCAGGGGCAGCGAATGTCCCGAAAGTGTCACAGCAGGATCGGGCTACCAATAATCCGGCTTGACGATGGCTGGTTTCCTGAGCAGCGGAACCTTCACCGGCAACTGGCAAGCGGACAACTCCGCCTCTGTGATATAGGCGCGCACCCAGTCCACATGGGCCTTGAGAGAGCCAGGAGGATTACGCACAAGCGCCCTGTCTTCCATCCGATGAGGAAGGATCACGCCGAGGCGGATATGCGGAAAATCCTGGCGGATAGCGGCGAGAGCCGGTGCCAAGTCAGTATCCCCGGAAACCAGAACAATCTGGCTAATCTGGAGCTGATCAGCACGACAGGCCGCCCGGTACATACCCAGGGCAATGTTCACATCAGTCTCTTTTTCCTCAAGCTGCCAGACGGCGACCTGATCCTGCCGGGAGGCTTTCTGCCCCTCGACGAACCGCGGCGCATAACCTTTGGCGAGACGATGATTCCCCAGGGTAACCGCAACGCCTCTAGCTTGCAGGGCACGAATGTATCGATGCTGAGCATCATTCGAAGCCTGGCCACGGGTGGCAAGGCGAGCGATCACAGGAGAGGTAAAGTAGTCGACCGATGCCACCACTGAGGCGGGATCCTGGACGTGAAGGACGGTGCTCAACAAGGCAGTCAAATCCAACCACTTGTGGTCGGAGCCATGCAGGACGCCGTAATAGAGGTTGTAGCCGTCTACGAAGAAAGCTGTACGCACAATGCCCTATCCCTAGAAACGAAAAAACCGGCTTTATGGGCCGGTTTCTTCACCCGAGGCTAAGGCTGAACTGAATCGGCCCGCCAAGGGTTGAGTCGTGAGTGCAGTATGCCGACGTACTGCAAAGGAGACAAGGGCCAAAGTGGGATATACCGGGATATAGAGGAATATACCGGGATGAGCACTCAAGCCCGAACCATTATGAAACCCCGTGCTAGACACGGGAAAACACATCCGCCAACGGATTCAATCTCACCGCCTCAGCCAAATGCTCCGGTGCCAAGTGCGCATAGCGCATGGTCATAGCCAAGCTGGAGTGACCCAGGATTTTCTGTAGCGTGAGGATGTTCCCGCCCTTCTGCATGAAGTGGCTGGCGAAGGTGTGCCGGAGTGCGTGGCTGGCCTGCCCTTTCGGCAGCACGATGCCGGATCGGCTCAACGCTCGGCGGAACGACGTGATAGCGCCGGTGAACTGGCCGTGACGCTTCCAGTGATCACGTATGAACGCTTCCAGCTCGGGCTGGATCGGCACGGTGCGTACCTTGCTGGATTTCGTCTTGCTGTACGTCACGGCGCCATTGCGCAGCCTGGACGGTGTGAGGCCTTCCGCCTCTGACCATCGAGCACCAGTAGCCAGACAGAGCAGCACGATAGGTTCGACATGCGGGTTGTCGCAGCCTTCGCTAATCGCGGTCAGCAGATCGGCTATCTGTTCCTGGGTCAGCCAGGACAGTTCTCGCTCTTCGATCTTGTAAGGCTTCATCAGCTCCAGGGGATTGGCGTAATCGATCTGGCCGAGGCCTCGCAGCTCGTTGAACACTGCCCGGATATATCCGAGTTCATTGTTCAGCGTCTTGGGTGTGATGCCGGCTTCTGCCCGCAAGCGGCGATCATGGGCGTATGTGGCCGGGTCGAGCTTCATCGCGATGGGGTCGCGTAGACGAACGCACAGGGCATCGAGCTTGGCCTTTCTGCGCTCACCATCCTTGAGCATGTGGCCGTGCAGATCGAACCACAGACCCACCAGCTCCGAGAGTCGGCGGCGATCCTGGGCCTTGGGGTTCCAGGCTGGGTCAGCGGCCTTGTTGGCGGTGATGTACTGCTCATAGCGCAAGGCTTCTGCCTTGGTCTTGAACAGCTTGCGGAAGCGCTGGCCACGGATCGGCTGAACGTCTGCGAGCCATCGGCCATCAGGCTGCTTTTTGACGGTCATACTGCCCTGCCCCACCTGACGTGCCGTTCCTCCAGGATGTTCTTGAGGTGCTTGTACAGCCCATCCTCATCCATGCCCTTGGAGGCGTAGTGGTCACGAATCACCGGCCAGCATTCCCAATCCTTGAGGCGGTGAAACCCTCTCCTAGCGCCCACTCGCTCCCGTGCCAGCAGGCTTACGAAGTTTCCCAGGAACAGTTCCACGTTCTTGCCGGAGAAGCCCCGAGACGTTTTGTAGTTGCGCTTGTACTCAGTGTCATCGAGCAGAGAATCGACCGGCAGATCGACGCGGGCGTCTTCACGTAGCAGGGTCCAGATGGGTTCGTAGTAGCCAGGGCGAGCCAGCAACTTGAACTGCTGCATACCGTAGCGCCAAAGGCCGTCCAAATGAGGCGTGAAGGCGGCATAGCTGTTGGTGTCGATGGCGTTGCCGGTGTGCAGATCGACGGAGCCGGAGGCGAATTGCTGGATCACCGAATGGTGGTAACGCAGCTCGATACGCCAAACGGTCTGATCCCGGTTGTAGTTGTCCGGGTCGCCTTCGTCGAAGCTGTCACGTCGTCGCCAGACGCTTTCCCAGTAGTCGAGCTTGTCCGTGGCCTTGGCCTGCTCGGTCTTGTTGTAAATCGCCAGCTGGACGCCACCAGCAGAGCCGAACATGTAGGTTTCGCCGCGGCCGTAGACGCTGCTCTTGGTCTCCCAGGTAATTTCCTTGATGCCGGAGATATCGCGGGCGGATCGGGCGCGGCAGTGCATGCGGGCGACCAGATCAGCGGGCGGTTGCCAGCCTTGAACATCCAGGGCGAGATGGACCGCGCATTGGTTGCGTTCGATGTTGGTAAGGATCTGCTCGGCATAGAAATCCATGCGGGCCTGGAGGCGCTCGGGCGACAGGCTGTCGATGGCATGGGGTGACACTTCGATTTTCAGGTGTGGGCCGATGCTCTCGACTTTGGCGTTGTAGTTCTTGAGCAGCAGCACGAAGCCCAGGTCGGCGTTCTGGAGCTTGTACTGGTAACCAGAATCCTTGCTCACACGACCTGCATGCCAGCGCTCTCCCGCGAAGTCGACGATGGTGCCGGGTTTGTCGAACAGGCACAGCAGCTCCGGCCGGAGCAGGCCACGGTACAACTGGCGGACGGTATCGACGCCACAGTGCAGCAGGCGGACTTTCGACAGGTCAACGATACGGGCGTTGCCTGGGTCTACGAACAGCCGACCGTTCACGTCTTCACGTGCCAGCATGTCGAGTCTCAGGAAGTCTTTTGGCTTTTTCACTCAGTCACCTATTGCTGATTACTGCGGAAGTTTTCGTCTTACTTTCTGACGTGTTACAGGGGCGTCAGCGGGCCGGCGGCGCGCACCCGCGCTCGTGCCTCGCACGCAACCCCACCGCCGGCCCGCATCCTTCGTCTGTCACTGTCCAGGCGCTCGGCGAGGGACTTCCTGGGCTCATCATCGAGACCCAGTTATTTCCCCAGGCGGACAGCAGCAGGTAGAGGATCAGCGCGAGAAAACCCGGCAGGGTTTCAGGTGTGGGCGGGAGCAGATGCAGGCGGGAACGCCCAGGATCAGACGTGGAGGTTGTGCGGCACTGGCGGGTGTTGAAGATCAACACCAAGGGCTTTGCCCTTGTCATCCCACTCTTGCCGCCGAGGGCTCGGGAGCGCGGGGCGGTGAAGCTGCCCCACTCCCCCGTGGTCAGGCTCGTTCTCATGGCGTGGGGTCAAGGGTTCGCTGCGCCCGTGCTTCCGTTCGCCGGAACGGTGGAGCTGTTCCGACGAGCCGGGAGCGCGGCCCCTGACCCGGAACCATCGGCGGAATGGGTCAGGGTCATGCGGCCCAGTACGTTGCCGGAACCATGCCGGTCGCGGTACCGCATCGCCCTGATAGAGCAAATGTCGTCGAAGTAGAACTCGTTCGGGTTGCGCGTGCTGGAGCTGAGTTCGACGCCCAGAAAGCACGGGGCGCCTTGCATATCCGGGGTCGGGATCAGCACGCCGACAATCTGGATGCATTGCCAGAAGGATTCCGGCTCAGCGTCCCAGGCGGTTTCGACCAGTACGGTCTTGCCGACATAGCTCAGCGCAGTAGCAGCATCGAGCTGGATACGTGGCTTACGCATGGCTGCACTCCCCTTCCTTGGCTTGGCTCTGGAACAGGTGCGGCAGCGGCAGGCAACCCAGCACCTTAGCGGAAGCGTGACGGTCACGGACAGCTCGAATGGTGTGGATGCTGTCGAAGTAGATTTCATCCGGAAAATCAGCGCTGCCGATAACAGGGAGGGTCAAGAAGTACCCCACTTCGTTGACGCCCTGGACTGGCACTACCACCCCAACGATATGTTTGAAACGCCAGATAGGTTCCGGGTCTCCCTCCCATACCAGCTCCACAAGAACGGTCTGGCCGATGTAGCCGATAGCGGTGATAGGGTCGAAGGTCAGAGTCGGGCTAGACATGGGCGTAGTCCCCTTCCTTGAACTCGGTTTTACCCTTCTCCAGATCGGCGCGGAGACGGGCAAGATTGACCATGCGGAAGTCGGCCAGCCTCATGCTCGGGATGGTCTGGCTGTCTACCCAGTTGATGACCTCTTCGACCGTTACGCCGCTTAGCTCGGCGAAGGTCTTGACGCTGCACAGATCGAGGCTTTCGTTAGTGGCGGTCATTGGTTGCCCTCCTTGGCGGCTTTGTCCTGGGCGTAGCTCGCTTCCAGGCGAATCACGACTTCCGAGTTCATCGAACGGCGCGAGGCGAAGGCGGACTGTTCGATCTTGGCGCGCAGCTCGGGCGGTACGCGCAGCTTGAATTGCGGGTCTGTTCGGCTCACAGCGTCCACTCCTGTTCCAGTAGCTGTCGGGTCAGCAACGCCACGTTGACCATGGTGCGTTTGCCGACCTTCTGCGAAGGCAGGTAGTTACGTTCTACCCAGGTGCGTACCACGATGGGTTCGTCGCCCATGCCGATCCACTCGGCGAACTTCTGCCAGGGCATCAAAGGTGGGGCACCGTGCAGCTTTTGGGGGTCAAGACCTTCCGTATCCATAAGCTTTGTTCCACTATGTTCGGCATTGATAAGCAACCAACGAAATGGGTAATAGCTACCCATGGAGTGATTGTTACCCATCCCCCACGATGGAGCAATTACTACTCAGGAAATATTTTCTATATGGAAAGCGCAGCCGATAGAGCACGCGTATTGATCAAGCTGGTAGGCCCGAAGAAAGCAAGCGAACAAGGCGGGGATTACGAGCGCTGGAGAAACGTCAGCAAGGGCGCTGTACGCGTAAGCGCAGACGAGATCGACGTACTGGTTAAGATTTACCCCCAGTACGCCCTATGGCTGGCTAGCGGGAAGACTGCGCCGGAGATCGGCCAGACAAGCCCGGCCTATGACGAAGCCAACCGAAACTTGAGCCAACCCAACGCGGGATAGCGATCACCCAGGAAGCAGCTAGGCGCTGGTATGCCCGCAGAAAGGACTCTGACGATGAAGAAGACCATTAGAGCAGCAGGAATTGCACTTATCGCGCTAGCCACCCTGAGCGCAGTTGCCGAGCCTAAAGACCCCACTCAAAGCGACGTCATAGACTCGGCAAGCAAGGCCATAACCGACCTCATCATCAAGCCCATGCACCAGGACTTGAGCGACAGGATGATGCGCGGCTTTGCAGAGAACGGAGGCGCAATGGCTCCAGGCGCCAAGACCTACCTAGAAAAGAGAAAGATCGAAGAGCAGATCGCCCACGACGAAACCATGAAGCGGAAGCACGCAGCAATCGTGGAATCGAAACGCTGCAAAGTCGACTGCAAGCCCCGTCCGATCCAAGAGTGCCTAAAATCCGATTACACCATTGATGATGATGTAATCGGGTGTTCAAAAGGCGAGATAACTAAATCATGGTAAATATCAACCCTCAAAGAAGGTAATCTTTACCTAGCTATCTGTTTCTTTATTAGAAGCAGAACTAACAACTACTTTTGCAATGACATCATGAGAAGCTTCATTTGAAAGCGACGACTCCAACTTATCAATTAGAGCCTCTTTATTCCTCAACGACGAAACTGCTCCCTTACTCAACCCAAAGCGATCACGAGCTATTTTCTCCAAGAGATCTCTAGAAACCTTAGGCGAGGCAAGCTTAGACCTAATTTCTTCCAGAGTTAATGCGCCAACATCAGGAAGCTGAGGTCTTGCACTTTTACCACCACGCATCTTACCGGTATTCAAATACATATCACTTAACTGCCCAAGATGCATGGAATGCAAGCTCGACAGCAATGCCTTATAATCACGAAGAGTTCCAGGATCAACCCCCAAAGACACAAGATACTTAAAATTACACTCCAGGATAGATATAATTTTCTTGTGCCGTTCAGATAGACCTTCACCTTGCTGTGACACTAGACGAACCTCGCAATAATCTCTTTACATGCGCTCTCCATCATAGGAAGCGCAAGGTCTCTATTAGCGCTAGAGTGGGCAGCCCAGAGCGGTAGACCTTGATCAACAGCCTCCGGAACGCCAGTCAAGCTACTCACAACTGTATTGATTATATTGGTACCCCACCGGGCGCGCAATGCGGTCAACTGTTCCGTATGAATATTGGTAAAGCCAGACAATGAATTACCCGCACGCTTTGCCAGAAACGGCACAATGGCGGCCATTTTGGTTACGGGTCTATACGATGCAGGAACGTCTTTAGACGCAACACCTGCAGAAGCTCTTAAGAATTCCAACTTCTTGTCAATTTTAGCATCAACAAGAACTTGGAAGTGGGTAACACCCCGGCTTGACATAATATCAGGAACAACAGGAACGACGTAGTAATCACTAGCCGCCAATGCATTCTGACTAACAAGCTTAGTTGCCGGCGGACAATCAAATATAACATAGTCATATTCATTATCTGCATCAATAGCATCAAGCCACTCAGACATCAACGTTCTTTTATGCCATTCCGATATCACTGGCGAGCCCATTGTTGTTGACGCCATCTCAATTTCAGTATCATCAAGTTCAAATTGAGCAGGAACTAAATCTAGATTAGGATATAAGCTTTTACGACCGGGGCGTCGTTGCATCATAATAGAAGGATGAATTATTTCTCGCCCAGGCATACTGACTTTCCGATTACAAAATGACTCAAATACTGAGTTCACTGTTAAACGATCACTAACAGCCTTCTGCCAAAGAACATCCCCCATTAAAACTAATGACAGACTCGATTGGTGATCAACATCTACGAGCAGAACTTTTTTAGTTGTAGCGAGATACGTGGCCAGATGAAAAGCCAGGGTAGACTTACCAACTCCACCTTTAAAATTGATAATTGAAATTTTCTTAGCCATCCGATGCATCCCCATCCTAGAAATATGATTACGGCACAAGGCCAAGTGCCACCATAACATTTTCCATGGCTACTGAAGAAGAAATACAAAGGTAATGCTTGACAAACTGTTCAACTCTGAAATTAAGGAAATGAAAAGCATTCAAATTACACAGCTCTGTGAGCAGTGCTGAGCGAGGGAGACGGAGCAGAGGTTCGATTTGCCCGATCCTGCCTAAAAAATGTCACAGACACAGCAAGGCACAGCAGATCAATGCGTCATAGCGAAGACGGCAACAGGCCGAATTGCTTGGGGAAGCGAGCTACAGCAGGACAATGCAGAAGCCTCGACACGGGTTCAAATCCCCCCGGCTCCACCAAATAAACCCCTGATTTTCCTAGAGAAAGTCAGGGGTTTTTCTTTGGGGTGTCGAAAAGGTGTCGAAGTGTTAGGCCTGCTGGAGGGGATCGCTTTCGATATCTGAAAAATTGCTGATCTTCACTGAACCATCGGGAAACCGGGCAATGACATCCAACTGACCACCCATGGCTTCGATGTGGCTACGCAAAGTGGAAATGTACATGTCAGTACGCTTTTCCATCTTGGCAATGGATGGCTGCTGTACATGCAGCACCTCAGCCAGCACCTTCTGTGACAACCCACGAGCCTGGCGCAGCTCATTAAGCAGCATCTCTGCAAGCAGCTCCTGGGCTTTGGCCTCTACCCTAGCCTGAGCCTCAGGCGCCATTTTTGCGCGTAGCTCTGCAAATTTCTTAGCCATCTATCAAGCGCTCCTTTCGAAGCTGTTCCAGATGTTCGTCATACAGTCGATCAGACAGCGGAACGTTGATGTCATACCAACGATCATCACCAGTATTGTCGCCACCGATCAGCAAAATAGCCGAACGCCTGAGATCGAATGCATACAGGGTTCTATAGGGTCGGCCTTCGTGCTGCGTCCTCAGCTCCCGCATGTGGCCGTGACGAGAGCCATTGATTCCGCTGCTGTGCGGAAAGCCAAGTGACGGGCCCCGCGCCTCCAGGAGCTGGACTGACACCGCAACAGACTCCTGCTCCTCAACAGACAAGCTTTCCCACCACTCACCGAACTCGTCGGTGTATTCGATATCCCAAGTCACGGTAAAAAATATAACCTCAAAGGAATATTCCATCAATGGAATACCCACATTATAGAGACCTGAGCGGGCCAAAGAGTACCGCGACCTGCAGAGATGATCCGACGCCAGGTGCGCATAGCGCATCGTCATGGCCAGGTTGGAGCGACCCAGGATTTTCTGCAGGGTGAGGATGTTGCCGCCGTTCTGGATGAAGTGGCTGGCAAAGGTGTGTCGCAGGGCGTGGGCGGCCTGGCCTTTTGGTATGCGGATGATCGTCCTGGCCAGGGCACGGCGGAACGATGTGATGGCCGAGTTTGGCTGGCCGTGTTGGTGCCAGTACCTGACGACCTTCCTCAAGCTGCAATGACTGGCGCCGAACGAACCATGCCGTTTCTGGTTCCGCTGGAGGTGATCACGCCATTGCGCAGGCCGGTCGGCTCAGCCTCTTCGAGCATCGGTGGCCAGACGGATCAGGGTGATCACCTCGCCATGCCGGGTATTCCAGCCATGCCGAATTTCCTCCAGCAGCCCGGCGAGCACGACAGTCTGCGAGGACTTACAGAACGCTGCCGCGCCTCGATGAGCGCCACCAATATCCATACAAGGCGCCATAGACACTCACTGAATCCGATAGCTGAAGGTGTTCTTCACATTGGCCACGGCCACCGCCTGGCCATTGACCACCCGGGGCTGGTAGCGAAAGGTCCTGGCAGCCGCCAGCGAGGGTTTGACGAACATGGGGTGGCAGGTGCCCACCACCTGCGGGTCTTCCACCCGGCCGGCGGCATTGACCGTGTAGGCCACGGTGCATTCGCCCTCGATCTTGCGCTCCAAAGCGCGCGCGGGATAATCCGGCGCCTGCTTGGCGATGGGCAGGTACTGACGGCTGGCGGCCTCCGCCTCGGCACGTGCAGCCGCGGCTGCCGCATTCGCCGCCGCCTGCCGTTCGGCTGCAGCCAGGCGCTCAGCCTCGGCCTGGCGGGCCTGGGCCAGTTGCTGTTCCTTCAGCGCTTGCCGTTGCTGCTCCTCACGGGCCAGACGTTCGTCGCGTAGCACTTTCTCACGCTGCTGGCGTTCGCGCTCCACCTGGCGGGCTTTTTCCTGACGTTCCTGTTCCACCCGCTTGAAGGCGAGATCGGCCTGCTCGACCACCGGCGCCTGGACCACCGGTTCAGGTTCCTGCACTGGAACAGGCGCTGGCGGCTCGGCAAGCGCCGGTACGGGAGCTGGCGGCACCACTGGCACCGGCAGGGTGATCAACTGGGTGGTGAGCACCGCAGAAACTGGTGCCGGCATCGGCGTCGGGTGGGACAGGTTGAGCAACAGGTAAGCCAGGCCGGCATGCAGGGCCAGCGCCACACCGAGGGCGAAGCCGTGTTCACGCCAGGCCGGCCAGACGAGACGGGACGCGGGCATCTCTAGAGTCAGACCGTTCATCTCAGGGCGCCTCGGTAATTAGGCCCAGGCGGCTGACACCGCCACGCTGCAGTTCGGCGATGCCAGCCACCACCGACGCATAGTCGGCGTTCTGGTCGGCGCGCACGTACACCTGTGTCTCAGGGCTGGCGGCGACCAGGGCAGCAATTTTCTCGCGCATCTCATCCTTGTTCACCGCGCTGTCGGTCTGCGCCTCGACGTTCACCTCGCTGCCCAGGTTCCAGTAGAAGCTGCCGTCCTCCTTCACCGACAGGGTGACGATACGCTGCTCGCCTGGCGTCGGCAGCGCCTCGGCGGCCACTTTGGGCAGCTCGATCTGTACGCCCTGAACCAGCATCGGCGCGGTGACCATGAAGATCACCAGCAGCACCAGCATCACGTCGATGTAGGGCACCACGTTCATCTCGGCCTTCAGGCCGTGCTTGTGCGTCGGTCGAACCAGCATTGCGCTCTCCTCCTCAGGCTGCCGCGGCCATGCTCGGCGCCGCGCCGTTCAGGCGACGGTGCAGGCGCCCTTGCAACTCGTTGCCGAAGGCGTAGTAGCGGGCGATCAGCGTCTGGCTACGTGCCGAGAAGCGGTTGTAGGCAATCACCGCGGGAATCGCCGCGAACAGGCCGATGGCGGTGGCGATCAGCGCTTCGGCGATGCCCGGGGCTACGGTGGACAATGTGGCCTGCTGCACCTGGGACAGGCCCAGGAAGGAATTCATGATCCCCCACACGGTGCCGAACAGACCGATGTAAGGGCTGACCGAGCCGACCGTGGCGAGAAATGGCAGGCCTTTCTCCAGGCGCTCTTCCTGCTCGGCGATGGCCACCGCCAGGCTGCGCTCGACACCGTCGAGCACGCTTTCCGGGCTGTTGCCGGCATGGGGCTGCAACTGGCTGAAGCTCTGGTAGCCGGCCAGGAAGATGCGTTGCAGGGCGGCATCGGCCGGCAACTCCTGCTGGCTACCTTCGCGGTACAGGCCACCGATCTCGTCGGTGCGAAAGCGCTTGAGAAAGGCCTTGGCCAGTTGCTCGCTGCGGCGCAGCACGGCGCCACGCTGGACGATCAGGTACCAGCTGACCAGCGAGGCCAGCACCAGGCAGAGCATCACGGCCTGCACGACGATGCTGGCTTCGGCGATCAGGCCCCAGACGGTCATGTGTTCGAGGTGGGCTTGGTTTTGCATCACGGATTTCCTTCAATTGCTCGAGCCCCAGGGCTCACATTGGAAGACCAGCACGTTGCGCACTGATGACAGGCGCAACGCCGTTCGTCTCACTCCAGGCCCAGCGCAGCGGCGACCGCCGTCCAGGGCACGTATTTGTAGTTCTGGTTGCCTTCGGGCATGCGCTTGCGGCCGTCCTGCACCACCAGCAGGCCGGCGCTCCAGGGCCCGCCGAGGTTGGCCGAGGTGACGTCCAGGCCATCGGTCTCCGATGCGCCGTCGATACCCAGCGCGGCGTTCAGGCCGATGCGAAAACTGCCGCGCAGCCGGTACGGCGCCTGCGCCTCGACCACCACGTAGCTGTCGTTGCCCTGGCTGGAGATCACCAGGTAGTCGCGCTGCTCGCCGTGGTAGAGCGCCAGGCCTTCGATGTCGTCCTTGACCGGGCCACCGACGGCGATCACCTGATCGAAGGTGGTCGGCGCCTCGGCGCGCGCATCCAGCGCCCACACCGCAACGTCTTCCTCACCGATATACAGCCGCTCGTTGCGGTCGTCGGCCACGCAGCCCTCGGGCTGGGTTTCGGTCTTGAAGCGGCGCACCAGTTGGCCGCTGGCCTTGCCGTTCACGCTGCCCAGGCGGTACTGCAGAAAGCTGCCGTCCTTGTCGTTGGCGATGGCATGGATGGCGCCCTGACGATCCTTGAACAGGCACAGACCGTAGATTTCCTCCAGCGGCGTGGCGATCTGGCCGATGTCGGCGAGCACGCCGCTGAGTGGATCGATGGCGAACAGATGCAGGCTGTTGTGATCGCGGTTGCTGGCCACGGCCAGATCGACCTGGCGCTCGCCCAGCTGGAAGCCGGGGCGCACATCGACATTGTTCAGGCGACCGACGCGTAGGCTCTGCACCTGCTTGCCGGCCAGGTCGTAGGCGAGCAGGCCGCCCTTCTTGTCGGTGCCCAGCACACGGCTGCGTTCGGGGTGCACGCGGTCGATCCAGATCGCCGGGTCGTCCGCCGCATCGCCAAGGCTGGGCACGCCATCGGTCTGTACCAGGGGCGCGAGCACTGGGATGGTAGGCTGTGGCTCGGTGCGCTGAGGTGTCCAGTTCAGTGATGCGCTGCGTGCGCCAGCGTCGTCGACCAGCAGCAGTTCGAGGCCCTGCGACGTCGCGCGGGCGCTGACCTGCTCCGGCTCATCGAGGTCTTCTAGACTCAGCACACCGGCACGCTGCCACTGCGAGGCGCTGCGCTGGTACAGATGCAGGTTGGCAGCAGCGGCATCGACCAGCAGCAGCGCATCCGGCAACACGGCCATCCCAGCGGCCGTCTCGAGCAGCTCGCCGAAGGGTGCGACCAGCTCCACCGGCTCACGCACCAGCGGCGCTTCGGCGCCGGCGTCATAGCGCCACAGGCCGACGTTTTCTTCGTTCACGTACAGGCTGTTGCTGCGGTCATCGACCTGACAGAAACCGCTCTCCGGCGGCAGGCTCAGGGCACGTACTAGGTGCGGTTGGGCCAGCGGGCGGCCCTGCTCGGCCACCAGCCACTGCTCGCCGATGCCCTCTTCGCCCACCAGGAACAGAAAGTCGTTACGCGCGCTGTCGCGGTACAGGCACAGGCCTTCGATGGCGAAACGGGTTTTCGGTAGATAACGCGGCGCGCTCCACTGCTGTGCGGAGTCGAAGCGCGTCAGCAGCGCCTGTTGGCGTTTGCGGTCGAGGCTGGCAACCAGCACCCCGTCGGCATCGGCACGGTGATCGAGGGTTTCGAAACGGCCCGGCAGCTCGCTGAGCACCTGGCCGTCGCCACCGATTACCTGCAAACCGCTGCGCGTCACCTGCAGGCGCTGGGCGTCGGCGAGAAAGGCCAGCGGCGCCAGCCACTGCGTGCTTTCGCTGGCGATAAGCGTCTTGCTGAGGGTCAGCGCCGGTGTCACAGAAACAGCCTGCTGCGCTTGTTTGCCCTGGCAAGCGGCCAAGGCAACGCAGAGACCCAGCGGGGACAGATTGAACAGTCGCATAGATTGAGAATTTCCTGGATCAATTGCCTGGTTGCAGTGACCTGAAATTTGTTCCGGGTCCGGATACAGGTTTGCGATTTTTCAAAATTTGCCTGCGATATGGCGGCGATCATGTGGGAGGGGCTTCAGCCGCGAGCTTTCATCCGGGCAGCAAAAGCTAGCGGCTAAAGCCCCTCCTACAACAATCATTCAGCCAACCGGCAGCTTCTATCTTTCAATCGCCAATCCCTGGCGCTTAAGGAGCGTGAGTTCAAAACCCCGCCGTCAGAAGTGGGTAAGGGTCAGGCCAACCTTGTAGGTCGGGCCGTATTCCTCGTACTGGGCGTTGTAGCTGCGGCGCCCGGTGTAGACGTAGTAGGACTCGTCGGTGATGTTCTGCGCCTCGAAGGTCAGCTGCAGTTCGGGGGTGATGAAGTAGCCGGCCTTGAAATCGACGAACAGCTGATCATCGACGTACAGGTCGTGGCGCTTGTCCTCGACCGAGCTGATCTCGTACAGGTAGCTGGACTTGTAGTTGGCCGCGACGCGAAAGTTGAAGCGATCGTTTTCCCAACCGACCATGAAATTGCCGACGGTGTCGGACTGATTCGGCAGGTCGATGGAGCGCTTGGCGCCCTGCCCCTCGATGGTCGCGTCAGATCTGCTCAGGGTCAGGTTGGCGCCCAGCAGCACACCGTTCCACGGCGCCGGCAGCCAATCGAATTTCTGCGAGTAGGCCAGCTCCATGCCATAGAGCTTGGCGCCGCTGCCGTTCTCGAAGCTCAGCGCCTCGTCGAAATCTGCCCAGATACCGCTGCCGGCGAGGTCGGTGTTGTAGATGAAGTTGTCGATGTCCTTGTAGAACAGGAAGCCCGAGACCACGCCGGCACGGCCCATGTAGTGCTCGATGCCGAGATCAAGGTTCATCGACTCCAGCGGTTTGAGGTCGGGGTTGCCGAACGAGGCGTCGTCACCGTCGATGGCGAAGCCCGGCGCCAACTGGCCAAAGGTCGGGCGCACCACGGTGTTGGTCCAGGCGGCGCGCACGGCGGTTGACGGCGAAATCTGGTAACGCGCATGCAACCCGGGCAGCCAGTGGTCGTAGCGATTCTTGCTGTGACTGTCCTCGTAGACGCCATCACGCAGGCCGGTGCCCTTGGCCTCGAACTCGGTGCCCTCGTAACGCAGGCCGGCGATGAAGCGCCAATCGTCTACATCCAGGGTGTTCATCAGGTAGGCCGCGTTGATGTCCTCACGCATGTCGAAGTCGTTGATGCGCGAATTTTCCTCGTCGTAGAACTCGCTGCGATCCAGGCCGCCGATCAGGTTCTTGATGGCGCCGGCGCTGATGCCGTTGCCGAAGTTGCCCAGGGAATAGTCGACGTTGCCGCTCTGCAGGCCTTCCAGATCGATGCCGCTGAAGTCGTCGTAGACCCACACCTCGGTGTCGCTGGTCTTGTCGCGGCGGCTAAGCTTGCCGCCGAATTTGACCTGGGCGGCGTTGCCTTTGAGGTCGTAGTCGCGAGCCAGGTCCAGACGGATGTTCTTTTCCTTGTCCTTGCCGCTGACCTTCTCCCATTCCACTTCGTCGAGTTCGAAGGAGGCCGGGTCGTAGAACCCGCTGCCCACGCTCAGGTACGGCTTGCGCGTGCCGTCGAAGCCGACATCGGTGAAATCGCCGACGAACTTCGCCCCGGCGATGCCGCCTGGATCCCTCTCAGTGGCCTGGCTGTAGCCGGCCTGGCCGCTGATGGTCCACAGGTCGATCATGCGTTCGCCGCCGATTACATAGGACTGGATCTCCTGGGTGTCCTGACGCGACTTCAGTTCGCGCCAGCCTTCAGCGTCGCCGCGTTCGCCCGAAGCCTGGGCATCGGCAAACTCGACACCCGCGGCGTTGCGCGTCTCGGTGTCCTTGAACTTGCTGTACAGGGTGCGCAGGTAATAGTTGGAGTAATCGTCGGGCTGGTAGTCGAAGTTCAGGCCAAAGCCGGTACGCTCACGGGTAATTTCGTAATCACGCTGCTCGACCTCCTCCAGGCGCGCGCCGTCGTCGAAATCCCAGGCGCCGCCGGTCTCGACGTTCTCCGAGCCGAACTTGCGTTTCTGCCAGCTGAACGCTGCCGCTACGCCGAAGTTGTCGGTGCCGTCGCCCAGGCTGAAACGGTCGCTGATGGCGCCGGAGAACTTGGGGCTGTTCTTGCTGACGTTGGTGTCGTGGCTGCCTTCGCCGGACAGGGAGTAGAACAGGCCGTCGTGGTCAAAGGCCGAAAGGCTTTCCACCTCGATGGTACCGCCCAGGGAGTTGGCGTCCATGTCCGGGGTCAGGCTCTTGACCACCGACAGCGACTGCACCAGCTCGGCGGGCAGCACGTCCAGCGCCACCGCGCGGCGGTCGCTTTCCGGTGCCGGCACCAGGGTGCCGTTGATGGTCACGCTATTGAGATCCGGGGCAATGCCGCGCACGCTGACGAAGCGTCCTTCGCCCTGGTCGCGCTCCACCGACAGGCCCGGAATGCGCTGCAGGGCTTCGGCGGCGTTGTCGTCCGGCAACTGGCCGACGCCGTCGGCGTGCACCACGCTCTTGATACTGTCGGCGCTCTTCTGCTCACGCAGCGCCTTGTCGATGCTGGCGGCCTGGCCGATCACCTCGACGCGCTCGATCACTTCTTCTGCCCAGGCCGGCGCGGCGCTGATGGCGATGGTCAGCAGGCTGACGCGAAAACCGATATTGCGGCTATGACGGAATGGCTTTGCCACCTTGACTCCCTCGTTCGATGACCCTGGCAACACCAGGCAATGGCAGCGAAAGCTAGAAATCCTTTGTGGCACTTGCGTGACAGGGGCGCCGGCCTAAGCCTTGAAAGCATGGTTTTACGGCCGTCGACCGAGTGTTTTGAGCTGAATTGACCTCCCCGGCATGCCGGGAACAGATACTCCAGCCCCATTTCATCCGGCCGCGAAACGGGTACTGGCAGCAGCGAGTCTCTGCTGCCGGCGCGCCGCACGCGGGACTGTGGCTACGGATCGACAAACAAACGCCTGACTCGGCGACGCTTAAATCAGCCTGAAAATTTGCCGGTTTGCGCAGCGATCACCTGAGCCGAATCGACCCCCCGGCCGGTAACCGAACCGTCATACGCCTTTGTTTCCTTGGCGCCCCAACGCACCTCCGCCTTACCCAAGGAAACCGCTCATGCATCGCCCCCTGCTGCTGGCCACGTTGCTGGCCACCGCCCTGACCTGCTCTCCGGCCTTTGCCCAACAGCCCGTACCGCACTCGCCCGGCCAGCCTTACGCCGCCGGTAACCTGGCCGACCGCATCGTGCTGACGCCTGGCGCAGACGCCGCCACGCAGATGGCCGTCAGCTTTCGCACCGATTTGCAACAAGGCACTGCCCAGCTGGAATTCGGCCCGGCGCTGGCCGGCCCGCAGTTGACCGCCAAGGCGCAGCCACGCAGTGGCCAGACCCGCCGATTGGACGCCGAAAATGGCCCCTCCAACTACCACCAGGTGCGCCTGGAGCAGCTCACGCCGGACACCGCCTATGTCTATCGGGTCAAGGGCAGCGCCGGCTGGAGCGAATGGCATCAGTTCCGCACCGCCAGGCAGACCTTCGCGCCGTTCACCTTCCTCTACCTGGGCGATACCCAGAACGACATTCTCGCCGTGGCCTCGCGCACCATTCGCCAGGCACTGCGCAGCGTCGCCCGCCCGGCACTGGTGGTGCACGCCGGTGATTTGGTCGCCTCGCGCGACGAGCTGGCCCATGACGACGAATGGGGCGAATGGAACCAGGCCGGCGGCTGGGCCTACGCCGCCATCCCGCAACTGGTGGCCGCCGGCAACCATGAGTACATCGACACCCTGCTGGCCGACGGCAGCGAGAGCCGCACCCTGGGCGAGCACTTCCCCGCCCAGTTCGCCCTGCCGCGCAACGGCGCCGAGGGCGTGGCCGATACCAGCTACGTCAGCGACTACCAGGGCGTGCGTTTCGTGGTGCTGGACGGCACCTCGGCGCTCGACCTCGGCACCCTCGAGAACCAGACCCGCTGGCTGGAAAACGCCCTGAAGACCAGCCAGGCGACCTGGAACGTGGTGGTCATGCACCAGCCGATCTACACCTGCGCGCGCCCCGAGGACACCGAAGAGTTGAAGGCCGCCTGGCAACCGCTGCTCGAACGCTACAAGGTCGACCTGGTGCTGCAGGGCCACGATCATTGCTACAGCCGCCTGACCCATGCCGCCGGCCGCGATGCCACCCGCCAGGCGCAACAGGCCAACCAGCCCATCGGTCCGGTGTACCTGGTGTCGGTGACCGGCTCGAAGATGTACGGCCTCAACGACCGCGCCCACACCCAGCCCGACCGCAGCGCCGAAGACACCCAGCTGTTCCAGACCATCGCCGTGGAACAGAACCGCCTCAGCGTGCGCACCTACACCGCCGACGATCGCCTGTACGACGCCTTCGACATCCAGCGCGACGCCAAGGGCAACAAGTACCTGCACGAACCGAAGCTGGAGAAACAGGCCGAGCGCTTCTGCACCGCCGAACGCGGCCCGGATGGCCTGCCGTGCAGCGCTCGAGACAAATGACCGTCATCGTTCTGAGACATTGCCCCGGCATGCTCGGCAGCGCCCATAGGCGCAGCGCAAGGAGAACCCCATGAAGTCGTTGCTGAAACTGCACGGCATGACCCTGGCCGGCCTGGTCCTGGCCGCCAATGCCGGCCTGCTGGTCTACCTGGCGGCCGGCGACATCAAGCGATGGGCCGAGATCAACTGGATGGATGTGGCAGGCGAAGGCGGCACCTGTCTGATCCTCTGCGGATGGCTGATCATGCTGCTGCGCGGCCGCCCGGCCGGGCGCGTCACGCGCCTGCTGTCACTGGGGCTGTGCTTCACCGCCTTCTCGATGTGGATGGATTGTTTGGACGAATTCATCCGCCTGCCGGCCGAAGCGATCTGGGACAACTGGCTGGAAACCGCGCCCATGCCGGTGGGCATGCTGTTGCTGACCCTCGGCATGTATCACCTGCAGCAGGAGCAGCGCGCCATCAACGAGCAAATGAGCAAGCGCGAGCAGCGCCTGCGCGACCACCGCCTGTTCGACAAGCTCACCCCGCTGTCCGGCGCCCAATACTTGCGCCAGCACCTGCAGCAGGCCCTGGTGCAGGCACGCACCGAGCAGCAGCCGCTGTCGCTGGTGGCCATCGACTTGGACGACTTCAACCTGGTCAACCAGCGCTACGGTCAGGCCGAGGGCGACCAGGTGCTGCAGGCCGTCGCCCAGTTGCTGCTGCTCAACCTGCGCCAGCAGGACATGCTCTGCCGGCTGGCCGGCGACCGCTTCGTCGCCGTGCTGCCAAACACGGGCGAGCATCAGGCGCTGAGCATGGCCGGCGAATTGCGCCAGAGCATCGCCAACCTGGCACACCGCAGCCAGCAGCACGGCGAACGTCTGCAACTGCGCGCCACGGTGGCCGCAGTGATGGCGCTGGAGGAGGACGAGGCGCAGCTGCTCAAACGCCTCAATCTCGCGCTGGCCTACGCCAAACCTCGCCTGGCGCGCAGCGCATGAGCGGCGCCGGCTACGAGTGCGACAGCCGCTTCATCGCGGCTCACCATCTGCCTGCCGTACTGATCGACCTGGCACGCTCGCGCGGCATCGACAGCCATCACCTGCTGCGCGGTTGCGAGCTGTTCTACGACGACATCGTCACCGGCCAGGCGCGGATCAGCCCTGGCCAGTTTCTGCGTCTGATCGCCAACGCCCAGAAGCTGCTGAATGCAGCGGATACCAGCTTCCTGTTCGGCCAGCGCCTGTGGCCGGGCCATTACGGCGCGGGTAGCCATCTGCTGGAGCAGGCCGATCACCTGTTGCAGGCGCTGGAGGATCTGGTCACCTACCGCGCACTGCTGTCGCCGCTGCTCACCCCCGTGCTGCACCTGGACGACCGCTATCTGCACCTGTACTGGCGCGACAGCTGCGGCGCCGCCGAGCGACTGCCCTTTTTGCTCGAAGCGAGCATGACCGCGGTGGTCGCCCTTGCCCGTCGTCAGCAGAACGAGCGCCTACCCTGGCGCTTCCAGTTCGCCTATGCCGAGCCGAGCCACGTCGAGCAATACTGGGTACACCTCGGTGAAACGCTGAGCTTCGACCGCCCCTCGACGGTCATGAGCCTGCCCCGCGTGCACCTGCTACAGCCCTGGCCGAATGGTGGCGCCACAGGCGCGCGGGTCGCCCGCCAGGCTTGTAATGAGCAATTGCAGAATTGGGGCTGGCAGCACAGCCTGCTCGACGAATTGCATGCCCACCTCAGCGCCCATATCCGCCAGCCGCTCAGCCTGGAACGGGTCGCCAGCGCCTTCGCCACCAGCCCGGCCACGCTCAAGCGCAAACTCGGCAAACACGGCACCCACTTTCAGGAGCAACTCGATCTGGCGCGCCGCGATCTTGCGCTCTACCTCTACCAGGTCAAGGGCTACAACAACGATGAAGTAGCGCAGCGACTGGGCTTCAACGACATCACTAACTTCCGCCGCTCGTTCAAGCGCTGGACGGGCCGCGTGCCCAGCGACCTGGCCGCCTTCACTTTGCATGGGAAAGCCTGAGGTGCAAAGCCGGACGGCCACGCTCAGCGATAAAACACTGCGGCTGGTCATGGCAACAGCCGTGAAGCGTTACCAGCAAATCGAAGCAGGCTGCCATGGACATGAACACCGCCTTCGAGCCGGAGGCGTGGCAGCAGTGCAAAGCGCGCTGAACCAGCCAGCAACTTGCGGGTAAACCCGAGCCGCTCAAAGCTCACCGCATCCTGCAGATGATCCTGCGCCAGCGGCGCATCACGCATGCCATGACGCTGTATTGGAGTCCCGCTCTCCCTTCGCAGCAGGCCTCAGAATACGAACTCAGGCAGATGACCTCTGGTGCTTGCGACTCGTACCAGCAAATCGATATTATGCGAACTATTCTCAATTGAACTTGAGTATCGACTCCTCCATCGCGAGTGTGCGCATGTCTGCGGCCGAGCCCCCTTTCCAGCAAGCGATCCATGAGCTGTACAGCAACCATCACGGTTGGCTGTTCGCCTGGCTACGGCGAAAGCTGGGTTGCGCCCATAACGCGGCCGATCTGGCGCAGGACACCTTTGCCCGCATTCTTTCTTCGCGCGAGGTACTCGGCAGCATTCGCGAGCCACGTGCCTTTCTGACGACGACAGCGCGCCGCCTGGTGATCGACAAGTCACGCCGCAAACAGATCGAAGACGCCTACCTGCGTGAGCTGGCGCTGACCGTCGAAAGCCTTTCGGGTTACCAGTCGCCCGAGCAGATTCTCACCACGCTCGAAGCCCTGGAGCAGATCGCGTTCGTCCTGGAAGAGCTCAGCGCCAAACAGCGCCAGGCCTTCCTGCTGTACTTCCTGGATGGCCAAAGCCAGGTCGAGATCGCCGTGCAGATGGGTATTTCCGAACGCATGGTGCGCAAGCATCTGATGCAGGCACTGCTGCATTGCAGCAATGCGCTGGAAGTCTGAGCGCGCATGAACAGCCTGGAATCGATCAACGAGCAAGCCGCCGACTGGCTGATCCGGCTCAACGAGCCGGACGCCGACGAAAACCTCGCAGCCGAATTCGACGCCTGGAAACGCAGCGACGCCCGTCATGCCGCAGCAGCCGAGCGGCTACAGGCCTTTATCGGGCAAATGTCGGCGCTGCGTACGCAAAAGGCCTCGGTGCATGCCGCGCTCGATGCCGCCTTCACCAGCCGCAAGCGCAGCTACCGCGGCAAGCGCGCGGCCACCGCCCTGATGCTGCTGGCGCTGCTGCCGGCCTGGGCGCTCTGGCGTAGCGAGCTGTCCGGCTACCTGCTGGCCGACCTGCGCACCCAGCCCGCGCAATGGCTGGTGCACGAGCTAGCCGATCAGTCGCGGGTGACCCTCAACGGCAACAGCGCCCTGGACCTGCAGTACGACGGTCAGCAGCGACGCATTCGCCTGCTGCGCGGCGAAGTGCTGGTCGACGTCGCCCATGACTCGAGCCGCCCCTTTATCGTCGAGACCGAGCAGGGCGAAATCCGTGCGCTGGGCACCCGCTTCGTGGTCGCCCGGGCAGACGGCGTGACCCTGGTGACCATGCTCGAATCGCGCGTGGCGGCGACGGCCGGCGACAACCCGCAGGCGCTGGAGGTCAATGCCGGCGAGCAGGCGCGCATCACCCGCAACGAGGTGCAACTGACGGCGACCGTGGACACCCGCAGCGTCGAGGACGCCTGGCGCCACCATCAACTGGTGGTCAAGGACCAGCCGCTGCCAGCGGTGCTCGATCAACTGGCCAGGCAGTTTCCGGGGCATATGCAATTCGACCGCGAGGCGCTGGCCGACCTGCGCGTATCCGCGGTGCTGCCGCTGGATGACAGCGACCGTGCCCTGAATCTGCTCGCCGAGGCACTGCCACTGCAGGTTCGCGAATTCAGCCCATGGCTGAGAGTGATCAGCCGCGCCCGCTGAAGCGGCAGCAAAAAAAATCGCATGATCGGGTTCCGGCTTTTGCGCCTGGCCCGTCAAGGACGATAGACACCAAAAAACACGGGATCCTATCGATCATGCGCACCTCCGCCGCGCCCTTTGGCTACGCTGTCACGCCCCTTGCCCTGGCCGTTCATCTGACCTTCGCCGGGCTGCTGGGCACCGTTGCCGTCATGCCTGCACCCGCTCACGCTGCCGAGCAGGCGCACACCCACTACGACATCGAAGCCGGCCCCCTGGCGGAGGTGCTGAGCCGTTTCGCGCAGCAGGCCGGCGTGCCGCTGGCGTTCGAGCCGCAGCGCCTCGCCGATCTGCAAAGCCCGGGCCTGCACGGCCGCTACGACATCGACGCAGGCTTCGCCACCCTGCTGCGAGGCAGCGGCTACTCAGCCCGCATGGGGACCAACGGTTACGTCCTGGTTCGCCAGAGCGACAGCCTGGAGCTGAGCGCCACGACCGTGATCGGCGCCAACGAGGAACACCCCAACGAATATGTGGCTGGATACGTGGCCAAACGCAACATGAGCGCTACCAAGACCGACACGCCAATCACCGAAACGCCACAGTCGCTGTCGGTGGTAACGAGCGACGAGGTCCGCGACCGTCAATCGGAAACGCTGGGCCAGGCGCTGAGTTACACGCCAGGGCTCACCAGCAGCTCGACCGCTTTCAACCGCACCGCGGACCGCTTCCGCATCCGCGGCTTCGGGGTCGAATCCGGCACCGGCGGCTCGCTGCGCGACGGCCTGCGCCTGCAGAACAACTCCTACGACGGCATTCAGGAACCTTATGGCCTGGAGCGCGTCGAGGTCATTCGTGGCGCTGCCTCGGTGCTCTACGGCCAGCTTTCGCCCGGCGGCATGATCAACGGCGTCAGCAAGCGCCCGACCGAAACGCCCTTCCATGAGCTGAACCTGCAAGCGGGTTCCCACGACCGCAAGCAACTCTCTGCAGACTTCAGCGGCCCGTTGGCCGGTAGCGACACACTGAGCTATCGCCTGACCCTGCTCAGTCGCAACAGCGACACCCAACAGGATCATATCAACGACGACAAGTTCTACATCGCTCCGGCGCTGACCTGGCGACCCAACGAAGACACATCGCTGACCCTGCTGTCCTTCTACCAGAAGACCGATACGCGTTTCCCCGCGCCCCTGCCCTACCAGTTGGTCAAGGGTGTGGGTGACGGCGCGTTCAAGATCGGTCGCCACGATTTCATCGGCGAGCCGGACTACGACGACATGAACGGCGAGATGTCGACCCTGGGCTACGAATTTCAACACCACTTCAACGAAAATTTCACGCTCAACCATAAGCTGCGTTATTACGAAACCGACGTGCAGTGGAGCTACCTGCAAATTCAACCGTCTGCCGCTGCCATCAACCTTGCTGCAAACACCGGCACACTGTTGCGCCGTTACAGTGACCGCCACGAACGTGCACGGACATGGGCCAGTGACACCAATATCGAGTCGAAATGGCAGCTCGGCAATGTCGAACACACAGTTCTCGTAGGCTTCGATGGCTATGACACGTCTTATGACTCACATAATTTCCGGGGCACCCCTACCAATACTCCAAGCCTGGATCTGACTCGTTATAACTACGGTCAGCCAGTGGTCGTCGACAAAAGCCGCGCAGCAGATCGTGGATCACAGCTCGATACTCGACAGAAAGGTCTCTATCTGCAGGATCAGATCAAGTTCGACGACAAGTGGATTCTAGTGTTGGGTGGCCGCCACGACTGGGCTGACCAACAGCAGACGGCGCATCGCAATGATGCCAAGGCCAGTCAAAGCGACGAAGCCACCACCTGGCGCGCCGGCCTGGTCTACCTGGCGGACAACGGCCTGGCGCCCTATATCAGCTACAGCGAGTCGTTCTTCCCTGTTTCTGTCGCAGAAGTCACTGGCCAAAACTTCGCCCCCACCGAAGGCAAGCAATACGAAGTGGGCGTGCGCTATCAGCCCAAGGACAGCAATCTGCTACTCAGTGCAGCCATCTATGAACTGACCCAAACCAACGTGCTGACCTTCGATAGCAATGACGATCCGAGACAGACCGGCGAGGTTCGCTCGCGCGGCCTGGAACTGGAGGCCAAAGCCGATGTGACCGAAGCGCTAAGCCTCATTGCCTCCTACGCCTACACCGATGCCCGCACCACCAAAAGCGCCATTGCCACAGAAGTCGGCCAACGCACCGATGATACGCCCTACCACCAGGCCGCCCTGTGGACCAGCTACGACTTCGTCAACTGGGGTATTCCGCAACTGACCATAGGCGCCGGCGCTCGCTACATGGGTACAACCCAGGCCTCACTGATGGACTCGCCCATGCCGGCCTATACCCTGTTCGACGCCATGGCGCGCTACCAGATCGACGATCACTGGGCCGTGACCGTCAACGCCAGCAACCTGACCGACAAGCGCTACGCGCAGTGCGGGGCCTCCACCTGTCACTACGGTGACGAGCGCCAGGTGGTGAGCACGGTGAGCTACCGCTGGTAACGAGCACAGCCGGCAAGATCGGGCAAAGCTGCCAGTTCGAGCCGCTCAGGCCCCAAATGTGAACAAGCCCCTGAAGTCGACTCTTCAGGGGCTTTTCGTTGGTCACGCCGCGTCGATTACGAGGCGATCGATGCCAATCGGCGATAACTTGATGACACGGCGCCCGCCTTATCCTATCCAGCACGCCAGCACGAAAACCCGGATAATGGCGGCCATTTCGTTTCACTCGCTGGTGCTGCCCTCATGGAAATCAAGGTCAACTTTCTCGACAACCTTCGCCTCGAAGCCAAGTTCGATGACTTCACGGTGATCGCCGATCAGCCGATCCGCTACAAGGGCGACGGCTCGGCGCCGGGGCCGTTCGACTATTTCCTGGCCTCCTCGGCGCTGTGCGCAGCGTACTTCGTCAAGCTGTACTGCCAGACGCGCGACATCCCCACCGAGAACATCCGCCTGTCGCAGAACAACATCGTCGACCCGGAGAACCGCTACGCGCAGATCTTCAAGATCCAGGTCGAGCTGCCCGCCGATATCTCCGAGAAGGATCGCCTGGGGATTCTGCGCTCCATCGACCGCTGCACGGTGAAGAAGGTGGTGCAGCAGGGGCCGGAGTTCATCATCGAGGAGGTGGAAAACCTCGACGCCGATGCCCAGGCGCTGCTGATGCCGGTGAGTGACACCACCACCTACATCCCGGGCAAGGACCTGCCGCTGGAGCAGACCATCGCCAACATGTCGGGCATCCTCGCGGATCTCGGGATGAAGATCGAGATCGCCTCCTGGCGCAACATCGTGCCCAACGTCTGGTCGCTGCATATCCGCGATGCGCAGTCGAACCTGTGCTTCACCAACGGCAAGGGGTCGACCAAGGAAAGCGCCCTGGCCTCGGCGCTGGGCGAGTTCATCGAGCGGCTGAACTGCAACTTCTTCTACAACGACCAGTTCTGGGGGGAGGACATCGCCGCCGCCGAGTTCGTCCACTACCCGAACGAACGCTGGTTCAAGCCGGGCCCGAAGGATGCGCTGCCCGAAGAAATTCTCGACGAGTACTGCCTGGCCATCTACAACCCGGACGGCGAGTTGCGTGGCTCGCACCTGTACGACACCAACTCGGGCAACACCCTGCGCGGCATCTGTTCGCTGCCCTTCGTGCGCCGCAGCGATGGCCAGACGGTGTATTTCCCGTCCAACCTGATCGAGAACCTGTACCTGTCCAACGGCATGAGCGCCGGCAATACCCTGGCCGAGGCCCAGGTGCAGTGCCTGTCGGAGATCTTCGAGCGGGCGGTGAAGCGCGAGATCCTCGAGGGCGAGCTGTGCCTGCCAGACGTGCCGCAGGACGTGCTGGCCAAGTACCCGGGGATCGTCGCCGGCATCCAGGGTCTGGAGGAGCAAGGCTTCCCGGTGCTGGTGAAAGACGCCTCGCTGGGCGGTGAATTTCCGGTGATGTGCGTGACCCTGATGAACCCGCGCACCGGCGGCGTGTTCGCCTCGTTCGGCGCGCACCCAAGCCTGGAAGTGGCGCTGGAGCGCAGCCTCACCGAACTGCTACAGGGCCGCAGCTTCGAGGGCCTCAACGACCTGCCGCAGCCGACCTTCGACAGCCTGGCGCTGACCGAGCCGAACAACTTCGTCGAGCACTTCATCGACTCCAGCGGCGTGGTGTCGTGGCGCTTCTTCGGCGCCACGCCGGACTTCGAATTCGTCGAGTGGGACTTCTCCGGCGAGGGTGCAGACTCCAACGAGCAGGAAGCCGCAACCCTGTTCGGCATCCTCGAAGACATGGGCAAGGAAGTCTACGTCGCCACCTATGACGACCTCGGCGCCAACGCCTGCCGCATCCTGGTGCCGGGCTATTCGGAGATCTACCCGGTCGAGGACCTGATCTGGGACAACACCAACAAGGCGTTGCTGTTTCGCAAGGACATCCTCAACCTGCACGCCCTGAGCGACCGCGAGCTGAAATCGCTGCTGCGTAACCTGAACAACACCGAGGTCGACGACTACACCGATATCACCACGTTGATCGGCGTCGAGTTCGACGACAACACGGTGTGGGGCCAGCTGACCATTCTCGAGCTGAAGCTCTTGATCAACCTGGCGCTGAAGAAATACGACGATGCCAAGGAGCTAGTCGAGGCCTTCCTGCAGTACAACGACAACACCGTCGAGCGTGGCCTGTTCTACCAGGCGGTCAACGCCGTGCTGGAGATCCAGCTGGACGACGAGCTGGAGCTGGCCAACTACGAGCACAACCTGCGGCGCATGTTCGGTAGCGAGCGCATGGACGCGGTGATCGGCTCGGTGGATGGCAGCGTGCGCTTCCATGGGCTGACCCCGACTAGTATGAAGCTCGAAGGCCTGGACAAGCACCTGCGCCTGATCGACAGCTACAAGAAGCTGCATGCTGCCCGCGCCAAAGCGGCCGGGCTGGCCGACTGAGCATGACCAGCGAGCGCCCAATCCAGAGAGTCGTAGCGCTGATGCTGGCGGCCGGCTACAGCCGCCGCTTCGGCGGCGACAAGCGGCGTGCAACACTGGCCGACGGGCGCTCGCTGCTGGCGGCCAGCCTGGCTCTGCCCTGCTCGATGCTCGAAGACGTCTGGCTGGTGCTGCGCCCGGACGAAGCGCCAGCAGGACTGGACCTGCCAACGGGAGTGCGAGTCGTGCAAAACCCGGCTAGCGCCCAGGGCATGGGCCATAGCCTCGCCGCTGGCGCCGAGCGTCTACTGGCTGAATCCAACGCTGATGCCGTGGCGATCTTTCTTGCCGATATGCCGTCGATTCGCCGGGATAGCCTGGAAACCCTGATAACCCACTCCTGCGCGAACAATATCGTGCTGCCCAGCTATCAGGGCAAACGCGGTCATCCGGTGCTGTTCGGACGCGATTTCTGGCCGCAGCTCACCAGCTTGAGCGGCGATGCCGGCGCGCGCGCGGTACTGCAAAGCAACGCTCAGGTCGTGCAACTCGTCGAGTTGGACGACCCCGGTGTGCTGCAGGACATCGATACCCGAGAAGACTGGCAACACCTGCCGCCCCACTGAACCTTCAGTGTGCTTCCTTGCGGTACTCAGCGCCTAGCTCTCGGGACAGGGCGATAAAATTGACGACCTGCGGCGACTGGTGCAGCTCACGGCAAACCAGGGTAACCGGTGCGACCAACCGAGGTTTGGCATCACGAATCGAGCGGTACGCCACGCTGTGCTCGTGGAAACCACGCATCGATGCGGGCACCACTGACACTCCAGCGCCGGCAGCCACCAGGCTGACATTGGTCAGCATGCGCTCCACCTCGAACGCCACATGCGGCTCGAACCCTGCGTTGCGGCATGCCTGCAGGAAATTGGCGTACATCCCCGGCGCACCTGGGCGGCGCACCAAGATCAAGGGTTCATCGGCGAGATCCTTGAGCGACACTGCGCCATTGCCATGCAACAGGCGATGCCCCACCGGCAGCACCAGTACCAGTTCCTCGTTGAGCAGGCGGTGATAAGTGACGCATGCCGGACTGGCCACGGGGGCGCGTAGAATGCCGACGTCGACTCGCTCGTTCACCACATTGTCGGTCAGCAGTTTCGCACTGCCTTCATTCAGCGCGATATCCACTCCAGGATAGCGTTCGCGGTAATACCGGATGATCCTCGGGATTAGTGGATGCGACGCGGCGGAGCTGGTGAACCCCAGCCTCAGGCTGCCTTCGATGCCTTGTGCGGCCCGCGCAGCCTTGAGCCCACCCTGCTGGACGCGCTGCAGGATGTCCCGTGCTTCCTTGAGGAAGACCTCGCCTCCCACCGTCAGATCGACACCCTTGGCATGGCGGATGAACAGCTCGAATCCCAGCTCCGCCTCCAAGGCACGGATCTGCTGGCTCAGCGGCGGTTGCTGAATGTTCAGGCGTGCAGCCGCGCGAGTGAAATGACGCTCCTCGGCAACCATGACGAAGTAGCGCAGGTGACGAAGCTCCATGAGATGACTCACTGTGAGACAGAGTGGACAGCGGGGCCAAACGATACCGAATCGCGCGACCGATGGGGTAGGATGACCCTTCTGCTGAAGCGACGACAGCAGACACCCATAATTACAAAAACAGAGCGTCATGATTCACCGACTTGCCCGTTCCGGTATTGCTCAGCTGCTTTTGGCCGTCCTCTTCGGTGGTATTCTCGGTGTCTGCAATCCGTCTCTGGCAATCCAGATGAAGCCGCTCAGCGAGGTGTTTCTCGGCATCATTGCCTGGGTGACACCGCCGGTGATGTTCATCCTGCTCTGCTCCAGCGTCGCCAGGCTCGTCGGCCACCCCGGCAGCGCGAGACTGGCATTGAAGACAGTGGGCTACTGGCAGTTGATGTCCCTGCTGTCGCTGAGCTGCGGCATCCTGTTGGCGTTGCTGTTACAGCCTGGCAGCAATAACGCCCTCCTCTCACCAATAGCAGCCGACAGCCATACCAGTACGGACGTGATTGCGCAGTTGCCCGCCCTGGTACTGCAAACGTTTGAACAAAGCCTGATTCTCAAGGTACTGCTTGCCGCGCTGGTCTGCGGCTACCTGCTGGGACTTTCGGGCCAGGCAGGCACAGCATTGCAGCAACGCCTGGATCAGGGCGTCTCGATGATATTCAGGCTGATGCGAGGCATCGTGCGCTTCGCTCCGCTGGCCGCATTCGCTGCCATCGCCTTCACCATTGGCAAGTACGGCATGACGGCCGCCATTCCGCTGCTGAAGTTCATTGCTACCCTCTACCTGGCCAGTCTCGTATATATCACCCTGGTACTGGGTTTCGCCCTGCGCCTGCTCAGGTTGCGCTTGTGGCGCCTGATCCTCCATGTCAAAGAAGCGCTGCTGCTGGTCGCTGCCACCGGTTCATCGGTAGCAGCTTTACCGAAACTGCTCGAGAAGCTCGAAGCGGCCGGATGTAATAGTCATGTCGCACGCCTGGTGCTGACAGGCGGCTACAGCTTCAACCTCAACGGTTCGAATCTCTACCTGAGCGTGGCCATGGTGTTTCTCGCACAGATGGCGGGAACCGACCTGAGCGCTCAGCAACTCTTGCTGCTCCTGCTCGTCAGTCTATTCACCTCGTTGGGAGCGACTAGCGTCGCCGGATCAGCCTTCGTCATTCTGACCGCCACACTCAGTGCTCTGCAGTTCGCCCCCATGGAGCTGCTGGGTATCCTCGTTGGCGTCGAACGTTTGATGAAATGTCGTTCGCTGACGAATGTTCTGGGCAATTGTGTGGCCTGTCTGTTCATCAGCAAATGCCACGATGCGCTGGATGTCGAGCAAGCTCGGCGCGTACTGGGTCAACATCGCCCGCAGCGAGGCGCCCTGAGGCTCAACGAGGAGTGACGGCCTGCACGGCTGGCCGTTGTAGTCGATAGCGCAGCCTGAATCGACCTGGATTTCCGGCACCGCGTGCAGCATGTCGCCGTAGCAGTTCGGCCCCGAGACCGTGGCCGACCAGCTCGACACCCTGCAAATCGGCAAAAGCCGGATGATGCGTGAGATAGCGTAACAAACCATCGACAACCGCTAGCGCGCAAACACCTTTCAGAGCGAATCCGGATCGTTCCCCTCTGGCCCAATCACCCACCTGCCATACAGGCATGTCGGGCTGTATCCTGGGGTCACCAGGCTCAAGAAAGACAGGCGTAATCACCAGCGCTCCTTCAACCTGGTAGGGCCTTTCGTCGAGGTCTGCGCCGAAGAGGATGACCGCCCGGCTCAAACCAGTTGGTAAGTTGTAGAGGTCTGCGCTGGCCCTTACCAGAATGGCGAAGGCTGTATCATCGACGACCAGACGCATGAACTGCGTCGTCAGCTTGCCCCTGGTATCCACCGGGCTGCGCGCCCCTAGAAAACCCGAACATGTCAAGGCGCCGCTACCGAACATCGATAGCAGCGCGGCCAGCCGGAGCAGATGACGCCTGCGCACGGGCCGAGACGATCAGCGGGCGAGACGATCAAACGCCTTGTCCAGACGCTGCTCTGCCTCGACCAGCTTCTGGCGATGCTCACCCATCCAGCCCTGATCGGCCTTCAAGGTTTTCTGCGCAGCCGCCAGCATGCGCTTGACCTCAGCCGGTTGCGGCCCCCCCGTGCCCTTGCGGGTTTCCACCATGGCGCGTGGCGACAGCGTAGCGCGGAACGCGGACTCGCTCAGTGGCAACTGCTGCTCCTGCCACTTATATTTCTGCGCCGCCTTGGCGAACAGCGCCTGGGCATCCGCGTATGGGAAGTTCTTCGGCAGCAAGCCTTCCTTACGCGCCTGCCCGACGATCATGGAGGCGAAACTGTGCCCTATGCGAAACGGCACCTTATGCTCACGTTCGAGGGTATCGGCCAGCTCCATCGACGTGGTCCAGTCGTTATCCAGTTCTTCCATGGCGCGCTCGGGATTGATCACCAGGGCATCGAGCACCGAGTCCAGACGCTTGAACATCTGCGTAGCCGACTCGAACAAACCGAGCTCGTCGAATGCGATCTTGTAGTCGGTCATGCCGGTGGTGACGTTATGCGCACGGATCGACGTGGCACCGGCCAGCCCGACGACGTTGGATGCCGACTCCCGGGTGCGCATCAGCAGGCCCGGGTTACGCTTCTGCGGCATGGCGCTGCTGGTATAGGTAGAGCCCTCCTCGAGCAGCAGCCAGGGTCGGGTTTGGTGATATTGGGTATGAATGTCGCCGATCAGCGCGCCCACACGAATCGCCGACGAGGATGCGATACCGGCAGCCTCCAGCGGGATATCGAAGGTCGAGACCTGGCTGGAGTCCAGCGAGTTCTCGCGTACACCATCGAAACCGAGCAAGCTCGCCAGGCGCTCTCGATTGAGCGGCCAGCCCGAGTTGGCCAACACCGCCGTGCCCATTGGGCTGAGATTGAGACG
This sequence comes from Pseudomonas sp. UBA7530, assembly GCF_002479365.1. Taxonomy (NCBI): domain Bacteria; kingdom Pseudomonadati; phylum Pseudomonadota; class Gammaproteobacteria; order Pseudomonadales; family Pseudomonadaceae; genus Pseudomonas; species Pseudomonas sp. UBA7530. The sequence goes on from NZ_DLMS01000006.1 coordinate 222,642, forward strand.
CCCGTAGAGTTCGTGAATACGCTGAGCGTCACGTTGGAAAGCCGCCTCGAACGCCAGCAGGTAGTGCGCGTAGCTGATCGGCATGGCCTGCACACCGTTGGTATAAGCGGGAATCAGCGTATCGACATTGTCGGCGGCGAGCTTCAGCAGACGCTCACGCACACTGTTGAGACCATCACTGAAATCCAGCACCTGAGCACGCAGCACTGCCAGGCGGTAGGTCGCGTACATGTCCTGCCGACTACGCCCGGAATGGATCAGCGACGCCTCTGGGCCGATCTTGTCGATCATGATTTTCTCGACCTGCAGCACGTCACTTGGACGCCTGCCATCGGGCTGCCCGGCCTGGTCGATGACATGCTGCACGCCGCTGGCGATACGCTTGCCCTGCGGCGCACTGACGATGCCTTCCTCGGTGAGCATGACGATGGAGGCCTTGTTGATGCGGTTCATCCAGGCGAACTGACTTTCGTAGGCGCCGCCTTTGAGCGCACGCTTGTCGGTGCTCGCACCGATCCTGGCGGCCTGTTCGGCGCACTCGGCGGTGCTGTTGCAGGAAACGTCGGCGGTGTTGGCAGCCTGGGTGGTCAGCGGCAGGAACAACGCGGCACTGATGGCCAACTGCAGCAGGGTCTTGTGGGTATTCATATGTAAGTCCTCGCGAAGGTACCGGGCCACTGCGGGCCCGGTATCGGGCATAAAAAGGGTCAGAGCAGCGGCAGGGTGTAGCTGAAGATCAGGCGGTTCTGATCGATGTCATTACCACCGTTGCTGCGGTAGGTGCCGTTACGCCATTTGACGCCGAAGTTCTTCAGCGGGCCGTTCTGCACGACATAGGCAATGTCGGTGTTGCGTTCCCATTCCTTGCCCTCGCGACCACCTGCGCGATCGAAGTTGTCGCCGCTGATGTAGCGCGTCATGAAGGTCAGGCCCGGCAGGCCCAGCGCGGCAAAATCGTAGTCGTAACGCACCTGCCAGGAGCGCTCCTCGGGGCTGGCGAAGTCCGCCGAGATCATCACGTAGTTGACCAAGAAGGAGTTGGTGCCTTCGATGTGCGGAAAGCCCGTATCGCCACTCATTTTCTGATAGGCGACACCGAGCGAGTGGCTGTTGAGGTTGTAGGTGAACTTGGCGCCGACGGCAGTGTTGTCGACATTGCTGTTGCCATCGTGAGTGGAGCGGGCATAGCGAATGTCGCTGTCGAAAGAGTGCCCATCCATGATCGGCAGGTGATGACGCACGTTGACGATGTGCTGCTTGTAGTTCTGCTCCAGGTGTCCGTAGTTGTAGGCAGTGCTTAGGTGCTTGGACCACTTGTAACTGGCCCCCGCGAAATTGAACTCATCGCTGGCCTGACCACCTCGAATGCCCTTGCCGGCGACCAGCATGTCATCACTGGCGCTGGAGTTGCGCAGGCTGTTCTTCGTCAGTTGACCGACGTCCAGCGTCAGCCCGTCGATTTCCCGTGACTGCAGCTGTGCGCCACGAAAAGTCTGCGGCAACAGGCGCGAATCGCTAGGCAGGACCGTCGGCAGTTTCGGAATCAACGTACCGACATGCAGCGTGCTCTTGGAGATACGCGCCTTGGCGGTGAAACCCAGCTGGCTGTAATCATCCGGTGCCTTGTCATCACCGACGGGCAGCAGACCGGTGCCCTGACGATCGGGGCCGGAGTCGAGCTTCAGGCCAAGCAGCCCCAGCGCATCGACACCGAAACCTATCGGCCCCTCGGTGAAACCGGACTGATAGTTGAGCAGAAATCCTTGTGCCCACTCGTCTCGCTTGGACTGACTGGCACCGTCCTGATGAAAGTCATGGTTCATGTAGAAATTGCGTAGCTCGAGCGAAGCTTTACTGTCTTCGAAGAAGGCGGCGTTGGCGACGGTGGGCAAGACAAGGGAGCTGCCCACGGCGAGAAGCGCGGGCAGGCGCGAGGTAGGTCGTATCATTTTCATGCCTCGATTCATTGTTTTTGTTAGCGGCCAGGCAACTGGCAAAGGGATGCTAAAGACAACAAATAGAGATTAAAAATATATAAATAGTATTGAATTGATATCTACAGAATATGACTTTCTTTCTTCACCTCAACCCTTGCGGGCGAGCGTCATCAGCGTTTCGCTCAACGCCTGCGCCGCGCTGGACAACTGATGCCCGGCCAGGTGCAGCAGACCGATCCGGCGCGACACCTGCGGCTCGATCAGCGGCAGGCAGCGGGCGCCCAGGTCCTCCATCTGCTGCCGGCATAGCTGTGGTACCGCGCTGACGCCGAGGCCTTCGGCGACCATGCGCCCGACCGTGACCAACTGATGACTCTCAAACGCCACCGGCAGCTTGCCGTGACTGGAGATCACGCTGTCTTCCAGCAGCAGGCGCACCGCCGAGGGTCGCTGCAGAGTGATAAAAGGCCGGTCGAGCAGATCCACCCAGCTCAAGGCCTCGCACCCGGCCAGCTCGCTATCTGCCGGCACCACCGCGACGAAGCGATCCTCGTACAGCGGCGTGAACTGCAAGCCGTCGAGGCTCAAAGGCTCGAATGCGATGCCCAGTTCGACGCGGCCGTCGCGCACCATCTCCATTACCTGTTCGTTGACCACATCGTGCACCGCCACGTTGACCCGTGGGTAGGCGTCGCGAAAGGCGCGCAGCGCCGCCGGCAGGCGATTACCGGCGAACGACGGCATGGCCGCCACCGCTACCTTGCCCATCTGCAGGGTGAAGTGCTGGCGCAGCAGGTCCTCGGCGTTGTCCCAGTCGGCCAGCAGGCGCACGGCGATGGGCAGCAACGTCTCGCCCTCGGGCGTCAGCGCCACGCTGCGGGTGGTGCGCACCAGCAACTGACCACCGAGCGATTGCTCCAGGTTCTTGATCGCCAGGCTCAGCGCCGGCTGCGACAGGTGCAGGCGCTCGCAGGCCTGGGCGAAGCTCAGGCTCTGTGCCACGGCAAGAAAGGCGCGCAGCTGCTTGACGGTCATTGATTTATTTACCTGATCAATCAAGAGAAAAAACAAACTTAACAAATAAGGCTACAGCGCAGAAGCTTGGCCTCACTCCTGATAACAACAAAAGAGGCAGCCTCGAATGAGCGGACTCGACAAACGCGTCGGCAGCTACGCAGAAGCCCTGGACGGCCTGCAGGACGGCATGACCGTGCTGGCCGGCGGTTTCGGCCTGTGTGGCATCCCCGAGAACCTGATCGCCGAGATCCGCCGTCGCGGCGTGCGCGATCTGACCGTGGTGTCCAACAATTGCGGCGTCGACGGTTTTGGCCTCGGCGTGCTGCTGGAAGACCGGCAGATCCGCAAGATGATCGCCTCCTATGTCGGCGAAAACGCACTGTTCGAGCAGCAACTGCTCTCCGGCGAACTGGAAGTCGAGCTCACCCCGCAGGGCACACTGGCCGAGAAGCTGCGCGCCGGCGGTGCCGGCATTCCTGCCTTCTTTACCGCCACCGGCTACGGCACCCCGGTCGCCGAAGGCAAGGAAGCGCGCGAGATCAACGGCCGCCACTACATCCTCGAACCGGCCATCACCGGCGACTTCGCCATCGTCAAAGGCTGGAAGGCCGACCACTTCGGCAACGTGGTCTACCGCCATACCGCGCAGAATTTCAACCCAGTGGTCGCCACTGCCGGGCGCATCACCGTGGTCGAGGTCGAGGAGATCGTCGAGCCCGGTGAACTCGACCCGACGCAGATTCACACGCCCGGCATCTATGTCGATCGGCTGATCTGCGGCAGCTTCGAGAAACGCATCGAAAAACGCACGCTGCGCGCCTGAGGAGAAAGACCATGGCTCTTACCCGTGAACAAATGGCCCAGCGCGTGGCCCGCGAGCTGCAGGACGGCTTCTACGTCAACCTCGGCATCGGCATCCCGACCCTGGTGGCCAACTACGTGCCCGAGGGTATGCAGGTGATGCTGCAGTCGGAAAACGGCCTGCTCGGCATGGGCGCCTTCCCCACCAAAGAGGAAGTGGACGCCGACATGATCAACGCCGGCAAGCAGACCGTCACCGCGATCAAGGGTGCGGCGATCTTCGACTCGTCGCAGTCCTTCGCCATGATCCGTGGCGGCCACGTCGATCTGACCGTGCTCGGCGCCTTCGAGGTGGACGTGCGCGGCAACATCGCCTCGTGGATGATCCCCGGCAAGCTGGTCAAGGGCATGGGCGGCGCCATGGACCTGGTGGCCGGCGCCGACAACATCATCGTCACCATGACCCATGCCTCCAAGGACGGTGAGTCCAAGCTGCTGGAGCATTGCAGCCTGCCGCTGACCGGCTGCGGCTGCATCCGCAAGGTGCTGACCGACCTGGCTTATCTGGAGATCGAAAACGGCGCCTTCATCCTGCGCGAACGCGCGCCAGGGGTGAGCGTCGAGGAAATCGTCGCCAAGACCGCCGGCAAGCTGATCGTCCCCGAACACGTGCCGGAAATGAGCTTCTAAAGTTGTCTACCGTTCTGTAGGCGCCACCACGCACGGCGCCTACGGAACGTTTTTTTGGCTATGTCCTACACCCTGTAGGAGCGGATTCATCCGCGAAGCTTTTTCCGCCCTACCGCGCACAGAGGATTCCCCATGCAAGACGTCGTCATCGTCGCCGCCACCCGCACCGCCATCGGCAGCTTCCAGGGCAGCCTGGCCGAGATTCCCGCGCCGGAGCTCGGCGCCATCGTCATCAAGCGCTTGCTCGAACAAACCGGCCTCGACGCCGCCCAGGTCGATGAAGTCATCCTCGGCCAGGTACTCACCGCCGGTAGCGGCCAGAACCCCGCACGCCAGGCCGCTATCCGCGCCGGCCTGCCGCATGCCGTGCCGGCTATGACCCTGAACAAGGTCTGCGGCTCGGGTCTCAAAGCTCTACACCTGGCTACCCAGGCCATTCGCTGTGGCGATGCCGAGGTGATCATCGCCGGCGGCATGGAGAACATGAGCCTGGCGCCCTACGTGCTGCCCAAGGCCCGCACCGGCCTGCGCATGGGCCACGCGCAGATGCTCGACAGCATGATCGTCGACGGCCTGTGGGATGCCTTCAACGACTTCCACATGGGCATTACCGCCGAGAACCTGGTGGAGAAATACGGCATCAGCCGTGAGGCGCAGGACGCCTTTGCTGCCGAATCGCAGCAGAAGGCCGTGGCCGCTATCGAAGCCGGTCGCTTCGACGCCGAGATTACCCCGGTGCTGATCCCGCAGCGTAAGGGTGACCCTGTCGCCTTCGCCCGTGACGAGCAACCGCGTGCCGGCACCACCGCCGAATCCCTGGCCAAGCTCAAACCTGCATTCAAGAAGGACGGCAGCGTCACCGCCGGTAACGCCTCCAGCCTCAACGACGGCGCCGCTGCCGTGCTGCTGATGAGCGCGGCCAAGGCGCACGAGCTGGGCCTGCCGGTGCTGGCGAAGATTGCCGGCTACGCCAACGCCGGCGTCGACCCGGCGATCATGGGCATCGCCCCGGTGTCGGCCACCCGTCGCTGCCTGGACAAGGCCGGCTGGAGCCTGGCCGATCTGGACCTGATCGAAGCCAACGAGGCCTTCGCCGCCCAGGCGCTGTCGGTCGGTCAGGAGCTGGGCTGGGATGCCGACAAGGTCAACGTCAACGGCGGCGCCATCGCCCTCGGTCATCCCATCGGCGCTTCGGGCTGCCGCGTGCTGGTGACCCTGCTGCACGAGATGATCCGCCGCGACGCCAAGAAGGGTCTGGCCACGCTGTGCATCGGCGGCGGCCAGGGTGTGGCGCTGGCCATCGAGCGCGCCTGAGCGCCAGACAATCGCCGCTGAAGCGCCTCCCACACTGCCCGTCTGGCTCCTGTGGGAGGGGCTTTAGCCGCGACGATTTATAAAGAGGTATGCCTGGACGCAATCCGGGGAAACCTGAAATGGACCTCCCGGATTTCATCCGGGCTACCACCACCCAGCTCGGTCTCGGCCGAGCTTTGTCATATCCACCGCAACACCCAGGCATAGCCAACTCTGAATGCCCGGTTAGCCCTTACACAACCATAAGAAAGAGGCGTCATCCATGTTCAACACCCTCACCCGCATGAGCGTGAGCCTGGTACAGAAGTACCTGCCGTCACCGTTCGTGTTCTCTGCGCTCCTGACCCTGGGCGTGCTGCTCGCCGGTATATTCTCCACCGGCCAGTCGTTGCCGGCCATGGTGCAACACTGGAGCGGCGGCTTCTGGACGCTGCTCGGCTTCGCCATGCAGATGGCGCTGATCTTCGTCACCGGCCATGCCCTGGCCAGCGCACCGCTCATCAACCGTCAGCTCGACCGCCTGGCCGGCATGGCGCGCACACCGGGTCAGGCGATCATCATGGTTACCCTGGTGGCGCTGGTCGGCTGCTGGGTCAACTGGGGCTTTGGCCTGGTGATCGGCGCTGTGTTCGCCCGCGCCCTGGCGCGCAAGGTCGATGGCGTCGACTACCCGCTGCTGGTGGCGTCGGCCTACTCGGGCTTCCTGGTCTGGCATGGCGGCCTCGCCGGTTCGGTGCCGCTCTCCCTGGCCACTGGCGGCCCGGACCTGGCGCGCATGACTGCCGGCGTACTGAGCGACCCGGTAAGCATCACCGAAACCCTGTTCAGCACCCTGAATCTGACCATCGTCGCCCTGCTGGTGATCGGCCTGCCACTGCTCAACCGCGCCATGCACCCGCGCCAGGGCGCCAAGGTCGCCGATGCCGCCAAACTGGTCGAGTCACGCGCCGAACTGCCGGCCCGTGAAACCCCGGCGCAACGCCTGGACGACAGCCGCATTCTCGGCTTGGCGCTGGTGGCCATGGCCGGTATCTACCTGTTCAACCACTTCGCCAGCAAGGGCTTCGTGCTCGGCCTGGACGTGGTCATCGCCATCTTCCTGTTCAGCGGCCTGCTGATGCACGGCACCCCGGAGCGCTACATGCGCGCAGTGGACGAGAGCGTGCGCGGCATCGGCGGCATCGTCCTGCTGTTCCCCTTCTACGCCGGGATCATGGGCATGATGATGGGCGCCAACGCCGACGGCATCTCCCTCGGCCGGCAGATCACCGAAGCGTTCATCTCCTGGTCCTCGGCCGACACCTTCCCGCTGCTGGCCTTCCTCAGCGCCGGTGTGGTCAACGTGTTCGTCCCGTCCGGTGGCGGCCAGTGGGCCGTGCAGGGCCCGATCATGCTGCCGGCTGCCCAGGCCCTGGGCGTCTCGCCCACCGTCACGGCCATGGCGATTGCCTGGGGCGACGCCTGGACCAACATGATCCAGCCGTTCTGGGCGCTGCCGCTGCTCGGCATCGTCGGCCTCGGCGCCCGCGACATCATGGGCTACTGCCTGATCATGCTGCTGTACTCGGGCGTGGTGATCTGCGGGGCGTTCTATCTGCTCGGCTGAATCCCCGCTCGCGATCACCGCACTGTGAGGCCTCGCGAGCTAGAGCGATGCAAGGCAGAGGCAGGCGAGCAAGCGGAGTGTACTTTTGTACATGAGCATTGTGAGCCTGCTTCTAACGCAGCAGCGCCGACGCGCAGCAGGCTGTGCCTAACTTAATCCCCCATCAGCCCCTGCGCCTTGGCCATCGCCACCGCCTGGGTGCGTCTTTGCACACCGAGCTTGACGTTGATCCGCCGTGCATGGGTCTTGACCGTGTGCAGCGAGATGAACAGGCGATCGGCGATTTCCTGATTGGAAAAACCCTGCGCGATCAATTGCAGCACGGCCAGCTCGCGCGAGCTGAGCAGGGCGGTTCCGGCGCTGGCGGGCTCGTCAAGGGCCGAAGCCGGCTCGAACAAGCGCTGATGCAGGCTTTGCCCAACCTCTCCCGGCAACATGCGTTCCAACCACTGCGGCTGACGCTGTTGCAACTCCTGCAATGGCCGCAGCAGACGCAGCTGTCGCGCCTCGCCAAGCGCCTGGTGAAGCAGCTCATCGGCCTGTTCGTCCTGACCCTGCACGAGCAGCGCCTCGGCCAGGCTGACCCGACATTCACAGGTCAGGCTGCGATGCCCGGCGAGCTGGCTTTCATCCAGTAACAGGCGCAACGCATGCTCGGCAGCCGCCTGATGACCGAGCAGCAGGTCGCTGATCGCCAGGCAGTGGCGCAAGCGCGGCAGCAGGTCGTAAAACTCGGAAGGGGCCAGTTGCTGGCGCTGCTGCAGTTGCTGCAGGGTCTGGGCGAACAACTCGCGCGCCCGCCCGGTCTGCCCCTGACGCAACAGCAGACGCCCTGCCTGCAATTGCAGCACGCAGCGGTAACGCACTTCCGGCACGTGCGACCACTGCATGACGCGCTCGGCCTTCTGCAGCCACTGGTGCGCCTCGTCGAGTTCCCCCCGACTCTCGGCCAGCTCCAGCAGCCCCAGGTAGCCGGAAATGATGTAGGCATCCTCGCAATGTTCGGCTTCCTGCAGCCCCTGGCGATACGCCTGCTGCGCCGCCTCGTCCAGGCCCTGGCGCGCCAGCAGGCTGGCCCGAACCAGCAACAGGCGGGCGACCACCGGGCTATGGTTGAAACGTTCGCGCAACAGCGCCAGCGACTGCTCGGCCAGCTGGGCCGCGCGCCCGGCCTCGCCACGCATCTGCAACAGCAGGCAGTGATCGGTATTGAGCAGGGCTTCGAAGATCAGACTGCCACGCAAGCGCGCCAGATGCAGGCCCTGATCCAGCGCCTGCTTGGCCTGCTCCAGCGCATGCTCGGCCATATGCTGCTGCGCCAGCGCCTGATAGCACAGCACACGTTGCGACCAACTGCCCTCATCCAGCATCTGCAGGGCCTCCTGACAGTGCAGCCGAGCATCACGGCGGCCGCACTGCCGCGCCAGTACGCCCATCAATGCCTGCCAGTGCGCGATCAGTTTGCGCTGACGCTGCGCATCGGGTTGCGGCATGAAATGCGCCAACCCCTGAATGCAGGCACTGGCGTCGTCGAAACGGGCGCAGATGATCAAGGCCCAAGCCTGTAGCACGATCAGCCGCGGCGAACTGGCGAACAACCAATCCGGCAGCTCTTCGCGCCATTGCAGCAGTTGCGCCACCGAATGCCCCTGCAGCAACTGCTCCTGGTCGAAACGCTGCAGATAGTTGACCGCAACCTCGACCTGCCCGGCCTGCAGAGCATGTTCGACGGCCTCACGAATCTCACCGTGCTGAGCGAACCATTGGCAGGCGCGCACATGGATCGAGGCTGGCAACGGAGCACCCGGCAGGCGCCACAGCACCTCGGCCAGAGGACGCCACAGACGGAACCAGGTACCGCTGCTGTCCAGGCTGCGCACGAATAACTGACGCCGTTGCAATTCGCTCAGCAACAAGGCACCGCGGCCTTCGAGCAGGTGCTCGCACAGCGACCGGGAAAAGCGTGGCAGCAGGGCCAGCGCATGCAGGTCGCTGCGCAGTTCATCGTCAAGATCGTCCAGCACCTCCCGCTGCACGTAGTCACAAAGCACCGGGCAGCCATCCTGCAGACGTTGACGCAGCGCGTCTTCACCGGCATCGAGCAGCAGCAGACGAATCGCCGCCAGCCAGCCTTCACTGCGCGCGAGCAGCGCCTGACGGAGATCATCGACCAACTCGATCTGCAGCGTGGCCAACAATTCGCTCAGCCCCGCCTCATCCAGCGCCAGCTCTTCGCCCTTGAGTTCCAGCAAATCGCCCTGCAGCAGCAGACGCGGCAGGTTCCAGGCTGGCGTACGGCGGCTGGCGACCCACCAGGTGACTTGCGCCGGCGCTGCAGCGAACAACCGATCGAGGCAGGCATCGAGCGCCTCGTCGGCCTGCCGCGGATAGTCGTCGATAAAGATCCACAAGCGCCCCGCGCGCGCATGCAGCCGTTCGATCAGTTCTGCTTCACCGGTATCCTCGCCCGGCAGCTGCATGGCTGCCGCCAGTCGCTTGCACAGCTGCGCCGGGCTCAGGCTGCGCCCGGCAAGATCGAGCCAGACCCGCTCGATGGCGGCGGGCGTGTGTCGCGCGCACTGGCCCAGCAGCACGCTCTTGCCGGTGCCGGCGGGCGCACACAGCAGGCGCAAACGCGCCTGACTGGCGAGCAGACGTTGCAGCAGGGCGGGACGGGAAACGACGCACGGTGGCAGCCGCGGTAGATCGACAGGTTGCACTTGCAGCGCGCTCGTGCGGGCGATGGCGAGGGTCGGCATGGCAGCGGTTCTCTCTGCTTGTCATTGTTGAACCACCCGACGATGGTACGCCGCTCACCAGGCACGACTACCCCCTGGCGCTTATGGTGCGAAATTCACGAGAAAGAGGCAGGCACAAAAAAGCCGGCGACGCGCGAGGCGACACCGGCTTGCTTGGAGCGACCCGGTCAGCGCACGCCAGCGTTACGCAGTGCAGCCGGGGTGAAGTCCTTGGCCGAGGCTTTGGTGCCGTACTGCACCGCCGTCTTCTCCTCATTGGCCATGCCGATCGCGATATAGCGTCCGGCGATCACGTCATACAGCGCTTCGAGCGCGTATACCGGCACCTTCTTGTCGTACTGCTGGAACAGCAGCGCCTCACCGACACGCCACATCTGACCGCGGCCGTCGTAATGCTCGGACAGGGCGATCTGCCAGGAATCCTCATCCACGTAGAAGCGCCGCTTGGCGTAGATGTTGCGCTCGCCGCTCTTCAGCGTGGCCTCGATTTCCCAGACGCGGTGCAACTCGTAACGGGCCAGATCCTGGTTGATATGGCCAGCCTTGAGAATGTCGCTGTACTTCACCTGCGGCGAGGCCAGGCGGTAGTTGTTGTACGGGATGAACGCCTCGCGCTTGCCCACCAGCTTCCAGTCGTAACGATCCGGGGCGCCGCTGAACATGTCGAAGTTGTCGGTGGTGCGCAGACCATCGGCGGCAGTCCCCGGACCGTCGTACGCCACCTGCGGGGCACGCCGCACGCGACGCTGGCCGGCGTTGTAGATCCAGGCCATGCGCGGCTCGCGCACCTGATCCAACGAATCGTGCACCAGCAGCACGTTGCCCGCCAGGCGCGGCGGCGCGGTGACCCGCTGCTTGAACAGCAGCAGGGTGTTTTCCGCCTTGGCCGGGTCGATATCGGGAATGTTGTCCGGGAAGGCGACCTCATCCTCGAAGTTGACCAGCGTGTAGGAGCCATTGGCCTGTGGCGATGCCTGGACGATGCTGCGGCGCAGGTTACCGCCGCGATAGCGAGTGATGTGGTTCCACACCACTTCCAGGCCGTTCTGCGGAATCGGGAACGCGTAGTAACGGCTCTGACCGAAGTTGGTCAATCCGTTGCCGCCTTCCACCAACCCGGTGTTCAGCGCACTGGTCTTGGCCGCGGCATAGATGTTGTCCGGCACTGCGGCGCTGCGGTGGGTCGGGTATACCGCCATGCGGTAGCTTTCCGGATAGCGCTGGAACATCGCCAGTTGCCCCGCAGTGAGGCGGTCACGGTACTGGTCCAGGTTCTGCGCGGTGATGGTGAACAGCGGCTGCTCGTTGGCGAACGGGTCACTGAGAAAACCACGCGCATCGACCTGACCGGCATCGCTGGCCAGGCCGCCCGTCCAGGCCGGGATGGTGCCGGCAGCATTGCCGGCCATCTCTGCACCCAGCGGGGTCAGGCTGTTACCGAGCTTGGCCGCTTCCTGTTCGCCGACCGCGGCCAGCACACCGCTGGCCAGCAGGCTCAGGGAAAGTGCGCCGAGCATCTTCAGGGTTGTATTCATCTGCATTCCTCAACTGATCCTGATGGCCTAGAAGCTCACGCCGAAGCTGAGCGCCAGGAAGTCGCGGTCGATCGCGACGTTGTAATCGCCGCCGAAGAAGTCGGTGTACGACAGGCTGGCGGTGTAGGTATTGCGGTAGTCGGCGTCGATGCCGAAGCTGATGGCCTTGGCGCCCTCGTTGAACAGGCCGTTGGGGCCGTAGCCGTCGACATCGTGCGACCAGGAGATATTCGGCTTGAGGTTGACCCCGGCGAACACGTTGCTGTACTCCCAGATGCCGCGCACGCGGTAGCCCCAGGAGGTGCTGGTAGTGAAGCCGTCGGTGTCGCCGTTGAAGCCGTAGGCACCGAACAGCGAATCACGGCCATAGCGCAGGTCTTCGCGGCTTTCCAGCCCACCGACGTGGGCCACGCCGACCTCGCCGACCAGGGTGAAGCGTCCCGCGCCCATCACCTGATCGAAGAAGTGGGTGAAGCTGGTCTGCAGCTGGGTGACTTCCTTGCGCCGATAGCCGACGTTGTCCTGGCCCGGCCCTGCCGCGACCGGCGAGGTGCCGGGGGCGATCGGGTTGAGCAGGCTCAGGGTCATGTCGGTGGTGTTGATCTGCAGCGGCAGGTTCGGCCGGTAGCTGATCTCGCCGGCCCAGGCGGTGCCGGTGGGCAGCGTGGTGGAGAAGCTCAGACCGTAGAGACGAATGTCCTCGGGGTATTCCAGGTAGTAGCGACCATTGCCGAGCATCACGCTCTGCGCCAGGCCGGCGCCGCTGCCCGGCGCGATGCCGTTAGCGGTGCCGATGATCCCCGGCAGCGCCGCCAGCGTGGCCAGGCCGGCGTTCTGCGTGCTGACGATGGGCGTACGGCTGTGGTAGTTCATGAAGTAAGCGCCGTACTCGGTCTCGTCACCCAGCCAGCGCAAGGCCACGCCCCATTGGCCCTGGTCACGCGCATCACGATCACCGGCGCGTGGCAGGATCACCCCTTCGCTGTCGACGCGGAAGCCCTGACCGAACGCGGCGGCGACCGGCTGCAGCGGTGCGATGGCCGGCGAGCCGATGTGGTAGCCGCTGTCGCAGCCATCGGCGGCCACGTCGGCGGTGGAGAAGAAGGTGCCGCAGTTATCGAGGATGGTCTGGTCCCACTCCAGCTGGTAGAAGGCCTCCATGCTCAGGCGGTCGCTGAGGCTCTGCGATACGTAGAGCATGTTCACCGGGATCAGGCCTTCCTTAATCTCCGCACCGGGACGGCGGAAGGCCGCGACGTCGATGGGGTTGATCGAGTTGATGCTGTTGCCGATGAAGGTGCTCTCGCCCCAGCTCACCACCTGCTTGCCGACCCGCACGGTGCCCGGCAGATCGCCGACGGCGTAGTTGTGGTAGAGAAAGGCATCGAGGATTTCCGCGCCCGAGGACTTGGCGCCCTCCTTGCGGTTGCTGTCGTCGATGTCCTTGAACAGGCGGCTCTCGTCCTTCAGCTCGAAGTCGTACCAGTACTTGCCGCGCACGAAAACGCCGGTGTCGCGGTAGCGCAGCTCGAGATCGTGGATGCCCTTGAAGATCTTCGAGAAGGTCTCGCCCTTCTTGAAGTTCAGGCGGCCGTCGTCGCCGGTCTGCGCCTGACCCTGGCCACCATTGTTGGGGCCGATCAGATCGCGATCCGGGCTGCGCATCGACCAGCTGGCACCGACCGACAGCGCACTGTCGAACTGCCCTTCGATCTCACCGATGTTGAAATTGACGGCCTGTGCCGGAGCGGCGAAACCGACGGCGACGGCCAAAGCCAAGGTGTGCGGCTGGAATAGTCCGGGCCCTGTTGTTGTTGTCATGCGGGTCTCCTAGGTATTGGGTACTGCAGCGCCAACCCTAGGCGGGGAACAGGCCCCGGATAAGCGCACCAAGGAGGGATTTCGCCTGTCGCCCGAAAGGATGAACGGCGCCCTGAGACGGGCGCACGCGGGCCGACCTCAGCTTGCTGAATGACGGACCATCAGGCGGGTGGGGAACTATTTGCAGGCAGGCACCGAAAGGCGCTGTCAGAGGACGACGCGAATGGCGTCCTGGAGAAGGGGCAGAGCCTGGGGCCAGGCTCTGCCAGGTCGATCAGTTGCCGCTGGCTGCCAGTTCGCGCAACAGCACCTCGTGGAACAGCGCCGGCGCTTCCACCTGCGGCGAGTGGCCCAGTTCCGGCCATTCCACGAGTTTCGCCTCAGGGATCGCTTCGGCGGTCTTGCGCCCCAGCTCCGGGTAGTTGCCGAGACGCTTGGCGACGTCCTCTGGCGCACGGTTGGCGCCTGGGGCGGTGCGATCCTTGCCACCGATCAGCAGCAGGGTTGGCGCCTTGATGTTGGCGAACTCGTGCACCACCGGCTGAGTGAAGAGCATCTCCGCCGTCTGCGCCTGGTTCCAGGCGACGATTTCCTTGCCTGGCCCGCTGTACATGCCGTTAAGCATGTCGACCCAGCGGTCGTACTCGGGCTTCCACACGCCGTTGTAGTAGAACTTCAGCTGGTAGTTCTTGATGCCCTCGTAGGAGGTTTTCAGCTCGCCCTGGTAGAGCTGGTCGACGGTCACATAGGGCACGCCCTCGGCCTGCCAGTCCTCCAGGCCGATGGGGTTGACCAGCACTAGTTTCTCCACCCGCTCGGCATGCGCCAGCGCGTAGCGTGCGGCCAGCATGCCGCCCATGGAATGGCCGATCACCGTGGCCTTCTCCACGCCCAAGGACTCCAGCAGCGCATCGGTGTTGCTGGCCAGCTGGCCGAAGCTGAACTGATAGCCGCGCGGCTTGCTCGAGCTGCAAAAGCCGATCTGGTCCGGCGCGATCACGCGGTAGCCAGCATCCGCCAGCTCCTTGATGGTCGCTTCCCAGGTTGCACCGCAGAAGTTCTTGCCATGCAGCAGCACCGCCGTGCGGCCATTGGCCTTGCCGGCTGGCTTCACATCCATGTAGCCCATCGACAGCTCCTGCTGCTGCGAACTGAACGCGAAGCGCTGGATCGGGTGGGGATACTCGAAGCCCTCCAGTTGCGGGCCATATTCGGTCTGCGGCGCAGCCTGAAGCATGGAAAGTGGAAGGAGGCTGGCGGAAAGTGTCGCGGTGAGCAGGGTTTTCTTCACGGGCGCATTCCTGTGTCTGATGAGTGCATGCTCGCTACGACCAGGCGCAGGCATGCAGGGGCTAGCGAATATAGCAACCGCCCCCGCTCATCAAGGCTGCAATGCTTTGCCGAATGTGACTGAAACACGCTAGATAGAGCCCTCAGGCATCGACGGGTGGTTCAGGCGCTCAGCGCCAGCGATCCAGCAGATTCACCGCCAGGCGATCCAGCCAGCCCCACAGACGTTGTTGCGCGCGGCGCCACCAGGGGCGCTGGCGCCAGTCATCGAGGGTGATCTCGCGGCTGTTGGCGAAATCCTCGATGAAGCTGGCCGCCACCGCCTGGGTGAAGTCCGGGTCCAGGGCTTCGACGTTGGCGTCGAGGTTGAAGCGCAGGTTCCAGTGATCGAAGTTGCACGAGCCGACGCTGACCCAGTCGTCCACCAGCACCATCTTCAGGTGCAGAAAGCTGGGCTGGTACTCGAAGATGCGCACACCGGCCTTGAGCAGCCTGGGATAGTAGCGCTGGCCGGCAAAACGCACTGGCGGGTGATCGGTGTTGCGCCCGGCCAGCAGCAGGCGTACCTCGACACCGCGCGCCGCGGCGCGGCGCAGGGCACGGCGGATTTTCCAGGTGGGCAGGAAGTACGGCGTGGCCAGCCACACGCGCCGCCTGGCGCCTCTCAGCGCACGCAACAGCGAGAGCAGAATGTCGCGGTGCTGCGCCGCGTCGGCGTAGGCCACGCGCCCGAGACCAACGCCGGCCGGCGGGCATTCCGGCAGGCTCAGCGGGATCGGCTGATGGCTCGGGCGCCAGGAAAATCGTGCCCGCCACAGCCGCTCGAACAACTGCTGCCAGTCGCCCACTAGCGGCCCTTCGATTTCCACCATGGCTTCGTGCCAGGGGCTGCGGGCTTCGTCCGGCAGCCAGAACTCATCGGTGGAGCCGGTACCGCCGACGTAGGCCAGGCACTGATCCACCAGCAGCAGCTTGCGGTGATCGCGGTGAAAGTTGCGGATGCCACGCCGCCAGCGCACCGGGTTGTACCAGCGCAGCTGTATGCCGGCGGCCTGCATGCGCTCGCGCAGCGCGGCGCCCAGCTTGGCCGCGCCGAAGGCATCGAACAGGCCGCGCACCGTCACCCCGCGCTCGGCCGCTCGGCACAGGGCATCGACCAGGCGCTCGCTGCAGCGGCCGTCTTCGATCAGGTAAAGCTCGATCTCCACCTGCTGCCGGGCACCCTCGATGGCTGCCAGCATGCGCGGGAAGAACGCCGGACCGTCCAACAGCAATTCGAAGCGATTGCCACCGCGCCAGGGAAAGATGCGGCCGCGCTTGTGCACGCTCACCGCGCCGTGAAGATCAGCACGGCGCCCACCGGCACCGACAGGCTGATGGCCGGCAGATCGGCGATCTTGCGCAGCGCCTCGATGCCGCTGGCCAGGGCGAAGTCTTCGGCGTGCAGCACCAGCGGCGCCAGGGTCACCACCTGGAAGCGGCGATCATCGAGGCGGGTGACCAGCAGCTCGCTGTCCAGCTCGCGGGTGCGCTCGTTGAGGGTCAGTTGCAGGGGCAGGCGCAGCTCCAGTTGCGCGCCGGGCGCCAGGTCGGTGAGTTGCGGCAGGTCGACCTGGGCACTGATGCGTGCCTCAGGCAAACGCGAGGTGTCGAACAACATGGCACGCAGACGCTCGTCGCGCAGCGGGATGCCGGTGCTCAGCGAATCCAGGTCCACGCGCAGGCGCGCGCGTCCATCGGCGGCGATCTGCCCGTGCAGTGTGAGGAAGCGATGCACCTCCGACTGGCTGCCGGAATGGGTGGAGATGAACGACAGCCGCGAGGACTCGTTGTCCAGGTACCAGTCGGCGTGAACGGGCAAGGCGACAGCCAGCAGCAGGGCAGGAAGCGAACGGCGCATGAGAACTCGATAAAGGCATGACCAGGCGGCAACGATAGTCGCCACGGCCAGCGTTGCAAAGCCCAGCGCCCAGAGCACCGTAGCGCGGCTGCAACCCGCCGCTTCCGAGTTGGCGGGTTTCACCCGTTCTACTTGCTCGGCAGCAACTGGCAGCCCTGCCGCTCCCCCAGCCAAGCTGCACTGTGGGTGCGGCCCAGGCCACTGGCGGTCACACGCTTGGCATTGTGATCATCGAGCAGGCTGCTGATCGGCACGTACTGCGCGACATAGCCTTCGCAATAGGCCGCCGGATTACCGCTGACGTAACGGCAGGAGCAGTACTCCTTGGCCGTGTAGGCGCCGATGATGTCGGGGAACGCCGCCAGATGCGCGCGGTTCGGCCAGGCCCAGGCCAGCGCCAGGATCAGCAGCAGCGCCAGCACGCTGAGAATCGGGTGACGACGAATCATGGTTGCACCTCCGTGGCGAAGGCCGCCTGCACGCGCTTGAGCAATTCGTTGTGCTGGAAGCTGCGGTCGCGGTCATCGGCGTAACGCACCACCACCAGTTTCTCCTGCGGCATCACGTACAGTCCCTGGCCCCAGTGGCCCAGGGCGGCGATGGTGTCGGCCGGTGCATCCGGCCAGGGCCGCGCAGCGCCCGGCAACTCGGCGTTGAGCCACCAGTGCCCGCCCGGTACGGCATCACCAGGCGCGAAATTCTGTGGCTGATAGTCGGCGAAGGGCGTGGAGACGAAATCGACCCAGGCCGTCGGCAGAAGTTGGCGCTCGCCCCAGCGCCCGCCGCGCTGCATCAGCAGGCCGACCCGGGCCAGGTCACGCGCGCTCAGGTAGGCATAGGACGAGGCGACGAAGGTGCCGCTGGCATCGCGCTCCCAGGTCGCGCTGGTGATGCCCAGCGGCTCGAACAGCGCGGTCCAGGGATAGTCGGCATAGGCCTGCTCGCCGACCATGCCGCGCAACGCGGCAGCCAGCACATTGCTGTCGCCGCTGGAATAACGAAAGCGCGTACCAGGCGCGGCATCGGCTTCATGCGCGGCGGTGAACGCCGCCATATCGGCGCGACCGCGGGTATAGAGCATGGCCACCACCGAGGATTTCAGCGGCGCGTACTCGTAGTCCTCTTCCCAGGCCAGGCCCGAGGCCCAGTTGAGCAGGTGGCCGATCTTGATCTGCGCATGCTCGGCCATCGCCGGGTAGTACTGCGCAGCCGGCGCATCGAGCTTGAAGCGTCCTTCGCCGTAGGCCACACCGAGGGTGGTGGCAAGCAGGCTCTTGGCCATCGACCAGGTCAGGTGAGCGGTCTGCGCCGTGGTGGGCTCGGCGTAGCGTTCGTAGACGATCTGCCCGTCGCGTATCACCAGCAGGGCATCGGTGCGCGCGCCCGTGCGTTCGACGTCATCGCGCTCAGGAAAGGCGTACTGTTCCAGTTCGGCCAGCGCGGCGCTATCGATACGGGGTTGGCTCTGCCAGTCGGGTTGCGGCCAGCTTTCCGCCAGGGCGGTGCTGGCAGCCAGGCTGAGAGCGAGCGCCAGGCTCAGTCGACGAAGCAAGGAAGTGGGCATGGGCGGTCTCGATCAGAAATCGTCGCGCACCCTAGCATGGCGAAGATGACGGCTTGAAGGGTCTGTTGCGCCATCTCCGCGGCTCATTCGGGCAGAGCACCACTGCCGTCACTTGGGCAGTTGGTAATCCTCCGGGCCCATCAGGTCGAGACCGCATTCGAGGTTCTCGATCCAGTAAAGGAAGGCGCTGATCATTTCCGGGCCGACGAAGGGCCGGCCGTGCTGCGGCACGATCATTTCCACGTCCATCTCGCGCACCATCGCCGCCCACAGGCGACACGCCTTGTTGCCGGCCATGTAGCGGCGATGGAAGCCCTCCATGTTCGGCACGTGGTTGACGAAGTCGCGCACCGGCGTGGCGTCGTCGACCATCGAGGCGCCCATGTCGCCGGAGAAGAGGATCTTGCTCACCGGGTCGTACACCTGGAAGTTACCCACCGAGTGCAGGAAGTGCGCCGGCACCGCCTTGAGCGTGCATTTGCCAAGCGGGATGCTCTGGCCGCGATCCGGTAGCGCGATGATGCGATCGAAGGTGTTGATGCCACGGCTCAGCACCAGATAGTTGGCCGTCAGGTGCGGTAGAAAACGCGCCCACAGCTTGGAGCAGATCACTCGCGCACGGGTGTGCAGCAGCCACTTGTCCAGCGAGGCGATGATGTCCGGGTCCTGATGCGAGGCGAAGATGTAGGTCAGGTCCTGCACCGGAATGTGTTTGGACAGCTCCAGAGACAGGGGCGTGTAGGTCAGGTCACCGCCCGGATCGAGCAGCAGATACTGCTCGTTGTCGGTGATCAGGAACTGGTTGGATTGCACGCCTTCGCCGCTGACCAGGTCATCGAACATCAGGCATTGGTGGCTGCCGTTATCGAACAGCACGATGGGCTCGCGGCGCATGGAAACCTCGTAGATGAATCGCGAAGCAACCTTATGCGCACCACCACCAGCCAGTACTGATATGGATCAAAGGCCGGCGACAATCCGCCGCGCTTTCTCCAGGCGTTTGGCCCGCGCCGCCTCGGCGATGCGCAGCAAGCCCTTGTCGCGCTGCCACAGTTCCGCCCAAGGCGTCGGCCCGGTCGCCAGAGCGGCCTCCACCTCGCCGGCCAGGGCTTGCTGCTCGGCGAACAGGCCGGCGAGCAACAGATGGGTGGTCGGCGCGTTGGGCGCTTGCCGCGCCACCTCGGCGCAACCGGCGAGCAGCGCCTGCAGGCGCAACAGCAAGGCCTCCGGCCAGTCACACTCACGGCCGATGCCGAACAGCCAGGCGCTCACCGCCGTGAGCACATGCACGTCCTCCAGAGTGCGAAAGGGTTTGACGTAGCCGTCCCAACCGTCGCCGGCCAGGCGCTCGCCCTGCGCCTGCTGCAAGTGCAGGCGCGCATGGCCGATCTCCGGCATCAGCGGCAACGCCGGCAGCGGTTCGATACGCACACCGGGCGCACCCTGGCGCACCACGCCCAAGGCCAGGCGCGGCGCCTGCCCCGCACCCTCCTCGCGCGCCGCCACCAGCAGCCAGTCGGCGCACTCGGCGGCGGTGACGAAATCCTTGCGGCCGCTGAGCTGCAGGCCTTCGATGCGTGTGCCCATGTCCGCCGGGCGGGTGCTGCGATTCTCGGTTACACACAGCGCACCGGCCGTCCACGGCGCCGCTGGCCACAGCACACGCAACGCCGCCTGGTAGCCGGCGAGAAAGGCCAGACCCGGCGTGGCCGCCTGCAGACCGCCCAGCAGAGCCAGATCGAAGGGCTGTGGAGTACCGCCCAGCCGCGCCAGCAGGCGCGTGTACCAGTCTTCCAATCCGGCTTCGGCAGTCAGGCGCTGGACGGGCTGAAACAGGTTGGACCAGGGCATCGCGGCTCTCCTCGTGGGCAGCTTCCGACTGCCGTCACACAAGCATCAAAAAAGCTTCACGGTGATGACACCGCAGCTACCTAGCCTGAGATTGCCCAACAAGATCGCCCGGCTGCAAGCACCCAGCCGGCACACGGAGGATCTGGCATGACTCAAAACGCTCGCCGTCTGCAGGCCGAACGCCTGCATGGCCCCGCCGCCCTGCGTGAAGCCCAGGCCTTGCGCTACCGCGTGTTCAGCGCGGAATTCGACGCCAAGCTCAACGGCGCCGAACTGGGTCTGGACATGGACGACTACGACATCCACTGCCGCCATATCGGCGTGCGTGACCTGGAAAGCGGCCAGCTGGTGGCGACCACCCGCCTGCTCGACCATCAGGCCGCTGCGGGCCTCGGCCGCTACTACAGCGAAGAGGAATTCGCCCTGCACGGCCTGGCCGGCCTCGAAGGCCCGGTGCTGGAAATCGGCCGCACCTGCGTCGATTCCGCCTACCGTAACGGCGCCACCATCGCCGTACTCTGGGGCGAGCTGGCCGAGGTGCTCAACGAAGGCGGCTATCGTTACCTGATGGGCTGCGCCAGCATCTCCATGCAGGACGGCGGCATCCAGGCTCATGCCGTGATGCAGCGCCTGCGCGAGCGCTACCTGTGCACCGAGCACCTGCGCGCCGAACCGAAACACCCGCTGCCGCAACTGGACCTGCCGAGCAACGTCATCGCCGAGATGCCGCCGCTGCTCAAGGCCTACATGCGCCTGGGCGCGAAGATTTGCGGCGAACCCTGCTGGGACAAGGACTTCCAAGTGGCCGACGTGTTCATCCTGCTCAAGCGCGACGAGCTTTGCCCACGCTACGCCCGGCACTTCAAGGCAGCCGTCTGACGCGCCACACATTTAGGAACTTGCATCGCTTGCGCCGGCCCTGTAGACAGAGGCCGGCTTTTTTTATCTGGAGTCCTTCATGACCCGACTGCGCCTTTCCCTGCGCCTGCTGCACCTGGCCCTGGTCATCGCCTTCGGCACGCTGCTGGCAGCCATCGTCAGCCTTTGCGAACGCGTGGTGCGGCATGACCTGATGCCCCTGCGCCAGCGCCTGACGCGCTGGTTCCTGGCGCGCCTGGGCGGTGCCTTGCCGTTTCGCGTGCGAGTCGAAGGCGAGCTGCCGACGCAGCCGATGCTGTGGGTCGCCAACCACGTGTCATGGACCGACATCCCGCTGCTCGGCGCCCTGCAGCCGCTGTCCTTCCTCTCCAAGGCCGAAGTGCGCGCCTGGCCGCTGGCCGGTTGGCTGGCACACAAGGGCGGTACACTGTTCATCCGCCGTGGCGCCGGCGACAGCGGCCAGGTCGGCCAGCAGCTCAGCCGCCACCTGCAACAAGGCCATCACTTGCTGATTTTTCCCGAGGGCACCACCACCGATGGCCTCGCCCTGCGCACTTTCCACGGCCGCCTGCTGAGCAGCGCAATCGACAGCGGCGTGGCGCTGCAGCCGGTGGCCATCCGATACCTGCGCGATGGCCAACCCTGCCCCGTCGCGCCTTTCGTGGGCGACGACGACATGCTCTCGCACCTGCTGCGCCTGCTTTCCAGCTCGGCCTGTGAAGTGGAGATACGCCTGCTCGCGCCGATCCCCAGCGAATCACGCAGCCGCAACGAATTGGCCCGGCACAGCCAGGCCATCATCGCCACGGCACTGCAGTTGGAAACGCCCGCCATGGTGGCGACCGAAGCCGAAGCCGCCTAATCCACCGCGTAGCCCGGATGCGATCCGGGGGCTTTTGCAAGGGCTCCCTGGATTTCATCCAGGCTACAAAGCCGCTCAGCCAGCCGGCGGCACGATCAACGCATCGCTGTCGAGCGAGGCCAGCAGGCGGCTGGCCACACTGCCCAGGAAGAAGCGCGAGACGCCTTCACGAGCATGGGTGCCGAGTACCAGCAGGTCGGCACCGGAGTGACGCAACGCCTCGTCGATCACGCCTTCCGGCGAACCAACCTGCACCAGCAGGCGCTCATGGCCCAGCGACGCGCCCGCAGCATGCAGACGTTCCACCAGTTGCTCACGCAGCAGCTCGCGCTGGCTCTCCAGCGCCTCGGCGCTAAGCCCGGCCTCCATGATCGCGCCCGCTGCCACCGGTTCGACCGCACTGGCCGCGTGCAGGTCGTCGAGGTTCGCCAGGCCCAGCTCACACGCCCGCTTCAGCGCCTGTTGCGAAGTGCGCGACAGGTCCATCGCCAGCAGCGCATGACGGTACTCGTGAGTGACCGGACCATTGACCCGCAGCACCGGCAGATGACTGCTGCGCACGACGCGTTCGAGCGTGGTGCCGACGAAGAAGTCGCGCAACGCCGACTTGCGATGTGCGCCCACCACCAGCAGATCGGCGCCCATGCCCTGGGCACTTTCGACGATCACCATGGCGGCCTCGCCGGTGCCGACGATCACTCGCGGCACACTGCCGCACTGCTCGCCTAGGCGCTCGGCCTGCGCCTGCAGCAGGGTTTCCGCCTGCTGCACCTGACGCTGCACATGCGCAGCCGGTGCGTCGTCATCGATCACGTGCAGCAGGTACCACTCGCCGCCACCCTGGCGACGGATCAGTTGCACGGCGCGCTGCACCGCATGCGCTGAACGCTCGGACAGGTCGGTCGCTACCAGAATCTTGATCATCTCGTTTCCTCCATGTGTTCAAACACCGCGTTACATTCAAGCGTCTGCCGGCGCCGTACTCCTTGATGCAGGTCAGGCAAGACGCGGGAAAGCGGACTAGGGTGATCAGGACTGCTAAACGCGCCACACGCAAGGCAGCCTGGCCCACCGAAGGAGATGCACCCATGGGCAATTCCCCCTCTGAACATAGTGACCACGCCTGGCACGCTTTGACTGCACAACAAGCACTGGAGGCGCAGCACGGCAACGCCAGCGGCCTCAGCCAGGACGAAGCCGAACGACGCCTGCAACGCCACGGCGCCAACCGCCTGCCGCCACCGCAACGCCGTGGGCCGCTGCTGCGCCTGCTCTACCAGTTTCACAACGTACTGCTCTATCTGATGCTGGTCGCCGCGCTGATCACCGCCCTGCTCGGCCATTGGGTCGACACCTCGGTGATTCTCGCCGCGGTACTGATCAACGTGATCATCGGCTTCATTCAGGAAGGCAAGGCGGAGAATGCGCTGGACGCCATCCGCAACATGCTCTCGCCTCACGCCATGGTGCTGCGCGACGGAGAACGCCACGAAATCGATGCCGAACGCCTGGTGCCCGGCGACGTGGTGCTGCTGGTATCCGGCGACAAGGTGCCGGCCGACCTGCGTCTGCTCAGCGTGAAGAACCTGCTGGTGGAAGAGGCCGCGCTGACCGGCGAATCGGTGCCGGTGGAAAAATCCGTGGTGCACTGCAACGTCGATGCTGCGCTCGGCGACCGGCGCTGCATGGCCTATTCCGGCACCCTGGTCAGCAGCGGCCAGGCCACTGGCGTGGTGGTGGCGACCGGCGCCGACACCGAACTGGGGCGCATCGGCGCAATGCTGCAGCAGGTGCAGGCGCTGTCCACGCCGCTGCTGCGACAGATCGAACAATTCAGCCGCTGGTTGGCGGTGATCATCCTGATCCTGGCCTTCGCCACCTTCATCCTCGGCATTCTCTGGCACGGGCAAAGCCCCGGCGACATGTTCATGATGGTGGTGGCGCTCACCGCCTCGGCCATTCCCGAAGGCTTGCCGGCGATCATGACGGTGATCCTCGCCCTCGGCGTGCAGCGCATGGCTGGTCACAACGCCATCGTGCGCCGCCTGCCGGCGGTGGAAACCCTGGGTTCGGTGACGGTGATCTGCTCGGACAAGACCGGCACCCTGACCCGCAACGAGATGACCGTGCAGCGCGTGGTCAGCGCCAGTCGCATTGTCGATGTCTCGGGTGTCGGCTACGCCCCGGAAGGTGCCTTCCATCAGGACGGCGCCCTGCTCGAACCCGACGCCGAACTGCTGGAAATCGCCCGCGCCGCGCAACTGTGCAACGACGCCCGCCTGCAACAGGACGATGCCGGCCACTGGCTGCTGCATGGCGACCCGACCGAAGGCGCACTCCTCACCCTGGCACTGAAAAGTGGTCTCGATATCCAGACGCTGCAGGCTCAGTTGCCACGTAGCGACGCGATTCCGTTCGAGTCCGAGCACCGCTTCATGGCCACCCTGCACCACGACCACGCCGGCCATGGCCTGGTCTACCTCAAGGGCGCCCCCGAACGCGTGCTGGAGATGTGCGCCAGCCAGCGCAGCGCCGACGGCGGTTGCGCGCCACTGGACGCCGATTACTGGCGGCGCCAGGCCACCGACCTGGCAGCCCGAGGGTTGCGCCTGCTGGCGCTGGCCAGCAAGCCGGCCGCAGCCGAACAACGCACGCTGAATTTCGATGATGTCGAAGGCGGGCTGATCCTGCTGGCCCTGGTCGGCATCATCGACCCGCCGCGAGAAGAAGCCATCGCCGCCGTCGCCGAGTGCCAGCGCGCCGGCATCCGGGTGAAGATGATCACCGGCGACCACGCCGAGACCGCCCGCGCCATCGGCGCGCAACTGGGCATTGGCGTCGGCCTGCCGGCGATGACCGGGGCCGAACTGGAACTGCTCAACGACCGCCGCCTGCGCGAGGTGCTGCCCGGCGTCGAGGTATTCGCTCGGGCCAGCCCGGAGCACAAGCTGCGCCTGGTGCAGAACATGCAGGACAGCGGCCAGGTGGTGGCCATGACCGGCGACGGAGTCAACGATGCGCCAGCGCTGAAACGCGCCGACGTGGGCGTGGCCATGGGCCTGAAAGGCACCGAAGCGGCCAAGGAAGCTGCCGAAGTGGTGCTGGCCGACGACAACTTCGCCACCATCGCCGGCGCCGTGCGCGAGGGCCGGGCGATCTACGACAACCTGAAAAAATTCATCCTCTTCGCCCTGCCCACCAACGGTGGGCAGGCGCTGATCGTGATCTTCGCCATTCTGTTCCAGGTGGTATTGCCGATGACCCCGGCGCAGGTCCTCTGGATCAACATGGTCACTTCCAGCACCCTGGGCCTGGCGCTGGCCTTCGAGCCCAGCGAGCGTGGGCTGATGAACCGCGCCCCGCGTGCGCCGAACGAGCCCCTGCTGTCCGGTTTCTTCGTCTGGCGCGTGCTGATGGTCTCGGTGCTGATCGCCGGTGCCGGTATCGGCCTGTTTCTCTGGGAGCTGCAGCTCGGCAGCGACCTGGAGCACGCGCGCAGCGTGGCGGTGAATGCCGTGGTGATGTGCGAGATCTTCTACCTGCTCAACAGCCGCAGCCTGTTCGGCTCGGTACTCAGCCGCGACGGCCTGCTGGGCAACCGCGCGGTGCTGCTGACCATCGCCCTGTGCCTGCTGCTGCAACTGCTGTTCACCTACGCCTCGCCGCTGCAGAACGTGTTCGGCTCGGTTGGCCTGAGCCTGGAGCAATGGTTGCGGGTGCTGTTGGCGGGCCTGGCGCTTTTTGCAGTGGCAGAACTGGAGAAGTGGATGGTGCGGCGTTATCGGTTGCATCCGCAGGCGGTCTGAACATCAGAGAAGCGCTGCGGTGATGTCGTCGCGGCTGAAGCTCCTCCCACGGTGCCAGACGCCCGCTTCTGTGGGAGGCGCTTTAGCGGCGACGGTGACAGGGATGTCGCTGATCCCCGGATTGCATCCGGGCTACGGCTCGCTCCCGCCCTGCTCGGTCTCGGCGAAGGCCATCAGTTCAGGGTAGAAGAGTCGGAAGTCCTCGCTGAGGGGTTCGTAGAGGCGCTCCAGTTCGCTCAGGCTGCCGTCGAGCAACTGCGGTTTTGACAGCCGCCGCTGCATGCCAGCGATCACCTGCTCCAGCACCGCGAACTCGCGGTAGCTGCCCAACCAGTCCTGCGCCGCCATGCGCGGTGCCATCAGCGCCAGACGCCCCGGCAACTCCGGTTCGGCAGCAAGCACCTGATACACCCGGCCGGTGAAGCGCTCCAGCGGCAAAGTGGCATACACCGGCCAGTCACGCGCCAGACAATGGTCGAAGAACAGGTCCAGCAACATGCCCGCCGTACGTCGCCGCGCCAGCGGAAAACGGGCGCGCGCCTGCGCCTGTAGCGGGTGGCTGTCGGTGAAGGCATCGATACGCCGGTGCAGACGGATGGCTGCCTCGATCTGCGCCGGCCAGCGTCCGTTGAGCGGGCCTTTGACGAAATCGCCATAGAGGCTGCCAAGCAGTTGTGATGGCGCGTCGCCGCCGAGATGCAAATGGGCGAGGTAGTTCATCCGGCGAGCTTAGCACTGACAAGACATCGAAGCGGTTGATGGAGACTATCGGAACAAACGATCTGTATATCGCTCAGAGACGATATAAGGTTCGCCACATGCCGATACGCAACGATCACGCTATGGACATCGATCTCGACGCCATCATCAAGGCCCTCGCCCACCCGGTACGCCGCGACATCCTCGACTGGCTGAAGGAACCCGAACGCCACTTCGCCGAACAGGATCATCCGCTGGAAATCGGCGTGTGCGCCGGCAAGATCTTCCTGCGCACCGGGCTTTCGCAGTCCACCGTTTCCGCCCATCTGACCACCCTGCAGCGCGCCGGTCTGGTGACCAGCCGCAAGGTCGGTCAGTGGCACTTCTTCAAGCGTAACGACGAGCTGATCCAGGCCTTCGTCGAGCGCCTAGGCCAGCAACTCTGATTTGACCTCTTCCTTCGGAGAAATCACATGCCCACACTGTTCGACCCCATCCAGATCGGTGATCTGCAGCTGAACAACCGTATCATCATGGCACCGCTGACTCGCTGCCGCGCCGACGAAGGCCGCGTGCCCAACGCGCTGATGGCCGAGTACTACAC
The DNA here is from genome assembly GCF_002479365.1 of Pseudomonas sp. UBA7530. Lineage (NCBI taxonomy): Bacteria > Pseudomonadati > Pseudomonadota > Gammaproteobacteria > Pseudomonadales > Pseudomonadaceae > Pseudomonas > Pseudomonas sp. UBA7530. Next base: position 249,577 of record NZ_DLMS01000006.1, read on the forward strand.
CCAGCGCGCCTCGGCCGGCCTGATCATCAGCGAAGCCACCGCCGTCACGCCGATGGGCGTGGGCTACCCGGACACCCCTGGCATCTGGTCCGACGAGCAGGTGCGTGGCTGGAGCAACATCACCCAGGCGGTGCACGCCAACGGCGGCAAGATCGTCCTGCAACTGTGGCACGTCGGCCGCATTTCCGACCCGATCTACCTGAACGGTGAACTGCCGGTCGCTCCCAGCGCGATCCAGCCGGCCGGCCACGTCAGCCTGGTGCGCCCGATCAAGGACTATGTCACCCCGCGAGCACTGGAGACCGAAGAGATCGCCGATATCGTCGAGGCGTATCGTCAGGGCGCCGAGAATGCCATGGCGGCCGGTTTTGACGGCGTGGAAATCCACGGTGCCAACGGTTACCTGCTCGACCAGTTCCTGCAGAGCAGCACCAACCAGCGCACCGACCGCTACGGTGGCAACGTCGAGAACCGCGCGCGCCTGCTGCTGGAAGTCACCGATGCCGCGATTTCCGTGTGGGGCGCCGGCCGCGTTGGCGTGCACCTGGCCCCGCGTGCCGACTCGCACGACATGGGCGACGCCAACCGCGCCGAAACCTTCGGCTACGTGGCCCGTGAACTGGGCAAACGCGGCATCGCCTTCATCTGCGCCCGCGAGAAGGCAGGTGACGACAGCCTGACACCGCAACTGAAGAAGGAATTCGGCGGTGTGTTCATCGCCAACGAGCGCTTCACCAAGGATCAGGCCAACGCCTGGCTGGCTGAAGGCAATGCCGATGCGGTGGCCTTCGGCGTCCCCTTCATTGCCAACCCGGATCTGCCGGAGCGCCTGGAGCAGGACGCGGCGCTCAACCAGCCGCATCCGGAAACCTTCTACGGCTCGGGCCCGGTTGGCTATATCGACTATCCGCGCCTGTAAGCCCGACTCAGGAGTGAGGGTTTGTGTGGGAGCGGACTTGTGTGGGAGCGGACTTATCCGCGAACGTGGCCAACGACAAAAAGCTCGCGGACAAGTCCGCTCCCACCGTAATGCTGTTCACATAAGGCTGCACACGTTGGCTCCCCTCTCCCATTTATTGGGGGCACGCCTAGTGGAGAGGGGCTGGGGGAGAAAACACCGAAACCGCCGGTTTCCCCCTCTCCCTAAAGGGGCGAGGGGACTGATCGTGTTTGACCGTTTCTTAAGTGAACAGCATTACGCTCCCACCGGTGTTTAACTCACGACAGCGCAGCACCTGAGCAGCGAGGCATCCCTCCTCGCCTACCTTCAGCGCTGATTGAGCTGCTGCTGCAGATTAGCCACCTGGCTCTGCAGGGTGTTGATGTTGCGCGTCATCTGCGCGCGGAAGGCATCGAATTCGGCGACGTTGGGACCAGCGCTAGGAGCCGGGCGATTGTCCAGCTCACTGCGCAGCACCAGCAGATCCTGCTCCAGGCTGCGGATGGCCTGGGCCGGGTTGCCCTGCTTCTTCAGCGCATCGATATCGCCACCGAGCGTCTTGATCCGGGTATCGAGCTTGGCCAGTTCGGCCTGCGTCGCCTTGGCGTCACCCTGCGCAGCCTTCAGCGCCGTTTGCTCGCTGCTCAGCGCCTGCAGGCGCTTCTCGAAATCGGCGCTGGCGCCAATGCCACTCTTCAGTTCGCTACCCAGTTGCTCGACACGCTTGTCCAGCGCGGCCTGCGCAGTGCCGCTCTGTTGCTGTTGCTTGCTCAGTTCGGCCAGGCGGTTCTCCAGTTGCCGAACCTGCAGCTTGAGCGCCTCGCTGCCGCTGGTGACGTTGGACTCGGTCGCTACCACCTTGCCGGAAATATCCTGAATGCGCCCGGCGGCCTCTTCGCTGATGCGCGCGAAGCTTTCCTGGGTCGCCACCAGGCGCTGTTCCATCAACCCGATCTGTTGCAGGCTCCACCAGCCCAGGCCGGCCAGGGCGAAACTCAGCGCACCGACCAATGCCCACAACGGCCCGGTGCTGGCGCCCTTGGCCACCGGTGCCTTGCTGCTGGTCACGCGGCTGCTGCGCGGGGCCGGCTCTTCACGCGGCTCGGCGAAATCCTCGCGGCGCTCCGGGGTCAGGCTGGGCAGGTTGTCGAGCTCGTCGTTGGCGTCATTACGCATGTTCGGACCTATGGTTGGAACCAGGAAACGGAAATGCCGCGCAGTATACCGATTCGCCACTATGCCATGAGCGTCGCGCCAAGCAGGTGCGCGGCGCACCGACGAAGGGCGCGACAGGGCCATCGACTCGCCCACAGCACAGCAGTTCCGCAAAATTTGAACTGGTACGCACTTTGCTTTTGATCCTTTCGTGAGCGCAGCGATAGCGCACCGCCCACGAGCCAGCAGGCGGCCCGAAAGTTCTGCAATGCAATCAGCACGAGCATACGTGTTACAGCCGCCGGGAAGCGGCTGGCCAGGTCACGGCGAGCGAGGACGGCTGCAACCCGTGCCCCTTCAACCAACCGGGGGAAGTCGCAATGGAACTGAATAAAGAAATACTGGACTGCATGAAAGCGCTGCGTCGTCGCCTACGCGAAGAGCAGGCAGTGGACATTCGCCTCAGCCAGCCCAACGCCATCGGTGCCATGCTCGATGGCAGTCTGAAGTCCGATGACGAAGAAACCCGTAGCCTGGGCAGGCGCCTGGCCGAGCTGTCCGATCAACCCCAACGCGTCGCGACGCCCGAGGCTGCAGTGGAACTGCCAGTCGGCAGCGCCACCGGCTCGGTGCGTATCTATCGCGGCCAGCGCGTCTACGCCTGAGGTCCCATCTGCGCCTGCCACCAGGTGCAGAATTCATCCAGTGCATCCCACAGGCTGGCCCTGGGCTCGTAGCCAAGGTACTCGCGAGCGCGGTCGATGTTCAGGGAGAAATCCCTGGCCATCACCGCCACGCCCAGGCGAAACAGGCTCGGTTCGGATCTCCCGGGCAACAGGCGACACACACCTTCGTTGAGCGTCGCCGCAGCATAGGCCAGCGGCAACGGCACATGCCGCGTCACCGGCGGCAGTTCCAGGCGGCGCAGCACATAGTTGACCACATCCCACAACGGCACCGGAGCGCCATTGCTGATGTTGTACACCTGGCCGAGCGCCGCGCCGCCCACCTGTAACGAACTGAGCAAAGCGTCGTTGAGATTGTGCACGCTGGTGAAGTCGACCTTGTTCAGGCCGTTGCCGATGATCACTAGACGGCCCTTGCGCTGCATGCCGATCAAGCGCGGGAAGATGCTGGTGTCGCCCGCGCCGGTGACGAAACGCGGGCGCAGGGCGATCACCTCCAGACCGAACTCCTGCGCGGCGAACACCTGCTGTTCGGCCAGATACTTGGTTTTGCCGTAGTGATCGGAGAAACGCTTGGGCACCTGCTCCTCGCGGATATCGACATGGGATTTCCCATCGAAGTAGATCGAGGGTGACGAAAGGTGCACCAGGCGCTGCACCTTCTGCTTGAGGCAGGCGTCGACGATGTTCTCGGTGACCGTCACGTTGGCCTGATGGAAATGCCCGTAGTCGCCCCACACGCCAACGGCCCCCGCGCAATGCACCACGGCCTCGACATCCTGGCACAGCGCCTGGGCCAGTTCGGCATCGCCAAGATCGCCCTGGACGAACTCGGCGCCGCGTTTGATCAGGTGTTGCACACCCTCGGCACGGCGACCGTTGACCCGCACCGCCAGGCCCTGTTCGAGGGCGAAACGTGCGAAGCGCCCACCGATGAAACCACTCGCGCCGGTGACCAGAATCTTCATCGTATCCCCTTAATATCGATTCTTGTAATCGCCGCACTCTAGCAGCGCTCAGTGCGGCCTGCGCTGTCGGCGGCAGCCAGAACGACGACCCAGCAGGCCGCCTAGGCGTGCAGCGACACCAGCACCGAAGCCGAGTGGCGACGCAGCTGTTCGGTCAACTCGCCGAGCAGTTCACCGCCGTTGCGCCAGTGGTGCCAGTACAGCGGCACATCGATGAAGCGCTCCGGCACCAGATCCACCAGCCTGCCGCCGGCCAGCGCCTCACGCACCTGCAACTCCGGCACCAGGCCCCAGCCCAGGCCGCCTTCGGTCAGCCGTACAAAGCCTTCCGATGAGGGGCATAAGTGATAGGCAAAGGCTCCGGTCACCCCCAGCCCCGCGAGGTAGCGGTGCTGCAGTTGATCATCCGGGCCGTAAACGATGGCCGGTGCCCGCGCCAGCGCCTCGGCGGTGACGCCAGCGGGAAAGTGTCGGGCGATGAAGGCCGGGCTGGCCAGCGCGCGATAACGCATCGCCCCCAGCGCCAGGCTGCGCGCGCCCGCCACCGGACGCTCGGCAGCACACACGCAGCCTGCCACCTCACCCGCGCGCATTCGTTTGAGACCGACTTCCTGATCTTCCACCACCAGCTCCATCAGCACCTGCTGGGCGGCGCAGAACCCGGCCGTGGCGGCCGCCCACCAGGTGGCCAGACTATCGGCGTTGATGGCGATACGCAGACGCTCGGGCAAGGCCTGTTCATCCAGCCCCGGCACCTGCCCCTGCAGATCGCGCTCGAGCAGGCGCACCTGCTGCACGTGGTTGAGCAGACGTCGACCGGTCTCGGTGGGTGCCGGCGGCGTGGCGCGCACCAGCACCGGCTGGCCGACCCGCGCCTCGAGCAACTTGATGCGTTGCGAAACCGCCGATTGCGACAGGCCCAGCACCTGCGCCGCGCGTTCGAAGCCGGCCTGTTCCACCACTGCCGCCAGGGCAGCCAGAAGTTTGTAATCGAACATCGATTTTCCTAATGAGCGATCAGCAATATTGCTTTCTCTTATACATCCAGTCGCCGCAGACTCGCCAGCATTCACCCACGATCAGGAGCCTGCCATGTCTGGCGAAACCGACCTCGCGCGCCTGCTGCAAAGCATGACGCCGCAGCTCAACCCCGGTCAGTACGTGTTCTGCTGCGTCGCAGCCGAGCATGACTGCAGCGGCCTGCAGCCCATCGCCAGCCTGCGCGAAACCGAAGGCCTTAGCCTGGTGCTGCCGCGCGAAGTCGCCGACGCGCACAACCTGAGCTACGACTATGTCGCAGCGTGGATCACCCTTGAGGTGCATTCGTCGCTGGCCGCTGTCGGTTTGACCGCTTCCTTCTCCACCGCCCTGGCGCAGGCGGGGATCAGTTGTAACGTGGTCGCAGGCTTTCACCACGACCACCTGTTCGTGCCCATCGAGCGAGCCGAAAAGGCGCTGTCCACCCTGCGCGCCCTGTCAGCGGCGTCCCTGCCGGAGCCAGCCTGATGTGGCAGAGCTACGGTAACGGCCTGTTGGTGGCCATCGGTCTGATCATGGCCATCGGCGCCCAGAATGCCTTTGTCCTGGCACAGAGCCTGCGCCGCGAACATCACCTGCCGGTGGCCGCGTTGTGCATCGTCTGCGACGCGGTGCTGGTAGCGGCCGGCGTGTTCGGCCTGGCCACCTTGCTGACGCAGAGCCCGACGCTGCTGGCCATCGCCCGCTGGGGCGGTGCCGCCTTTCTCATCTGGTATGGCAGCCAGGCGCTACTGCGCGCTGCCCGCCCGCAAGCGCTGCAGGCGGCCGGCAGCGAACCCCGTTCGCTTCGAGCGGTGATGCTCGCGGCGCTGGCGGTCACCCTGCTCAACCCGCACGTCTATCTGGATACGGTGCTGCTGATCGGCTCGCTCGGTGCCCAGCAACCGGAGCCGGGCGCGTATGCGGCGGGGGCGGCCAGCGCCTCCTTCCTCTGGTTCAGCACTCTGGCAATCGGCGCGGCCTGGCTGGCGCCGTGGCTGGCAAGGCCGTTGACCTGGCGCCTGATCGATCTGGGCGTGGCGGCGATGATGTTCGCGGTAGCGTCGCAGTTGGTATTCGAGGCGCTCTGAAGGGTTCCGGCGATCAAGGCGTGTCGCGCCCCCGCCTTGGCGATGGACTATCCTCCAATACGAAGGCCACAGAGGCGGGTTGCACCTTTACCTTCTTAGCCAATACGGGAGTGTTTCAGGCAACGAGCAACGTCCGTCGGGTCAGCGAAAAATAATGGTTGCACCTGGTTGCACCCATATATTTCCGGGATTAATCTCCTGCAACTTTTTGCCGTGAATAACCCGAACAAGTAGGACACCCTCCATGGCTACCACGACCCTTGGCGTAAAACTCGACGATGCCACCCGCGAGCGCTTGAAGACCGCTGCGGCAAAGATCGACCGCACCCCGCACTGGATGATCAAGCAGGCGATCTTCAATTATCTGGAGCAAGTCGAGAGTGGCCTGACGCCCGCCGAGCATGCCGGCCTGGCCGCTGCCGCCGGTGAAGAGGCGCTGGAGTCGCTGACCGAACAGGGCCTGCAGGTATTCCTCGATTTTGCCGAGAGCATCCTGCCGCAGTCGGTGCTGCGCGCCGCCATCACCAGCGCCTACCGCCGTCCGGAAACCGAAGTGGTGCCGATGCTGCTGGAGCAGGCGCGTCTGAACCCGCAGCAGGCCGAGGCCTCGCAGAAACTGGCTCTCGGCATCGCCGAGAAGCTGCGCAACCAGAAGAACGCCAGCGGCCGCCAGGGCCTGGTGCAAGGCCTGCTGCAGGAATTCTCGCTGTCGTCGCAGGAAGGTGTGGCGCTGATGTGCCTGGCCGAAGCCCTGCTGCGTATTCCCGACAAGGCCACCCGTGACGCGCTGATCCGCGACAAGATCGCCAACGGCAACTGGAGCCAGCACCTCGGCCAGAGCCCGTCGATGTTCGTCAACGCGGCGAGCTGGGGCCTGCTGATCACCGGCAAACTGGTGTCCACCCACAACGAGGCCGGCATGACCTCGGCGCTCAACCGCATCATCGGCAAGAGTGGCGAGCCGGTGATCCGCAAGGGCGTGGACATGGCCATGCGCCTGATGGGCGAGCAGTTCGTTACCGGCGAAACCATCGCCGAAGCCCTGGCCAACGCCGCCAACCTGGAAGCCAAGGGCTTCCGCTATTCCTACGACATGCTCGGTGAAGCCGCGCTGACCGAAGAAGACGCCAAGCGCTACCTGGCCTCCTACGAGCAGGCCATCCACGCCATTGGCAAGGCCTCCCATGGCCGCGGCATCTACGAAGGTCCGGGCATCTCGATCAAGCTCTCCGCCCTGCACCCACGCTATAGCCGCGCCCAGTACGAGCGCGTGATGGACGAGCTGTACCCGACCTTGCTGGGCCTGACCCAACTGGCCAAGCAGTACGACATCGGCATCAACATCGACGCCGAGGAAGCCGACCGCCTGGAGCTGTCGCTGGACCTGCTCGAGCGCCTGTGCTTCGAACCGAGCCTGGCCGGCTGGAACGGCATCGGCTTCGTCATCCAGGCCTACCAGAAGCGCTGCCCTTACGTGATCGACTACGTCATCGACCTGGCCAAGCGCAGCCGTCATCGCCTGATGATCCGTCTGGTCAAGGGCGCCTACTGGGACAGCGAAATCAAGCTGGCCCAGGTCAACGGCCTGGAAGGCTACCCGGTCTACACGCGCAAGCCGTACACCGACCTGTCCTACATCGCCTGCGCGCGCAAACTGCTGGCCGCGCCGGAAGCCATCTACCCGCAATTCGCCACGCACAACGCCCACTCGCTGTCGGCCATCTATCACCTGGCCGGGCAGAACTACTACCCGGGCCAGTACGAGTTCCAGTGCCTGCACGGCATGGGCGAGCCGCTGTACGAGCAGGTGGTGGGCAAGATCAAGGATGGCAAGCTCAACCGTCCGTGCCGCATCTACGCGCCGGTGGGCAGCCACGAAACCCTGCTGGCCTACCTGGTGCGCCGCCTGCTGGAAAACGGCGCCAACACCAGCTTCGTCAACCGCATCGCCGACCACAGCATCTCGCTCAAGGATCTGGTCCTCGACCCAGTGCAGCAGGTCGAGCAGATGGCCGCGCAGGAAGGCACCGTCGGCCTGCCGCATCCGCGCATCGCGCTGCCGCGCGACCTGTACGGTAGCGAGCGGGTGAACTCCGCCGGCCTCGACCTGGCCAACGAACACCGTCTCGGCTCGCTGTCCTCGGCGCTGCTGTCGACCGTCAACCACAGCTACCTGGCCGAACCGATGCTTGGCTGCGAAAGCGCCAACCCCGGCGAGCCGGAGCCGGTGCGCAACCCGGCCGATCACCGCGACCTGGTCGGCCACGTGCGCGAAGCCGGCGTCAAGGATGTCGACAGCGCCATCCTCTGCGCCCTGGCCAGCGGGCAGATCTGGCAGTCCACCCTGCCGACCGAGCGCGCCGCCGTGCTGGAACGCGCCGCCGACCTGATGGAAGCCGAGCTGCAACAACTGATGGGCCTGCTGGTGCGCGAGTCCGGCAAGAGCTTCGCCAATGCCATCGCCGAAGTACGCGAGGCAGTGGACTTCCTCCGTTACTACGCAATCCAGGCGCGCAGCTTCGGCAATGACAGCCACCGCCCGCTTGGCCCGGTGGTGTGCATCAGCCCGTGGAACTTCCCATTGGCGATCTTCACCGGCCAGGTCTGTGCCGCGCTGGCCGCCGGCAACACCGTGCTGGCCAAGCCGGCCGAGCAGACCCCACTGATCGCCGCCCAGGCCGTGCGCATTCTGCTCGAAGCGGGCGTACCGGCCGGCGCCGTGCAGCTGCTGCCGGGCCGTGGCGAAACCGTCGGCGCACGTCTGGTAGGTGACGAGCGCGTGCGTGGCGTGATGTTCACCGGTTCCACCGAAGTGGCCGGCCTCCTTCAACGCAACATCGCCGGGCGCCTCGACGCGCAAGGCCGTACCATCCCGCTGATCGCCGAAACCGGTGGCCTCAACGCCATGATCGTCGACTCCTCGGCGCTGACCGAGCAGGTGGTGATGGACGTGGTCTCCTCCGCATTCGACAGCGCCGGCCAGCGTTGCTCGGCCCTGCGCGTGCTGTGCGTGCAGGACGACGTGGCCGACCGCGTGCTGACCATGCTCAAGGGCGCCATGGCCGAATACACCCTCGGCAACCCGGAACGCCTGAACACCGACATCGGTCCGGTGATCGACGCCGAAGCCAAGGCCGGCATCGAAACCCACATCGCCAAGCTGCGCGAAAAAGGCCGTAAGGTCACTCAGCTGGCGCGCGTCAACGGTGACGAGATCAAGCGCGGCACCTTCGTCGTGCCGACTCTGATCGAGCTGGACAGCTTCGACGAGATGAAGCGCGAGATCTTCGGCCCGGTGCTGCACGTTGTGCGCTACCAGCGCGCGGATCTGGGCAAACTGCTGCAGCAGATCAACGACAGCGGCTACGGCCTGACCCTCGGCGTGCACACCCGCATCGACGAGACCATCGCCCAGGTGGTCGGCACCGCCAAGGTCGGCAACCTGTATGTGAACCGCAACATGGTCGGCGCCGTGGTCGGCGTGCAGCCGTTCGGTGGTGAAGGCCTGTCCGGCACCGGCCCGAAAGCCGGTGGCCCGCTGTACCTGTATCGCCTGCTGTCGACCCGTCCGCAGGAGGCTGTTGCCAGCTACCTGCAACAGGCCGAGGTGCAGGTGCTACCGGCACCGACCGAGCTGGACAAGGTACGCGCCGCCTTCGCCGAGTGGGCAGGCAAGCAGGAGCCGGCCATCGCCGCGCTGTTCGAGCAGTACCGCGCGCTGTCGCAAAGCTACAGTAGCCACAGCCTCACCGGCCCGACCGGCGAGCGCAACAGCTACACCCTGCTGCCGCGTGAGCACGTGCTGAACCTGGCCGACGAGCGCAGCGACCTACTGGCCCAGTTGGCTGCCACTCTGGCGGTGGGCAGCAAGGCGATCTGGCTGGACAGCCAGCGCGCGCTGCATGCCGAACTGCCTAAGGAGGTGCAGAAGCACATTCAGTTGGTAGCCGACTGGAATAGCGTCGACGTGGAGCTGGACGCCATCCTGCACCACGGCGACTCCGACCAGCTGCGCGCAGTCAGCGAGCAGGCGGCGCAGCGCAAGGGCGCCATCGTCGGCGTGCATGGCCTGAACAAGGGCGAGACCGACATCGCCCTGGAACGCCTGCTGGTGGAGCACGCCCTGAGCGTCAACACTGCTGCGGCCGGCGGCAACGCCAGCCTGATGACCATCGGTTAAGCGCCGACGTCATCGACAAGTCATGCCGTGGAAAGCTGGCTGAAAGCTTTCCACGGCATGCTGTACCCACACGGCGCAACTGCCTGCAGGGGCTACCCGCCTGGCGCCGTGTCATCTCCTCCTGACCTTCGGGTCTGCGCCAGCCTACCCGGCCGGCGCTTCGAGCGGGGCCAAACGCCCCGCCGATTTCTACCCCGCCTCACCCCATCTCAAACTGCCATTATTGCGTAACGAAAAGTTCGGACTATCGTGTCATCACTGGCGCCTCAGCGTGCCGGTCGGAGCAGCATTCCTGACCCGTTCAGGTGCTCGGCAACGCTTGTTTACATGGATGTGCGTTGACGAACCCTGACTATTGATTCAAGTCAGGATGCAGTGCTCGCCAAACGCGCTCAATGCCTATGTCCCCTTGTGACACGGAGGTAATTGAGATGTCTGACTCGACACAAAAACTCCGCCTCGGCGCATTGATTGCGCTGGTCGTCGGCTCCATGGTCGGCGGCGGTATCTTTTCCCTTCCACAAAACATCGCGGCCAGCGCCAGCGCGGGCGCCACGCTGATCGGCTGGTTGATCACCGGGGTCGGCATGCTGACCCTGGCGTTCGTGTTCCAGACCCTGGCCAACCGCAAGCCCGAACTCGACGGCGGGGTGTACGCCTACGCCAAGGCCGGTTTCGGCGACTACATGGGCTTCTCCTCGGCCTGGGGCTACTGGATCAGCGCATGGATCGGCAACGTCAGCTACATGGTGCTGCTGTTCTCCACCCTGGGTTACTTCTTCCCGGTATTCGGCGAGGGCAACACCCTGCCGGCGGTGATCTGCGCCTCGGTGCTGCTGTGGTTGCTGCACTTCCTGGTGCTGCGCGGGATCCGGGAAGCGGCCTTCATCAACACCGTCACCACCATCGCCAAGATGCTGCCGCTGGCGCTGTTCATCGTTATCGCCGCGATCGCCTTCAAGCTCGACGTGTTCACCGCGGACTTCTGGGGCCGGGGTAACCCGGAGCTGGGCAGCGTGATGGATCAGGTGCGCAACATGATGCTGGTCACCGTCTGGGTGTTCATCGGCATCGAGGGCGCGAGCATCTTCTCGGCCCGCGCCGAGAAGCGCAGCGATGTCGGCAAGGCCACGGTGATCGGTTTCGTCGGCGTGCTTCTGCTGCTGGTGCTGGTCAACATCCTGTCGCAAGGCATCATGGCTCAGGCCGAACTGGCCGGGTTGAAGAACCCTTCCATGGCCGGGGTGCTTGAGCAGGTGGTCGGCCCCTGGGGCGCGCAGCTGATCGCCATTGGTCTGATCGTCTCGCTGGCCGGTGCCCTGCTGTCCTGGACCCTTTTGTGCGCCGAGATCCTCTTCGCCAGCGCCCGCGACCACACCATGCCGGCCTTCCTGCGCAAGGAGAACGCCAATCAGGTTCCGGCCAATGCGCTGTGGCTGTCCAACGGGCTGATCCAGCTGTTCCTGATCATCACCCTGTTCAACGCCTCCACCTACCTCAGCCTGCTGTACCTGGCCACCTCGATGATCCTGGTGCCGTACTTCTGGTCCAGCGCCTATGCGGTGCTGCTGGCAGTGCGCGGCGAGACCTACGAGAACGCCTCCGGCGAGCGCAACAAGGATCTGCTGATCGCCGGTATCTCGACCCTGTACGCGGTGTGGCTGGTGTACGCCGCCGGCATTCAGTACCTGCTGCTCTCGGCACTGCTCTACGCACCTGGCGCAATCCTCTTCGCCAAGGCCAAGCGCGAAATGGGCCAAGCCATTTTCACCAGCATCGAGAAACTGATTTTCATCGTCGTGCTGATCGGCGCCGCCATCGCCGCCTACGGGCTGTATGACGGCTTCCTGAGTTTGTAACACCGCTGGCCGCGAGCGGCCCGCACCGGGCCGCCGGCAAGCCTGAAAACTCGCTCTACGAGAAGGAGTTCGACATGTCCAAGAAGCCCCTCGGCGTTCATTCCGAAGCCGGCAAACTGCACAAGGTGATGGTCTGCTCTCCGGGCCTCGCCCACCTGCGCCTGACACCCGCCAACTGCGACGAACTGCTGTTCGACGACGTGATCTGGGTATCGCAGGCCAAGCGCGACCATTTCGACTTCATGACCAAGATGCGCGAGCGCGGCATCGAGGTCGTGGAGATGCACAACCTGCTGGAAGAGACCATCAGCGATCCCGCCGCGCTGAAGTGGATCCTCGACCGCAAGATCACCCCCAACAGCGTCGGCCTCGGCCTGCAGAACGAAGTGCGTTCTTTCATCGAGGGCCTGGAGCCACGGCGCATCGCCGAGTTCCTCATCGGCGGCGTTTCCGGGGCCGATCTGGTCAAGCACAAGGATTCCGAGGCGGCGAAGATGTTCAACGCCTACCTGGGCGAATCCAGCTTCATCTTCCCGCCGCTGCCCAACACCCAGTTCACTCGCGACACCACCTGCTGGATCTATGGCGGCGTCACCCTCAACCCGATGTACTGGCCGGCACGCCGTCAGGAAACCCTGCTCGCCAGCGCCATCTACACCTTCCACCCGGACTTCGCCAATGAATCCTTCGAGATCTGGTACGGCGATCCGGACAAGGATCACGGCTCGGCCACCCTGGAAGGCGGCGACGTGATGCCCATCGGCAACGGCACCGTGCTGATCGGCATGGGTGAGCGCAGCTCGCACCAAGCCATCGGCCAGGTGGCGCGTGCGCTGTTCGCCAAGGGCGCGGCAGACAAGGTCATCGTCGCCGGCCTGGGCCGCTCCCGTGCGGCCATGCACCTGGACACCGTATTCAGCTTCTGCGACCGCGATCTGGTGACCATCTTCCCGGAAGTGGCCAACGGCATCGTGCCCTTCACCCTGCGTCCGGACGAAAGCCGCCCCGGCGGCATCGATGTGCGCCGCGAGGACAAGTCCTTCGTCGAGGTCGTCGCCGCGTCCCTCAACCTGCCGAAGCTGCGCGTGGTGGAAACCGGCGGCGATGCCTACGAGGCCGAGCGCGAGCAATGGGACGACGGCAACAACGTGGTCTGCCTGGAGCCGGGCGTGGTGGTCGGCTATGACCGCAACACCTACACCAACACCCTGCTGCGCAAGGCCGGCGTCGAGGTCATCACCATCAGCGCCAGCGAACTGGGGCGCGGCCGTGGCGGTGGCCACTGCATGACCTGCCCGATCATCCGCGACCCCATCGACTACTGATCCAGCCAGCCCCGGCGGGCATCCACCGCCGGGGGCGTTTCAACTACCCACGAGGAGAGAATCATGGCTTTCAATATGCGCAATCGTAATCTGCTCAGCCTGATGCACCACAGCACCCGCGAGCTGCGTTATCTGCTCGACCTGTCGCGCGACCTCAAACGCGCCAAGTACACCGGCACCGAGCAACAGCACCTCAAGCGCAAGAACATCGCGCTGATCTTCGAGAAGACCTCGACCCGCACCCGCTGCGCCTTCGAGGTGGCGGCCTACGACCAGGGCGCCAACGTCACCTACATCGACCCCAACTCGTCGCAGATCGGCCACAAGGAATCGATGAAGGACACCGCCCGCGTGCTCGGCCGCATGTACGACGCCATCGAATACCGCGGCTTCAAGCAGGAGATCGTCGAAGAACTGGCCACCTACGCCGGCGTGCCGGTGTTCAACGGCCTGACCGACGAATATCACCCGACGCAGATGCTCGCCGACGTACTGACCATGCGCGAGCACGCCGACAAACCGCTGCACGACATCGCCTACGCCTACCTCGGTGATGCACGCAACAACATGGGCAACTCGCTGCTGCTGATCGGCGCCAAGCTCGGCATGGACGTACGCATCGCCGCCCCCAAGGCACTCTGGCCGAGCGACGAGCACGTTGCCGCCTGCAAGAAATTCGCCGAGGAAAGCGGCGCACGCATCCTGCTCACCGAAGACCCGAAGGAAGCGGTCAAGGGCGTGGACTTCGTCCACACCGACGTCTGGGTTTCCATGGGTGAGCCGGTCGACGCCTGGGGCGAGCGCATCCAGGAGTTACTGCCCTATCAGGTCAACGCCGAGATCATGAAGGCCGCTGGTAATCCGCGGGTGAAGTTCATGCACTGCCTGCCGGCCTTCCATAACAGCGAAACCAAGGTCGGCAAGCAGATCGCCGAACAGTATCCGAACCTGAAGAACGGCATCGAGGTGACTGAAGAGGTGTTCGAATCGCCCTGGAACATCGCCTTCGAGCAGGCGGAAAACCGCATGCACACGATCAAGGCGATATTGGTTTCGACCCTGGCTGACATCTGACGCTGCACGCTTGCCTCCCCTCTCCCGCTTGCGGGGCGTAAGCGGAAATAGCGAAGCACTGCTTCGCCCGCTGAAGCGCCCTGAGCTCTGCGAAGGGCTGGGGCGCAGGGCGGGGGCCGGGGGCCGGGGGAGAGAGTCTGTCCGGTGACGCAGTCACGTAGCCCGGATGAAATCCGGGAATAGCTCCTTCACCTCCCCATATGGCAGCCGGGCCAAACCTCGAACAAGGAGAACACCATGCGACTCGTCATCGCCCTGGGCGGCAACGCCCTGCTTCGCCGCGGCGAAGCCATGACTGCGGAAAACCAGCGCGAAAACGTGCGTATCGCCTGCCGACAAATTGCCAAGGTAGCGCCCGGCAATGAGCTGGTGATCGCCCACGGCAATGGCCCGCAGGTCGGCCTGCTGGCCCTGCAGGGCAACGCCTATGATGCGGCCAACCCCTACCCGCTAGACGTACTGGGTGCCGAAACCGAAGGCATGATCGGCTACATGATCGAACAGGAGCTGGGCAACCTACTGCCGTTCGAAGTGCCCTTCGCCACCATCCTCACCCAGGTCGAAGTGGACAGCGCCGACCCCGCGTTTCAGAAACCTACCAAACCCATCGGCCCGGTTTACCCCCAGGCAGAGGCCGAACGCCTGGCTGCCGAGAAAGGCTGGAGCATTGCCCCGGACGGCGACAAGTTTCGCCGTGTGGTGGCCAGCCCCAGACCACAACGAATCTTCGAAATCCGCCCGATCAAATGGCTGTTGGAAAAGGGCAGCGTAGTGATCTGCGCCGGTGGTGGCGGCATTCCCACCATGTACGACGGCAAGCAGCTACGCGGCGTCGAGGCAGTGATCGACAAGGACCTGTGCTCGGCACTGCTGGCCGAACAACTGAATGCCGATTTGCTGGTGATCGCCACCGATGTCGACGCGGCCTACGTCGAGTGGGGCAAACCCGGACAGAAATCCATCGCCGCCGCCCACCCCGACGAAATGGAAAAACTCGGCTTTGCCGCCGGCTCGATGGGGCCCAAGGTGCAGGCCGCCTGCGAGTTCGCGCGCAACACCGGCAAAACCGCCGTGATCGGCTCGCTGGAAAACATCGAGGCCATCGTTCAGGGCAGCTCCGGCACTCGCATCGGTCTGGACACCGAAGGCATCGATTACCGCTGATCCGTGACGAGGCCTCGGCCTCGCCGCGTTCTCGCAGGAGCACAGAAATGTTCACCCCCGGCCATCTGCACCGTGACAACCTCGACCGCCCGGAAGGCCTGCGCCTGGCGCCGCCCTTCTCGGTGGATTTCTACTACGAAGTACGCAACGACACGCAGCAGGGGCCGATGCTGCATATGCGCATGGTTGGCGAGGTGGATGGCCGGCACTTCGAGGAGGCCTTCGAACTGCACCGCGACGTGGCCTTCAATTTCGCCAGCGTCGCCACCCGCATCGCCGCCCGCCATGGCCTGCCGCCCAACTGCAGCCCGGTCATGCGTGGCCGCGACGAGTACGACAAGGTATTCGCCGATATCCGCAACAAGCTGCACATCAAGCCAGGTGAACCGGTGAATCTCGAGCACGTGCCCTGATAAAGCCCGGATGCAATCTGGGCGCGCTCGGCGCATTTACCGGATCGCATCCGGGCTACGAGCCCTGGCGCGTGCCAAGGTGCAACCCGAAGAGACCGGCGGGCAAGGGCTAAACGCTCACTAAGCCTGCATCGTCCAGCCATGCACGCCCATCGCCGCCTGGCGCCCGGCCTCGGAGCGGGTCGGGTGCGGGTGGCAGGTCAGCGCGATGTCCTCGGCCGAGGCGGAGAATTCCATGGCCACGCAGTACTCGCCGATCAGCTCACCCACGCTCGGGCCGATCATGTGCACGCCGAGAATCTGATCGGTGTTGGCATCGGCGAGGATCTTCACGAAACCTTCGGTCTCGTGGTTGATCTTCGCCCGGCTGTTGGCGGTGAAGGGAAACTTGCCGACCTTGTAGGCACGCCCCTCTGCCTTCAGCTCCTCCTCTCCCTTGCCGACGCTGGCCACCTCTGGGCGCGTATAGATCACGCCGGGAATCACCCCGTAGTTGACCTCCGCAGCGTGCCCGGCGATGCGCTCGATGCAGGCCACCGCCTCGTCCTCGGCCTTGTGCGCGAGCATCGGTCCGGAGGTGACGTCGCCGATCACCCACACACCGGGCACGCCGCTCTGATGTTCTTCGTTGCCCAGCATGCCGCGCTTGTCGGTATTCAGGCCGACGCTCTCCAGCCCCAACCCCGTGGTGTAGGGGCGTCGGCCGATGGCCACCAGCACGTAATCGGCTTCCAGGGTCTCGCTCGGACCGCCGGCGGCCGGCTCCAGCGTCAGGGTCACGCCGGACTGGCTCGTCTTCGCGCCCGTGACCTTGGTGCCCAACTTGAAGCCCATGCCCTGCTTGCCCAGGGTGCGCTGCAGGGTCTTGGCGGTTTCGCCATCCAGGCCGGGACAGATGCGCTCCAGGTACTCCACCACCGTGACCTGGCTGCCCAGGCGGCGCCAGACAGAACCCAGCTCCAGGCCAATCACCCCGGCACCGATTACTACCAGATGCTTGGGCACCTCTGGCAGCGACAGCGCGCCGGTGGAGTCGAGGATACGCGCATTGTCGATGCTAACCCCGGACAGCGGCGTCGGTTCGGAGCCAGTGGCGATGACAATGTTCTTCGTCTCCAGCAGCCGCTCGCCGCCCTCGTGCAGTTTGACCTGCACGCGGCCAGGGCCGTCGATACGCCCCCAGCCCTTGATCCATTCCACCTTGTTCTTGCGAAACAGGAATTCCACGCCCTTGGTCAGCGCTTCGACGCTGTCCGCCTTCTGCTTCATCATCTGCTCCAGGTTGAGCGTCGGTGTGACTTCCACACCCAATGCACTCAGCTCGCCACCGGCCGCCGCCTCGTAGAGTTCGGAGGCATGCAGCAGCGCCTTGGACGGCATGCAACCGACGTTCAGGCAGGTGCCGCCGAGGGTCTCGCGCCCTTCCACGCAGGCTACCTTCAGGCCCAACTGTCCGGCACGAATGGCGGCGTTGTAGCCGCCGGGGCCGGCGCCGATGATGACCACGTCATAGCTGCTCATTGCTTTGTCCTCGATCAGGGAAGTTTGCCGGCCACCGCAGCCGTAACGGCCGGGCGGACACGCAGAAGGTGGAAGAACAGAAACGCCAGCACGGCGAACAGCGCGTTCAAGGCAACCATAGGCCAGGCCGAGCCATCCTGCAGGGCGCCGAGCAGCAATCCCGCCAGGGTGGCGCCGGCCATCTGCGAGAAGCCCATCAGCCCCGCTGCCAAGCCGGCGCGCTGCGGATTGGGAAGCACCGCGCCGGCCACGGCGGCGGGCAGCAGCATGCCGCCGCCCAGCGTCACCAGCACCTGCGGCAGCGACAGCCCCAATAGCGACAGGCCGAACAGCAGGTAGACTGCCAGGGTCAGCAGCGACCCGAGCAGCACCAGCGCCACGCCGATCCCGACGACCCGCTGCGGCCCCAGTCGCTGCACGTTGCGCAGGGTGAACAGCGCACCGCCGAGTAGGCCGGAAACCATTAGGGCAAAGGTCAACCCGTACTGCGCGGCGCTCAGCCCCAGCAAACCGATGTATATCGACGACGAGCCGGCCACCACGACGAACATCGCGCCGTAGGTACAGGCGATGGTCAGCGCCAGCGATCGGCAACTGGGCAGTACCTGCAGATAGTTGGCCAGCAGCCCCTTGAAACGACCAGCCTGCGGGTCACGCTGCAGATGCGTCTCGCGGTAGCCGCCAAGCACGGACAACAGCGCCAGGCTGCCAAGCACCAGGGTGGCCAGCAGTGGCGCGCGCCAGCCTCCATACTGGGTCAGCAAACCGCCGACCACCGGCGACAGCACGATCGCCGCGAACATACCCAGCACCGTCAGTGCCAGGGCCGGCCCCGCCTGCTCCTGCCACACATCGCGGACGATGGCGCGCGCCAGTACCAGCGCAGCGCAAGCGCCCAGGCCCTGCAGTACGCGCATGCCGATCAGCACCTCGATATTCGACGCCAGCAACATGCCTAGGGTCGCCAGCAGATAGAGACTCAGCCCGAGCAGCAATACCGGGCGGCGCCCCAATCGGTCGGACAGCGGCCCGAGCAGCAATTGTCCCAGGCCAAAGGCACAGACGAATAACGAAAGCGCCAGCAGGCTGCTGCCGGGCTCGGCACTCAACCCTCGTTCCAGCTCGCCCAACGCCGGGATCAGCAGCTGCGTGGAGGTTTCCCCGAGCGCAGTGAGCAGCATCAGGATGATCAACAACGTTCGGGATGGACGCATGACAGGCTCCGAGCCGGATGACTGGCGGCTATTAATATTTCAACCATAATATGAAACATTGAATGTCGTCCATCATCTTTACTAGGAGCCCGTATGACCGCCTTATCACGTGAGGCCCGCCTCGCCAGCTGGGTCGCGGAGGAACAGACCATTCGCAGCCAGCTCGCCGCCCCCGGCACGCTCAGCCTGGCCGAAGTGGCGGCCATGACGCCGATGGATTTCTTCGACGCTATCGGCCGCGGCGACCTGCCGTCACCACCGATCAACGCCGTGCTCGACTTCACTCCGATGCATTGGGCCAGCGGCCTGTTCGTCTTACAGGGTACGCCGGGTCAGCGTCACTACAACCCGCTGGGCAGCGTGCACGGCGGCTACATCGCCACCCTGCTCGACTCCTGCATGGGCTGCGCCGTGCATACCCTGCTCAAGCCGGGCCAGGGCTATACGACCACAGACCTGCGGGTAAGCTACATCCGTGCGCTGCGCAGCGAGGCCGGCCCAGTGCGCGCCGAAGGCCGCATCATCCACCTCGGTCGTTCCACGGCCCTGGCTGAGGGTCGCCTGTATGACGTCGATGAACGCCTTTATGCCGTTGCCTCCACCACCTGCCTGATTCTCGACTTGAACGCCCCGCGCCAGAACAGCGACGCAGGTGTAAGATGACGACCGGCATTTGAAAGACGGGAACGCCCATGCGCTATTCGGAAGATCACAAGGCCAAGACCCACCAACGCATCATCGAGGAGGCGGCCCTGCGCTTTCGCCGCGACGGCGTCGGCGCGACCGGCCTGCAACCGCTGATGAAAGCGCTGGGCCTGACCCACGGCGGCTTCTACGCCCACTTCAAGTCAAAGGATGATCTGGTGGAGACCGCACTTCGTCACGCCGCGCAGGAGCTTTCCAACAACGCCGAAGCGCTGGGCAAGGATGCCGAAACGCCGCTCACGCGCTTTATCGCCAGCTACCTGTCCAGCGCGCATCGCGCCAACCCAGGCGCCGGTTGCCCGCTGCCGACCATGTCTGCCGAGCTGGGCCAGCGCGGCGCAGCCAGCGAGACCACCGACGCCCTGGTACGCGAACGTCTGATGCGAATCGAAGGCGACCTCGACAGCGATAAAGCCGACGAGCAAAGCGTACTGCTGCTCTCAGCCATGGTCGGCGCCCTGATGCTGTCACGCAGCGTCAAGGACCCTGAGCTGTCCGACCGCCTGTTGAAAACGACCCGGCGCCTACTGATCGAACAGGCGCAGGGCCGCTAACAGCAAGGCGGCGCTCTGCGCGTTCCCCTCCATGGGCGCGCTGCGGGCAGCGATCTTGCGCTCGGGCGCTCATACGTCCGTCGCATCCCAAGCACCTTACATGCGCACCGCCTGACATCACTCAGACGGCGGCGCACCAAGTTATGGCCGTTTTTGTCTTGTCGGTCAGAAAACGGTGCAACAAGCATATGAAAGCTGCCCTGAGACGCATGCGTATCCAATTGATTTGCAACGGCTATGAGCAAACACGAGAATTGGCGCCCTTTTTGCTCAGAGCAGTACCAGCCTGACCGGGCGGACAGGTTTAAAACGCCGGGCGCGTTTTCTCACGTCGCCTCGCGACAGCCCAAAGGTTGTCTGCCGGGACGGCAAGCCACAAAAAATCATAACGACACGTCTTAACCACCAGGAGCTTCCATGAATCGCACACTCTCTTCGCTGGTGCTCGCCAGCGGTCTGCTGGCGGGCGGCCACGCCGTCGCCGATGATCTGCTGCACTGGCAGAACAACAGCCTGACCTACCTCTACGGGCAGGACTTCAAGATCGATCCGGAGATCCAGCAGACCATCACCTTCGAGCATGCCAGCGGCTGGAGTTTCGGTGACCTGTTCTTCTTTACCGACCTGATCAAATTCAACACCGACGCACAGAACGGTAACGGCGACGGCCATACCTACTACGGCGAATTCAGCCCGCGCCTGTCGTTCGGCAAGATCACCGGCGCCGACCTTTCCTTCGGCCCGATCAAGGACGTGCTGCTGGCCTTCACCTACGAGTTCGGCGAGAAGGACGTCGATGCCTACCTGCTCGGCCCGGCATTCGACCTGGATATCCCTGGTTTCGACTACTTCCAGCTCAACACCTACCTGCGCAAACCGGACGGCAGCCGCCCGGGCAAGAACGTCTGGCAGATCACCCCGGTGTGGAGCTACACCATTCCGGTCGGCGACTCGGACATCCTCATCGATGGCTTCATGGACTGGGTGGTGGACAACGACAGCAACCGCCGCGGCGACTACCAGGCCAACCTGCACTTCAACCCGCAGATCAAGTACGACCTGGGCAAGGCGATGAAGTGGGGCGAGAAACAGCTGTACGTCGGCATCGAATACGACTACTGGAAGAACAAGTACGGCATCAAGGATGGCGGTTTCGTCAGCGACAACTTCGTCGGCCCGACCAACCAGAACACCGCCAGCCTGCTGGTCAAGGCGCATTTCTGATCGACGCCCGCGCCTAAGTGGCCAAGGTCGCAGGGATTTGCGACCTTCCGCCAATGCCAAGCCTCCGCCGGACGTGTTTAGCTGCGAGGCATCACCAGACCTGCACCCAAGGATGGACGATGCCTCCGCGTATCCTGCTGCTCACCTCCCTTGCCATGCTGGCATTCGCCGGCAACTCGCTGCTATGCCGCCTGGCACTGCGTGAAACCGAAATCGACGCCGCCAGCTTCACCGCCATTCGCCTGCTCTGCGGTGCAGTGACCCTGTGGTTATTGCTGAAATTGCGGCAACGCGGCCAACCCATGGCCGGCAGTTGGCCTGGCGCACTGGCGCTGTTTATCTATGCGGCCGCCTTTTCCTTCGCCTACCTGCAACTGGACACCGGTGCCGGCGCCCTGCTGCTGTTCGGCGCGGTGCAGTTGAGCATGCTGCTCTGGGGCTGGCTGCGCGGCGAACGCCTGGGCCTGGCCGCCAGCCTCGGTACGGCGCTGGCCACGGCGGGCCTGTTGGCGCTGCTGCTACCAGGCGCCAGCGCGCCACCGTTGCTGGCCGCATTGCTGATGCTGCTGGCCGGTGTCGCCTGGGGCGCGTACTCCCTGCTTGGACGCGGCCTGGGCGATCCGCTGGCGGTGACCGCGGGCAATTTCATACGCGCAACGCCGCTGGCATTACTGCTGGCGGCGCTACTGTTAGGACAGCTCGACTGGGATGGGCCTGGCCTGTTCTACGCACTGCTGTCCGGCGCGTTGACCTCGGGCATCGGCTACGCCATCTGGTACAGCGCCCTGCCCGGTCTGCGTGCCAGCCAGGCGGCCACGGTGCAGTTGAGCGTACCGATCCTCGCCGCCATCGGCGGCAGCCTGCTGCTGGGCGAAGCGCTGAGCCTGCGTCTGATGCTCAGCGCCGTTGCAGTGCTCGGCGGCATCGCGCTGGTACTGGGCAGCCGGCAACGCAGCTAGCGACGAGACGGATCAACCTATGAACGGACTGATCACCAGGCAGATCACCAGACCGGTCAGGCCAACCAGGGATTTCATCACAGTCCAGGATTTCAGCGTATCGGAGACGCTCATGCCGAAGTAGCGGTTGGCCATCCAGAAGCCTGAATCGTTGACATGGGAGAATGCCGTACCGCCACAGGCGATCGCGATCACCAGCAGAGCGGTCATTTGATCCCCCACGCCCATCAATTCGGCCACTGGCGCCGTCAGGCTGGCTCCGGTGATCATCGCGACCGTTCCCGAGCCTTGGGAAATACGCATTACCGCCGAAGTCATGAAGGCGAACAATACCAATGGCAAGCCCAAATTCTGCATGCCGGAGGCGAGAATCTCACCGATGCCGGAAGCGACCAGCACCTTACCGAACACACCGCCAGCTCCGGTGATGAGAATGATGATCCCGGCAGGCTCCAGTGCCTTGGTGGCAATTTTCTGCAGCTCATCCTTGCTGTAGCCACGCTTGTGTCCGAAGACCCAGAAGGTCATCAGGCAGGTAAGCAGCAAGGCGATGATCGGATTGCCCACGAACATCAGCACGTCGCGCAGTGGATTGCCTTCGGCCAGCAGCAGCTCCGCCGAGGTGTTGCCGAGGATCAGCAATAGCGGCAACAGCAACGTCAACACCACGGAGCGGAACGATGGCAGCCGGCTCGCATCATCGAAGTTGCTCGCGCCCTGGTTCATGTGCTCCGGGACCGGCACGAAGATGCGGCTGGCGATGAACTTGCCAAAGATGGGCCCGGCCACGGCCATCGCGGGCAAGCCGGCAATCACGCCCCATATGATCACCCAGCCGAGGTCGGCACCGAGGATACTCGCCGTAGCGATAGGCCCCGGCGTTGGCGGAATGAAGGTGTGGGTCACGCTCAGCCCCGCGCATAGGGGAATGCCGTAGTACAGCAACGAGCGCTTGGTGCGCTTGGCGATGCCATAGATCAGCGGCACCAGAATGATGATGGCGACATCGATGAACACCGCGATCGACACCAGAAACCCCGCGAGCCCCAGGGCCCAGGGCACGGTTCTGTCGCCACAGCGTTCGACGAGATTGAGCGCCAGCCGCTCGGAACCGCCGCTGACCCGCAGCATCTCGCCGAACATGGCGCCCAGGCCAATGATCAGAGCAACGAAACCTAAGGTCCCGCCCATGGATTTGACGATGAAATCGAGCAACTCCTGCGCCGGCATGCCAAGGGCGAGGCCGGCGCCGACGCTGACCAGTATCAGTGCGAGAAAGGGCTGAAAGCGGAATCGGACAATAAGAATAAGCAAGGCGACGATGGCGCTGACCGAAACGGCCACCACCAGGGTGGTGTTTTCCATGAGTAACTCCGTTTGTTCTTGTAGGGGGAGTGCTGACGGGAAAAACGCCGCCTGGAGCGATGCCCAGGCGGCACATGGCGTGTGCTCAGGGAATCAACGATCCCCCGGCACTTTGGCTTGCATGGATGGAGGCCTCAGGAATTCGAAATCGCAGCCCTTGTCGGCCTGGGTGATCTGCTCGTAGAACAGCTTGCGGTAACCGCGCTCGGCATCGACCGGCTGGGGTGCCTGCCAGGCCGCACGCCGCCGCGCCAGCTCTTCGTCGGACACCTTCAGTTCGATGCTGCGCTCGGCCACGCTCAAACGGATGCGATCACCGTTCTGCACCAACGCCAGAGGCCCACCTTTGGCCGCCTCGGGCGTCACGTGCAGGACGATCGTACCGGCCGCCGTGCCGCTCATGCGGCCATCGGAAATACGCACCATGTCCTTGACGCCGGCACGGGCCAGCTTCTTCGGAATGGGCAGGTAACCGGCTTCCGGCATGCCTGGCGCACCAATGGGCCCAATGTTTTTCAGTACCAGGATGTCATCGGCGTTAACGTCCAGTTCCGGGTCATCGATGCGCAGCGCCATGTCTTCGGAATTTTCGAAGACAACGGCGCGCCCTTCGTGCTCCATCAGCGCCGGATCGGCGGCGGACTGCTTGATGATGGCGCCCTCCGGTGCCAGGTTACCGCGCAGGAACGCAATGCCTCCGGCGGGGTAAATCGGCTCATCGAAGCTACGCACCACGTCCTGGATGAACACCGGGACGTCATCCAGTTCTTCGCCTAACGTCCGTCCGGTCACCGTCAGTGCATCCAGGTGCAGCAGCGGGCGCAATTGATGCAGTACGGTCTGCAGACCACCAGCTCGGTGCAGATCCTCCATGTAGTGCTGCCCGGATGGCTTCAGGTCGACCAGTACCGGTGTCTCACGGCTCATGCGATCGAACGCCGCCAGGTCGATATCGAAGCCCATGCGTCCGGCAATTGCCGTGAGATGAATGATTCCGTTGGTCGAGCCGCCGATGGCCAGCAGCACCCGTAGGGCATTCTCGAACGCCTTGGCGGTAAGAATCTTGTCAGGTGTCAGGCCGCTGCGGGCCATCTCCACGGCTTGCTTGCCCGTCAGCTCGGCAATGCGAATACGGTCCGAGGTCACCGCGGGTGGCGACGCACCACCCGGCATCACGATACCCAATGCCTCGCCCAGACAGGCCATGGTGCTGGCCGTGCCCATTACCGAGCAGGTACCGACACTGGCTACCAGCTTGGAATTGACCTCGCTGATTTCCTGTTCATCGATTTCCTGGCCTCGGAACTGGCCCCAGAAGCGCCGGCAGTCGGTGCAGGCGCCAACCCGAACGCCACGATGGCCGCCTGTCAGCATCGAGCCGGTAATCAGCTGGATGGTCGGAACGTTGGCCGATGCCGCGCCCATCAACTGCGCCGGCACGGTCTTGTCGCAACCACCGATCAGCACGACTGCATCCATGGGCTGCGCACGGATCATTTCCTCGGTGTCCATCGACATGAGGTTGCGCAGGTACATACTGGTGGGGGCGGAGAAGCTCTCGGCAACGGATATGGTCGGAAAATCGATGGCCAGCCCACCCGCCATCATCACCCCACGCTTGACCGCCTCGATCAGTTGCGGCGCATTGCCATGACAAGGGTTGTAGCCGCTGCCGGTATTGGCGATACCGATGATGGTGCGGTCCAGCGCCTCATCGGTGTAACCGGCACCCTTGATGAAGGCCTTGCGCAGAAATAGCGAGAATCCAGTATCGCCATAATTGGTAAGCCCCTTGCGAATGCCTTTGGGTACAACCACAGCAGGGGTATCGGCTGCTTTTTTTGTCATGCGGCAGTCTCTTGTCGATTAGATTATTGATAATCCTGTCGACATAGTTAGCCACGTCAATTCGGCGTTGGCAACCATCGCCTTGCCGACCAGAGGCTGGCGGTATCCCCCAGACCAATTGAGACACAGGGCAAAGCGCTCTATATTCTGGCGCCGTAGCCCCAATGACGCGGAAGAAGGCAGCGTGACCCTGGACGTCGTGAACACAGCAAGAACACGGGATATCGAGCCAACCGTGAGCCGGGTGGTGGAAATTCTCGAGGAAGAGATCGTGCTCGGCGCTCTGCACCCGCGCGAGCGACTCGTGGAAGATGAGTTGCTCAGCCGTTTCCAACTCAAGCGCCATGTGGCCCGTCAGGTATTGGCCGAACTGGAGCGCATGGGCCTGGTCGAGCGCAAACGCAATGTCGGCGCACTGGTAAAAGCCTATGGTGCGGAAGAGGTGGAGCACCTCTACGCAGTACGTGAACTGCTGGAAACCCAGGGCGCACGGATGATTCGCTTTCCGCTGAGCGAGGGGCGGCTCGATGCCCTGATCGGAATTCAGAAACAGCATGACGCCGCTGTGGCAGCCGGTGACCTGCGCCGAATCTTCCGCCTCAACGTGATCTTCCACCGGGAGTTCTTCGGCCTTTCCGACAATCCGGTACTGGTGGCGGCGATCCAGGATCACGCGCAGCGCGCCCACTCGATTCGAGCATCGACCATGGTGCTGCCGGAACGCGTGGAGCAGGCACGCCAGGAGCACTGGCTACTCATCGAAGCGCTACGTAAGGGTGATACGCAGCGCCTGGTCGAGTTGTGCCACGCCCATCTCAGGCCCTCGCGCGACACCTATATTGCGGCTCATAACCGTCGTAGCCTGGGATTCACCGCGCCACAGCAAACGGCGAGTTAACCACGCTCGCGCACTCCATTGAGCAGAACGCCGACATCAAGAGTCTCTATGCAGTGACCTCTGCTAATGGATGTAGATCGATGTCTATGCCTCGCCTCACTCGCTTCACCCTCACCTGCCTGCTCATATTGGGCCTCAGCGCCTGCGCCAGCCTGGGCAACCGTGATCCGTTGCGGGTCGATCTGGTCGGCTTGGAGCCTTTGCCCGGCCAGGGCCTGGAGGTGCGCTTCGCGGTCAAGCTGCGGGTGCAGAACCCCAACGACAGCACGGTGAATTTCAATGGCATGGCGCTGGATCTAGACGTGAACGGCCAGCCGCTGGCCAGCGGTGTCAGCGACCAGAGCGGCAGCGTGCCGCGCTTCGGCGAAACGTTGGTGAGCGTGCCGGTGAGCATTTCGGCGTTTTCGGTAATGCGCCAGGCCTGGGGCGTCGCCGGCTATCAACCGGGCCAGGAAGTGCCCTACGTGCTGCGCGGCAAACTGGCCGATGGCCTGTTCGGCACGCGCCGCTTCAGCGACAGTGGCACCCTTAACTGGCCGCAGCCGCCAAGCCCCTACTGATTCAGGGGCCGGCGGCGGTGCCTGGTTCAGGCAGCCTGACGGCTGCTACGTGAGGCCACACGACGGTGACAGGCGTCACCGAAAGCCTGGAAGATCTTCACCGAATCCGGGTTCAGTGCAGCCTGCCATTCGGGGTGCCACTGCACCGCGACCAGGAACGGCGACAGGCTTGGCGCGTGAACCGCCTCGATCAGGCCATCCTCGGCGGTGGCCAGCACTTCCAACCCCTTGCCCAGGTTGCGAATGGCCTGGCCATGCAGGGAGTTGACCTGAATCTCGTCCTTGCCGAGCAATTCGGCGAACCAGCTGCCCGCTACCGGGCGCACGCTGTGGCTGGGTGCGTACTGTACCTCGACCGGGTCATCGGGATTTTCACGATGATCGTTGAAGCCGGGCTCGGCATAGACCTTCTGGTAGATGTCCCCGCCCAGCGCCACGTTGATTTCCTGCATGCCACGGCAGATGCCGAAGATCGGCAGGCCGCGGGCGATGGCGGCGCGAATCAGCGGCAGGTCGAACAGATCACGGTCACGATCCTGCGCCTTGTTCGGCGTTTCGTTCTCCTGCCCATAAAGTGCCGGGTCGATGTTACTGCCGGCACCGGTGAGGTACACGCCGTCGGCCATATCCAGATACTGATCGAGATCCTCGATGCCACAGCAGGTGGGCACCAATACCGGTACGCAACCGGAGAACTCGACCAGAGGCTGGATATATTTGTGCGTCATGACTTGATAGTCGTGGCCCTTGCGCTCTTGAGCGCCCATGGACATCAACACGACGGGTTTGCGAGCGGTGCTGCGAATCTTGTTGTCGGACATACGTCACCTTGGAACAGGCCGGGCCTGTCGTTGCTGTGCAGACCGGTGTCCGGCAGAGGCTCTGCCTACACGGATGGCCTGTTTGGCTAACCCCGTGCACCCATACTCTTCCTGAGCCAGCGTGTCGCCTTCCGACGGCGGCTCGAACCGGGTCAGCTCCATCCAGAGAGGGGCTGCAGCGATGCTGCCCGTTACCCGGTTCGGCAACGGAATCTGCTGCCAGTCTGCCCGAGCCGTAAAATATGTCAAACGAATACGCTCAAAATCTTTTGACGAATCATATTCGTCAACCGCTCTTGAAGGCGCAAAACGGGCATCCCCAGTAAAACCGGCCTCAACAAAAGTCCAATATTTAAAACACTCGACTGCCAGACGCGCCTCGCCCTAGAGCAGCGCTCGTCGACAAAACCCTATATAATCTGCGGTTTTCTCATGACCTCCGAGGACACCCCTTGACCGCTCTGCCGCCCTGCCCCAAATGCAACTCCGAATACACCTACGAAGACGGCGATCAGTTGGTCTGCCCCGAGTGCGCCCATGAATGGAAAGCCGGCGAGAATGCCGAGGCCAGCGACGACGCGCGCGTGATCAAGGACTCGGTCGGCAACCTGCTGCAGGACGGCGACACCATCACCGTGATCAAGGACCTGAAGGTCAAAGGCTCCTCGCTGGTGGTCAAGGTCGGCACCAAAGTGAAGAACATCCGCCTGGTCGACGGCGATCACGATATCGACTGCAAGATCGATGGCATCGGCGCGATGAAGCTCAAGTCCGAGTTCGTGCGCAAGGTCTGATATTCATCGTTTCAGCCGCCTCGTTCGCAGAAACTGACTAGCCTGAATACAGGTCGGTCACGAGGTATCCCGCCATGCGCTATCTGCTGCTCGCTCTGCTGGCACTGACCCATTCGCTGGCAGCGCAGCCCTGGCGGGTCGTGGGCGACGAGCAGTTCGCGCCTTACAGTTTCGTCACCGCCGAAGACGATACGCCACGCGGGCTCGATGTCGAACTGATCGACGCCGTGCTGCGTGAAGCACAGGTACCCTACGAAATTCGTCTGTATCCCTGGGAGCGGGTCAAGCGCATGCTCGATCGTGGCGAAGTGCAGATGGCCTTCCAGTTCGCCGGCACCGCGCAACGTCAGCAGCAATACGAACTGGTAGGCCCGCTGCGCAGTGGATCCACCGTGTTCATGACCACCGACAAGACCGCGATCAAAGACTGGAAGACGCTGGACGATCTTTCGCCCTACGTGATCGGCCAGGTTCGCGGCTATGCCTATGAAGAGAAGTTCGATCGCGCCGATCTGGCCCGCGACAGCAGTGCACAGAACCCACGGCAACTGATATCGATGCTGCTGGCCGGGCGCATCGACATCATCGTCGGTGACCACACCCAGCTGCTTTATTTCATTCGTGAACAGCGCGCCCAGGAGCAGGTGCGCGTGCTCCCTCGCCCGCTGATCCGGATGCCGCGCTTCGTCGCCTTCGCCAAAGGCGATACCGAGCGCGCCCGGCAATTTTCCAAAGCCCTGGTGCGTCTGCGCAAAGCCGGAACGCTGGAGGAAATCCAGCAGCGCTGGCATCCGTGACGCGCTACTGCACCGGCAGGAAGTTCAGCAGGAACAAGCTCTGCGCATAGTTGGCCCCCATGCGCCGGTAGCGCTCCTCCAGCACGTGCGTGAGCAGGTCGAGACGCGCCACCATCTTGCCGAACTCCACCGCGTAGCTGAGGTTGACGCCCTGTTCGGAGAACTCGTTGGACAGCAGCAACGGCCGGCCTGCGGCGTCTCGCCGCTGCGACAGCATCCAGCCGGCCTTCTCCAGGTTACGCGCGGCGTTGTGGATGAATTGCGCATCGAAGCTATCGGTCAGATAGAACTCCGTGCGGCCACCGTGCGCGGTGACCAGCATGCTGCCAATG
The DNA here is from genome assembly GCF_002479365.1 of Pseudomonas sp. UBA7530. NCBI lineage: Bacteria > Pseudomonadati > Pseudomonadota > Gammaproteobacteria > Pseudomonadales > Pseudomonadaceae > Pseudomonas > Pseudomonas sp. UBA7530. The sequence goes on from NZ_DLMS01000006.1 coordinate 279,041, forward strand.
GCATAGGTGAAGGCCGCCACGCGGTCCCCCTGAAACCCGGGGCTCAAGGAATAATCCAGCGCGGCGACATCGCGCCGGCCGCCCAGAGTCGGCCAGTCCTGATTATGCTCGATGGCGTACTGGATGGCGCGCTCGGCCGCCGCGGCGTCGGGCAGGGAGTTCTTGCGCCATTCGCGAGGGTTGCGCTGGTACAGCTTGTTCATCAGCCGATAAAGGCTGTTGAGGTTGTTGCGCATGGCCAGGGTCGCCATGCGGTCGACGTCGGTCTGCAGCACTTCGGCGGGCTTGAGCGGGCTGCGCGTGTTGACGATGGAGTCGTTGTCCAGGCGGCCCGTGCAGCCGCCCAGCAACAGGAGCGCAGCGAGCCCCGGCAGCACTAACCGTCGCCACACTATCGAGTCGTTGAATGCCCTGCCCTGCACGGCAGACACTGGCCTCGCTCCCATCCGGAGGTTCCCTGGCTGGCGCGCGCCGGAGTGACGCGCGCAACACTCAGAACCTCAGTAAAGCGCAAAAATTCCATGCTGCCCGTGCGCTGGCGCATAAACCGTGCCGGACAGAGCCCGGCAAGTCGGAAAAGGCGCCTGTTCAGGCCGGGCTGGCAGCCCATTGCTCCAGTCGCGTCACGCTCTCACGATAGGGCTTGAGACTCTTGGCCAGCAGGATGACCGACGTCAGCACCGCCAGGGTGGTGACGATCAGCAGTGAATAGCGCAGCGCCGCATCGTCGGCGAAGACGAAGTCGGTGACCAGCGCCACCGCGGTCGGACCTACCCCCAGGCCGAACAGAGTAATGACGAACAGATAGATGGCCGACGCCTGGCCCCTCATCGAGTTAGGCATGATTTCCTGAATCGCCGCAGGCGCCACACCGAACGGCATGCTCAGGCAGAACACCGTCGGCGCCAGCAGCACGCTGGCCCAGAACGCGGAGTCCATCAGCGGGAACAGCGCTACCAGCGGCAGCGCACCGAGCGCGGCGTACAGACCGACGCGCATGTTGGCGTCACTGCGCCCGCGCTTGGCCATCAGGTCCGCCAGGCGTCCGCCGAAGACGATGCCGAGGCAGCCGAACACCGCGACGATGCAACCATAGACGATGCCAACCTGGCCGGCGTCCCAGCCATAGGTACGGATATAGAAGGTCGGCACCCAGGCCGCGCTGCCGTAGCCGGCGAAAGCTAGGCCGGCGAAGCCGAAGTTGTGCAGCAGCACGGTACGCCGGTTGGCGCGAATGTAGCGCCCCACTTCGCTGAGCGGCACCGCCACGCCCGCGCCGGCGCCACGCCGGGCCGGCTCCTTGACCGCCAGCATCAGCAAGGTGAACAGCACGCCGGCGACACCGAGAATAAGGAAGATCAGCTGCCAGGGACGTACCTCGCCCAGCACCGGCAGGGTCACGTCGCCCTGTGCCGAGGCGAATTGGATGACCAGACCGCCCACCAGAAAGGCCAGGCCCGAGCCCAGATAGACTCCCATCGAGTAAACGCTGATCGCCGTAGCCCGGCGCTCGGCGGGAAAGCTGTCAGCAATAAGCGAATAGGCTGCAGGCGAAAGAGCCGCCTCCCCCACACCGACACCGATGCGGCAGAGCAGGAACTGCCAGTACATCTTGGCCATGCCGCAGGCAGCTGTGGCGGCGCTCCAGAACAGGATGCCCACGGCGATCAACCCACGCCGGCTGCGCGTATCGGCCACGCGCCCGAGAGGAATCCCGCATATCGTGTAAAACAGGGCAAACGAGAGGCCCATCAGCAGGCTCATCTGCGTGTCATTGATCGCAAGATCGCGGCGGATGGGCTCGACCAGCAGGTTCAGAATCTGCCGATCGACGAAGGACAGCACGTAAGCCACCATCAGGATGGCAACAGTGACCCAGGCTCGGGTACTGGAGGGGTAGCCGTTATTGTTGTTATGCACGGACGCTCTCCTCGGCACCGCTGACGCGGTGCGCGGCGGTTGAAAGTGGCGTCAGCTTAGGACGATATAAACAGCCGTGAGTATCGCTCGAAGGTGTTATCAGGTCGGCGAATGCTTCATACCCGCCGAGGCGAATGGCTCGCCTCGGCGATCAGGCCCGACTCAGATGGACAAGGGCGCTCGTTCGCACAGCGCGTTCAGCGCCGCTACCCAGTCCGGGTGATCGTTCAGGCAGGGCACCAGTTGCAGGCTCTCGCCACCGGCCTCGACGAATTGCTCGCGGCCGCGATCACCGATTTCCTCCAGGGTCTCGATGCAGTCGGCGACGAAGGCCGGACACATCACCAGCAGCTTCTTCACTCCTTGCGCGGCCAACTCATCGAGACGCGCCTCGGTGTAGGGTTCGATCCACTTGGCACGCCCCAGGCGCGACTGGAAACTTACCGACCATTGCTCCGGGCGCAAGCCCATTCGCTCGGCGAACAGCTCGGCGCTGCGCAGGCATTGCGCGCGGTAACAGTTGGCGAGCACCTCGGGCGAAGCGTTGCGGCAGCAGTCGTCGCCTTTCAGGCAATGGCCACTGGGATCGAGCTTGTGCAGGTGACGCTCCGGCAGGCCGTGGAAGCTCAGCAACAGGTGGTCGAAATCCTGCTCCAGGTAGGGTTTGGCGCTGGCCACCAGGGCATCGAGGTATTCCGGCTGGTCGTAGAACGGCGGCAGTATGGATAGGCGCAGGTCCAGCCCGCACTCACGCACCACCCGCTTGACCTCTTCGATTACCGTGGTCGTGGTGCTGTCGGCGAACTGCGGATACAACGGCGCCAGCGTCACCTGGCGAACGCCCTGAGCGGCCAGGCGTTGCAGCGTCGACTCGATGGACGGTTCGCCGTAGCGCATGGCCAGTTCCACCGGGCCATGACTCCACTGAGCTTTCATCGCCTCCTGCAGGCGGCGACTGAGCACCACCAGCGGCGAGCCTTCATCCCACCAGATCGATGCATAGGCATGCGCCGACGCCGCGGGGCGCTTGATCAGGATCAGCGACACCAGCAGGCGACGCAGCGGCCAGGGCAGATCGATCACGTAGGGATCCATCAGGAACTGATTAAGGTAACGGCGGACATCGGCTACTTCGGTGGACGCGGGCGAACCCAGGTTAACCAGCAACAATGCGTGATCGGTCATGCGAAATCCTAGTCAGTGATGGCTCAGCAAATCCACCAGAGCCACATCCAGATGGGTGAAACGAAAACTGAAACCCGCCTCCAGCAGGCGCGTCGGCACGGCACGCTGACCGCCGAGCAGCAACTCGGACATCTCGCCCAGCGCAGTACGCAGCACGAAGGCCGGTACCGGCAATAGGGTCGGGCGACTCAGTGCCTGGCCCAGCGCCTTGGTGAACTCGACGTTGCGCGCCGGTATCGGCGCGCAGGCATTATAAGGACCGCGAGCATCGTCTTGCTGCAAGAGAAAATCGATCAGGCCGATTTGATCGGCGATATGAATCCACGGCATCCACTGCCGGCCATCGCCGAGGCGGCCACCCAAGCCGAACCTGAATGGCGGCAGCAGGCGTTTGAGCACGCCGCCATCGGGGCTCAGCACCAGGCCGGTACGGATCAGCACCACGCGAATCCCCAGCTCCTCGGCACGCAGAGCGGTCTCCTCCCAGGCGCCGCACAACTGCGCGGCGAAATCATCGGTCACCTGCGGCGTGCTTTCGCTCAGTTCACGTTCACCGCCGTTGCCGTACCAACCCACTGCCGAGCCAGACAACAAGACGGCCGGGCGCTGCGTGCGGCCCTGCAACCAGGCCAACAATTGCTCGGTCAAACCAATACGGCTGGACCACAGCAGCGCCTTACGCTTGCTGCTCCAGGGTTTGTCGGCAATCGGCGCGCCGGCCAGGTTGATCACGGCGTCCAGGGGCTCGTCAGCCAGCTCCTCGAGCTGGGCGATACCGCGTACGTCGGAGCCGCACAGACGTGCGACCTTGCTGGGTTCACGACTCCAGACGGTGAGGCGGTGGCCCCGCTCGGCCCAGTGCGCGCATAGCGCCCGACCGATGAGACCGGTACCGCCGGTCAGCAGGATGTGCATGGCATCGTCCTCGCTTGGCAATGGAAGTAACTTCACCTTTAGTCTGGTTCATGACGCGCGCACGTGCCTTTATCGAATGCCGCGTTTGTCCTAAACCTAAAGCAAGGGAGCGCCACTCAGAACCTGTTCAAAGGCTGGCGAGCTAGAGCTATGCAAGGCAAAAACAGGCGAGGACCGGTCGGAGTCGCGCTCGACTTTACGAGTTGTAAATGAGCAGTCCGAGCCTGTTTTTAACGCAGCAGAGCCGACGCGCAGCAGGCTTTGAGCAGGTTCGAACGGCATCAGCTGTACATAAAAACATCCTTGTATAGCTTTTGTCCAAACCTTAGCCTGTAGAGCATTCAGCGCTGACGAGGTAACCATGAACGCACCCATCGCCATCATTGGCACCGGCATCGCAGGGCTCTCCGCCGCCCAGGCCCTGCATGCCGCCGGGCAGGACATCGAACTGTTCGACAAGAGTCGCGGCAGCGGCGGGCGCATGGCCAGTAAACGCAGCGACGCTGGCAGCCTGGATCTCGGCGCACAGTACTTCACCGCCCGCGACCGGCGCTTCGTCGAAGTGGTGCAGCAATGGCAAACGCGGGGCTGGGCCGCCGAGTGGCAGCCAAGTCTGTACAACGCTCAGGATGGTCAGCTCAGCGCCTCTCCGGATGAGCAGGTGCGTTGGGTCGGCAGCCCACGCATGAGCGCCATCACCCGCGCCATGCTCGGTGCCCTGCCGGTCAGGTTCAACTGCCGCATCACCGAAGTTTTCCGCGGCGACCGCTACTGGAGCTTGCTGGACGCCGACGGCAACAGCCACGGCCCTTTCAGTCACGTCATCGTTGCCACGCCCGCGCCGCAGGCCAGTGCCCTGCTGGCGGCCGCACCGAAACTGGCCGGCGCCGCAGCGAGCGTGGTCATGGAGCCGACCTGGGCAGTGGCGCTGGGCTTCGACAGCGCGCTGGACACCCGCGTGGAGGGCTGCTTCGTGCAGGACAGCGCGATCGACTGGCTCGCCCGCAACCGCAGCAAACCCGGCCGCGACAACCACCTCGACACTTGGATACTGCACGCCAGCAGCGCCTGGAGCCGACAGCATCTGGACCTGGCCAGGGAGGCGGTGATCGAACAACTGCATGGTGCTTTCGCCGAACTGATCGGCTGCACGGTGCCGCCACCGAGTTTCACCCTCGCTCACCGCTGGCTCTATGCCCGGCCGGCGCAGGCGCACCAATGGGGCGCGCTGGCCGATGCCGACCTGAGGCTGTATGCCTGTGGCGACTGGTGCTTGTCCGGTCGTGTCGAGGGGGCCTGGCTCAGTGGCCAGGATGCGGCGCGGCGCCTGCTCGAGCACCTGCAGTGAGTTTGCCCAACGACAGGCCTGGCAGGCGTCATCTCAACCCGCGCAAGCTGCTGCTGTCGAAGTGGACGGCAGCGCAACCACAGAATCGCGAGCGCCACTTCCTGGTCACCGAACTGATCCGCGACGAGGCCGACAATATCCTTGGTGTGGAGCTCCAGGCTGTACTCACCCGACGCAGCCAGCAACTCGATTGGCGTCAACTGCAGGATTGCGAGCGCTGGCTACAAGGCTGGCGCTGATCCCTCCTCCCCGCTCTCAACGGCGCCGCTTCTGCGGCTGTCGTGTGCTTGCCCGACAAAGCAATACCAAAGCTGTACAAATGATTTGACTTGTACAATCGCACACCTATGATGGACACAAGTTGTACATGATCAATTTCATGTACAAGGTTCTTCGAGGTCGGGTTATGCAAGCGAGCAAAGCCAAACTGGGTATCAGCGCCTGCCTGCTGGGTGCCGAAGTACGCTACAACGGCGGCCACAAGCTATCGCGGCTGTGCAGCCGCAGCCTGGCCGAACACTTCGACTTCGTTCCGGTCTGCCCGGAAGTCGGGATCGGCATGCCGATCCCACGCGAGCCGATTCGCCTGGTCGGTGATCCGCAGGCGCCACGTGCTGTCGGCAGCGTCGACCGCTCGCGCGATGTGACCGATGCGCTGGCCGCCTATGGCGAGCGCATGGCGAGCGAACTGCAGGGCATCAACGGCTATATCTTCATGCAGCAATCGCCCTCCTGCGGCCTGGAGCGAGTCAAGGTCTATCAGGACGGCGGCCGCCCGAGCGAGCCAGGCCGCGGCATCTTCGCCGCCACCTTCTGCGCGCGGCATCCGGATCTGCCGGTGGAGGAAGACGGTCGCCTCAACGATCCGGTGCTGCGCGAGAACTTCATCACCCGCGTTTACGCCCACGCCGAATGGCAGCGCCTGCTGCAACAGGGGCTGACCCGTCGCTCGCTGATCGCCTTTCACTCGCGCTACAAGTACCTGCTGATGGCCACCGACCCGCTGCGCTACAAGTCGCTGGGGCGCCTGCTCGGCGAACTGAGCCAACACGACCTCGGCGAACTGGCGCCGCATTACTTCAGCGAGCTGATGAGCGCGCTGAAGAAGTGTGCCACCCGCGGCACCCACAGCAACGTGCTGCAGCATCTGAGCGGTTACCTCAAGCGCACCCTGAGCCCTGACGAGAAGCAGGAGATGCAGCAACTGATCGGCCAGTACCGCGAGGGCATCGTGCCGCTGGTGGTGCCGTTGACGCTGCTCAAGCACCACTTCCGCCGCCACCCGGATCGCTACATCGCCGAGCAGGCCTACCTGCAGCCACACCCTGAGCCTCTTGCCCTGCGCAACGCGCTGTGACGCCATGACCCGCGAAACCATCGCCGACGAAGACACCAGTCACGATTACCGCCAGGCGCTCGACCAGGGCTACCTGCCGATCCGCGAGGTGGCGCGCAGCACCGGCATCAACCCGGTGACCCTGCGCGCCTGGGAGCGCCGCTACGGTCTGATCGTGCCGTACCGTACGCCCAAGGGCCATCGCCTCTACTCGCCGGCCAACCTCGAACGCATCAACGCCATTCTCGCCTGGCTGGCCCGCGGTGTTGCCGTCGGCCAGGTCAAGGCGCTGCTCGACCACGGCCAGGTGCCCCAGGCCACCGGCGGCGACAACTGGACACGCCAGCGCAACGAGATGCTCGGCTGCATCGTCCAGCTCAATGAACGTCGCCTGGACGATCGCTTCAACTCGGCACTGGCGCTCTACCCGGCCAGCACCCTGGTCGAACAGCTGTTCTGGCCACTGCTCGGCGACCTGCACCAGCGCTGGCAGGGCCAGTTCGGTGCGCGCGCCGAGCAGGTGTTCTTCCTGTCCTGGCTGCGCAGCAAACTGGCCACCCGCATCTACCACTGCAATCGCCAGGTCGGCGGCGCGCCGCTGCTACTGGTCAACCTGGGCAAGGCGCCGATAGAGCCAGGCCTGTGGCTGTGCGCCTGGCTAGCCAGTGCCAGCGATTGCCCGGTGGAAGTCTTCGATTGGCCGCTGCCGCCCAATGAATTGCTGACGGCGCTGGAACACATCGCACCGCGTGCCGTGTTGCTCTACGCCGAGGACGCACTGGACGGCACCCTGGTGCGCCGCCAATTGCCACGCCTGGCCGAACAATGCCCGGTGCCGCTGCTTATCGCCGGCCCAGCTGCCTACATTCACCGCGACGCCCTCACTGACCTGGATTCGGCCAACGACCCGCTCGCCGCGCACGCCTGGCTGCAGCGTCACCGCCTGCTAAGCGCTCAAGAGGTAGCCCCATGCAACAACTGATGTGGTTTCGCAGTGACCTGCGCATTCAGGACAACACCGCCCTGAGCCAGGCCATGAGTAGCGGCTCGACCATTGCCCTGTATCTCGTCACGCCCGGCCAATGGCAGCGCCACGACGACGCGCCGTGCAAGGTGGACTTCTGGCTGCGCAACCTGCGTGAGCTGAGCCAGGCCCTGGCCGCACTCAACGTGCCGCTGCTGGTGCGCCAGTGCCATGACTGGAGCGAAGTGCCGGTCCTGGTCGCCGATGTCTGCCAGGAGCACAACATCTGCGCCGTGCACGCCAACGAGGAATACGGCATCAACGAAAGCCAGCGTGATCGGCAGGTCAGCGCCTACCTCAACCAGCAGGCGATCACCTGGCACAGCCATCTCGACCAGCTTCTGTTCAAGCCGGGCAGCGTGCTGACACGGTCCGGTGGTTACTTTCAGGTCTACAGCCAGTTCCGCAAGGTCTGCTACGAGCGCCTGCACACAGCCATGCCGGCGCCGGTCGCGCTGCCAAAGGCGCAGACGCCGCTGGACGTGAAGCGCGACGCCATTCCCGACAGCGTCAAGGGCTTCGCCACGCCCAGCGACAGCTTGCGCCTGCTGTGGCCCGCCGGAGAGCAAGCGGCGCAGCAACGTCTGGAGCACTTTGTCGACGCACAGGTGGCCTTTTACCAGGACGAACGCGACTTCCCCGCCAAACCGGGCACCAGCCAGCTTTCGGCCTACCTGGCCGCCGGCATCCTCTCGCCCCGGCAATGCCTGCATGCCGCCCTGTCCGCCAACCGTGGCGAATTCGACAGCGGCAACCAGGGCGTCGTTACCTGGATCAATGAGCTGCTTTGGCGCGAGTTCTACAAGCACATACTGGTCGGTTACCCGCGGGTATCGCGGCATCGGGCCTTTCGCCTGGAAACCGAGGCGCTGCCCTGGCGCAACGCGCCGCAGGAGCTGGCCGCCTGGCAGGAGGGCCGCACCGGTTTGCCGATCATCGACGCGGCCATGCGCCAACTGCGGGAAACCGGCTGGATGCATAACCGCCTGCGCATGGTCGTCGCCATGTTCCTGACCAAGAACCTGCTGATCGACTGGCGCGAGGGCGAGCGCTTCTTCATGCGTCACCTGATCGATGGCGACCTGGCCGCGAACAACGGCGGCTGGCAGTGGAGCGCCTCCACCGGCACCGATGCCGCACCCTACTTCCGCATCTTCAACCCGATCAGCCAGTCGCAGAAATTCGACCCCGATGGCCAGTTCATTCGCCAGTGGGTGCCGGAGCTGGCCGCGCTGAACAAGCGCGACATCCATGATCCGTCCGCGCTCGGCGGCCTGTTCGCGCCATCCGGTTATCCGCGGCCGATCGTCGACCTGTCGCGCTCGCGCGAGCGCGCCCTGGCCGCGTTCAAGAACCTTCCGGGCCGCGAGGTCATGGCATGAGCACCTTCCTGCGCGACTTCGCCGAGCGCTTCGCCGCGCTGAACAAGGACAACCTCGATCGCCTGGGCGAGCTGTATAGCGACGATGTGCTGTTTCGCGACCCGCTGCATGAAGTGCACGGCCTGAGCGAGATGCGCCGCTACTTCGCCGAGCTGTACGCCAACGTCAAGGCGCTGCGCTTCGAGTTTCACGGTTTCGACCAGGTCGCAGACGACGAAGGCTACCTGCGCTGGACCATGTACTACCGCCACCCGCGCCTGCGCGGCGGTGCCGAAATCGCCGTGGAAGGCTGCTCGCACCTGCTCTGGCGCGAGCGCGTCTACCGGCACCGCGACTACTTCGATGCCGGCGCGCTGCTTTACGAGCACCTGCCCGTGCTTGGCCGCGTGATCGCCTGGCTGAAACGGAGGCTGGCATGAAACGCATCTGGCTGACCGGCGCCAGCAGCGGCATCGGCGCGGCCCTGGCCGAGGAATTGCTGCGCGCCGGCCATCGAATGGCGCTCAGCGCCCGCAGCACGGGCCCGCTGCAAGTCCTGGCCGCACGCTATGGCGAGCAGGTGCTGGTGGCCCCCGGTGATCTGACCGATCCCGAGCAGGTGCGCGCCATCGGTGAGCGCATCGCTCAGCAGTGGGGGGCGCTGGATTGCGCGATCCTCAACGCTGGCACCTGCGAATACGTCGAGGTTCGCCAGTTCGAGGCGGCGATGATCGAACGCGTGGTCAGCGCCAACCTGCTTTCCGCCAGCTACTGCATTGAAGCCGCCCTGCCTCTGCTGCGCCAGGGTGAGCGCCCGCATCTGGTCGGGGTCGGCAGTTCGGTAACCTTCCTGGCGCTGCCACGAGCCGAAGCCTACGGCGCGTCCAAGGCGGCCATACGTTATTTGATGCAGACGCTGCGCATCGACCTGGCGGCAGAAGGCATCGACGTCACCCTGGTCAGCCCCGGGTTCGTCGATACGCCGCTGACGCAGAAGAACGACTTCCCCATGCCCATGCGCTGGCCGGCGGAGCGCGCCGCCCGGCATATCGCCGCGCGCCTGGACAAGCGCCCGCACGAAATCGCCTTTCCCACTCCCTTCATCGCCGTCCTGAAACTGCTCGGCAGCCTGCCCAGCAGCCTGCAACTGGCCATAGGTCGCCGTCTGGCGCGTAACGAGGACAACGCATGAAAATCGCCATCGTCGGCAGCGGCATCGCCGGCCTGACCTGCGCCTATTTGCTCAACCGCCGGCACGACATCCAGGTGTTCGAGGCCAGCGACTGGATCGGCGGCCATACCCACACCGTCGACGTGCAGGTGGAGGGGCGAAACTACGCCATCGATACCGGTTTCATCGTCTTCAACGACTGGACCTATCCCAACTTCATTCGCCTGCTGGAGCAGGTCGGGGTGCGCTACAAACCCACCGAAATGAGCTTCTCGGTGAGCGACCCGGCCACCGGCGTGGAGTACAACGGCCACGACCTCAACACCCTGTTCGCCCAGCGCAGCAACCTGTTGTCGCCGGCGTTCTGGGGCATGCTGCGCGACATCCTGCGTTTCAATCGTCAGTCGCTGGACGACCTGGCCAGCAACCGCATCGGCGCCGATGTCACTCTCGGCCAATACCTCGAGCGCAACGGCTACGGCCGCCGCTTTATCGAGCATTACATCGTGCCGATGGGCTCGGCCATCTGGTCGATGTCGCTGGCCGACATGCTCGGTTTCCCGCTGCAGTTCTTCGTACGCTTCTGTAAGAACCACGGCCTGCTCTCGGTCAGCGACCGGCCGACCTGGCAGGTGATCGAAGGCGGCTCGCGCAGCTACGTGGCCCCGCTGACCGAAAGCTTCGCCGAACGCATTCGCCTCAACTGCCCGGTCAGCCGCGTCGTCCGTGATCAGGACGGCGTTACCCTGCACAGCGCAGCCGGCGCCGAGCGCTTCGACAAGGTGATCTTCGCCTGCCATAGCGACCAGGCCCTGGCCCTGCTCGATCAGGCCAGCGCTCAGGAGCAGGACATTCTCGGCGCCCTGCCCTACGCCAACAATGACGTGGTGCTGCACACCGACACGCGCCTGCTACCCAAGCGCCAGCTGGCCTGGGCCAGCTGGAACTATCGGCTGGGCGGGCCGACCGATCAGCCTGCAGCCGTCACCTACAACATGAACATCCTGCAGGGCGTCGAGAGCGATACCACATTCTGCGTCAGCCTCAACCAGACGGCTGCCATCGACCCGACCAAGATCCTTGCGCGCTTCCAGTACGCCCATCCGCAATACAGCCTGGCCGGCACCGCTGCCCAGGCGCGCTGGGAGGAATTCCTCGGCGCCCAGCACACTTATTACTGCGGCGCCTACTGGGCCAACGGCTTCCATGAAGACGGCGTGATCAGCGCCTTACGCGTGGCACGCACCTTCGGAGAAACGCTGTGATGTACAGCGCCCTGTACGGCGGCTGGGTGCAGCATCGCCGCTTCGCCCCGCGCGCCCATGCCTTTCGCTATCGCATGGGCCTGCTGTATCTCGACCTGAGCGAGCAGGCGCAGCTGTTCGCGCTCTCGGCGCTGGCCGGCTCCGGCCGCTTCGCGCCGTTCGCCTTCCGCGAGACCGACTATTTGCCCAAGGCCACGCGCCAGGGCGTGGCGCTGCACCAGGCGGTGCGCGATCTCGTCGAGGAGGCACTTGGCGCGCGCCCGCAGGGGCGCATCTGCGTACTGACGCAGCCGCGCAGCTGGGGCCTGGCCTTCAATCCGGTGAGCATTTTCTACTGCCATGACAGCGAGGAACGCCTGGTGGCGATTCTTTGCGAAGTCAGCAACACGCCGTGGCGCGAGCGCTATCACTACGTGCTGCCGGCAGAGGGCGACGGGCGTCACCAGGTCAGCGTGGACAAGGCCTTTCATGTTTCGCCCTTCCTGCCGCGCGAACTGGAATACCGCATGAGCTTCAGCGCGGTGGGCGAACGTCTTGGCGTGCACATGGCCGACTGGCAAGGCGAGACCAAGGTCTTCGATGCCAGCCTCAGCCTGCAGCGCCAGGCGCTCGACCGCGCCAGCCTGCATCGCTATCTGCTCAGTTTCCCGTGGATGACCGGCAAGACCCTGGCCGCCATCTATTGGCAGGCCCTGCGCCTGCTGCTCAAGCGTATCCCGATTTTCGACCACACCCCCGCGCAAGGCCACTTGCGCGTTGCCCGCCCGCACGTGAAGGACATGCACCATGAAGAGCTCTAGCCTGACCTCTACCCGAAGCCTGGTACGCAGTGGCAACGGTATCGGTGCCAGCCTCTTGCGACGCGCCGTACTGCGCCAACTGGAGAGCTTGCGCCACGGCCTGCTGCTGATCCAGGAGGGCAACGACACCCTGCATTTCGGCACGCCGCAGAGCGAGCTGCGCGCCGAGATCCGGGTGCACGACCCTGCCATCTGGGGCCTGGTGGCCGGCAACGGCTCCATCGGCGCGGGCGAGGCCTATATCCACGGGTACTGGAGCACGCCGGACCTGACGGCGGTAATCCGCATCTTCGTCGCCAACCTCGATGTACTGGATGCCATGGAGGGCGGCCTGGCAAGTCTCGGGCGCCCGCTGATCCAGGGCCTGCACTGGCTCAATCGCAACACCCGGCAGGGCTCGCGACGCAACATCGCCGCGCACTACGACCTGGGCAACGATCTGTTCGAGCAGTTTCTCGACTCGACCATGATGTACTCGGCAGCCATGTTCAGGAGCGAGAACGACAGCCTGGAGCAGGCGCAGCTGAACAAGCTCGAACGTATCTGCCAGAAGCTCGCCCTGCAGCCCTCCGATCATCTGCTGGAAATCGGCACCGGCTGGGGCAGCATGGCGCTCTACGCCGCGAGCCGTTACGGCTGTCGGGTGACCACCACCACGCTGTCGCGCGAGCAGCACGCCTACACCGCGCGGCGCATCCGCGAGCTGGGTCTGGAGGACCGCGTGATCCTGTTGCTGGAAGACTACCGCGACCTCAAGGGCCAATACGACAAGCTGGTTTCCATCGAGATGATCGAGGCAGTCGGTCACCGCTACCTGCCCACCTATTTCGAGCAGTGCGCGCGCCTGCTCAAGCCCGAAGGGCTGATGCTGCTGCAGGCCATCACCATTCGCGACCAGCGCTACGAGCAGGCCTGCCGCTCGGTGGATTTCATCCAGCGCTACATCTTCCCTGGCGGCGCCCTGCCCTCGGTGCAGAAGATGCTAGACGTGGTCACCCGGCATACCGACCTCAACCTGCATCACATGGAAGACTTCGGCCTGCATTACGCGCGCACCCTGCGCCTGTGGCATGACAACCTGCGCCAGGCCCGCCAGCGTCTGGAGCAGTTGGGCTACGACGATTACTTCTATCGCCTGTGGGAGTTCTACCTCTGCTATTGCGAAGGCGGCTTCCTCGAACGCACCATTGGCACCGCGCAACTGCTGCTGGCCAAACCGGCCGCTCGCCCTGCGCCACTGTTAGGAAACTTCGATGCCTAAGCTGATCGCCAACGCCCTCCTGTTCCAGCTCGGCTGGCTCGTCTGCGTGTTCGCCGGCGATGGCCCCTGGCTGCTGGTAGTGGCGGCGATCATCGGCGTGCACCTGCTGTGGGTCAGCAGCTGGGCAGCGGAAGGCAAGCTGCTGCTCAGCGTGTTTCTCGCCGGCAGTGCGCTGGACAGTTTTCTGCTCAACCTCGGGGTGTTCGACTTCGGCGAACCGCGCCAGTTGATCCCCCTGTGGCTGGCGCTACTCTGGCTGCTGCTGGCCAGCACGCTCAACCACTGCCTGGCCTGGACGGCGCAGCCCTGGTGGCGCGGCAGCCTGCTGGGCGCACTTGCCGCACCGCTGTCTTATTACGGCGGCGCCAAGATCGCAGGTGTGACCTTGCCGCTCGGCACCTGGCAAACCCTGGCCATTCTGGCGCTGATCTGGGCCGTTGTGATGCCGGTACTACACGGCTTCGCCAGGCTGTATCGCGCGCAATACGAGCAGCGCCTGCGCAGCCGACGCTCGGCTTAGGGTGGCGTCGCGCCTGTCAGCCCAAGTCCCTGATCGCCACGGCGTGGCGTACACTGCCGCGCCATGAGCGAGACCATCCCACACACCCAACTGCCGACCGTCCCAGAGATCAGTTGCAGCACCTGTGCGGCCTGCTGCTGCCAGCTGGAAGTCATGCTGATCGGCGACACCGGCGTGCCACAACGCTACGTCGAGACCGACGACTGGGGCGGCGAGGTCATGCGCCGCCTGGACGACGGCTGGTGCATAGCGCTCGACCGCGACACCATGCGCTGCACCATCTATGCACAGCGCCCGCTGATCTGCCGCGAGTTCGAACTCGGTGCAAGCGACTGCCTGGAAGAACGCCGCGGTATCGCCACCGCCTACAGTCAGTAACATCTTATGTATGAATTTTAATGCTGGCCAAGTGCATTTCTATAAATACATAACGATCAACTGCGAAGAAATACTTAGCTCCACATCGAGCCATTTCAGTGCACCAGCACCAATCCAGTGCGCTACTGCGTCGCACACCATGGATTGATATCAAAAAAATAGAACAAAGCAGAATTTATTATTAATTAGTCGAATCCATCACTCGTCCCGCACACTTTCGGTGCTCTCTACGAAACCTGACATGCTCGTGAACCGGCCAACGGCCCATTCCGAGCGACAGGAGAGCGCGCCTGAAATTCTCAGCAAGACGGAATCATGATGGCTACCCTTGCGACTGCCCCCCACTATTACAACTACGAGATCGTTCGCCGTTTCACCCTCACCACTCTGTTCTGGGGCATCCTCGGAATGGGCATGGGTGTGTTCATCGCGGCCCAGCTGGTCTGGCCCGAACTGAACTTCGGTATTCCATGGCTCAGCTTCGGGCGGATCCGCCCGGTCCACACCAATCTGGTGATCTTCGCCTTCGGCGGCGGTGCTCTGTTCGCCACCTCCTTCTACGTGCTGCAACGTACCTGTCGGGTACGGATCATCTCCGACGGCCTGGCCAACTTCCTGTTCTGGGGCTGGCAGGCAGCCGTGCTGGCGATGATCGTCAGCTATCCGCTGGGCATCACCTCCTCCAAGGAGTATGCCGAGATGGAGTGGCCGATCGCGCTGTGGGTCACCCTGTTGTGGGTGATCTACGCCTACCTGTTCTTCGGCACCATCGCCCGTCGCCAGGTGAGCCACATCTACGTGGGCAACTGGTTCTACGGTGCTTTCATCATCGTCACGGGCATGGTGCATGTGGTCAACCACATCGCCGAACCGGTCTCGCTGCTCAAATCGTACTCGGTGTACTCCGGCGCCACCGACGCAATGATCCAGTGGTGGTACGGTCATAGCGTGGTCGGCTTCATCCTCTCGGTAGGCTTTTTGGGGATGATGTATTACTTCGTGCCCAAGCAGGCCGAGCGGCCGATCTATTCCTATCGGCTGTCCATCGTGCACTTCTGGGCGATCATCACCCTGTATATCTGGGCCGGCCCGCACCACCTGCACTACACCGCGCTGCCGGACTGGGCGCAAACCCTCGGCATGGCCATGTCGGTCATCCTCCTGGCGCCAAGCTGGGGCGGCATGATCAACGGCATGATGAGCCTGTCCGGCGCCTGGCATAAGCTGCGCACCGACCCGATCCTGCGTTTTCTGGTCGTTTCGCTGGCGTTCTACGGCATGAGCACCTTCGAAGGCCCGATGATGGCCATCAAGACGGTCAATGCGCTTTCCCATTACACCGACTGGACCATCGGACACGTCCATGCCGGGGCACTGGGCTGGGTGGCGATGATCTCCATTGGCGCGCTCTACCACATGCTGCCCAAGCTGTACGGCCGCACGCAGATGCACAGTGTCGGCCTGATCAACGCGCACTTCTGGCTGGCCACCATCGGCACCGTGCTGTACATCGCCTCGATGTGGGTCAACGGCATCACCCAGGGCCTGATGTGGCGCGCGGTGAACGAGGACGGCACGCTGACCTACTCCTTCGTCGAGGCGCTGGAAGCCAGCCACCCCGGTTATGTCGTGCGCCTGCTGGGCGGGGCGATCTTCGCCAGCGGCATGCTGCTGATGGCCTGGAACACCTGGCTGACGGTACGCAGCGGTGAGCGCATCGATGCCGTGCCCTCCACCCCGGATGTGGGAGCCGCCGCCCATGCCTGACGCCCTGATCCTGCCGGTTCTCGCCACCCTGGGTTGCCTGCTCGGTTGCTGGCTGTGCTGTAGCACACCGTCGACGCTCGACCAGGCCAGCCTGCTGCCCTTCGCCGACGATCCGGAAGCGGCGGCGCGCATGACGCAAGCGACAGGCCGGCCTTGCCAGGTCACCACGCAGCCACTCGAAGAGCCCGGCAATACGACCGAAGAGCACTTGCTCGCCTGAGGTTTTCTTCGCCCAGGGACGGGCATCCAGAAGTGCCGCGTGCGGCACCCTACGGGCTTTTCAGCAGTGAAGAGCCCTCTTTTTTTGACCGGATACCATGAACACACCATCTCGCCTGCACCAATGGTGCATCGCCTTTGTTCCCGACGCTGCGCACACGCGCCCACGCGAATGGCTGCGCGCGGCACTCGGTGCCGGCCTGGGTTTTGTCTTCACCACCTGGCTGTGCAGCCAGCTTTTCGGCCTGCAGTTGGCCGTGCACTTCTCCGGCCCGCTGGCCGCCTCTGCGGTGCTGCTGTTCGCTGTTTCCTCGGGCGCGCTGGCGCAGCCCTGGTCGATCCTCGGCAGCTATCTGTGCGCCACGCTGGTTGGCGTGCTGGTCGGCCATCTGCTCGATCACAGCCTGCTCGGTGCCGCCCTGGCGGTAGGTCTGAGCCTGTTGCTGATGTGCCCGCTGCGCTGCCTGCACCCACCGGGCGGCGCGATCGCCTTCTGCGTCGTATTCGCCCCGGTAGCGCCGGGCATACCTGCCTGGCACCCGGCAATCGCCGTGATAATCGCCGCGCTGGGCCTGCTGAGCAGCGCGCTGATCTATAACAACCTCACCGGCATGCGTTACCCGCGCCAGACCACACCGCCAGCCGATGAACACCATACGCGCGACCCATCGCCCGGCGAGCGCGTAGGCATCCGCGATACCGACCTCGACCAGGCGCTCGACGAACTGGGCGCCTTCGTCGACGTGACTCGCGAGGACCTGGCGATGATCGTCAAAAGCACCGAGCGCTATGCGCTGCGCCGCAGCATGGGCGACATCCGCGCTGGCCAGGTGATGTCACGCGACCTGGTCTGCGCCACGCCGGGCACCAGCATCAAACAGGGCCTGCACCTGCTGCGCCACCATCATCTCAAGGCGCTGCCAATCCTTGACCACAACCAGCAACTGGTCGGCATCGTCAGCCTCAGCGACCTGATCGCGCCTCTGCATCACCGCCCGGCGAGGCGCTTGGGCCTGTTCAAGCGGCGCCCTCGCCCGCGCCTGGGCGAGCTGATGAGCAGCCCGGTACGCTGCACCGATGTCGATACGCACGTCGTCGACCTGATCGGCGTATTGTCCGACCGCGGCCTGCATTGCCTACCGGTACTGGAGAACGAAAAGCTGGTGGGGATCATCACCCAGACCGACGTGATAGCGGCGCTGCAACGAGACCTGTTGGCCCACTTCGATTGAGGTTTCGACCCTCTGCGATTGCAGCTCAGGATGCCGTAACGGTGCTGCTCATCGAAAAGTGCCGTAGCAGCCCTTACACTGCCTGCCTGCCCTTGCTGAGCCCGCCACGACATGGACATCGATCTGACCCGCACCTTTCTGGAAATCGTTCGCAGCGGCAGCTTCATCGCCGCCGCCGAACGCCTGCACGTCACCCAGACGGCCGTCACGGCGCGTATCCAGAAGCTCGAAGGTCACCTCAACTGCACGCTGTTCGTACGCAACCGAGCCGGGGCCAAGCTGACGGCCGACGGTGAAGCCTTCGTCGCCTATGCCAACCAGATACTGCAAACCTGGGAGGCGGCGCAGCGCGACCTGCCCCTGCCGGACGGCTATCACAACGTCATCCACGTCGGCGGCGAGGTCAGCCTGTGCAACCCACTGATGCTGCGCTGGGTCAGCCGCATCCGCGCCCGCATCGACCACTACGCCGTGCACACCCATATCGGCGACGGCCAGGAGTTGCTGCGTCAACTGGAACTGGGGGTGCTGGATGCAGCCCTGGTGTATCAGCCCAACTACTGGCCGGGCATGCAGGTAGAGCAGTTACTGGAAGAAAAGCTGATTCTGGTGCGCGCGAAGAATCCCGAACCCTACGTGTACGTCGACTGGGGCGAGGCCTTTCGCCTGCAACACGACAGCGCGCTACCAGACCGGGCCAAGGCGCCGGTGTCGTTCAACCTCGGGCCGCTGGCCCTGCAGTACATCCTCGAACACGGCGGCTCCGGCTACTTCCGCACGCGGGTGGTGCAGAGCTACCTGGACAAGAAGGTGCTCAAACGCGTGCCGCGCGCGCCGGAGTTCAGCTACCCGACCTACCTGGTGTATTCCCGCGAGCGCGACTCGGCAGTGCTGCAGCAGTCGTTCGATCTGCTGCGCGAGATCATCGCCGAAGACACCGACTGGTCGCAGCGCTGGGACCCGATGATCTGAGCCGCGAGCGAAACGAAACCGCCCCTCATATAGAGGGGCGGTTTGGTTGTAACGCTGTCGCCGGAGGCTTAGAAACTCATGCGGTAATGCACGGTGTAGGCTTCGGCGCCATCGTTCGGCTTCTTGATACCCGCGTTGGAATAGTGGATCGCACGCAGGCCGATTTCCTGGCCGGCGAAACGCAGACCTACGCCGATGCGGTCTTCGAACTGGAAGGAAGAACCCAGCTCGTTGCTTTCCAGCTCGGTGCTGGAGAACGCTGCAACGCCGATACCGGCTTCGATATAGGGGCGCACGTTCTGCCCGGCGAACTCGTAAACGAACACCGGAGCGAAGGAGAGGCTGTGGTTGCTCGCCGTGTCGTCGCCGTCCCAGTAGGTGTAGCCCAGGTCCCAGTAACCGGTCAGACGGCCGTAGCTGCTTTCCAGCCAGCTATGGTTCCAGTCCCACTGCGCGCCCAAGCGGTAAACCATGGTGGAATCGCCACTCTGACCAATAGCCGCGGTTACATCCGCAGCCTGCGCAGCACCAAGAATCCCGAACGAGAGAGCCGTAGCTGCGGCAAAGGCACACAACTTCTTCATGAGTCATTCCTTTTTTTAGCGAGAGGTTTTTATCAGGCCGTGACAAAAATATAGAAGTATCCGATAGGAGGGATAGCCCAATCGGAAAAAAAATTCACTATATCGAAAGAACTTCGGCTTTTTCACCTAACAAAATCGGCAATACTCGGCAAAGTTGCGAAATTTCACCGCTACTCCAATATCGAGTCGCCTGGGCCGGCGCGGTCGCCAGCAGATCATGCCGAGCGAGCAGACGCTGCAACTGACGCGCTACTGCCGCACCGGTATCGATCAAGGTCACCGACGCCGGCACCAGCTCACCCAGCAGCGGGCGCAGGAAGGGATAGTGGGTGCAGCCGAGAATCAG
Organism: Pseudomonas sp. UBA7530; assembly: GCF_002479365.1. Classification (NCBI taxonomy): domain Bacteria; kingdom Pseudomonadati; phylum Pseudomonadota; class Gammaproteobacteria; order Pseudomonadales; family Pseudomonadaceae; genus Pseudomonas; species Pseudomonas sp. UBA7530. Next base: position 298,645 of record NZ_DLMS01000006.1, read on the forward strand.
CGTGTCGCAACCCTCGGCCAGCAGCGGCGCCACATATCCCTGCAGCAATTCACGCGTGGCCGGCGCCTGCAGCTCGCCGGCCTCGATGCATTCCACCAGCCCCGGGCAAGGCTGGGTGACCACCCGCACGTCATTGGCGAAGCGATCAAGCAGCGCAGCGAACCGCGCGCTCTTGAGCGTACCGGTGGTCGCCAGCACACCGACCACGCCACTGCGGGTCGCTGCTGCCGCCGGTTTCACCGCAGGCTCCATACCGACGATGGGCAAATCAGGATAACGTTCGCGCAGTTCTCCAGCGGCTGCCGCCGTCGCCGTATTGCACGCCAGCACCAGGGCCTTGGCACCCTGCGCCAGCAGATGCTCGGTGATCACTACGCAGCGCTCGCGAATGTACTCCGGGCTTTTTTCGCCATAGGGCACGTGGCCGCTGTCGGCAACGTAGAGCAGCGTCTCGTTGGGCAGCAGCTGGCGAATTTCGCGCAGCACCGACAGGCCGCCAACACCCGAGTCGAAAACGCCGATCGGCGCGTTACTGGGCATCGCCGCAAACACCGCAGGCGGGGTCACGCCTGACCCGCAACTCGCGAAAACGCGTACCCAGCGCATCGATCAGCAGCAGGCGACCCACCAGCGGTTCACCGAAACCGGCCAGCAGCTTGAGCGCCTCCAACGCCTGCAGGCTGCCGACCAGGCCCACCAGCGGGCCGACTACACCGGCCTCGCTGCAGGTCAGCTCGGCCTCGCTGCCGTGGCCGTACAGGCAGTGATAGCAGGGGCTGGCGACATTGCGCGGATCGAACACCGACAACTGGCCTTCCAGGCGGATCGCCGCACCGGACACCAGCGGCTTGCCGGCTGCAACGCAGGCAGCATTGACCGCCTCGCGCGTGGTGAAATTGTCCGAGCAGTCCAGCACCACGTCGACGGCGCTCACGGCAGAGGCCAGCGAGTCGGCATCCAGCGCCTGGCGATGCGGCACCAGGCTGATCTGCGGATTGAGCGCGGCCAGGCGCGCCATGGCCGAGTCTACCTTGGCCTGGCCGATGCTGACGGTGTCGTGGGCGATCTGCCGCTGCAGGTTGGTCAGGTCCACCGTATCGAAGTCGGCCAGGTGCAATTCACCGACCCCGGCCGCGGCCAGGTACAGCGCCACCGGCGAGCCCAGCCCGCCCATGCCGACGATCAGCACTCGGCCCTGCTTGAGGCGCAGCTGGCCTTCCACATCGATCTGTTTCAGCAGAATCTGCCGGCTATAGCGCAGCAGCTCGTCATCGCTCAGCATCTGATCACTCACGGTCGAAACGTCCCAAACTGATGCGTTCGAGGCCTGCCAGGTCACGCCGGCTGTGTACCTCGACGAAACCACCATCGGCGAGCAGGCGGCGCACGTCCTCGGCCTGGTCGAAACCGTGCTCCAGCAACAGCCAGCCACCTGTTAGCAGGTGCTCGGGCGCGGCCTGGATGATCGCACGAATATCGTCCAGCCCGTCGCGACCGGCTACCAGCGCGCTGCTTGGCTCGAAGCGCACGTCGCCCTGCGCGAGGTGCTGGTCGTCGGCGCGGATATACGGCGGGTTGCTTAGGATCAGACCATAACGCCGCCCGGCCAGCGCGGAAAACCAGTGGCTGAGCAGGAAACCGGCATTGCCCAGCCCGAGGCGCTGACGGTTGCGCTCGGCCAGCGCCACGGCCTCCTCGATACGATCCACGCCTGTCACCTGCCAGGCCGGCCGCTCGCTGGCCAGAGCCAGGGCGATAGCGCCGGTACCGGTGCCGAGGTCCAGCACCAGCAGTGGCGTGGGCGGCAGCAGGTGGAGCGCGGTTTCCACTAATAGCTCGGTATCCGGACGTGGGATCAGGGTGTGCGGCGCCACTTCCAGGTCCAGGCTCCAGAAGCCTTGATGGCCGAGAATATAGGCCACCGGCTCGCCCTGGCGGCGGCGCTGCAGATTCGCCTGGAACAGCGCCAGTTGATCGACCTCCAGCTCGCGCTCCGGCCAGGTACGCAGGTAGCTGCGCGGCTTGTTTAGCGCGGCGGCCAGCAGCAGCTCGGCGTCCAGCCGCGGCGTGGGCGAGTCGGGCAGGTCAGCGGTGTCGAGCAGGGTTTCGATGGTGGCCATCACTTTTAAGCCTCAAGCTGCAAGCTTCAAGCTACAAGATGGCCCGCATTCAACTTGCGGCTTGTGGCTTGCAGCTTGCCGCTGTGGTTAGTCGCCCAGCGCCGCCAGCTGGTCAGCCTGGTACTCGGCCAGCAGCGGCTCGATCACCGCCTCCACGCCGCCGGCGATCACCTCGTTCAGCGAATACAGGGTCAGGTTGATGCGGTGGTCGGTCACCCGGCCCTGCGGGAAGTTGTAGGTGCGGATGCGCTCGGAGCGATCGCCCGAGCCGACCAGCAGCTTGCGCGTCTCGGAGATTTCCTTGTGCGCCGCCGCTTCCTGCTGGTCCTGCAGCTTGGCCGCCAGCCAGGCCATGGCCTTGGCGCGGTTCTTGTGCTGCGAGCGCTCCTCCTGGCACTCCACCACGGTGCCGGTAGGAATGTGGGTGATGCGGATCGCCGAGTCGGTGGTGTTGACGTGCTGGCCACCGGCGCCGGAGCTGCGGTAAGTATCCACGCGCAAATCGGCCGGGTTGATCTCGATGGCGGCCTGCTCATCCGGCTCTGGCAGCACCGCCACGGTGCAGGCGGAGGTGTGGATGCGGCCCTGCGATTCGGTTTCCGGCACGCGTTGCACGCGATGGGCGCCGGACTCGAACTTGAGCTTGGCGTAGACGTTCTCGCCCTCGACGCGGGCGATCACTTCCTTGAAGCCACCATGCTCGCCCTCGTTGGCCGACAGCACCTCGACCCGCCAGCCCTGCTTCTCGGCGTAGCGCGAATACATGCGGAACAGATCGCCAGAGAAAATCGCTGCCTCGTCGCCGCCGGTGCCGGCGCGCACTTCCAGGTAGACGTTGCGGCTGTCATTGGGGTCCTTCGGCAGCAGCATGCGCTGCAGCTTGTCTTCCAGGATGGCCAGGGCTTCCTTGGCCTGCGCCACTTCTTCCTCGGCCATCTCGCGCAGATCCGGGTCGCTGTCCTTGAGCAGCGCCTGGGCGCCTTCGAGGTCGCTCTGCACTTTGCGCAGCTCGCGGAAGGTGGCGATCACCGGCTCGATCTCTGCGTATTCCTTGGAATAGGCGCGAAATTGCGTTTGCTTGGAAATCACCTCGGCATCGCCGAGCAGCGCCGTCAGTTCCTCGAAGCGGTCGCTGAGGTTGTCCAGCTTGTTCAACAGTGACGCTTTCATTGCAGACCTTTGTCCTGCGGCGCGCTCTCGTCGAGGGCGAACAATTCCTGAGCCAGGCTGAGCGCGTCGACGCGCCCCTCGGCGGTAAGTTTCTTCATGCGCACGCTGGGCGCGTGCAGCAGCTTGTTGGTCAGGCCGCGCGCCAGTTGCGCCAGCACGTCCTCGGGATTGCTGCCGTTGACCAGCATGCGCTGGGCCTTGGCCAGTTCCTCGTCACGCAGGCGCTCGGCCTGCTGACGGTAGGCCTTGAGCACGTCGACCGCGGCCAGTTCACGCAGGCGCTGCATGAAATCGTCGGTGCCGGCAGCGACCAGTTCCTCGGCGGCCTGGGCCGCGCCCTGGCGGCTCTTGAGGTTTTCCTCGATGACCTCGTGCAGGTCATCGACGGTATAGAGGTAGACGTCATCCAGCTCGCCGACCTGCGGCTCGATATCGCGCGGCACGGCGATGTCGACCATAAAGATCGGCTTGTGCTTGCGCTTTTTCAGCGCACTTTCCACCGCGCCCTTGCCGAGGATCGGCAACTGGCTGGCCGTGGAGCTGATGACAATGTCGCTGTGCGCCAATTCGTCGGGAATGTCCGAGAGCAGCACGGCGTGGGCGCCGAACTGCTCGGCCAACTGGCTGGCACGTTCCAGGGTGCGGTTGGCGACGACGATACGCTTGATGCCCTGATCGTGCAGGTGGCGCGCGACCAGGCTGATGGTCTCGCCAGCGCCGATCAGCAGCGCCTGGCTTCGGTGCAGGTCGGCGAAGATCTGCTTGGCCAGGCTCACCGCAGCGAAGGCCACGGAAACCGGGTTCTCGCCGATGGCGGTGTCGGTGCGTACGGTCTTGGCGGTGCTGAAGGTGGCCTGGAACAGACGCCCGAGCAGCGGGCCGACGGTGCCGGCCTCGCGCGCTACGGCGTAGGCCGACTTGAGCTGGCCGAGAATCTGCGGCTCGCCGAGCACCATCGAGTCCAGCCCGCAGGCCACGCGCATCATGTGGCGCACTGCGTCGTCATCGCTGTGCACATAGGCGCAGGCGCGCAGTTCGTCGATGCTCAGACGGTGGTAATCGGCCAGCCACTGCAGCACTTCGTCGCCGCTGAGCTGGTCCTGCTCCAGGTACAGCTCGCTGCGGTTGCAGGTAGAGAGGATCGCCGCCTCGCGGCTGGGCGTCAGCCGGCACAGCTGCTGCAGCGCCTCGACCAGTTGCTCAGGGGTGAAGGCAACGCGCTCGCGCACCTCTACCGAGGCGGTCTTGTGGTTGATACCGAGGGCGATAAAGGCCATGCAGGGTCGCTGAGGGGCAATACGGGAGCCGGCAATTGTCCTACTTCGCCCCCGAGAGAACAACTCCTGCGACCTATTGTCCCAATAGACGGTTCGCCGCATCGTCCTGGCCAGTGGGCTTGCTCCAAGGCTTGTGTCATGATGCCGCGAACGTCGCAGGGCACGAGCCGGTACGGCCCTCGCCCCGGAATAACGCACGACAAGGCACTATGAACAGACCCCTCGCGTTGCTCACCGCATTCGCCTTCCTCAGCGGCTGCCAAACCTTCGCCCCCAGCGAGCCGGACGGCACGCCACCGGTGCAGGAAGCCGACCAGGCCACCCAACTGGAACCCAGCGAGTACGGCTCGTTCAGCCAGGAAAGCCTGCTCGCCCTGCTCACCGCCGAGCTGGCCGGGCAGCGCAACCGCTTCGACATCGCCCTTGGCAACTACGTGCAGCAGGCGCAGATCACCGGCGATGCCGGCGTTGCCGAGCGCGCCTTCCGCATCGCCGAATACCTCGGCGCCGAACAAGCCGCGCTGGACAGCGCGCTGATCTGGGCCGGCAACGCACCAGGCAACATCGATGCGCAGCGCGCCGCCGCCGTGCAGCTGGCCCGCGCCGGCCGCTACGACGAATCCATGACCTATATGGAGCAGGTGCTGCAGCGCCAGGGCGATACCCATTTCGACTTCCTCGCGCTGTCCGCCGCAGAAACCGACCCGGATACCCGCGCCGGCCTGCTGCAAGGCTTCGACCGCCTGCTGAGCAAGAACCCGGACAACAGCCAGCTGCTGTTCGGCAAGGCCATCCTCCTGCAGCAGGACGGCCGCGCCGAAGAAGCTCTGGAGTTGCTCGAGGACAGCGCAGCGAGCACCAATGAGGTCTCGCCGATCCTGCTGCGCGCACGCCTGCTGCAAAGCCTCGGCCGGGGCGACGAAGCCCTGCCGCTGCTGCAAAAAGGCATTCGCAAGAACCCCGACGACAAGCGCCTGCGCCTGACCTACGCGCGCCTGCTGGTCGAACAGGACCGCCTCGATGACGCCAAGGGCGAGTTCGCCAAACTGGTGCAGGAAAATCCCAACGACGACGACCTGCGCTTCTCCATGGCACTGGTGTGCCTGGAGGCCGAAGCCTGGGAAGAGGCCATCGTCTACCTGGAAGAGCTGGTCGAGCGCCGCAGCCATGTCGATGCCGCGCACTACAACCTCGGCCGTGCCTACGAGGCGCTGGAGGACGACGACAGCGCGCTGCAGGAATACAGTCTGGTCGGCCCGAGCAATGACTACCTGCCGGCCCAGCAACGTCAGGCCGAGCTGCTGTTCGCCCAACAGCGCGGCGAAGAAGCCAGCGCACGCCTGGCCCAGGCCCGCGATGCCCAGCCGGACTACGCCATTCAGCTGTACCTGATCGAGGCCGAAGGCCTGAGCAACAGCGGCCAGGTCGAGCCGGCCTGGAAGGTCATCAACGATGGGTTGGAGCAATACCCCAACGACCTCAACCTGCTTTACACCCGCGCCATGCTGGCGGAAAAACGCGATGACCTGGGCCAGCTGGAAACCGACCTGCGCTACATCATCCAGCGCGAGCCGGAGCACGCCATGGCCCTCAACGCCCTGGGCTACACCCTGGCGGACCGCACCACGCGCTACGAAGAAGCCCGCGATCTGATCGCCAAGGCGCACCAGCTCAACCCGGACGACCCGGCGATTCTCGACAGCCTCGGCTGGGTCAACTATCGCCTGGGCAATCTCGACGAGGCCGAGCGCCTGCTGCGCCAGGCCCTGGAGAAATTCCCCGACCACGAAGTCGCTGCCCACCTCGGCGAAGTCCTCTGGGCCCAGGGCAAGCAGCGCGAAGCCCGCAGCGTCTGGCGCGATGCACTGAGTGCAGCGCCGGACAGTCCCATCCTGCGTGACACCCTGTTGCGCCTGACCGGCTCCGAGACTCTTTGATGATTCGTCACCTACTCGTATTCAGCCTCCTCGCCCTGCTCGCCGGTTGTGCCGGCCTCACCTCGCACGAAGCGCTGGAAGGCCAGGGCGACCCAGCCCAGTGGAAGGCTCACAAGCAGCAGATCGCCCAGCTAGACGGCTGGCAGATCAACGGCAAGATCGGCATCCGCGCCCCGCAGGATTCCGGCAGCGCGACGCTGTTCTGGCTGCAGCGCCAGGACTATTACGACATCCGCCTGTCCGGCCCGCTGGGCGGTGGCGCCGCGCGCCTGACCGGGCGCCCGGGCGACATCCTGCTGGAAGTGTCCAACCGTGGCCGCTTCCGCGCCGAATCGCCGGAAGCCCTGCTGCGCGAGCAACTGCGTCTGGATCTGCCAGTGTCCAACCTGCTCTGGTGGATTCGCGGCCTGCCCGCCCCGGAAAGCCGCAGCCGCATCACCCTCGACGGCGCAAGCCACCTGGCGCAGCTGGAACAGGACGGCTGGCGTGTGGAATACCAGCGCTATACCGAGCAGAACGGCTATGCCCTGCCGGAACGCATGAAACTCTACGGCCAGGACCTGGAAGTGACTCTGGTGATCAAGGACTGGCAGCCGCGACAGCTCGGCCAGTAAGCCAGCGGTACATACTGTGGGAGGGGCTTCAGCCGCGACGGCTTGTCCAGCGTCTCCCATAGCACGCAGCCGGTGGATAGGCCACGCGGCCAACTACTTCCGCGGACCACTCCCTCTCCCATTTATGGGAGAGGGCCGGGGAGAGGGTGATTTGCCGCCCCTCTCCCCCGGCCCCTCTCCCGCAAGCGGGAGAGGGGAGACAAGCACCCTAAGACGACTCTTCAGCGCACCCCATGACCAGCACCTCCATCCCCGCCCACGCCGAACTCACCCTGCCCGCCCCGGCCAAGCTCAACCTGATGCTGCATATCCTCGGCCGCCGCGCCGATGGCTATCACGAGCTGCAGACCCTGTTCCAGTTTCTCGACCACGGCGACGAGCTCGGCTTCAGCGCGCGCCAGGATGGCGAAATCCACCTGCACACCCCCATCGAAGGCGTGCCGCATGACAGCAACCTGATCGTGCGTGCCGCCAGGCGCCTGCAGGAAGCTTCAGGCACCGCACTGGGCGCCGACATCTGGCTGGACAAGCGCCTGCCCATGGGCGGCGGTATCGGCGGCGGCAGTTCGGATGCCGCCACCACCCTGGTCGGCCTCGACCACCTGTGGCGCACCGAACTGGGCGAAGATCGCCTGGCCGAAATCGGCCTGGCGCTGGGCGCCGACGTACCGGTTTTCGTGCGCGGCCGCGCCGCCTTCGCCGAAGGCGTTGGCGAACGTCTGACGCCAGTGGAACTCGAGGAACCCTGGTTCCTCGTCGCCGCGCCGCAAGTCTTTGTAAGCACAGCAGAAGTTTTCGGCTCGCCCGAGTTGACACGGGATACGCCGCCCATTAAAGTTCGCAGCCTTCTTGCGGGGGGTGGTCGAAACGACTGCCAGCCGGTTGTAGAGAAGCGTTACCCTGAAGTTCGTAACGCTTTGATCTTGTTGAACAAATTTGTTTCAGCTAGATTGACCGGCACTGGAGCTTGCGTATTTGGGAGCTTCCCAAATCGGGACGATGCTGATAAAGTCGCCCGCCAACTTCCAGGCACTCTGCCGAGCTTTGTCGCTCAAGGTCGCAACATCTCGATGTTGCACCGCAAGCTCCAAGCATTGGCCAAGAAGTGAATGCTCAGCATTCGGTTATACGATACAGGGGCGTCGCCAAGCGGTAAGGCACCAGGTTTTGATCCTGGCATGCGTTGGTTCGAATCCAGCCGCCCCTGCCATAACCTCCCTCGGGAGGCATCGCAAACCGATTTAAACAGCATTCGACACAGAATATAGGGGCGTCGCCAAGCGGTAAGGCACCAGGTTTTGATCCTGGCATGCGTTGGTTCGAATCCAGCCGCCCCTGCCATTTTCCATACCCATCCAGGTATACCCCAGCCGGCAGGTACTGCGCGTGTCCAAGATGATGGTCTTCACGGGGAACGCAAACCCCGATCTGGCGCGACGGATCGTTCGTCAGCTGCACATTCCCCTCGGCGATGCTTCGGTCGGTAAATTCTCCGACGGCGAAGTCATGATCGAAATCAACGAAAACGTCCGCGGCAAGGACGTCTTCCTGATTCAGCCGACCTGTGCACCCACCAACGATAACCTGATGGAACTGGTAGTGATGGCCGACGCCTTCCGCCGTTCCTCGGCCACCCGCATCACTGCGGTTATCCCCTACTTCGGTTACGCCCGCCAGGATCGCCGTCCGCGTTCCGCTCGCGTGGCGATCAGCGCCAAAGTGGTTGCCGACATGCTCACCGTGGTCGGTATCGACCGCGTGCTGACCGTCGACCTGCACGCTGACCAGATCCAGGGCTTCTTCGACATTCCGGTGGACAACATCTACGGTTCCCCGGTCCTGGTCGACGACATCGAAGACCAGCGCTTCGACAACCTGATGATCGTCTCCCCCGATATCGGCGGCGTCGTTCGTGCCCGCGCCGTGGCCAAGAGCCTGGGCGTCGACCTGGCGATCATCGACAAGCGTCGCGAGAAGGCCAACCAGTCCGAAGTGATGCACATCATCGGTGACGTCGACGGCCGTACCTGCATCCTGGTCGACGACATGGTCGACACCGCCGGTACCCTGTGCCACGCCGCCAAGGCGCTGAAAGAGCGCGGCGCCGCCAAGGTCTACGCCTACTGCACCCACCCGGTGCTGTCCGGCCGCGCCATCGAGAACATCGAGAATTCCGTCCTGGACGAGCTGGTGGTCACCAACACCATCCCGCTGTCCGCTGCGGCGCAGTCCTGCTCGCGCATTCGCCAGCTCGACATCGCCCCGGTCGTCGCCGAAGCGGTCCGCCGCATCAGCAACGAAGAATCGATCAGCGCCATGTTCCGCTAAGCGGAACAGGCCAGATCACACTGCCCCGCCTCGTGCGGGGCTTTTTGCCCTACCGCCCGAGGCTGGTCGCAAGCCACAAGGCGGTTTGGTTATTTTGGAGAAGTGAAATGACTGTTGAATTTGCCCTGAATGCCGAAGTGCGTTCCGACCTGGGGAAAGGTGCGAGCCGCCGCCTGCGTCGTAACGTGTCCATGGTGCCTGCCGTGATCTACGGCGGCGACAAAGCCCCCGCCTCCATCAGCCTGCTGGCCAAAGACCTGGCCAAGCTGCTGGAAAACGAAGCTGCCTTCAGCCACGTTCTGACCCTGGACGTTGCCGGCACCAAAGAAAGCGTCCTGATCAAAGCCCTGCAGCGCCACCCGGCCAAAGGCTTCGTTCTGCACGCTGACTTCGTTCGCGTCGTTGCCGGCCAGAAACTGACCGCCCACGTACCGCTGCACTTCATCAACGAAGCCACCTCCGTTGGTGTCAAGCAAGGCGGCGGCGAAGTCCTGCACGCCCTGAACGAAGTCGAAGTATCCTGCCTGCCGAAAGACCTGCCGGAATTCATCGAAGTCGACATGGCCAAGGTCGCTGTTGACCAGACCGTTCACCTGTCCGACATCAAGCTGCCGAAAGGCGTTGAGCTGGTTGCTCTGGCCCACGGCAGCGACCTGCCGGTAGCCAGCATCCACCTGCCGCGCGTTCGTGAAGAAGCTGCCGGCGAAGGCGCTGCCGAGTAATCGTCAGTAGCTGGCCCGGCATGCGATCACGCCGGGCCATGTTCTCGAAAGGGCTCCTGTATGACTGCCGTACAACTGATCGTTGGCCTGGGTAACCCCGGCCCCGAATACGACCAGACCCGGCACAATGCAGGGGCCCTTTTCGTTGAGCGCGTGGCCGAGAGCCAGCGCGTCAACCTCTCCGTAGATCGCAAATATTTCGGCCTGGTGGGCAAGTTCAACCACCAGGGGCGCGAAGTTCGTCTGCTTATTCCCACCACCTACATGAACCGCAGCGGCCAGTCCGTGGCGGCATTGGCCAATTTCTTCAAGATCAAACCCGAAGAGATCCTGGTGGCCCACGACGAACTCGACATGCCACCCGGCGTCGCCAAGCTCAAACAGGGCGGCGGCCACGGCGGGCACAATGGGTTGCGCGACATCATCGCCCAGCTCGGCAACCAGAATAACTTCCATCGCCTGCGGCTCGGCATCGGCCACCCGGGACACGCCAGCCTGGTTTCCGGCTACGTGCTCGGACGCGCCCCACGCAGCGAACAGGAACTGCTCGACAAGAGCATCGACTTCGCCTTGGACGTCCTGCCGGAAATACTCGCCGGCGACTGGACCGTGGCCATGCGCAAACTGCATAGCCAGAAGGCCACCAAGTAACCACCTTTCCCCGAGGGACACACCATGGGATTCAATTGCGGCATCGTCGGCCTGCCCAACGTCGGCAAGTCCACCCTGTTCAACGCCCTCACCAAGTCCGGCATCGCCGCAGAAAACTTCCCCTTCTGCACCATCGAGCCGAACAGCGGCATCGTGCCCATGCCCGACCCGCGCCTGGATGCCCTGGCCGAGATCGTCAAGCCCGAGAAGGTCATCCCCACCACCATGGAATTCGTCGACATCGCCGGCCTGGTTGCGGGCGCGTCGAAAGGTGAAGGCCTGGGCAACAAGTTCCTCGCCAACATCCGCGAGACCGACGCCATCGCCCACGTGGTGCGCTGCTTCGAAGACGAGAACGTCATCCACGTCGCCAACAGCGTCGACCCCAAGCGCGACATCGAGATCATCGACCTCGAACTGATCATGGCCGACCTCGACAGCTGCGAGAAGCAGCTGCAGCGCGTTGCCCGTACCGCCAAGGGTGGCGACAAGGAATCCGTGGCGCAGAAGGCCCTGCTGGAAAAGCTCATCCCCCACCTCACCGAAGGCAAGCCGGCGCGCAGCCTGCTCAAGGACCTGGGTGACGACGAGAAGCGCCTGGCCAAGACCTTCCACCTGCTCACCACCAAGCCGGTAATGTACATCGCCAACGTTGCCGAAGACGGCTTCGAGAACAACCCGCACCTCGACGTGGTCAACGCCATCGCTGAAGAAGAAGGCGCCATTGTCGTGCCGGTGTGCAACAAGATCGAAGCCGAGATCGCCGAACTGGACGATCTCGAAGAGATGCAGATGTTCCTCGAAACCATGGGCATGGAAGAGCCGGGCCTGAACCGCGTGATCCGCGCCGGTTACTCGCTGCTCAACCTGCAGACCTACTTCACCGCTGGCGTGAAGGAAGTACGCGCCTGGACCGTGCGCATCGGCGCCACCGCCCCGCAGGCTGCCGCCGTGATCCACACCGACTTCGAAAAAGGCTTTATCCGCGCCGAAGTGGTCGCCTACGACGACTTCATCGCCTACAAGGGAGAAGGCGGTGCCAAGGAAGCCGGCAAATGGCGCCTGGAAGGCAAGGACTATATCGTCAAGGACGGAGACGTGATGCACTTCCGCTTTAACGTTTGATCGTTGTAAGCCACGTATAAACAAAACCCCGCTTTGGCGGGGTTTTGTTGTTTTGGGGGTGGGGAATTGTCTGTGCGGCTGGTGGTAGCAGGGATTATGAATCCGCTACGAACCGCCCGACTGAGCCAGGAAACCCCATAAAACGGGGCTTTCTGCCCTCATTCAAGCTGGCTAGGCCAGTCCTTCCCAGAAAATCCGACCAATGTAGTCACTCTGGTGGTGGCAATGACAAAGGTGGATCTTCCTTATCCTCATAAGCCAGTCTTGGTCGCCGCCAGGAATCCCCTGTCAATCCTTTTAAAACCTCATCAGCTACAGAGAGGCTTTCACCATTAATTTCAACTTTATGCTGATAATCTAGCAATTCATTAAGGCTCTTTGCTATACCTACTGCAGCCCGCCTAACTTCATCCTTTATCTCACCTGTATCTACACCAGCCTGTTCAAGTCGTCCTGTAAGATCAATAATTTTGTCCAATGATTCTAGCTTTCCAGGAATTGAAGCAACTTTCCCCTCTACTGTATAGTTTCTATATAGAAACCCAGCGCTCCCCTTCAGAACCTCAACCATTAGACCGATAACTCTTGACTCACCAAAAACCTTTGACCAAAGGCTACCAGCTTCAACCTGATCAATAATCAAAGGATAGTCAGTTAAATCAATCCCTAGCAGACCAGCTATATCCTCATACAAATCAGATATAGCATTTAATTTTTCCGCAAAGTCTCTTAAGTCTTTAATATTCGACAAATACAGTGACAGCTGTGACCTAGAGTCGTCATCATCGATACAATCACTGCCGGATAGATTAGTCGCAGAGAACCTGTATGCACCTATCAAGGACTCCAGAGAATAAACAAGTCGCCCAGAAGAAAATAAAAGAGGCACAGCATTTTCTACCCTATAGCTGTCTATATACCCCTCATAATCACTAGAGAATTTTTGAAGTTTTGAATTGGTTTTTTCTACCAGCCCTAAATCGTCTAACTCCCCACCCCCCAGTTCCTCAAGCAAGCTCGAAAGCCCTTCGATATCCTTAAATATTTGCCTTGTACTTAGCGACGCGACTATTGATCGAATATTGCCTATCGATGACTTTATTTCACCTCTAACGGCTCCAAGTCTATTATCGCCCACCGTTGACAGCTGGCCTAGATGGACAGGAAGATCTGACAAGACATTTGAAATACTTCTTACACTATCTATGAAGCCTGAGAATTTCTCAAGTGATCCAAGCGCAAGCTCAGCTTCTCTCTTAAGCTCAAATGAATGCATTAACAGTCCCTCTTCCTTGTTACGCACACATATAAAATTTACAAAAGATCACTAAATATCTAAATCGCTCGGCCACAAGAAATATGGGCCAAACTTTGGACTAACCCTTAGCTCCCCGCCTGCACCCTTCCCTTTCTCTGTCAGCTGCTGTTTCTCTCCATGAAGCTCCAAATATCCTTTTTCTACTAGCTTCTGGATAAGCTCTGGAGTTTTCAGCTTATAACGCTGACCTAGCTTTGACGATGTAAGTTTTGAGGTTTTTTCTTCGTCAGAATCTTCATCCTCTTTCTCAGTGACACTTATACGCTCAAGGCTAATCCTTACCTCTTCGCTTATACGAATTATGCGCTGCGCCTCTTCATACGCATCGCGGTATAGGTCGCTATCATCCGAGCGCTCTATTAGCACTCCCATTTCGTTATTATTAACCTGACTAAACTCATACAAGTTCAGACTGCTAATTATGCATATCTCTTCATTCAGATAGCATTTAGCATGCAGGTTCTTACAAAAACTTGTTCTGATGTAGGACAGTTCATTCAGCCATCTAATCTCCTCAGGCTGAAGCTCGCTCTTTCCGTAGACAATTCGCACATCAATCTTTAAGCGATCTTTGTCGACAAGGAGCTCTTTAATCCTGTCATTTAGCTTAAGGAAGGGACTAATGAGAATTAAACGATCTTTGGCGTTCTTGATCAGTTCCTCTAGAAAATAGTTCGTTGCGCTTGTGTTAAGAAACTTCGCCATCACTACGTCCTTATAACTTACATCTGAACAAAATTATCTGGTGTCACTTCACCAGTAACAAGTATCACTTATGGCTATCCCATAATCCTATACCTGCCCTCACGATTGAACTGGCCGGAGCTTTTTAGGGAACTGTTCTAGGATTTCGGGTGTAATCATTTTTTGCCATCCTTGACCTACTTTCGGGCGTACCAGCGCCTAGCCACTTCCTGGGTGATCGCTATCCCGCGTTTGGATTGGCCAAGTTTCGATTGGCTTCATCGTAATCAGGGCTTCTGTGGCCGTTCTCAGGCTCAATCCGGCCGGATATCAGCCATAGCGCGTACTCTGGGTACGCCTCTGCAAGCACGCCCACCTCTACCGTGCTGATTCGGATAGCCCCCCGACTGATGTTCTTCCACCTGTCGTGATTTTTCCCGCCCAGCTCGCTCAGCTGTTTCGGGCCTATCCGCTTGATCAATTGAAGCGCTCTATCTCTAACCGCGTCCATTTATAAAAAATCAATAGGCGTAAAATTTACTCCAACAAAATCTTGGCGTAATATTCACTCCAGGAGTAAAGATTACGCTTTAGGAGCTCCGCATTAGGTTCCAAAAAGTGGAACATTGGGTCGGATTATAGGGGTAATTGCATGGAACAGTCTGGTGTAGTGGGGCTTTCGATTTCGGGAGACGCCCAACGCGTAACGGATTTCCGCGACGCACCGTTCTGCACGAAATACGTGCTGGCTCAGCTCCTGGGCATGGAGCAAATCACCGAAGACGTGGTGCGCGGCTGGATCGAAAGCCACACCGTCCCGACCGTGAAAATCGGCCGTCACCGCGTCATCAACCTGCACCGCATCCGCCGCGACCTCGACCGAGGCAAAACCATCTTCTGCGCGGGGGATTACACCGATGACTAAGACCGCCTACGTCGTCGAATGCTGCACCCTGCACGGCCCCACCAAACAACGCCGCTGGCACCGCGTCCACACCGGCCCAAACAAGGCTGAGTGCACTGCCTATATAGAGCGCGTCATCGCTGACCTGCCGTCCGGCCCTGGTCGTCACTGGGGGCTTACCCAGGAACGCGCCCGCGACTTCTACCGCGTCCGTGGTGTGAGGGCTGCCGCATGACTACCCAGCTAGCGAAAATCGCCGCTCTGATGCTCTGCCAGGACTGTCTGCAGGTTCGCGCTTACTGCGATGCAGGCCACTTCGGTGATTACCGCTGCGACTGCGGTGGCGACTTCTGCGGCTGCAACAGCTGCAACGACTTCGCCCACGGCCAGGGCGCCGACTTCGAAAAGCGCCAAGCGCTGGAGGCCGCCAATGAAAAGCCTGAGCCAGTACCTGCGCCAACCCCACGCCGAGGACTGCGACTGCTCTGTGTGCTGGCTAAACCGCAACTGGATACCGCCCAAGGCGCCTACTTACCCATACACACAATGCACCGACTGCCGCCCCGCGCGATGGTCCGTGGTCAATGGTCGGAACCACGTTTCGCAGGCCTACACCTGCGAGAAACACAAGCCCGGCAACCGTCCGAAAGCGTACTGGCACGTTGTGAGCGACACCGGCAAACCAACGCCCTTCGTGCCTCTGCGCGAACCATTCGAACTGGTGGGGTGACTGCATGATCACTGAATGGATCAACTCGCTAGAAGCCGTCCTAGAGGGCCTGGTAATCCTGCTGCTGCAGGTCATGTACCTCTTCGTTCTGGCCGCCTGCGCCGTCGGCATGGTGGCTGTGCTTTTCCTGCCCCTGATCATTCTTTACTGCAAGTATCTGGATCGCCTGGAGGCTTTAGCCAAACAGCGCCCCCCCGCTGACCCGCGCCTAGCCAGCACCCAAGCGGAAACACGCGGCTTCTTCAAAGGCCTGACCGCCGCGCTCATTGCTATGTCGGTCAAGGGCCGCGCCCCCGGCTTGTCCGAACACGCTTCACCGTTCGGTCAAACGGAGGCACGGGCAGAGCGAACCCTTGAACGCCCACCACCCTAAATAGCCTCCGCTCGTGAGTGTGGGGCAGCTCCACCGCCCCGCGCTCCCGAGCCCTCGGCGGCAAGAGTGGGATGACAAGGGCAAAGCCCTTGGTGTTTACCAACTAACAGGCTGCACAAGCGGCAACTGAAACCCCGGCAAGTCGAGAGCCACCCTCGGGCAAAAACGAAAGTTTGCCCGTGCGGGATCGCTCGGCCTGCTGAAAGGCAAAACCGCGCAATAACGCGCAACTAAGCGAGGAAACACAAATGGCACGTTCGACTATGGAAGTTGCATTTCTCGGCACTCAGATGACCCAGGTGGATGACACCAAATACGCCAAGGTCTTCTACGGCGACGAACCGGACGGCAAGACCGAACACGGCCTGTCCATCATCGGCATGGCCATCGCTGAAGACGCCGCCGACGAAGTATTCGCAGCCGGCGCCCAGTTCGCCCCGCTGGAGCTGGTACGCATCACCTTCGACGTGGCACGCGGCGGCCAGAACAAGGGCAAAAACCTAGCCCTGCACATCGAAGCCGTGAACCCGAAAGGCCAGGCCGCCAAGCCTGCTGCCCCGCAAGGCACCCAACAACAGCCCAAGCCGACCGGCACCCAGCCGGACGCGGCCAAGGCCTGACGGGAGGGCGCCGCCGTGCTGATCGTTGATCGCGTGCTGTGCGACTGCTGCGGGCAGCCCATGGGCCAGCTCTACAACCAGTCCGCTCCCCAGCCCGACCTGCTGCCCGATCTGAACAAGGCGCCCGCCCTCGTGATCTGCCCCGACTGCCTGGACATGGCTGAGGTCATTCGTGACCCCAGCTTGGCCGAGTAAGGGGGCGCCATGAATTTCATTGTGTGCGACGGCGTATGGGAGAGCGCAGGCCAGACCCCGGTTTGTGTGGGCACCCTCTCCACCGTCGCGCTCAGTGAGATAAGCCCGACCGGGCTAACCGCCGAGGACCATGCACAGATACGTGAACACGCCCTGGTGCTGTTCGCCATCGTCTTCGGCGCTCTCGTGCTGAAAAAGGCACTCAACCTGTAGGAGACACACCCATGCAAAACCTGAAAGTCCTGCGCCGCTCGCTCGGTGCTACCGCCGCTGTTGGCCTGCTGGCCATGCAGCAAGCCCACGCCGCCCTCCCGACTGGCGTGACCACTGCCCTCACTGATGCTCAGGCCGATGGCGTCGAGGTCGCGGGCATCGTCCTCGGCGTAATCATCGCGATTGCCGCCTTCAAGTTCATCCGCCGCGCGCTGTAAGGCCGGCTGTTCCAAAACCAGCCCGGTAATTCGTTATCGGGCTTTTTCACATAAGGGCTTTTCATGGACGCCAACATGCTGACCACCATCATCATCGTCATGGCGTTCTGGGCTCTGTTCTTTGGGCGGGTTTGAGATGGTT